>CAZBEC010000004.1:0-254605 GCA_964490815.1 uncultured Thalassospiraceae bacterium
CAAAGAGCAATCCTGTGCACAAACTTACATGTTTCGTATTACGTTTTACGTAACTGAAAGAATGCACACATAACGGAGTGTCTTAAGTTGCAAGAACATCAGACCGCCGCCTGCGCATCCCTTCCAAATCATCTTCACAATGTCAAAGAGCCGTTTCGATTTTCATCGGAACATTCCGTAAGCAAACGCGCCACCGTTTTGGCTGGTGACGTTGATCGCGTCGGGAGGCCGGTTTATAGGCCTGACAGTTGACCCTGTCAAACCCTTAAATGCTTTTTTTTTTAAAAAATGCCAACGGCCTGAAAACCGTAGGTATTCCGCCATTATAACGAGGTCTTAAACCGCTTGCAACCGCCCCTGGAACGGCTTTCTGGGGATTAAATTTTGCTGCGGCGCACAAAAAAAATCGATTCAAAGTGATCCTAACCGCAAATTCGGCCTCGGTAACGGGCTATTAACCACATCAATGTTATAGGATTCACTTAAATGATTCGCACTGGGCGTATAAGGACATTGGGGAAAACTTAATCATGAGACGCTTCAAAGCCACCGCCGTGGTATTGGCCCTGTCGTTATCCCTTGGAGCCTGCGCCGGGAGCATGAACTCGGTATTGACCCCTGAATCGGGCAAAAATGACCAAAAGGCGCCAACGCAAGCCTCCTTCACCCGCTTCCCTGACCTGCCGATGCCGGTTAAGGCCGAGCTGGACATGGGCAAAACCCTTGTCTTTGGAACCAATGACGCCTGGATCGGCCGCATGGTGATCTCTTCGTCCCATGGCTCAAACGACATGTTTGACTTCTACAAACAGGAGATGCCCGGCTTCGGCTGGCAGGAAATCACTTCGGTGCGCTCGGAAATCAGCGTCATGACTTATACCCGCGGCCAACGTGTAGCGACGATTCAAATAGCCAGCGCCACCCTGAAAGGCGCCAAGGTCACCATTACGGTCTCGCCAAAAGGGGCCGAGGAATTCCCGCCACCGGCAGCGACCCCGCCGGCAGCTGAATAACCCACACTGCCTTTAGCGTACCTAAATAGTGCGTGACATGAACAACGCCTGCTTTTGCTTGGTTAAGCAGATATACCTCTTACCTATCCTAAATTTTCTCATGTGCCCTTGAGCAGACCTTCGGCACCTTTCATCCCTCTTGGTGAAGATACAGTGATACTCAAGCGCAATGTTCATTAAATAGTCTCTTCATCTTGAATTTAGAGACAGTGAAATCTCGAGTTACCAGATTTTCTGATTTTAGTTTTTTGACGTAGTCCATGACTTCGCCAGAAAAATGTTTGTCGTCCTTTGCACATAATTCAGCATGGCTGTTGGCCAGCCAGTCATTCAAGGTACTGCGCCCCGCGCTCCTGCCTTTTGACTTTTCTTTTTCCCAGAAGGTTGCAATGGGCTGACCACGCAAATGATGGGCCAAGAACGCCTTAGTGATCTTGCGGGCTTCGGCCGTAGCAGACGAGCTGTAGAGCATTTTGGTACCCCAGGGATCTTTTTTAGGGGTTTTGAATTTGGTGGCATCAAAGGAATGATAAGCCCCTTTGAGGACGAAGACATCAAGACCTTCAAATTTCGAAGCTGTGACACATGGGTCAGTATGAAAGTTGTCATGTTCACCGCCGATCGCCACTAGCGGAATATCCTTGGCTGTATGATCGATGATAAATTTGCAAGTACCGTAGACGCTGATCGCCGCTTTGAAAGTTCTTTTTGCGGGCGACGTTATACGTCCACCAACTATGACATTGTTGATGCTCATGGCGCCCGAAGAAAACCCCATTACGGCAGCCTTGCCGACGTCGATAGACGACTGGGTAGCGAGATAGTCCAATGCACCTAGGGCATCGCGGCCCTGAAGAACTTGGTGCATTCTGTCTTCCATTTGGGTGCATCTTTTCATTTTTCGCGGACCCAGTGAGTCTATCGAAAGCACCGCGTAGCCAATTCCGGTCAGGAAAGAAGGCCAGTCCCTGGTGGTATTCTGGGATGGTCCGCCGCAAGAATGAAGTAGAACAACAATGGGGTGCGGTCCGGAACTCTCGGGCGTGAACAGGATGGCTTTTAGCTTAATAAATTTATTGCTGCGAGGTTCGTTCATAGAGCTATCAAAGGTCACCGTCTTCGAATTGAACGCCATCAATGTCAAAGACATGGCCACAACGCAAAGTGAGAAAGCCAACTTCTGCATTTGATTATCCCCCGATAACAATATTCATTTCGCGAACAGGAAGATGTACCAGTGCTGCTATTTATTTCTTCCACTAAAGAAATATTGTGCTTCGGATTTAGATTCCTACAAATTTCTCCTTATGGTTATTGGCAACGATCGATATATGCGATCGTATAAAGGGTGAATAACCTCCGCTGCCAAGCACCTAGGAATCATCACAAATAGCTGGCATCTGTTTTCCATAAAACAATTGTTGCAAAAATGCGCACTTTCAATTCAAATGTTTCGAATTGATCCATTAATGCTGAGAACTTCATGACCACGCCAGCCATTATCGCCATCGCCATCACCGGAGCAGTACCGAAGAAGGCAGACAATCCTGCCGTGCCCGTGACAGTCGCAGAACAGATCGAATCGACCCATGCCGCCTTCGAGGCAGGAGCGACTCTGGTTCACGCTCATGTCAGGGAAGACAATGAAGAGTCTTCGTCCGATCCGGACAAATTCGCCGCCCTGATGGAAGGTATAGCCAAACACTGTCCCGGAATGATCTTCCAGATTTCCACAGGCGGGCGAGGGAGATCGCACGATGAACGTGGAAAGCCGCTGTTCCTGAAACCGGACATGGCCTCGCTGGCCACGGGCTCGGTCAATTTCGCCAAGCAGATTTATGACAATCACCCGGATCTGGTTGAAGGCCTGGCCCAAACCATGATCGAAAACGACATCAAGCCCGAAATCGAGGCCTTCGACATGGCCATGCTGTACAACACCAAGACCCTGATCGACAAAGGACTAATCAAGGCACCGCCCCACGTGCAGTTTGTATTGGGCATACCCAATGCCTTGCCCGCCCGCCGTCAGGTTCTTGAATTCGGGTTGTCGGAATTGAACGACCTGATGCCTGGCGCAACCTGGACTGCCGCCGGTATCGGCCGCCATCAGTTGACAGTGGCGCGCTGGTGCCTTGAACTGGGCGGGCATGTCCGCACGGGACTGGAAGACAACCTGAAATACGACAAAACCCGTCTCGCTAATTCCAACGCCGAACTGGTAACACAGGTGGTCAACGCCTGCCCCGAATTCGACCGCCACCCGGCCAGCATCAACGAGGCGCGGGATATCCTGGATCTTTGAGTTTTCTCAGGAGTGGAAGTAGCGAAAGCCGCTTCTATCCTCCAGGTTCTTATCAAGATGGCTGAAATGGCCATGGGAAGAATCTGCAACCATGCCCTCAAATGCCTCTGCTTGAAGGTGAACGAGAGTCTCGTGGTCGCCGCCTTCGAAGAACAGGTCGCCGTTTCTAGCCACATCGTCATCGACGATAACCTCCAGTCCATACGCCATGCCCAAGGCGGGTATGGCCCCTGTTTCACAATCCTCGAACAAGGGTGAGAACTCATCCTCGTTGGCCAGTTCCACCTCCCTACCCAACAAGTGCTGCAATTCGTTCAGTCGCAAATGGTGGGAGGCCGGCAACAGGGCCATCATGTAGCAGTCTTCATCTTTTATGATCACCGCTTTCACCAGACGTGATCCAGGAACATGGGACGCCTCGGCCGTGGTCGATGAGGTTACGGTATGATCGTGGGTCAATGGGGAATAGTTGACACCAAGGTCTTTCAAATAATTTTCAATAGTGATTGAGATAGCCATGGAACACCCCCTGAGGTTTGATTCTAAGGGCTGATAAGCTTTGGTATTATATCACAAATCAGGGGATTTTTCTTGGATTGACTGAACATAGAAGGCAGTTGCAATAGAGTGGTATGTCAGCCTGCGTTCATGAATGTCGCTTCACAGAACTGGCGACGCTGTTTCAATTGACGACACATGGCGTCGGCCGCACCCTTGTCGCTTAAAGGGCCGGCTTTCAGACGATAAAAAATTCCCTTGGCGCCCAAATTGATCTCGGTAATTTCCGATTGCAGATTGGAAAGTTCCGCCTTGTGAGCGCGGCGCAACTGTGACCAGCCGCGTTCCGCATCCTTGCGCGAACGGTAGGACGCCAGGTGAACACCCGGTTGCGGCCCGCTAAGTTGAACCGGAGCTTCCATTTCCGCAGGACTGGAGGACAATGGCACCGGCGCAGGTGCAGCAGCTGGCGCGGAAGGAGCCGGGCTCATGTATTCTTCGATAGCGCTTCGCTCGCGGGTATATTCATCCGACGATATAAGAGCCGCGTCACGGAGCTGTTCCAGCCAACGCACACTGTCGGCGGCCTGAAGCAGTCCTTGCGGCGGTCTGCCGGGGTTGGCTACTGCGACGGGGGCGGCCGGCATCATTGCATCCAAAATCATCGAGCGTTCGGCGGCATGCTGGGAAACCGTTATCGCCCGCATCTCCAGGCCTCTGCCGATCGCCCTTAAGCGCCCGGAAATTTGCTCAGTGCTTGGGACCGGACGATCCAGTCCAGCTGCGGGCGGTGGCGAAGTTAACGGTAGCAACGCGCCGATGTTTGCCTGACGGCGAGTATTGAATTCCTCGATCGTTATCAGTCCCTGGTCACGCAGCGCTACGAGGGTCTTAAAGCGCGAGACAATGTTGCTATCGGCCTCGGCGAAACGGGGCATCGCCATTTCCCCGAATGACGCTTGTCCAGCGGATTCAGCCGGCATTGTCCTGGCCGTCATAGCCGTCGGCGTTGGTGCGCCGGTAATGGGCTGAGACATCGGCGCGATCGGCTGAGCAGTCGGCTGGGGATCGCTTTCGCGTCCCATGGAAGTCAACACCCCGCCGCTTTCAATTAACGATAAATTGACACTGGCAATTTCCGAAATGGGGCGTGTTTTAAGACTTTTCCAGACCATAAACTGCTCTGTTTCGTCCGGCCGGATCGCCAGAATCGCTTCATACATTTGACGTGCACGGGTGGTCAAACCGTTGTTCTGATAAAGCATGCCAAGACCAAGCAAGGCGTGAACATCTTGGGGATTTTTCTTTAATGCATTTTGAAGCCGCTTTTCGGCTTCGATGTAATTGCCTTTTGCGAGTTCAGACAGGCCCAGTTCGGCGGTTGAATTCTTAGAAGACGCCCCACCAGACCAGAAAGATTGTTGGAACAAATCCGCATTCATAGCGCCGCCACAAGCCGAAAGCCCGAAAGCGGTAACAACAGAAACCGTGATTCCCTTGATACGCCCAGACACGTTCAAACCTTTCACGATAGTTGCCTTTCCCCCATCTTTCACAGGCTGCCAGCCGTCAAAAGGCTAGGCGTGGCCGTCATGCTAACCGGATTCGGCCGTGCTGCACAAACAAGTTAGCTGAAAAAGTCTAGACTACAAATTATAACAAATTATTGACGCAAGCCTTTAAGAAAAGCCGCCTATTTGGCTCCAAGATCGAGCTCCAGATAACTGACGCCATCCAGTGGATTATCATAATATGGATCAGTATCCCTAAATCCAAGATCGCGATACAGAGCCAGCGCCGCCGTTAATTTTGGCAACGTGTCCAGTCGCATACTGTCATATCGCCTTTTTTTTGCCTCGTCGACTATGCGAACTGCCAGTCTGCGGCCTAAACCGTTACCACGCCACGGCGGTCTAACGAACAGCCGCTTCATTTCGCACACCTTGTCATCCAGCGGCCAAAAACCGACGCAGCCGGCAATATCTTCGCCGTCTCGGGCCAACAAAAGACACCCACGAGGTTCAGCATATTTGCCGGGTAAGTCGATCAGTTCCTGCTGAAACCCCTGAAAGCAAAGATCAACCCCCAGCCACTCCTGGTACTCTGTAAAAAGCTCGCGAAGGTGATCCATGTCCCTTTCGCCCTGTGCAAAATCAATATCTATCGACATCATTTACTCTACGAAATGTAAATTGACGCGGCGATTATGTTTGCCCTTGTTCTCTATTTTGCCTACGCGGATGGGACCAATTTCCCCGGTAGCTTTGACATGGGTTCCCCCGCAAGGCTGCAGATCGACGCCTTCTACATTGATCAGACGAACGCGGCCCTGGCCGCTCGGCGGCTTGACCGACATGGTGCGCACCATATCCATATTCGCCGCCATTTCCTCATCACTGATCCACGATGAGGTGACCGGCAGGTTTTCTTCGATACGCTGGTTGATCTCAGCCGCAATGGCTTCTTTATCTAGATCGAGTACGGGAAGGTCAAAATCAATGCGGCCCTTGCCGTCGCTGATTGCGCCGCCGGTAACCCCGCCGTCAATGACGCTGCAAAGCAAATGCATGCATGTGTGCATTCTCATAAAACGATAACGTCGTTCCCAATTGATCGCCGCTGTCACCTGATCGCCAATGGTCAAAGTTGGCGACCCCTCTGCCGTTACATGCAGAACGGCGCCTGTGTCCCGATCCTTCCGGGTGTCGATGATTTCAATGTTCTCCCCTTCGGACGTAATCAGGGCACCCATATCCCCCGGCTGGCCGCCGCTGGTATAGTAAAAGACGGTGCGGTCAAGCTCGATACCACCATCGCTGACGCTGGTAACGGTGGCATTACATTCTTTCAGGTAGCCATCCTCGCGAAACAGTTCTTCAGTCATTTAGCACCCCTTAAAAATACCCTACAACCATCGACGTACCTGCGCCTTGAACTCCAAATACTCCTCGCCGAACTTTCTTTCAAGATAAGCTTCTTCGCGCTGAATGACGCCATAATGCATAACCGCCAAAGCAGGAACTAGTGAAGCGATCGAATACAATCCTCCTATTCCAAAGCCAAGCCCCAAATGTATTAAGGCAAAAGCGACATACATTGGATTTCGGCTGTATTTGAATGGGCCGCTGCGGATAAACACCGAAACGCTGCCATAAGGATTGACGGTTGTTTCTTTTTCCCTGAATTGGCGAAAGGAAAGAGTAAACAGCATCACCCCTGGGCAGATAAAAGCGGCTCCACCCATCAATCGCACCGAAAAATCAAAAGTCAACATCGGCCAAAAATTATCGACAAGAATTCCGAGAACCAAAAAACCGCCATAGATAAGGACTGGAAGCGCGACAACGCGCGCATGGTCTGATTGATCCTGATCGATTTGTCGCGTCACGGCCGTTTCTTACCCGTTCTCCAGAACTTTCTTCATCAAGGCTGAATCCGCATTGCCGCCGGACAATACCAGCCCGACTTTCTTGCCCGCGAATTCGGCCTTGTGCTTAAGCAGGGCCGCCAAGGGAACCGCCCCGGCGCCTTCAGCAATATTGTGAGTATCGGTAAAATAATGCGCCATGGCTGCAAGAATTTCGTTTTCACTAACGCTGATGACGTCTTCGGCCCCGTCCAGAATTGTCGCCACCGCCAATTCATTCGGCGAACGGCAGGCGACGCCGTCGGCCAGAGTATCGGCGCTATTGGTGTTAACCACCTTCCCCTCCCTGAATGACAGGGAATAGGCCGGGGCGTTTTCGGAGACTACACCGTATATCTTCGTTTTCATTCCAAGTGCATTGCGCGCCTGAATAAGAGAACAGATTCCGGAGCCCATACCAACGGCGACGAACACCGCATCAAGATTCGGAACGGCGCGAAAAAATTCCAGCCCATAAGAAGCCACGCCACCAACCAGCCAGGGATGAAAAGACGCCAGCATATGAAGACCTTTTTCCTCGGCCAGCCTTTCAGCATATTCCGCCGCTTCCTGGAAATCATCGCCGTGTTCGATCAATTCCACGCCCAGGGCCCGCATGGCTTTGTTCTTTTCCGGGTTGTTGCCGAAGGGAACCAAAATCGTCGCCGTCATGCCTGTGACACGAGCCGCGAAGCCTATGCTTTGGCCATGATTGCCTCTTGTCGCGGTGATAACGCCGGCGAGATGCGCTTGCTCCGACTTCAGGCGCTGCATGTAATTCAGTCCGCCGCGCACCTTGAAGGCGCCGATCGGGGTGTGGTTCTCGTGCTTAACCCAGACCTCGGCACCCGCGCGCTCAGCCAGCAGCGGCCAAGCGTATTGGGGTGTCGGTCCCATGTGGCGGTAGACCAACTCAGCTGATTGTTCCAGTTCTTCCAGGGAAAGAGAAAGGGTCATAATGTAATCGTGCCCTCCAGAAAAGGAATTGTTTTACCGCCAAGCATTACCCTGCCCGAGGCGTCCTCGCAATAGAGGGTTCCGCCACGGGCGGACACCTGTCTAGCAATCATAGTTTTCTTTCCCAAACGCTTTGACCAGTAAGGCACCAGCTGACAATGTGCCGAGCCGGTTACCGGGTCTTCCTTAATGCCCGCCTGGGGAGCAAAAAAGCGCGAGACAAAGTCGCAATCGTCACCGGAGGCTGTAATGATCAAGCCCCGCTCCCTGACATTCGCGGCAATGAATTCATAATCTGGATCAAGATTTTTCACCGTTTCAGCGTCACCCACGACCGCTATCAGGTCCTGCGAGGAGGTTAGGGTTTCCTCGATAGCCGTTCCCAAGGCCTCGCTCAATCCAGCGGGCGTCGCTACCGGTTGATTTTCGATGGCTGGAAAGCTCATCAATAATCTATCCCCGTCCTGCGAAACAAACAGATCGCCGCTGCGGGTTGAAAAGCGAACTTCCTGGCGCCCGGGTTCAAGATTATTGAAAACCACATGAGCAGATGCCATGGTCGCATGACCGCACAGATCTACCTCGTGGGCCGGCGTGAACCAGCGCAGATCATAAGCGCCGTCGCCACCGACCAGAAAGGCGGTTTCCGACAGGTTGTTTTCAACAGCAATGGATTGCATAACATCATCGTCCGGCCACTCTTCTAGCGGACAGATAGCGGCGGGGTTGCCGCCGAACGGTTTTTCTGCAAACGCGTCAACCTGATAAAGGGGAATTTGCATTTTTCTTATTCCTTTCGGGCGATGGCTATTCCGGACAGAATGATAATACTTGAAAGCGCGATGGGCAGGCTCAGGGTTTCGTTGAAGATCGCCACGGCCAGACTCAGGCTTATCAACGGCATGGAAAACTGGATCGGCGCCATGCGCACGATTCCGGCCTTGTTCAGGGCCCAGTACCAGGCAATGAAACCGATGACCGTTGAAAAACTGGCCATATACAAAACCGCGCCAATGCTGCTGGCCGGTACTATGGACCAGTCGGTGTTTCCCCAAAACATATACAGCAAGGGCAGTTGAATAATCCCGGCAACGGATATGCCCCAGAAGATGGAAGCCCGGCTGCCAATTTTCAATGACAAGCGCGCGCCGGTGACATAACCCAGGCCGGAACAGACGGATGAAGCGAGGCATAGAAGATCACCCCGCAGGGTTACGCCATCGCTGTCGACATCGCGGTAACCGATCAACAAGCCCTCCCCTGCCAGGGCGATGGTAACGCCGATCACCCACCACTTTCCGGGAATTTTTCGCTCAGCAATAGCCCCGAACAATCCGGTAAACAACGGGATGGCCGCATTAATCAACGAGGCGTGCGAAACCGACGTCTGCTTGATGCCGACGCTGAACAACAAAGGAAAGCCGATGAAGACGCCGGCCCCCGAAACCACCAGCAGCGTCCATTGCTTCAATCCGTTGGGTCGTGGCAATCCAAGCAGGAAAGCAAGGGGAAGGACAACGATCGCCGCTAGCACGGTTCTGAGAATTCCCGCCGTCAGCGGGTCGATGCCATCAACAGCCAGACGAACCGCAGTTGGCGTGCCGCCCCAGATCAACATAGCGAAAGCCGCCGCCCCATAGGCGGCGGGCAGGCCACTTACGGATGCGCCCTGCCCGCCGACCGGGGAGACAAACTTCTCGCCAGCGACTGCCATGAATCAGCCCTTCCAGAAAGGCTTTCTGATTTCCCGGTAGGCTTCTTCACGGGTGATTCCGATATCTTTCAACATTCGGTCATCCAGATCACTCAGGCGAGTACGCCAGGTGCTGCGGCGTTGCCAGACATTAAGAGTCTCGAAGACGCGGGCCATATCGGATACCAGCAGGGTGTAACCCGCAATAATCCAGGATTTCCAACTATTTGACGTGCCGGAATCAGCCACCGGCATGCTAATTGTATCGATACAATCATGCCTTAACATCTTGATAACTCCTTACATTTCTCTTTCTAGCAACACAATTGTTACCCTGTTTTGGTTTTATATTGACACAATTTTGTCGTCAATGTATTCATTGTACCCATGACAATTTGGACACCGGACATATCCGAACGCGGCGGACCGAAGTATTTGGCCATTGCCGCCGCCATATCCGAAGCCATCAACGAAGGGGCTCTGCCTCCTGGTGAGAAGTTGCCGCCGCAGCGCAATCTTGCATACGATTTGGGCGTGACGCTGGGCACGGTGACCCGGGCCTACGACGAAATCAAACGCCGTGGCCTCGTCGACGGCGAAGTCGGGCGTGGCACTTATGTCTTGCCTCGCGAAGGTAAAAAATCGGAACTGTTCTTCCTGACCAAACCGACAGACAGCAACCTGATCGATTTCACCCATGCGACACCGATCAGTGGGCGAGCGGGGAAAGAACTGGCCCGAACCCTTGCCGAACTTGTTCACGCCCAAGATCTTGACGCCCTGATGGACTACCAAATTCTTTCCGGGCTGCCGGAACACCTGCAGGCCGGGGCCAAGTGGCTAAATCGATGCGGCGTTACCGCGACCCCCGACCGGGTAACTCTTACCAGCGGCGCTCAGCACGGCATCCTGACTACCCTGATGGCGCTGACCAAACCGGGAGATACCGTTCTGGCTGAAGAACTGTCCTACCCGGGGTTTATTCATACGGTCAGAAATCTCGGCCTGAAACCCGAACCGGTCGCGATGGACGAACATGGCTTAATCCCTGAGGCCCTGGAAGAAGCCGCCCTGCGGACCGGGGCGAAAGTGCTCTATTGCATTCCCAACGTTCAAAACCCGACAACCCGGACGATGCCGGAAGGACGGGTTTCCGACGTCGCCGAAATGGCCCGCAAGCTGAATCTTTTGGTCATGGAAGACGATGTCTGGGGTGGTCTGACGCCCCGTGAGGTCCAGCCGCTTATCGAAGTTGCTCCCGAACGCGTTTTCCACATTACCAGTCTGTCAAAGGCCATGGCCGGCGGATTAAGAGTCGGCTATGTACTGTCGCCACTGGAATATGTTGAACAGCAGCGTGCGGCGGTGCGTCTGAGCAACTGGATGACCCCTCCCCTGATGGCGGAAATTGCACGACGTTGGGTCGAAGACGGAACCGGTGAAGTGCTCGCCAACTGGCAGGCTGAAGCCGCAGGCAAGCGCCTCAAGTATGCCGCCGAAGCCTTTCACGACCAAACATATGCGTATCACCCGGCCGGTCATTTCATGTGGCTTGAACTGCCCGCGCCTTGGCGTGCGGCCGATTTCAAGGCCGCCGCTGAGGCCCGAGGCGTTCTGGTTCCTTCCGCTGAAAGTTTCGTTGTCGGCCGTCACGGCGCCCCTCATGCAATTCGCATCGGAATCGGCACACACAATGCCGATGATGTTACTGTGGCCAGAGGCGTCGATATTCTTGCTGACATTTTGAAATCACCATCAGGCATCAGTCCCGTTGTCGTTTAACTGCTAAATTCTTCTATGCGAGTTGTCGAATTTGAAGAACCTGCAATGGAATTATCTGGAATCCATTCCAATTTTTGAGAGTTGTGACTACTCTTTGTGATGTGTAAAGAGTCGCTTCGGAAAAACTCGATCAGGTTACGGCGTTTTTTGTCATAACGAGGATTACATGAACAGAAAAGAGCGTCGGTTGCAGGCGAAGGCTGCAAAAAAGGCGGGCAAAAAAATCAACCATCACGGCATCCTGGGTGAACAGCTGGCTCACCAGGGGAAAACAGATGAAGCCATCGCCGCATTCCACCGGGCACTGGAAACGGACAGCAAATACGCCGATGGTCATTTCAATCTGGGAATCCTCTATCGGCGCCAAGGCAAATTCGAGGATTCCGTCGCCTCTTATGAACGCGCCATTGCCATAAAACCGAAACACTTCGATGCGCACTACAATTTAGGCAATGTACTGACGCAAGTAGGGAAGCTTGACGAAGCGATTGCCAGTTTCCGGAAAACCGTTTCCATCAAGCCGGACTTTGCCGAAGCCCACAACAACTTGGGTAATTTACTCAAGGAACTGGGACGCCTTGACGAAGCCGCGAACAGCCTGAACAAAGCCGTCAAAGTCAAACCCGATTACGCCGAAGCCCAAAACAACCTTGGCAGCGTGCTCAAGGAACAGGGGCGTATGGACGAGGCTCTAGACAGTTTTCGCGAGGCGCTGGCCATCAAATCTGATTTTGCAGAAGCACATAGCAACCTTGGCAGTACGCTGTTTGAAATGGGAAACCTGGACGAGGCTATTGAAAGTTGCCGCAAAGCTATCAGCCTCAAACCGGATTACGTTCAGGGACATATCAATCTTGGTAATGTTCTTTTTGCCTCGGGAGAACGTGAAGAAGCCATCACCAGCTTTAAGAAAGCCCTGGCTTTTAATCCTGAATCCGCCGAGGCCCACAATAGTCTGGGCAGCGCGCTCATGGATCAGGGCAACCCGGAAGAGGCATTGGCCAGCTTTCGCAAGGCCCTCAACCTAAAGCCGGATTACGCCCAAGCGCATTTCAATCTTGGTAACATGCTAAAGGAACAACACCTACTGGATGAGGCCTCGGAGAGTTATCTGAATGCCGTCGCTTTTAAGCCGGATTATGTGGAAGCGTTTATCAACCTTGGCGGCGCCCTGAAAGATCTAAAAAAGCTGGACGAGGCCGCAGCAAGCCTTCAAAAAGCCATCACCCTTCATCCTAATCACGCCGAAGCGCACAACAATCTTGGCAATATTCTCAAGGATCAAAATAACCTGAAGGATGCAGAAGCGAGTTATCGCAAGGCCTTGGAAATAAGGCCGGACTATGCTGATGCTCACTATAATCTTGGCGATACTCTGCAGGAACAGGGAAAAATTGACGCGGCAACAATACAATTTGACCAAGCGCTGTCCCATAAGCCGGATGCTGCTGGTTGGCGTATTCGACGGGCACTGCTTTTACCAGTCATTCCTTACAGCGATGAAGATATTGGCGCCCGCCGGGAAAACTTGATCGAAGCGGTTAGGGACCTTCATAAGCAGAGTATAAAACTCCCGGATCCAACCGTCGTTGGATCCACCAATTTTTATCTGACATACCACAATAAGAATAATCGGCGAATTATGGAGGATATCGCCCAACTGTATATTGCCGCATTTCCGGAACTGACATATGAAGCTCCTCACTGCGGGACTGCAAAGAGCGCTCCGAAAGAGCGCCTGCGCATTGGTTTTCTTTCGTCCTTCTTCTGGGAGCACACCATCGGCAAACTTTCGCGGGGTATTATTGAGCATTTGTCGCGCGAAAAATTCGAGGTCATCGTATTCAGGCTTCCCGGTATGAGGGACGCGATGTCCGAAGCCATTGAGCAAACCGCCGACAAAATTGTCCAGCTACACAAGAAACTGGACGAGGATCGAGACATTCTCGCGGGCGAAGAATTGGATATTCTTTTTTATCCCGATATCGGCATGGACCCTTACACGTACTTTTTGGCTTTCGCGCGGCTGGCGCCAGTGCAGGCGATTACCTGGGGGCATCCCGACACGACTGGAATTCCCAACATCGACTATTTCCTGTCATCTGACTTACTTGAACCAACTGAAACATCCGAGCAATACACCGAACAATTGGCCCAGCTGCCATTGTTGCCAACATATTATTTCCGCCCGGAACTTCCGGAAAATACGTTCGCCAGAACCGACTACGGGTTACCCGACAACGGCGCCCTTTATGTGTGCCCGCAAACCCTTTTCAAGTTTCATCCGAATTTCGACACCTTGATAGGCGATCTTCTGCGTCGCGATCCTGAAGGTCATCTGGTGCTCATCGATGATGGAAAAGGTGGATATTGGAATACTCTTCTGAAGGAACGAATTGGCAGAGTCTGTCCCGAGATCATTGATCGGATCGTCTTTGTTCCCCGGATGTCAAATGAGAAATTCCTCGGCCTTCTTCTTCTGGCCGATGCCTTGTTGGATATTCCGACGTTCTCCGGCGGCAATTCATCTCAAGAAGCATTTGCTATGGGCGCGCCAATTGTAACCTGGCCCAGTAACTTCATGCGCGGCCGGGTAACTGCTGGATGCTACAACCAAATGGGCTTAAGCGACTTAATCGCGTCGGATGGTGAAGAATATGTCTCTCTGGCTTTGAAATTGGCCCACGACTCCGACTTTAAAAGACGTATGCAGGACGAAATCAAGGCCAATTCCCACAAGCTTTTTGAAAGAATGGAAGTCGTTCGCGAGATGGAGGATTTTTTCGTTCGCGCCTATGAGGCTTCGATAGCTTCTTAGCTGCCTAGGTTTTCTGCCAGGAAATCATAGACACGTCTTACACGCTGGCTTGTCTTCAATTCCGAATGGGCCGTCAACCACATGGGCAGGACAGGAAGTTCGACACCGAAATCCAGCATTTTCACCGCAGGCTCTGCCCTGCCAATCTGGACTTGATTGAACCCGATGCCGTATCCGGCAACAACCATCCGCCAGGCGACGACCTGATTGTCGCATCTGAAAGAGAAAAACCCACGGTCAACCTCAAGCCCTACAGAACGAAAGCCCTGGATGATTAAATCACTTCGGTCGTAACCGATGACGTCATGGTTTAGTAAATCGAGGAGAGTGTCAGGCTGGCCGTATCGTTCAAGATAGGAATGAGCGGCGAAAATACCGGTCTGCAGATCGCCCACTTTGCGGGTGAAAACGTCGGATTGGGTAGGCCGGAACATGCGCACAGCAATATCCGCCTCGCGCTGAAGCAGGTTTTCCGCCCTGTCGGAGGCAACGAGCTCAATGTCAATATTGGGCTCAAGCCGACGAAAGGCAGTAAGAATATCAGGCAAAACGTAAGTAGCGACGATTTCGCTGGCAGCTATGCGGATGGTTCCTTCGAGGGATTCGGATCGACCTTCCGCTACGAGGGAGAGCTTATTCGCCGCTTCAGCCATATTTCGTGCTTGTTCCAGCAAGGCGATGCCCGTGGGCGTCAAATCAAGTCCACGGGCGGTGCGCTCAAACAAGTCAACGCCCAATTCGGTTTCCAGGGTGCGGATATGCCGTCCCATGGTTGGCTGAGAGCTCCCTAGCGAAAGTGCGGCCGCAGATAACGATCCGTTCTCTGCCACTGCAACTAAGGTTTGCAGGTGACTCCATTCAAAGGACTTGGGCATAACCCACCTATTCATTTTTGAATATAAAAACAACAAATACGTTCGTTTCAAAATTAATATGAATAGTCAACAATATCTCTGTCAACACAAACAGAGACTGAATTGGAAATTAACATGTCAAATAAAGTCATAATTCTTGGAGCGAAGGGACGATTTGGGCGGGCTGCGGTCGATGCCTTCTTAGACGCCGGCTGGCAGGTACGCGCTTTTGCTCGCTCCTGGAAAGGCGAAACGACGGTAACGGGCGTCGAGCAAATTACCGGAGATGCTTTCGATGCGAAAATTCTAGCTGAGGTGGCCTCAGGATGCGATGTCATCGTCAATGCCCTGAACCCGCCCTACCCTCGTTGGCGAGACGATCTGCCACGTTTAACCGCGTCGGTAATCCATGCCGCAAAAAAATCCGGGGCAAGCGTAATGATTCCCGGCAACGTCTACAACTACGGTGCAGGAATGCCTGAGCTTCTTAGCGAAGATACGCCGCATGAGCCGACAGCCCGAAAGGGTCGCTTGCGTGAAGAAATGGAAACCAGCTACGCCAATGCCAGTAATGACGGTGTACAAACAATGATCCTGCGCGCCGGTGATTTTATCGAAAGGCAAAAGACAGGGAATTGGTTCGACAGTCATATCGCTGCAAATATCGGCAAGGGACGCGTGATGTATCCGGCCGCACTTGATCGCCTTCACGCTTGGGCCTATCTGCCGGATAGCGCCCGCGCCATGGTCGGACTAGCGGAAAAGCGAAATGACTTTTCCAACTTCGAGCAATTCGGCTTCGCGGGGTATGAACTGACCGGGCTGGACCTGATCAAAGCCATGGAGAAAGCCTCGGGACGCACATTGCGCGTCAAAAGCCTTCCATGGTCAATGGTACGGATACTCGGCCTCATCATGCCGCAAATGCGGGAAGTCGTGGAAATGCGCTACCTTTGGGATACGCCCCATTCAATCGACGGAGAAAAACTAGCCCAGGCGTTGCCGGATTTTGAGCCGACTCCGCTTTCATTAGCCATTGCCGACGCACTGGGCGGCGATAGCGCCAATACGATAACACAAGACACCATGTCGGATTCGAACAATCTTACCGTCGCTAGCAGCGTTTAAGGTGGGTGCGGTTAAACCCAATAAGAAACGGCCGCCCCAAAGGGCGGCCGTTCCCATTCACGATGATCGATTAGTCTAAATTAGGCAACGTTTAGAGCGCGTACCGCCGTAAGCCTAGCAACAAGGCTATTGCCTTCTATCGATTTCAATCCCTTGACGCCCAGATAGGTGATAACAGGTTCGCAAGCAACGATGGCAAGATAGGAAGCCGCGAATGAAGCCCAGGCCGAAAACGGCGTGGCCACTTCGCCAATCATAAGCCAAAAACCGACCATGCCCGTTACCCCTGTGTAATACAAGGCATCCAATTTCATGATCCTCGCCCATGAAAGACGCTGCGAAAGCGACTGGTCAAAGTACTTCTTGCCGGAAACATAGTGGACGCCGATCAACGGAAGCATCAACGAAAGGCTGTTTACGCCAAGATGGTAAAGATCGCCCGGGTTGAATACGAGGCCTTGAAACAGTAGTCCAACGCCGAAACCGATCAATGTCGGAGTAAAGCCAAGCGTCAGATACATAACCATCGCGCCTACGAAATGAAGCTCAGATGGGCCGACCGGCATATGAAAGCTCTGCATAAATAAGGAAAAGAACCCTGCGGCCAGAAGGCTCTTCAACGGAACCCAGGGCTGGCCCAGAAATTCCTTAATCTGTTCTTTGCAACCCCAGGAAAAAACGCCGATGGCTCCGGCATTTGCAATCACTACTTTTACCGGTGTGACGTAACCAGGTTCTATGTGCATTTAAATATCTCCTTTCGCACCCGCCGTGCGTCTATGGCCACCCGATGAATATCCGGCGGCAAGTTGGTTTTTTTAAGTACAGGCAGGTCTACTGACTCAAGGATCCTTACCGGATTTCCGCCTTCCCAGACCGAAGCCCAGTGGCATATTGGAAGCGGCTACCTTTCACAGTTGCGGGGGCAGTCACGGATCAGGCCCCTATTGGGTCGTCCTTACCGTGTTCCCTATTAATCCCGCAGGCTTTGCCTGCATGGAACCCGTACGGACGCGATATTCAGCGATTCCACCTTAGAAGGCAAGTCCGTTTTAGCGTCTTAAAACGAGAGGTTTTCTAGAGCGTATGACCGTGATTAAGTGGGCCGTGGCCATGGCCATAGCCGGGCGCCGTGCTGATCGCCTGCCAAACATAAGCCCGAGCCCGTTCGACAGAGTCACGAATGTTCAGGTCCTGGGCCAGCCCCGTGGCAATGGCCGAGGCAAGGGTGCAACCGGTACCATGGGTATGGCGTGTATCCAGCCTGGGTGACGTGAAAGCTTCGACAAGCTTGCCCCCCTCGAACAGCAGGTCCGTTACCGTATCGGTGTTGGCCCCGCCGGTCATATGGCCGCCCTTCATCAGGACGGCCTTGGGCCCCCAATCGGAAAGCATCCTGGCGGCGTATTCCGCATCTTCACGCTTTTTTATTGAAACACCGGTCAGGGCTTCTGCTTCCGGAACGTTGGGTGTAAGTACATGGGCGTTCGGAATAAGCATGCTCTTCATTGCCGCTATAGCCTCTTCCTGCAGCAAAGTGGCGCCGCCCTTGGCGACCATGACGGGATCGACGACAATGGGCGCCTCGCGGGTTTTGAGATTCTCTACTACGCACTCAATCACGGCGGATGAATGCAGCATGCCGGTTTTGATAGAGTCAGCGCCGATGTCGGACAGGACGACCCGCATTTGTTCGCCAATGAAATCCGTCGGCACTTCGTGAATGGCCGTGACGCCTTGGGTGTTCTGGGCCGTAAGGGCGCTTAGTGCGGTCATGGCGAAGCCGCCAAGGGCGGTAACCGTTTTTATGTCCGCCTGTATTCCCGCCCCGCCGCCGGAGTCCGATCCGGCGATAATCAATACCCTGCCTTGCATGATCAGCCCGCTGCGCGTTCGACGGCGTCGACGATGTCACCGACAACGGCGCCGATCAGGGTCTCGTCCTCGCCTTCCGCCATTACCCGAATCAGGGGTTCGGTGCCGGATTTGCGGATAAGAAGACGGCCCGAACCGGACAGCCTATCCTCACCCTCGGCGATGGATTTCTTTACGTCATCATTTTCCAGCGGCTGGCCGCCATTGAAAGAGACATTTCTGAGCAGCTGCGGCAGTGGTTCAAACGGACGACAGGTTTCGCTCACGGGTTTGTCGGCATCGATAGCAACCGCCAGCACCTGCAGGGCGGCGACAAGGCCATCTCCGGTCGATCCGTGATCACCCAGGACAATATGTCCGGACTGTTCGCCGCCGATGTTGAAACCGTGCTCGCGCATGTGTTCGACCACATAGCGGTCACCGACCTGCGTGCGCACAAGGTTAAGGCCGATCGTGGAAAGGTAATTTTCCAGCCCCAGGTTTGACATTACCGTGGCGACGATACCGCCCCCATGCAGTCTGTCTTTTTCGGACCAGTCCTGCGCGATTAGGGCCATTAGCTGGTCGCCGTCAACCAGCTTCCCTTTTTCATCGGATATCAGCACCCTGTCGGCGTCGCCATCCAGTGCAATGCCGATGTGGGCGTTATGGGCGACGACCGCCTCGCGCATGGTTTCGGTATAAGTCGAGCCACATTGAGAATTGATGTTGAAGCCGTCCGGATCAACGCCGACAGGGATAACTTCCGCGCCCAATTCCCACAGGACTTCCGGCGCTACTTTGTAGGCGGCACCGTGGGCGCAATCGACCACTATTTTCAGGCCGTCCAGGGTTTGCCCTTTTGGCAGTGTGCGTTTGACGTGTTCACTGTAGCGGCCCTGGGCGTCGTCCAGGCGCATGGCCCTACCGAGCCTGTTGGGTTCAGCTAAATCACGCTGGAGATCGCCGTCGATGCGCTCTTCTATTTCGGCCTCGGCGGCGTCGGACAACTTGTAGCCGTCCGGCCCAAACAGCTTTATGCCATTATCGCCGAAGGGATTGTGGGAGGCCGAAATCATCACGCCCAGATCAGCCCGCAGCGAGCGTGTCAACATCGCAACGGCAGGCGTCGGCATAGGCCCAACCAAAATCACATCCATTCCCATGGAGACAAAACCGGACGTCAGCGCCGGTTCGATCATATAACCCGATAGGCGGGTATCCTTACCGATAACGACCCGGTGACGGTGGTCGCCACGCTTGAAATGGGCGGCGGCGGCCATACCGACCTTCAATGCCGTTTCGGCGGTCATGGGTTCCAGATTGGCGGTACCGCGAATACCGTCGGTACCAAACAGTTTTCTGATCATAATTCTCTAAATCTTGTTTTGTTGGGACATAGTCTTGCGAATCTTCTGTCCCTTTGAATTCCGCACTTCTTTTAAGCCAGATTTCTTCTCATAGGAATTAACTTTTCGTTTCGAAACGTTACAAGATCACTATTTCCATCCCGGCCCAATGGTCCTATTTTGCGATCTCGTCATCTTGAATTTTTCTGAGGGAGACCATAATGGTCAAAGTCTACAGCCTGGAAGGGGTCATCCCGGTGGTCCACCCCGAAACTTACGTTCATCCTACCGCCGTTCTGATCGGCGACGTCATCATCGGTCCCGGATGTTATATCGGGCCGGGTGCATCGTTGCGGGGTGATTTCGGCAGGATCGTGCTCGCCGAGGGATGCAACGTTCAGGACAACTGTATCATCCACAGCTACCCCAAACAGGAAACAACGCTGGAAAAGGACGCCCATGTGGGGCATGGGGCCATCCTGCATTGCTGCCAGGTGCGCGAAAACGCCCTGGTCGGAATGGGTGCGGTGGTGATGGATGACGCCGATATCGGCAAGAATGCGTACGTCGCCGCCCAGGCGTTTGTCCCGGCTGGAATGGTCGTCCCCGAAGGGCATTTGGCCGCAGGCATTCCGGCCAAGATACGCCGCGAAGTCAGCCCGGAAGAAATCGAGTGGAAGACAATGGGCACCCATGAATACCAGCGACTGGCCAGACGCTGCCTGGAAACCATGCACGAGGTTGACGCTTTAAGTGAAGTCGATGCGGACCGCCCGACACTTGATATGGAGGAACTGCCGTCGTTGCATGTTTTGAAAGGGCGGTGAAAGCTTGATCCGATAAGACGTGTGAATCGGCTCGCTCAATAAAGAATCGATCAGTTTCTCACTATTCGTTTTAATACGTCATGTTTCAAACGAAAAGTGAACTGATCTAAGCTTCAATAGCACCCCACACATCCAGCGCCTGCCGGGTTTCGGCGACATCGTGGACGCGCAGAATTGAGGCCCCTTTCGCAACACCTTTCAGGCCCGCGGCTAGGGACCCAGGCAGGCGTTTTGCGGCATTCTCTTCACCGGATATACGCCCGATGAAGCTCTTGCGGGATACGCCCAGCACGACCGGACACCCAAGCCCAGTAAAAGCGCCCAGGTTTCTGAGCAGAGACAGATTATGCTCCAGGTTTTTGCCGAAACCGATGCCGGGATCGATAGCAATGCGATCCTTTGGAATTCCCGCCTGTTCACAGGCGTTGATGCGGGTAATCAGGTATCCGCCAACCTCGGCCACGACATCATCGTAGATCGGCGCTTTCTGCATTGTGCGGGGCTCGCCCTTCATATGCATTAACACGACGGAAGCCTTGCCGGCTGCAACGACGTTCAACGACTTCTCGTCCCCTTGAAGCGCGGTGACGTCGTTGACGATGGAGGCGCCGGCTTCAACGGCTGCGGCCATAACTTCCGAATGACGGGTATCGACAGACAGGCAAGCCCCCTGGCGCGCCATCGCGTCGACCACAGGGATGACCCGATTCATTTCCTCATCAATCGAAACCGGTTCGGCCCCGGGACGTGTCGACTCGCCCCCAATATCGAGGATATCCGCACCCTGTTCTAAAAATTGCTGGGCGCGTTGAATGGCCAGGGGAACGCTCTCAGTTTCACCACCATCGGAAAAGCTGTCTGGGGTCACGTTGACGATCCCCATCACCAGGGGATGATCTAGTGAGAGACCGGCGAAGGAATCTGACGCCGTATCACGTGAAGACACGACCGCGCGGCATCAGCTTCCGGGTTGCGGTTCGGCGTCGCCGATGCCACCCTTCGGCTTTTTCTTACCCGCCGGTCCGCTGGAAGGAACCGACGATGTGCGGCCGCCACTGGTTGGTTCGTCGTCTTCATCGGGACGGATAATCTTTTCACCTTTGAGTAAGGCGTCCACTTCGGAGCCGGTCAGGGTTTCGTACTCTAGCAGGGCCTGGGCGATTTTCTCCAACTCGTCACCGTTTTCGGAAAGGATTTTCCGCGCCAAGGTTTCGGCCTCCTCAATCAGTCGACGAACTTCCAAATCAATCATCTCGTGAGTATGGTCAGAGACGTTCTTGTGCTGGGTTACCGAACGCCCAAGAAATATTTCTTCTTCATTTTCGCTGTACCTTAGAGGCCCCAGCTTTTCGCTAAAGCCATATTCTGTAACCATTCGGCGCGCCATGTCTGTGGCCTGCTGGATATCATTGCCAGCGCCAGTAGTGATATTTTCCTCGCCGAAAATAAGTTCTTCGGCGACGCGTCCGCCAAACATCATCGCCAGCTTCGATTCAAGTTCCAGCTTTGACATGGAATAACGATCCCGTTCGGGCAGCGACATGGTGACACCCAAGGCACGTCCACGCGGGATAATGGTGACTTTGTGCAACGGGTCATGCTTGGGCACGTGAATACCAACCAGCGCATGACCGGCTTCGTGATAGGCGGTTAGTTTTTTCTCGTCGTCGCTCATCACCATCGAGCGGCGCTCGGTTCCCATCATCACCTTGTCCTTAGCCGCTTCAAACTCCGCCATGGTGACGACGCGCTTGGAGGCGCGGGCGGCCAGAAGGGCCGCTTCATTAACCAAGTTGGCTAGATCAGCGCCGGAAAAACCTGGGGTGCCACGTGCGATAACCCGTGCTTCAACATCTGGTGCAAGAGGAACTTTCTGCATATGAACTTTAAGAATTTTCTCGCGTCCCAGGATATCCGGATTGGGTACCGTCACCTGACGGTCAAAACGGCCCGGGCGCAGCAACGCCGGATCAAGAACGTCGGGACGGTTGGTGGCAGCTACCAGGATTACGCCTTCGGTGGATTCAAAGCCGTCCATTTCAACCAGCAACTGGTTCAGTGTTTGCTCGCGCTCATCGTTCCCGCCGCCAAGGCCCGCACCGCGATGGCGACCTACCGCGTCAAGTTCGTCGATGAAGATGATGCAAGGAGCATTCTTTTTGCCCTGTTCAAACATGTCACGAACACGAGATGCGCCAACGCCGACGAACATTTCGACGAAGTCGGATCCGGAAATAGTGAAGAACGGGACGTTTGCTTCACCGGCAATAGCGCGCGCCAACAACGTCTTACCCGTGCCCGGAGGCCCTACAAGCAAGCAACCCTTAGGAATTTTACCTCCCAGGCGCTGGAATCGTTGTGGGTCTTTCAGGAATTCAACGACTTCCTCGACCTCCTGCTTTGCTTCATCGACGCCCGCGACATCTTCAAAGGTTACGCGACCTGCAGTTTCGGTCAGCATGCGGGCCTTTGATTTGCCAAAACCCATTGCTTTGCCACTACCGCCTTGCATCTGGCGCATAAAGAAAATCCAGACGCCGATCAAAAGCAGCATCGGGAACCAGGAAATCAGAATACCCCACAAGGTCGGCGATCCTTCTTCGGAGGGCTGGGCGGTAATGCGAACGCCTTGTTTGTTCAGTTTTTCGATCAGGGCCGGATCATTCGGGGCATAGGTGCCAAAATTACGGCCATCGCGATAATGACCGGAGATATTATTGCCCTTAATCGTAACGTCGCGTACCTCACCGCCTTCAACGGAAGCGAGGAAGTCGGAAAAAGCTAAAGAGGTTTGTGGTCCACGCTGGGACGAAGACCCCTGGAAAAGGTTAAACAGAGCGAACACCAACAGGCCGATTATGACCCAAAGCGCCAGGTTCCTGGAAAAATTCAATTTTGCTTCCTTCCGGTGAAAAATATAGCTCTCGCCAAGCAACGCCGCCTGGACTTAATACCAGTCCCGTTGACAGTCAACAACAAGTGGGGGGACCTTACATGTATCTTCCATAACATAATGATCGAAATTCAATCCGCAACAAGAAAGCCTGCCCCGGACAACGATTGTTTGGGGTGAAAAATTGCGGTTTCGAAACCGGGAACGTCTTTATCTAGTCCACTACGACGATAATTCAGATGCGGCACGGCAATAATACCCTTCCTATCAGCTAGGGCTGGCAATGTCATTCGGACCGGTTCTGGAATCGGCGTAGCGGCGATCTCCGGAATTTCCTCAATAAGGGAACCCCACCCTTTCCTACCCAGTGGGTACAAGCTTACATCTTGATATTGTACATCTTTTCGTCCCTTCACGCGGATGGAAAAACGCCTGTCCCATTGATACGTCTGCGAGGGCTGAACTGGCATGGGCGCGGGTAAGGAACGCCCTTCGCGGCAGATCATGAAAACAACGCGCCCTTTCGTGTCCATCATTGACATAACCCTGCAACGACCCAATGTGGCGCCTTTCCAGTCAACGTCCCCATCCTGATGGGAAGCTTTCATTTTTTCGTGAAGGCGCTCCAGCTTTGCCATTCGCGGCCCGTATTCGCCGCCTCCAACGCACATCAAGGTTCTGGAAAGGACGCGCAGGGAAATTTCTTCTGAGCCTGAAAAAAGACTGGCTGCGTTGATAAGAGCGTAGCCTGCGGGATCAACGGAGCAACATTGCGCCAACAAATGGGATGTCGTTCTTTCAAGGGCGATACGGGCCCGCGCCATGCGTCCGGCCGTTTCGGCTAACGCCCGGGGGGTTATTCCTGCTTCAGCCAAGTTCGGAAGAGACTGTCGAATTCGAACCCGTTCAAAGGCCGTATTATCGTTTGACGGATCTTCCAGCCAGGGCTGTGCCTGAGCCCGCAAGGTAGCCCGGAGTCGCTCTTTAGGGGTTCCTAAAAATGGGCGCAACAAACGTATGCCGGGTTTTTCGACGATGGCCGCCATCGCTGCAAGTCCGTCGACACCGCTGTCTTTATTCAGGCGCAACAAGAACGTCTCGGCCTGGTCCTCCTGATGATGGGCAAGCATCAGATGAAGTACGCCTGCATCGCGGCACCACCGCTCCAACAAGTCATACCGGGCGTCGCGAGCGGCCGCCTGCAACCCTCTGACGGGCTTTTTTCCATGCCATTCAAGCACGTGATGATCGATGCTTCGCGCAGAAAGCCACTCGGCCACCTGCCGCACTTCGGCGGCGGCCTCCGGTCTTAGCCCGTGATCCACGCTTAAGGCCGTCACTTTGCCGCCGTTAAGGCGCGCCCACGCATCTGCAAGTAAAGTCATCGCAAGCGAATCAGCCCCCCCAGATACTGCGACGGACAAATGTGGATTTTTCTCGAAAGAACCCAATGCCGCCATCAGACGTGCCATATCATTGTCGTCCAGCGGTTTTACATTAAGGTCAGGGGTCATGGCTCTATCATCTGATCTGGGCAATAATATCTGCCTTTAATCGATGGAAAGTTGCGTTATTCGCAGCCGATTTTCGTGCTTTCGAATTCCATTTTGGAAAGTATTCTGCCCGGAGCTTCAGGAAAATCCGCAAGCAGCTTGCCAAAAGTTGTGCAAGCCTTTTCCTTTTCATCAAGATTGGAAAGCGACATGCCAAGTTTCAACAACATGTCGGGTGCTTTTGGACCACTGGCATCGGCCTGATAGCCGGCGACAAAAGCTTCGGCAGCCTGAACGTACTGTCCACGTACGTAATAGCTTTCTGCCAGCCAGTAGCGGGCATTACCCGCCAAAGGATCATCCGAATGAGCTTTCATGAATTCGCTCAGGGCGATTTCCGCCTGATCGTAGTCGGCCTTTCTCAGAAGGGCGAAAGCGTATGCATAACGTTCTTTGGTCGTGCCTTCCGGTAGAATACCGGGCGCTTTTGTCGGTTGCTCGGGCAAGGCGTTCGATGTCACCCCGGCACTACTTACAGGAGCGGTCGCGACAGTTTGCTCGGTTTGCTCGTTGTCTCGGGATGCGGGAACTTCGCTTTGCGAAATCACGCCCAATACACCGGGCTGGGAGGCGCCCGGAGGAGCCGTTTGCACACCCGGAGGAGATGGCGCCGCACTAACCTGAGGGGTTTGCTGAACGATGCCGCCTTCAATAGCGCTCAGGCGGTAATCAAGATCGGCGACGAGTTTGTCCAGCCGCAAACCGATATCCTCAATCTGGTTGACTACTGTTTCCACCTTGCCGGTGGTCGCACGCAGTTCATCTTCCAGATCGGTCAATCTGACGGCGATTCTTGCTGCGGCCGTGGGCCCGACCTCTCCGTCGCCTGCACCGCCTTGCGAGACCTGAACATTCAGGGTTTTGATATCGCGTTCAATTCGCTGCAACCGATCCAAAATAGGCTGTAAATCGCGAGATTGCGCCATGGCCGGAGCGGCGATCCCAATGCAAAGAGACGACACCAGCAAGGCTGAAATTGTCTGACCTCTTGCCGCCTGGATTATTCTGAGCAATTTCATTTTGGATTCGACCGAAACAATTAATGGAACAGGCAAGTATACTTTGAGCCGCCTTTTAGGCGAAAATAGGGCGCTTACCGACCGGCAAGCGCCCTAATAACTTAAACTGGCTACAGAAATCTGTCGCCACTGCGACTTCTGTTACCTTACAGCAGTAACCGAACGACGGTTCTGAGCCCAAGCGGCTTCATTCGAGCCAAGGGCAACCGGACGTTCCTTACCGTAAGAAATGGTGCGCAGACGACTGGCAGGTACGCCCAAGGCAACCAGATAATCCTTCACCGAGTTGGCGCGACGCTCACCCAAAGCAAGGTTGTACTCACGGGTACCGCGTTCATCGGCATGGCCTTCGATGGCAACCGTTACGATCGGGTATTTCTTCAGCCATACGGCCTGTTTTTCAAGGACGCCGCGGGCTTCTGCACCCAGATTGTACTTATCAAAATCGAAGAACACACGGTCGCCGACATTTACGACCAAATCTTCCTGGCTGCCCATTTTGGGGCCGCTGGGGGCCATAGCCGTGGTGGTGGTGGTCGTTGTCGGAGCGGGTGCCGGGGCTGTGGCGCCGGTGCCGCTGGTCGCCGCTTGTTCTTCCGGCGCGGTCTCGCAAGCCGCTACAAGGGCTACTGCCGCAATCATGCCCAGGATGTTAAAGCGCATTTAAATTCTCCCTCGCCGGAGCGTTTTTGTAAATATTCGATGGCGGACCGCTTGGTAAAATCCCCCACCGTGTTAAATAACGTTTGTGAATACTCTAAGCCTTTGTCTTAAAGAGTAAAAAGTCGAAATCCAAGGGTTTTTTTATAAAACCTTGGATTGAAGGCAAAATATACGATGCAGCGCCTAAGGAATCAAGGGAGACCACGCCGGATCAGAGGCATCCAGGGGGGTAATGATTTCGCGCTCGTTATGACCTGTTAAGTCTATGGAAAATAGTCGAGATTTGCCGCCGCTTCCGTCTTTTTTTGACGGTTCCTGACGGAAAAACATCAACACCCTGCCGTTCGGCGCCCATGTTGGCGCTTCGACCAGAAAATCTTCGGCCAACAGCCTTTCGCCTTTTCCGTCGGGACGCATGACACCAATGAAGAATCGCCCACTTGTGAACTTTGTGAAGGCGATCAAATCGCCTCGCGGCGACCAAACCGGCGTTGCGTAGCGGCCCTTGCCGTGTGATATGCGTTTCACGTTACGGCCATTTGCGTCCATTACATAGATTTGCTGGGATCCACCACGATCGGAATTAAAGGTGATGAATTTTCCATCCGGGGAATAACTGGGTGAAGTGTCGATGGCCGAGTGATTGGTAAGTCGCCTCGAGGCGCGGGTTCTCAGATCCATCGTATATATTTCCGAGTTACCGTCCTTGGCCATGCTCATTATGACCTGCTTGCCATCAGCCGAAAATCGAGGAGCGAAGGTCATCCCCGGGAAATCTCCCAATACTTCCTGGCGTCCGGTATCGATATTGAAGATATAGACCCGGGGAAGATCACCGTAATAGGACAGGTATGTTATTTCCTGAAGCGTTGGGGAAAAACGGGGCGTCAACACCAGCGTCCCGCCATCAGTCAGAAAACGATGGTTCTCGCCATCCTGATCCATGATCGCTAAACGTTTGACGCGGCGGTTCTGCGGCCCAGTTTCGGAAATGTAGACGATCCTGGTATCAAAATAACCGCTTTCACCAGTCATCCTCTTGTAGATTGCGTCCGAGACGATATGCGCGACCCTGCGCCAATTATCAGGCACCGTAAAGTAGGCAAGCCCAACCATCTGTTGCTCGGCGAAAACATCCCACAGCCTGAATTCAACCTTGAGGCGCCCATCGGAAACAATCTGTGTGCGGCCCTGAACAAGCGCCTGAGCCTTGATGACGCGCCAGTCTCCGAAACGAGGCAACGTGCTCATGGCCTGGCTGCTCTGGATAAAGGCGCGATTGTCCAGAGGCTTGAACAGTCCTGAACGCTCCAGATCGTTTGCGATTACCCGGGCAATGCCGCGGCCGTAATTCTGCTCCGGGGTCGAAATGCCGACAAAATCCGTAATGGCGATCGGCAACGGTTCAACAGTACCACGGGTGATGTCGATTCTAAGTTCGGCCCGGAGGGGATTGGAAAAGGCCAGAAGAAAGGCAGCGATGAAAAAACCAAATCGAATAAATGTTGTCATTAGTTGAATAGTCATCCGCCGAGCATCTCCTTCGGGTTGAAAACGAGCGTCATTGTCTTCCAACGGTCGTATTTGTCACGCGGTAATTTGAACGGTTGGCAATGTCTGTTCAAGACGGCACGTAAAGCGCTTTCCGCCATGGCCCTTAAAAAAGGGTCTGTTTGAAGGCCCTTATTGTTGATTTTGGCGTTCCTGACCGTGCCGTCCACATTCATGGCAACAGCAATTTCAATAATCATGTCCTGCGCATTTTTTGCCCCGGCCGGCGGGTTCCAGCATTTGGCGATCTGCTGCCTGACATAATCAATTTCGCTGATCGACAGCGGCTTGGATTGATCGAAGCTGCGTTTCTTCGCCACGAGGGCCTTGGCGATTTCTTCCTCGAAAGAAGCCTTGGGTTTTTCCTTCTTTTCTTCTTTCTTCTCCGGCTTCTTCTCGGGTGCTGCCGGTTGGCGCTTCAAGTCAGCGACGGTTTTAAGTACCGAGGCAAAGGCATCAGGCGGTTTCGGTTTCTTTTTCGGTTTCACCTTGACCAATGCGGCAGGCGCCTTCGGCTCGGGTTTAGGTTCCGGTTTCTTTTTTACTTCCGGTTTGGGTTCCGGTTTCGGCTTTGGTTTTTCTTTCGCCTTTGGCTTGGATTCAGGCGGCGGCGGCACGATGGCCACTTCCTCCGGTTCAGGCGTGGGTTCGGGTTCCGGTTCCGGTTCCGGCGCGGGCTGCGGGGGCGCCTTTACTTCCGGTTTCGGTGGTTCAGGTTTTGGTTCCGGCTTGGGCGGTTCAGGTTTCGGCTCTTCCTCTTTCGCCGGTTCTTCTGGTTTTACTTCCGGTTGCGGTGCGTTGGTGACCTCGGCCACCGTCACCACTTCAACCATAATCGGCACCTCGACCATGATATCACGACGCAGGGATGGAAGCCCGTAATAGGCGACGACCATCAATACGGCGTGCAAAAGTACAGAAATGGCGGCGCCGACACCCATCAATTCAGTTCGCTTGTTTCTTTTTGAGGTTCAGAGCGGGAAGTTCCATCCGTTCGGTAATAAGCGCTACTTTTCTGAAACCCGCAGCGTTGACGGTCCCCATTACTTCCATCACCCGCCCATAATTGATCGCCTTGTCGCCACGAACGAAAATTCGAATATCCGGGTTGTTGCCCGTGATCGCCATCAGGCGCGGCACTAAACCTGATAACTCAAGTTTGGTGTCCTGCAAAAATATCTGCCCTTGGGCATCGACGGACACAGCCAGCGGCTCGTCGTCACCTGGAATCACCGACGCTTTTGTCTTCGGTAGATCAACGGTTACACCAACAGTCAGCAATGGCGCCGTAACCATAAAAATCACCAGCAAGACCAGCATCACGTCAACCATCGGGGTGACGTTGATTTCGCTCATTGGACGGCGGCGATGCCTATTACCCAGGAGTTGGCGTTGCAGGGGCGCAGCCATGGTCAAAGATTCTCCAGTTTAGTGCGTTCATCCAATTGGCGTGACAGGATGGCGGAAAATTCTCCGGCGAAGCTATCCAGGCGGCTTGCGTACCGGTCCAGGTCGCGGCTCAGCTTGTTATAGGCGACAACAGCCGGAATAGCGGCAAGAAGGCCCAAAGCCGTGGCGAAAAGAGCCTCGGCGATACCGGGCGCCACAACCGCAAGGGACGTATTTTTCGATACGGCAATGGATTGGAACGAATTCATGATTCCCCATACCGTGCCGAAAAGCCCAATGAAGGGGGCGGTTGAGCCGGTCGTAGCAAGAAACGTCATGTACCGTTCCGCCCGGTCCATTTCACGCGCCAGAGTAATCTGCATAACTCTTTCGATACGTTCGCTTAAACTGACGCGAGCGGTATGATCCGCGTCGCCCGGGGCAACAGCGCGGTTCCATTCGCGCATGGCGGCAATGAAAACGGCGGTCATCGGATCCTTGGGTTGGGCTCCGGTTCGATTATAAAGCTCGTCCAAGGAAACGCCGGACCAGAATGCCTGTTCGAACTGGGTTGCCCCGGCATTCAGTTTTCTCATACCCAGCATTTTTTCAAATATGATCGCCCAGCACCAGATCGAGGCCAATAGCAGTATCACGATTACCGATTTAACGACAAGATCGGCGCGCATGAAAAGCGCGAACATCGAAAAATCCATGTCGGCAACCGAACCACCCAGGGTGACAGTATCAATTAATGATTGTTCCATCTTTTACTCATTGACCAGTATTTGATTGAGAGTTTCGCGCAATTCCTTCGGCAATCGCGCGGGTTTTCCATTCAGCGCCATACAGGCAAGTTTGATTTCAACTACAACAATATCCTTACCATCCCGTTTAATCCGCTGCACGCCTTCCAGCGAAGCGCCGCCGACTTTCGTGATTTGCGTATGGACTTCCAGCAAATCATCAAGCCGGGCCGGTTTCAGGTAGTCCACGGAACATTTCCTGACCGTCAAAACGACCCCTTCTTCGCGCATCAGGGGCGACGTCTCGACACCTAACTCACGCATCGCCTCGGTACGGGCGCGCTCGGCGAATTTCAGGTAATTGGCGTAAAAAACAATCCCTCCCGCATCAGTGTCTTCGATATAGACCCTAATAGGGAAAACGTGGCCTTTACTCATCGACGGCCTCCGGGACAAGTTCCAGTTGAGCAATGGAGGCTGGAGCCTTCAAGCCCAGGTGGCCATAGGCCTGACCCGTCAGCGCCCGTCCCCGAGGCGTACGCATCAACAGGCCCTGCTGAATCAAATAGGGCTCGATTACTTCCTCAATGGTGTCGCGCTGTTCGGAAAGAGCCGCCGCCATGGTCTCAACACCAACGGGTCCGCCGCCATAGTTTTCTGCGATGCAGGTCAGATAGCGCCGGTCCATGGCGTCCAGGCCGCGATGATCCACGTCCAGACGGTTCAGCGCCTTGTCGGCCGCAGAAGCGTCAACAGAGGCGTCGCCATCCACGGCGGCGAAGTCCCGTACCCGGCGAAGCAATCGACCGGCTACGCGTGGCGTGCCTCGCGAGCGCTTGGCGATTTCCATGGCGCCATCGGCGGTCAGTTCGAGTCCCAGCAAGGAAGCGCCGCGCCGAACGATGCTTTCAAGTTCCTCGGGCTCATAGAAAACCACCCGCATAGGAATGCCAAAGCGTTCACGCAAAGGCGTTGTGATCAGGCCGGAACGGGTCGTCGCCCCGACCAGGGTAAATTTCGGAAGATCGATTCGAACCGAACGGGCCGCTGGCCCCTCACCTATGATCAGGTCGAGCTGAAAATCCTCCATGGCCGGGTAGAGAATTTCCTCAACCACCGGGTTCAGGCGGTGAATCTCGTCAATGAAAAGTACGTCGTTGGGTTGCAGGTTCGTCAGGATCGCGGCCAAGTCGCCTGCCTTGGCGATTACCGGGCCGGAGGTTGCTCGAAATCCTACTCCCAGTTCACGGGCGACAATCTGCGCCAGCGTCGTCTTGCCAAGGCCTGGCGGTCCATAAAACAGGACATGATCCAGCGCTTCAGCGCGCTGGCGAGCGGCAGCCACGAAAACGGACAAGTTTTCGCGCACCTGCCTTTGGCCGACGAAATCGCTTAAATGTTGGGGACGAAGGGCCGCATCGGCGATGTCGTCGCCCGATGACTCCGGGGTAATCAATCTATCTTCGCTCACAATCTTATGCCCCCCTAGCGCCCTGGTCTTTAGGCGCCAATTCGCCTAACCCCGCGCGGATCAGTTCTTCAAGCGCCGCACCCTCGCCCAGTTTTCCGGCGGCGGAACTGACGGCAGTCAGGGCATGCGACGCCGAATAGCCGAGATTGACCAGGGCCGAGACGGCTTCCGCCATCGTACCGTCTACGGCTCCTTGCGGCGCAGCCCCCTCGCCGCCCGGTCCGCCTAGACCGGCGGTTGGACCCAGTGCAATCGTCGCCACCTTGTCTTTCAATTCGGTCAAAAGCCTTGCGGCCAGTTTTGGTCCGACGCCCGGGGCGCGGGTGATCGTCGCCTTGTCGGCCGCAGCAATCGCCTGCACCAGTTCCTCGCCGCTCAGAACAGACAATATCCCAAGACCCACTTTCGCACCGACACCCTGGACGGTCGTCAAAAGCTTGAACCAGGCCCGTTCTGATTGCTCAAGGAAGCCGTAGAGATGAATGTGATCCTCCCTGACGTGAGTTTCGATCACCAGTGATGCCACTTCGCCCGGAACGAGACGACTCAGCGTGCGGGCGGAACAGAACACCAGATAGCCGACACCGGAGACATCGATAACCGCCCAGTCATCGCCGACTTCATCGATCAACCCGGTCAGCTTGGCAATCATCCTGCGCCTCCCGCGGCTTGTTTAACATGGTTCTGGGCAATCGCAGCAGCGCTGGCCCGGTGATGAGCGTGGCAGATAGCCACCGCCAGCGCGTCGGCTGCGTCAGCGTTAGCAATTTCAACTCCAGGAAGAAGAGTATTAACCATCATTTGCACTTGCTCTTTGGCGGCGTGACCGGCCCCAACGACTGATTTCTTGATCAGGTTTGGGGTGTACTCGCTAACCGAAATGCCCGCTTTTGCCGGAACCAACAAAACGATACCCCTTGCCTGCCCCAGTTTCAGGGTCGAAGTCGGGTTCTTATTGACAAAAGTCTCTTCCACAGCGGCTTCAAAGGGGGAAAAGCTATCAATGATCTCGACAAGACCGTCGTGTAGCTGGGCCAAACGCGAGGCCAGATCTGCTTTTGCGTCGGTCGTCACCGCTCCATTGGCAATGTGAACCAGACGATTGCCATCGCTTTCGATGATTCCCCACCCGGTCTGCCTGAGTCCTGGGTCGAACCCGATCAATCTCATGTCATACGACCCTTCATCAAATCCCCCGCATGATGCGTTTTAAGCGCTCAGGCGTTCCATAACTTCATCGGAGACCTCAAAATTCGAGGCCACTCGCTGAACATCATCATTGTCTTCCAACACATCGAGAAGCTTGAGCAAGGTTCCGGCCTTTTCCTCGTCCAATTCCGTCGTCGTCGTCGGTTTCCAGTCCAAGCGGGCATCCTGAGGATCGCCGAATTTCTCAGCCAAGGCATCCCGAACTGCGCCTAAGTCAGCTACCGCACAATAAATTTCGTGACCATCGTCCGAAGACTCGACATCGCTTGCCCCGACTTCCAAGGCCGCTTCGAACATGTCGTCGGCGCTCGCTATCTCCGCTGGGTATTCAATAAAACCGAGTTGGTCGAACATAAAGCCAACGCTGCCTGTTTCCCCAAGATTGCCGCCATACTTCGTAAAAGCCGAGCGCACTTCGGCAGCGGTGCGGTTTCGGTTGTCGGTCAGGGTTTCGACGATAATAGCCACACCGCCGGGGCCATAGCCTTCATAGCGGACTTCGTCGAAATTGGTGTCATCGCCCCCACCGGCGCCCTTTTTGATTGCGCGCTCCATGTTGTCCTTGGGCATATTGACCGCCTTGGCGGCCGCAATAGCGGTGCGAAGACGCGGATTCATATCCGGGTCGGGCATACCGGTTTTGGCTGCGACGGTCAGTTCGCGAATGTGTTTGGCGAAGACTTTGGCGCGTTTGGCGTCCTGTGCGCCCTTGCGATGCATGATGTTTTTGAATTTGGAATGGCCGGCCATGGTCTCTTAAGGATTCCTCTATTAAGCAAGATCAAGTGGATGACTTTGCGCGCTTATACCACATATGGGCAAAAGGCGCACGAAATCGGCTGCATCCGGACGCAAGACAGCGTCCGATTCATTAGCAGCGCAATATGGCAGGAATTGGGCGGGTGGGAAAGGAAACGCTTGGGTATATCGCCTGAACAAAGACGTTTTAGCCCTCAGGTAACCGGAAAAACCTTATCTCCTCCGGTTTCCAGCAGATCGAACAACAACTCATGCCCCGTCACTGCCTCACCCAGGGTTGGTAATTTTGACGTTCGTTCCCCTTTCGCATGAAGGAGCCACTGGCGGGTCAATTCGGCTGCTTCCAATAATAGAAAACCTTCGTCGCTGCGGGTATGGTATCCTTGGCCGTAAAGGTAGTTGGGAAGTTCGGACGATTTCTCCCTTTCGTGAATCCAAACGCCTTCCAGAAGATCAATTACCAGTTGACGATGGGCTTGGGTGATAACGCATACGGCTGCCGCTGAACTTTTCGCATCCACGTGCAGTGAAAGTGTGGAGCCGTCATCGAACTTGAACAGCCCAAAACCGCCATAGTCTTTGAATTGCCCGCCTCGTCCGCTGGCGATTGGAAAGTCGTCCAGTCCGCCAGAAACCAGTTTCCCCGAATTTGCCTTCGTTAAATAAAGAGCTAGATCGATCCAGTGAACGCCGCCACATCCAAGTCCGATGGCACCTGCATTGACTGTCATTTGAAGGGGGGCATCTGTATCGCGGATATCTTTGAACAAGGAATTTTCGCGAAAGACGTGATTACACCGAATGTCCGATTGCACCTGATCCGCCAGCGCTTTCATATGAAGGACTTGAGCGCGGGACTGCTCCAACGGCTTCTCCAGAAGAATGTGCCGGATATCCAGCTCCAGAATTTTTTCGAACCGCTGCGCTCTCCCCGCCGCTGTTGCCGTCAGGATTGCTGCATCAAACATGTCCGCTGCCTGATCAATTGAAGGAACAATGTCAATTGAACCTTCATAACCGCAAGACTGGAGAACCTCCCGTACTGGTTTTTCGACGTCGGTGTTGTGATAGACGACGACGATCCCGTCGGCCTCCAGGGCAACGCCGCGCAAATGGCGCAGTCCCATTCGTCCCGCACCGATGAGAAGAACTCTTGTCATAATCTCAAACCTCAGGCGTCGGCCCGACGTAGATAAACGGCCCAGTATACCAGGGCGACGAAAACACTACCGCCGATAATATTGCCGATGGTTACTGGTACAAGGTTGGCTACGGCGCCTGCAATCGTAACCCCTTCCGCACCCTGCAGAATGGCGATGGCGAAGAAGTACATGTTTGCGATGGAGTGCTCGAATCCTAAGGCCACGAAGGCTGAAATGGGAAAAATGATGGCAAGAATTTTTCCCGAAACCCGATGCGCCGCGTAAGAAAGCCAAACGGCGAGACAGACCAGGGTGTTGCACAAAACGCCCCTGAAAAAAGCCTCGCTGAATCCCAAATTCACTTTGCCCACGGCTATGGCGTCGGCCGTTGCAGCCGGCGCGCCGCCTGCGATGTTCATTGTGCCCGCCATATAGACGATTGCCGCCACTGCGAACGCACCGACAAAATTTGCAATGTATACGTACACCCAGTTTCTAAGAATTTCCGCCGTCGTTACTTTCTTGTCGGCCCAGGCCATCGCGATCAGGTTATTGCCTGTAAATAGCTCCGCGCCGCCAATGACCACCAGAACAAGCCCCAAGGAAAAAACGATTCCGCCCAGCAAACGTTTAGGGCCAAGCCCCAATCCGGTTTCCGTAATCGTAACAGTGAAAAAGACGGCCCCGAAGGCGATAAAAACCCCGGCCATGATCCCCAGCGTCAAAGTCTGCAGCAAAGGCAAGTGAACCTTGCGCACCCCTGCCCCTTCGATCAAAGAGGCAATCTTGGGCGGCGCGTAGGCATCAATTAGATGAGAGAACTCGTTGGGCGTTTCGTTATTATCGGACATGGGATCCCCTTCGTGCGACTCTACCGGCGTTTTATCCATTATACTGCTTGAACCCACGGTATGGAGGCAAGGAGGCAACACATGTTCACCCATCATTCACCAGCGACGGTTTCGCCGCCGTCTTCGGCGTATTCGCACGGCGTCGCCGCGCCTGCCGAAGCGCGGTGGCTATATATATCGGGTCAAATAGGCCTGGATTTGGATGGAAACACAGTCGGCGGAGCCGAAGCGCAAATGCAGGCCTGCTGGGAGCGCATCTTCGCCATCCTTGAAGACGCCGGGATGGGCAAGCAAAACATCGTTAAGGTTACGGCCTATGTTACCGAAGCGGATCTGGTCGGCCTGTACCGGGAAGTCCGCGACAGGAACATGGATGGAATCCTGACCGCTTCCACCCTGCTGGTTGTCAGCGCCCTGGCCCACCCGGACTGGGTGGTAGAGATCGAGGCAGTAGCCGCAGGTTAACCGCTTCTGATCTGAGCAAGGAAATTGGCGACTTCACCACGCAACCTTTCGGCTTGTTGCGACAGATGGTTGGCCGCACTCAAGACCTGCGAAGCCGCCTGATCCGATTCCCTTGCTGCATCCCTTACAGTCGAAATACTGGACGAGACTTCCTGGGTTCCACTTGACGCCTGATCGACATTGCGAACGATTTCCTGGGCGACGGCGCTTTGCTCCTCCACGGCAGCAGAAATCGTCGAGGAAATCTCGTTCATCCGGCCGATGGTTTTGGATATCCCCTCAATGGCACGAACTGAGTCTGCTGTCGCACCTTGAATATTGCCTATTTGCTGAGAGATTTCCTCGGTTGCCCTGGCCGTCTGGTTGGCCAGATTTTTTACTTCTGAAGCCACGACGGCAAAGCCCTTGCCCGCTTCGCCTGCGCGGGCGGCCTCAATAGTTGCGTTCAGCGCCAACAGATTGGTCTGTTCGGCAATGTCGGTAATCAGATCAACGATCTCACCCACCTTGCTGGCTTCCTGTGACAATCCCTGAACCAACTCGTTAGCCCGGTCGGCTTCACCAACCGCCTCGGATGCAATACCGGTTGATTGGCTGACCTGGGCGCTGATTTCGCGGATCGATCCCGACAATTCTTCAGTAGCATGGGCGACGGACTGAACATTGGTCGACGCGTCTTCCGCCGACTGAGCCATAGCTCGAGCCTGGCTTCGGGTTTGTTCCGCCGAGGACGACATGGTTTTCGATGAAGTCTGCATCTGGGTCGAGGACGTCGAAACTGTCTCGACAACGCCACCGACGCTGGCTTCGAAGGCGTCGGCCATGTCTTTCATTTCCCTGCGCTTGTTGGATTCTGCTTTGTCCTTCAAAGCACGCTGCTCTTCTTCCATCCCTTTAACGCGAATGGCATTGTCCTTGAACACTTGCACGGCGACAGCCATTTGACCGATTTCATCGGTTCTGTTTTGGGCAGGAATTTCAACTTCCAAATCGTTGTCCGCAAGCGAACCCATGGCATTAGTCATTCGCTTCAGGGGGCCGGTCAACAGGGCACGCAGCATACCCATCATGATTCCGACAATAAGCACGAACGAAATGACCTTCAGAACCAGACTCCAGGTACCCGCCTGACTCTGCGTTTCGCCAAGAAGGGCTTTGGATTGGGTCATCAGCGTAGCGACTTCCGCCGACTGAGCCTGGACGTCTCCTTGGCGCTGGCTTGCTCGCTCTTTTAGCGCCGCCGTTTCGCGTGCGCGTTCGCTCGCCAGCTTTTCTTTCAAACTGGCTGTTTCGGATTCCAGTTCGACAAGCGCAGCGCGGGAAATACCTAGTTCAAGGGCGCCAAGAACAGGCTCTTCTTCACCATGGCAACCCTGACATTCATCTTCGTTTCTTAACAGAACGTATGAAAACTTAACCGGTTGTTCCTCACCGTCGTCGTCTTCCGCGACCCCGTCAAAGGTAATGTCCTGATCCGGATTTGCGACCGCCTTTTGCATCGCCGCTGCGCGTTCACCGGTCAATTTTTCGATGTCGTCTTCCGGTTCCCTTCGTTCGAAGGCATCGTCTTCGGTGAACTTATTGACGAAATCAACCATCTCATTGTCGCTGAAAGCCGGTACGCCGTTTGGACGCCACAGACCGATGGACAGAATATTCGGATTCTCCAGGAGATCGCTCATCAGGCCTTCCACAACAGGGCCTTCTCCGCCGATCATAGCAAGTTTGATCAAGGTCACTGCGCTGCTGGCGATGCCGTCCCGCTTTCCGCGAAGAAAGCTGACTTCACTTTCTGACTTCAGCTTGGCTTCGAGTTCCGACAACTGATGGCTCTTCAGCAGGCTTTCTTCTTCCTTAGCCAGCCCTTCTTCCAATAGATCGACAACCAGCGCGTCCTTTTTTTGCAATGCCTGCTGAGATTGAGAAACGACGTTGTCCGTTTCGCCGCTAACCCTTCCCGACATCAGCCTGTTGATGCTTACATCAGCAACGAAAGAAACTGCCATCAACAAAACGATGGCGAAAATAACCTTAACACTCAATGAGTTAAACCAGCCCATATCCAGCCCTTCAAATCCAAACCTCCCCCGACCCCTTCCTAGTACACAAGTTCCTGGTACACAAGTTGACAGGAAAAGAATTTGCTTAGAATTGATTCAAATTTCAGGCTGGAAGAGCTTCTGCAAGGCGTCCGCCCATACGAATTGACTGAACGGATTTGGTCAGGCCGGTTGCGTCATCGGTTTCGATAAGTACTGCGCACAGGGTCGCCTCGCCCGTCGCTGGTCCCAGTCGCCCACTATCTTCGGCATTCGTAAATCGGGCGAGGGCGGATTCCTTGGTCATTCCGATCACCGAGTCGTAGTCGCCACACATACCCATGTCGGTTTGATAGGCAGTGCCGCCGGGAAGTATCTGCGTATCGGCGGTTGGCACATGGGAATGGGAGCCGACGACGACCGATACTTTGCCATCACAAAAATGACCCATACCCATTTTCTCGCTTGTCGCTTCGCCGTGCATGTCGACGACAATGGCGTCGATGTTTCGCCCCATTTCATATTTCACCAGCACTTCCTGAACGGCCTTGAAGGGATCTTCAATCGGGTCCATAAACAAAAGCCCCATGGGATTGATGACCAAAACCTTTTTGCCCGAAGCAGTCTCGAATATGCCGTAACCTTTACCTGGCGTTCCGGCAGGGTAATTGATGGGACGAAGCAGTCTGGGGTCGCTGTCGATATAATTCATGATCGCGCGCTGGTCCCAAACATGATTGCCGGTGGTAATAACATCCACGCCGACTTCATAAAAAGTCTTGCAAATTTTCTCGGTGATGCCGAAACCATGAGCGGCGTTTTCGCCATTGACCAGGACGAAATCCAGACGCCATCGTTCGCGCAAGTCTTCAATATTTTCAAGGATCACTTGACGACCGCTTTTTCCCAGGACATCGCCGCAACAGAGTATTCGCATCAGTTTCCTACAAAATCCGTTTTTTTTGAGCCGTCACTTCGATAGCCAACCGCAAGGTCTTTATATCGACAGGACCGCGGTCCGTCATCATATGGAACGTATTTTCAGGAAATTGAATGGGAAATGTAACCGCCATTCGCCGGGTTTCGTTCGCATCCCCCGTAGATTCGGGAAGATGTTCGGCCAAGGCCTTTTGCGAGCGGGTCAGATACCACTCCAGCATATCTTCCGAACTAAACGTCAAGTTGGAAGCGGTCTCGGTAAAAATCGCCGCCTTTTCTTTGTCGATGCTGTAGTTGTCCTCGGTCTCCTCGGACAGGCGCAACCGGGCGCTTTCGGGGTGATGAAAATCAATCTCAAGCCCAATATGACGGATTGTAAATCCTTCCATATCAAAGCCGTCCTTTTTCGGTGACGATCATATCCAGACGCTGGTCATGTTCGTCGCGCGGAACGCTTTCGACTCGCTGCGAAGAGAAGGCAACGCCAATGGACAGAACCCCGCCGTAACGATTTTTCAGCTGTTCAAGGGTACGGTCGTAGAAGCCGCCTCCCTGACCAAGACGGTATCCAGCATCATCGAATGCGAGCAAAGGCGTCAGTACGACATCTGGAATAACTTCCTCGCATTCAGGTTTCGGCTGCAGGGTTTTCAAGGGGCCTTCAAGCAGTTCGTCGCCCGCACGCCAACGCTTGAAAATTAGCGGAGCACCGTTTTCAACGACTACTGGCAGGGCCACGTTCCACCCCTCTTCGTCAAGGTTTTCCATAAGAGGAGACAGGTCAATCTCGCTTCCTACGGCCCAATAGCCGGCAACTTTAACGACGGGTTGGTTTTCCAGAATAGCCATAAGGTGGCGCGCCAAATTTTGGGCGGCAACCGGCCCTTCAATCAGAAAAGTCTCTTTACGCCTGGCGCGAGCGTGGCTGCGCAAATGGGCTTTATCGTCATCGGCTGACATCAAGTTCCCTTAAGACATCAAAAGAGAGTACGAAACGGAGCCGCGGGATCGTTGGCGATTTATCCACCGTGGCCTGCAGTTGCAGGTGGGCGCCATATACCGGACCCACGAGTCCGGCAGGGACAGCTCCCGAGGTGTCGATATTGGCCCCAGGGATAATGTGGCCTGACGGGACCAGCCGCACCGTTTCTACCCCTTATCTATTACTGTTCGATGCTGGCGGCAATGTTTTCGATGCGTTCGGCCATTTTTTCGACGATGGCGCCTAACTCTTCTTCGGCCCGGGCCGAGGATGCACCCTCGCTGTCGGATTTGTGGGATTGAGATTCGGCATACAAATCAGAAAGCTCGTCCGCCAAGAGTAAACTGACCATTACCAGCAGACGCGAATCACCGACTTGCCCAACAGCAGCAACCAACTCGTTCAGGCGTTTGTCAACATAATCACCCAGGCGTTTTAAGTGTGCTTCCTGGCCGTCATCGCATGCGACCTGGTATTTTCGTCCATTAATGGTGATGCTTACCTGTGCCATGATTTTCCGGTTTTAGGCGCTTTCGAGTACCGTTTTCAGACGCTTGATAGCGCCGTCAAGACGCTCGTCAACCGCCCTATTGATTCTAGTGAGTTCCTCATTCTGCCTGACCAAAGTGTCGTTCTGCTGGGCCAGTTCAACCGACTCGCTATCATTCCATGTAGCTTTTTTCGCCTCTACCGCTTTTTCCAGGCGCAGCATCGCGGCATCTAGACGTTTGCGGGCGCTGCCAAGCCGTGAAGATTTGCTTTCTTTTGTACCGACCAGCGCCACTTTAAGGAAACCCCTCGATAGATACCTTTTTTGACCGCGTCTATAGACAAAAAGGGCTATAAAAACTGATGCTTAAAACGATTTATGCATCCTTTGACTGAGGAACAATATGCCCTGTCCCGTCAGCCCGTCAACAGGCTGTGTGAGGAATAATCGAATATTGATACAATATCCCCATTGACGGACGCCAAAATCCGTTCAATCTTGCGCCCACCCGATAGGGTGAGCACCTACCCCCCGGCATGGGTGTTAGCTGCAAAGAGGGTTCGTGATATACGAGCCCCTTCACTTGATGAGAAGCAAATTGCGCACAGTTTTACAGGTCGAATGATCGACCATTTGGGAGAATTAATATGGCGGTTCGCGTAGCAATTAATGGTTTTGGCCGTATCGGTCGTTTGACGTATCGGGCTCTGGTTGAGTCCGGTCGCACTGATGTAGAAGTCGTCGGCATCAACGATCTGGGTTCGGTCGAGGCCAATGCTCACCTATTAAAATACGATTCGGTTCACGGCGTGCTTCCAGCAGACGTTACTGTTAATGGCGATATCATGAACACCGGCGGCGGCGACATTAAGGTTACCGCCGAACGCGATCCTTCCGCTCTACCCTGGGCCGATCTGGGTGTGGATGTCTGCTACGAATGCACGGGCATTTTCGCCTCCAAGGAAAAAGCCTCGGTGCATCTTGAGGCAGGCGCAAAGAAGGTTCTTGTTTCCGCCCCGGCATCGGGTGCTGATCTGACTGTCGTTTACGGCGTCAACGACGACAAGCTGACGGCCGATCACACGGTCGTATCCAACGCTTCATGCACGACAAACTGCCTGGCGCCGGTAGCCGATGTCCTGAACAAGGCCATCGGTATCGAAACAGGATTCATGACCACGGTACACTCGTTCACTGGCGACCAACGCACCGTCGACACCCTGCATTCCGATTTGGGCCGCGCACGTGCTGCTTCCTTAAACATTATCCCGGCTTCCACGGGTGCAGCCAAGGCCGTCGGCCTGGTGTTGCCGGAACTGAACGGCAAGCTGGATGGCGTTTCCATGCGTGTCCCAACACCTAACGTTTCGGTGGTCGACCTATGCTTTAACGCCAGCCGTGAAACTTCGGTCGAGGAAATCAACGAAGCCATCAAGGCCGCCAGCGAAACTGAACGCCTGAAGGGTATTCTGGGTTACACAGAGCTGCCGTTGGTTTCAAGCGACTACAACCACAGCTCCTACAGCTCGTTCTTCGCCGCACCCGAAACCAAAGTCATGGACGGCACTTTCGCTCGCATCCTGACATGGTACGACAACGAATGGGGCTTCTCCAACCGCATGTCGGACACCGCGGTTGCTATGATGAACGCTTAAGTCTGTTGTCCCTCAAACGCCAAGCGTTTGGAGGAAGAAATTAAAAACGGAGCCAATTTGGCTCCGTTTTTTTTCAGCCGTTCCACAATCCTTCTTTGCGGACGTCTTCCATCGCCCGCTCGATGCCGGCGCGAAGTGTATCGACCAGGATATCGATTTCATCTTTGTTTATGATCAGCGGTGGCGAGAAGACGCACATGTTGATCAAGGGTCTTACAAACAGGCCCAATTCAAGGCAATGGGCATTGATACGGTTGCCAATTTCGTAATCAAGAGCCAGGGGATCGCGGCTGTCCTTGCTGATCACGCATTCAACGCAACCCAGCAAGCCGATACCCCGGACATCGCCGACGATGGGAATTTCTTTCAGTTCCTGTAATCGCTGCTGCAAGTATGGCCCGACTTCCTGGGCATGCTCCAGTAGGTTTTCTCTTTCAAAAATCTCAATGTTCTTCAGCGCCGCGGTACAAGCAACCGGATGTCCGGAATAAGTAAACCCGTTTGAAAAACAGGAATCCGGCGCGTCATCACCGGAAATTCGCTTAATGACTTCATCAGAAATCAGCAATGCCCCAAGTGGCTGATACCCGGATGTCAGGCCTTTGGCGGTAGTGATCATGTCCGGCTTGATGTCGAAGACATCCTCGGAGGCGAACCAGTGCCCCAAACGGCCCCATGCGGTAACCACTTCATCGGAAATATAAAGCATATCGTTGGCATGACAGATTTCCAGAATCCGCTTGTGATAACCCTTGGGAGGGATAGAAACCCCGCCGGAAGCCAGCAGGGGTTCGCCGATAAAGGCTGCGCATTTTTCAGGTCCGATTTCCTGAATCTTTTCCTCGAATTCTTTGACCAGAAAATCCAGCCAGTTTTCTTCGCTTACATTATCGGGACGGTGATAGGGGTCTGGGTCGGAAATAAAATTGAACAGTGTGGTGTCGACATCCATGTAGCTTTTGTCGCGTTCTTTTCCGCAAGCTGACGACGCCAGATAAGTCGATCCGTGATAGGCGGCCTCACGGGAAATAATCTGCTTCTTTTCCGGCTTGCCGCGCACGTTGTTATAAAACATGACAAAACGCAGGGCGCTGTCGACTGCAGTAGAACCGGAGTTGGTCAAGAATACATTATTCAGGTCGCCTGGACTGATTTCTGCAAGTTTTGCCGCCAATAGCGCCGCCGGCTCGCTGCTGTCTGACCAAGGCGAACAATAGGGCATCTCGAGGGCTTGATCACGAATAGCATCGGCAATTTCGGTGCGGCCGTGACCGACGTTGACGCACCACATGCCGCCCGGGCCGTCAAGATACCGATTGCCATCGGTGTCGTAGAAATAGATACCATCGGCGCGCTTGATGATCGGCCGTTTATTCTTGCCGATGTTTTTTATTACTTCCCAGGGGTGCATGAAATGGTTGTCCATTTCCTGCAATTGTTCGGTACCCAGATTGACTAGTTTATTCATGACAATACTCGTTTGATGATCTCAATTTATTTGATTTTTCTAGGAAGCGCCTACTACACGTTCATTGGGGAAAGTGACCGTAATGGAAGTACCTGTACCTTTCTCACTGGTAATATCGAAATTCCCGCCATGCAGTTCGACAAGCCCCTTGGTTAAGGGCAAACCCAGCCCCGCCCCTTCATGTTTATCAGCTGCGTTGCGCCCCACTTGTCCAAATTCCGTCATCGCTTTTGCTAATTCGTCCATTGTCATGCCGACGCCGGTGTCTCTGATGGTCAGTAAAAATGCGCCACATTCGTCGAGCGAAGCCTCCAACGACACCTTTCCATCCGGCGGCGTGAATTTAACCGCGTTGGACAGAAGATTAAGCAGAATCTGTTTGACGCGACGAGCGTCTGCATGAAGCCTGGGCAACGTCGGCGCGATATTGGTTTCAAGTTCTACCGAACCCTCTTTCGCGCGGTGCTTGACCAGCCGAATGGAAGATTCCGCCAGTTCGGCGATGCTCAGGTCATCCTCGTGCAGTTCCAGTTTTCCCGATTCGATCGCAGACACATCAAGAATGTCACTTATCAATTCCAGAAGATGCTGACTGGAATGGGCAATATCTTCGACGCATTCTCTGTACTTATCGTGGCCAAGAGGGCCAAAAGCTTCTCCCTTGAGGAAATCAGAAAAGCCAATAATAGCGTTTAGGGGCGTTCGCAATTCATGGCTGACATTGGCCATCAATTCAGACTTGGCGCGGTTGGCGACGCCAACTTTCTCCACGCTTTTGGCCAGTTCCCTGGTGCGTTCTTCAACCCGAGATTCAAGTTCTTCGTGGGATTCCTGCAATTCCTTGCGGGCCATCCGGTACTCGGTAACGTCTTCCTGGATACTGACGATTCCGCCGGAAACCGTATCGCGGTCGCGTGTTTCAAGGATGCGGCCATCTTTCAACTGGACCATGAAAGTTTTATGTTTGATACGGTTTTCACCGATGCGCCGAAAAACGTAATCTTCGGGTGTGGTGTCGATGACGACAGCGCCGCGTTCGATGTCCAGGCGGCCCAATTCGTCGGCGTGGGCGCCCGGTGCAGCTTCTTCATCGGAATAACCGTAGAACTCCTTGAAACGGCTGTTGCAGATCACTAGCCGATGATCCGCATCATAGAGGACAAACCCCTCGGAAATGCTTTCGATAGCATCCACCAGTTTCTGTTCTGCATCCCTTAGCACCGTGATGTCGTTGATCACTTCAAGCTTTGAGATCGAGCCGTCTTCGTTCCTAAAAGGAGTAGCAAAGATGGAAAACGTCTTTCCATTGGCGACGATTGGCTCGTAGGAAACCGTCTCCTCGTTTTTCGTGACGGCCGGCAGTTTGCAATAGTCGCAAGGACCATCCCGATCTGCAACAGCCTGGTAGCAGGTCTCTCCGGTTCGGTCTCCGAACATATCAACCAGAACCTTATTCATATGCTCGATCTTGTATTTGTCTGAAACGACAAACAATCCTTCTCCAGCTACTTCCAGGGCTGTGATAACCGAACTGCTCCAGGCATGGCTGTCATACGACTCCCGCGAAGGCTGTTTTCCTGAATCGACAGGGGCGACTTCCGATTTCGATGCCGAATAAACCTCCTGACTTTTGATTTTCCAAACAAAGATCGCCAACATCCAAACGGCAAGCACGACACTTGTCCGATTGATAATTTCCGGTTGGAAATTAGCGGTAACCTGTGTTTGGGCCGGAGCATGAATGTAGCCAATAAAGCTCAAAAAAGTGGCCAGCCCGGCAAGATAGAACGGCGCAGTGCTCCTGGAGAACCACCACCCGGCTATAACGAGCAGGACATAAAGAATACCTACACCTGAACGGTGCGGCGTCAGTATATCCAGAGCCAGAGTCGCCCCTGCAATGATGGCGGCAATCACAAGGATTGCGGGCAACGTCTGATTTTGTACTGTCGGGGTCGTCAAAACAGGGAATTCCTTATCGGCGATGGTTCACGAAGCAGGAAGAAAATTTCAATAATTTGCGGGCCCTAGACAAGCATAAACGCTCGTATAAATCCATGCTTTGTGCCTCGCAATTCTTCTATATTGGCTTTTTCCAACTATCACTCTATTCCTGGCTATCATGAGCAACGCTATCATCATTCATAATCAAGAACAGGCCGAAGCGGCACTGGGCGCAGCCCAGAAGCTGGGCGTAGAGGTGACCCTGATCAGCGCCCAATCTGCCGCCGCCTACATCGGGGCGACGGTCTTTCGCGACATGATCGCCAATGCGGCCGAGAAATACCCCAATGCGCATTTCAAGGCGGTTCTTGATTGCGGCGATGAGCCCGGCTTGGCGCTGGGCGCCCTAAGGCATGGCATCAAAGGCGTGCGTATCTTGGGTGGGCCGGAATTGGTTGAAAAACTTGCCGATATTGCTGAACAACGTGGAGCATTTGTATATAACCATAAAGGCGAAGAACTTGATTTATATGGCATGAGTGACCCCGGCGCCGCCTGTCTCGTCTGGCTTAAAGGTCCTTAAGAATATTTCATGAACGATTCCAACCTTACCCAACTCTATCTCATCACTCCGCCGAAACTGGATATGGCCGTTTTTCCGGATATTCTGGCACGCACGCTGGATGCAGGTCACGTCGGTTGCGTTCAACTGCGCCTGAAAGACACCGGCGATGATGACATCGAACGCGCTATTGACGTATTGCGACCTATTACCCAGGAACGCAACGTGGCGTTTTTGCTGAACGATGATCCTGGCCTTGCCGCCAGGAGCGGCTGCGACGGAGTGCACGTGGGCCAGGAAGACGCAGCCTATAAGGATGCCCGCGAAGCCGTCGGCCCTGATGCGATTGTCGGAGTTACCTGCCATAATTCCCGCCACCTGGCCATGGAGGCCGCCGAACAGGGAGCGGATTACGTCGCCTTCGGCGCGTTTTTTCCAACAGGGACAAAAACCGCAATAGCCCAGGCCGATCCACAGATATTGAAATGGTGGAGTGAAGATATGATGGTACCCGTTGTCGCCATTGGCGGAATAACCGTTGAAAACTGCGCCAGTTTGATTGAAGCAGGTGCTGATTTTCTGGCCGTCGTTGCAGGAATATGGAATTATAGCGAAGGGCCCGAGCAGGCGGTAATCGCCTTCAATCGTATAATCGGCGAAACACCTCGCCAATAAAAACCAAGGATTCCGTTCAAATGAGCGACAAACAATCCGACTTTGAAAACAGCCTCGCAGAATTGCATATCAGCGCCAGCCACATTAACGGCGGTTTGCAACGGGTCCTTAGCCTGCTTGAAGAAGTGATCGAGGAAAACGCCGACATCCTGAACCTGAAACAAGATGTCGCCAAGGAAGACAAGGGCACCAGCGCCGTTATCGATTCAATTGGCGTCATTCGAGATCAGATCAGGCAGATTTCGGAATTCAGCAGCGAATTTGACAGTAAAATCGCCAATTGCGGCGATGAAATCGTCGAGTTGAAGATAGAGCTGGAAAAAAACAAAAAAGACGCCCTGATCGACCCTTTGACCGGCATCGCCAACAGGCGGCGATTCGAACAGATTTTGTCCGATTTACTTGATGAAATGAAGGACATAGAAGGACATCTGGCGGTTCTGTTGGGCGACATCGACGACTTTAAGGAAGTCAACGATAACCTGGGTCACGCTATCGGCGATCAGGTGCTAAAGCTCGTTGCGCATGCTTTTGCGGCAAATCTTAAACACGGCGATTTCGTAGCACGCTGGGGAGGCGACGAATTCGCCGCCATTTTGCCGAAGATCAGCCCTGAAAATGCGCATGCCGTGGCCCAGCGAGTGCGCGATACGATTGCTTCGAAAGCCATCCGCAAGAAAAATTCAAAGCAGACTTTAGGCAAAGTCACTATGTCTTTCGGGATTGCGTCTATGGAAGCCGGGGACACGGTTGATAGTTTGATCAACCGGGCTGACAAAGCCATGTATATCGCCAAGAACACTGGAAAGAACAAGGTTTCATCCAGTCCGTAATCTGCGGAAATTAATTTCCTCGATTTCGGCCTATGGGTCGATAGAATTCATACTGGAAAATCCCTCGCGTATCACGCGACGAACTTTGATTTCGGGAACGTGATTGATACCGTCGTACCGTGGTCGATTTTACTGTCAATCCTCATTGAACCGCCCTGGGCTTCGACTAGATGCTTGACCAAAGACAGGCCAAGGCCGCTACCTTCGTGCGAGCGCGACATAATATTTTCGACCTGTTCGAAAGGTTGCAGGACTTTTGGAATATCTTCTTCCTTGATGCCTATTCCCGTATCGGTGACCTTCAAAAGAAATTCATCATTTCCATTCAATGTTGCCTGAATGGAAAGTTCCCCCCCCTTAGGCGTAAACTTAATGGCGTTTGAAAGAAGGTTATTCAAAATTTGCTCGATCCTGGTCTGGTCAGCCAGGATAAGCGGCAAATCATCATCTATTTCCGTCGTCAGGTTTAGTTCGGCCTCTGTTATTTGTCCCTGCCCCATCGTAATGCTGGCGCTGATTACGTTGGCGACATCGACTTGTGACTCAAGGAGAGTTAATTCCCCAGCCTCAATTTTGGAAATATCGAGTATTTCATTAACAAGCCGCAGAAGATGCTGGCCCGCATGGTTAATGTCTTTTACATACGTCTTGTTGTTTTCGTGGCCTAAAGGACCGAATAGCTCTTCCAACATCATCTGGGAAAAGCCGAGAATACCATTTAATGGGGTCCGCAGTTCATGGCTCATATTGGCCAGGAAATCGGTCTTGGTCCGGTTGGCGGATTCCGCTTCCTCTTTGGCTTTTATCAATTCAGCCTCAGCGGCTTTTCTTTTCGAAATATCGTGAACAATTCCGCTGAAAAACTTTTTGCCGTCCTGCAACCAGATCCCAAGTGAGAGTTCAACCGGAAATTCATGCCCATCCTTGTGCAGTCCATATAGTTCAACAGACTTGCCAATAATCTGGTAGTTATCGGTTAACCTGGCGTTTTCGAAACCCTTCTCATGAGCCTCGTGGTAACGTTCGGGAATTATTCTTATTAGCTGCTGGCCCATTATTTCTTCTTTGGAATAACCGAAAAGCCTTTCCGCCGCCTGGTTCCACGAAATGATCAGGCCGCCTTCATCGACGGCAACAATCATTGCCATGCTTGCTGATTCCGAAATTGAACGGAATCTCTCTTCACTTTCGCGGATACTTCGACCTTGTTCGACGATCTGCCCGATATATTGGTTGATCTTGGATACCATCGGCTTGAATACCGTGAGCCATGATCCCAACAACACCAAAAGTGAGCTGATCAGGCTAATCGTCTGATAGAAATTCAGTGTGGCGACTTTTTCTTCGTTTTCCACCTGATAGCGGGCGACAACGCTATTTAGGTTTTCGAGTAAAATTTCCGTATTGAACCTTTTAAAGGATGCGCGATGCTCTTCAATGTTTTCGTTAGAAAGTACCGCCGCCAGATAATTTTTCGCAAGCGCCAGAAAAGACCTTACATCTTCATCCAATTTGGATGTCGGACCAAAATAATATACGCGAATATCCGGAGATTCGATCGCTCTGAGATTCAATGAGGTATCCCCATGAATGAGCCCGATGTGAGACCTCTCCATCAGGTTGATCGCTTCATCCACTAATCCAATCGCTGCGTACTTATTTTCGTCTTCAACCGATTGGGAAATTCTGGAAAACAGGAATCCGATACGCTGGGACAACATACGCTGGCGGCCGGCAATATTGATTTCCGCCGAGCCGGAATTCTGGCTCATAATTACGCTTTCCAGGATTAGAAAGCTGCCAAAAGACAGCGCGGCAAGAACGGCCAAAACGACCTTATAGCGTAACCCTAGACTTTTAAGCGTGCTGTCTGACATGCCGCTCTTTCTATTCCCGCCCCGAGTTGACAACCCTTAATAATATTAATGGTATTTCAAATTGAACTTGAGCGAAATCAATAACCTATAATTAAAATCTGAACGACCAAAACCTGCGCCATTGCTTCCTTTCAGTCAACCTGATAGCTTCCGCGCCTCTTACTTCTGAAAACCCAATAAAGTTATGGTCCGGTTACATGAAAATTAATGGAAACGCCATTCGTCCCGGCATGGTGATCGAACATCAGGGTCGTTTGTGGCGGGCAGTCAAAATTCAACATACCCAGCCTGGCAAAGGCGGTGCTTATTTGCAGGTCGAATTGCGCGATATTCGCAGCGGCACCAAATTGAATGATCGCTTCCGTTCGTCGGAAACCGTTGAACGGGCGCGCCTTGACCAGAAGGAATATCAGTATTTGTATGCTGACGGGGACATGTACACGTTCATGGACAATGAAACCTACGAACAAATTACCCTGACCAACGATTTGATTGGTGAAGATCAAATCCCGTTTCTTCAGGAAAGCATGAATGTCATCATCGAAAGTCACGAAGAAGACCCTATAGGTGTTCAGTTACCCGACCACGTAACCCTTGAGGTTACCGAGGCCGATGCCGTCGTAAAAGGACAGACTGCTTCCTCATCTTATAAACCAGCGATGCTTGAGAACGGCGTGAAAACTCTCGTTCCACCCCATATCGAAGCCGGAACCCGTATCGTCATCAACACCGCCGACGGCTCATACGTTGAGCGGGCGAAGGATTAAGATCGCAAAATGGCTCACCGCTCAGCGCTGATAAATGTAATGGTTGCCGCCGCCCAAAAGGCGTCCCGCAAATTGCTGCGTGACTTCGGTGAGGTGGAAAACCTGCAGGTCTCCAAAAAGGGACCCGCCGATTTTGTCAGCTCAGCCGATAAAACGGCGGAAGATACCCTGCGCTACGAATTAACCAAGGCCCGGCCCAAATATTCCTTCCTGATGGAAGAATCTGGTGAAATCGAGGGCTCGGATACATCCAATATCTGGATTATTGATCCCCTTGATGGCACCACCAATTTTCTCCATGGACTGCCGCATTTTGCAATTTCCATTGGTCTTCAACGTGACAGTGAAATGTTTGCTGGCGTTATTTACGAACCGGTTCACGATGAAATGTTCTGGGCGGAAAAAGGTCAGGGAGCCCATCTCAACGACAGGCGAATCCGTGTTTCCGCGCGCGCCTCGATGGAGGAATCCCTTTTCGCTACGGGCATCCCTTTCAAAGGTGCAAGGAATCATCCGGAATTCCTGGACCAGCTTGAAGCGGTCATGGCCGATTCCAGTGGTGTACGCCGTTTCGGCTCGGCGGCGCTGGATTTGGCCTATGTGGCTGCGGGACGATATGACGGTTTTTGGGAAACGGGATTAAAACCATGGGACATCGCGGCGGGAATCGTACTTGTTCGCGAAGCAGGCGGATATGTCAGCGAAATAAGCGGTAAAAGTAAAATGATGGAAAGTGGCTCCATCCTCGCCGCCAACGACCGCTTGCACACCCCACTTGGCAAATTGCTTCGCGGGGCCGGAAAAAAAAGCACCTGAGCCGATACGTAGTTTAGAAAAGCCCATTGCACTTCGCCCGGCATTATCCGGCAAAATGGTTGTGCCTTGGGCTACCCTTGGTTATCTTTGCAGAATCTCTTTTGGGCAACGCCATCAAGAGCCTGTAGACAGGCTGGATAATAAGGGCGATCCATACACAATCGGGCGGGGTATATCAGGCGCGTTATGAACGTTTTCCAACAAAATAAGAATTTTACAGGTTTTCGCATCGCTTTTTGCGGTACCCTTGCGGCAGGTACCCTGTGGCTGGCTTCGACCGGTACCGCTAATTCTCAGACTCCACAGAATTCATTTATTGATTTCTCGCATCCGAATATCACGGTAGATCTGAGCGTCATTAATGATGGCGGTTACCAACCCTCAGTTAGTACTGCGGTTCCCTCGCTGGGCGCCCCTTCTGGCAGGAAGTTACTGGTACCCGGAGGTCAGGCGCCGTCATCGGCACTTCACCTTCCCACCGTTAGCGGCGACCCGTTGCCAAAGCTGACGAAGCCGAAAAAGAAGGTCGCTGTGGCCAAAGCCCCCGAAGCAAAAAAAGAGCCCGCCCCAGTAGTTGCGAAAGCACCGGTTGAAACGGCCCCGCCGGCACCTGCCGAAGTCCCCGCGCCTAAACAGGTAGAGGTCGTAGAGACTCCGAAAAAGCTGGAGGCTCCGGTTAAGCCGGAAACCGAGGTAGCAAAAGTCGAGGAGAGCGCCCCTCCCCCGGCGCCCGTCGTCAAACCAGCACCAAAAGTAACCAAGACCGAAGCTCCAACCCCGCCTCCAGCACCGGAAGCTAAAAAAACTCCCGCTGAGGAACAAGCTGCACTCCCCCCCTCTGGCGCCGAATCGGACACCGGGGCACTGCGCGTAATCTTCGTGGCCGATCAGACAAAACTTCCCGCCGCCGCAAAGGATTCTTTGTTGGCGTTGGCCAAACAGATGAAGGGACAGGATAATATGCGCCTGCAATTGATGGCTTATGCGGGTGGTCCGTCGTTATCTTCGTCTCTGGCGCGCAGGATGTCCTTGTCTCGGGCTCTGTCCGTGCGTTCGTTTTTGATTGAGAGTGGCGTTAGAAGCACCCGTATCGACGTCCGCGCACTGGGCAACAAAACCACCGAGGAACCTGTTAACCGGGTCGACTTGAATATCGCGGAACGATGATTGCTGGATTTAAGGGAAGCCCGTCCCCAACGCATAACAATCACAAGAATCTGAGGAGGGTAACCCGGCCATGACGAATCCGCGGCGTTTTCTTCTTAGAATGATCCTGTTTTTATTGGCGGTAATCGGTGTCTGCGCCATACTGCTTGAACCGCTGCGGGGAGCCTTCATGGCCAATGCGCCCCTAAACGGATTGATCCTTGGCGTGCTTGCATTGGGCATCATTTATAACTTCCGCCAAGTTATAATGCTCTATCCAGAAGTATCCTGGATCGAAAGTTTCCGCCAGAACGGGCCGATTCCTTCGTCGGGCAATCCGCGGCTGCTGTCTTCCATGGCGACCATGCTAGGAGAACGCAACCGGGATCACCTGAGCCTATCGACCCTTTCCATGCGGTCCCTGCTTGACGGCATATACTCCCGTCTGGATGAATCCCGTGACCTTTCGCGCTATACCATAGGCCTGCTAATTTTCTTGGGCCTTTTGGGTACTTTCTGGGGGTTGCTTGGCACCGTCGCCTCAATCGGCGACGTCATCGCCAACCTGAGCGTAGGGGCCGACGCATCAGCCGTCTTCTCGGACTTGAAAACTGGACTACAAGCGCCAATGGCAGGAATGGGAACAGCTTTTTCGTCCTCGCTTTTCGGATTGGCTGGGTCTTTGGTTCTTGGTTTCCTTGATTTGCAAGCAGGTCAGGCCCTGAACCGTTTTTACAATGATCTTGAAGAATGGCTGTCCAGCCTGACGCGTCTTTCAAGTGGTGCCCTGGCGGGCGGTGAAGGCGATCAGTCGGTTCCGGCTTACGTCCAGGCCCTGCTGGAACAGACGGCGGAAAGTCTTGAGAGCCTGCAGCGGACACTAAGTCGAGGTGAAGAAAGCCGTATATCGTCCAACAACGCCTTGATGACAATGAGCGAGAAAATGGGGACGTTGAGCGATCATATGCGCACCGAGCAAGCGTTGATGATGAAACTGGCGGAAAGCCAGTTGGAAATGAAGCCGATCCTGGCCCGCCTGGCCGAAGGTGGCGTATCGGGAAGTGGTGGCATTGACGAGGCAACCCGGTCGCACATTCGCAATCTCGATGTTTATATGGCGCGACTTGTCGAGGAACTGGGCAGCGGCCGCGAAGACATCGTTCAGCAGCTTCGCAGCGAGATTAAACTGCTTGCCCGAACCATAGCCGCCAGCAAGGACGCATAAAAGGCAGGTGAAATGACCACCCTCGCGCGCCGAACCCAACGAAGCACAAATATCTGGCCCGGTTTCGTCGACGCCTTAGCGACGCTGTTGATGGTTATTATTTTCCTGCTGATGGTTTTTGTGCTTGCCCAGTTTTTCCTGGGCGAAGCGCTGTCGGGACGTGATGCGGCATTGCGCAAATTGCAGGTACAAATTTCCGACATGAGCGACCTTTTGGCCCTTGAACGCAAGGCCAATGATGACATGCGCATGAACGTCGCCCAGTTATCAGAAGAATTGCAGGCTTCAGTGATCATGCGCGACGACCTGAACGCTTCTCTTTCAGCCATGAGAGACAGGGCGCAAGCGGCGGAAAAGCAAACGGAAAGTTTGTCCGCAAGACTGGCGGACGCTTTCCAGGTAATTGAAGCCGATAAGGAAACCATCGAAGCCAAAATTCAGGAACTGGCGAAACTGTCCAATGACATCGCGGCTCTGGAAGCCTTGCGCGACGAAATGGAAACCCAGATTACCGAAATGTCGTCCAAGCTGGATAAAAAAGACAAGGAACTGGCTGATAAGGACAAGGGAATTGCCAAGGAACGAAATATAGCCGAAAGCGCCCGCGCACAGGTGGCGCTCGCAAACCGCCAAATGGCGGCCTTGCGAGATCAACTGGCGCGTATTTCCGAGGCTCTTGAGATCGCCGAAAAGAAAGCCCAAGACCAGGGCGTGCAGATTTCGTCATTGGGCAAGCGCTTGAATTCGGCGCTGGCTTCAAAGGTGCAGGAACTGTCGCGTTATCGTTCGGAGTTTTTTGGGCGCTTGCGTGAAGTCCTGGGCAATCAACCGGGCATTCGGGTGGTTGGGGACCGCTTCGTATTCCAGTCAGAAGTCCTGTTTGCTTCCGCCTCTGCCGAGCTTGGCGAGGAAGGAAAAACACAGCTAAGGCAATTGGCCGCGACCCTGCGTGAAATTACGGCCCGGATTCCCGGTGATATCGACTGGATTTTGCGCATCGACGGGCACACCGACGCCATTCCTATATCGAATTGGAAATTCCCCTCCAACTGGGAATTGTCAGCGGCGCGGGCGATTTCCGTGGTTAAGTTCCTGATAGCCGAGGGAATTTCTGCCGATCGTCTTGCCGCCGCCGGTTTTGGTGAATTCCGCCCATTGGACCCAGCCAGGGATGAAGTCGCCAATCGGCGCAATCGCCGCATCGAAATGAAAATGACACAGCGCTAAATCGTTGACATCCCCCCGACTATCCAGTCATTTAGGCCACGACTAAACTCTCTTTTTATTCATTCCAGGCTGCGACAGACGTTCTTTAATGCTAATCCTGTTTCTTATTGTCTTCATCGATCTGGTCGGCTTTGGAATTATCATTCCTTTGCTGCCTTTTTTTGGTGAGCACTTTGACGCCAGCCCGGCCATGGTCGGCTTTTTGATGGCGTCTTACTCCCTTACTCAATTTATCGCTGCTCCCTTCTGGGGTCGCACGTCAGACCGTTTCGGTCGCCGTCCGGTTCTGTTGATCACACTGGCAGGCGCGGCTGCGTCATACGTTTTACTTGGATTTTCCAACAGCCTGCTAATGCTTTTCATAGCCCGCGGCCTTGGCGGCTTCATGGCGGGTAATATTTCCACCGCGTTCGCTTATGTCGCGGACATTACAACCCCGGAAAACCGTTCCAAAGGCATGGGCGCCATTGGTGCGGCGTTCGGACTCGGTTTCATTGCCGGGCCAGCTATCGGCGGCATTCTCGCCGGGCCTGACCCAGTAAATGCTGATTTCCGCACGCCATCATTAGCTGCGGCGGGTCTGTCTTTTATTGCCCTGGGCATGGCTTTTTTCATGCTTAAAGAGTCCCTTTCCGAAGACATTCGCAACCGGCTTTCCCAGATGCCCGCTAAGAATCGGGCCCAACAATTCCGTGACGCCTTGGCCAAGCCCGGGGTTGGGCTTTTGATAACGCTGTCCTTCCTGGCAACCTTTGTCTTCGCCGGAATGGAAACCACTTTCGCCATGTGGTCCGAACGGCGAATGAATTGGGGACCGCAGCAAAACGGATATCTTTTTGCCTTCGTCGGTATTATTGCGGCGCTGATTCAGGGGGGGCTCGTGGGAAAATTGGCCAGGTTGTTCGGTGAAACAAACTTGGTCATACAAGGCGCAGGAGCACTGGCGCTGGGAATGTTGCTGATCCCATTTACCAATTCCCTGGCTACCCTGCTAGGCGCAATGGTTATCGTCGCCTACGGTTTCAGTATTATTACGCCTTCTTTAAACAGTCTTATTTCGCTTCAGGTTTCGGCTGATGAGCAAGGCGGCGTCATGGGCGTCGGACGATCAGCGACGACCTTGGCTCGCGTCGTCGGCCCTGCATGGGCCGGAATGATGTTTTCGTTCATCGGGTTGGACTGGCCCTATTTTGGGGGTGCCGCCGTTATGGGACTTGTCGTCATACTTGGCCTGCGCGGACTAAAAACAATCCGTACGCCCAATCACGCCAAGACATAAAAAGGCAAAATTATACCAGGGAAAATGGCTTTCCGGCCGCATTCGCCAGTTCTGCGGACAGAATTTCCAAAAAGTCATCTCCGTTGCGGGTATCGACCCAGGATTTCTTTTCGTCGTCAAAATAAAAGTGTTTGGCGCCGCTTAAGGGAGAGGACATCCAGATTTCGCGATTTGGCGATTGTTTGTTAATCACGTACTGGCCGCCGCTTTCCAGCTCAATGGTTAGAATCCCACCATCCATATCGACATCCATAAGATCGCCCAGGGCGTCATCTATGGTTTCCAGAAGATTTTGGAGCGTTTTTTCCGCTAATCTTTCAAAGAGTTGGTCGTTTACGGGCATTATGTCTCTCTTTTTCTAGGTTTGCTGGCATCTGGCGGAGTATCGATATGATGTCGGGTTAATATCATTGTAAGGTGTTGTTCTTATTCATTTTCCGTTAATATATACGGCTATACTCTTGCCTACGGATTCGGCAAGTGAATGTGCATATAACAAGTCAGGCTGCTAACTGCAATATGACTACTTGAACGTAGGAAAATGTAAGAGTATATAGGGCGGCTTGATTTCAGGAGCACGAAAAGTGAAAAAAGATATTCATCCCGATTACCATGAAATAACCGTCCAGATGACTGACGGCAGCACCTACACGACCCGCTCCACATGGGGCAAAGCAGGTGACACCATGAAACTGGACATTGATCCGAAAACACACCCTGCCTGGACCGGCGTTCACCGCCTTCTGGACAGTGGTGGGCAGTTGGCAAAGTTTAACAAGAAGTTCGCGGATTTCGGTCTTAAGCACGACTAAGTGCTGGCTGGGGGCAATTTCCTGAACTTCGTTCCCCATGGGGATGGGAAGACGAATGGCTCATCAGACGCATTATGAAGTTCTTGTAAAACAGAACGGTCGTTGGGAGATCCACGGCCGTCATTCGGCGTCTGAAAAAGAACAGGCCATCGAAGAAGCCAAAGCCCTGGATGGCCAAAAGCACATTCAAGGCGTCAAGGTGATTCAGGAAATCTTCGATCCCGAGGAAGGGACGTCCAAAGAATACAACGTCTACGCCCCGGGGCAGAAAAAATACCAGCCACCGCGCAAGAAGAAGAAAACTGACGAAGGCGAAAAGGCCGAGGAAGTTTCGCCCGCTGTAAACAGAAACCGCAAGAGCAAGAAAAAAAAGAGCGGTCGTTCGCTTGTCAGCATTCTTCTGAGCATCGCCCTGATATCAGGGTTCAGTTCAATCGTCGGTGCACTGTTTACTTGGTTTACTGGGATGTATATTGCGGATTCCAATATTTCCAGCAACGCCGCGACAAACATTCTGTTTATCGTCTTTCTTTCGACTTTTGTCATCGCCGCCATACCGATGGCGATCGTCTTTCTAGGAAAATCTGACGACGACTAAATTTTGTCAATTTTCCGCGCATCGCTTTCTGGCGTCATCTTGGATGGCGCCTTTTTTAGTGAACGCCATTCGGGATGTCATAAATCCCCATATTGACTTATAGTTAGCTGACTGCAGGGTTGTTCCTGCACCTGTTAACTTGTTGATTTATTGGTAAGGTTTTCTGGATACAGTAATCCGGTAAATCTTTTTTCGCCGTGGGGGTCGGCCGTGGCCAAACAGATCATATTCGAGGTTCATGTTTTCCAGAAGGGCCGCTGGGAGATTCACGCCCGCCATGATGCCTCTGAAATGGATTCCGCTGTCGAAGAAGCCAAAACTCTCGACCAACTTGCCAGCGTCGACATGGTCAAGGTGATCCTCGAAGAATATGACGACGTAACAGGAAACACACTGGAATCGACCATATACCGCTCGGCCGGCGTGGACGAAGCCTCTGGTAAACCGATGACCAAGGCGCTGGCCAACGAACAATCCGACGATAGCGCCGCCAGGGCAGCGGGTTCCTCTTTCTTTGATGATGATGACTACGGCGATAGCGACGACGATTTTCTCTATCAGGCAGGGAAGGCTTCCAAGCGCAAAAAAAGGGGGAGAAGTAGAGGCGGAGGCAAGCAATCTTCCTTCCTTGGCGTACTGGTCAAGATCCTTTTGATCATTCTGTTTTCCGTCACCATCGCCGCCCTGATGGCTGGCGGTACGGTAATGGCCCTGCGTGGCACTTCACTAAGTTCCAACATGCAGACCAATATCGTCTTTATTGTCTTTATCATTATCTTCCTTGTCAGCGCCGTGGTCATGTCAATGAGTTTCATGAAGAAGAACGAATTGTCCGGACCCAGGGCGCCTCGTGCTAGGAAACCCCGTGCCGCCGTTCAGAAGGCCCCGAAACCAGAGAAAGAGAAAAAGCCGAAAAAGGAAAAGACTAAGAAAAAGGAAAAACGGGTTATCGAGAAGGACGAAGACCTGGACCCGACCGAAGAAGGCTTGAAGTCAACGGCTGGTGATGCTGAAGCAGACGCCAAGGCGTTGAAAGAGGAGTTGGAGAAAGACAAGCCTAAAGATCCCTCAATTCCCGAAGGGCCAGAAGAGCCCGAAAAACCCGAAGAAGCCAAGCCCGAACAGGAACAGGCCGCTGCATTGTCGCAACATGCAGAAAAGCAACGCGTCTACTTGATGACTTTCTTAAGCGAAGGGTTGGAGAAATCAGGGGCCGACACCAAAAAACTGGACAGCTACAACAAGTTTGGGCTCAACTTGTTCCTGGCCGGAGCCTGTGAAACCATGGGCCAGACGAAGAATTTGGATCATTATTCCCTAACCAAAATTCTCGCCGAAACGGTTACCTTGATGGGCTTCAAAGACGCCGACGCCGCCAAATTCGCCGATAAGTATGAAGATTATCTTCTGGCCGACGCCCGCTACATGCAGATGTTCCAGGCCGGCCGCAACGCCATGAATACCTACATGGAAAAGAATCCAGAAGCCGCAAAATACCTGGGCCAGGCCCTGGAGGACTGGAACAAGCCGACACAAAAAGAAGAAAGTACCGGTCCGGTTACCGTGTTGTTCACCGATATCGCCGGATCGACGGCGATGACCCAGGACCTGGGCGATGCGGTGGCGCAGCAAATCGTGCGCGCCCACAACCGAATTGTTCGCGAAGCACTGACAAAGTTCACCGGCAAGGAAATCAAGCATACCGGCGACGGGATCATGGCATCCTTTTCAACCACATCAAACGGCGTTGAAGGCGCGATGGAAATCCAGATCGAGACCGCCAAACACAACTCCAACAACCCGGATCTTCCCCTGCACATCAAAATAGGCATCAATGCCGGTGAACCGATTTCCGAGGACAACGACCTGTTCGGATCGACTGTTCAAATGGCTGCACGTATTGTCGATAAGGCCAAAGCGGACCAGATTTTTGTTTCCGAAATTGTCAGGGGCATTTGCGCCGGTAAGCAGGTAAATTTCGAAAATCGCGGTCCCTACGAGATGAAGGGTTTCGACGAACCGCCAATCCTTTATGAAGTTGTGTGGAACGACGAATAAATTCTATGAGTCACAGACTTAAGAAATGACTGTTGGCTGCAAATGGGAAATTCGAAATAAGGGCGTTCATTTGAGTCGCTTCGCGTGCGTTCTGTTGGACTGCTTTTAAGTCTCCACGGATCTATTCTATACACAAATCGATAAGTGTTATTGGGCTATTGGAAGTGATGCAGGTGAAAATGGAACACTGCTTTCCAATGCCGGGCAAGAATAGAAAAATTGTCGTATGCTGAAATCATACAATTTGTATTTTACGTTTAGCCCCTTGGGTTCATAATTTGATTTCGTCGAATAGAAAAGTCGATGCTGGGGAAATTGGTCATTCGAAAATATTGGCCAAAAATGGAAGAGCTTACCTAGTCGGATGAAATTTACAGAAATCAGTGTCTGGACTTTGGTTGCAAGATTGCTGTTTAACCTGCCAAAACGACCGGAAGTTCAAATGGTTTCCGGTATTTTGAATTCACAATTTATTTTTAGGACAATACGAGCATTCTCGTTTCTGGCGTTCGTCGCCTGCAATTCGGCTGCCGGGGCTGAAACCCTGGTCTGGGGCACAACCTCGTTTCCACCGGGATATATTATTGAAGGGATAGACAAAGGAAACGGGTACGCAGACCTGCTTGACAGGTTCATGATAGAAAAATTGACCCAATACGAGCACGAAATCGTGGTGTCCCCAAATTGGGAAAGGCAACTGCTCATGATGAGGAAAGGACCTCTCGTGTGCACTTCCATCCTATGGTATCGCCCGCCAAATGAACGCGAATCCATTAAAGGCGCTTACCGGGTGTCGGCTCCGAGCGGCGTTTTTTTTGAACATGACGTCGTGGTCCACAAATCTACGCGACATCTTTACGGCAAAGAGGTTTCCTTTAAGGAATTGCTTACCAACCAAGACCTTATCTTTGGCTACAATCGGCCTTATGGAATTACCTATAATCGGATTTTGGCTGATCATGTCGGTATCGCTCCGGGAATTGAACTCGATGCCATGTCTTCATCCGTTCGACTTAAATATCTCGAAAAAGCCGACAATATTTATATTCGAATTCGGGAGGACTTGATTGGCGGTTTGTTGAAGATGCTGCTTCTCAAAAGGGTCGACTACGTACTGGAGTACGAGTTTATGGTTCGCTATCAGCAAAAAAAATTAGGTTTTAAAGATATGCTGGTCAGTATTCCGACGATAGAAGCAAAAAACAGGGTTAGCTGGATTGCCTATGCATGTTCCGATACGCCATCGGGTGAAAAGGCTATCGCCGCCATCAACGAAGTATTGATAAAGTACAGAAATACAGAAGAATTTAAAAAAACTCTTGCCTATCTGGTTCCCATCGGCAGAGAGAAACTTTACTGGAAGGAATTTGAAAAAATACTAGCGGTTGAAGAGTAATGTTTCTGGGGGGCCGGGGCGTCACCTAGCATAAACAGTATCGAGAATACGATCGTAGTCGCCACTTTCCTTTAGGGCAGCAAGGCCTTTGTTAAACGCCGTGATCAACTCGTGGCCATTTTCTTTCACCTTGGGAATGATCAAGTAATAGGAAAGAGGTCTAATCAGATTATCGAGGTAAGCGACCTGATCCTTTTCTTCTTGTAGTAACGAATTTCTTATTGTCTGAATTCCGATAAATTTTCCAAGAGGTATAAAGTCGATTCGGCCCGCTATCAGCATTTTGAAAAGGCCTTCATAACTATTATTTTCGATAACGTTGGCATCGCCCTGATTAAAGTAAGGCCGAAATTCCTTTCTGATTAGACCGCCCCTTATCTTGCCATACTTCAAGCCGGCCAAGTGACCTATGGTTCGCGCATTCAGGGGTTTTGATTTTTTATAGAATACGTAATCTTCCTGGATCAGAATGGCGTCACTATAGAAAAATTTGTCAGCGCGTTCTTCGGTAAATCCCCACGCCGGAGACCCGTCATATTCTCCCCTTTCTGCATCTACATATGCCCTTTTCCAGGGTACAAAAACGTATTCTGTCTCGATATTTACCCGCTTAAACGCCCGGCGAACAATTTCACTAAGCGGGCCCAAATCGGGCTGTTCTTCTGAGATAAAAGGTTTCCATTCGCCGGTCGCCAGCGTCACCTTTTCCTGTGCGCCGGCGACAGGCACAGGAATGCCCAATGAAAAAATTTCCGCGAGGAAGGTAATAAGTAAGAAACTTGGAAAAAAACTAGATCGTCGTGATGCCATTATTTCGAATTGGATGAATTTTTTTAGTATCGCAGAGCCATTAATCAATAATTATTAAAATTAAATATTTCACAAATGGTTATTATTCGCAATACCCGTCTTAGGGTGCGAAACTGGTAACTTTGAAATACATTTATCGAGACTTCGTACCTTCAGGTATTTTTACGCTTATGGGTCTTGCGGCCTCGAATTTTCCCTCCTATATCCCCTTTGATGATGGATGCCGAAGTTGTCGGGTCCAATGATCACAATCACTTAGGAGTTCGACCATGAAGGTGTACTCCGTTGAAACTCTCGCTTTTTAAAAGGAGAAAAGCTATGCGTACCATTGATTTCACACCCCTTCACCGTTTCGCAGTCGGATTTGACCGCATGCAGCGCCAATTCGATCAGGCCTTGAGAATGGACGACAGCCAGTTGTCCTACCCGCCCTACAACATCGAAGCGCTCAGCGAAGACAAATACCGCATCTCCATGGCCGTCGCGGGCTTCGCCGAAGAAGATCTGGACGTCACGGTCAAGGAAGACACCCTGTTTATCACGGGCAAAGTCGAAAAGAAGGATGACAGCGTCAGCTACCTTCACCGCGGCATTGCCGGACGGTCTTTCGAGCGCCGGTTTGAGTTGGCAGACCACATCAAAGTCGTCGCCGCCGGACTTGAAAACGGCCTGCTTAACATCGAACTAGCCCGTGAAGTGCCGGAAGAAAAGAAACCGCGCACGATCAAAATCGCCACGGACGGCAAAACCAAAAAGCTTGAAAACAAAGCAGCCTGATTAAAGCCGAAAGTGCTAGCCAAAAAAAGGGCCATACGGATTCAAACCGTACGGCCCTTTTCATTGGTTACAATTGAGTCGCGACGGATGGGCTTCTGATGCCTATTGGTTATCCACAGGTTATCCACATGATACCCACAGAATTGTTCTGTTCCGCCTAGCATGTTGCTATCGGTTGAATAACTTATATGTTATAACAATTCTAAGTTGGAGCGGTTACACGAAGTAGTCTTTTATCGCGAAATAGGGGTGGTCGATTGGCGTACAAAATAGCCCTTGGGCGGTTGGATCGCGGCTTTGCGTGCCTGATCTATCCATAGACTAAAGAAATAATTAAAAACCGGCTGCCGTATTGGGGGGGGGAGTCGCGGTGGCCTTTTCATCGCCGTCAACTCTGGCGCGAGGAACAAGGAGGCTTCCATGGGACAAAATATGGCGAGTAAACCTGCAACAAGAATTTCCGAACAACAATCATCACTAAAGGACAGAGCGAATATTAGTGAAGCGAGAGAAATTAATTTCTCGGCTGCTCAGAGCGCTATCGATGATCTAGGCAAGAAGTTCGTAAATCGGCTTCCGGAAGAACTACAGCGCATCGAGGCTGCTCTTTCCGCGTTGGAAGATAAACCTGATGACCAATCCAGGCGCACTGTCCTTTTTAGACTGGTGCATGACCTTAAAGGCGAAGCCGGGACCTTTGATTACCGTTTGATCACAATAATTGGAAATGATCTATGTCGCTTTCTCGAAATGCAAGTCGCCTGGACACCGCGTCTGATGAAAGTCGTCCGGTTTTACGTCGAAGCAATCAACCGGGTAGCCGAGGACCGCATAACCGGAGACGGCGATGAATTCGGCCTTCAGATGATCGAAACCCTGCAACGCATGACACAGAAAGTACTTCTCGAATAGCCTCTACCCTATTTTAATCCAACGAATGCGAAATAATTGAAGAAGTGGCACTTTTAAGCCAAAAATGTTTGCCTCTTTCCATTTGTTAATGGCACGACTAGCGCAACCAGCGTTTTAACATACGCATAAGTTTCTCGATTCCTTAAATATCGATCAAATATTCTGCATTTAAGTGATTTCACTTAAATGCAGTTTGTTCTAGAATGATTCTACTCTTTGAGTTCCCGGGGGTGGGGCACTAAAGAGGAAGCGTCAAATGGCGAAACTCGGTTCGGTTTTCGTGATCTTCATGAAACTGCTGCCTGCTGCCGTCATTTTCACGCTGTTTTTTTCCTTCGAAGGCCATTTACGGTGGCTAGGCGTTCTGGGCTTTATCCCCTTGTTTCTCGCCTTTTCGAAAGGCTGTACCGCCTGTATGGAAGAGCCCGCCAAGAATGCACAAGAAAGCGGCTGGCGATCTGATATTCGTCACTGAATTCTCAATCAAATGAAGCGCCGGCAGCCTTCCCTGAAATGATTTGGAATACGGAGCGTACGGCCTCTCTAGGTCTACTTTCTATGCCGCGTATAGGCGTTCATTGCGCTTTCCGGTATGGGAATGGGCCGTTCGCTTTCGCGATCGACCCAGACATGAATCCATTCGCTGGTGGCGCTTGCTTCCGTCTCCCCTTCGACGAATAAGGCAAGGGAATACTTCACGCTAGAGCGGCCGATGTGGGTAATATTCAGGCCCACATTCAGGTGCGACGGGAACGCGATGGGGCGCAGGAACCGGCAACTTGTTTCCGCCGCGTAAGGTATCCATGGCGAATTCATCCAATCGTTGTCGCATTCGGTTTGTACGAAATTGACGACGCAGGCTTCAAAATAGGAATAGTAGATCACGTTATTCACGTGGCCGAGTTGGTCGTTATCATTCCAGCGCGTCGCCATATCGTACCAGAATGAGAAATCTTCACGGCTTGGATTTTGTGGAATGTCGTTCATTTCTTCTCTCAAGTAATTCGTTCCAGGGCGGCGCGGATGGGGCCGGGAATGGATACAGGTTTGTTTGAGGCGCGATCAACAAAAACATGGACGAAATGGCCGCTGGCAATCGCCGTCTCGCCGACCTTTCTGAACACCGCCAGTTCGTAGCGCACGCTGTAATTTCCCAGACTGGCGACCCTTAAACCCAGCTCGATGGTTTCCGGATAGGCGACGGATTCGGTGAACCGGCACATGGTTTCCACCGCGACGCCAATAATGGGCGCGTTGAAGATATCCAAGCCCCCCTCATCAATCAGGTAATTGTTCACGACGGTATCGAAATAAGCGTAGTAGGTGACATTGTTGACGTGGCCGTAGATATCGTTATCGGCCCAGCGTGTCGGCACCGTAGCGATGTATGGATAATCGGTTCTGGATAGCGATTGTTCGACCTTTTCCGTACTCATTACGCTTCACACCGTTACTTTAAAAAAGCGAAGGGCCACCGAAAAATCGGCGGCCCTAAATGCCTCAACCTGTCAAACTCGCCATTATTTTTTTATTGGCTGGACAGGAACTCTACCCAAGCATGTAGGGGTTGGCAAGGGTCATTTTAAGGGGGATGTAAATCAATTTTCTTGACAAGAAAATCGATTTTACGCGGAATCGAAAAAAAAAGCCGCCCCAAAAAAGGGGCGGCGAGTTTTACAGGGAGGCGTCGGGATGAATGCTCTTAGGACGGCCTGAAATAGACCCACATCCATCCGACACTAAAGCATAGTCAAAACACCCTTAACATTGGGTTAACGCGGAAATCAGCTTTTAGGATTTAAAGGCGCTTTCGGCTCCCAGTCTGGCCGCTTCCTTCAGTTTGATTGCGCCTCGTACACGCTCAATTTCCCCCTCCAATTCTTGGATATACTCCTCCAAAGCCTCTATCGACATGACCTCCAGGTCTTTTTGTTCAGCCTTTTTCTTGGGCGGTTCCAAATCATCCGTATCCATGGGCCTTCCCCTTGTGTGTAGCTTGTTGCTTGTTTCCTGCTTCGCAACATTAGAGCAACCTGCGATTAATTGAACGCAGATAAGTTGCTCGATTCAAAAATAACGATCAAATTATCAGCCCTAAAATGATTTCATTTTTGGGCTGTTTGATCTAGACCTCTGGGTGCCTTTAAAGATGGAGAGTATCAATGCTGCCCGACACCATGAACTGCATCGAAATTTCAGACGGTAAACTGGTTTCCACCAGCCGCTCCCTGCCCCAACCGGCAGCCGGCGAGGTGCTGATAAAGGTCGCCGCCGCCGGGGTTAACCGGCCCGACGTCCTGCAACGCCAGGGAGCTTATCCGCCACCGCCAGGCGCGTCGGACATTCCTGGACTGGAAATCGCCGGATCTATCATCGGTCTTGGCGACGAAGTAACCGATTTGGCTATCGGCGACAACGTTATGGCGTTGGTCACTGGCGGCGGGTACGCCGAATTCTGCGCCGCCCCTGCCCCCCAATGCCTGCCCATTCCGTCCACCCTTGAAATGGACGAGGCGGCGGCGGTTCCCGAAACCTTCTTTACAGTCTGGTCAAACGTCTTCGAACGAGCAGGTTTGCAACCGGGCGAAACATTCCTGGTTCACGGCGGGTCCAGCGGCATCGGCACCACCGCCATCCAGATGGCAAGCGCTTTGGGCTCTCCCGTAATCGCAACTGCGGGCAACGACGAAAAATGCGGCGCTTGTGAAGTGATGGGTGCGAATTTGACCGTCAATTACCGCGAACAGGACTTTGTAGAGGCGGTAAAGGAATTTACCGACGGTCGAGGCGTCAACGTTATACTGGACATGGTCGGCGGCGATTATGTACAGCGAAACCTGAAAGCGCTGGCTCAGGACGGACGCCTGGTCAACATAGCCTTTCTTCAGGGCAGCAAAGTAGAGGTCGACTTGATGCAGTTGATGCTGAAGCGTCTGACCATCAGCGGGTCAACTCTGCGGGCCCGCTCGGTCGACTTCAAGGCGGCAATCGCCGCCCAACTGAAGGAGAAAATCTGGCCTCTTATCGAGTCAGAGGAGATTTCTCCCTTTATTCACGCTACTTTCGCATTGGACGAAGCCCAACGAGCCCACGAACTGATGGAAAGCTCGGAACATATAGGCAAGATCGTCCTGTTGACTTAAGACTTAACCGTTTACGGAGGCAACGAAATACACTAAAAGCTGTCTCAACAAATGCTTTCATGTGCATTTAATCCCGTTATTTGAAAACAGGACACCAAGCGATGACGCATCCGCTGATGCCAAAAGCCACGGCCGTGTGGCTGGTTGAAAATACCGCTCTTTCTTTCGAGCAGATCGCCGATTTTTGTGGCCTTCATGCCCTTGAAGTTCAAGCCATCGCCGACGATGAGGTCGCCATTGGCATGCAGGGTCTCGATCCGATCGCCGCGGGCGAGCTGACGATGGAGGAAATCGAGCGCTGTCAGGGCGATCCGGGAACACGCCTGAATCCGGCTGCCGACCGCACCCCGGTGCCGAAGAAAAAAGGCGCGCGTTATACACCGGTTTCCAAACGTCAGGACCGCCCGGACGCAATCGCCTGGCTGCTGAAAAACTATCCGGAAATGAGCGACGCCCAGATTTCCAAACTGATCGGCACCACCAAGCCGACGATCAATTCAATCCGCGACCGCAGCCACTGGAACACCGCCAACATCAAGGCGCAAAATCCGGTCGGTTTAGGCCTGTGCTCGGCCGATGATTTGGAAAAGGTCGTCGCCATCGCCCGTGCCCGTGCCGGAACGACACACGCACCCAACAAATCCAAGGATGAGGCGCCCGCGCCGTCCATGCCGGAACCTGAAACCGCGCCTGAACCCAAGCCGGAGCCGACCGCCGAAACACTGTTCAAGCCAGCGCCTGAACCCTCACCCGAAGCTGAAACGGCCTCCGATCCGGAAATGTTACCTGCACCGGAATCCGAACAGCTTGCTATTGAGGAGGACACCAGCTCCAAACCAATTGAAATGCCGTCTCCAGACGCTGGCGAAGGCGATCCCATAGCCATGCCGGGTCCGGACCCCGAAAAAGAATAAGGTCTCCTCAAATCGAACGAAAAAAGGGCTCCTGCCTATGCGGGAGCCCTTTTTCTTTATGGCTGTCACCAAATAATTATTACTTCAAGCGGCTCAGCCAAGGGGGTCAGAGACCCTACCCGGCGCTTGAGAGGCCAGCCCTAATCTCTTGCTGAAGCCAGCCCGATGCCTTCCAGCGCCACCGTGATTTCATCCAGAATTGTCGGATCATCGATGGTTGCGGGGACTTTGTAGTCCTCGTTGTCGGCGATCTTTTGCATGGTTCCGCGCAGGATCTTGCCGGAACGGGTTTTCGGCAGACGGTTGACCACGGTTGCCGTCTTGAAGGCGGCGACGGGACCGATCTTTTCGCGCACCATGGCGACGACTTCCGTGACAATATCGCCGTGATCACGGTCCACGCCCGCGTTCAGCACCAGGAAACCAACCGGCATCTGCCCTTTCAACTTGTCAGCGACACCAAGAACGGCACATTCAGCGACATCCGGGTGAGCGGCCAGCACTTCCTCCATGCCGCCGGTTGAAAGCCTGTGCCCGGCGACGTTGATGATGTCGTCAGTACGGGCCATGATGTACAGGTAGCCTTCCTCGTCGATATAACCGGCGTCGGCGGTTTTGTAGTAGCCGGGGAACTCCTCCAGATAGGCTTCTTTGTAACGATCATCGGCGTTCCACAAGGTCGGTAGCGTTCCCGGAGGCAGCGGCAACTTGCAGCAAATCGCGCCGATATCGCCGGCCGGAACCTGATTGTTGGCTTCGTCTAGTACCTGAACGTCCCAACCCGGAACGGCCTTTGTCGGCGAGCCCGGTTTGACCGGGAACGCCCCCAGGCCCATACAGTTGGAGGCGATGGCCCAGCCGGTTTCCGTCTGCCACCAGTGATCGATAACCGGGACATTCAGGTTATCCTCAGCCCAGTGCAGGGTATCGGGATCGGTGCGTTCACCGGCCAGGAAAAGGGTCTCGAAGTTAGACATGTCGTATTGTTTAAGAAGTTCAGCAGACGGGTCGTCGCGTTTGATGGCGCGGAAAGCCGTCGGGGCGGTGAACATGGCGCGCACCTTGTGCTGGGAAATCACCCGCCAGAAAGCACCCGCATCCGGTGTGCCGACCGGCTTCCCTTCATATACGATGGTGGTGCAGCCGTTCAAAAGCGGCGCGTAGACGATGTAGGAGTGACCAACGACCCAGCCCACGTCCGAAGCCGCCCAGAACACATCACCGGGATCCATGCCGTAGACGGCCTTCATGGTCCAGTTCAGAGCCACCGCGTGGCCGCCGTTGTCACGCACGACGCCCTTGGGCTGGCCGGTCGTGCCAGACGTATAAAGAATATAAAGCGGGTCAGTGGCAGCCACTGTGACGCAATCATGGGGTTCGGCGGTTTTCATCGCTTCGGCCCAGTCTACATCCCGTCCCTCCGTCAGTTGGGCGTCTGCTTCTGGGCGTTTCAGGATAATGCAAGCGTCCGGCTTGTGGCTCGCCAGATCAATCGCCCCGTTCAACAGCGGCATGTATTCGATGATCCTGGCGGTTTCGATACCGCAGGTAGCACTGATGATAGCTTTGGGCTTGGCATCGTCGATGCGTACCGCCAGTTCGTTGGCGGCGAAGCCACCGAAGACGACCGAATGGACCGCCCCCAGGCGCGCGCAGGCCAGGATGGCGATGACCGCTTCGGCCACCATGGGCATGTAGACAATCACCCTATCACCCTTGGAGACGCCTTGGCTCGCCAAGACACCGGCGAACCTCGCCGTTTCGTCCCGCAACTGGGAATAAGTATAGGTTTTGACCGTTCCGCCGGTAACCGGGCTGTCGTATATCAGCGCCGCCTGATCGCCGCGACCGTTTTCGACATGGCGGTCCAGCGCGTTGTAACAGGTGTTCAACTCGCCGCCGGTAAACCAGCGGTAGAAAGGCGCGTTGGTGTCATCCAGGACCTTGTCCCATTTTTTGGTCCAGGTAATGTCCTCGGCGATCTCGCCCCAGAATCCTTCCGGATCGGTTAGCGAACGTGAATGGGCTTCGGTATACGGATTAGTCATGTCTTTCCCTATTCGTCTTTCCCCCAAATTATATGACCAGGCTTCCTTCCCCAAGGGTGCGCAGGACATGGTAATTTTCGAATGAGCGATTTTGATGGAAAACGGCCCCGGATGCAAAGGGGGTTTCGCGCATGCAGCAAGGAAATCAGACTTTTTTTGAAGATATCCGAAAAAAAGCCGATCCACCCCTCTTGTGGGTTAACACATCAATGAATAACAGACGCATATCCACTATTTTGCCTTTTGGGCGCGCGTGTCCTCGGCGATGATATGGGGGATCAAGCGTTTTTCCATCCAGTAATCGAGATCGGTTCCTGCATCGGTGGAACCATGCCTTTTCTCGTGCCATATTTCGCGAAGTTCATTTATCAGTTGCTGGTGTTCGTCCTGCTGAGCCTTAAGCAACGACGAGCCGATTTCCCTGTAATAATCTTCTTCGTCATTGAAATGAGTGTTGGTGTACTGCAGCAACAAATCGAAAGCCTGGTCCAGGATTTCACCCTCCCGGCTTTTTTTGACAGCATCAAAAAGCACATTCGCAGCATCGAATATAGTGCGATGCTGGTCGTCTATTTTTTCATTACCAGTGGCATATGTGTCTTCCCAAACATATCGCATGGCACCCGCCTTTCCATAGCGTTCAAACGACTCCATTAGCATCTCAAGACGAGACGTCCGGGTCAATGCCCCTTCGTCTTCTTGTTGCCGCCAAGCTGCGTGTGCCAACAAGACGCTGTCAGCACTCCGGCCAAGGTGCTGCTAATGCATTGTTTTTTAAGGATTTTATTGACATGTGTCGCTTCAGACAACATATAATTAGTGGTAGGGCGATTGAAAAAACGAAGGAGGTCCAAATGTCAGACCTGCAACGTCAACTCAAAGGATATAGCCTGACCACGGCGGAAATTCTGTATCACCGCCCGGACCACCCGTCTTTGCTGCAGAGCTATATCTGGCAGGAATACGACCTGGCTCCCCATTTTCCGGTTTTGCACAAGTTCATCGAATTCTGGCAACGCAATCTGGACGGCCCGATCCATTCGGTGACTTTTGCAACGAAGGAATTAATCGGTCCGCCCGAAGTACGCATGGTTGGGTGGTCGTGTAGCTTGCATTGACTGGGGAAGATTGGCGATTGTTTGTTGCGAAAGCCGCCTAGGCTGCATGCGGCTTAGTCGCTACAGAAAATCTTTTTGGGCAAAGCTGGGTTGGGCTTCACACTGCTTTGAAAAACGGTCTATTTTGAGGACTGGCAGAAACAGCCGTTACCGTTCTATTTATCGGACGTTTTCAATAACCCGCTGCTTGGGGAAAGTTGCGGTTACCGAAGTACCATCGCCCTTCCTACTTTTAATTTCCAAATTTCCGCCATGAAGTTCAATCAAACCCTTCGTCATGGGTAATCCCAATCCCGTTCCTTCGTGCTTGCGATCAAGGCCGCTGTCCACCTGTCCAAACTTGCTCATCGCTACGGTAATTTCTTTTTCATCCATACCCATTCCGGTATCGGCAATGGAAACAGCAATTGAGCCATCATCTTTCAATTGCGCGTTTACCGAGACTTCCCCACCTTCAGGCGTAAACTTGACCGCATTGCTGAGTAAGTTGAGCAAAACCTGTTTAATCCGCCGTTCATCTGCGTAGAGCATCGGGATTTCAATATCGGTTGAAGAGGTTACGAGCACTCGCCCGGCTTGCGCCCGCGGTCCAATGAGACGAACCGAGCGATCAATAGCATCACTAAGATCGACATTTTTTTCATTCAGTATCAGGGCGCCAGCCTCAATGGAGGAAACGTCTAGAATATCATTGATAAGCATCAGAAGATGTTCCCCAGAGTTGCGGATATCATCCAGGTATTCCAAATATTTGTTATTGTTTATTGGGCCAAATACTTCAGATTTCATCGTATCTGCAAAACCGATAATGGCATTGAGGGGCGTCCGCAGTTCGTGGCTCATATTGGCCATCAAGTCAGACTTGGCACGGTTGGCTGCCACTATCTCAATTTCTGCGTTTTTACGCTCGGTAATATCCGTGCGAATAGAAATATATTGAAAAGGTTTTCCTTTATCATCTTTGAAGGGAACTATCGTGGACATGACCCAATAGTGGTCCCCATTTTTCGCGATATTCTTGATCTCGCCCTGCCAGATATTTCCGTTGGCAATGGTTTTCCACATATCCGCGTAAAATTCTGCTGAATGCTCATCGGATTTTATTATGCGGTGGTTTTTTCCTTCCAATTCCTCATGGGTATAACCACTGATAGAGCAAAACTTATCGTTGGCGTAAGTAATGTTTCCTTTTACGTCGGTGATGCTGACGATGGCGTGTTCGTCAATGGCAAGTTTCTGGAATTCCAGTTCCTTTGTCCGCTCCATAACAAGTTCATGCAAATGATCTCGGTGCCGAGCCAATTCCTCCTCGGCCTGCTTGCGCTTTGTGATGTCGGTTCCAGTCCCCTGATATCCGATGAAATCACCATTAGAATTGAAGACAGCATTCCCACTTATTGAAATATCAAGGACCTTTCCATTCTTCGTCATTATCTTGTATTCAAGGTTTTTGAACGACTGGTGGTTATCCAATTGTTCTGAATGCCGGCGCCATTTCTCACTGTCTATATCCTCAAGCTCCTGGTTTATTAAATCCCTGCGTTCGCGACCATAGACGTCATCGTGACTATATCCAGTGAGGTTGAAAAATCGTTCGCTTCCGTATGTAAACCGTAATTTCGAATCCATCTCCCAAAACCAATCAGACGAAGATTCAGCGAAGTTTTTAAAACGTTCCTCACTGGCTGACAGTTCCAGTGCACGCTCCTTCACAGCCACCGCCATTTCGTTAAAACTGTCCGCCAACTGACCAATCTCGTCTTCGGAAGCAATATCTATGGCTACATTGTATTCACCCTCGCTCATAACCTTGGCACCATCCACCAAACCGGCAATGTGACGGGTAAGCACCAGGCCGATGGCCCCAAGAAGGAACAAGGCGAGCACAATCCCCAGTGTTGCAATAAATGCCCCTTGGAAGAGCAGTGCCTCTTTGGCTTTTTTCAGGTAGGCAAGGGAGTAGCCAAAGCGGACCTCCCCGATGAATTCTCCGGCAAGTTCCAATGAAACTGCCGAGGTGTAGACTTCTTCCGCCACTGCAGGGCTTTCTTCGTAGCTTCCCCTCTCCCCGGCGATTTGACCTTGGTCGTCAAGGACCGTGACGAAGACAAACCCATGGTCAGGATCGAAGTTCAAATCGTTTAGAAAATCCTGGATCGCGGCGAAATCTCTTTGAAACAGAAGTGGCGCGAGGGAAGCATTGAGAAGAGGTCTAATTTCATCTTGATGGGCAAGGCCATAGCCTTCAGAAGCTTGATTCAATAAGCGCACACTGTTGACTGCAAGAAGACCAATAACGAAGACCAAGACAGCAATACTGGCGATGATCAGCTTCCAACGCAGAGACTTTTTGACGCCTGTCAACAGCACGGCTACTGCACCCCGAAAATAGCCTTAACGTATGGATCCAATTCGGCCATCGTCTCATCGTCGATGGGAGCGAAACCCTCCAGGGCGCTGTTCTTGAAATAAGCCCTTCCTTCGGGGGTGGAATTGAGTCCCAGTAAGGATTCACTGATTTCCTTCGTTCGGATATTGGAGAGACGCGGGTGGGCCATGACCAGAAAGCCGGGAAAATCCTGAGATACCGCCAGGACATTGATGCGGTCGCTGTATTCCTTCTCGTAGGTGCCCCACGGAGATTTGCCCATGACCGCTACATCCACTTGTCCGTTCAGCACCGCAAGCAAGGCACTGGCGTGGGAAGGAGTGATGATCGTCTCCACGGTTTCCCCAGGCTTGAGCCCCTCGTTTCTCAGGGCTTTAAGGGCGACGTGGTGATTAATTGCCTTCAGCGGCGGCAGGGAGATCTTCCCCCCTTTTAGGTCTTTTAGGGAAACGATGGGGCCGTTCTTTTTAACGAGGAAAGTGGGGCGGCCGCGATGTGTGGACATCACCACTCGTTGATATCCGCTTTCCAGATCGGCTAATCGGGCAAAGTGGGGGGCAGTAAACACCAGATCGTAATCGCCTCCCCGGGTCCGTTCCTGGAACTGTTTGAAGTTAGGGGCGCTGACCACAGAGACCTCCACCCCCAGGTTGGAACGGAGATGTTCAACAAGGGGCTTATGAATCTCAATCAGTTTTGTCGCGCTGAAGTAGGGAAGGATACCCAAATTCAACCGCCTGTTCTCTTCCGTGCGGACTTCCGACACCGGGGCAAGGATGAAGAGGAAGGAAACAAGAAAAAAAAGGCGAAGACGTACCATAGTTGGTTTCCTTTCAGATAGATTATCCCCTATTAACATCTGGTCTTTAGCGTCGTTCCTTCAATCAAATTTTTAACTAAATTCCGAAGGGCGGTCACCTGAAAACACCCGCATCCAGCTAACATCGGTCGCTTTTTCATAACCTCCTCAATGTCCGCGCTACTTAGTAACAGTCTCCAACGGCGCCAAATCTCGGCACTCAACAGACCCATCCCCCCAAAAGGTAAAAAATTTGGTGTTCTTTAACGGGGCAACTACGCCCGTGAATAGTGCCGTCGGGCGGGAACGCAATTGCGTATCTTAATTTAGGTTCTTGCCTTTACTTTTTACGTTTTTCAAACGTTGCCGCAGTGCGCGAAAAAGGCTTCTTTTGGCGAGTCGGTTTGTGGCATTCTCTCGTCTCAATTATTTCAGGCAAGGATTTTTTTCGCTTATGAGCGCCAACATCTACGAGCAGCACCTGGACCGCAACAAGGCCAACTTCACGCCGCTTTCGCCGTTAAGCCTGCTGGCCCGCGCGGCGGATGTGTACCCGGACAAAACTTCCCTTATTCATGGCGCGAAGCGATTTACCTGGGCAGAGACCTACGCCCGCGCACGTCGCCTGGCCTCGGCCCTAGCAGGCCGAGGATTAAGCGTTGGCGACACGGTAGCGATAATGGGGGCGAACACACCGGAGATGTACGAAGCCGCCTTCGGCGTGCCGATGACCGGAGCCGTTTTGAACACCCTGAACGTACGCCTGGATGCCGCCGCGATCGCGTTTTGCCTAGCCCATGGAGAAGCCAAGGTGTTGCTGACGGACAGGGAATTCGCTCCCACCGTCAAGGGGGCCTTGGAAGAACTGGGCAATGACGACCTTCTGGTTATCGATATCGATGACAGCGAAGCGGATTTGGACGGCGAAATGCTGGGCGAGACGGACTACGAGAGCTTTTTGAATTCGGGCGATCCTGAATTCGAATGGTCCCTGCCAGATGACGAATGGAACGCCATCTCTCTGAACTATACTTCCGGCACCACCGGCAATCCCAAGGGTGTCGTCTATCATCATCGCGGCGCTTACCTGAATGCGCTTTCCAACATCATAGGTTGGAACATGGATCATCATCCAACCTACTTATGGACGCTGCCGATGTTCCACTGCAACGGCTGGTGCTTCCCTTGGACCTTGGCGGCGGTCGCCGGTGAATCCGTGTGTCTGCGCGCGGTAAACGCCGGTGAAATGTACAAGGCCATCGCCGATCATGAGGTCACCCATTTCTGCGGTGCGCCGATTGTGCTGAACTTCATCATCAATGCGACCGACGAAGAGCGCCGTAAATTCGACCATACCGTCAACGCCATGACGGCAGCCGCCCCCCCTCCCGCAGCAACGCTGCAAAAAATGCAGGAGATCGGATTCGACGTCACCCACGTGTACGGCCTGACTGAAACCTATGGTCCCGCCGTTATGTGCGCCTGGCATCCGGAGTGGAATGACTTGAGCATTGAGGAGCAAACGCGCCTGAAAGGCCGACAGGGCGTTCGCTATCACGTACTGGATGGCCTGGAGGTTATGGATCCGGATACCATGAAACCGGTTCCACGGGACGGCGAAACCATGGGCGAGATCATGTTCCGCGGCAATATTGTTATGAAGGGATACCTGAAAAATCCTGACGCCAGCGACGAGGCCTTTGCCGGAGGTTGGTTCCATTCGGGCGATCTGGCGGTTATGCAGCCGGACGGCTATATCAAGATTCAGGATCGCTCTAAGGACGTGATCATATCCGGGGGTGAAAACATCTCGTCAATCGAGGTCGAGGACACGCTTTATAAGCACGATGCCGTACTGGCTTGCGCCGTTGTCGCCAAGCCCGATGAAAAATGGGGCGAGACGCCGTGCGCCTTTATTGAACTGAAAGCCGATGCCGGTGACGTAAGCGAGGCCGACATCATCGCATTCTGCCGCGACAACCTGGCTCATTATAAGTGCCCTCGTACGGTCGTTTTCTGCGATATTCCAAAAACGTCGACCGGCAAAATCCAAAAATTCAAGCTGCGGGACCAGTTTAAAAACGATTAACCGGTCCAGACGCGATTCACCCCGAGCGAACCTCTCCGCTCGGGGCGACAAAATCGGCGTAAAAAAGCAGCTAAACTTACGTTCTAGCCGCCGTGACCCGCAATTTGATCCTTAAGAAGGAGTTTTTGTTTTTTAAGTTCGTGTAAATGAATGTCGTCAGGGTGAGGCCTTTTTTCTTCTTCATCTATTTCCTGGGCCAGTGTCTGATGTTTAATCTTAAGGGCCTCCAGCCTGTCGTCAGAACTCATCGTAATCGTCCTCCCTGCTTCAGGTTTCAACTGCCGGGAATCTTACGCCATCGGCTGCCAAAAATCCAGAAAAACGGCGTTTCAGAACCTTTTCTTGTGACATTTGGAAGCGATTTCTCCGGAAAAATCTGATATAATCCATAGCGATGGATGAATTTGAAGCGATACAGAACAAGTTAGCTGAACTGCGCACGGAACATCGAGATTTGGATGACGTGATTGATCGGCTAACCGAAGATGGCGGTTTTAACCAAATTCAGGTGCAACGCCTGAAAAAGCGAAAACTATCAATTAAGGATCAGATTTCCACATTGGAAAACCAGATTCTTCCCGACATTATTGCCTAATTTTCCCTGTTTTCCATTTCGCGTTCGCGCAAAAGCAGGTTGTCATCGGCGCCCAGTAATACGGATTCGGCACTATCGCCATTTTGAAAAGAATGAAGGCCGAAAGCGGTTTTCAGCGATAATCTTTCGCCGTCCCAGGGGAATGAGCCCTGCTCTAGTATTGCTGCCATCTCCGCTGCCTTTTCGCCGGCGTTTTCGCTGTCGGCGAGAGTCAAAATAACGCCAAAATCATGCCCTCCCAGGGATCCGACGATATCCGTATCACGGCAGTTAGCGCTTAGTGTCTCAGCAATCCATGTCAACCCGGCTTCGGCGGCGGCATGCCCAAACCTGCGGCGAATATCCTCGATATTGCGCACATGAAAACAAACAAATGTATTGACCACCCCTGCCCGCTCACCCAGGGCCAGCATTCGCGACAATTCCCGGTGCAAGCCGCGACGGTTTATTACCGGCAGAAACGTGTGGGATTCCGACAACTCTTCCAGATAGAGGATATGGGCGCGGGCATGTTCCAATTCGTCGCGCAGTTTGTCGAATTCCCCCATTATATGATTCAGGGTTTCCTGCACCTGTGGGGTGACTTCGACGGCCGGAATGTCCATAACGGTAAAGACATCGCGCTGGCGCTCCCCATTCTGTTGGGCGCGCTCGGAAGCTTCTTGGTATTTGTTCGTCTCGTCGCGTTTTCGCTTTTGGTCCTTCGCGTGTTTATCGGCGGGAAGAACCGTACGAATCGGCGAGGAAATAGGAATTTCCGCCATTACACTTCCCCTCAAACAACTAATAAAAATGCTATCATCCCGGTTGCCCGTTGATAAAGAAAATTCAACCCGTATAATGCGCGGCTTTCCAACCTCAGAAAGCCTACAGGAGAGAATTTATGAGCGCTTCGTCCCCCGTTGTCGGAATTATCATGGGCAGTCAATCGGACTGGAAAATCATGAAGAATGCCGCCGACCGGCTTGAGGCTCTGGGTGTTGCCCACGAGTGCAAAATTATGTCTGCTCACCGTACCCCGGAACGGGTGGAAGAATATTCACGCAGCGCACGCGATCGCGGTCTAAAGGTCATCATCGCCGGCGCCGGAATGGCCGCCGCATTGCCCGGCTCCGTTGCCGCCCTGACGCCGCTACCGGTTCTTGGCGTTCCAATGGAGGGCAAGATGATGGGCGGCCTGGACGCCATGCTGGCGATGACTCAAATGCCGGGCGGTGTTCCTGTCGGCACATTGGGCCTGGGTAAGGCGGGCGCTGTCAACGCAGCCATGCTGGCATGCGCCATTGTCGCCATTTCCGACGACAATGCGGCCAAGGCTTTGGATGAATTCCGCGCCGAACAGAGTGCGTCCGTACCCGAAGAACCAAGCGACGACTAAGCTTTTTTGGAACGCGATTGAAGTGGATGGCCTTCTCCCTGGGGACAGGGTGAAGGCTTTTCTTAATGGGCCAATTTGTCCGTAGTCAGCTCAACGATATAGTTGGCGTTTACCTCAAGATCAGGGAATTGCTGATGAAGTGATTCAATCGCCCCGGAAACGCTCATGCTGGCCGGAATTTCGAGTCGTTTTAGCTCCATACCCATCCCGTCCAAAATCACTGTTTCAAGAACGGTGTAGCCTTGCCCGCTTATTTCAGCGCTAAAAGTCGTTGGTGGATTAACAACCAAAACTTCACCTGCTTCAAATTCCATTGCCGAATCGGCTTTGGCAGCAGGACTATTCGCTGTCGCAATGAGAATGGCTGTAATCGCAAGAAGAAGCTTTTTCAACATAACCGCACTCTTTCCAATCGGCTGGATGCCCCTTAAATAATTGGGGAATATCATAGGATGTGTCAACAACCGGTAATTGACGTCAATCAAGTACAAAAAGACGAAAATTATTATTTAAAAACAAATGTTTATAGGTGGGTTTTTTGGCGAAATTGAGATGAGGTTCGGCTCTTTAGGGTAGGAGATCAGCCCTCTTAAAGCGGCGGTCCCCGCCTGTGATTAACGCCTCGCTTGGGCGACCGCTGCAAAGCGTTTACAAAGAGAAAACGGAGTCGGCAATTTCCCGAGCCGTTTGGTCATCCTGTTGCGTGCGCCCATGATATTTAGAACATCGCCTAAGCGGCGATCGAGAAAGGCCCAGGTCTCGGGGAAATCTCCTTCCCCGTCGCCTTCGTCTGACAGCCAGTACAAAACAGTCGAGACAAGTACCGGGGCCAGCATGGCCCGCTTTGTGTAGAAGCTGAAGTCTGCACTTTCGTCACCTGCTGCATACCAGATTTCACTAACAGTATTGTAACCGCATTTAAGGGACAAACCGGCGCTCTGCGGCAACGCTAGGAAGGCGAGACATCCGCGCAGGGCCTCGCGGTGCGGCGCCAGAACCTGCAGGCGGCAACGAACCCCCAGGGCGACGCGTTCGCGAACCTTCAGAGACTCAATATCGTTCTTGGCCATTTCGGCAACCATGCGACGGTCGGCCCAGTCGGAAAAATGCGCCGCCAGATCGCGCATACCGCCGGGAAAGACATGAAGCGCCGTTTTCGAGCCGATTTCGGGCATGTCGCCCAGATCGGCGATACCGGCGTTGACGGCGGCCTCGCTCCAGCCTTCGAAGACCACATGGGGCAGGGTTGCAAGCAGGATCAGATCACGCAACTCAAGGTCTTCACGGCTCATCGGTTTGGTCTCTTTCATCTTCCTGCTGGGCGAAGGATTTCTTCAATTCCTCATTATAGCCGAAAGTGCGCATGTCTGAAATCCGTTGCGGATAAAGAATCCCATCCAGATGATCGCATTCGTGCTGAACCACTCGCGCGTGAAAGTCTTTTGCTTCGCGCTCGATGGATCCGCCATCCAGCCCCAGTCCGCGATAACGAATATGGGAATGCCGGTAAACCTCGCCCATCATTTCGGGGATTGAAAGGCAACCCTCGTAAGCGGCATTTGATTCATTGCCAATAACGTCAATTTCCGGGTTTATCAGGACCGTCAGGGGAATTTCCTCGGTTTCCTCGCTCAGACCGGCTGCCCGGTAACGTTCCGCCGCCATGCGGGCCGCGGGAACCCTGAAGATAACCAGCCTGATGGGCATATGGACCTGCGGAGCTGCAAGCCCGACACCTCCCGAATCGGCCAGCGTGTCCCTCATATCATCGACAAAAGAGGCAATTTCGGGTCTCGTCGGGTCTTCGACGAGGACCGATTTCATGCGCAGGATCGGGTGGCCCATGCGGGCAATCTTCAAAATCGCCATTTTTTCCTTATATTCCCTGTCATTGAGCGAATAAAAAAAGTTTCAAACCTCGGCCACGCAGGCCTTCACATCGCCAATAGGATATGTTAGAAGGCGCACCTTCGGAACGAAAGTCTTTTACCCGTTCACCCGAAATTTATGAAAGAGAGTGGAAAGCCCGTGCAAGTCACTGTCCGCGACAACAATGTCGATCAGGCCCTAAAAGTCCTGAAAAAGAAACTGCAACGCGAAGGCGTCTTCCGTGAGATGAAGTTGCGCCGCGCTTTTGAAAAGCCGTCCGAGCGCAAAGCCCGTGAAAAGGCCGAAGCCATTCGCCGCGGCCGCAAGTTGGAACGCAAGCGTCTGGAACGGGAAGGCTTCTAGCAGCCCCTTTTCCATTTTAAGCGACCTGCTGATGCGCACCTAAGGTAGTCTTGGGTGCGCTTTTGCTTTGGGATAATCATAACCTATAAGAGTATTTCTTGATTTCAATGCTATGAATAGGCAATAATCCGTCCATAGGGGGATCTATAAAATGGATGGAGGGAAACATGGCAGAATGGTTCCTTGGCGGACTGTTTATCGCAATCCATGCATATAGTCGCTACAGCACACCCAAAGCTAACCGGTACACCACAACATATTTTCAGTTTTACACGTTTCTGGGACTCTATGTCGGCACGCTGATCGTGATTTACGTGATTGTCGGCGTGTTTCTTAAAACAAATGAGGAGTTTGTTTCCAAGCTATTGGGATTGCTGCCGATGTTCGGCGTGGTCATAGCACCCGAAACCCTTACAACTCTTGGAAAAGGCGTCGAGGTCCCCATCTTGGTTGCCTTGGGATTAACAGTGCTACTGCCTTCCATTCCCGGTCTCGCCAAATTTGATGGCGCGATCCGAGACAAAATTTGGTTTTGGGGAAACATTCCATTTGAAGCCCGGCAATTGGCAATTCGCATGCTTCGAACGCCCTACCTATTTACGGAAGAAATGAAGGCGCAAGTCGGAAAATTATGTGAAAGCAGAGGATTAAAACCGGACGACCTTCAATTTAACCGCAAAGACGGCGTTTCATTCTTTTGGGCGAAGTCCGCAGCACTGGTTATCCATATTAAAAACCTGAAAAGAGACCGCAGAGGGAAAAAATACGAAGAATTTCTGCAAGCCAATGGGAGGGAACTGGAAAAAATCTATGATCTCTTCGAAGAAATAACACCTCTTGCCAAGAACTACTTCAAGGCCAAACATGATCTTTCTTTGAAAGAAGATCGCACGAAAGAAGATTTAGAATTATTAAACAGCAAAAGGGAGATTTTTAACCTTAACAACGAGATATTTATGAACGAGGTTTGCCATTTCGTTGCCAGGGCGGTGCTCTATTCCGAGGTCACTGAAAAAGGGAGAATTAAAAAAATTGCGAGCATGGGGTTCGGGAACGGCAATGTCATTCTCAGCATGCTTACTGGCGGCCAATTTGTCGTACTCACATTTGTGATTTCGATATCCTTTATCTGCATAGCGGTTTTCGAGACACTTGTTAAAGCCCGTCAGCAGGATTTCGAACCCAGTTTTTTCTTTCCTGCATTACTGATGACCAGTATTTACATTTCGGCCGTTTTCGCCGCGCTGATCCCCAAGGCCGTTTGGAAATTCGAAAACGACAAGAACACCCAGGAACGCCCGATCCCTGCTTACTTGGCTTCCGGTTTTCTGGCGGTAATTTTCGGGGCGGCTCTCTCGTTTTTTCTCAGGTACCTAAAAAACGTGTTAACCCCTCTGGCAAAAGATATAAAGCTCCCTTCAGGAGAAATCCTGCCTGCGGATCAATTTGTTACCTCCATGCAAAACAAACAGCTTGTTCTGATGGATCTGGGCTGGTCGCATCCGTATTTCCTACAGTCATTTGTTATCGCAATCACAATTGCGTTTCTTGCTGATTCCTATTCGCGAAGAAACAGCGAAGCACCAAAAAATGCCCGTTGGATGGACAGCGCCCTGACCGCTCTGTTATTGGCAATTACCAGCGCAGTCACTTTTTTCTGGATGGAAGGAATTAGCTCAAATGGAGACATCATTTTTAAAGGTACGAGGGACGTCAGCCATAAAGATCAATGGGACCTGTGGGCATTTATCCTAAAAGGAGCTGTCGTAGGATTTCTAATTGGAGCTTTCGTTCCGAATTGGTTTCGCGCAAATCGCGCCATCACGCCTATGGAGAAAGTCCGAACCATGCTTCTTAGTCACCAAACCCAAAGGAGCGTTCTTCACGAATGCATGATGGTGAAAAACGACGTCGGAATCGAAAAGGCCTTCAATGACGGAACGGCTTTCATGGTCTGGTCGGACGGGAACGTAGATGAAAGGGAAATTGATAAGCTGGAAGAATTCTGGGAAAAATTCAGCTATGTCATTGGCGAACACTTCAAACGGGAATCATTCCGAGACAATTTTTACGAAAGCCTAAAAAACATCCAAAAATATAAGTTCCCGGCGGAAACGCCTGAGTTAAACGAACTGAGCCTGCTAAGGAACAAAAAATACCTTTCCTCACTGATGGTTCTTTTGTGTACATCCATTATGAATGCCGATGGCAGAGACGATCCAAATGAAATCAAGGCCCTGGATATACTGATTGAAAAACTGGAATTTGATCCAGCGTAGATCGATAAGATCACATATTGATTTCGCTTCTACGGAACCAGTTTTCTTGTCATCAGAATCTCGTTGCCGGCATGGGAAACGCTCTCATGGGCTACTGTGGGCCGGGACCCGGCAATGCTGAAACCCAGACGTTTGTATAGTCTGACGGCTCCTACATTGTCCTCGAATGCAACCAGGCTCAACGTATCGAGTCCTTGATCAAGCGCTTGCCGCTCAGCCTCGTTCATCAATAACGATCCAAAACCCTTTGAGCGATGTTCGGGGTAAACGGCAATAGCGTTGATATAAAAACTCCCCGGCGCCAGACATTCCAATTCGATGATTGGAGCCAGAAAATCCGGCACCCCTTCCAGTTCCGCGGCCACATCGATTTCGTTGGGCAGTTTGTACGCCACAAGCATTCCTGCGACTTTGCTCTCGCTTTCCAGAAGCGTTGCGTTGGGATAGCAAAAGCCACCCGATTCCCGCCGGGCGCGATTCATGCCGACATCCTGGGCCGATTGACCTTTTTCGGCATCCTGGGCCCACAGCCACGACGACATGCCCTCGCTCGCCTGATCCATTAGTTCCGCCATAGGGCGCGCGTCTTTGGGCGTCGCTTTTCTTAGAATGGGTTTATTCATGAGAATGAGAGTACTTGGGTCTGTGGGAAAATCAATAACATGCGCTGAGCGTCAGCTATATAAACAACGCAACCAATCTAGAGCTTTTCCATTGCCCATAGTCGTTAAACTGTAAACGTGAGTTCATTGCATGGGATCGATGGTAACGAGCGTTTCTTACCCAATTCGGACGTTCTTGATCGTGAAATGCCCGTGCGCTCACTCTCAGGAAAAATTGGTTAGGTATGTTTCATTCAATTTAGAATTGTTTTTCTTATCAAGCGACATCAAAGCGCGCTGGACAATATCAAAGGAGCCATAAATATCATTCATGATCAGGGCAATCTTTTCCAGACTTGCAGAGTCTAGATGATCAAACTTGGTAAAATCCTTGATGAATACGGCGTCAGCCCAAAGCATCTGATTTGCCCCTTTGCTAGTGTCCTGGTCGATGAGCATTGGCTGTACGATCCTTCTCTCCAAAGGGGCAAAATGATGAATCATAAATCCAAGTTCTCTTAGGAATAACTCTACTTCGGAAAAAAGGGGTTGCCCTTCATACATAGGTAAAAATTCGACTTCCGTGTGAACGACGAGGCAGTCGCTTAGACGATCCGTGCCGTTCCTAAAAACCTCCAATTCTGCGCCTTGAATATCAATTTTCAGATAATCCATATTTTGGATTTCAAGGACGTCGTCCAATCGCACTGTCGGTATCGGAAAGCGTCCCTGAACTTCCCCCCATTCAGGAAATCCGTGAAAATAGCTCAATAAGTCGGAATTTGGCTCTAAAAGTGATGCCATACTTTCGGCCGTACAGATCCTAATTTCTTGCATACGGCCATCATAAACAGCGGCGGCTATATATGTTTCGTTCTCACCCTTTACTGCATTCAACTTCGCCAATGCATTTGGATTTGGTTCAAATCCGTAAACATGCGCCAGCCCCATATCAAGAAGTGGCTTGTAAGGGGCGTCCCCACCAATTGGGTTGGCGCCGATATCAACCACGTCAACAAAAGGCCTGATCTCTATAAGATCCACAAGCGAAGAATGAGTTCTGTTCATTTCTTAGATACACACCAGTTGCGCCAAATTTCCCTCATATTTACCAAAAAGCCTTCAGCAAATAACTTGCCGTCGCAGAGGGGAGAGTTAGCCATCCTACCGCGCAATCCGGCACGTAGCCCGTCTAATCTGTCGGAATCTTTGGCGAGCCCAATAGCTATTTCTACATAATTATCCTGGTCGCAAGCCACCAGTTCAGGAAGTCCGAGCGCCTGCAGGTGACTTAAGGTGTGACGACTGGCAAATGTCTCTCCGGGAACCGTTATTACAGGAACACCCATCCACAATGCCTCATAAGTGGTCAGCCCACCCGAGTAGGGGAATGGATCGAGCGCAATATCCACGTCATTATAGCGCGCCAGCAATTCTGCGTGCGGTGAACGCCCCTCGATCATCAACCTTGAGCGATCCACTCCCAGTGCCTCGAACATCATCGTTAGGCGGTCCCTGAAAGTCCTGGAATTACCGCCCTTGCACTTTATCAACAAAGAAGAGTTCGCCACGCCGGCTAGAATTCTAGCCCAGACGGAAACGACTTCCTTGTTTATTTTTGCTGGGTTGCTGAATGACGCAAACGTTATTGTTCCATCATTCTTCATCGGCAAAGAGCCGACATCGGGAGCATAGGCAGGTGGATCATAACAAAGCCACCCGTTCGGCATGCGGATGACGTCTTCATTGTAAAACTCTTCTTCATCTTTAGGGGTCGAATAGATGTCAGACAGCAGATAATCAATTGCCGACACCCCTGTTGTACTTACATACCCTGCCCACGCAACCTGTACAGGGGCAGGTTTGTTTGCGAATACAAGTAATCGGCTTCCAGTATGCCCCGCAAGGTCAATGAGGATATCGATTTCATCATCCGAAATGGTAGATATTAACTCGTCATCCGTTTTTCCCTGAATCTCGCGCCAAATGTCTGTCGCCGCCTTAATACGCTCAGTCAAGTCATCAGGTTTGCGCTCAGAATATGCAATCGTTTCAACTTCATTTTTGGACAAATTTTCGAGCAGTCGAACAACAAAATATCCTACCGGGTGACGTCCCAAATCAGACGAGACGAAGCCGAGACGAAGCCGCCGTTCTGGTTCCGGAGTGTTTTTATGCTCCGGCCAGAAGGCTCTAAATTGCCGCCCATACCGCTCATCCCATTTGCTGTGCAGTTCATGCAATGATCTGGCGTTGTGACCAAGTTGATATTGTTCCGACAACAAGACGTTTGAATAGGCGCCGGCTGATTCTGGATCGATCTCACAAACTTTTTCAAAGCAAGAAATTGCCTCGTCCTGTAATCCACATTCACTGAGCGCAACACCAAGATTCTTGAAACCATCGGCAAAATCCGGATTGGATGAAACCGCTTTTCGATAACTTTCGATGGCTTCGTCTAACTTGTCCTGGCGCTTTAATCCAAACCCAATGTTGAAATGTGCCTCTGCGTAGTCTGGGTTAATATCACGGGCCTTGCGAAAATAAGCCATCGCCTCATCAAAGCGCTTCTGATCATTGAGTGCGTTTCCGAGGTTGTTTAGAGATTCAGCAAAGTCCGGTTTGATGGCAATCGCTTTGAGGTAGCTTGCTTCAGCTTCAACTGGGCGGTGTAAATTCAACAATGAGTTGCCAAGATTGTTATGTGCTTCTGCAAAATTGGGATCAAAAGCTATAGCCTTTTGATAGCTGGCGATTGCCTCTTCAACACGCCCCATATCTTGGAAGGCATTGCCAAGGCTAAAGTGAGCGTCAGTGAAATTGAATCTCACAGCAATCGCTTTTTGAAAGCTGACGACGGCCTCCTCAAGTCTACCCAAATCATAAAGAACGTTGCCTAGGTTGTGATGTATTTCTGGATAATCAGGCTGTATTTCCAGGCCATTTTTATAGCTGGAAATAGCCTCTTCGAGGCGCATGAGATCTTTGAGAGCATTTCCAAGATTGTAATGCGCCATCGCGTAACCCGGATTGATATCAAGGGCTGCACGATAGCTGTCCACGGCTTCTTCAATACGCCCTAGATCCATTCGGGCATTACCGAGGTTGTTGTGCGCCTCGGGAAAATCGGGCTTGGCGACGATCGCCTTTCCGATCAGATCAACGGCAATATCAGCTTTCCCAACCTGATGTGACAATACGCCAAGCAAATGCAGAGCATCCGGTTGATTGGGATTTGTCTCCAGTATTTTTTTATATATGCTTTCGGCCTGAGGAAACTGACCAGCAGCATGGTGCTGTTTTGCCATATTCAGGGCTTGCGATGAGCCGCCCTCTTTTTTTGCCGCCTTCGCAGCCAATTTTTTCTGACGTCGTTTTTCTGCTCTGTTCATAACATCGCATTTTCCACAACAATTGCGCGTTTGTAAAAAACTATCGAAACACTGCACAAATTTGTCGAACTGCGAATTCCCCGTTTAATGAGGATAGTAGAATTTAAGGAGTTTTGGACGTAAGCGCCCCCGTGCATCGGTGTGATAATGTCTTTTCCTCGCGAGAACCTGTCTCTTTTTTGCAGAAATTGCAAAGGGCAGCGAATAGGGTAGCAAGACAAAAGGCGGAGCACCGTTAGGAGCCCCGCCTTTTATCTTTAGCTTCGTTCTTACCTAACCAAGGGCGACGACAATTTCCTCCGTCATCTTCTTGGCGTCGGAAAACAGCATCATCGTCTTGTCGCTGAAGAACAGCTCGTTGTGGACGCCGGCGTAACCGGTAGCCATGGAACGCTTGATAAACAGAGTCGTTCCGGCCTTCTCCAGATCGAAGATCGGCATGCCATAGATGTCGCTGGTCGGGTCCGTCTTGGCCGCCGGGTTGGTGACGTCGTTGGCTCCGATAACAAAGGCGACGTCGCAGGTGGCGAACTCGTGGTTGATTTCCTCCAACTCGAAGACTTCGTCGTAAGGCACGTTGGCTTCGGCCAGCAGCACATTCATGTGTCCGGGCATACGTCCGGCAACAGGGTGAATGGCGTAGGCCACTTCGACGCCTTCTTCCTTCAGCTTGTCAGCCATCTCACGCAGCGCGTGCTGTGCCTGGGCAACGGCCATGCCGTAACCCGGGACGATGATGACCTTGGAAGCGTTCTTCATAAGGAAAGCTGCATCATCCGCACTGCCCGATTTGACAGGGCGTTCCTCGCCCCCACCGGCACCAGCGGCTGGACCGGCAACCTCGCCGCCAAAGCCGCCCAGCAGGACGTTGAAGATCGAGCGGTTCATGCCTTTACACATGATGTAGCTCAGGATCGCACCCGATGAACCCACCAGCGCGCCGGTGATAATCAAAGCCGGGTTCGATAGCGTGAAGCCGATGCCGCACGCTGCCCAACCGGAATAAGAGTTCAGCATGGAAACAACCACCGGCATATCTGCGCCGCCGATCGGGATAATGATCAAAAAGCCGATCAGGAAGGACAGCGCGACCAGAACCCAGAAGACGGTTTCCGACTGACCGCGAACCAGCATGATGATCAGAGCAACGATGACGATTCCGATCAGGGCATTCATCTTGTGCTGACCCATAAAGGTGATCGGCGCGCCGCTCATGATGCCTTGCAGCTTGGCAAACGCGATGACGGAGCCTGAGAAGGTGATAGCGCCGATGGCCGTACCCAGTGAAAGTTCGACCAGGGAGGCCCCGGCGATGTTGCCGAGCGTCCCGATACCGAAGGCTTCCGGGTTATAGAATGCTGAAGCCGCTACGAAAACGGCCGCCATACCGACCAGCGAGTGGAAGGCCGCAACCAGTTGCGGCAGGGCCGTCATCTGGATTTTGAGCGCGATAACCGTACCAATAGCGCCGCCGATAAGAATTCCCAGGATAATCAGGGAATAGCTCATGACGCCCGGTTCCATCAGCGTCGTGAAGACGGCGATGACCATGCCGACAATGCCGAAAAGGACACCGGTGCGCGCCGATTCAGGCGATGAAAGTCCCCTCAGTGACAAAATGAACAGCACCGAGGCGATGAGATAGGCGAAGCCTGTCATATTTGCAGTCATTTCAGGCTCCCCTTATTTCTTTTTCTTTTTGAACATAGACAACATTCGGTTGGTGACGATAAAGCCGCCAAAGATGTTGACCGACGCCAATGTCACGGCCAAAAAGCCCATGACCTTTGAAAAGTCCAAATCCACCGGTCCGGCGGCAAGAAGGCCGCCAACGATAATCACCGATGAAATGGCGTTTGTTACCGCCATCAGTGGCGAATGAAGGGCTGGGGTCACGCTCCAGACCACGTAAAATCCGACGAAACAAGCCAGCACGAAGACAGTAAACAGTGACAAAAATCCGTCACCACCACCGGCAGCCGCCGGCATCGCCGCAAGTTCGGTCGCCTCGGAGGCGATTTTCAGTGCTTCTTCAGCCAATTTGGCCGCATCACTTGCAAGCCGCGTTGAATGATCAGCAATCGTTGCCGCATCCATGACTAATCCCCTTTACTTGCGGAATCATCTTCTTCCGCCTTTTCGGTTTTCTTCTTGGCGGGCTTTTTTTCCGCCTTAACTTCTTCCAGCCGCGGATGGACGATCTTGCCGTCGCGAGTCACGCAGGTGCCGGTGATGGTTTCATCTTCCCAGTCGATATTGAAAGCCTTGGTTTCTGAATCGACATGCGGAGAGATGAAGTTGAGCAGGTTTTTAGCGAACAGTGCGCTGGCGTCTTCTGCCAGGCGTCCGGGAACGTTGGCATGGCCGACGATGTTAACGCCGTGCTTCTCGACAACCTTACCCAGTTCCGATAGCGGACAGTTGCCGCCAGCTTCGACCGCAAGATCGACGATCACCGCACCCGGTCGCATAGTCTTGACCATGTCCTCGGTGACCAGCACAGGGGCCGGACGTCCGGGAACAAGCGCCGTGGTGATGACGATGTCCTGCTTTTTGATGTGTTCGGATACGACCTGCTTCTGCTTTTCGAAATATTCGGGCGGCATTTCCTTGGCGTATCCGCCTTCGGTCTGCGCGTCCTTTTCCATTTCCGCGTCGACTTCCAGGAACTTTCCGCCCAGACTTTCAACCTGCTCCTTGGTCGCCGGGCGAACGTCGGTCGCGGTAACGATGGCTCCCAGGCGTTTGGCGGTGGCGATGGCCTGAAGGCCTGCGACGCCGACACCCATGATGAAGACCTTGGCCGGTGCAACGGTTCCTGCGGCCGTCATCATCATCGGTAGCGCACTGCCGTATTCCCCGCACGCATCAAGCACGGCCTTATAACCGGCAAGGTTCGATTGCGACGAAAGAATGTCCATGCTCTGCGCGCGCGTTATTCGTGGCATCAGTTCCATGGCGAAGGCGGTAACGCCCGCTTTGGCGATGGCCTCCATGTCTTTTTTATTGGTCAACGCGCCCAGGCTTGCCATCAGAAGGCTACCTTTTTTCATCATCCCCAGTTCGCTTTTCGCGCCGGAGGTTGTGGGACTTTGAATTTTAAAAACAATATCGGCGCTTTTTAATGCGCTGGCTGCGTCCTTGGCGATGGTCGCGCCGGCGTCCTTGAAGGCGTCGTCGGTAAATGCAGCCGCCGCGCCCGCGCCCTTTTCAACGGTAATTGAAAAACCAAGACTTACGAGTTTTTTCACAACCTCGGGTGAGGCTGCGACCCGTGTTTCACCCTGGCCCTCCTTGGGGATAGCGATTTTCATATCGAGAAGTTCCTTAAATTCTCCGAACGGATTTTTGGCAGGATATGTTCCGGTAGGTTTTATGCCTTCTTCGCCAAGGTTTCACAAGGGTTGCCTTAAAAAAGTAGGGAAAAAGGACGCGATTTGATGTTCAAAAGCCAAAAATTGGCCAGCTTTTAAAACAATTAGAAACTACCGGCCCAAATTTTCGAGACTTGCATTCTTCTACTTTATGACGCAAAGCAGAACCCGTGATGAAAAATAGTTCGACAGATATTGCCGGAGAAGACCAAAAGCTCCTTACGCAGGCAAGGCTAGGCCGCCTGATGGCGCTGTCGTCGGCAACGTTTTTAGGATTGAACACAACGCTTGCGCGCCTCGCTTACGACGGCGGCTCCAATCCAGGGACGGTTTCTTTCATCCGTTTTGTCATTACCGCGTTGGCAGTCGCCCTGCTGATGGTCGTGATACGCCGTAAGTTCTATTTATCGAAGGCTGCCGTCCTGCCTATCCTGGGGGTGGGCGTCGCCGCCGCATTTCAGGGCGCAACATATCTATCTTCGGTGGCATACATCCCCGTCGGGCTGGCGGTGTTGTTGTTCTACACCTGGCCCCTAATGGTAGCCGCGGCCAGTTGGATCGTCGATAAACAGCCCGTTGAAAGAGGACGCATCTTAGCTTTTCTTGTCGCTTTTGGGGGCATCAGCCTCGCCATTGGCCCTTCCTTCAATGAATTAGACTGGCGCGGCATCGTTCTTGCCCTGATGGGCGGTTTCGGTGTCATGTGTATTTTCATGTTCTCGGCCCGGGCGCTACTCCACGCCGGCGCCATCAGCATCACGTTTTATTCGAATCTGTTCGCCATTCCCTTAATGGGCGTGGCGATGATAACCATCATGGACGGTTACCAGCCGCCGGAAACGGCAATAGGAATAGCCGGACTTTTTGCTGTCGGCATCCTCTATGCTATCGCCATCGTGCTGCAGTACGCCGCCATTCATTCCATCGGCAAGACTTTGACGGCATTGCTGAACAACCTGGAACCGCTGATTTCCATCGTCGCCGCGGCCATTTTACTTGGTGAAATACTGACGGGACTCCAATATCTGGGCGGCATGATCGTTATCACCGCCTTGGTGGCATCAGACTGGTTAGGAAAACGAAAATAATGATCAGGGGATTCTCATTATCGGAATTCGAACAGCGATGCGCGCGGGCGCAGGCGCTGATGAACGACCTGCAGGTTGACGCCATGTTTTTGTCTACCGAGCCGGAAGTTCGCTATTTCAGCGGTTTTCATAGCCAGTTCTGGGAAAGCCCTACCCGGCCCTGGTTTTTGATCGTCCCTCTTGAAGGTCGCCCGATTGCGGTGATCCCGGAAATCGGCGCCAGCGGCATGGAAGGCACCTGGATCGAGGATATTCGAACATGGCCCGCGCCGAGACCGGACGATGACGGCATTTCCCTCCTCACCCAGGTCTTTTCGGAGCTTCCCAAAAAACATGGAAGGATTGGCGCGCCGATGGGCCATGAAACGCACATGCGTATGCCAATGCTGGACTTCCAAAGGCTTTACAACTCTTACGAGTTCGTCGACGCCACACCGTTGATCCGTAGCCTTCGCAACGTCAAGTCGGGCGAAGAAATCGCCAAGATCCGTCACGTCTGTCAATTGGCTTCCGACACATTTGAGGCCCTGCCACAATCCCTGAAAGCCGGAGAATCGGAACAGGAGAATTGCCGGCGCATGAAAATAGACTTGCTTGAGCGTGGTGCGGATTCGGTTCCCTACCTGATCGCCGGATCCGGCCCCGGCGGATACGAAAGCATCATCATGGGACCAACCGACAGGGTGATCGAAAATGGCGACATTCTGATTATCGACACGGGCGCCACATTCGACGGTTACTTCTGCGACTTCGACCGCAACTTCGCTTTTGGCCACGTGGACAATGCCGCTAAGCGGGCTTACGACATCGTCTATCAGGCGACCGACGCAGGTTTCGAGGCGGCAAAACCGGGAGTTGCGATGCGCGACCTTTGGGCGGCGATGGCGGCCGTTTTGCAGGCCGGCGGCTCACAAGGCAATGAAGTCGGACGCATGGGCCATGGCCTGGGCATGCAATTAACCGAAGGCCCATCCATCACCCCCGATGATATGACCGTTCTTGAAGAAGGCATGGTCCTGACGTTGGAACCCGGCATGACCATGGTCACCGGCAAACAAATGGTGCACGAGGAAAACATCGTCATCACCCGAGACGGCGCCGAATACCTGACTAGGCGCGCTCCACAAGAAATGCCTGTTGTTGGTTAATCCGGGAAAGACGGAACCTACTTTTCCAATATATCCGGCAGGCTGATTTTCATCATGCAACTTCCCTGTTCATGGGTCAGGTTCATTTTGATTTTTACCGACGTGCCGTTAATTTCAAACTTGCTCCTGCTTGAACCGACTAGAGGGCCTAAAAAAGCAAAGCTCAACCAATCCTCTTTGACTGAAAGCCTTAAATGGCCCGCTGACTTGGGATGCCGCCATTTGCCAAGTATTTTGTCGCCAACTGTTTTCAGGCCGAACAGTTTAATTTTTTTGCACCGTTCAGTTGCAAAGAGAACTTTGGGATTGTGGTCGCCTGGTTTAAAGCGAATAGCCTGAGTGACATCGGATTGATCTCGTATGACGGGTGCAATGGCGACCTCCTTTTTGGGCTCAGGAAGCGCTTTCCTTTTATGCGGGTTGCCTGGCGAGTATGACGCCAGAACGATTTCTTCGTCCCCCATTACTGTTGCCTGTTGATGTCGCCCGTATCCACGTCGGGCGGCATAGGTCATTTCTTCGTCAAGGTAGGATTTTATTTCCTTGAGCGTTATCTTGCCGTTTTCGTTGCCATAGCCCTTCGCATCTGCTTTTCCGTAAAGAGCCTCCAGGAGATGTTCCGTAAACAAGCCGTGTTTCGCCTCATTATCCCAACTAGCCAGTTGGTCACCTTGGGCCGCCGTAACAATCGTCATACCACTCGTCATTGAAGGCAACTTCGCTGCTAAATGAATGGGAGAGGCCGAATTAATCAGCATACCTTTTGCGCTTTCACCGGAAAAACAAGTGTCCAGGAAAACAGTTGTTGACCGGGTCTCGATTTTTGACAGATTTTTGTAAAGCAGGTCGATTGGGTACCCATTAATTTCGGGCGTATCCGGGTTAGCGTCCACGGGAAGCAGATATCCCCGCTGGACTTTTTGCCCCGGAACGCCATGGCCCGAATAGTACACCACCACGTCCGATTTATTCGGCCTTACGTATTGCCAAACCTTCCCTTCATGGGTGCTTTGATTTCCAAAAACTGAAAATAGTTTGCTTTGTGTGGCGTCGCGTAAGTCGATGATGTTGCCTTCGCGAAAACCCAAAACATCAACAACATACTGCTTAAATGCCTGAGCGTCGTTATGGGCGTAGTCCACCGATGGTACCGACGAGGAATAGCTTTTGTTCCCTATGATTACGGCAACGCCATGGGGGTTCTCCGCCGCCCGGCCCGGCGCAACCAATGAGAAAAGGAAAAAAGTAGCCGCAATTAGTTGAATTTTCATTTACCGCCCCCCTTAGCTTTAGAAAAAGCTAACCCCAAATGAAGAAATCTGGTTCCAAAGTCATATGTTGCTTAAATCAACTTTAGATCAACTATCTCTGCACCTAACTTTACTGATGTTATTTATTCAGTCAAGAAATGCTCTTTTGACGGCGGGGCGAAGGCAAGCCCTTACTAGGGGACTTCGTCGCCTAGTTTTTGAAGCAACGTCAAAACTTCGTGGGAAGCTTTGTCCAGTTTGTGTGCTTCCTCGATGGCCTGCTCCCAGTTGCCGTTTGCGTATTGCCTGAGAGCCTCTTTCCCGTGGGCATGAACTTTTTCGTGGGGCGCGTTCAAATCCTTGTAGGCGGAATGGCCAAGCATCGCTTCTTCAGACACGTTGTCATACCATTTGCCCAGCCGGCAATTGTGGTGATCGGGCAGATCATCGGCGTGCAGAGATGTGCGCCCGCATATGGCTTCCATCACTCTTTTCTTGAAGGCGACGTGGTCTGAGCGGGTAATGGTGCACACGGCGGCGTTGGATTTCAGATCCGTCAATTCTGACAGCCCTTCCTGCACAAGTGCGTCGGAGCGATCCATAGCGTCGACAACTTTGTTGACTTCCGAAGCATTATTCGCGGCCTTCCTGGCAATGGACGACACCCCTTGGGCGACTTCCGAAGAGGCTTCTTTCTGCTGCCCCAGAATATTGGAGATTTCCCCCATCTTGGCGGTTACACCATTAACCCGGGAAGAGACCTGCTCCATTTTGCCTTGCGTATCCTCGATGACGGCTTTGCCTTCTTCGACTGCAGTGGCGCCCTGTTCCATGGAGGTAACGATAGTCGCCATTTCCGTGCGCAGGTTTTCGATGCGCTGGCGGATATCGTCGGTTGCCTTGGCGGTCTGATTGGCGAGGTTCTTTACCTCCGATGCGACAACGGCGAACCCCTTGCCGGCATCACCGGCCCGGGCGGCTTCGATAGTTGCATTCAGGGCTAACAAATTGGTCTGTTTGGCGATCGCTTCAATATCCTCAACGATGCTTCCGATTTCCGTCGAGGCCTCGGCTAGAACATCAACCTGCGACGCCGCGTCACTAACCGCACCGGATATTCCCTGCATGGTTTCTACGGCCTGCTTGGCCGCAAACATGCCTTCTTCTACTGCTTGTGAAGCGCTGTTGGCATCCACTGCCGCCGCTTCCGAACTGCTCGAAATATTGCCGACGGACGCCACCATTTCTTCGGTTGCGGCAGCGATAGACTGACTTTGATGGCTGACATCGTTGATGTCGCGCGTCAAGGCGGCAATGGCCGAAAGGGCTTCGTTGGCTTCAATCGATATACCGACAAGCCCTTTTAATTGCGCAAGGCGCAGGGCCGTAATTTCATTATTGTCTATAGCAATTTCCGCGTCTATTTCGTCTCTCGGCATGATCTTTCCCCACTACACCTAATAAGTTTCAAAACGTAAAACCCCGCCCGAGTTTCACATTAGATGTTTGTAATATTGCGGTGCAGCAAAGTCCATGGAAATTTTCACAATTTGGGAAATATTTAGCTAGCGACTCAATAATTAATTGAATCGTCTACAAGCGATTATATTTCGCCATGAAAGCCCGGTGGTCGATCAGATAGTTCTTGTATTTCTTGAATTGAAAAAGGTGGCGAATCAACGTCAGGATTGAGACAAGGATCAGGATCAAAGATGCGAAAGTCGTCACGGCCTGCACGTCTTTCCAGCCGAGGGGCGGTTCACGCTTCTCCTCAACTGAATTTTCCGCAGAACATGGTTTGAGCCCCATGGCCTGAAACTCTCTGTGAATCTTTTGAGGGTTCGAGATATCGCCTGTCAAAATGTAACAATCGGGACCATCGTAGTATGACAACGCATCCTTGAAATGAACCCCTCCCCAAGCAAGGCACAACACCAGTAGCGCCGACATGGCGACGATATAGCTTTTACTTTCGCGTATTCGTTTCAGCAGCCATTGCTCCTGATCGGCCGCCAGGATCAAACGCAGGGTTTCGTCCGTTGGATAATGCTCGCCGAACATTGAGAATTTCCCCCAAGAACGTTCAAGCTTATACTTAAAACAGTTCTAGCCGGAAATTGCGTCCTTCACAAGGCGGCTACCCCGCAACGATGTTGTGTTCAGGACCGAACGGGAACTTGGTGATATTCTCGGCTCCATCTTCGCCGACCACCAGGATATCGTGCTCGCGGTAGCCCCCTGCCCCATCCATGCCTTCGGGCAGCATGATCATCGGTTCCATAGATACCACCATGTTCGGCTGCAGTACTGTTTCGATGTCTTCGCGCAGTTCCAACCCAGCTTCGCGGCCGTAGTAATGGCACAACACGCCGAATGAATGGCCGTAACCGAAAGTGCGATATTGCAGCAGGTCATGTTCCTTGTAGATCTCGTTCAGTTCGGCGGCGATGTCGCAACAGCGCGCCCCTGGCCTGATCAGTTCCAGGCCACGGCGGTGCACCTTGACGTTGACTTCCCATAATTCCAGATGCCGGTCTGACGCGTGACCACAGAACAGTGTGCGCTCCAGTGCCGTGTAATAGCCCGAAATCATCGGAAAACAGTTGAGGCTAAGGATGTCGCCATTTTGCACTTTCCGTGACGTTACCGGATTGTGGGCGCCATCCGTATTGATGCCCGACTGGAACCATGTCCATGTATCCATCAGTTCGACATGGGGGTAGGTTGAGGCGATCTCGCGCACCATGGCGCCTGTCGAAGCCAACGCCACTTCGTATTCCGGCACTCCTGCCGCAATCGCATCGCGACAAGCTGCGCCGCCGATATCGGCAATGCGCGCTCCGTTCTTGATCACGGCGATTTCCTCGTCGGATTTAACCATGCGCATAGCCATGACCGCTTTGGAAATGTCGACGATTTCCGTATCCGGTAAAGCCGCCTTCAGCTTGCCAAGATTTTCAACGTTGATGTGATCAAATTCGACGCCAAGAGTTTTCGGCGCCGAAAGCTCTCCCTGAACGGCACGGAAATAGTTGTCGCGCTGCCAGTCCGTATAAATGACATTGTCGCCGAAGGTGCGCCGCCATGGCTGGCCGCCGTCAATGTTGGCCGAAATGGTGACTGCTTTGTCCTGGGTGATGACCAGCCCGTAGGGCCTGCCAAAGGAGCAATACAGGAAATCGGAGTAATAATTAATGTTGTGATATGAGGTGAAAAGAGCGGCCTCAACATTTTCCTTCGCCATTAGCGAACGCAATTTTTCCTGTCTTGAGGCCATTTCGGCGGGCGAAAAAGTAGGTGTAGGCTTCTCACCGTTTTCAATTCTTATGATGTTTTCCACTTTTTTCTCCTGTCCATTCATTTCAAGCTTCGCGACGCTATCATTTTCCGAATAAAATCCATGCGACAATATGCGACACCAAGTGACGGATGAAGGACAGAGCAATAAATGGCAAATACCGCCCCCTACCCCGATCTGATCGATGGCGAAAGCGTCTTCACCGTACCTGCCTCGACAATCAAATTCGGCCCCGGCGCCCTGAAGGAGCTGGGCGATGACGCCCGGCGCCTGGGCATGACCCGCGCCGCCTTGTTTACCGACGATCACGTTGTCGAAACGGAACCAATGAAGACGGCACTGGACGCTTTGGTTGCGGCCGGCGTCGATGTGGTGGTTTTTGATGCGGTCAAGGTCGAGCCGACGGACGCAAGTTTCCTGGAAGCCGCGGACTTCGCCGCAGAGGGGAATTTCGACGGCTACATTTCATTGGGTGGAGGCTCGGTCATCGACACCTGCAAGATCGCCAACCTTCTGGCCACCTATCCCGACGATTTGCTTGCATATGTCAACGCGCCGATCGGTCAGGCCAAGCCCGTTCCCGGCCCGATCAAGCCCCACATCGCCTGTCCAACGACGTGCGGAACCGGTAGCGAAACCACTGGCGTTGCGGTTTTCGATCTGGTCGAACAACAGGTTAAGACAGGTATTTCATCTGTTTACCTAAGGGCCGCCCTGGCCCTTGTCGATCCGGTAACGACCCACACGTTGCCCGCCGGCGTTGTCGCCGCGACCGGTTTCGATGTTTTGACTCATGCTATAGAGTCCTTCACCGCGCGCTCTTACACCACGCGCGAGAAACCGGCACAGGGCGCACGTCCGCCTTATCAGGGATCAAATCCGTTTTCCGATATCGGGTCCGAAGCGGCGATCCGCATAGGCGGAACCTATCTGGTCGATGCCGTCAATAATCCCGAAAACATTGAGGCCCGTCATCAACTGATGTTTGCAGCCACCCTCGCCGGACAGGCCTTCGGCAATGCCGGCGTTCATATTCCCCACGCCATGTCCTATTCTGTTGCGGGCCTGAACCATGAGTACGTCGCCAAGGGATACGAAAATGCCAATCCGATGGTACCGCATGGTTTGTCAGTCGTGATCAACGCACCGGCTGCTTTTCGGTTTACAGGACCCGCTTCGCCGGAACGTCATTTACAGGCGGCAGATGCCCTGGGCGCCGACACCTCGAACGCCTCGCCAGCAGATGGTGGCGAGCTTCTGGCTACCCGCCTTTCCAATATGATGCGCGCTACGGGGTTGCCAAGTGGCCTAGCGGAAATCGGCTATGGCGAAGATGATATACCCGCCTTGGTCAAGGGCTGTTACGCCCAGCAACGCCTGCTGGCTCAAACGCCTTGCCCGGTTAGCGAGGACGACCTTGCTGGTCTTTACAAAGACGCCATGAAATATTGGTAGAGTCGGATGTTCATCATAATTTTTTCGGCAAAAAAACACCTTAAAAAGCAATTTTCTAGGCGCAAAATTAGACACACTTTGAAACATTCTAGACATTTCCTTGAAATAGTCTGCTGCGATTGTATGGCTGCCTAGTTGGGGGGGGTGGCCTATCCCCCCTGACTAATAACATTGGCAAAAAGAGCTGAGAACCAAGATCGAATATGGCTGAAATTAGGGCTTCATCTTTGAGAAAAACGACAAGCAAAGATAGCTTGGACGCCTCCCCTGTAGATAGCGGGGAGGAGGATGCCGATTCGAAGCCGGATAACAATTTGCTGGAAAACGTTCTTGAATATTTAACCCAAGGCGTAGTGATTTTCGATTCAGCAAGCAGGTTACTAACCTGGAATAAGCAATTTGAAACGGCTTTAGATTTCCCTAAAGGTTTCTTGAAGCCTGGAATGTCAAATTGGGAAATGATGCTGCATATCGCAAAAAGAGGTGATCTGGGCACAGGTAATCCTGAAAAATTGGCCGCCACCCGGTTGGATTTGCTATGGGGTGACGACCACTTGCCTATGGATATCACGATTAAAGGAGAAAAGACATACGAGGTCTCTTTCAACGGAACCGATGACGGTGGCCGTGTCATGACCTACACGGATATTACTCAAAGCAGGAATGCTGAAGAAGTTCTGCGGCAAAGCGAGAGAAGGTTCCGCACACTGTATTACCAGTCCCCGACAGGAGTTTCTCTCGAAGACTACTCTAAGGTAAAAATCAAAATCGACCAGTTATCCAAGCAAGGTGTGACGGATTTCAGGAAGTACTTCGAAGAAAACGAAAATGATTTGCTGGAAATTCTCAAAGTCATCAAGTTGCTGGATGCAAACGATTCCCTAATTGAAATGCTAGGCGCATCTTCGTTCGAGGAATTCCAACGCTACGAGGAGAGCTTTGAAACATTCACCAATGCGAATTGGCGTAATTTCTATGTTTGCGAAATTGCCGCTTTGGCCAGTGGAGAAGTTACTTATATCGACGAATTCGCCGATTTCAAAATGGATGGCACACCAATATATCTCAGATGCACAAGCCGCGTAGTCAGGGGGCGTGAACATGACTGGTCTGAGATCATTACTACCCACGAAGACATTACCGCAAGCAAACAGGCCGAAGAAAAACTGGAACGCCATCGCGACGACCTTCAAGAACTGGTGAAAGAGAGAACGGCAAAGCTAGCGGAAAGTGAAGAAAGGTTCCGTGCCATAGCTGAAACCGCTTCCGACTGGTTTTGGGAAACGGACGAAGAGTTCCGATTTACCTTTATTTCAGAACGTTTTTTTGAAGTCAGCGATATCCATCCCAATGACGTCATCGGCAAAAGCCGATTGGAATTCATCACACCGGATCATTGGATACGAAACCCGAAAAAGTGGCATCGACATACGGACGACCTGGAAGCGCATCTGCCTTTCTCGATAAGCTATTGGGTTGAAAGCAGAAGAGGCAAAAAAACCTGTATCGAAATTAAGGGTAAACCGATCTTCGACGCAGACAGTTGCTTTACCGGCTATCGAGGAGCCGGTACGGACGTTACGGCGGCGGTCCTGGCCAAAGACAAACTTACCCGCGCCAAAGAAGCCGCCGACGCCGCAAACAAGGCGAAATCGGAATTCCTTGCCAGCATGAGCCATGAATTGCGAACCCCGCTGAACGCAATTATTGGCTTTTCAAATACCATTAAGGATGAGGTGTTCGGCCCGGTCGATAACCCAAAATATATTGAGTATTCTAAGGACATTCTCAGTTCAGGCGAGCACCTGCTTGAGCTTATTAATGATATTCTTGATGTGTCAGCCATCGAAGCAGGGAAGGTCGAACTTGTCGAAGAAGTAATCGACATTCCTGAAATCGTCAGGTCTTGCCTTTACCTCATTCAACAGCGCGCAAACGACGCGGAAATTTCAATAGGCATTGACCTTCAGGAGGAATTGCCGGCGCTTCGTGCCGACGAAAGGCGGGTTAAGCAAATCTTGATCAATCTTTTGTCCAATTCCGTGAAATTCACACCCCGGGGTAAAGACATCAAGGTCGCATCGCAACTAAACCTGGAAGGGGGACTGGTATTGTCAGTTACAGATACCGGCATCGGAATGACGCAAGATGAATTGGCGCATGCTATGACCCGATTTGGTCAGGTAGAAACAGGACCGCAAAGAATGAATGAGGGAACCGGATTAGGATTAACCCTGACAAAGGGACTTGTAGATTTGCACGGCGGCTTCTTCAACATTGAAAGCAAAAAAGACTACGGCACTAAAGTCAGCGTAACCTTCCCGGCCGAAAGAGTTCTCACCAAATAGACGTTTCCACGGATGATGGTCGAATGAAACTCTGCTAAAAAAGGCGGGGAAGATGCTTACGTTATAAAAACACTACTTCAGGGAGTTTCCATCATGAGTGATATTACCTTGTACGGCTTTGCGCCTTCCAGTTACACGTGGAGTGCCCGTCTTGTCGCCGAAGAAAAAGGTATCTCCCATGACCTGGAACCGCTTGAGTTTGGCTCTAGCGAACACATCGCCATGAATCCGTTCGCCAAGATTCCGGTTATGAAGCATGGAGACTTCATACTTTATGAAACTTCGGCCATCTGCCGTTACATAGACGAAACCTTCGATGGGCCGCCTCTTCAGGCGGGTACGCCTGCGGACAGAGCCATAATGGAGCAGTGGAATTCCGCATTCGTCGATCATTTCTATGACAGTTGCGTACGTAGCATCGTCATTCAAAGACTCGTCGTTCCGAACAGAGGCGGCGAGCCTGATGAAGAAATGATAGCAAATGCTACCCCAAAAGCCCGGCATGCTCTTCGCGTCGTAGACGAGGCGCTAAAAAAATCGCCCTACTTGGCTGGTGAAAATCCGACGATATCCGACTTTATCCTCTTACCAATCGCATTCTATAGCGCGCAGGTTCCTGAAAGCGAACAGACCATTGCTGGACTTTCGGCGCTGGAGGAATGGCTTGGGAAAATGCAATCCCGCGCGAGTTTTTCGGCTACCGCACCCAATCCAGCCTAGAATGCCATGACTGAGCATATCGGAATCGTCTGTTGTTCGGCTGAGGGGGCATCGCTGTGCTATCGAACGATCTGCGTCGAAGGAACAAAATTGCTGGGGGCGCACGCCCATCCGGAAATATCGATGCACACCCCTTCCCTGGCTGAATACGTCGACTGTCTGGAACGTCAAGACGTGGCGGGGATCGGCAAACTGATGCTTCGTTCGGCTAACAAGCTTGCATCGATCGGTGCGGATTTTCTCATTTGTCCCGACAATACGATCCACCGCGCGTTTGCTCACGTCGCCCCATATTCTCCCCTGCCCTGGCTGCATATTGCAGAAGTCGTCGCTTTAGATGCGGTTGAGCAAGGTTTTAGTCGCCTGGGACTTCTGGGAACGAAATGGCTGGTGGACAGCGAGGTTTATCCTGAGAAACTAAGTGCCCACGCCTTGGAATGCGTAATTCCAGACCCGGCCGAATGCGAAAATATAAGCCGCATTATCATGGATGAGCTGGTGTACGGCATTTTCATGCCCGAGGCCGTCACCTACATTCAGCATTCCATTGAGCGTCTAAGGCAAGGTGGATGCGACGCCGTCATCCTTGGTTGCACCGAAATCCCACTCATAATCGACAACACTAACAGCGCGTTGCCGACCCTCGACTCCACGCGATTGCTCGCCCAGGCCGCCTTGCAAAAAGCCGTTTCAGACTGATAACCTCGGGCGCGATTTATCCCAGCTTCACTGCTGTGCCGTTAGCTGTGACCATAAGCATCGATTTGTCATTACCTCCCAGTGCTTCGTAATCCAGGTCGACTCCGACGATGGCGTCAGCGCCCAACTCCTCGGCTTCCGCAGTCATCGCCTCGATCGCCAACGTTTTCGCGTTTTTCAGTTCTTTTTCGTACGATCCCGAACGGCCACCGACGATATCGCGGATACCGGCGAACATATCGCGAAAGATATTGGTACCCATGACTGCTTCGCCTGATACGACCCCGCAGTAGGACGAAACGCTACGCCCTTCGACGCCGTCTGTTGTGGTAATGATCATGATTTTGGTCTCCCTGATCTGCTCTATTGTTTTCTATTCCATAGCTTCAAGTTCGTCGACAAAACCGGCAACGACGCCAAGACCCCGTTTCCAGAATTCAGGATCGGACGCATCAAGCCCGAATGGTGCCAGCAGTTCCTTATGCCTTCTGGTGCCGCCCGCACCAAGCATATCCAGATATTTATCCTGGAAACCCGGATGGCCCGCATTGAAAACATCGTACAGTGAATTGACCAGACAATCGCCGAAGGCATAGGCATAAACGTAAAACGGTGAGTGAATAAAGTGTGGGATATAGGCCCAATAGGACCGGTAGTCGTCATCGAAGCGAATGCCGTCGCCTAAGCTCTCGCCCTGTACATCCATCCAGATATCTCCCAGGCGCTCCGGCGAGAGTTCGCCGCCCGAACGTTCGTCGTGGACGCGGGTTTCAAAAGTATGGAAAGCGATCTGACGCACGACTGTGTTCAGCATGTCTTCCACCTTGCCTGCTAGTAATATGCGGCGACGGGCTGGATCTTCCTCACCTTCCAGCAAGGAGCGGAAGGTCAGCATTTCGCCGAAAACGGAAGCGGTTTCAGCCGTCGTCAACGGGGTATCAGCCATTAGCGTCCCCTGCGGCCCGGATAAAACCTGGTGCACCCCGTGCCCCAGTTCGTGGGCCAGGGTCATCACGTCGCGCGCCTTGCCATGGAAGTTCATCAGGATATAAGGATGCACCGACGGCACAGTGGAATGGGAAAACGCCCCTGAATCTTTACCCTGGCGCAACTGGGCGTCGATCCAGCGCTTCTTGAAAAACCGGTCTGCGATCTCGGCTAGTTTAGGCTCGAAGCTGCCGTATGCATCCAAAACCATTTTTCGGGCTTCTTCCCAATCGTACAGACGGGATTCGTCGTCAGGCAGCGGTGCATTGCGGTCCCAGTAGTCCAGCGCATCAACCCCAAACCACTTGGACTTCAGGCGGTAATAACGGTGCGACAATTTCGGATATGCGTCGCGAACCGACGACACCAACGCATCAACCACGCCGTCTTCAACCTGATTGGACAAATTGCGTTCGCTGATAGGACGCGGGTAAGAACGCCAGTTATCCTCGATAGCCTTGTCTTTCGCCAGTGTATTTGTCACCAGCGAAAACAGTTTGATGTTGTCACCTAAAACCCTGCCCAGAACTTTCGCGGCGTCTTTGCGATTCTTGGCATCCTTGTCGGACATCAAATTCAGCACGTCGGCCATGCTCAGCTCTTCGCCGTTTAAGGGGAAGCGCAACGCCGCCTCGGTTTCGTCAAAAAGCCTGACCCAAGCTGCGCGGCCGCTTACTGATTTTTCATGCAGCAGTTTTTCAAGGTCGTCGGAAAGCTGATGGTCGCGAAAAGCGCGGACATCCCTGATCCACGGGCCGTAGTGTGTGGCTTTGTCACTTTCCAGTTGACAGGCAAGCACATCGTCGTCCAGACGGTTCAACTCCAGGCGGAAGAACAGGGGTACGGTTGAAATATCGGTGACCCGTTCCTGAGCAGTTTGATAGAAGCGGCCGCGCTCGCCGTCGCTGACATCGGCCGCATATAGCAATTGTGCGAAGCTCATCACCTTGTAAAGAATCTCGGTGATTTCTTCGTATCGCGAAATGGCTTGCCCAAGCTCATCGCCGCCAAGCCCCGCCAGTTTGCCTTGGTATTGTTCGGCAAAATCCTTCGATAGCGATTCGGCGCGGGCAAAATCCCGCTCGATTTCGGGGGCATTGGACGCTGAATAGAGGTCGCTTAAATCCCATTCAGGCAGTTTTTCTTGTTTTTCGGTGTTGGGCATTAAAATCTCCATGCTTGCGAGAACCATATAAGACTGGATACAAATGAGGGCAAGGACAACAGGGATAGGCGAGAAAAAAAATGACAGCCAGAATTGCCGAAACATGGCCCAACCTTGTCGCCATGTTTTTTGATCAGGTCGAACAGGGGGGCGAAGCGCCATTTTTGTGGGCCAAGCAAAATGGTGAGTTTAGGTCCATTACATGGCGCGAAACCGCAAAACAGGTCAGCGAGTTGGCGCGGGGATTGAAGTCGCTTGGTTTGGCCAAGGGAGACAGGGTGTTACTGGTCTCGGAAAACCGGCCTGAATGGCTTATCGCTGACGTCGCCATCATGGCCGCGGGGGGAATTACGGTTCCGGGTTATGTCACCAATACCGAAGCCGACAATCGCCATTTGATTGAAAACAGCGGCGCAAAAATCGCCATTATTTCGAAGGCTAAATTTGCTGAACGGGTACTTCCTGCGGCGCTAAAATCCGACATCCTGAAAGATATCGTCGCCATTGAAAAGCCGATCAGTTCTCAGGATTTCGGCGTTGCCCTGCACGGGTGGGACGAGATTCTGGAAAAGGGCGCCGCCCTTCACGACAATATTGTCGCCGAAGCGGAAAACCTCAAGCGCGATGAAACAGCTTGTATCATCTATACGTCGGGTACCGGCGGCGCGCCAAAAGGCGTGATGCTGCATCATGGATCTATTTTGCACAACTGCGCCGGCGCGCGCGACGCGTTGAAGGAACTGGGGCTTGGCCACGAAATCTTTTTGTCGTTCTTGCCGCTTTCTCATTCATACGAGCATACGGCAGGACAGTTTTTCCCTCTGTCTATCGGTGCGGAAATTTATTACTGCGAAGCCGATACCCTGGCTACAAACCTGCAGGAAGTCCGCCCGACGATCATGACGGCGGTTCCCAGGTTGTACGAAACTTTTCATTCCAAGATTACCCGGGGCATCCAGAAACAAGGCGGCAAGAAAGAACAACTGTTCAATAAAACAGTGGCACTGGGACGCAAGAAACTTGAAACGGGTCATCTTGGCCTCTGGGAAAGCATCGTCAATGCGGTGCTGACAAAGCTGGTACGCAAGAAAGTTCAGGCACGCTTCGGCGGGAGATTGAAGGCCCTGGTTTCCGGTGGTGCGCCATTGAATCCAGACATCGGATACTTCTTCTTAGGATTAGGCTTGCGCATCCTGCAGGGTTACGGATTGACAGAATCAGCACCCGTTATTGCCGTCAACCGCCCTTCGGCTATTAAGATTGACACCGTGGGCCCGCCCTTGACGGACACCACCGTTAAAATCGCTGACGACGGAGAAATTCTGACCCGTGGCGAGCTGGTCATGCAGGGATACTGGAAAAACCCAGAGGCTACTGCCGAAAGCATCAGGGACGGTTGGCTACACACCGGCGATATCGGAGAATTCGACGATCAGGGTCGATTGAAGATTACCGATCGAAAGAAGGACATCATCGTTAATTCCGGCGGCGACAATATCGCGCCGCAACGCGTCGAAGGCATTTTGTGCCTGGCTCAGGAAATAGCGCAAGCCATGGTTTATGGTGACAAACGCCCAAACCTGGTCGCCGCCATCGTTCCCGATCCCGAATGGATGGAACAGTGGGCAAAGGACAACGCCAAGGAGAACGATCTGGCCGTCCTCGCCAAGGACAAGGACCTTCACAAGGCGCTGTCTCAGGTCGTAGATGAAATAAATGCGAACCTGTCGAACATCGAAAAAGTGCGACGCTTCATTATCGCCTGGGAGCCCTTTACTATAGACAACGCCTTGATGACGCCTTCGATGAAGATACGTCGCCACAAGATTATTGAAATATACGGTGAACGCCTGATTGACCTTTATGGCTAACTAAGAGATCTCCCTTACCTGGAGGAGACTGAGGGCAGCATGACACGCAGAAACGCGGAAAACTGGCCCAACCTTGTCGCCATGTTCTTCGACCAAGCTGAATGGGGCGGGGACAATCCTTTCCTATGGGCCAAGGACGACGGTACATATCAATCGCTTTCCTGGCGTGAGGTTTCCAAACAGGTTTGCGATTTGGCCCGAGGGTTGAAATCGTTGGGTGTGCGCAAAGGCGACCGAGTGTTGCTGGTATCGGAAAACAGACCCCAGTGGCTGATAGCCGATGTCGCCATCATGGCGGCGGGAGGGATTACTGTTCCTTCATACGTCACTAATACCGAGGCTGATAACCGGCATCTTATTGAAAACGCAGGCACCAAAGTAGCCATCGTTTCCAGCGTGAAACTGATAGACCGGGTGCTTCCTGCGGCGATCAAGACCGATATTCTGAAGGATATCGTCGCTATCGAAATGCCGGAAGTGGATCAGCATGTCGGCATCAACCTGATTCAGTGGAATGATGTCCTTGAATCCGGCGCGAAGCGTAGCGAAGACATTATCGCCGACGCGGAAAACCTGAAGCGCGATGAAACGGCCTGCATCATCTACACCTCCGGCACCGGCGGGGCGCCCAAAGGCGTGATGCTTCACCACGGCGCGATCCTGTGCAATTGCATCGGCGCCGTCGACGCACTGAAAGACCTAAATCTTGGTCACGAGATTTTCCTGTCTTTCCTTCCGCTGTCCCATTCATATGAGCACACGGGAGGTCAGTTCTTCCCCCTGTCCATAGGCGCCGAGATTTATTATTCCGAAATTGACGCCCTGGCCGCCAACATGCTTGAAGCCAGACCCACCATCATGATGGTTGTGCCCAGGCTATATGAAACCATGCACTCGCGCATAACCCGCGGCGTAAAAAAACAAGGTGGAATGAAAGAGAAACTGTTCAACAAGACCGTCGAGTTGGGCCTTAAGAAAATGGAAGCCGGAGAACTTGGCCCCTTCGACAGCCTGTTGAATGCTGTGTTGACGAAACTGGTGCGCAAGAAGGTACAAGAGAGGTTCGGCGGTCGAATGAAAGCGATGATATCCGGTGGAGCGCCCCTGAACATCGATATCGGCCAATTCTTCCTGTCACTGGGCTTGCGTATTTTGCAAGCTTATGGCCTGACGGAAACCGCCCCGGGCGTTTCCGCTAACAGGCCGACGATAAACAAGATCGATACGGTTGGCCCGCCCGCCAAGGGCGTCGACGTGAAGATCGCCGAGGACGGTGAAATCCTGGTTCGAGGCGAACTTGTCATGCAGGGCTACTGGATGAACGAAGAAGCAACCAACGAGATCATCAAGGACGGCTGGTTACATACAGGAGACATTGGCCTTCTTGACGACAAGGGTCGTTTGATGATCACCGACCGAAAAAAGGACATCATCGTCAATTCCGGTGGCGACAACATAGCCCCGCAACGGATCGAAGGCTTCCTGACCCTGGAGCCGGAAATCGCCCAGGCCATGGCCTATGGCGATAGACGCCCCCATCTGGTTGCAATTTTGGTTCCCGATCCGGATTGGATGGAACAGTGGGCGAAGGAAAACGCCAAATCCAGCGACCTAACGATATTGTCCAGCGACGAGGATTTCCAGAAGGCTCTCGCAAAAGTCACCGACAGAATCAATTCTCAAATGTCCAATTTCGAAAAGGTCCGGCGTTTCATTATTGCCCGCGAACCCTTCACCATCGAGAATTCTCTTATGACGCCATCGATGAAAATACGCCGTCACAAGATTGTTGAAATCTACGGTGAGCATCTGGAAGGTCTGTACGGATAATGGAACTGGTTCTTCTGGGGACCGGCTGTCCCAGCGTCGACCTGCAGCGACACGGTCCAGCCAATCTGGTTGACGGCGGACCCGGCTCGAGACTTCTGATCGACTGCGGTTCCGGCGTCACCCACCGCTTGCTGGAGTCTGGATGCCCGGGAAGCAAGATCGACGCGCTTCTGCTGACGCATCTTCACTCCGATCATATTGTCGATTTGTTCCAGTTGATTATTTCTAGCTGGCATCAAGGTCGTGACAGGCCACAGAAAATCTTCGGACCGCCCGGAACCACACGGTTCGTTGACGGCCTGATGGACTTGTGGAAACCGGAACTGGATCAACGCATCGCCCACGAGAAACGCCCTTCAATTGCAGCCTTAAACGTGGAAGTCATTGAAATCGCAGGAGGCGACACGCTTCAGTTCACGGACATGAAGGTTGATGTTGTTGCCGTCAACCACCTGCCGGTTAAACATGCCTTCGGGTTTATTTTCGAAACTTCAAGCGCCCGCCTTGCTATCAGCGGCGACACTACTTATTGCCCCGCCCTGATTGAGGCGGCCAGGAATTGTGACATGCTTTTGCACGAGGTTCTGATCCATCGCGAATTACCTATCATCGAGGGCAAAAGAACCGCCGAGACTGTGGAAGCCATGCGGGCCTATCACACGGTGTCAGATCAGGTCGGCAAGGTAGCGGCGGAAGCGGGAGCAAGGAAACTGGTGCTGACCCATTTCGTGCCACCGATGTTTGATGAAAAAAGCCTTCTTGAAGAAGTACGTCGGGATTTCGATGGCCCCGTCATCATCGGAGAAGATCTTATGAGATTGCCGGTCGTTTCCTGAGGCTGGCAATAGCGATGCCTGTCAAAATCAAACCAAGGGCAAGGATTTCCTGAAGCGAAACGTGTTCGGCCAGGAACAATGCTCCCCACATTACGCCCAAACCCGGGATCAGGTAGTTGTTGAAGGAGATAAAGGTAGCGCCGCGTACCTGCATTAGATGAAAGTAGATCAGGGTTGCGATAGCGGTTGGAAACAGGCCCAGATAAACCGCCGCAATGCCCGACGCCATGCTTGGCGTCAACGCCCATGGTTGATCAATGATCAACGACAGGATGGTCATTTGCGCTCCGCCCATGGTCATCACCACTGTGCCACTGACCGAAGGATGCAGTCTGGGCATATTTTTGGCGATTGTTGTCGCAATGGCGTAACTGAAAGCGCCGCCGGCTACAGCGATCTGGCGCACCGCGTCGCCGCCCAACCCTTTCAATGCCTCGGGACCGACCAGGACGATAACGCCAAAGAACCCAATGACCATGCCCGCCAATTTGGCCGGTGTCAGCTTTTCGTCAGTGCTGAAAAAGTGCACCAGCAGCAATGTGGTCAGGGGCATCACGGCCATCAGAATGGCGGCGAGGCCACTGTCGATGGTTTCTTCGCCCCAACCAATCAGCGTAAACGGCAAGCCGTTACCGAACAATCCCATCCAGAACGCCAGCCACCAAAACCTTTTGTCCGTCGGAATGCGTAAGCCATTAAACCGGGCATAGGCAAAAAGCAGCATTACCGCCAACACAATGCGCACACCAGCCAATGTCATCGGCGGAATTGTCTCAACGCCGATCTTGATGACGGCGAAAGAGGAACTCCAAATCGACGCCAGCAGAAACAACAACAACACCGGATGAACGATAACCTTGGGTGGCATAGCAACCTTCGAAAAAACGGAAAAAGAAATTAGGTCGTATACTCAAAAGGGAGAGTTGTATAGCGTTGTATCGCAGGCCCCTTGAAAAGAGGAGACTACCCCGTGACGATCATAACAGCATCCGTCATTCAGGCCGCGCCGATCGCCTTCGATCGCGCCAAAACCCTCGACAAGGTTCGCGCGCTGGCCACCGACGCCGCCAAACAGGGAGCAAAGCTTGCGGTTTTCCCCGAAGCCTTCGTTTCCGCCTATCCAAAGGGCCTGGACTTTGGCGCCCGCATCGGCATGCGCACGCAGGAAGGTCGTGAAGATTTCCGGCGCTATTATGACAGCGCCGTTGATGTACCCGGGCCTGACGTGGATTTCCTGGGTTCGGTTGCCAAAGAAAACAACCTTCATCTCGTCATTGGCGTGATTGAACGCGACGGCGGCACCCTATACTGCACGGTTCTATTCTTCGCGCCGGATGGGAACTATTTAGGCAAACACCGCAAACTTATGCCGACCGCGCTTGAACGCCTGGTCTGGGGATACGGCGACGGATCAACCCTACCCGTATTTGATACGGAGCTGGGAAAGCTGGGGGCGGTAATTTGTTGGGAGAACTACATGCCGATGCTGCGCATGGCCATGTACAACAAGGGTATTCAGATTTATTGCGCACCGACGGCCGATGACCGCGACACCTGGATTCCAACCATGCAGCATGTCGCTATGGAAGGCCGTTGCTTCGTCCTGTCTTGTAATCAGCGCACCGTGCGTAGCGACTTCCCCAATGACTACGCCGCCGTTCAGGGCGACAATCCGGACACGGTTTTCTCCCGCGGCGGTAGCTGCATCGTGGGCCCGCTTGGGCAGATACTGGCCGGACCCGACTTCAAGAAAGAAACCATCCTTACCGCTGAGCTGGATATGGGGGACATCGCGAGGGGTAAGTACGACTTTGACGTCACAGGCCATTATGCCAGGCCCGACGTTTTCCGCCTGAGCGTCAACGAAAGGGCAACGCCTGCGGTTACGACGAACGCACCGGCAGTCGGCGAGGATGAATTCAACCCGTTTGACGACGGACAGTAGTCCGTCAGGAAAACCTATCCTTTTTGCTTTGTGTTTAGCCCCGATCTGATGGGCAGTCCGTGACTGCGTCTATGTTTGACCGGCGGGAGAAAACCATCGCGTCAATAGGACAAGCAATACTTGACCTCATTTTTTAGTTGTATTTATATATTTTCATTAGCTGTTAATGGTTGTAGCCTGTCTTGACTTTTTTTATTTAAATCAGGGAAATGGCGATGAGAATCCGATCCGCTCTAATTTTAGCATTGCCACTAATGTCAGCGTGCGCCACGGCGCCGGAAAACAGAAGCTCCCTACGGTTCGCCGAAGACCGGTTGGGCACCAACGACGAAACGTCCTGGTCGTTGCATCGCGTTCTTGAAGACCCGAGAGGTTTTTCCTTGCATTTCCCGGGCTACTTGATCGCCTTCGAAAAGTCCGAAAAGAAAATCATCGGCGGACATCTGTGGTCGGGCGCAGATCAATTCGAGCAAAAATGCGCAACAGGGCAAAAGGACAAACACTGTTTGTTCATCGAACCCAATGATTCAGAAAAATTCGATCAGTCCTATAAGCATGCCGACGCCAAAAAGCTGGAAAGCTTGAGAAAGGACGAAAAGAATCGGGCACAAGGCTACCTGAAAGACGGGAAGCATACTTTGCTCACCCACCTGATACGTTACGACGCCATCGATTCACAAACCGGCGGCACGCGAATGCGCGGCTGCTCTCTATATGACGCCTACTCCTATTTGAACGAGGGATACCGGCGACGCTTCAACATTAACAGATGCGGGCAACGGGAATTTTCCGCAGAGCATGTTTCTCAACCGACTTCCTGTATGACAAGTGTCAAGAAAGTCGGCTCATCAGACCTTAAGAATGATGAAAATATACCCGAATTGTACTCCATGGGCTGGGACAAGATCGAAAATCTGGCAGATGACATTGCCGAAGACCTTAAATGCAGGGATGTTCATCCGACGCATATAATTCTTTATTCGATGGGATGGAACACGCCACAACGTGAAGCTCTTCAGAATTACAACAGCCTTTTCGGCGGCCTTCTGGATATTACCCGCAATCGAAAGGATTTCCGCCCCCTTATCATTGGAATCTCGTGGCCTTCGTTGTGGCAAACAAACTTGGTCACCGTTAAGGCGATCAGTTATTTCAACAAAGCAAACGACGCTGACGAAATGGGCATGGTATGGATGAACCTGCTTATTGACAGGGTCGCAAAAAAACTCCGCGACAAACTACATCAGGCAAACGCCGAAAAACCTAAAATCGTGCTCATTGGCCATAGTCTGGGCGCCCGTATTATCAGCCGCGCCGTTTTCAGCAGTCATCTGTTGAAGGAAAGGATTACGGAACCCGTCGACCTGGTAATCGGATTGGAGGCTGCATTTTCGATAAAACGCTTCCTGCCGCAACGAAGCAATGAAGGAGCCCCATTCAGGCACTACCAGAATTTTGCAAAAAAGTTCATCTATACTTGGTCGGAGTTCGACAAAGCGAACACTACCGCCTTTTACACCGCATTGGTTGGATCAAAGAACGCCAGTAAAGTCGCCCTTGACCTTAAGAACAGTGATACTGAATTCAACCCGTTTCAGTTTCCCAAGACTACCTGGTGCGGAACATATTTCGACGACAAACGTCCGGATTTGAACCGCCAGAAAATATCGTTCGTCGACGCAAGCTGTACGATCAGAAATCAGGTGCCTTTTACCGGCGGCGTCGCACACAGCGACATCTACAAGCGCGAGGTATCCCGGTTTATTTGGGAATCAATAAGGCTCCTAAATAATGATCCGCGGGATCGTCAATTGCCCATGTGCGGAAAAGACAGCTCGGCCGTTATCGGCGATTTATTGGCCGTGGAAAGGAACGGTATTTTGAAGAATTGTTTTGATAAATAGCTGATTTTCCGAATCGACCTATACCCCGTGGAAGGTCTTATACCATTCCACAAAACGGGGGATGCCGATGTCGATTCCGGTGGTCGGCTGGAAACCAAAATCTTTCCGCATGGGCTCGATATCGGCGTAGGTTTCGTGGACGTCGCCCGCCTGCATAGGCTGGAAATCGATTTCTGCCTTTTTACCCAGCGCTTTTTCAATTTCTGCAATGAAATCCATCAGGCTTTCGGTCTTGTTGTTGCCGATATTGTAAAGCCTGAATGGCGGCTGATCGGCTTCAACCGGCGGCTTTTCCAGGCAGGCCAGAATTCCAGAAACGATATCGTCAACAAACGTGAAGTCCCGGCGCAATTTGCCATTATTGAAAACCGGAATAGGCTCGCCGGCGAGAATCTTGCTGGTAAAGATGTAATAAGCCATATCCGGACGGCCCCAAGGACCATAAACCGTAAAAAAACGAAGGCCGGTAAGCGGCAACCTATAAAGATGGGCATAGGCGTGACTCATCATCTCCATTGATTTCTTCGTCGCCGCGTAAAGCGATACCGGGTTATCGGTACGCTGGTCGCATGAAAACGGCACGTCTTCACAATCGCCATAAACGGAAGAGGACGAGGCGAAAACGAAATGCTTTAACCCTTCCAATTTTCGGCATGCTTCCATCAACACCAAATGGCCTTCAATATTGGAATGGGTGTAGGCGAAAGGGTTGATCAGCGAATAGCGTACGCCCGGCTGGGCTGCCAGATGGATAATTTCAACGATATCGGGATGATCCTTGGCCAGCTCGCCTACTCTATCCTTGTCGGCAATATCAAGGTGAACAAACGCAAAATTTTCGAACTTGACCAAATTATCTAGGCGGGATTGCTTTAATGACACGTCGTAATAGTCGTTCATATTGTCAACGCCAATAACGTGGCGCCCCCTTTCAAGGAGCGCCAAAGCGGTGGCGTGGCCAATAAAACCGGCGGCGCCGGTAACGAGAACGGTCATGATTGATCTGCTATCGCCTCAAGAATCGAATGGCACTGGTATATCGCCCCTGAAACCAGAAATCATCCCCATAATGATATTTGCACCCGAAATTCAAAAAAAGGTGGAAATGAAATTTCTTAAAGCCAATTTGTTTGGGAATATTCGGTTAGGGTTTAAAGCTATTTCAGCCACAGGCTTGCGATTTTCCCTTACTCTCACCAGCAAGGATTGTAAGCCGAGGATGTTGGCGGTAGGCTTCCATCAATTAACGAAACCGGGAGGCCTTATTTATTATGGCTGAGGCGACATTCTCTCTGGACGATAAGTACACGCAAAATACGGGACGTATTTTTCTGAACGGGTCGCAGGCGTTGGTTCGCCTTACTCTTATGCAGAAAGCGCGCGACGAAAAGGCCGGTTTGAAAACCGGCGGATTTGTTTCCGGATACCGCGGCTCTCCTCTGGGCAATGTCGACAAGGAATTCTGGCGCGCCCTAGACGTGACAGCCAAAGCCAACATTCAATTCCAGCCGGGCGTCAATGAGGACCTGGCCGCCACCGCCGTCTGGGGCACCCAGCAAACCCACCTGTTCGACGATGCCAAAGTCGATGGCGTTTTCGCCATGTGGTACGGCAAAGGACCGGGCGTTGATCGTTCGGGGGACGTATTGCGTCACGGCAATATGGCCGGAACGTCTCCTCACGGTGGTGTTCTGGTGATGGCCGGCGATGATCCTGCCTGTAAATCTTCGACCGTCCCAAGCCAAAGCGAATACGCCTTTGTCGACGCCCAGATACCTATTCTGAATCCGGCAAACGTTCAGGATATCATTGACTACGGCCTGTACGGATGGGCCATGTCCCGCTATGCCGGGGTGTGGGTCGGCATGAAGGCGATTACCGAAAATATGGATAGTTCGTCTTCGGTTTCCATCGATCCTGACCGCATAAAGATTGTCATTCCTGATGACTTTGAAATGCCCGATGATGGCTTGCACATTCGCTGGCCCGACGCCCCGCTTGACCAGGAACGCCGCCTCCAGCAACACAAAATGTACGCAGCCCTGGCTTTCGCAAAAGCCAATGAGTTGAACAAGATTGTTATCGACAGCCCCAATGCACGCTTAGGAATCATCACTACCGGAAAATCATATCTGGATGTGATGCAGGCTCTGGAGGATCTGGGCATTGATCCCGATTACGCCGCCGAACTGGGCCTTCGCGTGTACAAGGTTGGCATGCCGTGGCCGCTGGAGCGCGATGGCGTGCGCAGCTTCGCCAACGGGCTGGAGGAAATCCTGGTTGTCGAAGAAAAACGCGCGGTCATGGAAAACCAGTTGAAGGAACAACTTTACAACTGGCGCGAAGACGTCCGCCCCAGGGTCGTTGGTAAGTTCGACGAAAACGGCGAATGGGTCTTGCCGTCGGCCTTTGAGCTTTCGCCTGCCAGAATCGCCCGGGTCATCGCGGCGCGGCTGGAGAAATTTATCACTAGTGCGCGTATCGCTGAACGCCTAGCCTTCCTTGAACAAAAAGAAATTGAACTGGACGCCACTACCCATTCCGATATCAAGCGGGTGCCCTACTTCTGCGCCGGGTGCCCCCACAATACATCCACCGTCGTGCCAGAGGGATCTAAGGCGGCGGCTGGGATCGGCTGCCACTACATGGTTACCTGGATGGACCGGGAAACAACCACTTTCACCCACATGGGCGGTGAAGGGGCAAATTGGAACGGACTGGCGCCGTTTGTCGAAACCGACCACCTCTTCGTTAACCTCGGCGACGGCACATATTTCCATTCCGGACTTCTGGCTATTCGGGCCGCCGTCGCCTCGGGCGTTAATATCACCTACAAGATTCTTTATAACGACGCCGTTGCCATGACCGGCGGCCAGCCCCATGACGGTCCCCTCGATGTGGCCATGATCACCCGTCAGGTTTCCGCCGAGGGGGTGAAGCGCATCGCGCTGGTTTCCGACCAACCCAATAAGTACCCTCCGGGCAGCGATTTTCCATCCGAAGTCACCTTCCATCATCGCGACGATCTGGACGTCGTACAGAGGGAACTGCGCCAGACCAAGGGCGTCAGCATAATGGTCTTCGATCAGACCTGCGCCGCCGAATTGCGCAGGCGCCGCAAGCGGGGCATCGTCGTCGACCCGCCCGAACGAATATTCATAAACGACGCCGTTTGCGAAGGTTGCGGGGATTGCGGTATCAAGTCCAATTGCGTCGCCATAACAGCGCTGGAGACACCATTTGGGCGCAAACGGGCAATCGACCAATCTTCCTGCAATAAGGACTATTCATGTCTTAAAGGACTTTGTCCCAGTTTTGTCAGCGTGACCGGCGCAAGTGTTCGCAAAAGCACGTCCGAGGGAGTCGGCGATGTTTCCTTCCCTGATCCGCCCGAACCCGAATTACCCTCTATCGACGCGCCTTATTCCATGATCGTAACCGGCATCGGCGGTACCGGCGTCGTCACCATCGGAGCGTTGCTGGGCGTGGCGGCTCATCTGGATGGAAAAGGCGTCAGCGTTTTGGACCAGACGGGACTAGCCCAAAAAAACGGCGCTGTGATGAGCCATTTACGAATTGCCGCAAACCCCGATGACATTTACGCCGCCCGAATTCCGGCTGGGGGCGCCCACTTGTTACTGGGCTGCGATATGGTTACAGCCGGCGGATTCGAATCCCTAAGCAAGCTGAGCGCCACTCAGTCGCGTGCCGTGGTTAATTCCCACCGCACCATGACCGCAGCCTTCACCAAGGATCCGGATCTTGATTTCCCTGATCAAAGAATGAGGAAGGATTTGAAGGAAACGACCCAGGAAGCCGATTTCATCGATGCCAGCACACTGGCAACCGGGCTTCTGGGTGATTCGCTGGCGTCAAATCTTTTCACCGTCGGCTACGCCTTCCAAAAGGGATGGATTCCGTTAAGCGCCGAATCCATCGAGCAGGCGATCACGATCAATGGCGTCGCCGTCGACTTCAACAAGCAGGCCTTCCTTTGGGGCCGCCGCGCCGCAAACGACTTGGCCGCCGTGGAAAGGCTTGTATCTGCGCCATCGGAAGAAATGCCTTTAAGCGCGCAAGAGGTAACTGCGCTGCGGGTCAATGAACTGACCGACTACCAAAATGCGGATCTTGCAAAACGCTTTAAGGACCGCGTCGATCTGATGAGCAATGCCGAAGGTGCAAAGGCGCCTGGACTGAGCGGTCTGGCCGACACCGTTGCACAAAGCTATTTTAAATTGCTCGCCTGCAAAGACGAATATGAAGTCGCCCGCCTGTTTACCGATGGCCGTTTCGAGAAACGCCTGAAGGAACAATTCGATGGTTCCTACCGCCTGCAATTTCACTTGGCTCCGCCCCTGTTGGGCAGTCGCGATCCACGCACGGGTGAACCACGCAAAAGCGTTTACGGTCCCTGGGTGATGACGCTATTCAAGGTGCTAGCTTCATTGAAGGGAATGCGTGGAACGCCCCTTGATGTCTTTGGCTACAGCGCCGAACGCAGGCTGGAGCGCAAACTTGTCCGCGATTACGAAGCCCTCCTTGATGAGTTGGCGGAAAATCTATCTGCGGACAATCACGCAAGCGCCGTTGCCTTAGCCGCCCTGCCTTTAACCATTAGGGGTTTTGGCATCGTCAAGGAAAAAGCCGCAGCCAAGGCTAGGGCTGAACAGCAGCAACTGCTCGATAGTTTCCGCTCGCCACACAAAACGCCTGAAGCTGCCGAATAATTTCACCGCCGTGTTTCTTGCAAGGTGCTGCCAAATTCCAGTACCTTCGCAACCACTGTTAATTCCTGTAAGGCTTTCTTAAAGATGACCCAAACCATTTCCCTGAGTCCTCGAATCCGCAAATCCCCTTTCTTCGATGCGACGATTGAGGCAGGGGTAAAAGCCTTTTCGGTATATAACAATACTTACCTTCCTATCGGCTATACGGATCCGGAACAGGAGTTCTGGAAGCTGATTAATGACGTCACCCTTTGGGATGTGACATGCCAGCGCGTTACCGAAATCGCAGGGCCTGACGCCTTCAAATTCATGGATTCCCTGACACCACGCGACATGACGAAATGCCGCCCCGGACAATGCAAATACGTCCTGCTGACCGATCAGCACGGCGGTATCGTCAACGACCCGGTACTGCTGCAGCTAAGCGAAGACAGATACTGGCTTTCGGCCGCCGACAGCGACATCCAGATGTGGTGCAAGGGAGTCGCAGTTCATGCCGGACTGGACGTGAAAGTGTCCGAACCCGAAATCGCGACGTTGCAGCTTCAGGGCCCCAAGTCCGCGCCTCTGGCTGAAGAACTGTTCGGCGCCGCAGCCGCGGATATCAAGTACTACGAATTCATTGAAACTCAATTGGCAAGCTCGCCGGTCCTGCTGGCCAGAACCGGCTGGAGCGCAGAGCGTGGTTATGAAATCTATGTGCGCGACACCTCCAAGGGTCGGGATGTCTGGGACACGGTGATGAGGGCGGGACAGTCTTATGGCATTGTTCCGGCAGTGCCGTCGCGTATTCGCCGTATCGAAGCGGGAATTCTTGATTACGGCGTCGACATGGACACGAGCACCAATCCTTTCGAGATCGGCATGAATCGCGTCGTATCTCTGGACACCGGCAGAACTTTCATCGGCGATGAAGCGCTTAGAAAAATTAAAGACGAAGGAATTTACCGCAAGCTAGTCGGGGTGGAAGTCGAAGGCGAGGCATTGAACTACAACGAACACGCTTGGCCGGTATTCGATGGCGACGAACGAATTGGCGAAGTAACTTCCGTTGTTTATACGCCACGCCAGAAACGCAATATCGGCTACGCTATGGTACCCTTGGCCTACACAGAACTGGGCGCGATTTTTACGGTTGAAACCATCGAAGGCATGCGCCGGGCCACGGTAGTGGAAAAACCGTTTATCGACCCCAATAAATCCTTGTCACGAAAATAGCGGAACCCGGCATGAACATTGGCTCTCTTCCCATTCGTCACGCCAAGTACAGACCCGATCACCTGGGATTCGTGTTCAAGGACAAGCGCCTTACCCACCACGCCTTCAACGCCGAAATAAACCGCCTGAGCAATGCCATGTTGTCGAATGGTGTCAAGAAGGGCGACCACGTCTTTTCCGTCCTTTCCAATAGTTTCGAGCTGATGGCGCTTTATTGGATGGCGGCAAAAACCGGCATCGTGATCGTACCGGCGAGCACACTGTTACAGGCATCGGGGCTGAAATCCCTTATCAATGATTCAGACAGCAATATGGTTTTCGCCGATGCCCGGTTCGCCGATATGCTGGATGAAATCCGGCCTGACTTGAATGCCGTCCGCGACGATGGATTTATCCTGGTCGGCTCGGAAACATCTGCACCGAGAGGATATAGGACCTACGAGGATTTCGTTAATGAATCGTCGAACCAGGAACCGCCGGAAGCGGGCCTTGGCGATGAAGACATTTTCAATATCATGTACACCAGCGGCACGACGGGCGACCCCAAAGGAATCGTTCACACCCACTATGTTCGCGCTGCTTACTGCACCACGTTTTCAAACAGTTTCCGCATGACCCCGGAAAGCATCGTCTTGCATGCCGGATCCATCGTTTTCAACGGAGCCATGCTCGACTTGATGCCCTGGATGTATCTCGGATGCACCTACATTCTACACGCAGCCTTCGACGCCAAAGCCGTCCTGGAGGACATCGAAAATGAAAAAGCGACACACATCGTCATGGTTCCGGCACAGATCATCGAAATCCTTAATCATCCGGAATTCGACCCGGTCAAACTTACTTCTCTCCAGATGATCCTGTCCGTTGGTGCGCCTTTGCAACTAGCCTACAAGGACCGCCTGAATGAAGCCCTGCCCGGCCGTTTTTATGAACTGTACGGCGTGACCGAAGGCATGTGCACGGTCCTTGATTGCAAGGACGCCCTGCGCAAGACGGGTTCGGTTGGTGCGCCGCCTCCGCTTTTCGAAATCAAGATCATAGACCGGCAAGGCGACGAACTGCCTACGGGTGAGATCGGAGAGATTTGCGGACGCGGACCGATGATGATGCCAGGTTATTACAAACGCCCGGACCTGACTAAAAAGGCTATCATTGATGGTTGGCTGTCGACGGGCGACGTGGGATACGTGGACGAAGAAGGATTTCTGTTCCTGGTTGATCGTATCAAAGACATGATCATTTCCGGCGGCGTCAACGTTTACCCGAAAGATACCGAAGAGGTGCTGATACGCCACGAGGATATCATCGAAGCCGCGGTCTTTGGCGTCCCCGATGAAAAATGGGGCGAAAGTTCAGTTGCCGCAGTGCGCACGAAAGAAGACAGCACCACAACAATCGAGGAACTGATTGCCTGGACAAACGAAAATGTCGGGGCAAAGTTCCAACGCATCAGCGACCTTATCATTCTCGACCAGTTCCCTAGGAACATGGCCGGTAAAACCCTGAAGCGGGAGATTCGCGAGGACTACTTAAAGCACGTACCACAACAATAGGGGCAGGGTGGCAAAGGATATCGCAGTCGAGATAACAACCATACCGGCTACTTCTTCTGGTGCGCGCTTATAGCGCTGGGCAAACAGGTAATTGAACACGGCAACAGGCATCGTAGACTGCAGGATCAGGACTCCCTGCTGAACCCCCTCCAACCCAAATATTTCCGAAAGACCCACCCCTACGCCGAATCCCATGACCAGACGCAACAGGGAATAAAGGGTGCTGCGCGGCAGGGCGGCAACGCGCAATTCCGCCAACGACACGCCGAGGGTAATCAGCATCATCGGAATCGTCATACCGCCTAGAATGCGGGTCGTATTGACGATGATGGCGGGAGGTGGCAAATCCATTCCCATGAAAAAAACTGCCGCCGCCACAGCGTACAGAATGGGTATCCGGACCAGGCCTTTGATCGACAGGGTACCTGAGGAAATCGTCATACCGACAGTAAATTGTGCGACCGCCGAAACCGTGAAAATTATAATGGCGATCGCCAATCCTTCTTCACCAAAGGTCAACAAGCAAAGAGGTAGTCCCATGTTGCCGGTGTTGGCGAACATGAGGGACGGGAGATAGGCCCTGAGATCCGCCCCAACTAGCTTAACGATTATTCCTGAAATCAAAGCGAAACACGCCATCGCCACTATGGCAATTAACGCCATCGATATAAAGGCGTTTGGATCAATATCGGCGTCGGTCAGGGTATAAAAAACCAGACAAGGCCCACCGATGTTCGTCATTAATGCCGTTACGAGATCGGTATCATAGGGCCGCTTTTGGCGGGCCCAGATGAATCCGATACCGGCGCAGATAAAGACGGGCGCAATAATGGCAAATAAATCGCCGAGCATAAAAAAGCCTATTCGACCCAGGCGATACGCAGAATATTTGTCGCGCCAATGGTGCCAAAGGGAACGCCCGCGGTTACCACAAGCGCGTCTTCCTTGCTGGCGAATTCTTCCTCCACGGCAGTTCCCACTGCCATCTTCACCATCTCGGTAAAGCTGGTTAGATCTGGCGTCAGAACGGAATGAACGCCCCAGACAAGAGCCAACCGGCGGGCCGTCGCATCATTGGGCGTCAGGCCCAGAATGGGAACGCTTGGACGTTCACGGGCCGCACGCAATGTTGTCGAACCGCTGGAAGAGAAAGTAACAATGGCGGCCGCGGAAATCGTCTGAGCCGATTGTCGGGCCGCGGCCGTAATCGCGTCAGCGGCCGTGTTTTCCGGTTCGCGGCGCTCCGCGTCCGTAATTTTTCGGTACAAGGGATCGACTTCAACCCTGTTGATGATGCGGTCCATCATGGAAACTGTTTCGATTGGATATTCCCCGACGGCGGTTTCAGCGGACAACATCACAGCGTCTGCGCCATCGTAAATAGCGGTGGCGACGTCCGAGGCTTCGGCGCGGGTCGGCGTCGGCGCAAGGATCATCGACTCCAGCATCTGCGTGGCGACGACGACAGGTTTTCCGTGGTATCTGCAAGAATATAAGATTTGCTTCTGGATGGCTGGAACATCCTCAGGCGGCAACTCGACGCCCAAATCGCCCCGAGCGACCATGACAGCATCAGTTAATTCGACAATTTCATCCAGGTCTTCGATCGCCGATGGCTTTTCCAGCTTGGCCAGGACCCCGGCGCGGCCCGCCACCAGTTCCTTGGCCTCAATGATATCGCTAGGACGCTGAACGAAAGACAATGCCACCCAATCAACACCCAGCTTGAGGCCGAATTCAAGGTCCTTGCGATCTTTTTCGGTTATCGGCGATAGCTCCAGCATGGCGCTTGGCACATTGACACCCTTGTGATCCGACAAAACGCCGCCGGTGATGACCATGGTTTCGGCGTAATCCTCGCCGCATTTTTGCACCCGAAGTTCGACTTTGCCGTCGTCCAACAATAGTTTCATTTCCGGTTTCAGGGCGGCGAATATTTCTGGATGCGGCAAAGTCGCACCGATTTCATTGCCCATGGTTTCGGTCAAATCCAGCCTGAAGGGGTTTCCGGCGTGCACTACCGCCTTGCCGTCTTCGAACTCGCCCAGCCGCAATTTCGGTCCCTGTAAATCAAGTAGAACCCCGATAGGGCGGTTAAATTCTTTTTCCAATTTTCGGATAGTATCGAAACGCTTTTTGTGATCCTCGTGAGAGCCGTGAGAGAAATTCAGCCTGAAAACATCGACGCCTACCCGAAAAAGATCGGCAATGCTGTCCTCGTCCGACGTCCCCGGACCCAAGGTAGCAATTATTTTGGCGTTGCGTCTGCGTCTCATCTAATTTTATTCCAACTGTTTGATTTTTAGTATTTTTCAGGCCAGTGATAGCCCGTGTATATTAACAATTTATTGCACCGCATTTGGGCAGAAGTCGTTCACATTTATTCAGGGTCGGGCCGCCGGTCGCCAGATTATCCAGGGCGGCTAAAAAGCAATTGGCGTCATTGTCCGCTAAGATAGCCTCTGCGTCCAGAATTTCGCGTGCATCGTCTCGGGTAGATGGACCTTCGACAGCTACCGCCTGGTTGATTTGCTCCCGAAGAAGAGTTTCATTCATTAATTCGCCGATAAGGTGGTTGCAAAGAAACAATTTGGAAACTTTTTAACGCCTATTATGTAACCCATATATCATTAATGCGCCTTGCAAAGGGGCCAAAACCCGCTATTCGGGTAAGGCTTGATAACTTACGGATTCAAGGCGAGCCGGAACTGACAATCGATGATCAAGAAATTTTTCTCAAATGCAATGCTGTCCATCGTCATGGATAAGTCAGCCAAAGAGAGACTTCACGCCGTTCGTGAAACCCGTAGATCATTGAAAAAAAACAAAAATGCTACAAAAAGCAAAGCTATTGAAGCGCCTCCTGTCGCTCCAGTGGAGAAAGAAACGCCCTCGCTAGATCGACAGGAATTGATCCGGAACGCGATGGCCGTTCACAAGGAACAGTCGAAAGTTCTCGATCAATTAGACGAAAATGAGAAACGCAGGCTGCAATTGCTGGCAATGCACACTATGTTGGGTAAAGATGCCAGTAGAACCTAAGCTATGGATTTATAGTGGTTTTTTATGGTATCGAAGTCGTATATCGCTTTAAATTAGAGTGTTGATTATAATTTTTCAAAATTGGACATAAAAATGTCGCCCGAACTAGAAGCTGAGAGACTAAAAAAGGAACTAGCAGGACTTTTCCTCTATCTGGAACGCGTGCGCGAGGAAATAGCCGCCATTAGCCGTCCGGCGGATGAAGACCTGCAATTCGAAAGCATGGGCGAACAATTGGACGCCATCGTTCAGGCGACCGAAAAAGCTACCAACACCATTATGGAATCGACGGAAAACACCATGGGTGCTGTCGATAAACTGCGCGAAGGACTATCCGATCCGGCGCAGGCCGCTCTGTTGGATCAAATCGCCAACGATGGCAACGAGATTCTCGAGGCCTGCTCGTTCCAGGACATCACCGGCCAGCGCGTCAGCAAGGTCGTCAAATCAGTGACCTATGTCGAAGAAAGGGTAAACGCCCTTATCGAAGTCTGGGGTAAGGATCAGGTGGAATCAGTTGAAGTCGAAGGTGATGAAAAAACCGACGATGAGAAACTTCTTGCCGGTCCTCAACTTGAGGGCCAAGGCCTTGATCAGGCCGCTATTGACGCCCTGTTCGACTGACCTATTATCACATCTCAAATTTGCTTCTAGTTTTAAAGAGGACACCCATGCTGCGCCTATCAGCTATTAAATTCTCTATCGCCCTTTCCTTTGTACTGACACTGATGATGGCCCCGATGACTGACAGCCAAGCCGAAACGCCCGCCGACCCGGAAAATACCCTTTATCTTGATTTGAAAGACGGCCGCGTCACTATCGAATTGCGTCCCGACCTTGCCCCCAAGCACGTCGCGCGCATCAAAGAGCTAGTCCGCGAGGGCTTTTACGACGGTATTGTCTTTCATCGCGTTATCGGCGGCTTCATGGCGCAAACCGGCGATCCAACCGGTACGGGTACCGGCGGCAGTGGCCAGAAACTGATGGCGGAGTTTTCCGACGAGCCCCATGTACGCGGCACCTTGTCGATGGCAAGAAGCGCCAATCCCAACAGCGCCGATTCGCAGTTTTTTATCGTTTTTTCCCGCGCCCGCCACCTGGACGGGAAATATACCGTCTGGGGTAAAGTCACCAAGGGAATGGGTGCTGTCTCAAAGATAAAACGCGGTGATCAGGCGCAAAATGGTATCGTCGACGATCCGGATAAAATCATCCGCATGCAGGTTGCCGCCGACGCAAAGGAATAGTGGCTAGCTTTCAATTTTGACCGGGACAGCCTGCGCGACGTGAAGTTCGCGTTGCGGGAACGGGAATTCGATTCCGTTTTCCCGGTACAGGTCCCATATCCTCAACAGGATTTCATTTTTAACATTTGAAAGCCCGCTGCGTGGATCCTTCAGCCAGATGCGCAGTTCCAGATCGACGGAATTGTCACCAAAACCTTTCAGATGGCAAACGGGGGCCGGGTTATCGAGTACCCTACCCTGTTCCTTTGCGGCTTCGACAGCCAGATCGATGGCTTTCCTGACATCCGAGGAGTAGGAAACGCCAATCGGCATGCGCTGGCGAACGAGTTGGTCCGTGTAGGACCAGTTCTCCACCCGCTGGGAGATCAGCTCTTCGTTTGGTATCAAGTGCTCGGTTCCGTCGCGGGTGATCACCGACACATACCGCGCGCTCAAGGAGTTGATCCAGCCATATGTCTGGCCTATGGCGATCACATCGCCCGGTTTCACCGATTTGTCCAGCAACAGGATAACGCCGCTGATCAAATTCGAGACAACCTTCTGCAGGCCGAAACCAATACCCAAACCAACAGCACCCGAGAACACGGCAAAGGCGGTCAGGTCGATGCCGACGCTGTTCATCGCCAGTACAAAGGCGATGACGAACAGGGTTATCTTCAAAAGCTTGCCGAACAACACCTGTACCGATGGCGTCAGGCTGGACATCTTGGCGATGCGCTTTTCCATCAGGCTTGATGTAAAGCTGGCAAGCCAGAACAGAACCGCCAGCGCAATCAAAGCCTTGCCGACTCCCAATACTGAAATCCTGGTTTCGCCGAAATTCATCGCCATGTTGTCGAGAACCGCCAAGGTTGGGTCGAGCATGCCTACGATATCCAGCGCCGCCAGCGACCAGGCCGATACGGCGATAGCCTTGGACCAACCCGGGTCGGCGACAAGGGACGTCGCCAAGCGGATGATGATCCAGGCGGTAAGCAAGCTGACGGCGCTTTCCAGCAGATGCGACGGCCAACCAGCATTCTTGGCCACCAGTACGGAAACCGACTGCAGGATGATCCACAGGACCGGCAAGGTCAGAGGCTTCAGGGCGCGGATGACATTCTGAAAATATTTTTCGTAACCCGCAGGCGCTTTTACGTGGTCAAGCAGACCTTCGAGCCGCGGGCTCAGACGTCTAACGACGAGGAAAATAATGCCAATGGTAATGAGTTGAAGCAGGGCAGCAACAACGAAGACATTGTCCAGCACCCAGGCGAACAACAATTCCGCCATCGCCTTGGCTTCAGCCAGAACCGGATATGCCTCGAATAGAGCGTCCATTCTTCCCCCGTCTGCCTTTCGATTCGACAAGCCTATTAGGCAGAAGCCGCCGGAGCAAGGGTGCTCTACTCTGCAGCGTTTGAAGCGAGCCGGTATGGACCGATAAGAGCGACATTATCGTAGGTGGGATTTTCCGGTATCAGGCGCACTAGGATCAGTGAGCAGGCGGACATTCCCGCCCCCGCCAGGAATACGATGGAAGGGGAAATCAACCACAGGAAGCCGAAAATAGCCGGAATGGCGACGGCGGCGACATGATTGATCGAAAAAGCCACCCCCGCCTGCGAAGCCATGTCCGCGGGGTCGGCAATCTTCTGGAAGTAAGTTTTGATGGCAATCGCCATGGAGAAAAACAGGTGATCGACGATATAAAGGCCGACGGCGATCCAGGCCGTGTCAACGAAAGCGTAGGCGACAAAGACGCCAAACAAACCGATGTATTCCAGAGTAAGGGCACGTCGCTCCCCCCAATGGGCGATCAGCTTGCCGATTTTCGGCGCCAGATACATGTTGAGGACGCCGTTGGCCAGAAACACCAACGTAATGGTTGCAACGTCAAATCCGAATTTCTCAACGAGAAGGAACCCGGCGAAAACGACGAATATCTGCCTGCGTGCGCCGGCCATGAAAGTAATCAGGTAATAAAGCCAATAACGCTTACGCAGGAACAGTTTTTTGTGTTGTTCGACCTCTTCCTTGAAATGAGGAAAGGCAATCCAGCAAAACAGAGTTACTGCGACAGTCGTGCCGCCACCCAAAAGGTAGACCCACTCCATCTCCAGCCCGCCGACGTCGATGCCCAGCCAAATCAGTGCGAATGAAACCAAACCGGCGAAGGAACCCACCGCGATCAACTGACCCAGGAAATGAGGTGCTTCCTTTTTGTCTATCCACTGCAGGGCCAGGGATTGGCGCACGGTCTCGTAATAATGAAAGCCGACGGACATCAGCACAGTCGTGGCATACAACCCGACAACGCTTGGCAGCGCGCCAGTGATGGCCGTACCGATCCCAAGCAGAAGCAAGGAAATCAGCCCCAAAGTCTGTTCGCGGAACAGCAATAGAAGAAACACAACGGCGAAGGCCATGAAACCTGGGATTTCCCTCAAGCTCTGCAGGATGCCGATTTCTACGCCTGTAAAGGCGGCGCGCTCGATAGCAAAATTGTTGATCAAGGCCATCCATGTGGAAAACGAAAGCGGCATGGCGATGGCCATCAGGATCATGAAGACCTCAGGCGTGCGCCAGTTACCGCGAAAATATCGATGAATGTCCATCAACGACCTACTAGAAAAACGAAAATCCTAAATACCCGACTAGTTTACAGCGATTAAAAATTGTCGTATACGGGGTATCTTGACATTTAATAACGAGTTTCGGACATGGATACGGTATTTGGCTTTCAAAATGCCTCTACCAGCAGACGTCATCCGGATGACGACAGGGAAATCGACTCCGTCGCCCGCCCCATCGCCACTCGAACGAGTGAAATGCCCAGTGGGCGGATCACACAGCGCCACCATCATATGCGGGCCCAGTTACTGTATGGCTCGAAAGGCGTATTGACCGTCGAAACGGCGGCCGGCATCTGGGTTGTGCCTCCCTTAAGGGCCGTCTGGATTCCCCCTTTGACCGATCATGAAGTCAGCGCCCGCGGCAATGTGATGGTGCGCAGCCTGTATTTCCATCCTTCCATAATTTCTGGCCTGCCGACGGAATGCTGCGTCGTCACCGTCTCGCCTTTGCTGCGAGAAATGATCCTGCGCGCCGTCGAATTGCCCAACCTTTACGACGAGGATGGCGCTGACGGCCGTTTCATGAGCGTTCTGCTGGATCAGATCAAAGCCCTGCCTGAAACGCCTTTGCATCTGCCTGTAACGGATCATCCAAACCTGCGTCCCATATACGCACGCTTATCGGAGAACCCCGCTGATTCACGATCACTGGAATATTGGGCCGAAGAAATCGGCGCCAGCACCCGCACCCTGACACGCCTGTTCCACAAGGAAACCGGAATGAATTTCCGACAGTGGCGGCAACAGGTCCGCCTGTTGGAAGCCCTGACAAGGCTGGCGGCGGGGTCGCCTGTGACCAACGTCGCTCTGGACCTTGGCTACGATAGCCAAAGCGCCTTCATCGCCATGTTCAAAAAGGCGTTGGGAAAGACGCCGGGCAAATATTTCGACGGCTAAATTGAATTATCCCGCAAGGGCGCTCTCAATAGCCTCAAGAGCTGCACCGGCCTTATCGGCATCGGGGCCGCCCGCCTGAGCCATGTCGGGTCTTCCGCCGCCGCCCTTACCGCCGACAGCACTTGATCCCGCACGCACCAGATCGACGGCATTGACTTGATCGGTCAGATCGTCGGTAACACCGACAACTAGCGAAACCTTGCCTTCCATAACAGATACCAGAGCGACAACGCCGGAGCCTATCTGGCTTTTGATTTCGTCAGCCAGGCCTTTCAAGTCCTTGGCTGGCATGTCGTTCAGCAATCTGGGCGCGAAGGCGATGCCGCCGACATCCTTGGTTTCGGCCGCGGCCGATCCGCCGCCACCGCCGCCGGCGGCCAGTTTCTTGCGCAACTCCGCGACTTCCCGTTCCAGTTTTTTGCGCTCGTCGATCAAGCCCTGCACCCGGCCCGGCACTTCGGATGTCGGCGTTTTCAAAATGGCGGCCACTTCAAGAAGAGCGGCGTCCTGCCCCTCAAGGTAGTCAAGCGCGCCTTTGCCGGTCAACGCCTCGATGCGCCTGACACCGGCGGCGACAGCCCCCTCGCTCAACACCTTCATCAGGCCGATATCGCCTGTGCGCCGGACGTGGGTTCCGCCGCAAAGTTCAGTCGAATAGGTTTCGCCGCTCTCGTCGTCTCCGCCCATGGAAACCACGCGCACTTCGTCCCCGTATTTTTCACCGAACAGGGCCATTGCTCCGGCCTCAATAGCCTCGTCAGGGGTCATCAGCAGGGTGGTGACGTCCGAGTTCTCTCGGATTCGCTCGTTGACCTGGGCTTCGATGATGGAAAGCTCTTCCCCGGACACCGCTTTTGGATGGCTGATGTCGAAGCGAAGACGGTCAGGCGCGACCAGGGAGCCTTTTTGCGTTACGTGGTCGCCCAATTTTCTACGTAAGGATTCGTGCAGGAGGTGGGTCGCCGAATGATTGGCGCGCAAGGCAGAGCGGCGCTCTGCGTCGACGTTCAGGACAACATCGTCACCGACTTTCAGGGTTCCGCCGCTGACGTCGCCGATATGTACGTGCAAATCGCCCAGGTGTTTTTGCGTGTCGCTTACGGCAAGAAGTAAGTCGCCGCAACGGATTTCACCGCTGTCGCCCATCTGGCCACCGGACTCGCCATAAAACGGCGTCTGATTGACGACGATAGCGGCCTTGGAACCGTCGCCGGCCTCGTCGACACGCTTGCCGTCGACGACGATAGCCAAAACCTGACCTTCGGCGCTTTCGGTTTCGTAGCCCAGGAACTCGGTTGCGCCCTGTTCCTCTCGGATTTCGAACCACACCTCTTCGGTCGCTGCATCGCCGGATCCGGCCCAGGCGGCACGGGCCTCGGCGCGCTGGCGCTCCATGGCCGCGTTGAATCCGTCCTCGTCGACGCTCATGCCCCGGTTACGCAGTGCGTCTTGGGTGAGATCCAGGGGAAACCCGTAAGTGTCGTATAGTTTGAAAGCCGTCTCTCCGTGGAGTTCACCCCCTTCTCCCAGATCGGACGTCGCCTCATCGAGCAGCTTCAGGCCCCTATCCAGCGTAGTCTTGAAGCGGGTTTCCTCCAGTTTCAGAGTCTCTTCGATCAATGCCTCAGCGCGAACCAGTTCCGGGAACGCCTGGCCCATCTGGGCGACGAGCGCCGGCACTAGTTTGTAGACCATCGGATCGCTGGCCCCGATCAGGTGAGCGTGGCGCATGGCGCGGCGCATGATACGCCTGAGGACATAACCGCGGCCTTCGTTGGAGGGAAGCACGCCGTCGGCGATCAGGAAAGACGTGGCGCGCAGGTGATCGGCGATAACCCGGTGGGAGACCTTATGCTCGCCCTCCGGTTCGGTGCTGGAGGCCTCGGCCGAAGCATGAATCAGCGCCTGCATCATGTCGGTTTCATAATTGTCGTGGGTACCTTGCAGAACGGCGGCGATGCGCTCCAGCCCCATGCCTGTGTCGATGGACGGCTTGGGCAACTCGATGCGCTCTTCCAGGGTCACCTGTTCGTATTGCATGAAGACCAGGTTCCAGATTTCGATAAAACGGTCGCCGTCCTCATCCGGGCTGCCAGGAGGGCCGCCGGGGATGTGGTCTCCGTGATCGTAAAAAATTTCGGAACACGGGCCGCAAGGACCCGTATCGCCCATAGCCCAGAAATTGTCCGACGTAGGGATACGGATAATTTTTTCCTCAGGCAATCCGGCGATCTTTTTCCACAGATCAAAAGCCTGATCATCCTCGGCATATACGGTGGCCAGCAGTTTTTCGGCGGGCAGGCCAAAGTCCTTGGTGATCAGGTTCCAGGCAAGTTCGATTGCCTCGTCCTTGAAATAGTCCCCGAACGAAAAGTTCCCTAGCATTTCGAAGAATGTGTGGTGGCGGGCCGTGTAGCCAACATTTTCTAGATCATTATGCTTGCCCCCGGCACGCACGCATTTCTGCGAAGTGACGGCGCGCGAATAGTCCCGCTGCTCATTGCCGGTAAAAACGTTCTTGAACTGCACCATGCCGGCGTTGGTGAACATCAGTGTCGGATCGTTCAAAGGCACCAACGGGCTTGAGGCAACCTCGGTATGGCCGTTGGCGGCGAAATAGTCGAGGAACGCGCGGCGGATATCATTAACAGTTTTCATGTCGGCAAATCTTGGCTCTAAGCTCTCAATATAGCGGGAAAGATAGGTTTTAAAGGCTTGGGTGGAACCTGTCCACCAAACCCGTTTGTAAGGGGGAAACAAAAAAAACGCGACCCTCGCTTAAAGCGAAGACCGCGTTTCCAATTTGTGGGCCGGTGGTTTAGGGGCGCCGGCCCAACAGAGGGAACCCTGTGCAGTAGGCTGCATACGGGTTCGGGGGTTCCTATTCTTCTTGAGGGGCTGGGGTCTCGGCCGCTTCATCGTCGTCCAAACCGGCGGACGGATCCTCCAGCATGCCTTCGGCGATCAGGCCGGACTCTTTACGTATGGCGAGCTCGATGGCTTCAGCCACGTCCGGGTGTTCCTTCATGTAGGTCTTGGCGTTCTCACGGCCCTGGCCGATGCGCTCCGATCCATAAGAGAACCAGGAGCCTGATTTTTCGATGATCCCGGCCTTGACACCGAGGTCGATCAACTCGCCGGTTTTCGAGAAGCCCTCGCCATACATGATGTCGAATTCGATCATCTTGAATGGAGGAGCCAACTTGTTCTTGACCACCTTGATGCGGGTCTGGTTGCCGACCACCTCGTCACGATCCTTGATTGCGCCGATGCGGCGGATTTCCATGCGGATGGAGGAATAGAACTTCAGTGCATTGCCGCCGGTGGTGGTTTCGGGATTGCCGAACATGACGCCGATCTTCATGCGAATCTGGTTGATGAAGATAACCATGGTGTTGGACTTGGCTACTGATGCCGTCAGCTTTCGCAGGGCCTGGCTCATCAGGCGCGCCTGCAGGCCGACATGATGATCGCCCATCTCGCCTTCCAGTTCGGCCCGGGGCACCAGGGCCGCCACCGAATCAACAACCAACACATCCACCGCGCCAGAGCGCACCAGGGTGTCGGTGATTTCCAGGGCCTGCTCTCCACCGTCTGGCTGCGAGATCAGAAGTTCATCGATATCAACGCCCAGCTTCTTGGCGTAGACGGGGTCCAGGGCATGCTCGGCATCGACGAAAGCACAGGTGCCGCCAACCTTCTGGGCCTCGGCTACTGCATGCAGTGCGAGTGTGGTTTTACCAGAGCTTTCCGGGCCGTAGACTTCGACGATTCGTCCTCTCGGCAGGCCGCCGATGCCGAGAGCGATATCCAGGCTGATAGATCCAGATGAAATGACTTCCGTTTCAACCGTTTCGCGCTGGCCAAGGCGCATGACGGAGCCCTTGCCGAAGGCCCGCTCAATTTGGCCCAGTGCGGCGTCGAGCGCCTTGTTTTTGTCCATATTATCTTTTTCCACGAGCTTCAGTGCGGGATTTGACATTGCTATCACTCTCTTATTTCACAGGGTTCCATCCGATGCAATTCAACTCACCGTACTCGTTTTGTTCTCATTGGCAAGGACTTTTTTTAAGTTTATGAAAATAAACGTTTTTTAAAGACATGTTCTGCCTTGGTTCCAATAATTTATGAGTCTTTCGATATAGTATTCTAGTGTAAAGTGCACACACTTTGGGGTGCGACTCGTAATATTTCTCCATATTCCCGTTCGCCTTTTTTGCCTAAAGTGCCGAAGAATAACAGGCAGATGGGATTTGATTAATGAGCAATACAAACGAGCGCGCCCAGGCCGCCTTTACCGGCGGTATATCCAACGGCGAATACGGCTTGGATTCGGAAGACATTGTCGTCATGGAGCGCGGCGAGGGATGCAGGCTATGGGATACCGATGGCCGGGAGTTCCTGGATTTCTCCATGGCCTGGGGCTCTTGTTTGGTTGGCCACGCCCGGCCCGAGGTCGTAGAGGCAGTGACAAAACAGGCCCCCATGGGATCGAATTTCGCCTACCTGAACGCCGAAGTGCTAACGTTGGCAGAGGAAATACAGTCAATCAGCCCGGCGGCTCAAAGAATGCGGTTCTGCGCTTCTGGCACCGAAGCCACCATGTACTGCCAGCGCGTGGCGCGCGGCTTTACCGGCCGTGACAAGATTTTGAAATTCGAAGGCGCCTATCACGGCGCCAACGAAACCGGGGTGACCAGCCTGTTCCCCAACAAGATGTTGGATTTTCCTATCCCAGAGCAAACCAGCGCAGGGACCCCGGCGGTCGGCGACCTGCTGCTGGTCGCCCCATACAACGATCTGGAGACGACGCGGGACATCATCGAAAAAAACAAGAACGAATTGGCCGCCGTCATCATGGAACCCCTGCAACGCTGCACCCCGCCGATGGAAGGTTTTCTGGAAGGCGTGCGCAAGTTATGTACGGATAACAATGTGCTGCTTATTTTCGATGAAGTGGTGACGGGTTTCCGCCTCGCCTACGGTGGGGCGCAGGAATATTACGGCGTCGTGCCCGACCTTATCGCTTACGGCAAGGCCCTGGGCGGCGGTTACCCGATTGGCGTCTTCGGCGGAAAAGCCGAAATTATGGAGATGGTCAACGAGCACCGCATCGGTGGCGACGATTATGTCTGGATGGCTTCCACCTTGGGCGGCAATCCGGTTTCGTGCACGGCGGCGCGAGCCGCTTTACGGGTTTACAAAAAACCAGGAACCTATGAGCGTCTGCATCAAATGGGCCGGTACCTGCGCGACGGCATGGCGAAAATTCTGGCCGATAGACAAATGAAGGGCCAGATCATCGGCGACGGCCCCCTGGCCCAGGTCGTGTTCACAGACGAGCCGGTATTCAATTACCGCACGACCTACAAAGGCGACAAAAAAAGAGGACGCGCAACCATGCTGAATTTGTTCCGAAAGGGAGTGTTTTTGAACCCCATGGGAACCAAGTTGTACCTTTCCATCGCCCATGACGAGGCGGTCATTGATGACTTCCTTGGACGTTTCGATGAGGCTCTCGCAGAGACGTAAGCACATAGAACGAACACATTTCAATCACATAAGTTTGAATGATGTCACGAGTTCGTGAAAGGTGGATGAATAAAATAGTCTGTTAGATTCATTACCGAATTTTCGGCGATTCGATTTGCAACAATTGCAAGCCTCGAAAAAGTCAAAATGAAAACGTTTCTCGAGCTCGTTTGGCGGAATCTAAAAAGAGCCATTGAATGCCGCCTGTGTAAAAGAATTACCGTCTCAGTCTTTCTGGCGATCCTCGTCGTGGAAGCCGCCATTTTATTCTTTTCCGTAAGGAGTTTCGAAAGAGACCGCCTCATTGAGGTCGAAAGGGAAGCCGTCGTCGTTATGCGGGCGATTCTGCGTTCAGCCGATCTGGGAGCGCAGGGTAAAAAGCTGCCCGAAATTGCCAAATCGCTGAGGCAAGGATCGGTCCTGATCGGCGCTCGTGTATTCGAAAAACCCGGAATGGAAATTGCCAGCTTCGGGGAAAAGCCCGATACCATTCCAAACGATTCTGGAAATCTCGAAGAGACAGCCCTTTTACGGCTACCCGACAACACGCGAATGGAAAAACTGTGGCCGCCTGAACGCCTTCAAGAGCCCTATTGGGTAATGGCCAGAATCGATACCAGCGAAATCGACGAGCAGATCATCGCCTTCGTCTGGCGGATCGCCGGGCTTGTTCTTTTGATTTCAGTCTTCGTGACTTTCGTAACGATGGTGGTATTGGACAAGATGGTCTTGATGCCAATCCTAAATTTTAGAAGCCGCCTTACAGCCACTGGTTCCGATCCCAACAACCCAGAAAAATACCTTTTCGAAACACACCGTTCGGATGAATGGGGGGAAGTGATTCGGGCTTTTAACCAGATGCTGCATTGGTCGCAGTCGAATTTGGATAAACTCGGCAAGAACGAGGCTGAGTTGGTCGTCGCCAAGGAAGAAGCCGAACAATCCAATCAGGCTAAATCAGAATTCCTGGCCAATATGAGTCACGAGTTGCGAACGCCCCTGAACGCCATCCTTGGCTACGCGCAGATGCTTCAATTCGATCCCGAAACCCCGCTTACAGAGAATCAAAACAAGCATGCGGAAAACATCCTGTCAGGCGGTAATCATCTAAGGAAACTGATTGATGAAGTCCTCGATCTGGCGCGCATCGAGGCGAATAAAGTTGATCTTTCCATTGAGGATGTGAATGCCGAATACATTCTTGCAGAATGCGTAAAACTGACGGCGCCCCTTGGCGAGGAGCGTAGGATATCGATCATTGACGCCTTCAGCGACAAAGAGCCTGCCGTTCTGCGTACAGACCAAACCCGTCTAAAACAGGTCATCCTCAATCTTCTTTCCAATGCCGTTAAATATAACAAGGACGGGGGAACGGTGACGCTGGATACATATACCAATGACGAAACCGGTTATTTTCGCCTGTCCGTAACCGATACTGGTGTCGGTATCGCCACGAAGGATCAACCAAATGTCTTCCAGAAGTTCAATCGCTTCGGGATGGACGCAAGGGACGCCCAAAAAGGCACGGGCATCGGCCTGACGGTGACAAAGCTGCTCGTTGAAAGAATGGCCGGACGAGTGGGATTTGAAAGCAAGGAAGGCGTAGGCAGTACATTCTGGATCGAAATCCCGCTGACGACCAACAAGGTTGCGCTTATCTGGACAGAATCATTGCGTGTTGGCATCGACGCCATCGATAAGGATCATCAGGTAATCATTTCACTTTTGAACCGGATCTCGCACCACGCGTTCGACGCTGATGAATTGGACGGTTTGATAAAGGAAATGGTCTACTACACCGAATATCACTTCTCCCGGGAAGAGGCGGTCATGCTGGCTTGCGCTTATCCGGAAATAGTTTCTCACAAAGAGCGACATAAAAAGCTGATAGCCCAAATGAATGACCTGAAGGCCAAATGGGATAAAGACAAAAATGCCCAAACCATTCAAACCATGCGCCAGTTCCTTCGCGAATGGTGGATGGAACATATATTGGAAGTGGACGTGGCTGTTACCCAATTCGCGAAGGGTAAGGAAAATGAAATCCTCTTGGCTCTGGAAAATATTGAACGGGCCAAAGACGGTCTGCACCAAAAAGAGGATCAGTTCCGCCGAGTGGTTTAGCTCCAGCCCTATAACTGGTTAAACATCTTGTAGATAACCGATTCTTCTTTTTGAATTCTTTGAATCAAGACGTCAGCGACACGATCAAAATCGGCAGCAAAATCGGCAGCAAAATCGGCACCGCCGTCTCCCGCCTCATACTTTTCAAAAAATTTCAGCGCGGCCTTGGCGACGCCTTCAATGTCATCATGAAAAAAATCCAGCGCATCACGCAGGATCGGATCGTCTTCGGCGGCTTTCAAAAGAGCTGGATATAAATCTTCGTCCTCGCGCTTCAAATGAGCCAACAGGCCATTTTTTGCCGCCATCAATGCCCTGCGGCCTTCATCGGTCTCGATCCCGAGCTCGCGGACTTTCGTCAAAATTCTGACGATATTGACGTGTTCCGCCTTCAAGCTTTGCACCAGATCCTTCACAATCTTTTCCAGACCTTCACAAGCGATTTACATTGTGATTCACTATAACAGCCCGCTGGTCCCTCGCACACCTGATGAATGGATCAGGAACGTCGGCCGGCATATCCGCAAAGGGTAAAATTATCGTATTTTACAAACGTAAAACACGTCATTATCATGGCCCCACGACACAAAATTTTCAGACTTGGACGAACCATGGCGACTTCTCAAACATCCCGGATACCGAAATTTTCTCGTATCGATGCCGATGTTCGCCGCCAGTCATTGATCGAGGCCACCGTACGCTGTCTGGTGCGCGACGGATTTGAAGGGGCTACCGTAAGGCGGATATGTCAGGAGGCCGGGGTCTCTGCAGGACTGTTGCGTCATTACTTCGACGGCAAGGAGGACCTGGTCGCTAAAACCTATGACGCCATGGCAGGTAAGTTCGCACGTATCACCCACGAAACACTGATGGCGCCGTCAGTCCCGCCGCAAAAACGCCTGGATGGTTTTTTTGAAGCCAGCTTCACACCCGATTTTATCGACGAGGACGTGCTGCTGGCCTGGATAGGGTTCTGGCGCCTGATTCGCTCGGACAGCAGCATTCAGGATATGCATCGCCAGGTATACGCCTCCTACCGCGATGATTTGGCTCACGTTCTGGCCGAGATCGCCAGCGAGGGCGGGCACGAGATTAATCCCCGTCTTGCAGCGTTGAGCCTAACCGGATTGATGGATGGTCTGTGGCTGGAAATCAGTCTCGATCCCACCGCCTTTTCGCCGGACGAGGCGATTGAAGTTTGTAGAAACTGGGTCGATAGTTTTATGGGGCAAAGCCAAATCGGCCGTTTTAAAACCAACTCGCAAAATGAAGGAGCAACCTCATGACCCGCAAGCAAACATGCGGCGAAGCCCTGGTCCAACTGTTGGAACGCCGCGGCGTCGATACGGTCTTCGGTATTCCCGGCGTCCATACCCTGGATCTTTACCGGGGACTGTCCCACGGTTCGATCCGTCATGTCCTGGTGCGTCACGAACAAGGCGCCGGGTTCATGGCCGACGGCTACGCGCGGGTCAGCGGGCGTCCGGGCGTGTGTTTCGTCATTACAGGGCCCGGCGTCACCAATATCGCAACCCCCGTAGGCCAGGCCTATTCCGACAGCGTTCCCATACTGGTTATCTCGACGGTGCGCGCCACATCCGACCTGAAACACAGGCACGGGAAACTGCATGAAATCACCGACCAGCATGCGGTGATGGAACCCCTGACGGCCTTTTCCGCAACCGCAATGACGCCCGAAGAAATTCCTGGCCTGATCGACAAAGCCTACGCCGTATTCGAAAGCGAGCGTCCCCGCCCGGTCCATATCGAAATTCCGTTGGATGTGGCTGCCATGCCGGTGGAAGGCGACTGGAACCCCGCCCCATCCGTTTCCCGCCCCAAGCCCGACAGTCGCGAACTTGCCGCCGCGGCCGATAAACTGCGCGACGCGAAGACGCCTATCATCATCGCCGGCGGCGGCGCTTTGGGTGGCGCTGAGGACCTGGTCAGCCTGGCCGAACACCTGGGTGCGCCGGTTATCACCACAGTCGCATCCAAGGGCTTGATTGCCGAGGATCACCCCCTCAACCTCGGCAGCACCCTTCCCTGCCCCGATACAAGGGAACTGCTTGGCGAGGCCGATGTCGTACTGGCCGTGGGCACGGAACTTTCAGAAACGGAAACCTGGATCGATGAACTATCGATACCTGGGGACATCTTGCGTATCGATATCGACCCTTACATGATCGACAATCCTTACCCTTCGGCTTTGGGTGTCACGGGTGATGCAGCAGCCGCAATTGAAGCCCTTGTCGGGTTGCTTTCAAACAAAGGGCCCGTCGAATCAAGCCCCATTGAAAACAGGGTTCGGGAAATCCGCCAATCCATCAGGGACAACGAAAGCGATCTGAGGCGGACCCATCGCCGTGCCCTGGAAGCCATTCGGGAGTCACTGCCTGACACGGCGTCAGTCTTCACCGACATGACCCAGATCGCATACTCTGGCAACGAGATCTATCCGGTTTCGAAGCCCGGAAAGTGGATTCACCCTCCCGGCTACGGCACGCTGGGATATGCCTTGCCGGCCGCGATTGGCGCGAAAGTGGCCTCGCCATCAACGCCAATTTTCGTTCTTGCTGGTGATTACGGCTTCCAATTCACGGTGGCGGAATTGGCCGTAGCGGCCGAACTCGAACTGCACCTAACCATCATTCTTTGGAACAACGACGCCCTGGGCCAAATCCGCGACGACATGATCGCCGAAGGGTTCGGCAAAATCGGCGTCGAGCAAAAAAATCCCGATTTTGAATTATTGGCGCAAGCTTATGGCGCAAGCTATCGCTGCCCCGATGGAGCCGATGATTTGAAGGAAGATCTGCTGCGCGCGCAAGCCGAACCGGGACTCTGGTTCATCAACGTCAGGCAGTCTGTTTTTTCTTGAGGCTTGGTTTCGTCGAAGCGACGAAGCGGGCGATGCGCCTGCAGCCTTCGTCAAGCTGGTCTTGCGAAGCAGCCAGGCTGATGCGCACATGCCCCGCCCCGCTGGGGCCGAAGGCTTCACCAGCCAGCACTGACACGTTTTCGCTTTCATACAGGTTTTCCATGAAGACTTGCGCGGTCATCCCCGTGGCGCGAATATCGGCCATGATGAACATGCCACCTTCTGGTCGGGTGATGTTGATACCATCGATGCCTTCGACGCTCGCGCAAACCCTGTCCCTTCGTGATAGATATTCGCTTTTCATTTCATCCAGTTCTGCTAAATCCGCCCCCATCGCGAACAGCGCCGCGTCCTGAATGAAGGGAGGCGAACCGTAAAGCATGCTGCCCGCCAGATTATCGACGTGATGGATTAAATCCTTCGGCCCGACCACCCAGCCTAATCGCCATCCGGTCATCGCGTGGGATTTCGACAAGCTGGATATAGTCGCACACCGTTCACCCATTCCGGGGAACGAGCAGGGACTGATATGAGGAGCATCGAACGTGATGGACGCATAGACCTCGTCGGATATCATCCACAAATCATGGCGTTTGCAGATGGCGGCCAGTTCTTCCACAACCTCGCGATGCAGCACCGCGCCTGTTGGATTGTGTGGGGTATTGATCAATAGCGCCCGGCTGTTCGGGCTTATTGCTGATTCGATACTGGCCGGATCAATCTGAAAACCGTCCTCGGGCCGAAGGGCCACGTTAACCAGCTTCGCCCCGCAGGCCCCCATGACGCCCTCATAAGTGACGTACATCGGTTCCGGCACGATAACCTCATCGCCTTGTCCCAGCACGCACATGGCGACAGCCATCAGGGCGTTTTGCGCCCCTTGCATGATCGCTACGTTGCCCGCATCAACCGATTGGCCGGTGATTTTCTTGTGGCGCCCGGCGACGACTTCGCGCAAGGCCGGAACGCCGACTGACGGCGTGTAATGATGGCGGCCGCGGCGCAGGCTTTCCACGGCGACATCGACTATCGGGGCCGGCGTGTCGAAGTCCGGGTCGCCGACGGAAAGAACAATTACGTCCTCGCCCCGATCCCGGCGCTGTACGGCAAGATAGTGGATGTCCCAGGCGCGCGCGCCCTGACCGGCAATGCGTTCGACGAGTGGTGCGTATTTCATTTCAATTTTCTATGCGGCTTCAATTGTCGTCTGAGGGTTGCGCAGTTAAACTTCCGTGTTATTATACAAGTGTAAAACAATAAGGCAAAGCCACTTTGGATTTTGAATACATAAGTTCTTCCTTTCATGGCGGGCGATCAAAATCTAAAATATTGAGATAACAGGGAGAGTAATCATGAAAACTCTATGGAAACTTATCGTCGGCGCCGTGCTGGTCGCCGCACCCTTCGCCGACGCCGAAGCGGGCGAGGTTCTGGACCGGGTCATGAAGAACAAAGAGCTTGTTCTTTCATCGGACGCCGAATATCCGCCGCAGTCGTTCCTCAACGATAAAAATGAAATGGATGGGTTCGACGTGGATGTCGCCAAGGCAATCGCCGAACGCCTGGGCGCAAAATTGAAGATCGTCACCCCGGCATGGGAAGTCATCACCGCCGGTAATTGGGGAAGCCGCTGGGACCTTTCAGTCGGATCAATGACGCCTACAACGGCCCGCGCCAAAGTCTTGAGCTTTCCGGCCGTATATTACTACACACCGGCCGCATTCGCCGTTCACAAGGACAGCAAAGCCGCCAACGTCAAATCCCTCAACGGCAAGAAGATTGGCGTCTGCGGCGGCTGCACCTATGAAGCTTACATGAATGGCAACCTTGTCATTGACGCCGAAGGCACGCCAAAGTTCACATATAAGGTAAAAGCCGGAAAGCTTCGCGCTTATGAGACCGACGTCAACGCCTTTGACGACCTGCGTATAGGCGATGGGAAACGCCTGGACGCGGTTCTTTCGGCACTACCCACCATCCAGGAAGCTGTTAAGAACGGCTACCCCATGAAAGTGGTCGGCAAACCTGTTTTCTTTGAGCCTCTGGCCGTTGCCGTCGACAAGGGTGACGACGAATTCGCCGCTAAGATTGCTTCGATTGTGCAGTCAATGCGCGCCGACGGCACATTGAAAAAACTGTCGATGAAGTGGTACGGCATCGATTATTCGTCGGCTAACTAGCAAACGCTTTCCCCTGGCGAAAGGCATAAATCTTTCGTCAGGGGATTACCTTTGCTGCGTTATCAGCCGATGCAACTGGACTTCATTGAACTACTGGACCGTCGCTGGTTTCGGCTGACGTTGCTTTTCGTCGTCACGGCTTTTCTGTCCGCTGCTGCCGGGCTCGCCGACACAGTCGTCGGCCAATGGATGGCGCCATTTATTGGTCCCGAAGCCGAACACGGGTTTGGCGATCATCTGGTTGTTGGTATCACTCTTGGCGCAGCCATTGTTCTCAACACCATGTTGATCGGGCTGCTGCCCTTCCCGGCTCAATTGGGGGTTATATGGGCCGAGCTGCTGATTCTGGTTCTCGCCTTTTTCGACTCCTTCGGCCTCAGCTATCCGTTCATCTGGCAGCGCCTGCCATTTCTGATCACGCAAGGGGCGTTCACCACCATTTACGTCTCGCTTGTTGCGATTCTGCTGGCCTGCGTTCTGGCCATGGCCGGAGCGCTGGCGCGCCTGTCGCGCAGCGGCCCGGCTTATGGGATAGCGACATTCTACATTTCGTTTTTTCGTGGAACACCCTTGTTGCTTCAAGTCTACCTTATCTATCTGGGCCTGCCGCAACTGGGTTACGACGTGCCGGCGGTACCGGCGGGAATCGCCGCCCTGGCGCTTTGTTACGGGGCCTATATGGCGGAAATATTCCGCGCAGGTATCCAGAGCATCCCCCACGGACAGGGCGAGGCCGGACTGGCCCTGGGACTGCACAAGGGAGTTATCATGCGCAAGATCATCCTGCCCCAGGCCATGCGCATCATCATTCCGCCGACCGGCAACCAGTTTATCGCCATGCTGAAGGACAGCTCGCTGATTTCAGTGATCGGGGTGTGGGACCTGATGTTCCTTGCCCGCACCCAGGGACGCAGCGAATTCAAACATCTTGAGATGCTGATCACCGCGGCCATCATATATTGGTTGATCTCGATAGCCTTCGAGCTGATCCAGGCGCGCATCGAGCGGCACTACGGCAAAAGCCAGGTTCGCTAAGGCCGTTCTTGTGAATTTTTGTGGCGCTCCTAGCCAGAAGCAAACATAGATCGCATCATTCCGTTACGATTCATTTTCTTCGGCAAAAATCTCCGGACGTTCATCGGCGAGGTCCGGTTCTCCGCAATGAAGCAAAATCTCGGCGCGAACGGTGTCACGCAAACGTACGGCCACGGTCCAATCATTCCCCTCTGCGTCTTTTGCTTCCCTTTCCGGGTAAACAGGGGCGCCGATGGTGACGGTGATGGCCCCCCTTCGAGGAAACCAGGATTCATCGCGTAACACCTGCCGCGTACCGCGGATGGTTACAGGCACGACGGGGACGCCCGTAGCGACGGCAGTGACAAAAGCTCCCATCTGGAAAGGCCGCAGACCAGCGGCCCGGGTCAAGGTGCCCTCGGCGAAGAACAACAAATCCTGGCCGGTGGCGGCGGAGGCGGTAATGCGGTCAGCATCATCGACTCCCTTGCTGCGGTCAAAGCGCTCAACATACTCGACGCCTAATCCGTCGAGCGGCAGTCGGGTGATCCAATTGTTCCTGAGTTCAGCTTTGGCAACGATACGCACTTCTTTGGGAAGAAACGCCGCCAGCAGGCCACTGTCCATATAGCTCATGTGGTTGGATACGAAAATGCAGGACTGTCCAGGGGGCGGAATATTGGCGCGCCCTCGAAGCGCCACCGGTACGCCTGCGGCGGCGAATAAAAGTCGAACTATTCCCCGCGCCGCCCGGCGGCGCCAGGAGCGTACTGGCGGTAACACCATGCCGAGCCAAAGGGGTATCGCCAACACGCCGGTAAGAGACACCACGTACCCGGCATAAAGGTAGCCACCGAGCGCCATGCGCAAGCGGCGCAATCCGGGCCGAGCACTTGTGACGGCGATGCGCAGCACCTGCCACCATAGCGTCCTGCCCGGTTCGCCGATGCGGCCTTGCTCGTAAATTTCCCGGCTGGCGGCGCGACGTACCTTGCCGCTGGATGTCTTGGGCACGGTCCGGGGCGGCGCCAAGATGACGTCATCGGGCGGTGCGCCGGTCAGGTCCGTGATCAGGGCCGTGATCTCCATACGCTGGGCTTCCCGGCCCTCCGGCTTCTGCCGGCGGGTTTCAGCGAGCACAATCAAACGTTCGGTGCCGGTTTCCGGATCGGGGCTGCCGAACACGGCGACATTGCCTTTCTGAATACCCTCGATCTCGCCGACCTCGTCCTCTACCTCGACCGGATAGATATTACGTCCACCGCGAATGATAATGTCTTTGCTTCGCCCCGTTATATAGACCTCGCCCACCGACATATAGGCAAGGTCGCCGGAATTCAGCCAATCGCCGTCAAACAGCCGGGCCGTCTCATCGGCGTTGCGGAAGTAGCCGTCGGTCGCCGAAGGACCGCGGAACTGCAACCGGCCTTCCTGGCGTTCGGAAAGCTCGTGGCCGGTGGCGTCAACGATGCGAATCTGGTGCCCCTTTAGCGGCCGGCCGCAACAAACGAAGTGAAGCGCCCGCTCGTCACCGGGTTGGGCCGGAACTGCTTCTCCGCGCCCGGTAAAAGCATCGCGCTCCACGCTGTCGATCACCGGTTTCCGGCCGAGAGGCGGAAAAGAAAGTCCGACGGAGGATTCGGCCAGTCCGTACACCGGCATCATCGCCCGCGCGTCGAACCCGAATTGTGCAAAGCTCTCGGAAAATCCCGCGAGGGTGCGCGGGCTTATTGCCTCGGCGCCATTGAAGGCCAAGCGCCATGTCGAAAGGTCGAGCCCGGCGAGGCGTTCCGGATCGAGCCGGCGGTGGCAAAGCTCGTAACCGAAGTTAGGCCCGCCGGAGATCGTGCCGCGGTGGCGGTCAATCGCCCAAAGCCAACGCTCCGGGCGCGCCAGGAAGGCTAGGGGCGACATCAGCACCAGCGGCACGCCGTGATAGAGACAACCAAGCCAGCAACCGATCAATCCCATGTCATGGTAGAGAGGCAGCCAGCTCACGCAGACGTCCTCGGGCCCAACCTCGAACGTTTCGCCAAGGGCCCGGATATTGGCGAGCAGGTTGGCATGTGTGAGCACGACCCCCTTGGGATTGCCGGTGCTGCCCGAGGTATACTGAAGGAAAGCGATGCTTCCCGGTTCCGGCCCCGAGGGCAACGGACCAACGGCGTCAAGGGAGAGCTCTTCCACGGTTACGACCGACCGGAGGCACGGCACCTGGGTTTTCAGCAGGGTGGCGAACTGCTGCGCCTCGGGTATGGTAATCAAATAAAGGGCGCCGCTGTTGTCGACGATCTGAGAGTGCCGACGCAAATGCTCCTCAAGCTGGGCAGGACGCCCGGGCGGATAGAGCGGCACCGGAACGCCGCCGGCGATCAAGACGCCGAAGAACGAGAAAAAATACTCCCGCGAGGTCGGCAACATGATGGCAACCGGTTCGCCGGGGGCCAGTCCGGCGGCGTGTAATCCGGCAGCGAGGCGGCGCGCGCCGTGGCGAAGGTCGTCATAGGTTAGAATATCCTCCGCTCCTTCGTCAGCGTAGAAATGGACATGGGTGCGATCGGGATGGGCGGCGGCTAAATGGTCGAGGACCTGGTTCAGGGTCTGGGCGTCAGAAGGAACCGTCACCGCTCCGCCGTCCATGGCGACAACCACCGGCTCAGATGCAGGCCCGGCCGTAGTTGCGGCCTTGGGTCCCAATACGGCACGAAGCAGGTCACGTGGAGTTTCGGCGGCGGCAAACACGGTTTCCGGCAGGACAACCGCGAACTCCTGCTCGATGCGGGCGAACAACTCGACGCGAGCGAGACTGTCAATTCCCAGTTCCCTGTCTAGGACGCTGTCGATACCAACAGCTATGTTGGCGCGATCAGGCTGTAATTCTTGAACCAAATCTCGAACACACCAGATTAGTCGAGCGGAATCGTCTTCCGCCGTTCCGCCACCGGTCGCCGTTTCTGTTGGTTTCACGTTCGTCAACTCCGCCACGGGCAGTAATACCCCACACGGTACGGAACCCGTCCGCACCTGGTCACGGTCGATCTTCGGTCGATTCTTTACATTGTAGGACAATTCACCCTTTTTCGCTTGCCCTTAGAAGACAGCGGCCACCGGATCGATCTTTTTTAGAATGCAGAATCGGGCAACACCCGTGTGCAGCTAGTGTCCGTTTCGAGTCAAATTCAGAACGCAGATAACTCGTCAAAACTGGCGGCGTCGCGTGGTTGGAGAAAATAATTTTCAGAATACGGTGTGATTTTGTATGGGCGTGCCGGCTATAGGGGTTGCATGGGAAATGTCGGATTAATGCGCTGACCGCATCGCTTGAAACCTTCCACTGGAATATTGATATCTCTTCTAGAGTCATGGTGTTGATCAAAGTGTCAATGAACCATTAATCCTGTCGAAGGCGGTCATATCATTCAAGGGAGATTCCTCATGTCGACTGAACTGTATTACCTTTTCCTTACATCTGTTTTGCTCACAGTCCTTTGGATCCCATATATAATTGGCCAGGTCATGGTCAACGGGTTACTGACTCATAAAGACTACACAGAGATGCGTCTGGCATCCGACAATTCCGGCAATTTTTTTCTTCGCAGGGCCGACCGTGCCCACGTTAATCTTGTCGAGCAATTCGGGGGCTTTGCCGGACTGGTCATTGTCGCCCATTTGACCGGTGTTTCTACTGAAATAACCGCGGGAGCTTCGGTGTTTTTTTTCTGGGCGCGGATTGCCCATGCCGTGGTCATGCTGACAGGCTTCAAGTATTTTATGGCCCGGACCTTTATCTTTACAGCTGCCTGGGCGGCCTTGATATTGATTGCATGGGAAATAGCCGCAGCAAAGGTTTTCTAGCACTGCAGGCGTGTTGGTGAGATCAAAAGTCAGCCTTCAGTCGTTGTCCTCCCATGACCTGTGGCCTGGCGTTTAATCATCAGATTACCAGCAAGACTACTTGAGTCTGCTTAGAGGCAAACCCTAACCTGACTCACCGCCATTATTGACGTCCGCGTCTCACAACTAATCGGACCCAACTGTTGGTTTCGGATTTAGAGCAGGAAGATGCTGATGGTGAAGTGAATTTAAGTCTACGCCCTGACGCCGTTCAGGATGCGCTCGACGGCGCCGTCGACCAAGGCTTGATCTGATCCTGACGCGGATCAAGCGGCACTGTGACAAAGGCCAGATTTATTAAATTTTCTGGGTCTGTAAAACCAATTACACGTCAACACATAGAAATCATCTGCGCTGATTAATTGAAGGGGAAATTAGAAAATAGAGTATCCTATTCTATCTCGAAAAATTTTCCGGCTCGAAGAAACGCCACGGTCTGTCTTGCGACGTTCTTGTCGTTGCGCAGCGCCGAATGGCCGGCCTCTATAAGAACGAAGTCCGTCATTCCCTTGACTTTTGTTGATTCGACCGCCACCAGACCATCGTCCTCGCCGGGAAGAATATGCTCATTATCCGCACCAGGTTTGATGCCTGCGATCACACCGAGAGGATAGTCCGGACGTTCGATCCGGTTTGGAAAACTATCTGAATCCGTGCTCAGGGCTTTGGCCGTCGGCCCTGCCCATTTGAACCACCATTTTTCGCGCAGGTTATTAACCACCTCGGTCCCCTTGTTAGGGGTTCCGATCAACACAACCCCGCCAAGGTTTTCGATTTTTTTGTCAGCAAGGTAGGCGCGCACCAATAAGCCGCCCAAGGAATGACCGACAAAATGAAGTTTGGCGGACTTTCCGATACAGCAGGCCTCGATTTGCGCCGCAATGTCATCGAGAATTTCATCCGGCGTTTCACGCAGGGAATCATAACCGACCCGTGCGACCCGGAACCCATCATCCTCTAGCCGTTCGGCCAACCTCCACATTGCCCGGTTGCTGCGCCCCAGACCATGCAGAAGGACAACAATCTCCCGCTCGATTTCAGTACCATGGGCCGGGCTGACGATTGTTTTTGAGCCGACGGCGCAACCGGATATCCAAATTAACGCAACCGCCAGAGCAGACCAGACAAAGGATTTTTGGATATCAGGCATGTTCAATTTCATTTGGTTTTGGGTGTTAAAAAAAGCACCTTCAAGGGAAACTACTGCACCATAACGAATTGGGCCGGAATAATCCCATTTCAAGGACAGCAGGGATTAAAATCTACTTCAAAACGCCGTTCAGGAAACGATCGACGGCGCCGTCGACCATGGCGTCGATCTGTTTTTCACTGGGCGGTGGCGCATCCGCAACCAGGCTGAGCATTTGATGGAACCCGAACAGAGAGGCCAGAAAACTACCGGCTGCCTCCTGGCAGTCACCAATTCTGATTTTTCCGCGCTGTTCCATTTCCGCGAAATAGGCAGTGATATCGCCGATTAGTTTCTTCGGCCCCCGGTCGAGAAATGCCTGACCCAAATCCGGGAAATTGACGGCCTGAGAAATCAGTATGCGGAACAAAGACATTCCTTCCGGGTCAAACACCATGTTCAAGAACGATTTTCCAAGCACCCGCAAAATCTCATCTATCGGCTGATTTGGATCAAGGTTCAGGCTCAAAAGAACGCTTTTCGAATCGCACATATCGAACATGACGCTCATGAACAAATCGTTCTTTGAGCCGAAATGGCCATAAACGGTCCGTTTAGATACCCCGGCGACGGCGGCGATTCGGTCCATGGACGCAACGTCAAACCCCTCATCGAGGAATACTGAGCATGCCGCATCAAGGATAGCGGCCCGTTTTTGGTCGCTCCTGGACAAGTTTTTTAAGATGCAACCGCCTGAAATCACAGGACTTTTACTCCAAAACAAAAACAATTTGAAAAAAACTACACTGTGTAGTTTACATTCTCAAAAGCCTGATGTAAAACTACACCGTTCAGTTTACTTTCCCAAGGCCAATATACCCCCCCTTCGGAAAAAACGCAAATGGGACGCAGGAAACAAAAGCGGCCCCATATACAAAAATAGCCTTTTTAAAGACATGGAGACGAACGCGATGAGCAAGGCCATAGACAATATGATCGTGAGTTACGCGCAAGGAATTATACGTTGGCGCTGGCTGGTTCTGGCCCTTTCGCTGGTCGCCGTTTTGGGCATCATGTCCGGCGGACGGCATCTCGCCTTCACCAGCGACTACCGTGTTTTCTTCAGCGATGAAAACCCGCAGCTGACGGCCCTGGACGAATTACAAAATACCTACACCAAGAACGACAACGTCCTGTTCGTGCTCAAGCCCGACGAAGGAACGGTTTTCACGCCGAAGTGGCTGGGGGTCTTCAAGGATCTGACTGAAGCCTCCTGGCAGATCCCGTATTCCAACAGGGTTGATAGCTTGACCAACTACCAAAATACTGAAGCCGAAGGCGATGATCTGATCGTCGCCGACCTGGTAGAAGACCCGGCCGGTTTAAGCGCGGCTGATTTAAAAAAGGTCGAAGCCATCGCCCAGAGAGAACCAGTTCTGGCCAAGCGTTTGATTTCTGTAGATAGCAAAACCACCGGAATCTACGTCACTCTGCAATTCCCCCCGGATGACGCCATCGCCATTCAGGAAACCGTCGAATATTCTGAGAGATTGGCGGCGGAACTTGAGGCCGCCCATCCCGACCTCCACGTCGCCATTACCGGCCTTGCGCCTTTGAGTAATTCATTTCCGCGCGCCTCCATGGACGATATGTCGTTCCTGATCCCCCTGATGTTCGGCATCATTCTGATTGCCGTTTTTGGATTCCTCAGGTCCATCCCCGGCTCCATCGCGACGATGGTCGTAACCCTGCTTTCCGCTATCGCCGCCATGGGGTTCGCCGGCTGGATCGGGGTCAAGCTGACGCCGCCCGCCGCCATGGCCCCGAATATCATCCTGACAATCGCCATAGCCGACTGTATCCACATCCTGGTCACAATGTTCCACGAAATGCGTCACGGCAAAGGCAAGAACCAGGCTTTGGTGGAAAGCCTGCGCGTCAACGCGCAGCCGGTGTTCCTGACCAGCCTGACAACCGGCATCGGCTTTTTGAGCTTGAACTTCTCCGACGCGCCGCCGTTCCATGACTTGGGCAACATCTCGACCGCCGGCGTCTTCGTCGCCTGGATTTTGTCGATGACCTTCCTTCCGGCTTTGATGTCGGTGCTTCCGGTACGCGTTAAGGCGCGCGCTGAAGACAAGGGCATGCCGTTCATGGACCGCCTGGCCGAGTTCGTCATCGCGCGGCGCAACGTTCTGCTTGTCGGCATGACCGTCATCGTCGTCGCCATGGTTTCGCAGGTCAGCAAGATTGAGTTAAACGACCAGTTCGTCGAGTACTTCGATGAATCGATCCCGTTCAGAATCGACAGCGACTTTACGCAAAAGAACCTGACAGGCGTTTATACGATCGAATATTCCGTCGGCTCCGGCGAATCGGGGGGCATTTCCAACCCCGAATATCTGGCCAAGCTGGAAGATTTCGCAAACTGGTTCAGAACGCAACCCGGCGTCGTCCACGTCAATTCCCTGACCGACATCATGAAACGCCTGAACAAATCCATGCATGGAGATGATGAAAGCTGGTACCTGCTGCCCGACGAGCGTGAGCTTTCGGCCCAGTACCTGTTGCTGTACGAAATGTCCCTGCCCTACGGGCTGGACCTGAACAGCCAGATCAACATCGATAAATCTGCCAGTCGCATGATCGTCACCCTGGATAATGTTTCCAGCAACGACATCCGACTGACCAGCGAGCGTGCTAATCTATGGCTGAAAACAAACACACCCGAGGCCATGCACGCTGAAGGCAGTGGTACGTCGGTGATGTTCGCCTATATCACCAACCGCAATATCGAGTTCATGCTGGTTGGCACGGCCCTGGCATTTGTGTTGATTTCCTTGACCATGGTGATTGCCCTGCGCAGCATCAAGATCGGCATGATCAGCCTGATCCCCAATATGGTTCCGGCGGCCATGGCTTTCGGCCTGTGGGGCCTGACGGTGGGTCAGCTCGGCATTGCGGCCTCGGTCGTGGCGGCTACGTCACTGGGCCTGATCGTCGATGCATCGGTGCACTTCCTGTCCAAGTACATGCGCGCCCGGCGCGAAAAGGGCAACAACCCCGAGGACGCCATCCGCTACGGCTTCCATACGGTCGGCATGGCCTTGTGGGTAACCACGGCGGTGCTGGTCATCGGCTTTGGTGTGCTGTCGCAATCGGCCTTCAAGATCAACGCCGACATGGGACTGCTGACGTCGATCACCATCGCCATCGCCTTGATCGTCGACTTCCTGCTGTTGCCGCCGCTCTTGATGCTGCTTGAAAGAAGACGCAGCCCGAAACAACTCATCGAGCCCGTTACCGATCCCGCTCAATAAATTTCTGGAGTAAGAACATGAGAATCCTAACCATCATCGCCGCCCTTGCGGCCTACACGATAACGGGCGCATCCCCGCAAATGGCCCACGCCGCTGACCCGGCCGCTGAAGGCCTGCGCATCGCCACCGAATGGGACGCGCGTGACCAGGGCTTTGGCGACACCCGCGCGTTCATGAAAATGGAGCTGGAAAACCGCCACGGACAGAAAAGCATACGAGAAATGCGCACCGACACCTTCGAGGTCCCCGGCCAGGATGACGGCGACAAGAGCCTTGTACTTTTTCAGAAACCCCGCGACGTCAAGGGAACGGCTTTCCTGAGTTTCGCCCACATCCAGGAACCCGACGATCAGTGGCTGTACCTTCCGGCTCTAAAGCGGGTGAAGCGGATTTCATCCAAGAACAAGTCCGGCCCCTTTGTCGGATCGGAGTTCGCCTATGAGGATCTGTCTGCCCAGGAGTTGAAGAAGTACACGTACAAATGGCTGCAAGACGAGGCCTGCGGCGATGCCCAATGCTATGTGGTGGAACAAACCCCGACCTACAAGAATTCCGGCTATACCCGCATGGTCGTATGGTACGACAAGGCCGAGTACCGCCAGCAGAAGATCGAATACTACGACCGTAAAAAGTCCCTGCTGAAAACCTTGACCTATGGCGACTACCGCAAGTATCTGGACAAGTACTGGCGCCCCCACGACATGTACATGGTCAATCACCAGACCGGTAAGAAGACCCGCCTGAAGTTCGAAAAGATCGATTTCAGGGTCGGATTGACCGATAAGGACTTCTCCAAGAACAGCTTGAAAAGGGCGCGTTAAAAGGTGTTTTCCAGGATTGTCATTGCCTTGTCGGCGCTGGCCGCCGTTCTCGCCATCGCCGGGCGCGCCAACGCCGATGAGTCCGGTGAGATGGAACTGGGCGGCTACGCCGCCGCCGACGTGCGTATTTTCGCAAACTCTCCCCTGTACCGGGCGCAACATAGCGGGCGGATCAATTCCTCCCTCGTGTTGCGTCCGGAGCTGAGTTGGCAATGGAACAACGGCGATGACCGCATCGACGTTGTTCCCTTCGCCCGCCTGGACGCCAACGACGTTGAGCGCAGACATTTCGACCTGCGCGAGTTCAAGTTCTCCCACTTTGGCGAGGACTGGGACCTCAAGGCCGGCTTCGACAAGGTTTTCTGGGGTGTTACCGAATCCCGCCATTTAGTCGACATCGTCAACCAGACCGACGCAGTGGAAGATATCGACGGCGAGGACAAACTGGGCCAGCCGATGATCAACCTGGGCCTGCAACGCGACTGGGGCGACGTGAATTTGATCGTCATGCCCTATTTTCGCGAACGCACTTTTGCCGGACCCAATGGCCGCCCGACCGCCAACCCGGTCATCGATACGGATCGGGCGTTTTATGAATCCTCCCTGGGCCGTACGCATCCGGATCTGGCCCTTCGCTATTCAACCGTGTTCGGCGATTGGGACCTGGGGCTTTCACACTTTGAAGGCACGTCGCGCGAGCCCGGGTTGCTTGTCGGCACCAACGCAGCCGGGGATACTATCTTCGTCCCTAAATACGAAATCATCCGCCAGAGCGGCATCGACGTGCAAGCCACCATCGAAGAATGGCTGTGGAAGATGGAAGCCATCTGGCGCCGGGGCCACGGCAAGAATTTCGCCGCCACGTCCTTGGGCCTGGAATATTCCCTGTTCGGCATTATCGACGAGACCGGCGACGTCGGTTTGATTGCCGAATACCACTACGACGGGCGCGACAGCACGGCCCCCGGTACGGCCTACGATAACGATATATTCTTGGGGCTTCGTGCGACCCTGAACGACGCCGACGATACGGACTTCCTGGCCGGCATTCTGATTGACCGGATTTCCCAGTCCCGAACCTTTTCGGCCGAGTCCAGCACCCGCCTGAGCGACAACTGGACCATCGAAGGGGAACTGAGGATCGTCAATTCCCTAACCAGCAAGGATCCCTCGTACGGTGCGCGCCGGGACTCCCACCTGCAGGTGCGCCTGGCGAGATATTTCTAACTCTCTCGTCACTCCCGCGAAAGCGGGAGTCCAGTTCTACCATTAGAGCCCCTGGATTCCCGCTTTCGCGGGAATGACGAATAAAACGAACAGCCGTCACTCCCGACTTGATCGGGAGTCCACTTTTACCATCGGAGCGCATGGATTCCCGCCTTCGCGGGAATGACGAATAAAACGAACAGCCGTCACTCCCGACTTGATCGGGAGTCCACTTTTACCATCGGAGCGCATGGATTCCCGCCTTCGCGGGAATGACATATAGGAAAGTGAGCTTTTTCTCCTTGACAAGAGACCGCCGGTCTTTTATTAACAGACCATCGGTCTTTTAAGTTTATGGAACGTCGAGATGAAAATGAAATTAGCTGGATTGATTGGAGCGACCCTCATGGCCACCACCCTTACCGCTTGCGCCGTAACTCATGTTTCGGATTCCTTCGGCGCCAACCAGGATGACGTCAGCATGCGCACTTTTGAAAATCTGGATCATTACCAAGGCGGCCGCTTCGTCAGCCAGCCCGCCATTCCAGGAATGCCCTTCATGAAGAAACTCGGCATCATGGCCCGCTTCTTCTTCGGCGAGCAGATCGACAAGGAACCGACGGCTCCCCTGCCGACGGTGCCACTGAACGGGAATTCCTTCGACAATCCACCGGCCGAGGGCTACCGGGTGACATGGCTGGGCCATTCCACGTTGATGGTCGAAATCGACGGCCTGCGCATTATGACCGATCCGGTGTTCAGCGACCGCGCCTCGCCTTTCAAGAGCTTAGGCCCCAAGCGCTTCCAGCCCCTGCCCATCGATCTTGCCGACGTGCCCGCCCTGGACGCCGTCATAATCTCCCACGATCACTACGACCATCTGGATATGGCCGCCATCAAGGCCCTGAAGGATCGGGTGGAGAAATTCTATGTGCCGCTGGGCGTGGGCGCGCACCTGCGCAAATGGAACGTATCCGGCGACAAGATTGTCGAACTGGATTGGTGGGGCGAGACAAACGTCACCGCCGAGGTCAAGCTGGTTGCCGCCCCGGCGCGGCATTTTTCCGGCCGCGGTATGTTCGACAAGAACCAGACCCTGTGGGCGTCGTGGATCATCGCCGGTTCCCAGCACCGGCTGTTCTTCAGCGGCGACACCGGCATGCACGAAGGCTTCAACGAAATCGGCCGCCGCTATGGGCCCTTCGATCTGGCGATGATGGAAAACGGCGCCTACAACAAGGACTGGCCCAACGTCCACATGAGCCCGGAAGAAACCGTTGAAGCTGCGCAAATGATAGGCGCCAAGACTGTGCTGCCCATTCACTGGGGCACCTTCGACCTGGCCAACCATCCCTGGTATGAACCGGCCAACCGTGTGCGCGAACTTTCGGCCCAAAACAATGTGACCCTGGCCCAGCCCCGTCCCGGCGAGGCCGTGGGCGCGAACCTTCCCTTGCCTGTTGCAGCGTGGTGGAATCCTGAGCAAGATAGGAATCTGCAAGTCGCAACCAAGCCCGTCGTTCAGGGGGCAACCCAATAAGGCGAAGCGCCGATGATAGACTGTCTTTTTAAAAGAGCCCGCACCGACGATCAGATCGAAGTCCGCCGCGCCGAAATCCTGAAAGCCGCGGCGGATTTGGTCATGGAAGTGGGGTTCGACGACGTCAGCCTGAACGCCATCGCCCGAAAAGCCGGAATCGCCAAATCGGCCCTCTATCGATACTTCGACGGCAAGGAAGAGATCTTCTTCCAATTGATGATCGACGACTACACCGCCTGGTTCGACGATATCGAGGCGCGTTTCAAAAAACTTTCCGACAGCGCCAGCAACGAGCAAGTAGCGCACGAAATGTCGGAGTCCTTACGTGGCCGCGAACGGCTGTGCCATTTCATCAGCGTCAAGGCGGTGATTTTGGAAAAGAACATGAGCGCCGAAACCATCGCCCGCTTCAGCGAGGTCATTCTGGCCCATGCGGTGCCGCTGGTGCAGGTGATCATCGCTCCCCTGCCGCCGCTAAAGCCAGCGGACGGGGTCTTTCTGATGAAGGCGACTCACGCGGCCATCGCCGGCATGTGGCCCGCCTCGCAATTGAAGCACACGGCGGACGTGCCCGACTTCCCCGAACTGCAGGACTGGCAAACCGATTTCCACCGGGATTTCGAAAAGAACCTGACTTATCTGATTAAAGGTATGAGAAGTTAAGGAAGAAATGTGAGCTGTCGCAGGATAGGACTCCTGTCGCCGCGTATAGCTTGACTTCCAGAGGCTTAGCCAAGGGAGCGGACGCGCCCGCCCGGCGACTGAGGGGCATTACAGCATCCTCCACCCTTTCGTCATTCCCGCCCTTTCCAATCGTCATTCCCGCGAAGGCGGGAATCCAGACATACTTGAAGGGAACCAACATTCGCCGTTTACGGGGAGTTCCAACGCCCCTATTTTGGCCCCATGAACAACCCAACCGACGACCTTTTCACGCAACTTCGAGACAACTGCGCCGACGAATGGCGGTCCTATACGGAACATGCCTTCGTAACCGGTCTGGGTGACGGCACCCTGCCCGAGGCCTGCTTTCGCCATTATCTGGGCCAGGATTACCTGTTCTTGATCCACTTCGCGCGCGCCTACGGCCTTGCGGCCTACAAGTCGGAAAACCTGAGCGACATTCGCCAGGCGGCCGCCGGTTTGTCGGCGATAATCGATGTGGAAATGGGCCTGCATGTGGAGTTCTGTTCCGGCTGGGGCCTGGACGAACCGACCATGGCCGCCCTGCCCGAGGCCGAGGAAACCATGGCTTACACCCGGTATGTGCTTGAAAAAGGACTGCAGGGCGACCTGCTGGACCTGCACGTCGCCCTGGCGCCGTGCATGCTGGGCTACGCAGTGATCGGCCTCGCTCTGGCCGAAAATCCGGCCACACGCCTGGAAAGCAATCCTTATGCGCCCTGGATTGAAATGTATGCCTCCGACGAGTACCAGGCCGTCGCCCGGGAAGAACGGGCCACCCTCGACGCCCTGATGGTGCGCCGCGGCGGCCCCGGACGCCTGCCCGCCCTGTGCGAGACGTTTCGCCAGGCGACGCGTCTGGAAGCCGCGTTCTGGGACATGGGAATGTCCGCGGCTTAAACCCCACTCTCTTTTCAGGCCTTTGACAAATCCCTTCAATATTTCTACTTTTATCGAAATGATATTTTCGGATTTAAGGAGAGCGCGGGATCATGAGCGAAGCTGAAGAGCGAGGGCGGGAGCTGTTTGAAGGCGGCCTTTTCTGTGCCGAAGCGGTCGTTAAAACTATCGCCGAGCGCCACGGCCTGAACAGCGAACTCGTCCCCAAAATGGCGACGGGCTTTTGCAGCGGCATGGCGCGCACCGGCGGCCCTTGCGGCGCGATGACCGGCGCGGTTATGGCGCTGGGACTGGTGCTGGGGCGCGACGATGCGGAACAGTCGGTGGAAGAAACCTACGCCGCGGTACGGGTGATGATGGAGGGATTCGAGGAACGCTTCGGCTCCACCAACTGCCGCGAGCTACTGGGCGTCGACCTGGATACCCCTGAAGGCCAGCAGAATTTCGGCGAACAAAAACTGGGCCTGAAATGCGTGGAGTATACGGGTGCGGCCGTGGGGCTGGTTGAAGAGGTTTTGGGGGAAAGCGACGCCAGCACTTCCGCATAAAGCGGAAAAAATTGGAGGGAATGCAGTACGGACGGACGAAAGGATCGCTACTGCCCCTTACTGACAAAGCAGGCCGTCGAGTTCGACTGGGGATTTCTCCGCCCTTTCGGTCAGCCGGGCGGTAGCGCCGCTACTGTTCATGTCGGCAAGGGCTGCCGTCAGGCCGGGGACGAGATCGGCGCGGTCTTTGTGGACGTAGGTGAAGAACTCCGAGCTGTTCAAAGGCTGCTCCGCCTCGCGGATACCCTTAAAACCCAGCCTTTTGATCGTCTCGTGCGCGGCCAGACGTTCCATCACCGCCACGTCGAAGCGTCCCAAATCCAGCATTTTAATCAGGCTGTCATTGGTAGCCGCCACGTCGACATCAAAATCGGCCAGCATTTTTTCCAGCCTCTTCATGCCGGCCACGTAACCAATGCGATGCCCCGGAAGGCTCTGCCACCCCTGGATATCGATCCCATCACCCTTGGTGAACGCGGCTATATGCGAACGGCAGATTACTTCAGGAACGCGGATCAGATTTTGATAAATATTTTCCATGCCGGTAACGCGAAAGAGTTCGCCCGTCGAACTACCCTGGTTCGAGGTATGGATGGCTCGTTTATTGGGCATGCGAAGAATACAGGCGTCCTGGCCGATACGCCGATACGCCGCGACGACAACGGCTCCACATTGAGCGACTATCGAGGTAAACCCGTCCGGCGCGGTAATGACAACTTGTTCGGAGGCCTTTCCCTCAAAGGGTATCGCTGAATGGAGCAATATTAGCAAAACAAATCTGCGGGCCATGCGTGGGCACATGGATTCAATTCTCCCCAATCAGTTGCCCAAGTCAATACGAGGGCGCAAGGTGGGGGCGCGTGGGCCTAGCGCACGTAAGACGCGCCGTTGACGTCGATGGTCTGGCCGGTGGCGTGGGTGGCCAGTCCCGATGCCAGAAAGCAGATGGTGTTGGCGATTTGCGAAGCCGGGGCGATATCGCCCACGGGGATGTCGGCGATAAGACGAGCGCGCAAATCCGGGTCCATCTCGAATGCCTCCACGGCCATGTCCGTATCGGTGAACCCCGGCGCGACGCCATAGGCGTAAATGCCGTCGCTCGCATACGCCCGCGCGATGGTTTTGGTCATGGAGATCATGCCGCCTTTGGAGGCCGCGTAAGCCCAGAAGTCCGGCGCGTCGCCACGGAAAGCCGCCCGGCTGGCCACGTTGACGATTGCACCGCCGCTGCTTTTCGCCAGCCAGTGGTTGACCGCTTCGCGGGAAAGGTCGGCGCATGCGGTCAGGTTGATCTGCATTGTGCGGGCCCACACATCGGCCCAGTGGTCGTCGTCGCTTGCGACATTCGCCTCATGAAAAACACCTGCGTTATTGACGACGATATCGATTTGGTCTTTCCAGGCCAGGGCGTCGGCCCACAATTGCTTGGCCGCCCGGGGCTCGCTTAAGTCCGCAGCCACAAGGCGGCATCGGTCGCTTCCCGCCTCATCAGCCGTCTTTTGGGCGGTCGCCCGGTTAAATCCATAGTGCACGACGACTTGGCACCCGGCAGCCGCCATGGCCTTCACCGTCGCCGCCCCGATGCCGCGCGACCCGCCGGTCACCAGCGCAACCTTGCCTGTAAAATCGATCATGGTTGTTGCCCTTATTTAATGTCCCAAGATCAAAGTGGGCGATAAAAGTCAGAATGCGCGACTATTTGGCGATAATCAACAGGGCCACATAGGGCACCAGGTTGAAAACCAAAAACAGGATTTTATAGACGCCGAGAAATCCATAGAAAATGGTATCGAAACTTTCGCGCGTCAGCGAAAACCATTTTCCGTGAAAACCGTAGATAAAATCCGGGGCAGCCGTGATCATGATGATCGAAATGATCAGCAGGCACGCATTGATAATTGAGCACCACTTGAAAAATTCCGTCAGTGATTGAAGATCCAACATGAGCCTTACTCCCTTTCCCCGAGAAGCCCTTGGAACATGGGCACATTATAGCACAAACCGTCCGGCGGCGCCCTACCCCTTCATTACCTCTTTGACCTTGCCTGCCAGGTCTTTCAGGCTGAACGGCTTGGCCAGGAACTGGATGCCCGGGTCTTTCTCCACATCGTCGGCGAAGACTTCTTCCGAATAGCCGGACATCAGGACGATCTTGATTTCCGGTATTTCGTGACGCACCAGTTGCACCAGGGTATGGCCGTCCATGCCGGGCATGACAACGTCCGATATGATCAGGTCGATCTTCTGGTTGCTTCCGTTGTTGATCACATCCAGGGCCTCTTCGCCGTTGCCCGCCTCCAGCACGTTGTATCCCTTGTTCTTCAGGGCCCGCGCGCCAAACATGCGCACCGCGTCTTCGTCCTCCACCAGCAGCACGGTGCCCTCGCCGGTCAGGTCGCTTTCAACGGCATCCGCACTTTGTGCGGGCGGCGGCATGATGGGGGCCGGTTCTTCGGCCACAGGCGTCTGCCGGGCGGCAGAAGAAGCGGACTCCTCAAGGCGGTCTGCCTGCGCAACCTCATCGCCCACATGGCGCGGCAGATAGATGCTGAACGTGGTGCCTTCGCCCGGCGCGCTGTCGACGAAGATGTAGCCGCCGGTCTGGTGGATGATGCCGTAAACGGTGGAAAGCCCAAGCCCGGTGCCTTCGCCCACTTCCTTGGTCGAAAAGAAGGGCTCAAAAATCCTCCCCAAGTCTTCCTTGGCGATGCCGACGCCGGTGTCGGCGACTTCAACCACGGCGTAGTCGCCCGCCTTCATGACCTCGTGGCCGCGCTGCACGTTTTCGGCCAGTGAAACATTGGAGGTTTTGATCGACACCGTACCACCGCCGGGCATGGCGTCGCGCGCGTTGACCGCCAGGTTGATGATCACCTGGTCGAACTGGCCCCGGTCCACCAGCACCAGCCACAATTCGCGCTCGTGGCTCATTTGCAGTTCAAGGTTTTCACCGATCAGGCGGCCCAGCAGATTGGAAAGGTCCGCCAGCGCCTCGGTCACGTCCAGCACCACCGGTTCCAGTTCCTGCTGGCGCGAGAAGGCCAATAGCTGGCGCACCAGATTGGTCGCCCGGTTGGCGTTCTGCTTGATCTGCTGGATATCGGTGAAGGACGGATCGTCCGGTCCGTGACGGGTCAAAAGCAGGTCGGAAAAGCCGATCATCGCCGTCAGCAAATTGTTGAAGTCGTGGGCGACGCCGCCCGCAAGTTGTCCGACGGCCTGCATCTTCTGGGACTGGGCGAATTGCACTTCCAGATTCTTGTGTTCGGTGGTGTCGATAAAATGCAGCACCAGTCCGGAAACCTCGCCGGAGTCGTCCTCCAGGCGGCTGGCGTACAGAGAAGCGATCAGCTCCCTCTCGCCCATGGCCGGCATGCGCACTTCCAAATGGCTGGCGGGCATGATGCCCATGACGACCTTTGAAAGCTGGGCGGCCACATCGCCGCGGTCTTCTTTCGATATCTGTTCGCTGAAAGGTCGGCCGATGACGGAATCCCGGTGCACGCCGCGCAACTTCAGGAACGCCCGGTTGGATTCGGTGACGTCGCCATTCAGGTCCAAGAGCACAATTCCGACGGGCGCCTCGTCGAACAACCAGCGCAGCTTGTGGCCGTTTCCGGAAGCAGAGGACATGGGCATGCCCTGAACCCCGGCCTCGCCGCGCCAGGTCAGATCGCGCAGCAGGATGGATCGCGAGTAGGCCATGTCGCCGTGGTCATTCAGCTGTTCGGACTGCACCAGGCAGGCCTTGAACAGGCTGCCGCCGGGCCCGCGCAGGGTGACGTCGCCGCTGACGCCGGATTCTTCCGCTACCAAGGCGGCGTCGGCGCTGCCGGCGACAACAAAGTCGGAAAAGCGCATGTTGCGCGCCCGCAACTCGTCGGCGGAAATGCCCAGCCATTCGACAAACTTGTTATTGGCGTAGAGGATGTTGCCGTGCTCGTCGGCGCTGAAGAATCCGGCCGGCAGGTTATCCAGGAAGTCGGCAAGGGTCTCTTCTTCGCGGCGGCGGACGGCGTCCATCTCGCGCCTGGCGGTGACGTCACGTCCACGCCACAGGACGTAGCCGCCTTTGGCGCCGGGCACCTCGAAAGGCTGCACGCTCAGCCTGCGCCATTCGACGTTTCCGCCCGCGCCCCTGAAGGGCAGCTCGGCATGATCCGCGCCGCCAGCACCCGCTGTCGAGATCAGGCGGGCCAACTCATCAAGTGACGCCTCGCCGTCGTCCAGCATCTGAGCCAGTCCGGCAAGGGACGATACCCCGGGGCCCTTGTTTAATTCTGAGAACAGGGTGTGAAAAGCCCTGTTGGCGAAGGTGAAGGCGGCTTCGCGCTCTACGGGCTTAGGCGTCACGAAAGCCGCTTCGGAGGAGTTTTCGATGGCCGTGGCGACAATAACGTCCCAGGCTGGACCACTAATATAGCGGTACGCCGACCACGCCGTCCCGGCCAGCGCAGCGCCGCAAAGGCCGCTTAAGGTTATCTGCAAAGGGCCTTCGGCCGCGGCGGTAGTAAATATCATTATGACGGCCAGGGCTGCAAAGCCGCCGGTGTGCAAGGTGGGATTGCGCAAAGCGAAGCGCAAGCCTCCCAGCCGGTTGGTTTCGAATATTGAAGCCTGTTTCGTCTCGCTGTCTGTCACGTCAGGTTACTCATGGCCCGGGTGCGCTGGGCGGCAAATCGCCGCGCATGCGCATGACATAGCCGATTACCTCGGCTACCGCCATGTAATGTTCGGCCGGGACTTCTTCGTCTATCTCCACCGCCGCATAGAGAGCCCGCGCCAACGGCGGATTTTCGACGATCGGCACGTCATTTTCGTCGGCGACTTCGCGAATTCGCGCAGCCAGAGAATCGACGCCCTTGGCGACCAGCACCGGTGCCTGCATTTCCTGCATCTTATATTGCAGGGCAATAGCGTAATGGGTCGGGTTGGTGACCACGACGTCCGCCTCTGGCACTGAGGCCATCATTCTTTGCTGGGCCCGTTCCATGCGAATTTGCCTGATTCGCGCCTTGATCTGGGGATCGCCTTCGGCCTGCTTGTTCTCGTCCTTGACCTCTTGCTTGCTCATCTTCATCTGCTTGAACTGGGAATATTTCTGATAGGCGAAATCGAGCGTCGCAATGACCGTCATCACGGCGACGGACGCCAGCGTGAACCAAATCGATATGGTCAACAGCCTGTCCAAAGTGTCCGTCAGGCTTCTTTCGATAAACAGGGACAAATCAGTCATGAACGGCGCGGCGACCGTCAAGCCGACAACGCTGACCAAAGTCAATTTCAGGATGCCCTTGACGAATTCATTGACCGAACGCAGCGAGAACATCCTCTTGAGTCCGGCCAGAAGGCTTATTTTTTTCAACTCTGGCGCAATTTTTTTCGGGGCCCAGATAAAGCCGACTTGCCCGACGTTGGCAACAATGGCGAGTAAAAGAAGAATGCCCAAAATCGGAGACAAGGCGATCCCCATATCGAGCATCACTTCAAACAGCAGGAACCGGAAATTTTCCCTGTCTATTTCGATCAAATGGGGCATTTCGATAAACTTGATCCCGATCATCCGGACGTTATGGGCAATGCCGGGAGCCAGAACCAATAGACCAAAAGCCCCGCCAAGAAGACTCATCCAGCTTTTGATTTCCTGCGATGAAGCAACCTGTCCATCGCTTCTGGACTTTTCTTTTCTTTTGTCTGTCGGGTCTTCTGTTTTTTGTGAGTCGTCTTCTTCTTCTGCCATGGCAATACCTAAGGATCAGGGTTCCAGGAACACAATGATGGCGTCCTCGAACCGTGACAGGAAGTACATCATCAGCGCCGACAACGTCAGCATAAGGAATCCGAGTTGACCGACAATTTGCAGCGGCATGACAACAATAAAGACTGGCAGGACCGGCATCAACCGGCCAAGGATGCCAAGACCGATATAGTAGACCAACGCGGCTAGGAGAAATGGCGAAGCCAGTTGTACGCCCAATTGGAAGCTTTCTGCAAACCGGCGGGTCAGCATTTCGGAAAAATCGCCTAAGGCCAAAGGCTGGCCCGGCTGAAAAAGGCTGTAGCTTTCAATGACCCCGCGGATCATTAGGTGATGCATGTCGGCGACAATAATCAACACCATCCCGAGAAGACTGAGAAAAGACGCCACCAGCGAACTCTGCTGTTCGGCGATCGGATCGCGGATCAGGGCGTTTGCAAGGGACGCAAACAAGGCTATCAGTGTACCGCTTGTTTGCAGGGCGCCAATCGTGATGCGGGCAATCAGCCCGAAAAACACGCCTATAATGACCTCACTCAGCAACAACAAAAACAGACTGATTTGCGAACTAGGTAATCCCGGCATCCTCGCCGCCAGCAAGGGCGTGATGATGAAGCACAGACCAAGAGCGATTGAAAGACGGATTTTCACCGTCACGTAGCCAGAACCTATTCCCGGCATCAACATGAACACAGAGCCGACGCGCGCGAAAATCAGGAAAAAAACAAAAATATTTAGCTGTAGAAGTTCTCCGAGCATTGGGAACTACCCCAGATTCCCAATTCTATCGTAGAGGGTATTTGCAAATTCTATGACGGTCGTCATCATGAAAGGAAGGAAGACGACGATGGCGACGAAAATTACAATGATTTTCGGAACGAATGTCAGGGTCATTTCCTGAATCGTCGTTAATGCCTGGAACAAGGCGATAACCAAGCCAATCAACAGCCCGGCGAACATAATAGGTCCGGACGTTTTCAAGATAACGAAAAGGGCTTGCCGCCCTACTTCGAGGACTGTGACCTCGTCCATGGTACCGCGCTTTATCCTGGAGTCAGTTAAACCGGCATACGAAGGATTTCCTTGTATGCGTCAATCATTTTATCACGAATGGCTGTGACGGCATGCAAGGTAGCTTCGGCCTCGGCAACGGCTGTGACCACCTGGGTCATGTCGGCGCGGTCGGAAATTGCTGCCATCGAGACGGCCTCACTTTTTTGCTGGGTATTTATGGCCTGCTGAACAGCGCCTTTGACCATTTCGGCAAACGACCCTCCCTGAGCGTCTCGCGCTTCCAAACCGGGGCTACCGCCTTGCGGCGCTTTGGCATAAGCCGAAATTACGCTGGCTGCATTTTGTACGGGTGCTAATGCCATATTATTGCTCCTGTTTTTATATTATCGGCGCAAAACGTCAATGGTGCTGGTCAGCATCGCTTTTGACGATTTGATCACGTTCAGATTGGCTTCATAGGATCGTTGCGCCTCCCGCATATCCATCATTTCAATCATGGTGTTGACGTTCGGCGTCTGCACGTAGCCGTCCTGATCGGCAGCCGGATGATTGGGATCAAACCGTTTTACGAATTCCGACTTGTCTTCAATAACCCTGTCCGTTCTTACGGTATCGAGGCCGATTGCCTTATCAAGAGTATTCTTGAACGTGATGACTTTGCGGCGGTAGGGAAGTTCGCCCGGCGATTGCGGCAAGGAACTGGCGTTGGCGACATTTTCAGATATCACGCGCAAACGGGTGCCTTGGGCTCGCATTCCGGCCGAAGAAATCCGCATCGTCTTTAAAAGATCATCCATCTTATCTGTTTTCCGGTACCATTAATGACCGACGAATGGAAAGATCGCCGGTTATCCACTATTTGTTGCCTATGGCCATCCTGATCATATTCAGGTGCTTCTTGTAGAGTTGGGTCGTCAAATCATGGCTGATTTGCGTTTCGTTGATCTTGGCCATTTGTTCTTCAAGCACCACGGCGTTGCCATTGGGAGCTGTTTCGAATGGCCGGCGTTCTTCCTGCGAAGAGAAATCGCGGATGCGCCTGCGATTACCTTTTAAGTGGTTGGGTCCGCTGGCATCCAGGTTCAATTGCGCCGCTTCGTTGCGCACCAGTTCTTCGAAATCGTAGGGCCGAAGGTCGCTGGGCCTGTACCTTGGCGTATCGGAATTGGCAATGTTTTGCGCCAGAACTTCCTGACGTTGGCCAAGCCAGTTCAGCCTGTTCTTGACCATGCCAAAGAGTGTCATTTTGTTGAAATCCATCGTCCAACCACATGCTTTGTTTTTCCAAACGCCACCCAGTCCCAACTCGAGCGGCCTAACCCATTTCAGTGTTTAAGTTTGCCCCTTAACATTTAATATTGCGTAAACAACTGGAATGACTCATGGAATCAAAACGTTGCCCATGATTCACGGGCTATTTGGCGACATTTTGTGAGGATAGGAAGAGCTTCTGGGTTAAGTGCATGGTTATTTAAACAGCCCCCATCCTTAACCATATATTAGGCATGTTGGCGCAGGATCACGAGGTGGGTAGTTTTGGGCGTAAAAATGTGGTTTGAACATCTTGTCAAACACGAAAGACAGTGACGAAGGCGCTCCCAACGGGAGCCCGTCTGAAGAAAATGGCAAAGATCGCAAGCGCCAGGACGCCGTCGCAGTCGCTCTTGAATATGACCCGGAAAGTGAATTCGCGCCAAAGGTCGTTGCCGGCGGGCGCGGCTCGGTAGCGGAGCAAATCCTGCAGATCGCCTTTGCCCAGGGCGTAAAGGTCCGCAAGGACGCCGATCTGGCGGAGATGCTAAGCGCCATTGATATAGACAGCGAGATTCCGATCGAAGCCTTCGCTGCCGTCGCAGAAATTCTGACCTATGTCTACAGGGCCAACGGCAATATGCCTGATTTTCTCGATGACGGTCTGCAGGAAGGCGAAGAAGATGAAGAACGCGACATACAAGAAAACAAATCAGACAAAAAGAAGACTACGTCATGAGCACCATAACCACAGAAGATCTATTGGAGGAAACCAGTAAGGTCGCCTCTGTCGTCATCATCGCGCGCCGCTTGATTGGCGAAGGCAAAACCGTTGATCTATCCAACCTTGAAGGGAAGGTTCGTGATCTGTGTGAACATGCCGAGGCTGCGGGCGACGCCTATACGCCGGAAGTAGAAGAGGCATTTAACGCCATTATCCAGGACCTGAACAAATTAAATGAGGAGATGTCGGCTTTGCTCTGGGATGTTGAAGAAAATGACGGTGAAGAAATGGCGAAAAAAGCCATCAACGCCTATAGCAAAGATAAAGGGGAATAATTTCCACGATGGACGGCATTGACCTCAGCATGACGGACTACATGAAGTTCGTATTTGCCTTTATTTTCGTTCTCGCGTTAATCGCACTGGCCACTGTTGCGGCACGGCGAATGGGACTTGGACTGCCCTCAAATTCCAGGAGTTCGGGCCAGCGTAGATTAGGCATTGTTGAAAGTCTGAATATTGATGGCAAACGCCGCATGGTGTTGATTCGCCGCGACGATACAGAGCACCTGGTTTTGCTTGGAACCGGCACGGAATTGCTGATCGAAAATGGCATTACGCCGCCACAGAATCCTTTTTCAAAAGCCCTGAACGACGCGGCGCGCGCAACCGCACCCCATAGCGAGCAAGAAGCCACGCCAAAACCTCCACAGGGTCCGCCCTTGCCCAAGGCGCTGAATCCCACGAATGAAAAAAGCAAACCGGAGACAACCTCATGAGTCGAAGGAAATATCTGGTTTTGATGGTTCTAATTGCCGGGGTAATTGGAATAGTATTCCTCGCCTTCCCCGGCAGCGCCACCGCTCAGGCCTTGTCGCTCGATTTAGGACAGGGTGGATCGACGACCAGCACCATAGTTCAGATAATCGCGCTGATCACGATACTGTCTCTGGCTCCATCTTTGTTGGTGATGGTGACATCATTCACCCGCATCGTCATCGTACTGTCGTTCCTGCGTACCGCATTGGGCACTCAACAGACACCTCCCAACCAGGTTCTGATCTCGCTCGCCCTGTTCGTGACTATGTTCATCATGATGCCTGTATTTCAGGAATCCTACGACACTGGAATTCAGCCCCTAATAGAAGAGGAAATCGACGAGTTCCAGGCCTTCGAAAGGTCCATGCTGCCCGTGCAGCGCTTTATGATGAGCCATGTGCGCGAGCGTGACCTTGCCCTGTTCGCCGACATCGCACAGATACCGGATCAGGAAATTCAGGCTTCCATGCCGCTGCGTATCCTGATCCCGGCCTTTATGCTTAGTGAACTGCGCCGCGCGTTCGAAATCGGCTTTTTGATCTTTATCCCCTTCTTGATTATCGACATGGTTGTCGCCTCGGTACTGATGTCCATGGGCATGATGATGTTGCCGCCAATCATCATTGCACTGCCATTCAAGATCATCTTCTTTGTACTAGTCGACGGCTGGTACATGGTCGTTGGGTCATTGGTGCGAAGTTTCGGCGCCTAGGCAAATCTCCGTCTAAAGGAACTACAAGAATTTCCGGATCTCAAAATATTTTCTTTTAGGGCGAATCAAGATTAATCCTGTTCTACATATATGAAAACGAGCAGTAACCCCGGGTTCTGTTCCCGCATAAATGTATTCATATAACTGTAAGGTAACCGAAAGATAATACCGTTGTATGCAGTGGGTTTTGGGGACCTGAATTTTGGTATAAAAACAAAAATTAGTGTAGGTGGGGACCTGCAATGGAATCTTGGAGAGGACCAGGGGGACGGCCTGGTACTGGTGTTCGGCCTTCCGTCTTAGAGAAGAAGAATCAACCCGTTCCGATAAACAGGAAAACGACGCCGAAAAATTTGGCGCCGCCTTCTCTCGCGGAAAAAGTGGGAATCGGCATTCCCGGACCGCAAAAACCCGAAGCCCGTTCAATTAATCCAAGGCCTGCAACCAAACCTGAAAAGGATCTGGTTTTCCATCGACCCGCCCCCAACAAAGAGGTGACGCAAAAAGGCGAAGTTTCTCGCAGTGTCGTCCCGGTCAACCGCAGAGTCGTAAAACCAAGCAAAATAAAACACATTCAGCGGACCAAGGGCCAGCCAGGTGAGACTGTTGTTATAAAATCCGGCGCCGCCGAAAAATCACAGCAGGCGCCGGCAAAATCGATGCCGATCAATCGCAAAGTGGTAAAACAAAACCCGATCAAACACCTGGAAAAGGCCAAACAGGAAACGCCAACCGCTATAAATCAGGCAAAAAGCGCAAGGGATATAACGCTCCCGACTCCTGCCAAAGCTATGCCGATCAACCGCAAGGTTATCAAGCCCAGGGAATCGGATGTATTTCTTAATTCCGAACCGAGAAAGGATGAGGTTTCCGTCATTCGTTCGGATGAATATCAAGAACCACATACGGCCACACCGAACGGGGAAAGCGGCTCTGCTGATCAGCCAATCTCAATAGCTGGATTGGCTTCTGACAATTCCGGAAAAACAAAACATGGACTGGGACAAAACGCGGCTCCATTGGAAGGAAAATGGCCTGTCCAGAATCCGGAAACTACCTCGCAAGAGAACGATCAAAATGCGAATGAACTGCAAATGGTTCCAGTGGAGGGAGGCCGCGCCTATCAGGATACAAAAATTGAGTCGCTAGAAGCCACTCACCGGCAACGTGATATTGCAACTGCAAAAAAAGATGCTTCCCATCACCGTGAACAATTGGACATGGTCCCTATTGAAGCCGGGCATCGAGAACGCCAATTGTCGATGAAACCGATCGATAATGGGCGACGCCGGCCCGACGCGGCATTGGTACAGGAAGAACCCAAGGCGGCCAAAACAAGCCCCGATATGGTGCGAGATCCGTCGCCCGGAAAGAAACAGGTTTCAAGATCGCCAATACCAAAAAGGGCGGAAAAGAAACTTGGCAATTTTGTCGTCGATTTAAGAAGCGAAGCTGCGCGACAGGATTTCCCCCTTCAAGTTGACCCACGCAAAAATATGAGGGTGGATTTTTCCACTCAGTCAAAAGCATTGAGCGTCGCTTTTCAAAAACGGGCGCTGCCCTTCGATAAGATTGTCGTCAGGCAGATGATTCCCCCTCACCTGGAACGCAGGCAAAGCGACAGACGAACTGAACTAGAACCGAAATCTGGGTTTATCGATAAAGTTAAAGCGATGTTCGGGATACGAAAGCAAGAAAAAAGGAGCGTCGAGCGCAGAGAGATGCAAGACCGGCACCTCGTCGGCCATTTTTGCAGTGAAAAGAAGAAGGTGATTGATTGGGAGTTTGCTTCGCCCAAGACAATCAGCGAGCCAACCACCACAAGTCAGGTTCCAGTCGCAGCCCAATACAAAATTGAAGGAAAGCGTAATTTTTGGTCCGTTCAATTGATCAATGAAGCCAACCCCGCATCGTACGAAGGCTCGCAACCCAAAGCCCATCCCCATATTTCAGAATCCGGAATTAAACAATCTCTTTTCGTATTGCTTAACGGGCTGGGCGACGCAATCCACGGAGATCTTGTCAAAGCAACCTAGGATCGGACTGTGTCTTAGTTCGGTTGCCCTATCTATTTCTAACTTATTGTGATTCAAATGATTTTGGCCCCTAGTGCGGGCATTCGCCATTCTTGACATACTTCCGAAAAGGAAAGAAAATCTGTCTCCGTTTATCGATGGGCAATATAGAAGGCGCCACTATTTGTGCTGAATACAATAATATTTTGTCGATAGTCTTTTTACTGCCAGGTGTGTTAGGGAGGGGTGCTCTGAAGAAATCAATGACGACAAATGGGTTGCGTGAGGTTGGAACGCCGCCTGATTGGTTTTGCGGGTGAAGAGTTGATGCGTCTAGACTCTTTAACAAGCAAAATACGCGCACTTGTATTGGCGTCGCCCTTTGTATTTGCTTCAATTTTCCTGGCAATACCCGCTTCGGCTCAACAGGCCATTACTTTCGGCTTGCATATGAACAAGCCACTTAATTTCGAGGACACCGACGGCGAAGTGAAGGGGCTGGTTATCGATGTCTTCAGGCATATAGCGCAAAATGAAGGCTGGCAGATAACCTTTGCCCCATGCAATTGGGCCGATTGCCTTTCGCGACTGGAAAGCGGCGAAATCGATGTGCTGAGCGCCATCGGGTACACAGCAAAAAGAGAAAAAATTTATGACTTCTCTGAAACTCCCCTGATTACCAATTGGGGATTGGTGGTTACCCAGTTGAAAACAGAAGTTCAATCCATCATCGATCTTGAAGGCAAGACCATCGCAGTGATGAAACGTGCCGGGCATACCACAGCCTTGATGTCTCTTTTAAAAAAATTCAGCGTTAATGCAAAATATCTGGAAGTGGATAGTTTTAAGGGCGTTTTGCAGGCGGTGCATTCCAAGCGCGCCGATGCCGGCGTCGTAAACAGGCTCTTTGCTTCCCAGTTCGCACATGATTTTCAAGTGCTTGAAAGTTCTATTATCTTTAACCCGATCGAAATCCGGTATGCCTTTACCAAAGGAAAACATACGCAAACGCTGGCGGTCGTTGACCGGTATCTTCGTGAAATGAAGAAAGATGGCGAATCCATTTATTTCCAATCGTTACAACGCTGGTTTGGCCAGGGCGAAGGCGGGCGAATTCCCTGGTGGTTAAAATGGGTGGTCGGAATTTTCGTTGGTGTGACATTGGGGCTTCTTGCCACTACTTGGATGCTTAAGGGCAAAATGACCGAGACAATCCGCGAAAGCGACGCCTTGTTCAGAGCCATAGTTGAAACCGGACCGCTATCTTTGATCATTTCCGATGCCGAAACGGATCGCTTGCTTTTCTTGAATGACAAAGCCAGGGCAATGTTTGGTTTCGCGCACAGTACTCATGAAAACCGTTTTGAAACTTCAATGTTTTTTGAGAATCCTGAAGATCGCGAACCGATTCAGGATATGCTCCGGCGGGAAGGATCGATCCGGGATTATCATGTCAGATTGAAACGAACCAGTGGAGAGCCGTTCTGGTGTTCGCTGACTATGACACGCATGCCCTTCAAGGGTCTTCAGACCATCGCCACGTCAATCATAGACATAACAGAACGCAAGAAGGTTGAAGACGAATTGGCGCAGCATCGCGATCATCTTCAAGATCTGGTGCATGAACGGACTTTGGAACTGGCGGACTCAAAGGAAGCGGCCGAAAACGCAAGTAAGGCGAAATCGGAATTCCTCGCCTCCATGAGCCACGAATTGAGAACGCCACTAAATGCCATCATCGGTTTCTCCATCGCCATTAAAGAGCAGATTTTTGGCCCGTTTGAAAATGAAAAATACGTTGAATATCTTGGGGATATACATTCGTCGGGAGAACATCTGCTAGATCTGATCAACGACATTCTGGATATATCCGCCATTGAAGCGGGAAAAGCTGAATTAAAAGAGGAGCACATCTCGATACCCGAGGTTGTGGCTTCGTCGATTAATCTTGTTCAATCCCGTGCGGATAAAGGAAAGCTCACACTTGAAACCGAAATCGCCAATAATATTCCCTCGGTACTAGCGGACGAACGGCGCGTAAAGCAGGTATTGCTCAATATGCTTTCAAACGCCGTCAAATTTACGCCCGAAGGAGGCACAATTTCCACTCGCGCCTTTTTGACGAATGACGGCGAACTTACCGTATCGGACTCAGACAACGGAGTTGGCATGGGAGATGATGAATTGGAAAAAGCAATGGCGCAGTTCGGTCAGGTGGAAACAGGACTAAACCGTAGACAAGAAGGCTCGGGACTTGGGATACCGCTGACGAAGGGCCTGATAGAATTGCATCAAGGCCGGTTCATCATTGATAGTGAAAAAGGCAAAGGAACACGGGTAAGTTTCACCTTCCCAAGCCAGCGAATCAATTTTCCATAACCAAGTTTACCCTGAGCACCCCTGCTATACCCGTTGGAGACTTTAATTTTACACAAATTTTTGGTATAATATGTCATGGACGGAGCATGGAGGCTCCGGTCTCTGTGGCCGTTGAAATTCTTTCCAAAACGGAAGGAGGTTCATCATGACGACAAAAACCGAAAAAGATCTTTCGACTACCAAGGACACAGAAACCCGGAAAACTTCTTTCCTTGAACAGCATCCCCTTCTGGGACTGCGTCAGGATGTCGATTCCCTGTTCGATAACTTCTTCTCAGACTTCTCTTTGGGGCCATTCGGGCGCTTGGGATGCGAGTTCGATCCCTTCCGGAAATTTGACACGGTAAGGGCTCCTGCACATGGCTTCCTGCCGAAAATGGATATCAGGGAAACCGAGAAGGAATTTCATGTCAGCGCTGAACTGCCCGGCATGGAGGAAAGCGATATCGAATTGTTGCTCAAGGATGGACAGCTCATCATCAAGGGCGAGAAAAAAGAAGAAAATATGACAGACAACGAAAACCGCCACCTGACGGAACGTCACTTTGGGTCAATCTATCGCTCGCTGCCTTTGCCCGAGGCCATCGACGAAGACTCTGTCGAAGCGACCTATGACAAGGGTGTCCTAAGCGTCAAATTGAAAAAGACCGACGTAAAGAAAAGGGCACCTAAAACAATCAAGATCAAAACCAAATAGCGACGATCTTGTAGACCGGCCCGGATAATCCGGGCCGGGCCTTAGCTATATAGTCGGTTGGAATTTCCTCACATTCCAAATAGCCGGACTAGTTGATCGCACTCAGTTTGCGCTCCTTCAAGCGTTCCTGATAAGCGGCCATGAATGTCTGGAAATTTTCCACGTCAGCCACTTTACCGGCAATCGAAGAATAACTTATGAGACCCAGGGTATCGGGGCTGGCGATCAGACGGAATGCGTCACGAAAACGGCTATCGTCCATGGCCGCGCCATAATCCCGGCGTAGCCTGTCGATGCCCCGTTCATTACCGCTCAACGTCATGGCAATGGCAATGTTAAGGACCGTTTGCCCCTGAAGATCATCCAAGGGCTGTTGTGGTTTTGCTTCGTACCCTCTAAGCAACCGATTTAGGGACTGTGACGCCTGTACCCAATTTTGATCGTTCCAGTACATTTCCATACGCAACAGGTCGGCATCCAGGGATTTGTCTTCCTTGAGCAACGCCAACGCTTCTTCAGTACGTTCCTGCCCCATATATGAACGGGCGCGAAGGTGGTGGCGCTGGGCGGCAAGCTCTTCGGGCAGGCCCTCACTTTCTGAATCATCCAACGTCTGTAACGCCTCTTCAAATTCGTGGGCAAGAATGTGAACGAGGGCCAATTGCGCTCCAACCCGCGCCTTTTCGATACCTTCAAGCCGGAATTCCACCTGCCCCTCCAGAAGGGCAGCGGCGCGATCCAGCAGATCGACATCAACCAGCCGATCGGCTAGTCGGCGGATCATTTCGTCGCCTTCCTCACCTGCTGGGGTCAATTCCTTGAATTCGTCATAGAGCGCGATTGCGGTAATAGGGGCCAAGTCGTCGGCTCTGTCCTCCAGATAAAGTCCCGCAAAGGCGTCGGTCATTTGCTGGGTCACTTCCGGTGCTTTTTCGTTGTCACGGAAATGAGTCGCCGCCTGGCGCAGGGTGCGCAGGCCGTTGCGATAGTCGCCAACAGCAATATAAAGATCGCCAAGTCTGCGCAGCAATTCGAATTCAAACTCATCCCCCCGCCAGGCAAAACGCAGCTTTTCCAGTTCCAGGATGGCTTCGAATTCATCCATTTGTTTGAGCTTCAGCAATAGCTCTGTACGGGCTACGGCCGCCTTGGCGCGGCTGGGGCGGTGAGGACCTTCTTGAACTTCTTCCCATTTTCCGACGGCGCCATCGAAATCTCCTGACAATTCCTTCAGACGGCCCTCGACATATAAAATCTGGCTGTATTCGGCTGGATTAGGCGCGGCTGCCATCATCGATTCCAGGTATCTCTTCGCCTGCTTAATATCGCCAAGTTCAATGGCGGCTTCTGCAATCAAAGTGCCTAAGGGAATTTTAAGGGCCCTGGGATAGGGCCGGGTAATCGCGGCCATACGGCGCAAATCGGCCGCTGCCCCGAACAAATCTCCTTCGTAGGCTTGCAGGGTCGCTCGCCAGAAACGGGCCTCGTCGTTGTCGTCCAGACTTGGATGATCCAGGTCCTCGCGGGCATCTTCGTAACGCGCCATCAGCACATTTATGGCGCCACGAAGGCCACGATATTCCTGTGTTTCAGTAATTTCAGGACGGTCTTCGGCAATTACCTTCAACACCCCCAATGCCTCTGGGCCGAATCCATTGGCAAAGTAAAAACGAGCCATATCCATGCGGGCTTTTTCCTTACCCGTGGATTTGGCTTTGGCGGCAGCCATCTGGTATTTCCACTTGTTTTCTTCAAACGTAGTCAGATTCGCCTGGCGCCATTTTTCAAGATCGAACAGCCGGGTTAGCGCCCTGATCATAGGACCGCCGTCCAATTTGGCGTCGGCGGCGATAGCCGCGGCCACCGCTGATATTTTAAGCCCCGACCCACTCGTAACCTCTACTCCCTGGCGTAGCGGCCTGACACGAAGATCGTCGGCGCGAGGCTGAATGACCAATCCTTGAGAACTGGGGAGGATACGGGCTTGAGGATACTCATAGCGTTTAGGTATACCGTATCCCAAGGGAATTACCGGAACCACCACCAGGCTATCGCCAATCGCCGGATCTGTCAGGGGAATAGCTTTTCCCGGTTCAGTAACTGGAAGGAACAAGCGCGCACCAATTGGTGAATTCGGCTGCGGAGTGGTCTCTATTGGAGTTGTCGGAGAAATTGGCTGTTGGCGGAATTCCAGTATCCAAGCCAATCCGTCCCGCTTCAGGGTCGGGTTAACGCCAGACACCGTCTCCATTCGTAGCAAAGTCGCGCTATCGCTAGGAACCTGTTCCAACGAGCGAATAAGATTTCCACCAGCCGCTTTCAAATCGTTAAGGTTCATTTGGGTATTTTTATCAAAAACGACCCACAGGTACCCAAAGCGCCGGAATACGGCGGCCGCGACCGGTTCATCCCAGTCGATGCGGATGCCGACGGCGTCAGACCCGCTCTCAACAGCCGAAGCCTTGATCACTTTACCGGTTGCTCCACCGCCTGTTACTCCATCCGATTTGGTTCCTTGAAGTATTTTCACCCCGGCAATTTCATTCAGCGATGCCTGTTCGGACTCCGAAAGGGCGCTTTCCGTCGTGCGCGACGGCGGCGTTAGTGCCGTCGGCTTCCCGGCGCCGCCCGACCCAGATGATTCGGTAGCGGCAACCGACGCAGATTCCTCTGGGTTAGCCAGTTGAGTGTTCTCTCCCGATTTAGCTGGTTTAGCCGGCTGGGCGGTCTCAACGGGCTTGACCGGCTGGGCGGGAGGCGACGGAGCGCCCTCCGGCTTTGAAGTCTGTTCGATGGGAGCCTTTGCAACCTGTTTGGGCGACTCGGTTGTTGGTTCCGGCTTAGCCACCTTTTCCGGCAAAGATTCGCCCGTCGGCTTCATCACATCGACAACAACTTTTGGTCCGGATAGAAAGTGACGAACACGAGAGGTTTCCGGTACCGAAAAAGTTACTGAAACTCCATTATCGGTCGCGCTGGATGAAATTGACGAAATGAGTTTCGGCGGACGGCTTTGCAGTCTGGCAATGTTCAATCGCCCCGGCGCCGAGAATCTTATCGTGGCCGTGCTCCCCGTTTGATTAAATTGATAGGGCACTTTGGAAGGCCAGTCGAATACAACGCGGGTGTAGCCATCGTGTACACCACTGCGGACCCTGATGGCGGGACCGCTGGGAGGATTTTCCGCCGTTTGTTTTTCAGAGGCTGCCGGCTTTGTAGCATTCGTGTTTTCGGTTTCTGGAGCCGGCGCCTCTTTGGCCTGAGGTGTATCGACAATATCTATAACCACGGCCGCGCCCATATCGAAGCCGCGCACATCGAAATCTTCCTTCAGAGTGAAGATCACACTACGACCGTCGGCTCCTGCAGCGGCACTACTGATATATTTTCGCAAGTTTCGGGTAACACCCGCCAAGCCAGGCTCAATCGGGCTGCCAAAGCTGACCACGAATTGCCCGCTGGATTTATTTACCTTGAACGGTACGGGCGATGACCAATTGAAAACGATTCGGCCGTAACCGTCATGAGCGGCAGCGCGGACTTTGACGGATTCGGCCGCGGCGGTGCCTGCGTATAATAGAAACAGGCCAATTCCCATAGCAAAGGTAAAGCGACGACAAAGTGAGAAAATGCGCCAAATCATCAGCCGCCTCCCACCGTAGGAAAAACGACGATGTCCACGCGGCGTCCCAGCGCGCTACGTTCTGGTTGGGGCATCTCTGGAAGCTCCGTGAAACGGCTGGAGGCATAACCAAAAGCAATGATGTCTTCCGTATAACCAGAACGTTTGAGGGCGTTTGCGACCGCCGTCGCGCGGCCCATGGAAAGTTCCCAATTGGAGGTATAATTACTCCCGGAAGGTGGTGTTGGATCCGTATGGCCGTTAATGCCGATCTGGTTGCCTATATTACGCAGTACGCCGCCAAGATTGAACAGGGCCTTCTTGGCGTTTTCCGCCAGCACGGCCTTGCCGGGTTCAAAAAGCAGATCCCCGGGAAGGGCGATTACCAGACGGTCTTCAAGACGCATAAGCTGGGAATTTTCCAACAACTCATCCTTGGCCACAGCTTCTTCCAATACGGAGGTTAGATAATCCAGATTGATCGCCCTTTTGCGAAACAGGGTAGCGATGTTGAAACTGGATGTCGCAGACGATTGCGCTTTGACCGCGGCTGGGTTGAGGCTTTGTGACAAAGCGTCGATGACATCGTTCCAGCGATCCACCTTGATGTTCGACATTGAAAACAACAATACAAAAAAAGTCAGCATCAGCGAAACCAGGTCCGTGAAGGTAATCATCCAGGCGACGTTCTTCTTCGACTCCATTCGGATGTCTTCATCGTCCATTTCAACGGGATTGAGACCGTTCATTTAGCCTCCTTGTCATCCGGCTGGATGAATTTGAGGCGTGTTTCGTCGCTGCTGCGTACATAAAACCAAATATTGGATTCATTTGGATCGCCCGGCTGGATGCCAACAGCTACGCTATCGGGCGGCACGCCACGTTCCATCATAGCACGGACGAAAGCCCCAGCGCGCGACATCTCAAGGGTTTGCCCGATGGGCATTATTTTTCCCGCTTCATAGGAACTGCCGATGACAAATTCCATATCGTAACGTAATCCAGGCGGGCGGCCGCTCAACGAGGCAACGATACGGTCCAGCAAAGGATGGTTCGATTCACGAATTTCCGCTTTGCCTGTTTCAAAAAGAATATCGGAATCAATCTCTATGCGCATCAAACGCCCAGGCTGGATAACATCGACCGAGGAAACCTGAATGGTCGTGGAAAAGATATTTGTGACTTGCTCCTGGAAGCGTTGGCCGGCCAACACTTCTCCTTCAGATTCACTTATCGCCGTCAACTGCAGCGAAGGAGGAAGAATCGTTGTGAACGACGAAGACAAGCTGTCCATAGCTGCTTGCGACTTGACTTCTTCAATAGTCGAAATACTAACCAGCAGTATAAAAAAGGCCAACACAAGCAGGTATAACGCCAAAAACAGCGCGATACTGCTGCCGCCGTGACCTTCCGTTGGATCGTGAAACTCCTCTTGCAAGAGCATGCGGTCCTAATTCAACTATTTTCAGTTTGCTATACTAATGCAGAAAAATTAATAGATTCCAAAGACCTATTGCAACATTTCCGCCTCGTTTCGAGACTCCCTGGCCTTAATCGAAACTGGCTAATAGTGCGTCAATTTCCGCCTGGGACTTGGCCTTGTCAGCCGATTGTGGGCCATTAAGAAGATCCTCGTCGGAGATTTCCCTTTTTGTTTCCTTTTCGGACTTCTTAGCCGGTTTTTTTCTTTTGCGTTTGGCCCCATCGGAAAAAACGTCGAGCAAACCGTCAACTTTTTCTTCGATGCTTTTTAGCGTGCCGACAACCTTTGTAATGCGCTGGCCAGTAATATCCTGAAAGCCGCACGCTTCATATATCCGGGTTGTCGCGGTCATCAACTGTTCCGCCGCTTCGCCATCCAACTCGGACATGACGTCTTCAATCAATTCCGTCGAATCCATGATTGCGTTTGTGGCATCAGCCGTTGCCTCGATGATGGCATCCAGTTCATCGGACGCGGTCGGCAGAAAATCTTCCTTAACCTGATCCGGGCTAAGGGCGGCAATCTCTTTCTTTGCGTCCTGAATGTACTTGGCCAGCGCTTCAAGCTCATCGAAAAGCTCCGATGTCTTGGGCGCATTACCTTTGACGGATTTCATCACCTTTCCTACAACTCGGGCCGCTTTTTTCGCCCTTGTAGTGCCGGTTTTTCCTGATTTTATAGGGGCCGCTTTTACGGCTTTCTTCGCCGTTACCTTTTTAGATACCGATTTATTTTTCGCAGTCTTTTTGGCGGGCTTTCGCTCGCTTTTTGTCTTGGTTTTGGCGGCAGGCATAGATGCCTCCTAAAACTCTCCAAGCACGCTGACAAGCTTGGATTTCAGGGTTTCCGCGTTGAATGGCTTAACAATGTAGTTGGAAACACCTGCTTCTTTAGCCGCGATCACGTTTTCGGACTTACTTTCAGCCGTAATCATGATAAACGGCAGATGTTTGAGCTTTTCGTCACTGCGAACTTCGCGCAGCAATTGAATGCCGGTCATGGGTTCCATATTCCAGTCGGAAATAACCATGCCGATATTTTGTGAACGCAGCGTATCAAGGGCCATGCTTCCGTCGGTGGCCTCCTCAATATTGTTAAAATTCAACTGCTTGAGAAGATTCCTCAGAATCCTCAACATCGTCTTATAATCGTCGACGATCAAAACGTTCATATTCATATCGACAGCCATTTGTCACTCCATTAAAGGCCAGCCGCAACAGCACTATTTGAGCCGGTCAAAATCCCCCGAAAACTCTACAGTCATTAATTAAATCAAGGGGATGACTATCGCAACCCTTTTCAAGTTATCCCCCGGCATTAATCGATTCGTTAGGTAGATTTCTCAGTCTGGATAATTCTACAGTTATCTCCGTAGCACGGGCTGGATTCATCTTCGCCATAATCGGCGCCAATTTACGTTCCTTCATGCGCTCGGTTACAAGCAGCAAGGTATCCATATCCATTTCCTCGAAGATTCGCGCAGCATCCTTTGGTTTCATATTCTCGTAGATCTTTACCAGGCTTTGGATTTTCGCCACTTGCTGGTCATCGTAGGTTTTGATCAGTTTTTCGATGGTATCCTGGAAGTTCTTCAATTCGGCAATTTTCTTGTCGATTCGCTCCTCAGCCGCTTGAAGCAGGCCTTCACGCATCTCCATCTCTTTTTCCTGGGTTTCCAACAGTTCCCTGCGGTCGGCAAGACGTTGCAGAAGATCAATTTCGGCCTGAGTCAATAGGGTCGGATCGTTAGTTACCAGCCTTGAAACAGCTTCGGGATCATCTTCGTCAGCCGGAACCTGCTCTGTTTCTTCCTGATCGTCGAACATTTCACCATCTGATTCCTCCTGGGCTTCCTGATCTTGAGCCCGGGCGCCGGCTACAAATATGCCCTCATTCACAGAAGAGCGACTGTTCAGCGCACCATCAACGCCATCCCATATATTGCCGATGCGCACCGTCAACATCATTACGGCGGCGAAAATCATGACCGGTAGGAAGCGGATTTTCATGGTAAATCAATACCTTTTGTATCTTTCACACCCATCCCCCTATCGAACTTGGCGCAATGCATCGATCAGATCTTTCTCTGCCTGTGATTTTTGCTTGGCAAGATCTTCTTCAGATTCGACGTCACTGCCGCCAACAATATTGATTCCCGCCGTCGGATCGCTACGTCGGGCGTCAACCGCGTCGGAAATCGTTTCAACCGGCTCGGTGGGTTTCCTTGGCATGTCGGATTTGAACTCTTCGGATTTGTTTCTGGCGCCACGCACGCCATCTTCCAATCGGTCTGCCGCCAGGGATCCCCTGTCGATCAGGAAGGTCAAATCATCGCGCAATCCCTGAGCCTTTTCTATGCCCCTTTGCAATTCGTCCGTTGTTCTTTTCAGACGCTGAATGCTGTCATCAGCCCGCGCCGTCGACTGGCTAAATGTTGCCGCCAACTGCTCCAGTTCTTCCTTGTGCCGACGCAGATTGCCCAATTTGCGGTTGAGCACGATCGCATAGCCAATGGTAATTACCAACAACACGGCAAATGCGATGTCCAGGCCCAACGACAAAGTCACAGGTAGTTCTCCTTAATCTTCAATCTTGATCAGCCGGTCTTCGATCTTGACGGCAATCTTTTCGCCTCTGCGTCCCATTGATCCGGTATACAACTGCACCTCGCCGCAACGCAAATTTACCTTTGAGGTTGGTGTCGCGCTGAGCATGAGCTGCGAGCCGACCTCAAGGGCGAAAACCTGACTTAGTTTCATCGTCAACTGATCGAGGACCGCCTCTAATTCAACATTTGTAAGCCACAATTCTTCGGCTAGGTGAGTTTCCCAGATGGAATCCCGGCCGAATTTTTCGCCCATGAACATTTGCAGCAGCAGTTCGCGAACCGGCTCCAGGGTGGCGTAGGGCAACAGCATTTCAAGGCGTCCACCACGGTCTTCCATGTCGATACGCAGCCTAATCACGATGGCGGCATTTGAAGGCCTGGAAATGGTGGCGAAACGCGGATTAGTCTCCAAGCGGTCGAATCGGAAAGTAACCGGACTCAATGGTTCGAACGCGGCAGACAAATCGGAAAGCATGACGTGAACCATACGTTCGACAAGCGAACGTTCAATCGTCGTATAAGGCCGTCCCTCAATTCGCATGGCGGCCGTACCCCGGCGCCCACCCAGAAGAACATCGACGATGGAATAAATCAGTGAAGAATCGACTGTAATCAATCCGTAATTGTCCCATTCCTCTGCTTTAAACACGCTAAGCATGGCCGGAAGGGGAATGGAATTAAGATAATCGCCAAATCGTATTGAAGCGATATTGTCCAAAGATACTTCGACGTTGTCGGAAGTAAAATTCCGCAACGATGTTGACATCAAACGAACCAGACGGTCGAAGACGACCTCCAGCATCGGCAAGCGTTCATAGGAAACCAGGGCGCTGTTGAGAATCGCCTGGATACCGGATTTTTCACCACCTTCGTCGTGCTCGTCATCGAAGCCAAGAAGGGAGTCAATTTCGTCCTGATTCAGAACCCGGGTCGATTGACCGGCGCCGCTGTCAGCTACGGCGGCGCCACCGCCACCATCATCGCCGCCGGACATCATGGCTTCCCATTCCGCGGCTAGATCGTCCTGATCATCTCCCTCTCCGCCGCCGCCGCCGCCGCCGTCTCCGCCGCCTCCATCGTCACCACCATCATCATCTCCCATGGCGGCTTCCCACTCTGCCATCATGGCTTCCTGATCGACTTCGTCGTCTGCCGGTGCTGTCATTTGTTGGCTTCCGTCGTCTTAAAATTGTCTGTGGGTCCAACTTGGACCTACTGGACAAGCATTTCCTTAAACAGAACGTCGTTGATTTTCGCGGGGGCTATCGCCGCGCCTACTCGTTTCAACAGTTCCTCGCGTAATCGGTACATGCCGGCCGATCCCTTCAGGTCTTCGACCCTTAATTCCCTAAGATAAACCTGAAAATTATCGATTATTCGGGGCATTACGCTTTCCACTTTGGGCACATCCTCGGGTTTTTCTAGTTCCAGGCTGATCCTTATCTTCAGGAAGGTCGATTTCCGACCCGCCGTCGAGAGATTCACCAGAAGCTCCGGTAAATCGTAGAAAATAGCATCCTGGGCGATGACCTCTTCTTCGGCTTGCTTGCCATCGCCGGCAATCATATCGATCAGCGGCTGCAACAGACCCGTAAAGTACGCCGCGGCCGACCCGCCAACCACAAGAAGCAGTGCCAATCCGATGATAATGAAGAGCTTTTTCTTGCCACCACCATCGGATGACCCCTCTTCATCATCTTCATCGTGCTCATCATCCAGTTCGTCTTCTAATTCGTCATCTTCGGCCATTGGCTATTCTCGGCTAAACAACAAAATCTCTAAGAGACGAAACAGTACGCTGATTCTTGCTTGGCGTGTGAATAAATGTAGGCCCTGATGGTTAACAAGTGATTGAGAACAAGGTTAATAAAATTCTTCTTCACCGGGGCAATTTCGCCAACGATGAGACCCATTATAACAAATTCACCCATGATCGGGCAAAAGCTGCCGGGCAAGGGGTAAGGTTCGCCGCCCGGAAATACCAACCTGGGATCTTTTACTTCCATAACACATTGTTTTTAAAGCCAACATTAGTTTGGCACAGCCTATGCATTGTATCTGGCGGGAACGTGAAAGCTTTTTGGTTTTAGGAATGTGACAAATGGAAAATACATCACTAATCGCAGTATCGAGGCAGGCAGTACTTCGCCGATCAATGGATGTAATCGCAAATAACCTCGCAAATATGAATACCACCGGCTTCAAGGGCGAGAAAATGATGTTTATCGAACATCTAGTGCGCAGCCGCGGCGGTGACAAGATTGGAGGCGACAGGTTGGCCTATGTACGCGATATCGCGACGGCCAGAGACTTGTCGGAGGGAACTTTTAAAAAGACAGAAAATCCCCTGGATCTTGCCATTCACAACGATGGTTTCTTCGTAGTCGGCACCCCGGGCGGTCAACGTTACACTCGAAACGGCAATTTTCAAATGGACACGAACGGACAACTCGTCACCCGTAACGGCGATCCGGTTCTATCCGACGGCGGAGAACCCTTCTTCTTCAGTCCAGAAGATACCACCATCGATATCGCCAGTGACGGCACCGTATCCACGGAAAACGGCGTTCTAGGAAAACTAGCGTTGGTGCGTTTTGAAAACAGACAAAACATGCACCTTGTCGCTGGTGGATTGTATTCGTCTCGCCAACAGCCGATTCCTGTAGAAGACGATGCAGATGATTTGAACAAACCTCAAATTGCCCAAGGCATGCTCGAAGGATCGAACGTTCAGCCTATCGTTGAAATGACGAGAATGATCCAGGTTCACCGAACCTACGAAAGCACGAAAGCTTTCGTAGAACGTGAAGACGAGCGTCAAAAGCAGATGATCAGAGAATTCACCCGCGCAGCATAAACAGGCAATAAGCGGGTTATTGAAGCAAAAAGAAGAAAACCGGCATTAATCCGGTTGATTGAAAAGAAAGGACGGGAAAATGAGATCATTGAATATTGCGGCAACGGGCATGCTAGCCCAGCAACGCAACGTCGAGGTTGTTTCCAACAACCTCGCTAACATGAACACGACGGGATTCATGCGCCGACGCACCGAATTCCATGACCTGTTGTATCAAAACCTTAGACGAGCCGGTTCAACATCATCCGATGCCGGCACAATTGTTCCATCCGGTGTCCAACTGGGACTGGGGGTCAAACTAGCGGCCGTTTACCGTATCCACGAACAAGGCAACCTAAGCGCCACCGACAATACTTTCGACTTGGCCCTGCAAGGAAAAGGCTTTTTTCAGGTGCTTCTGCCGGGTGGTGAAACAGCCTATACCCGGGATGGCACTTTCCAGTTGAACGCTACCGGCGAGATCGTCACTCACGACGGTTACAAGCTGCTTCCCGGCATTACCGTGCCGTCAAACGCGATCGATGTCACCGTCAATGCCAGCGGCGAAGTCCTCGCCAAGATTGAAGGCAAGGTCAAGCTATCCAACGTTGGACAGCTTCAAACCGCGGTCTTCGCCAATGACGCCGGCCTTCAGGCCGTAGGGAATAACTTGTATCTGGAGACGCCGGCTTCCGGCAGTCCGACGACCGGAACTCCTGCTTCGACAGGCTTCGGCTCCATTTTGCAGGGTTTTCTGGAGACTTCGAACGTTAATGCCGTTGAGGAAATTTCCAACCTCATTTCCGCACAGCGCGCATACGAAATGAACTCGAAAGTCATTCAGACTTCCGACGAAATGATGGGTACCGTCGCCAACATGCGGTGAGGAGTTAGGACGATGACGAAAAGTATCCAATATGCCCCACCTGCTCTTTTGAGCCTTCTTCTGGGATTTCTTATGGCGCTGATCTTCGCCTCGCCCGCGACAAGTGCGGAAATAAGAAAGGCGGTTCCTGGGATAGTCCTGGATCAGGTTGTACTACGCCAGAATATTACTGTGGATAGCACAACTATTTTATTAGGCGATTTTTTCGATGGAGCCGGGGATAAAGCCCCTATCGCCGTCGCCTATGCGCCAGAACCAGGAAAACGGGCCATATTTGATGCAAATTGGCTGTATCGCGCCGCCAGCGCTTATGGTTTGAAATGGCGTCCTTTAAGCATGAAACAACAGGCTGTCGTTAAACGCGATACGGTAACCATCGAGCGCGAAGAGATCGAAGATCATATTCTCGCGGCTCTTATTGACAAAGGCGTCGACCCCGAACTGACCGTCGCGTTGAGCAATCAATCATTGCGTCTTTACGTTCCATCCAGCTCACATGCTAGCGTCATCGTGGAAAACGTCGCCTATGATCAGCGCACCAGACGATTTACAGCCTTCGTTTCTACACCCGGTTCGAGGGAAACCCGTGTTACGGGCAAGCTTCAGCGGATGCTTAGCCTGCCGGTATTAAACCGCCGGGTTCTTAAAGACGAGCTGATCCGTCCAGAGGACATCGACTGGATCAGAACTCCTTCCGAACGAATTCAGGAAGATACCGTTTTGTACGCAGATGATCTGGTTGGAAAAACTCCTAAAAGGGGGCTTCGGGCCGGATACCCCATTCGCAGCGCCGATGTCAGGCGTCCGATTCTGGTTAAAAAGGGTTCTTTAGTGACAATGATTTTGAAATCCCCTCTGATGACCCTCACCTCCCAGGGCCGGGCGGCTGAAGATGGCGCCGACGGAGATGTCATTCGCATAAAAAACACGCAAAGCAATAAAGTGGTTCAGGCAGTCGTTACAGGTTCCGGGATAGCCTCCATTACCCCGGCCAGCCATCTAGCCATGAACTAGGAGAAGACCAATGAGATATTCACACCCTGGTAGAGCAGTGAAGTTGCTAGCTCCGTTATTTATTGTAGGTTCACTGGCGGCCTGCACCGAAACCATGACCCGCCTCGCGGAAGTTGGGAATGGACCGGAACTTACAAAAATCACGAATCCAACGGCAAGCCCGGATTACCGCCCAGTCAGCATGCCGATGCCGACACCGGAGATCGCCGAGGAAAACCCAAATTCATTGTGGCGCGCGGGCGCCAGGGCCTTTTTCAAGGATCACCGGGCGAAGGAAATTGGCGATATTTTGACTGTGTCTTTGGACTTCACCGACAGTGCCACCTTCGACAACACGACGACTAGAGCCCGCGCCGATACGGAAGATACCGACGTCACTAATTTGCTTGGCTATGAGGCGGAATTCACCGAGTTCCTGCCACAGGGAATAACGCCAGGATCGGTTATGAGTTTCGGCAGCGCTCATGACACGTCAGGTGTAGGTAATATCACCCGCGAGGAGACGTTGTCTCTTTCCATGGCCGCAGTAGTTACCCAGATTCTCCCGAATGGTAATCTGGTCATCATGGGTCGCCAGGAAATGTTGGTGAACAAGGAAATTCGCGAACTGATGGTTAGCGGCGTCGTCAGGCCCGGTGACATTGAATCCGATAATACGATTGAACATACAGCCATCGCCGAAATGCGCGTTGCCTACGGTGGCCGCGGCACTTTGAGCGAACTGCAAAAACCCCGTTGGGGAACCCAAATCTGGGATATCATCTTCCCGTTCTAGATTCCTGGAAATTGGATCTGGACAAACTTAAGGCCGGTGCATAGCACCGGCCTTTTTTATTTTTTTGCTCATGAAGCCCGAATTAATCGTCGCGATGGGTTTTTTCCATGCGCTCGTGACGTTCTTGCGCTTCGATGCTCAACGTCGCAATCGGGCGTGCTTCTAGTCGTGACAGGCTGATTGGTTCACTCGTTTCTTCGCAATAACCGAAGCTACCCTGTTCGATCCTCTCCAAAGCCTCGTCAATTTTGGCGATCAACTTTCGGGCGCGATCTCGCGTGCGCAGTTCCAATGAGCGATCCGCCTCAATAGAAGCACGGTCGGATATGTCCGGCTCTTGAATGCCGCCTTCCTGAAGATGCTGAAGAGTTTCGTTTGATTCAGTCAGAAGTTCGCCACGCCAGGCCAAAAGTTTTTGACGAAAATACTCCATCATCACCGGATTCATGAATTCTTCCTTATTGGAAGGCCGGTAATCAGGAGCCAGAGTAACGTTCATTGCTTTCGCTTTCCCCATTGCATTTCCCAAAGTGATTGGCATCGTCACTAAATTTGGCGCGGAATATAGTGGCGACAGGGGCTAGCCGCAAGGGGGCATTTTCGTGGAAACGAAAATGTTTCCAAATGGATTTAAGAAAGGCGCCCAAGAAATCTGTATCGAAATCCGAAAACGCCAGGGAATGCCTAGGTTTGGCGCGTTAGTTTTGCGATCTCAACCTCTGCACGAAGTTCAATTTCGTCAATGATTTCATTTAGCTTGGGATCATCAGTTTGGCGGCGATGAGCCCGCATTTTTTGCGCTAGAGAGCCCAATTTATCCTTTTCTATGGCCCCTAAAAGCAAATCACGGCGCAAATCTTCTAGTTGATCCAGCAGATCTCCTCCATAGAGAACTCCCTGTCTGCGGGCGCGTTGTTGGGTCGGATCACCTGTTTCCTGAACAGCGAGGATAGAATCGACAGCGCCAACCGCCCCGGCTTCCGTCGAACCAGATACCCCGGAACTGGTAACAGCCCCTTTCAAGTGTTCGGCAAATTCGCCGCCATGTCCCTGTTCGACTTTCTTTCGCGAAACGGAGGAAGCGGTCTTACCCGATTTTACCTTCGATACCTTCATCGTTGAGATTCAATCACTTTTTTTCGATCTGGAAATATTGATTGCGTCGAACCGCCCTTTATCACCGACCGGAAAATACCTTCCAATTGATCAACTATTGATCATGCCCCATGCGCCCTAACAACTCATTAAGAGTAAGCCTTGTCAAGGTCTTGAGCAATCCCCGGCACTCTTATTAACCGGTTTGACCCGGCAATTTCTGCACGACTTTCCCTCAGACGGCAATTTTACCTCCTAGAATATGGGATCTACAGAAAAATATCATTTAAAAACAGCTAGATAGCCGAAATGACTTCTTGGCATCTATCTTGCTTATTAACCAGTGGAATGTTCCGTCTGCTATCTAGATATGGCAAAGGTTCAAGATCCTGGAGTGATAGAGAAATGACAGTTTATTCAGCCTTTTCAGTGCCGACCCTTGGAATGATGGGGCAAAGCCATGCCCTTGCCACGATCGGCAATAACATAGCCAACATTACAACTGGCGGATTTAAGCGAACAGACACCAATTTCTCGACACTGCTGGGCAGGACTATAGACAAACAGTCTGATCTTGGCGGCGTCAAACCAAAGGATATCAACCAGATTACCCAGCTAGGCACCATGGTCGTCAGCAATCGGGATTTGGACCTGGCCATTAACGGACAGGGTTTCTTCATTCTGAATTCAAGCCTTACCGGAGGCGGGCAAACTTATTATGGACGAGATGGCTCATTCGAAATGGGCACAGTGAACGATATTTCCGTCACCGGTATCGGGGGCTCGGTTATTACCACCAAGGACGGTTATCTTGTTGATAAAAATGGATATTACGTACAAGGCTGGACAGCCGACCCAATTACTGGGCTTTTTTCCAGCACCACCCTTTCGGCCCTTCGTATCGACCCATACGCCTTCGCCACGACCGGTCAGGCAACGACAACTGCAGCTTTGGAACTGAACTTGCCATCCAAGGACACTGAAGGCACCGCACAAGTTACAGAAATAGGCCTCACCGGAACCATTGAAGCGGGCGACACATACAGTGTGACCGTCGAAGGCACAACTGTTACCTACACGACAACCGGCGCCGAAGCGGACATAAACGCCGTTCGCAACGCCGTGATCGCTGCGGTTAATGCCAACGCGACGATCGCCGCACAAGCGACGGCATCGGCCAGCCCGACAGACGGGAAAATTCTGGTTACCGGGAAAAAGCAGGGGACTGACCTGACGATTACCGCGTCCACGACAAATGTTGTGGCCGGGACAAATGACAACGCAACGACGTCGTCGATCGTCCAGGCTGCGAAAACCGGAGATCAACAATTTTACAATATTGAAGTTTTTGATTCGAACGGCGTTTCCCGTTCCGTCCGACTGGATTTCTCCAAGACTTCCACCAACACATGGGATTTATCGACGACGTTGGGTAAAACCCCTGTTGCTCAGGTTGATACCGTAACGTTAGCCGGAACCATTGAGGCTGGCGATAAATACAGCATCGTCATTGACGGCACCACCTTCACCCATACCGTCCTCGCCGCCGACACACTGGCAAGCATCAGCAGCGCTCTAGTTACAAGTATAAATGCCAGTAGCGCGGTCAACGTCACCGCCGCGGCAAGTGGCGCCAATGCTCTTACCTTAACGGCCGATACGGCGGGAACCTCCTTTAGCGCCACGGCATCAACCACAAACCGTACCGCCGTCGCCCAGATTGATAACATCACGTTAAGTGGCACGTACGCGGCCGGAGACCAAATTTCCGTTAACATCAATGGTCTCGGAGCTGTCCTCTATAATGTAGTCGCCAACGACTTGACCGCGAATGGTGATGGAACGGGCGGCGCGGTAGCCGGTAATTCAGCGGCAGCCTACAACAACATCACAAGTAAATTAACTGCAGCAATCGTTGGCGATGCACCGACGGCCGCAGTTGTTACGCCGGCCGCTAGCGGAGGAGGAACCGGCGTCATCACTTTGACGGCAGTAAACTCCGGCACGCCATTTACACAAGTTACCTCGGCGACTATCGGTGTAGGCGTTGCTACAGCCTCCACACCAACGGCCAACGTTGCAGCCACAGCCGATAATACGAGCACGAAGGTCAACACGACTGCTAACGTATCATCGTCGGAAACGACAACCACTTCTGTTTCCACGCTTACCTTTAATGACGACGGATCGATAGCGACACCCGCCACGAAATCCGTTTCTTTGGCTTTGACGTTCCCAGCCGTCGGATCCATCGCAGCAGGTACCGCTACCGTTGCAATGGATATTTCCGGGATCACCCAATTTGCAGGTAATTTTCTTCCCTTCAGCTACACAAAAAACGGCTTCGTAGCTGCCAATGCTTCATCAGTAAAATTTGACACCAGCGGCCAAATCATCGCCACTTTTGACGATTCCTCATTCAGGGCGGTCTACAAGATTCCTCTTGCTCAATTCGCCAACGCCAACGCCCTGTTAGAAACCAACGGAAACGTGTATCAGGAAACCGAGGAATCAGGGACGGCCAGCGTGGTCGCTGTCGACAAAACTGGTTATGCCTCGTTCCTTCCAAGCACTCACGAGCTTTCCAATGTCGATCTGGCGGATGAATTCACCAGAATGATGATGACTCAGACCGCTTACAATTCATCGGCGACTGTTTTTAAAACCGTCGATGAAATGGTCACAGCGGCCAGGGATCTCAAGAGATAGAAAGGCTTAGCTGACTCGGCAGTTTCTTCCCTATAGCCCTTTTGCTTCGGCATTCTTTACCTCTTCGGCTAGAAAAAACTACATAAATACGTTTGAAAACAACGAACTAACCCATATATGCAACTGGCACGATATTCGCATAATTAAAGCACAAGAAGCCCCGGCAAGATCGAAAAAATGGGCTCAACAGGTTGATACGGAATGAGAAAATGACCGCTACGTTTAGAAAATTGAATGCTGTCTCAGCCCCCGCAGGCACAGTTGACCTGAACTTGCTACTTGGCCACTTAAAACAGGTATTCGTCACTCTCTTTGCAGGAATGATCGTCATGACGATCGCCGCCACAGCCGCACAATCCGCTTCCCGCATCAAAGACATCACGGAATTTGAAGGCGTACGCGAGAATATGCTTGTCGGCTATGGCCTAGTTGTCGGCCTGAATGGCACGGGTGATTCACTTGCAGACGGTCACTTCACCAAGCAAAGCCTGAAAGCGATGCTTAACCGCCTGGGTGTCAAGCCGACCGATGCCGGATTGGATTCCAACAACGTCGCCGCCGTAATGGTTACCGCCGAACTTCCCCCATTCGCCCGCAAGGGTTCCAGGATTGACGTCACGGTAAGCTCCCTTGGCGACGCATCCAGCCTATTGGGCGGCACCCTTTTAGTGACGCCGGTTCTTGGCGCTGATGGCGAAGTTTACGCCGTCGCACAAGGACAACTGGCGGTAGGTGGATTTGCCGCGGAAGGCGACGCCGAAACAATCACCAAGGGTGTCCCGACAAGCGCTCGCATAGCCAATGGAGCGATTGTCGAACGTGAGGTTAAATTCGATCTGGCCAACCTGAGGGATGTCAAGATGACTCTTCGCAATCCTGATTTTACGACGGCGCGACGCATCGCCCAGGCCGTCAACGCGTTTTTGGGAACGGCCGCAGCAACCGCTACCGACACGACCACGGTTCAGGTCAGGGTACCCAATGACTATCAGGGTGACGTCGTAAACCTGCTAACGGATATCGAGCAACTACGTATCGAACCGGATCAGATGGCGCGGGTAATTATCGACGAACAATCCGGTATTATCGTTATGGGTGAAAACGTCCGAATTTCTACGGTCGCCATCGCCCAGGGTAATTTGACGATAAGAATCACCGAAGCCCAGCAGGTTTCCCAACCGGGCCCGTTTGCCGAAGTTGGAACCACAACCACCACAGCTCGCACAGACATCGCGGTTGATGAAGGGGGCGACAATAGATTAACCGTCGTCAACGAAGGCATCACCCTGCAGGAAATGGTCAATGGTCTGAACGCCCTGGGCATTGGCCCGCGCGATATGATCACCATCCTTCAGGCCGTCAAGGCGGCCGGCGCGATGCAGGCTTCAATTGAGGTGATGTAATGGATTATTCATTATCAGCCACTGATGCAATGCAGGCCCAGGCCGCGATGATGTCGGCAAAACAGATGCCCAAGCCCGTTGCAAATGGTAATATTGCCCAGATGCGCAAAACCGCTCAGGAATTCGAAGCGACTTTCCTGAGCCAGATGCTTCAACCCATGTTTGCTAATCTTGGCGCAGAAAAACCCTTCGGCGGCGGCACCGGCGAAGATATGTGGCGCTCAATGCAAGTTGAAGAATACGGCAAAGCCATCGCCCAAAAAGGCGGTATCGGCATCGCCGACCAGGTTTTTCGCGAAATGCTCAAACTTCAGGAGGTAAAATAATTATGGACGCAACAGGAAAAATTCACGACCTGATCGAAATCACCGAGCGTCTGGCAGCCCTTCTGATGAAGGAAAACAAGGCGTTAGGCGACAAGAATGCTGAAGAGGCTACCAAATACCTTGAAGAGAAAAGCAACCTGAGCCGCATCTACGAAAGCCGCATCAAAGGCATGATGGATAATCCATCTGCGTTGGCAGCCGTCGACCCGGAGTTGCGCCTGAAACTCCGCGAGCTTGGTGAAAAGGTAAATCTTATGATCCGTGAGAACGCTCGATTGTTAAAAATTGCCATCGAAGCTAACCGAAGGGTCGTCGAAATGGTGGCGAAAGCCATTGAAGCACAACAACCTGGACCCGGAATTTACTCGGCCAAAGGAACGGCCAATAAGGCCGACGTTCATTCGGCTCCGCGCAATCTGGCACTGTCACTGGACCGGTCCCTTTAGAAGAAGGCTTGGGAGAATAAATCAATGACTGGCGGAACAATTACCGGCGCCCTTCGAACAGCCCAAAGCGGTCTGCTGACCAATCAACAGGCGCTTGATGCGGTCGCCAACAACATCGCCAACGTCAATACCGAAGGATATTCCCGCAAGGATATCAGGATGGAATCCCGGGTTGTTTCCGGGGCCGGCGCCGGTGTGCAGCTTGGTGAAGTCCGTCGCATCATTGATGAAGGTCTCCTGAAAAATTTACGCAACGAAGTCGGCACCTTCGAAAAATATGCCGCACAAACCCCGTTTTTCGAACGCATGCAGGAAATGTTTGGCGCTCCGGGCGATAACGTCTCTATCAGTCATGTCATTGCCGAATTCACGCAAGCATTGGAAACCATGGCAATGTCTCCGGACAAATCCCTGGATCAGGCTGAAATGGTTCGCCGCGCCGGGGATATGGTTCAAAAGCTTCAGGATATGACCGATGCAATTCAGGAACTGCGGTTGCTGGCCGATAAAGGAATCGGCGATACCGCGAAAGAGATCACTGAGTTGTCTGCCGAAATGGCGGATTTTAACGATAAAATCGTTCGATTTTCGTCCACGGGAAAAGATGTCACCGACTTAATGGACTTGCGTGATGCATCCTTGGATAAACTATCAAAATTGATCGATATAAATTATTTTTCACGATCCGATGGCGACATAGTCGTCTTCACTTCTGCCGGTCGAACCATTGTCGACAACGTTCCTGCCACACTGACCCATGATTCAGCAAGTTCGATGACGCCGACGACGACCCATGCCGAGGGCGATATCGGTGGACTCTACGTGGGTACGGCGATTGCCGGTAATGACATAACCAATGACGTCACTTCAGGCAGGATTAAGGGACTGATCGACTTGCGCGATACTGTTCTTCCAAACCTGCAAAGCCAGATCGATGAAATGGCTGCGGAAATCCGCGACGCCTTCAACCTTGTACACAATCGGGGTACTCCGTTCCCTGGCCAGCAATCAATGTCCGGAACCCGTGCATTTGTTTCTCCGTCAACGCAAACAATTGAACTTGACCCGACGAACAGCGTTGATGACGTCAACATTAGTTTGTTCGACAATAGCGGCGACCAGTCGGCCACAACGACTCTAAACACCATTATGCAGGTTGACTATGGCGGCGCGGGAACTGATGACGACGCAAAAGTCTCCTATGCCGCCTGGACGATTAACGAGGTCGCAGCCCACCTTCAGGGCTGGTTGCGAGCCAATGGCGCGACAACGGCGACGGTTTCGGCAGCAACCGGGAAAATGGAAATAAGTCTTAATTCGACGACTCTCAATCTCGCTTTTCGCGACCAAACAGCCGCAGCGAACGGCAGTTCTGCCGGAGATGCGACCATAGCCTTTGACGCCAACGCTGATACCGTCGTCGATGAAACCGTATCCGGTTTTTCCAATTTCTTCGGGCTGAACGACTTCTTCGTCGATGGCCTGGCTGAAAACGTCTATGAAAGCGATGTCATAGCCTCGTCATTTACCTCCTCAGCGGCAACCCTAAGCATCCGCGATGCTACCGGTTTGTTAGGAACTACCATCTCGATAACGGCTGGTGAAAACCTTTCGGAAATCGCCACGAAAATTAATAACGCTGCAACCGGTGTTACCGCGACCGTCGTCCCGGACGGGTCCGGCAATCGCTTGCGGATCTCCCATGACTCTGGATCCAGCATGACGGTAACCCAGGCTTCGGGTAACACCTTGTTGACGACTTTGGGCATGCATGTCGCTGACGTCCGCGTCGCCGGAACCATGAGTGTCCGCAGCGATATCGCGTCAACCCCGGCAAACGTTTCTACGGCGGCCGTTCAATGGGACGCCAATCGCGGCGCTTCGGGCGAATACCTGCTTAGCGTTGGTGACGATACGACAGCAAGCGAATTGGCCGCTATCTTCAAATCCAATAACCAATTCGACACTTCGGGTGGCATTGCCTCTTTAAATACGACTTTTGAAAATTATGCCTCGGCAATCATTGCGACTAATGCCAGTTTGGCCGATAACAATGAGGCGGATCAGAATTTCCAGGAGACCCTGAGAGACAGCCTGCAATTAAAATCAGACTCGGTTCGCGGCGTAAACCTGGATGAAGAAATGTCAAATCTGATTTTGTTCGAGCAGGCTTATTCAGCAGCCGCCCGGGTTATTAACGTTATCCAGAACATGTTTGATGCCCTCGACAGAGCCGTCGGCTAGGAAGTGAACCATGTCCCGTATATCAACCCTGTCGTCAAATTCCCAGCTGGTTAAACTGTTACAGCAATCCCAGGAGCGGTTGCATATCAAACAGGTCCAGCTGGCAACCGAGAAAAAGACACAGATTTATACAGGTATCGCCAAGGATACTGAACGCCTGGTAAATATTGAGAATACACGCGAGATTCTGGATAACTTCAACAGCACCAACAGTTTAATGGACATGCGCCTCAGCATCACCGGTACCGTGCTGACGGGTATTGATGATGCTCTGAACGAATTCCGCAAGGATCTGATTACTTTCCAGGCAACAAGTAAAACGGATGTTCTGGATGTTCGCGATGTACAGAATTCGGCGTTTTCGGCCTTGCAGACTATGGAGGCCTACCTTAACACGGATGTGAATGGCGAGTTCATATTCGCCGGCGGGAGGGTTACGACCCAACCGGTCGATTTCGGCCTGACCAATCTCAGCGCGTTGCAAACCAAGTGGGATGGAGCCAACATCACCTATCCGACCAGGCGCGATATGGACATTCATCATAAAATGACCGCCTCGACTGGATTTCCTTCGAATCCAACAGGCGCCGGATACACCAGCCTGGCCTTTACCGCTGGTGCGGGCGGCACAATCACAACAAGCAATTTGGCCACCCAGGTCGACACCATCACCATCGCCGGCACGATTGAAGCCGGAGATACCTATAGTGCTACGGTCAATGGTACAAAGGTGACCTATACGGTAACGGGCGCTGAGGGTAGTCTCGCTGCCGTCGCCACAGCCTTTGCAGCCGCCATTAACGCCGACGCTACAGTCGGCGCCGCAATTACCGCCGCCGGTGTGGGATCTACGGTAACCCTAACTTCTGACACGGCGGGGACAGCTTTTACTGCGACGACAGCCGCCGGCAACAACGGTGCAACCGCCGACAATACGGCGACACTTGCAAACACCACGGCCAACGCCAACGCCTTTTCCAACATTCCTGTCGGTGCGAAGATCACTATTTCAGGAGCCGATGACACCACCAACAACGGCACCTTTACGGTCGCTTCAAACAGCGCCGGCGTAATTCAGGTTTCATCGTCTGATACCCTCGCGCTGGACGCTGCCGACGTCAATGCGACTATCGTAAGTGATATCAGCTATTACAACGGCGACGAAGAAACCCAAACTCACAATGTCAACAAAACCCGTTCATTCGATATCGATCTGACCGCCGTAGATCCTGCATTCGAGAAAGCTATCCGAGGTCTTTTCATTATTGCCCAGGGAGCATTTCAAACCGGTGGTGGGTTGGACCAAAATACCGGCCGGGTGGCCGACGCCCTTTATCTTATCGATAGCGCCCTTGATAGAAATCCCGGCGGCACCGCCCCTTATGGCACGGAGCTTACGAGCAGCCTCGAACAGGTAAGTCAGGATATTGGCTACGATCGAGTGCTTATTGATCAAACAACCTCGATCAACAACTCGCTAATAGCATTTTACGACACTAAAATTTCCGAATTCGAAGATGTCGACCCGGCAGAGATTTATACGAAGCTGGTTGACGAGCAAACTGCCCTGGAAGCCTCCTACCAGGCGATGGCGCGTATTCGCCAACTCAGCCTTTCCAATTTCCTCTGATCCGTGACTTCACCTAAATCCGGCATGTTTGGGTGGATTTTTGCATGAACTGGAAGAATAACGCTATATAGCCATCAAGCTATTGTTATTAAACAACAATCTTTTGCATATTAGAGAACTGTACTATTTATCCCTTTTTTCGGTAGACTCGCCTGGAAAAATTCCAGATTTTGGATCAAAAGGACTGATTTTGTGGATTTTTTTCGTCACAAATCAGGAATTTTATTAAGGAAATCGGCCCGGAATCCCTTGAAAACAAAGGAATAAAAAAAAATCCCGTTAACGGAAAAAAAATGATGTTTTTTTCTGCCCGTTATGTTATATTGGGCCTCGAAGTGTAGTAGAAATTCTTTTTTCTAGAACAGAAACGATGGTGCATCAGAATGATGGACGTCAAGGACACAAAGGCAACCGCTGGAGCTAGCATCACATCGATGTTGGTCCAGAATGCTATTGCCAAGAATCAAGAGATGAAAGAGCTGCTGACAAAGCCTTCTCGCGAAGATGAAACGCAGAAGGTTAACAAGGCAGACGATTCTTCTCGCGCATCCGCTGACGCCACCGCTGATAAAGACAACGCGCAGGCTGACCCTAATGTGGGTCAACTGGTTAACGTGAATGTCTGAATCGCGTGGGCAAAGGGATTTGATCTAGGTTTCACTACTTACCTATCTGTGAAGCTAACGCCGGGACTCGGCCTACTCCCCCTCCCCCTCTCGAATTCTCCTTCAAATTCTTTTTTGGAATCCAGTAATTTCGATCCTGCCTTCAGCAGCGTCGCCGCCCCTTTTTTTGGCGACTTATAGTTTGGAAAGAAATATTTGAACGAAACCGGTGGCAATACCAGCGGAAGGAGCGGAAGATCATCAAGGACATTCTTAAATTCATTTTAATCACGCCCCGCATGTTAGTAATCGCTGGCGTTCCTCGCCAATCTGTTTTGGGGCCTTGGCAATTAATTAACTATCGTAAGCCCAAAATGGCTTGGTTAGCTCCCTCCGTCAGGCCATATCTTAAGGGCCAACATTAGAAAGGTTTATATCATGGAAGACCTCGTCTTTTCCGAGCCCTGGCCAATCAGCAAGCACGTTTTCGTCATCGGTGAGATTGGTATTAACCACAACGGCGATTTGAATATCGCCAAACAACTAATCGAAATGGCCAAGGCTGCAGGCTGTGATGCGGTGAAATTTCAAAAACGAACCATTGATATCGTCTACAGTCAGGAAATGCTTGATAGCCCCAGAGAAAGCCCCTGGGGAACGACGCAGAGGGAGCAAAAGGAAGGCCTGGAATTCGGTGAGGCGGAATATGATGAGATCGACCGCTATTGTAAGGAATTGAAAATCGACTGGTTTGCCTCTGCCTGGGACCTTCCCTCTCTGGATTTCCTTAAGGCATACAAGTGCCGGTTCAATAAAATTGCCTCTGCCATGACCACGCACAAGGAATTCGTCGAAGCCGTCGCTGCAGAAGGCAAGCCAACCTTTATTTCCGTCGGTATGTGCACCTACGACGATATTCAACATGTCGTCGATGTCTTCCACAAACACGATTGCCCCTTCACGTTGATGCATACAGTGGCGGAATATCCCGTTCCCGAAGAACGGCTGAATCTGCGCGGTATCATAGATTTGCGCCAGCGATATAACTGCCCGGTAGGGTACAGTGGACATGAAGCCTCAGTCTCACCGTCCCTAATTGCGGCTACGATGGGCGCCAGCGTTATTGAACGCCACATCACACTGGAAAGAGCCATGTATGGATCTGATCAGGCCGCGTCGCTGGAAGGTCCAGGCTTGACGCAACTCATATCCCAAATTCGCAAAATCCCCATCGCGCTTGGCGACGGCGTAAGACACATGACCGATGGGGAAAAAGAGGCCGCCGCGAAATTGCGGTATTGGGATTGACCCCTGCGCCATGAGTGCACCATCCGTGTCAGAAAAGAAAACATACTGTTTCGATATTGATGGCACGTTGTGCAGCAATACTGAAGGTGAATACGCGGACGCCAAACCATTTTCCGATCGCATCAAAGTGGTCAATCAGCTTTATGACGATGGCCACCAGATCCTTCTGCTTACGGCGCGGGGTGCGACGACTGGGATCGATTGGCGAGATTTGACCGAAAAACAAATGCGTGAATGGGGCGTTCGGTATCACGAACTCTATCTCACCAAGCCGACGGCCCATATTTATATCGACGACAAGGCCTTCAATTCGGAAACCTGGGATTGGCAGGCAAATGGCAAGGCACATTCTATTTCCGGACAATCTGTATTGGAGCAGGCGTCCTATCTGAATGTTACCTACAGCGAAGAACGAGCCCCCTTTGGCCCCTACCCGGGACAATTGGCCGCCTATATCGCCGAAAAATATTTACCAGCCAAGGGGCGCCTTCTTGATATGGGTTGTGGGCGCGGTGAATTCTTGTCGGCTTTTGCGAAACTTGGATTTGACGTAGCCGGCACTGATATTTCTCCATCTGCTCCAGCTTTTTCGCCTGAATTTGACGTTCGCGTCGCCAATCTTGAGAGCCAACCCATGCCCTTCGAAGACGCCAGTTTCGACTTTATCTTTTCGAAATCGGTAATTGAGCATTCCTCGGTACCCGGCATAATGTTGCGCAAGGCTTTTGAAGCACTGCGCCCCGGGGGTATAGCGGTGGTAATGACACCTAGTTGGACACACACCTATTGGGGACCATTCTATTGTGATCACACGCATGTCACCCCCTTTACCGCCCTGTCTCTGGCAGACGCCCTCACCCTGGCCGGTTTTGAGAGTGCGAAAGCCGAGCATTTCATTCAGCTTCCCAGCGTCTGGCGTTTTCCTGCTTTAGAACTACTCACTTATCTGATCCGTAAGTCCCACCTTCCATTCCGTCCCCATATGAAGGCGCCCTGGCCGGAAGCCCTCAACAAGTTCATTCGCTTCTCCAACGAATTGATGCTGCTGGCCGTAGCCCGCAAACCAGTTTCGGCGGAGGTTGAATAGATTTCATGTCCAATTGCGCAATCATACCAGCGCGTGGAGGGTCAAAGGGCGTACCCGGAAAGAACATCCGCCCGCTATGTGGCCATCCCGTTATCGCCTATTCGATTGTTTCGGCACGAGCCTGCAATGGAATTGATCGGGTTATCGTATCAACAGACAGCCCCGAGATCGCCGAAATCGCCAGAGGATATGGCGCTGAAGTCCCTTTCCTGCGCCCCATTGAATTATCCGGGGACATGTCTCCAGCTATCGATTATATGACACATGCAGTTGAAGAACTGACCAAGGCTGACGACTACAGACCGAACCTGCTCGTGATGCTGCTACCCACAACGCCGCTTCGCGAACCAGAAAAAATTGATGAAGCCATAACCCTGTTGGAAAACACGCAAGAAGCGACGGGGTTGCGCTCGGCACATGAAATGGCCGAGCCGCCGCAAAAAATGATGGGCATCGAAAATGGGTTCCTCACAGGCTTATTCCCTGATGACCCCAGACCGGAATATTTCAACTTACCGCGCCAGGCATTCCCTACCGCCTATCATCCAAATGGATATGTCGAAATCGTCCGCCGCGAAACTTTGCTGAATGATGGGACACTTTATGGTCCTAGAATTCTGGGGTTCATCACTCCATTTTCAGTTGAAATAGACACTCCGGAAGATTTTGACCATCTGGAGTTCGTCGCCAAACGCCATGGCCACCCGCTAATCGATCAGCTTCGGCTTCAAGATGTTTCGACTGATATCGCAGGAAAAGGCTGACCAATGGCCGACTTCTATTTTTCCCGTTCTCCGGTTAACGTTCCGCATGTCGAAACTGAATTTCGCCGTATCCAGACGGCCTTACCGGTGCCTGAATCGCTTCCTATTCTCGAACAGTTGTACGCCTACGAATCCAGATCAATGCATGGCCAGATGCCGGTCGTTTGGGATCGGGCAAAGAATTTCCAGGTTTTCGACAAGTGGGGAAATTGCTGGATCGATTTCACCTCTACAATTTTTGTCGCCAATGCCGGGCACGCAAATGATGCAATCGAGAACGCCCTACGAGATGTCATTGATCAGGATTTGCTTCATACTTACACGTATGCTTCGCAAGTACGCTCATCCTTTTTGAAGGAATTGATCGAACGAACCCCACCGGAGTTGGAAAAGGCTTATTTAGTCTCCGCCGGCACAGAAGCGACGGAAACGGCACTAAAATTGATGCGGCTCTATGCCCACTCAAAAAACAAAAAACGTCCCGGCGTCATAGCCTTTGACGGAAGTTTCCACGGCCGTACCATGGGGGCAGCGCAAATCAGCGCTACCGCGACGCAACGCGAATGGATGGGATTCGAAGATCCGAATGTCTTTCATCTTCCTTTTCCTTATCCTTGGGATGAAAAAGGTAACCCGCTAAATGAAAGCGGCCGCATTCGCTTCGAACGAGACATCACATGTCTAGAGGAACAAGGTGTTGATCTGGCCCAGGACATCGGTGGCGTTATTTTTGAGTCCTACATAGGGTGGGCAGCCGCCTTTTTCCCAACTGACTATGTTCAAGCTTGGGAGGAGTGTGCAAGGGCCAACGATTTCCTGATTTCCTTTGATGAGATCCAGTCCGGTTTTGGCCGGACCGGGCGTTTGTTTGCCTATCAGCATTACGGCGTTTCGCCGGATATTATTTGCTGCGGAAAAGGCATAAGCTCATCGCTTCCCCTGGCGGCCGTGTTAGGCCGTGCCGAAATACTGGATTTACCAGATGTCGGCTCCATGAGCAGCACCCATTCGGCCAATCCCCTTTGCTGCGCAGCAGGCCTTGCCAACCTTCACGAAATAGATCGCCAGCAATTGGTTGAACAATCCGCAAGGAAAGGGGAAATTCTTCACAGTCACCTAAACGATGTTCGACGCCGATACCCTGATCATATCTCGCACATCCTTGGGGCGGGGATGCTGGCTTCGTTGATTATTCGCGATCCGGATTCAAGTGATGGGGCAGGGACAATCGCCAGTCAAATTTGCGAAAGCGCCATGCGCAAAGGTTTGTTGCTGGTGCATACTGGGCGGGAATCCATCAAAATAGGGCCACCCTTGACGATACCCGAAAGTGCGTTGATGGAAGGCCTTGAGGTCCTTGGGCAATCCCTTACGGAAGTTCTGGGAGGCGCATCCTAATGACGGAGGTTCGTCACGTCGGGATCGTTGTCAGTGATATGGAAGAATCACTACGTTTTTACCGCGACCTGATCGGCCTTCAAGATGCCCAGGTCGTTGCAGAAACCGGTGCTTTTCTTGATGGCCTGCTCGGCATGACAAACGCAAAAATCCGCACGGCAAAATTGGCTGGGTCCGACAGCCCAACCCAAATTGAATTGCTGGCTTTCGATAGCCCGGAAGAGACGACCGCAACCCCACTGAACGCTATTGGGCCTACCCATATCGCGCTCACCGTTAACGACCTTGACGATCTGTATCGTCGCTTAATCGAACAGGGCGTAGCATTCAACGCCCCGCCTGCTCTATCGCCGGACGGCGGCGCAAAAGTAGCCTTTTGCCGGGACCCGGACGGTACGTTCGTGGAATTGGTAGAACCGCAATGACCGATGTCGGCATCATGCAAGGCCGCCTTTTGCCACCCTTCGAGGGACGTTTCCAGGCCTTTCCGGCACAAAACTGGCGCGACGAGTTCTTCAGGGCCCGCGACGCCGGACTCGCCTGCATCGAATGGATTTACGAAAAGCCCAATGAAAATCAAAACCCGTTAGGTAATGACGAGGGTCATGCCGAACTTAATCGCCTGATCGATGAAACCGGTGTTGGGGTTCGTTCTATTTGCGCTGATTATTATATGGAAGAATTGTTGATAGATCACAGCGGCGCCGTACGCAATTCAACCGTAGAACACCTGCAATGGCTGATGAAAAAGGCTGCCAAACTATCCATCATTTATATCGTGTTGCCGTTTGTTGATGCGTCTTCCTTGCGCACGCCAATACAACGCGAAGGCTTGGTGACACTGATGCGTGATGTGGGATTAAAGGCAGGCGAACTTGGAACAGAGTTGCACCTGGAAACCGACTTGGAACCTGCTGTCTTCCGCGAAACTCTAGATGCCATCAACTTGCCTTCTGTAAAAATGAACTTCGACATCGGCAACAGCGCTTCACTTGGATACGATCCTGCCAAGGAACTGACCCTGCTTGGATCGTATTTAGGCAGCGTCCATGTCAAGGACCGGGTGCTAGGCGGTGGCACGGTACCCCTGGGAGAAGGAAACGCCGATTTTTCGTCTTGTTTTGATTTAATTCGTCGTACAGGTTTTTCCCGCCATTTCGTTCTGCAGGCCGCACGCGGAAAAGACGGGGATGAGACTGGACTCGCATCCCGAAATCGGGAATTCGTCGAACGATATATGGCGTCCTGATTGGAATGATGTAGGATTGGGTATGGAATTGGGGTTGAAGGAAAAGAGCGTTTTCGTCTCCGCTTCAAGCGGGGGCATCGGCTTGGCTATTGCCGAGGCGTTCTTGGAAGAAGGAGCACGAGTGCTGATTACCGGCCGCACGACAGACAAACTGGCCCACGCCCAACGATCTTTAAGCGATTTATTTGGGGCGGAAAAAGTCCTTCAGTATTGTGGAGATTTAACAGATCCAAAAGTCATCGATGAGGCCATTAACCACTGCGCCGATCAATTTGGTGGCGTTGATGTGGTCGTCGCCAATTTGGGTTCTGGCAAAGGCCCTACCGGTTGGGATTTGTCGCAAGAAGACTGGCATTCGATAAATGATACGAACCTGGTCGGTGGAATGTTGCTGGCTTCAAAGGCAATCCCATTTTTGAAAGACGGCAAGAACCCAAGTATTACCTTCATATCCTCCATAGCCGGCTGCGAAGCGCTGCCCGCCCCTATCCCTTACAGCGCGGCAAAGGCCGCCCTTCAAATGGGAGCCAAGAATCTGTCCAGACAACTGGGTGGCGAAGGCATTCGGGTCAATACGATCGCCCCCGGTAATGTGTTTTTTCCCGGTGGAACCTGGCAGAAGAAAATGGATGAGAACGAAGAACAGGTGAAAGCGTATATCTCTTCCGAAGTGCCGCTAGGCCGGTTCGCCGAACCCAGAGAGGTCGCTGACGCAGTCGTTTTTCTGGCCTCCGATAAAGCGCGTTTTATTACAGGTGCGCTACTGAGCGTTGATGGTGGGCAAACCCATTGAGGAGGCATGCAGTGCCGGAAAATCATAACACAGTGAAAGCCGCCTTCGATATTTCCGGCCGCGTTGCAGTTATTACCGGCGGCGCAGGGTTGCTTGGCCAGAAACATGCCGAAGCCATAATTGAATGCGGCGGAATTCCCGTTTTGATGGACTTGGATCAGGACGGCGCGCTTTCGGCGGCTGAGAACCTGGCGCGGAGCCATTCCACCCAATGCCTTGGGCTTGGAGTTGATATCACCCAATCCGAACAGATCGAAAAAGCCTGCCGACAAATCCACGGCCAATTTGGCCGTATTGATATTTTGATAAACAACGCCGCCAATAATCCAAAAATGGAAAACCCAAATGGCGGCGATTTTTCACGTTTGGAAAATTTCCCAATCGAGCTGTGGAATGCCGACATTGCCGTCGGGCTAACCGGCGCATTTTTGTGTTCACGCGTGTTCGGAACCGTAATGGCGGATGCGGGTAAAGGCGTAATATTGAATGTCTCGTCTGATTTGGGACTGATTGGCCCGGACCAAAGACTCTACAAGCGCGATGATGTCGAGGAAGATAAACAGCCGGCAAAACCGGTGACATATTCGGTTGTTAAAACCGGCCTTATCGGCCTAACCCGTTATCTGGCGACCTATTGGGCGGAAAAGGGCGTACGCGCCAACGCCATTGCGCCTGGCGGCGTTTACACCAATCAAGAGGAAGGCTTTATCGACAGATTAATCGGATTGATCCCGATGGGGCGCATGGCAAACGTTGACGAATACAAAGCTGCCGTCGCATTCATGGTTTCGGACGCTTCGTCCTATATGACCGGCGCGGTAATTCCCATAGATGGCGGCAGGACCTGTTGGTAGATAAGTCTTACAATCCAAACTTCGCCCGTACCTCGGCTGCGATTGTATTCAACGTATCGTCCCATTCTTCATAAATTTTCTTGCGGAAATAACGCATGGACGGTGCCCAGCCGGGCGCATCCGGATTCCCCAACAAATCAAAATAATTCATCACGGTCATGAAGGTAAAAGTGGGAACCGCCATTCCGCTAGCCAGGTACGCGACTGCGGAGGGGTGGGATATAACCAAATCCAAATTCGATACCAGGGCCGCCAGGTCATCCTGATCATCCTTTAGGTCAATATCGTCCCAGGTATGTAGATTGACCCCATATAGTTCTTGAATTCTGGCCCGGTCCTCGCTGCATTCCGTGTACATCAGATTAACGAAATCCAGTCCCTGGATGGAAAATATGGGCGCCAGTTCTTCGACAGTCGCCCCCCAACGGTTACGTCCACCCGTAGCAGTTCCGCTTCGCCAAATCATACCGACCTTCGGGGTAGGGCCCAATTGCTTCATTCGATCACCCCAGAAGACTTTTCGATCCGGATCGGGAACCAGGAAAGCGTGATTTGGATCGCTGGGGAAGGATTCAATAGTGGGGCGTAAAAATTCCCCAAGATCCAGAATGGGAGATTGAAAGTCAAAATCGACCTCTCCGGATTCAGCCCCTTGATAAGGAAATGCTTCAACCTTAGCGCTGGGAAATGAACGCTGAAACAGATCGACGAGTCGTTTTTCACATTCGACGGTGACGTCGGCTCCCATCGTCAACATATCCGGTACCATACTGGCGTGGCGGATCTCATCTCCCAGACCCTGCTCTCCGTAGATCACTATGCTTTTTCCTTCCAGGGAGGATCCATCCCATAGTTTTTGCGGAAAAGACCTAACCGGTGAGGTGAAATCTCCCGTGTCCCAGCGGGACCGATAGTGCTTCCAGGCTTCTTCCAAATGCCCAAAGCAGAACATGGTCAAGGCATAATTGAACGGAACCACCTGCTCGTCCGGCATCAGTTCAAAAGCCTTCTTATACAGGTCCAATATTTCTTCCTCGGTTCCCGTATGGATTAGGACGATCGCCAATACAATAAGCGCTGGGCCAAAATTCGGGTTCTCTTTGAGGACGGCTCGCGCCAGTTCTTCGGCTTCGTCAAACTCGAAATTGCTCATCAGAACGTGAGAAAGTTCGTTGAGGAGATGAGGATCTTCAGGGAATTGCTCCAAAGAATCCCGAGTGAATCTTTCCGCCGCTTCAAGATTGTCCATCATCCTGAGCAAGGCGGAGAACGCGCAAAAAACCCTGGGCTGGTGATTATCCAACTCCATCGATTTTTGCAGAACTTCCAGCGCTTCATCGTCGCGCCGCCGGCGCATTAGCGCCATACCCATGTTGTAATAAACTAAAGGGTTATTTGGTTCTATTTCAGCGGCTTGCTTGAAATACTCAATGCCCTCGTCCAGTCTATGTTCGGCAACAAGAACTTGCGCAAAGTTATTAAGCGCGCCGGAATTCTTTGGGTCCAGTTCCAGGGCTTTATTGAAATAGCTCTTGGCTTCGTCGCTATCCTTTTTCATTTGATAGACGGTGCCCAGATTAACTAATGCACCGGAAAATTCGGGGTTTATTTCCAGTGCTTTCACATAGCAGTCCTTTGCCTCATCCAACTGCAAATTGTTGCGAAGCGCATTTCCGTAATTTACCTGAAATTCAGGTGAGGCCGGATTTTGACGCACGACTTCGCTGAGTAATTTGATCGATTCATTTAAAGAATCAGTCCCCGGACCTTTTTCTTTCTCCCGCAATAAATTTCCCAAGTCATTCATGATGTCCAGATCATCGGGGTTCAATTCCAGGCTGCGGCGGTAGGCAATTTCAGCTTTTTCCAGTTCTTTTTCACTTAAATAGATTTTTGCCAGATTGGATTGAAAGAGAGCTATTTCAGGGGCCAATTGAATTGCTTCTTCAATAAGGGCCGCACCCTCCTCGCCGAAACCAACTTGGTATGCCAGGAAGCCAAGCAGGTGAAGGACATCCGCATTCTGGGGGTCGATTTCCAGTATTTTTCGATACAGAGCTTCTGCTGTTTCGAGGTCGCCGTTATTATGTACGTCAACCGCTCGCTGCAGGAACTCGCCGATTAAGGCTGAGCCGTCTTGGGGCGGATTGGCACTATTATCTGTATTTTCCATCTCGAAATATTCCTTGGGCAACGCCCGGGAGTTCCAAAAATCGGCGGAAATCTTAATATAGTTTATAACTGATTATTGGGTTACCCCGTCTTTGGACACCGAGTAATAAAATCATTGCCAGCGATCAGATCAGCGACGTTTGACCGGAAATATCAATCACAAGCTGATTCACTATGCCGATTCATCTGTGACGGGGGTAGATTGACCTTCGGCAGGAGTAGGTTCGTCGCCGGCGGGAATAGAACGAAAGCCAGCCGCGATCTGGCGATTAATATTTATCAGAACGTCCAGTTTCTCACGTGAACTTTCCGCCAAAGCCTTATAGGTCTGTTTATCGACGAATATGCTCAGACTGATAAGATTGGCCTTGATTTGATCCGGCAACGGATTTTCTTCAACCACGTACGTCTGAATCACCGTCCAGATTCGTTGGTTGTAGTTCAGCGCCAGATAAAACTCTTCGTCGTTTTCGGTTTCTTTGGCTGCGACTAGTAGCAAAGCAGCCTTTTCCAGTACGGCGGCGTCCGTCTCACCGGGACTTTCAGCCGATTTTACCCGACTTTCATATGCGCCATATTCTGTCTGTGTCATTCGCCAGCCTTTATCTCTAAGCCAGAAAGAACTTCTTCTTCATAAGTTATCAAGCTTCGTGCTGTTTTCAAAGCGCCGTAGAAGTCATCTTCCAGAATTTTATTACCCAAGTCCCCGATTATCTGAATGGCGGACGGCGTGGGACACGCCTCCATAAACTGCTTTGTTAATTCATGAAAGGCCGGATGATGGACCTTGCTGTCCTCGATACTGCCAGCCAAATACATCAATAGAGTCACATAATAAATTCGCTTCGCCGGAGAATTTGCCTGATCCTCCGTCATGATGTCCTTTTCACGCAGGATCGTCGTCTTGGAGTGGATCAAAAAGGACGCACTTTTGGGGCCGTTCTCGATAACGGTGTTGCCAATAACTACTTTTTCCTGGGGTTTAAGCTTTAAACGTAAAGGCATTTTTTCAAATTCTCCCCCTTAACTAATAAGCATATATGTTTGACAACTGGTTAATCAAAAAAAAACGGGTGGGATATGATCCCACCCGTTTTCCATTAGTCTTTTTACTGAACTTACCTGAACAATTGCAAGATACTCTGTTGCGCTTGGTTGGCAAAGGACAGTGAAGAAGTACCCAGAGCCTGTCTGGTCTGCAAGGCCAGCAAGTTGGCCGATTCTTCTTCGAGGTTAGCGTTAACCAGAAGACCGGCACCAGCTTCAAGAGTCTGGATAATATCGTCAGTGAATGCTTCACGCGTTTGCAGAAGACCCAGGTCAGTACTGAAACCAGAGGCCGTTGTCCGCAAGGTCGAAAGCGCGGAAGAAGCTTCAGTAATCGACGTGTCGATTGCGGCAGCCGTCGTCCAGTCAACGGTCGTGGCGGTAAAGCCAAGGCCGGTAACGTTCAAGGTGGCAGCAGCAATCGTCAATGTCGTCGAGTTTTCGTTGGTGGTAACCGTCAAGTCGTTACCGTTGATCAGGTTAATACCCTTATAACCCGCATCTTGGTACAACTTGTTAAGTTCCGTCATAACCTTCTCGAAGTCGGCCTCAAGATCGGTAATATCGGAACCGGAACCGGTCGAACCAAAGGTGGTCGTACCAGTCATCGTCATGTTGGTAGCAAGGTTACCGGTAATGGTCACTTCAACACCGGAAGTACCGGCAATTTCGATCTTGTCGGTGGAGGTGTTGTAGGACGCCGTGATGTTGGTATCAGCCGCGGTGATCAAATCCATAACCGTCTGGATAGTGTTCGTGGCTGAGAAAGTAATGGTTGTCGTCGCCGCACCGTTTACTGCGATAATAAAGGTGTTGGTGATGGACAGAGACGTGAACGCCGCGGACATCAGAGTGGCAGCGGTATTGGTCGTAGAGGCTGCAACTTCACTTTGAATCTTGGACGTCTGAGCCGATGCTTCTTTCGCCTGTTCCGCAAGGGTTTTGGCCTGTGCAACCAAATCGGTCAAAGACTCAATACCTTTATCAGCCGCTTTCAGCGTCTGAATAGCCTGACCCATGCCGTCTTTAAGGGCGGAAAGGTCGCTGGCGCGGTTGTTCAAGCTACGAGCGGTAAAAAACGGGCTGGCGCCGTCAAGAGCGCTGTTGACTTTCAGGCCTGTGGACAGACGTTCAGACGTGCGCTCGAACAGAGCGTTGGTAGCTTGCAGGGAAAGAAGGTTTGTGCGGATACTCGCACTAAGGTTTACATCGTTTGCCATTTTTAAGGCTCCTATTCTAGGATCAAATCAGGGCCATTCTTGCCCTGTGACGAGACTACTTCCCGTCAGCAATCAGAGCACCTCGCTCCGATTCCTCAAATGCAACTATATTAACAGTCCACCCCCTTGTCAAACCCTTATTTCGCTTATTTGGCAGAAATCGGCACTCATCCAAGTCTTTGATTTTACGAGACTTAAGCAACTTGCAGGTCATTTTCTTTCAATCTGTGATATATTTTTGGAAGATCACAACGCTCGTTGCATTTATTGCCTTTTGGGAATTCTCCGGTGACGTGCCAACGTCGAAATTCTTGGTAAGCGGGCGAGTTCCATATCTCTTCCAGGGTATGATCACGCACGTTTCCAAAACTCATTTCGGTGTCATAATCCTGGGTACAAGGAACCACTTCGCCGTTCGCCATGACGGTCAAGGACGTCCATGGATATTCGCAATATTCGCTTACATAATGGGATTTGTTCTCCATTTCCTCATCATCTTCATAATACCAGCGATTGTCCTGGCTTTTTACGTAGTTGAAGACATCCAGGGGGTCGAACAACTCCATAAACTGTCTTTGAAGGTCTAAATCCTCCTCCGCCACACCCATGGCAATCATGGTTACGACGATTTTTGTATCAAATCTCCTGTCACGCTTCAAATCGATGACTTTCATAATATTTTCGAAGGATTGGGTGAAATCGTTGCGCCTTCCTCGGATTTTCTTCTGGCTGTCGTCATCCAAGGCGTCAACGGAAAATTTCAGGACCCCAAGTCCCAGTTCCATCAGTTTTTCGATTCGCGCAAGATCTATATTGGCTGGAACACAGGAAAAGTATGAAGGGATATTGCGTTCGGAACAGGCCCGTACCCGATCCAGAATATATTTGTCCAGTAGCGGCTCGCCATATCCATGCAGGGTCACATGACGGGCGACAATATGAAAATAGAATCCGTTTTCGGTCTGGGTTTCCTTGGTGATGCCGTAACGTTCCTCGATAAAATCCCAGAAAGTCTTAAGCTCCTCATCCGTATAAGGGCGGACCTGATCAAGAACTTTCTCGAAAACCTCATCGTCGATCCACTCATTCTTGCGGGTCATCAAGGTCGTGCGCGGACACATTACGCAACTCATATTGCAGTAATTTGTGGTCTCGACATTAAAAACATGCGGCTTTTTGTCGCGCAGATTTTCAAGCTCGTCGACGATTTGCTCAACATCGTCCGTCCCGGCCCTTCCGGCCAGGATTCGCTCCTTGAGCTCGACTCCATTCATGAAAAATTCGATACCGTACATCAGTTTCTCCGAGGCAGGTTTTTGGTATCCGGCACCGGCTTCTCCGGTGCGTTTGAAGCGCGCATTATATCACATAAAAAGCCCATATTGGCAAATTGGTCAGTTTAGCCCAGAATTTCAATGACTTATATGCTATCACCGAATTGCCTCAGTGTTTTCAAGAGCGCCTCCTGCTGGACATTGCGTTCATTTTCATCGCGTTGATTTGAGGTGAACTGCATGATTCGCCGCTGAAGCTTTTTGGCAACCGGCGTATCCCCCCAACCGATACCTTGGCCGGCAAAAGCCGGTTCATCGCCAATTAGCTGCCAGGCGGCATAAATGCCGTCACCACCGTTTTCTATGAAGGACAGGCGAAATTCGTTCCAGGCGATCCCCTTATCAAGTCCGTCAAAGCGGGCGGCGAAGGTGAAGCAACTGTTTATAGCGCCCGAGGGAACTCGTTGGGGTCTCAGTAATTCAGATTTAGCCAGCAAATCTCGGTATCCATTTCCTGCGGCAATGCGCAGATCGACCAAATCGCGAATTCGCTCTGTTTGCGCCAGCGCAACGGCGCCGGTCAACTCGGACATGCGGTAGTTGTAACCGACCACATCATGGCGCTGCCAGTCGGGGTTCTGGAATTTATCACGGTCAATGCGAACCTTGCCGGAGCGCGCCGTCAGATTGGCGAAGCCGAGCCCGCCGAATTTGCGAATTTTCTCCGCCAATTCCTCATCCTTGCAAGCGATCATTCCCCCTTCGCCAGCAACCAGATGTTTGGAAGCTTCATAGGACCAGGAACCGGCATCGCCAATGGTTCCCCCTATTCTCCCTTTCTCATCAGCGCCAAGAAAACATTGTGCGCAATCTTCAAGAACATAGAGGTCAAATTCTTTGGCTAATTCCAGGATCGCATCCATGTCGCAAACCTGGCCGTACAAATGAACCGGCATGATCGCCTTTGTTTTTTCGGTAATTTTGGCGCGAACGTCTTTGGGGTCCATAAGGAAATCATCCCAGTCAACATCAGCGTACACCGGAGTTGCGCCACAAAACACTGGAGTGACGCCACACATGATGGGCGACAAATTGGGGATGATGACCTCGTCTCCGGGTCCGACGCCAAATGACGCCAACGCCGCGTGCAGAGTGCTGGTTCCGGAATTGAACGCGACGGCAAAGGGCAGATTGAACGTCTTGGCAAACAGGGCTTCGACGCGCTCGGTCATTGCTCCATCGGCGCCGGCGCGAAAGCCATTATCCAGGACTTCCTGGATGTATTTCTGTTCATTCCCGCTAAATCGCCAACTTTTGCTCATATTTTCACCTGTTCATTAAAGTTCTGCTGATTTTGCGTGAAATCCGCCTGCCTGTGCCAGTTAATATCCGTCAATCCCAACGCCAAGGCTTTGGCGGCAATTTCCGGTCCTGTGGCGTCAATTGGCATGACCTCATAAACCCGACGAAAGAACTCCGCATCTTCTGGATAATCCAGCGTCAGGCGAACATTGAGTCCGCGCTCGTTTCTATTTAGTGGGATTTCCAACTTGGTCAGATTTGCCGCTTCAATATAGCGCGATACCACGTCGGTATCAGCATCCGGGTCGGACACTAACTCATACATCTTATTAACCGCACTCCGCGTGAAGGCATAGGTCAACAAGCCGCAAATGATATCTTCGGGAACCTCATAGACGTCAGCCTCGCCCTCTCTCACCAATTCCGCTGCGCGTTTGGCTATGTTGTAGTCGACCGCCAAATCGTCACCGTCGATACAAACCATGGCGTCCGCATGATGTTCCTTAAGGCAATCATGCCATCGTTTAATCTTGTTGAGGCGTGCGCCGCGGAACACGGCTACGCCCTCCCCGGCCGCAAGACGGGCGAGGCGGTCGTCGCTTGGGTCGTCGCTGGTGCCGAAAACAACGTCCAGCCCCGTTAGTTTCGCCCGGTGTATAATGATCTGATAGGTTTGCAATTTATCGGTTATGGGTGCAAAACACTTTTCAGGTAATCGACTTGATGTCGAGCGCGCGTTGATAACCGCGATGATTTTCATGACATTCTGTCCTCTGAAATAAATCGACTAGGACTGTATCCACCTTATCGCTGCTCGACAATGACAACCTTTAACTGGTAAGCGTTTAGTAATCCGGCGACAACAATTTGCTTAAATGAAAAAAGCTAACCGATGATTATCCTTCGCAATATTCGAAACTTTCTGATCCTTGCCGACGAATCAATTCATGCCGCCTTGGACAAGATTAGCAAGAACCAGAAAGGTTTTGTCGTAACCGTAACGGAGGAAGGTTCCGTAGAAGGTGTTTTAACGGATGGCGATTTCCGCCGCTGGATCGCGTCGGTCGACGATCTGGATTTGAGCATCCCCGTTCGAACGATTTCCAAAAAACAGCCTTTCGTCACATCGATGAAGAATGACCCGTCAACAATTGCCGGAATGTTCAACGAAGAAATTCGATGGCTCCCGATCGTTGATAACAACAATCACATCACCGCCATCGCTTTTGCCGAACAGGCGCAGCTTAGCATTGGCGATTTCGATATCGGCGAAGGCTTCCCCTCCTTCATCATTGCCGAAATCGGCAACAACCATAACGGCGACATAAAAATGGCGAAACGCCTGGTCGACGAAGCCAAACAAAGCGGCGCCAACTGCGTAAAGTTTCAGATGCGCGATATGGCGTCCCTTTATCGCAATACCGGCCAATCCGATGATATTCGCGAGGACCTTGGCAGCCAGTATGTTCTTGATACGTTGGCGCGTTTTCAGCTTACAAACGAGGAAATGTTTGAAGTCTTCGATTACGCAAAATCGAAAGAAATCATGCCACTTTGCACGCCCTGGGACATGGCTAGCCTGGAGCGATTGGAGAAGTATGGGGTTGAAGCATACAAGATCGCTTCGGCGGATCTAACCAATCACCAACTCTTAAAAGCAGCCGCAGCAACATCTAAACCAATCATCCTTTCAACCGGCATGTCTACTGAAACGGAAATCATAGCGGCAACGGAAATATTGCGCGGAGCCGGTGGACCATTCGTCCTATTACATTGCAATTCGACATATCCAGCGCCGTTTTCCAGCGTCAACCTGCTTTATATGGATCGATTGAAGAATATCGGCAAATGTGAGATCGGATATTCGGGGCACGAGCGGGGATACGGCGTCGTTCTGGCGGCTATTGCACGAGGCGCCCGGGTCATCGAAAAACATTTTACCCTGGATCGCTCGCTTGAAGGCAACGATCACAAAGTCAGCTTGCTGCCGGGCGAATTCAAGGAAATGGTTCGCGCCGTTCGCGATGTAGAAACCTCTTTGGGCCGCGCCATGGAACGTCAGCTAACTCAGGGAGAGATGATCAATCGGGAAAATCTGGCAAAAAGCCTGACGGCTTCACGCAACATCCCATCCGGAACCAGGCTTACCGCGGATATGATTGAAATAAAAAGCCCCGGACAAGGATTGCAGCCGGACAGATTGAACGACCTTCTTGGGCGCATTAGTCAGCGTGACATGGAAAAAGGTGATTTCTTTTTCGCAAGTGATCTTCAAACCCAAAGGGTCGAACCCCGCGCCTTTTCCTTTGATCGTCCATGGGGGGTGCCGGTTCGCTATCACGACTTTGAATCCATGGCGTCAATGGTTCCAGCCAACCTGCTGGAGTTTCATTTCAGTTTCCGCGACCTAGAGGAAAATCCTGCGGATCATTTCACAACTACTCTGGACCACCAGCTTATCGTCCATGCCCCGGAAATTTTCTCCGGTAGTTACTTGTTGAACCTTGCAGCGGACGACAATGAAGAAGCGATGCGCGGCGTCAAGGAAATGCAACAGGTCGTCGATGTAACGCGAAGCATGAAACCCTATTTCCCAAAAGCCAAAAACCCGTTGATCATCGCCAATGTCGGCGGCTTTACGGAAACCGGATTTGTTGATGAGCCGAAACGCAAGGAAATGTATGCCCGGCTGGCCGACAATCTTGCGAAAGTTGATACCGACGGCGTGGAAATCATACCCCAGACTATGCCGCCCTTCCCTTGGTTGTTTGGCGGGCAACGGCATCATAATTTATTTGTTGATGCCGGTGAAATTGTCGAGTTCTGCAAAGAAAATGGGGTTAGGATATGTCTGGATGTATCCCATTCCAAACTTGCCTGCACACACTTCCAGCGTTCGTTTTCAAGCTTCGTCAAAACAGTTGCCCCTTTTACCGCCCACCTTCATCTGGCCGACGCCGCAGGGGTCGACGACGAAGGTCTGCAAATCGGAGATGGGGAAATCGAATTTCCCGAACTTGCCGAACTGTTGAAAGTTCACGCCTCCGAAGCCAGTTTTATTCCCGAGATCTGGCAAGGCCACAAAGATATGGGTAGCGGTTTTTGGCTGGCATTAAGCCGATTGGAGCAATGGCTTTAAAATTGATTTGAAAATTTTCCGGAAAAACTTCTAGCCCAGGGCTGTCAACAAAGGCTGCAACTGCTTTTCATATCGCTTCCATAATTGCACCGAATCCTTATAGATCGGCCGGCGAACTTGTCCGGCGCTGGCGGTTTGCACCGCGCGTTTTGTTTTATGGAAATTCAGGCATGCATCATTCCAGTCGGCACCGATATAGGAAAGCAGCGAGCGGGTTTCGGCTTCCTGGTCAGCGACCAGTTCTTCGTACTGAACTTCGTATATGGCTCCGGGAAGAACCTTTTTCCAATGATCCATCAAGTCCAGGTACAGCTTGTAAAAATGGGCCAGGGATTCCTGGTTGTAGGCGAATTCGTGCCTTCCTCCCGCAAAATAGCATTTCAGTATGGACAGGCAATTGTCCGGTGCGCTGCGTTTGCAGTGAATGATTTTTGCATCCGGAAGGGCCAGTTTTATCGCCCCTACGTATTTGAAGTTTTCCGGCATTTTGTCGGTTATGAATGGCGACTCGGCATCATGCCGTCGCAAAGCATCCGTATATGCTTGCCCTATTTCTCTAAAGTTCTCGTTGCTCGCCTGGGCCAAATTTAGGGGGGTATTGATTTCCTTCGGCCGAACCAATAACCGAGGGGATAACTTGCGAAAGGATATCCAACTCTCCGGCGCCGTGGATATCAGGATGACTGGCTATTATCTGTTCGATTAGGGTGGTGCCCGATCGCGGCATGCCCAAAATAAAGATTGGAGTTTTGTCGTGACATCCGGCACCCGAAAACCGCTTCAGGTAAACCGCGTCGAAAGTGGATTTAACGTCTTGGAAGAACGTCTCCTGTTCTTCTTTCGAATAGGGCTGCATAGCGAATTTCAGATCGTTGGCGGCTTGAATATAATCAAACGCACTCTCATATTTTTTCAGGTCTTCGTACGCTTTCCCTAGGCCAAAAGCCAAATGCATTTTATCCAATTCAGGTGTAGCCGGATCGCCGAAGATTTTCTCCATAGAACTCAAATCATCGTCATAATCCTCGTATTTATGAATCAAAGTCATGTTCCTGAAGGCTTCGGCGTAGTCCGGTTTGATTTCAATGGCGGCGCGGAAACTGGATACGGCTTCATCAATACGCCCAATATCGGACAGGGAATTTCCCAGGTTATTCAAAGCGGACACGTCATTTGAATCCAAAACCAAAGCCTTTTTGTAACTTTCTATGGCTTCATCCAGCATTCCCAGATCGTGATAAGCGACGCCTAGATTTATCAAAATTTTTGGGATACCAGGCCTCAAGGAAAGGGATTTATTGTAGTGTTTGATTGCTCCTTCAATATCCCTGATCGCATAAAGCGTCGCGGCAAGTTGGCTATGGGCCTCTCCGATTCCGGGTTTTAAATCAATGGCACGTCGGTATTGATCAATCGCTTCGTCGAATTGTCGGAGTTCAAAAAGCGTCGTGCCAAGGTTGATGTGAGCTTCAGCAAAATCCGGGCTAGCCGAAACGGCTTTTTTGTGCGTCTTCAGGGCTTCTTCCAGTTTCCCTTCGGTGCGAAACGCGTTGCCGAGATTTGTTAGCGCTTCACCCGATTTCGAATTCGCCGAAACAGCCTTTTTGTAATACCTAATTGCATCACTCGTTTGGCCTAGGGCCGAAAAAAGATTTGCAAGGTTATAATTGGCGTCGAAGTGACCTGGTTTTATGGCAATGGCGCGGCGATACGACTCAACGGCATCATCGAATTTTTCCTGCCTTCGATAAAGAACGCCCAGATTGAAATAGCCATCCGCATATTTCCTGTCAGACTCCAGAGCCCGCTGAAAGGCTTCGATAGCTTCTTCAATCCGGCCTTGGTGAGCCAGCTGCTCACCAAGAATGCCATGATGATTGATTTTCTTGCCGGCTTTTTTAGCCGCTTTGGCTTGCTGTCGGCGTTCTTTTCTATTCATCTAGTCGAGAGTTATGGTTAGTTGAGATGGGTCGCCCAAATTAAACTGTTTTCTGACGTCGGAGCTTATTTCATCGAACACCGGTTCCCACGGGTGATTTCTTTCTTTGGCGTAATAATGGGTGTTAGGGAACCATACGACATCATCCGTACCCAACATGATTGTATGGGATGATTCGCCGATAAACCCAAAAGTCTTCACCCCTAACGCACCCGATAATTCAGATACTGCGGATAAACAAGAAACCACAAGATCTAAACTGGAAATCATCGCCGCGACACCGTCGATATCATCCTTCAAATCTAGATCATCCCACGTTTGAATCGTGACCCCGTATTCCCGAAGGGCTTCGGCGATATCGTCATCCGAATCTCCGTAAGCAAGACTGATAAAATCGACTCCCGGCGTCGTTAACAGAGGCGCCATCTGCCTAATTGTCGCATAAAAATGGCGGTAATCCTCCTTTACAACGGCGCTACTCCAGTTCAACCCGATCTTGGGATTGGGCCCCAAATCGGCCAACCGTTCTTGCCAAAACGCTTTCTTCTCTTCATCCGCCTTCAGGTAGATAAAGTCGTCTTCAAGTGTTGCAAATGAGTCCAGAGAGGAGCGCAAATGCTGCCCCAGACTGGGGAAGGAAGATTGGAAATCATAGTGGCGTTCCCCTTTTTCGGCGGCGGCGTAGGGATAGACATGAACTTCCGCCCCCGCAAAGGATCGGGTGAAAAGGTCAACCAATCGCGGTGTACATTCTATCGTGACCTTAGCGCCTTGCTTCAGTACATCCGGGATAATACTGGCATAAAGGATTTCATCGCCAAGACCCTGTTCGCCCCACAAGACTATTTCCTTGTCCCGCAGTGGCGAACCATCCCATTGCGGTTGCGGAAAATGGCGGTATTCCGATTCATAGCTGTGTGCTTTGTCGCGCCATTCATAGCGCTCCCACCCTTCGGATAATTCACCGCGCTCAAAATGGCACAGGGCCAGATTTACCTGAGCGTCCGCCAGATCAGGTTTTGCTTCAACCGCTTGCCGCCAATGCGCCTCGGCGCCCTCTCGGTCGCCGGCATTGCGCAATACCAACCCCAGGTTATTGTGGGCTTCCGCATAATCTGGACCCGATCCAATAGCATTCCTGAAATGCCCTTGCGCCGCATCCGGCCGCCCGATAATTCGCATCACGTTGCCCAAATTAAAATTGGCCTCAGCTAGGTCCGGATTGATGTCCAATGCCTGGCAATAGTGTTTGATCGCGTCTTCATAGTGCTCCCCGGCTTCATACAGAACACCCAGATTGTAATGGGCCTCCGCATATTCCGGGTCTTGTTGCAAAGCCAGCTTATATTGATCGATGGCTTCATCTGTGCGTTTCAGTTCTTTCAAGGTGTTGGCGTAGTTATTTCGCGCCCGGGCATTTTCCGGCTGTCCTTCCAGCGCTTTGACATGATGAGCGATCGCCTCTTCCGGACTTCCCAGCTCCCGTAGCGCGGCGCCCATATTGTGGTGTGCCTGGGCATAATCAGGCTGCAATGCAAGGGCTTGGCCGTAATGATCCTTCGCTTCTTCGAGACGCCCTAATTTCGCCAACGCATGTCCCAGGTTATTGTGCAGTTCGGCATTTTCCGGATCGGACTCCAACACCTTACCGATCAGGTCGGCCGCCGTTTGGAAATCCCCTTTTTGCAGGGCAATCCCGCCGAGCAACTGAGTTGCAAACACATTTTCCGGATCAAGGCCCAATACCTGATTGTAGGTTTTTTCCGCCTCGGGAAGTTGGCCAGCCTGCTGAAATTGAACAGCTTGATGCAGCAAAACCATTACTTCATTCGGCGCTTGAGCCGTTGGCTCGGCGTTTTCGGGATCTGGAGACGAGTTTGTGTCAGCGTTGGTGTTGGCGTTAGCTCTGGCCTCTTCTTGCCTCTTCTTTCGTTGCTGGGTTTTGCGCTTTGATTTTCGACTCATGAGATTTCCAGTTCGCCCAGCGGGCGATTACTAATTAGTTTTTCAGCCGTTCAGAAGCCAAAAGCCCCCGAACCTAAATCAATGAACATTTCATCAGGCCTTATCTTATGCCAGAGAATCATTACCGTAGGGTAAATCGCCTGGAAATCGGCCATCACGCATTCTCACGAATATTTGTAGTTATTCTATATTGCATGGGACTGTAAAAAAATTAAAAGATATGTTAGCTTGCCCGTGCTTTCTAGAATTGAACCAGCGGACAACATCAGAATGATGACTGTCAAAGAAATGAAAAACGCCGCCGACTGTATCATCCGGGACACTGCCCCGGCTTTTGGTGTTGCAGTAAATTTCAGTTTAATTCTGTCGCCACGCCACGCCTTCCGAAAATCTTTCGAGAAAATCGCGAGCAGACTTCTTACATCCCATTGTGGACATGCGTCTGTAAAAGCGTTCTCACCGGCAGGCAAATGATGATACGGAGTTACAGCAATGCGCGCGCTTTTAGTCGTATACGATAACGATTCATACACCCACCTGTTCCCCATGGGCCTTGGCTATATCGCCGCCGTATTGGAACAAAGCGGACATGATGTCGAAGTCTACAGCCAGGATTACCATCATTATCCTGACGAACATTTGACCCAATACCTGAATGATCACGATTTTGATATCGTCGCGGTAAGCGTTATTGCGGGATATTACCAGTATCAAAAACTGCTGAAAATTTCTTCCGCCATCAACGAATCAAAAAATCGACCCCTATATATGATCGGCGGCTATGGGCCGACTCCTGAACCCGGGTACTTCATCGAAAAAACTGGCGCCGATATTGTCGTGATGGGCGAAGGCGAAGAAACCGCCGTTGAACTGATGAAGGCTTTGGAGGCAAAAACCCCTCTAGAAAATGTGGCTGGAATTGCCTTCAGGGACGGGTCGAACATAGTGATCAATCCCCGTCGCCCCCTGATCGAAGACCTGGATACGATCCCCTGGCCCGCCTACAATAAGTTCCCCATAGAATATTACCGTCTGGAAAGAGAGCCTCGTTCTACTCCAACGGATTTCGGCATGCCGATGATGTCAGCTCGTGGCTGCACCTTCAAATGCACCTTCTGCTACAGGATGGACACAGGCTACCGGGCCCGCGATCCGAAGAATCTGTTGGATGAAGTGGAATATTTAAACAAGGAATACGGTATCACTTACGTGTCCTTTCAGGACGACCTTCTGATGTCGTCTGTTTCCCATACGGAAGATGTTTGCAGGGAATTCAACAGACGTAATCTGCCGGTAAAATGGAATTGCAACGGACGCCTGAATTACTGTTCCAAAGAATTGATCAAGATGATGAAGGACTCTGGTTGCGTTTTCATCAATTACGGCATCGAGGCCATGGACGATACCGTCCTGAAGAACATGAAAAAGGGGCTGAAAACAGAAATGATCGTCAAGGGCATCGAAATGACCCTGGAGGAAGGCATTAGCCCCGGGCTGAACATGATGTTCGGTAACATTGGCGACAACAAGGAAACCTTGAAAAAGGCCGTTGATTTCCTTCTAGAATATGACGATTTTGCGCAAATGCGCACGATCCGCCCTGTAACCCCTTATCCGGGATCGCCTTTGTATTATGATGCGATTGATAAAGGATTGATCAAGGACATTGCCGATTTTTACGAGAACAAGCACGTCAATTCGGATCTGCTGGCGGCAAATTTCACTGAATTGAGTGACGAAGAATTTTATGAATGCCTGACGGAAGCCAACACTACGTTATTGACCAACTATCATGACACGGCAAAAAAACAGGCCTTGGAGCAAGTCACCAATCTGTATAAAGATCGCCAGATCGGTTTCAGGGGATTCCGCCAGATCTAAAGGTTGAAATAACGAAGAGGCGACTATGAATTCGGGTGGGGATCATTCTTCCGGCCAACAGGAACTGGCGGCGCAACTGGACTTGGCCATCGGGCATCACACGGCGGGCCGCCTGGCCGAAGCCGAAACCATCTATCAACAGATACTAAGATCAGATCCTAATCAACCTGACGCCTTGAATTTGCTTGGGACCATTGCCCTTCAAGTTGGAAATAATGAAGCCGCCGTCCAACTGATTACGAAGGCCGTTGGCGCCAAGCCTGATTACGTCGAGGCTTACAATAACCTCGCCACAGCACTGATTGAGTTGGGACGGATGCAGGACGCCGTTACCATTTACAATAAAGCCATTTCAATAAAGCCGGACTATATCAACGCCTATAACAATTTAGGCGCTTTGCTCATTGAATTGGGCCAGGCCGAAGAAGCCGTCGCATGTTACCGCGAAGCCATTTCCATTAGGCCGGACTTTGTTGAGGTTTTAAACAATCTCGGCAACGCACTCGTCGGGCTGGGAAAGCCTGATGAAGCCGTCGCCAGCTATCAAAAAGCTCTTGCCATCAAACCGGATTATGCCGAAGCCCACAACAATATGGGCAATGCTTATAGAGAAATGCAGAACTCCGAAGAAGCAGTCGCCTGCTATAATAAAGCGCTAGTTGTGAACCCGAATTATGCCGAAGCACTCAACAACCTGGGTAATGCGCTAAGGGATATGCAGCGTCAGGAGGAAGCCCTTGCCAGCTACCGCAAGGCCATCGACATCAACCCGGAATACGCCGAAGCGTATTTCAATCTCGGCAAGGCTTTCAAAGACCAGGGTGACCTGGAAGAAGCCTTAAAAAACTATCAAGCGGCCATTGCCGCCAATCCCGGTTATCCGGAGGCGCTCAACAACCTGGGCAACGTGCTGCTTGAACTGGGGAGATCGGCAGAGGCGATGGCCAGTTTAAGCAAAGCCGTTACGCTCAAGCCAGCCTACGCTCAGGCGCACAATAATCTTGGCAACGCCCATAAAGAGTTGGGACGGTTGGAGGAGGCCGAGGCCAGCTACAGAGAAGCCCTTACTTTGGACCACGACTTCGCGGAGGCCCGCTGTAATTTGGGCGTGGCGCTGAAAGAACAGGGGCGCTTGGATGAAGCTGTAAAGAGCTTTAACGAGGCCTTGGCCATCTCGCCCGATTATGCAGAGGCTCACTACAACCTGGGGCTCACCCAACTCGTATCGGGCGATTTTGAAAATGGTTGGTCCAATTACGCTTTTCGATGGAAAGCAGGCCCATTGCTAAAGTACCGACGCAACTACGACGTACCATCTTGGGATGGCAGTGATATTAAGGACAAGACCCTCTTTCTTTACCCGGAACAGGGTCTAGGCGATTTCATCCAATTCGCCCGATATGCGCTGCTTCTTCAAGCCGGCGGTAAAAGGGTAGCAATCGAATCGCCTGACGCCCTTTATGACATCGTCAGCGCATCAAATATCGCCGACAAAGTGGTCAAGGCGGGCCAATCGCCTGAACATTTTGACTATCACGCACCCCTTCTCGACCTGCCAATGCTGATAGGTACCACTTTACAAACTATCCCTAAATCACAGGGGTACCTCCACCCCCCCAATGAGCTTATTACCCGCTGGGAAGAACGTCTTGGCGGCAAAGAAAGTTTTAGCGTCGGCCTAGTTTGGGCAGGCGATCCAAAACACAAGAACGACCGGAACCGCTCAATCATTCCGGATTTGCTCAAGCCTTTGTGTCAAATAGAAGGTGTAAATGCCTTCAGCCTGCAGGTCGGGCGAGATGGCGAAGCCGAAAGGGTATTTGGGTCTGCCGTCACCGATCTATCGCCAGAGCTAACTTCCTTCGGGGAAACGGCGGCAGTCATGATGAATCTTGATCTGATCGTTTCTATCGATTCCGCGCCCGCCCACTTGGCCGGTGCGTTGGGGCGGCCGGTATGGACGTTACTTCCTTTTGTGCCCGACTGGCGTTGGTTGCTGGATCGTGACGACAGCCCCTGGTATCCGTCCATGCGGATATTCCGGCAGGAAAAAATCGGCGACTGGGAAACGGTGATCCGGCAGGTTGGACGGGCCCTTGGCGAACTTGCGTCTGTTTCCTAGAGCAACCTGCGTTTATTCAAACGCAGATAAGTTTCTCTAACTTATTGATATCGATCAAATAGTCTGCATGAAATCTATTTCGTATTATTGCAGTTTGATTTAGGGCTTGCGCGCCGTGGCAATCAAAGTATCCGACCATCCCTGGTGGCACAGGAAATCTTTATAGGCCTGATCGAATTCATCCGTAGGGACGTCTTTGTAAATTTCGTGCCCTCCCGGTTTTCCATAGCGCAACCAATATAAATGATTGGCGTAGCCGAAACGTTGAAAGGGGGAAATTTCAATCTCGGAAAAACCGGCCAGCTTCAGATAGTGGGCGATAGTTTCGCGGGTATGAAGAATCAAGTGCTCGCTCCAAAAACCGAAATCGTAAAAAGCTTTGAGTTCCATTTTTTCAATCAAGAAATCCAGCGCATGGGGGATTTCCAGAATTATAGTACCCCCCTTTTTCAAGCCATCGAACGCATCCTGAAGATGGACCAACTGGTCATCCAGGTGTTCAAGAACATGGAACATGGTGACAACATCGAAGGGTTCGCCAAAATCCCCGAAGGCAGGCTTGACCAAAACCCTGTCGCCAAGGCGGTTGTGTATGTCGTTGATACAATCACGGCGCAATTCCACGCCGTTTACGCTTGATGCCACGCCCACGCACAAATCCAGGAACAATCCATGCCCGGTGCCAAAATCGCAAATTGATTTGTTCTCGAAATAGGGTCTGAACTGTTCAAAGCGGCGCCCCTCATCTTCCAATTTTTTCGACCGCACGACGCCATGATCGATGGTTTGGGAAAGATGTTCGTCACCATCCAGATCCCCGCCATCCTGGGCTTCTGTATAGAAGCGCTGGTTTGGGATTTCGGCAAGAAAAATAATCCGCGTTTCGCTGTCCCTCAGAACCGGGATTTCCATGTCCCTGGTCCGGTGGTGAATGACTTCGATGCGATCTGGTGACAACAGCTTATTATCGAGCAGGCTGCGATATATCGGATTGGTCGCGTAGAGTTTATCCAGATCCAAATTCATACTCACCACTGCCCTGCGCTATAAGATCAGCTCGCCAGATTTTTACATCTGCTTTTTAAATTCGAAACCAGCAAGAATAATGTCATCAATATCGATATATCGATAAGTTCCCATACGACCAACTGAGAATACATGGTCAGGCATCGCGTCTATATATTTCTGCGCCTTGTCTACCTCTGCTTGAATCAACATGGGATACAGTTTGTTCATTCTGGATGGAACTTCTATCACCAAAAGCGAATTCGGTGATTGGTGCTGCGTGAATTGTTTATACTCAACAACGCGGGTGATCTTGGTATCCGGATTAGGATAGTAGATAAAATAGACATCTTCCGGAAAAATGCGTTCACCCGGCAACACCATGAAATGGCATTCCCTCCCCATGTATTGCAATTCTCCATATTGATTATCCATCAGCACATCAGGCGATATGGTGCTGACGATAATATCGCTGGTGATGCGTTCGCCGTCGGACAATACGACCGTTGAATTATCGATATCGAAAGTGACGATTTCGGCGCCAAGGCGGACCTTGCAGCCTTCCAAAAGAAAATCGAACCACTTGTTATAGCCATCCGCCGGAATGGGGTAGCAATTATACCAGTCCTTGAACTCATGGCGTTCGCCTGATTCAAGGGCATTGCGTTTGACGGTGGCGGCAATGCCGAAGTCCATTTCGGCGTTGGACTCCAGCATCCATGCTTTCTTGTTGAAGCTTTCATTGAACCGCTTGTAGATCGTCGGCCCCATGCGCTGGATATAAAAATCCTCGTAATTGGTGCCGTCGGCTACCTCGGGACGGGCCTCCAGTTCAGCATAAACCTGCTCGGCTTCGGGAAGTTTGTCGATGTCGTCCTCGTGTGGCGGGTATGTGAAAAACAGATCCAAATCGTCCTGATAATTATAGTTAATCTTTTTTAAGTCCCTTAGCGGCACGACGTTATTCAGGAACTCATAAGCTTCCGGATAAGGGGACAGAAAATGCCGCGGACCCCATGTGTAGGGATGTCCCGCATAGGTGAAGGTGCGACAACCACCACCGGTAACAGCTTCTTTTTCGATAACCGTGACGTCCCAGCCCTTTTGTTGCAAAGCCCAGGCATACATGCATCCGGAAACGCCCGACCCGATTACTGTTGCTTTTTTCATGTTCGGGAAAACTCCACCTTTTTCCTAATCAGTTAGGTCATACGCCTAGTTGCAATTTCAATTCGGTGATGTATTCGTTCACCTGACTCGCGTCCGATCCATCCGGCGCCCAGTCGGGATACAGACTGTCACCCTGTGTTAAGAAAGGACCGGGTTTGTTTTCGTGATAGATCACCGGATCCGTTAGAGGCATCACTGCATGATACATGTTGACCTCCACCCGGTAAATTTCGCCAGGTTCCAGTACCGCGCAGTCGATCACATCACCATTTTCGTTAAATGTAAAAAGACCCATCTGGCCTTCCATGATGTGGAAGCAATCTCCTTTATAGGTATGACGATGAGGGCGGTAATAGCCGCCGGGACGTTCAAGAATGACCATATCATGGTGATCCGACGCCGGTTCGCTATGAAGACATACCCGGACGTTAGACCCGTCGCGCAGGGATGAAATCTGTTTCAATTCGTCAATTGTTTTCGCCGTGATACGCACCGGCCTCTTTCGACAAAAGAAAGCGACCGTTTTTGCCCCCTTGTCTTCCCATATGTTTTCGGTATCAGGGTCCACTAATGAAATTCTAGACAAATTCATGGGCAATTATTCCTTGATTCTAGCCAAATCAGCCCAAGCGTTCGCTGGGTTCGCTCTGAATTGTGATGTTGCGCCCAGAGAAAAAATCGATGGCCCGTTTTTCCAGCGGGGGAATATCACGATCAAGAAAGGCCGAAATTTGGAATTCCACATCCCGCTCCCGCCAATAATCCTGATCATTGAATTTCCGCACTGCATCGCTTCGAATTTTTTCCATCTCATTTTCCGGACGATCGTTTAAACGCCAGGATAGGTAATACAGTAAACAAGTGATCGTCGGATTATCCGAGTAGGCTTGTTGCAAGCCTTCCAGCCATTTAATCGCGTTGCGAACCCGATCGGGTGAATCGGAAAAAATCGCCGGAAGCCTGGCGAAGTTACATATGCTGTTAAAAGTGAACCAAATCTCGTTTACCTGTTCGCGGTTTGGCTGCAATTCAGCATCTAAATCAAATACATCATAACCTGTTAACAGGCCCTTACCCTGATCGGTTTTTTCGAACACGCCCTCGCGAATGGGATTGAAATTAACCGTAGTCCCACGTTCAACGACACTGTCATCCGGGCGTGTATCCATGCCGCCAAATGCAAGATACGCATCTGTGTTGCGAAGTGGCTGATAGTTAAAGAGGTTCATCCAATCCAATTGAGCCTGCATACCTACGGCCAGCGAATCCAACATCTGCCCGATCCGTTCATCTGGAAGGCCCAGGATAAAATTGACGATGTAAAAAATCTTCGGAAAATTCTTTGTGATTCGTGCGAACAAAGCAAACCGTTCCAGGCTGGCCGGTTTTCTTACCTTGCGCAGCATTTCCTCGTTTCCGGTTTCAAGACCTACCGTAAAACCCTGGCAGCCGCTATCCTGCATGACCTTCAACATTTCCTCATTGACCGCGGCGGCGATCAGGCCATTGTTGGCGCACCAGGTTGCTTCAGGTAGGCGGCGGCTTATTTCGTGGAACATTTCAATCGCATTGTCCCGGTCATACAGCAGGTCATCGTCCAGCCATTCAAAATGGCGAACCCCGTGGCAATCCCACAAATACTGCATTTCATCGACAACGCCCTTAGCCCGTCGGACGCGAACCGACCGGCCGTTGAAGTTCCTGACGGCGCAAAAAGTGCAGTGAGCGCGACAACCCCGCCGCGACAATACTGTTGCAAATGGAACATCGACTCCTCGCATACGCGAGAAATTGTTCAAGGATCCAGCCTGGTTATAGCTTCCGATATCGATTTGGTCATACTGGGTGCGAATATCGAATTCCACCTCCCCGCCGTTACGAATGACGGACTGGACCATCTGGCCATCGGCATCCAGCACCGACACGTTCTCCGGCACGGAGTCTTTTTCCTGTCGCACATAGGCGTAGAAATCGGCGAGCGGATTTTCCCCTTCATTGTGGACGATGATATCAGCATTCTCGGTGTTCAATATTGCTTCCGGATTCGCAGTGGCTGCGACGCCGCCGACTATTATGCAAAGGCCAGGATGGCGTTGACGAATATGTTTCAGAACTTCATCCAGCTGGCCCCGCGTCGAATCGAACATGAAGGAAACGCCGATAATCGGCCGCCTGAATTCACTAATTGTTTGATCCAGTTCTTGTTTCCAGAAAGCATCAATGTCTTCTTCTGATTGCTGGGCGGCGCGAAGAACCGTGTAGTTTAAATCGATGACCCGAGACGGCAGATTGATACGCTCACACAAAGCGGACAAATACAACAATCCTTGAGGTGGATAAACGAAGTAGCCTTGATTCAGGGCGATATCGCGCTTGATAACGGAGGTAGGCACCTGTGGTATCTGTACCAGCACAATACCTTCGTTGAAACCGCCGTCGTTCCAACCATAGCGCTCCAGAACTTGGTCCAGTGCCTGGCCCATTCCCTCGCTGCCGTTGCTATCGTCGATATCGTCTCGCATCTATCTGACCAATGTTGTCAATTTTTCCGATATCCATTCAGAAACATTCAATAATTCATGGTCGCTGAAACCAACGCTAGGATAATCACACCAGGTCCCGGCACCATTGCCTGTATGTCGGAAGTTCCAACCCGGTATCTCGAATGAATTTTCCGGGATCAAGCGATGAATTCAGCGGTCGCTTGTCGCGCACAGGAAAATCCGATAATTGGCATTCCTTGATTTCGAATTTCCCCTCAGTCGCTTTAGGGTGCGTCTCGATAAGCAATTTAAGAAATTCAATTCGTGAAATAGGTGAGGGCCCGGCAAGGTGATATAAACCAGACAAATTTTCCTCAATGGCGAGCGTCAACCCTTCCGCCGCATCGGTAACGCGTATAGGCGAAATAATCTGGTCGATTGCGCAGGTTATAGGTAATCCACCTTCAATTGCTTCAAACCAATTTTCAAAGCCTGTTCGATCACCTCGGTCCGTCCCCATGACGCGCGAAAGCCGGATAATCAGATAATCACCGCCAGAACCCTGTAAATACCGTTCCACTTCCAGTTTCATGCGACCATATTCAGCGTATGGATTAGGGGCGTCTTCTTCATTTGCAGGCGGCGGTTCGTCCCGAGAAAAAACAGCTTCGCTGGACAAGAAAATAGGCTTGATGTTGTTTTCAAAACACCAGTTGATAACTTCAATGGTAGAATCGACATTGATACGTCGTGCAAATTCCGGTTCTGCTGCACATCGCTCAATATCGATTATAGCATGACCGATGACGCAATGACTGACTCCGTCTTGCTCGCCAAGGACATTTGCAATAGCCATGGAGCGGGCGTCATAATGAATGCCACCTTCCATGGGATTGGTTGCAAAGAGTTTTATCACACGTTCGGACCCCAGCCGGTGACACAAGGCCCGCCCTACATAACCCGATGCACCCGTAATCAGTATTCTAGATGTCATGCAGTCCAATCGCCCGGCCAGTCACTCAAAAAAAATAAAACCGTGGTCGCCGCCGTAGCCCCACTGATCATACAGCCAGCGCCATTCCTTCGGGTTGTAGAAACTCATGCAGGTAATTTGCCAGTACAGCAAATTCGCCTTCTCTCTTTCATTGCGATAGGACTCCACGCACAACCACGCTTTGTCCTTTGAAACTCGCTGCATTTCCCGAACTGCTTTTTCCAGATCGAAAATTTCAAGGTTATGGAAGGTGTTGATCGAAAACACGAAATCGAAACTGTTGTCTTCCCACGGCAGCGAGGTGCAGTCGCCAACCTGTAGCGGGTCGCGAATTTCTTCTTTCGCGTTGGCGATGCCGTATTCTGAAATGTCGATCCCCCGCACCTCGAGGCCCGGCACTACTTGAGTCATTTCATATAGCAAGAAAGCCTTGCCGCATCCGATATCCAGAACCTTATTCCCCGCCCTCAGATCATAATGGCTGGCAATATCTTCGGCGATGGGAAGCCAACGTCCGTCATAATGATAGCCCCCGTATCCATAACGGCGGTCCCCATCCCAATAGTCCTTTCCCCATTGCCGGGCGACCTCGGCACAAGCGGCTTTGTCGTGTTCGACGACGCGCTGCACGTAGTCGCGCTCGGTAGCTTTCTGGTATTTGGAGAGGAAATTTATTTCAGCCAACCGCGTTCCCCCCTTACACGAATACCGAATGATCAGGATCTAGCGCCAGGATATCAGTCAGCGCGAGATTTTTCGCATGACTTACACAGTGGTGACCACATGTCGTAGATGGATCCAAGGCATACAGGCGTTCGCGGGTTTCGTCGGAAAACCACATTTCGTTAAAGGACTGGTCGCTTATCGACCCCAAAACGCCGCTATCCGAGTAAGCCTTGTCCTGACAGGTATAGACCTTCCCATCCGCACCGATAACGGTCAGGAACTGCAAATAAGGACACATCGTGTATTCCTTGGCAAAGCGTTCCTCCATCTCGTGGTAATGGTTAACGATGGAAAAATCTTCTGAATTCAGGCTTTCGGCCTGTTTGATTTGATCGGTTACAACAGGTGCCAAATCCTTGTGGTAGAGGTTGTTTTCCCGGCCTTCATTGCTGACCACGGCGGCGGAAATCTTGACGTGGGATACCCCGCAATCCTTCAAGATTTTGCACACGTCGAATACGTGGTCATGATTGTCTTTGCCGACGATGAAACTGGCGCCCAGAACACATTTGGTTTTTCTGGATGAAAAATCCTCAAGGTTTTTCAGCAATGTCGTAAAAGCGCCCTCTTCCAGCGATCGGGCCTTGGCATAACTGGCGTCGTCCCAACCGTCCAGTGAAACCCGAACCCAGGTACCATATTCTGCAAAGGCATCAGCCATTGCTCCTTGCAGATTGGCGCCATTGGTCAGGGTCGCCACCTGAATACCCCCGCGGACCAGGGTTTCCACATGACGGGGCAATTGTTTGTATAGCAAAGGTTCGCCGCCGCCTGAAAAAGTCACGGCCTTGACGCCCATGGCGATCAAATCGTCGACAATTTCGTCCATTTTCTCGTCGGGAATGCGATCTCTTTCATCCATTCCCTCACCCAGTTGCAAATTGCTGACCCGATAGGCGCAATACCAGCAATCGTGATTGCAACGGTTAATCGGTTTGATGCGTACATGGACAGGCGCCACAACCTGCCCGTTGCGCAAGGCTTCGATATGGCCGGGGTAGTTCAGGAATTTCAGGTTGCTGTAGACTTTTGCCATTACGGCTCCTTCGAGAAGAACATATTGGTGCTCAATGTGTTCCCCACAATAGTCACCCGCCTATTTCCATTTTGATCCGATCGGCGATCTGCTCCGGTTGCAGGCCGAAACTTCCCATCATTAAATCCTGGGAGCCGTATCCGGTCGGGAATTGATCGGGAATGCCGATTCGCACTAGCTTTGGAAGCGGACCTTCGGCTTCATCCATCAACAGGTCGGAAACAGCGCTGCCCAATCCGCCTTGCAATGTATGCTCCTCGACCGTCACAAGAGTATCGACCCGGGCCGCTAAATCCAATACTGCGGAATTATCCAACGGCTTCAGGGTATGCATGTTGACGACACCGCACTGAATGCGTTCCCCTTCCAAAATTTCTGCGGCCTTCAATGCCCGGTTGACGCAGACCCCACAGGCGATGATTCCCACGTTTTCCGCATCCCGTAGAGTGATGGCCTTGCCAATTTCAAATCCGTCTTCATCTTTCGAAACGATTGGATCGCCGCCCTTGGCCAGACGAATGTAAATAGGAGCCGGCCAATCCAGGCTAACATCCATGAACCGTGTCATCTCGTCAGCATCGGTGGGGGCAACGACCGTCATGTTTGGCAAGGCTGTCATGATGGCGATGTCTTCGATTGCCAGATGAGTCGGGCCCAGCGGCGCGTATACCAGCCCGCCGCCATTGGCGATTAGGCGAACCGGTAAATTCTGGAGACACAAGTCCACGGCTACCTGTTCGAAACAGCGACGGGTCAGGAATGTCGCGATGGTGTTGACGTAAGGTATAAACCCTTCCATCGCCATCCCTGCGGCCATGCCGACGACATTTTGTTCGGCGACTCCCTCCATAAAAAACCGATCAGGCATGGATTGGCGCATGTTATCCAAAACACCCGGACCCAGGTCCGAGCCGATGAAGATCACTCGCTCGTCGCGCCCAGCAAGATCGAAAACCTTATTCAGACAGGTCTTGCGCATGGCGTCCTCCCAGTGCCTCGAATAGGGCGTCGATTTGATCGGAGCTCAAGTTTGACTTGTGATGCCATGTGGGCTCGTGTTCGGCGATGGAAATCCCTTTGCCCTTGACCGTATGGCAAATGATCGCATTTGGCCGTCCTTCCTCGAAAGGAAGCCCTTTCAGTACAGACTTCAGTTGGCCGACATCATGGCCGTCCACTTCGCGGACGCCAAAGTTAAAAGACCGCCATTTTTCTGCCAGAGGCTCTAGATCCTGAACGACTTTCGTCTCGCCATAGGATTGGATCTTGTTGTAGTCGATCAAGACCGACAGGTTTTCCAGCCCGTGCTTACCCGCACACATGGCCGCTTCCCAATTGGATCCTTCATTGATTTCCCCATCACCCAGGGCCACAAATACCCTATGTCCCAAGCCCTTAATACGGGCCGCCAGGGCAAGCCCTAAACCAATCGAAAGTCCATGACCCAGCGCACCGGTCGAAGCTTCGACTCCCGGAACTTTTCCGCGTTCCGGATGGCCACCCAGAATGGACTCCTGGCGGCAAAATGATCTTAATTCCGATTTCGCAAAAAAGCCCTTGTCCGCCAAAATGGCGTACAGGGCCAGACAGCCGTGCCCCTTGGACAGGATAAATCGATCCCTGTTGTCGGATAGCGGATTGCTGGAATCGAAGGTCATGACGTCGTCGTAAAGAACCCGTACGATTTCAATCAACGACATGGACGACCCGATATGACCACGTCCTCCCCCGTCCAGAGCTTCGACGACAAGCCTGCGTAAATAGAGTGATCGATCGTCTAAAGGGATCTTGGAATCCCGCAGCGGCATGCTTTCTGTCATGTCAGTCACGTCGGCGTCCTTTCTGGAGAACCTTCACTCTTTATAAGCCAAGACTCGGCTTTTAACAATTGCCGTTGCTTTATGTCCTCAACATCGCCCCCAATTCCCGCAGCCTGTCTTCGTTGCCAAACATCAGGCAAATACTCGTTCAGCAATATCATACACCACCGTAATGCATAAAATGGGAAGCACAGTTCAAGGCGATCAGCGAAAGCTGAATCATCGGAGAATACTAATTGCATACCATGTAAAAACTGTTGTTGATCTGCGGTACTAAGTTCCATTCCTGGATGCAGTAGAAAATCGCTGACCAGTTTGACCGGGTCGTCCCAGCCGAAATATTCGAAGTCAACGAAAACCAGTCTTCCATCGGGCCGGCGAAGAGCATTGTGAAAGCCGAAATCCGATGGACTCAAGCACTGGCTGGATCGGGTAAGGGCTCCCATACCGATTTGTTGCGTAAGCTTTCTGCTGGCCTTGGAACGCAGCGATTGGAACCGGGGCTGAAATCGTCCCTTTAAGAATTCAGATAGATCCGGTTGATCGCCAGAAACCTTCATTAACTGTGAAAATCTTTTTTCGATCTGTAACGTAAGTTCCTCGAACGACAGGCAAGCTTCTGAAGCCTCAGGTAGATTTTTCGCTTGGTCGTCGTCCGTCAGTTCTTTCAGACGCCGAACGAAATCCACGGCGCCGTGCACGTCCATCGCAGAGTGAGCATCGACCTTGGCTCCGTCTATCCATTCGTAAAGCGCGACTCTCGCAGGTTTGTCATAGCCAATAGCTTTGGGAACCGCACTGCCCACGCGTGGGGCGAGGAAATCCAAACTGGAAAATTCCGTCTTCAGGCGGTTACGATTATCTCCTTCTATTTCGGGATAATGCTTAAGTGCAAACTGCGCCCCACTTTCACACCTGACACGAAACAGACGGTTATTAGCGCCGTGAAGAACCGGTTCAAATTCCAATGCTGTTTCACCACTGGCCAACAAAACCAGGATCGACCATGCTTCATCCATGGGGGACTCCCCCATCGAACACAGCATCGCTAATTTCGCTCCAGGTCGTACAAGTTACTAAACCGGCATCTAAAGGCGGGCCGGGTTCAGGCTCGAAAAGAATGCCTGAGACATGGGATGGAAATTCCGGATCGCTAAAAACCTCGCGCAAATCGTCGATGAACGTTGCACACCCGCTAGCCGCGATGATGCGGCATTTTTCCTGACGGGTGTCAGCGAAATGAACCTCATCGGGTTTCAAACCAAATCCAGTTTTCTCGAAAAACCGATGCGCCTTCATCCAGGAAAGGGCGGCTTGGCGAAGATCCGTCTTTCCCGGCGCGGCCGCCGCGAAACGGGTTTTGTGACTGATGATGGAAACCCGTGCGTCGCGAGAGCGGCAGTTATCAAAAAATTCCGCAACGCCATCGATTAATTCAGCCTCGCCCATGCGTGGCCCATATATTTCAGCCTGAAGTTCTGTCCATTTTCCTTCCCCATCAGGAAGATTTCGTATTGCGTCACGAATTGTTCGCTTGCTGCCCTGATCGACTTCGCAAATCCAGCCCTTTTCAAAAGCCGTACGACGGATCAGGGGATCGTATCCCGCGATTGTGTTATCGAAATCAATGCCGATGTGCATATCTTTCAACTGAGCTCGATTTCCTGCATTTTTTTGATATTGAAATAACGGGAATCCTCCATCGGATTGGGCAACTTGCCGGCTTTAAAAGCCTGCAGTAGACCGCGAACGGCGTCTTCTATGGAATGGGATGGCTCGAAACCCAACTCCAATTTCATTTTCGTGGAGGATACATGATACGAGCGCATATCATCGGTAGGCTCAACCAGCACTTCCAGGTCTTCGCCGACGACTTTTTTTACGATATTGGCCAATTCCATCACGGTATGATTTTCGTAGCCCGCATTATAAATCTTACCGTCGATCAACTCTTCGGGCTGATCGAGAAGGAAACAATACAGATCCGACATGTCTTCGATGTGAATATTCGGGCGTTTCTGGCTGCCGCCAAAAACCTTGATGCGGCCGTTGTTGACGGCATGATTGGTTAGAATATTGACGATCACATCAAGGCGCTGGCGAGGGGCGTAACCGCATACGGTCGAGGGTCGAATGGTACAAGTGACGAACCCGTCGCAACGCTCTTCTTCAAGGATTTCTTCGCAAAGTACTTTGTATTTCGAATAATCGGTCAAGGGTTCCAGAGGCAGATCTTCGGTTACTTCGGGTTCATCCTTGATGCCATATACTGATGATGATGACGCATAGATAAACCTTTTTACCCCGGCATTTTTTGCTGCGCGAACCAATGGCCTGAATGAATCGTAATTGATGGAACGACCTAGATCCGGATTCAGATCGTAGGACGGGTCATTGGAAATGCACGCAAGATGAATGACACAATTGCAGCCCTCCGTGGCCTCCTTGACCACTTCCGGATCACGAATATCTCCTTCAATTTCTGTCAGATTTTCATTTGGGCGAGCATCGTCGAGAACCTCATGGCCGTATATATAAAGGTCGAGCACAACTACTTCGCAGCCCTTTGCCAGCAGTTTCGGCACCAGATTGCTGCCAACGTATCCGGCGCCGCCGGTAACCAATATTTTCCATTTCATCGGAATTTCTCTCTGTTTTTCTGATCCCGTTAGAAGTTCTATTTCAAAATAGCGGTGATAAATTTGGTGAGTGTTATTTTGTCAACCGCCTTTCGGTGACCAACGATACCTACTTTTATGGCCCCGGCGACATTCCCCAAAAAGCCGGGCAGTTCAACTCCGCCACTGGCCCGAACAAGAGGCGATGCGACGGCGAAAAAGGCGTCTCCGGCGCCAACTGTGTCAATCACCTGATCAGTGATGGCCGGGATTCGATGAACCTTGCCTTCGTCTCGTTTAAATGTCATGCAACCGTGATGACCGTGGGTAACAATGATGCAGTCGCTGTCGATTTTTGTCGGCAGTAACTCCGAGACGAGTGTCGACATATCGGCGTATTTATCTGAAACAGCCAGGCGGGCTTCCGGCACATCGATGCAAAGGAAATCGGCCCGCGGATATCTTGTGGCGAAATTAAAACCATGATTACCGGCATTGGTCTGAACATTGACTGCAAGGAACGGCGCTTTTTCACACAAGTCGGCAATGACATTCGGCGTGATCAAACCGTGGCCGAAATCCGTAACGATAACCAAGTCAGCGTCCTTAATCTTGTCGGCAATCGACTTGCGAAGATCATCTTCGCGCTCGTTGGAAGGCGGTCTGTCTTTAAAATCATAGACTTCGAATAATTTCCCCATACGGGCCGAATCTATAAAGCGTGTTTTGCGGGTTGTCGGTGCTCTATCCCGATAAAGCAGGTTCAGTTTGATGTTATCTTCAAGGTTATGTCGTATCAGCTCTTCTTGCGTATCAAGATTGCCAAGAGCGGTAATGACTTCGACCTCGCCGCAAAAACTTGCGACATGTTTGGCCGCTGCAATGACGCCCCCGGCGAAAGTCTCGCCGTTTTCGAACTGAACCGCGATGATGTTTTCCTTTGATGGTTTTCCAAGCGGCGTCACATATTTGTACTCATCAATTATGGTGTCGCCTATAACAACGACCCGCATATTCTTGACTGCTTCAATCAACTCCAGACAACGCTCCAACCCATTTTGTTCACGAAGCTCATTCAGGTAGTCGCGCAAGGGCGCGTCATAGACATCCAGATATCGATTAATCAAAGACGAGGAACTGAAGGTGATGTCCTTTGTGAACATCACACGGCCATTAAACCTTTCAACGGTTAGTTGCTCATCGGTTATTTTGCCGGTTATATCTTCATCGGCATTTTCGTAATCAGACCCTTTGACGTAAATATCCGGTTTGACAGCTTCGATCATTGGCTCGGCGCTGGGCGCGCGATTAATCGAGACGAAATCTACGCATTGCAAAGCCGCTAGCATTTCAGCACGCATATCATGAGAAAAAATAGGTCGGCCGGGACCTTTGTTGACGAACTCATCCGCCGTAATCGACAGCACCAAAATATCGCCTTCGCTTTTAGCTGTTTTCAAATGGCGGACATGCCCCATGTGCAGAAGGTCGAAAACACCGTGGGCCATGACTATGGTCTTACCACCAGCACGCAAAGAGTCAGCAATAGCCTCCATCTCTGTGATGGCCTTTAATTTTGTCATATGATCCATCGTCGACGAATCCATACTTAATCTTTCAGATATTTGAACCAGCTGGATGTCGCATCTGCAATGGATACTGGATCCCAAACCGGAGCTTCGCGCCAGTAGTCGATGTTGTTCAACATTTCCGCTACGCCGTCTTCGAAAGAGACTACCGGCTGCCAACTTAACAATTGCTGAATCTTCTTCGTATCGGCAAAGGTGCTATCAGGTTCGCCAGGTCTTTTCGGTATATAGGTGATATCCCCGCCCAACAATTCAACCAGCCGATTGACGCTGTATGTATGACCCGATCCAACATTCATAATTTCACCTATGAGATCGGAATCGGCTGCCGCCAATATTGCGCTGACAACATCGCTGACGAAGGTGAAATCCCGGGTCTGGGTACCGTCTCCAACCACCGTGAACGGTTTGCCCGCCAGTTTCTGGGCCAGGAACACGCCAAACACTGCCCCGTATGTTCCCGATGTCCGGCTGCGCGGCCCATAGACATTGAACAGCCTTAGCGATACAGCCGGCAGCCCGTAAACCTTAGCCCAATGCGAGACATAAGTTTCGCCAACATACTTGGTAAGAGCATAAGGATACATTGGCCTAATATTGGCATCTTCAGGCGTGGGAATGATGTCGGGCAAGCCATAGCACGAGCTGGACGCCATATAGACAAATCGTTTTACTTTTGCCTGATTGGCCGCTTGTAACACCCTAAACGTCCCTTCGACATTGGCCCGGTGATAGGCTTCTGGCTGTTCGATGGATGGCACGATATCGGCCAGGGCGGCCAAATGAAAAACGCGATCGACGCCTTGGAAAAAGCCCGACATATCGGCACCTGAACCGATGTCGAATTCATGGATACTCAAACAGGGATTTTCTTTAACGTGATCCAGATTTTGTGGGCGGCCCGTTGAGAAATTGTCAAGCACACACACGTTATGCCCTTGTTCCAACAACGTCGTAACCAGATGGCTGCCAATAAATCCGGCTCCTCCGGTAACCAAACTACGCAATTTGATCTCCCGAAAATCTGATTTCAAAAATGATTAAACCAAGTACTGTCATTTACCGATGCACTTAACGATACCTTCCTGGAATCAGGCGGCCTCTTTACCCAAATTGTTCGACAAAGCAGGAGGGGTTGGCGAAAACCTTGCCGATTTTTTCTTGTTGTCAATTACTGGTTCATTTTAAGCTTGTTGAAAAATGGACACCAGAAAAATCAAACGATTTCATAACCTTCCGTTAAGCACGCCTATGTCAAGATAGCCTATCAAGACACTTAGTTCTTTGTTTGCCAGATTTTATTGGAAGGATACGACCATTAATGATCAAGGTTGGGAAAGAGGTTCCTAGGTGAGCATTGATTTACGAAGCCCAGCGGACATGGCACGCTCGATAAAGGATTTAGACGGTCGCCTTGTCGTGAACATTTCGGAAAACGTTTTCGGCCATGTGGTCGCCGAACTGGATAATTATGCCCGCCTTCGGCTTTCGGAAGAAATTCCAACGGAAACACTTTGCCTATTGTTCGGCGGTCCCAACACGATCCTTGAAGAGGTCGTTAAAATGTTTCCGGGTTATTTCAACGCCGTTTCGATGGAACTTACCCACAAGCACTTTGCCGATCACGTCGTGAATTGCTTTCCGGAACTGGCCCTTGATGTCGGCATTTCCAGCTACAAGGTCCTTCAACCTGATCGTGGTTATATGAGAGCCGAACTCGAAAATAACCACATAACCTACCGAACCGGATTCTTGAACGGAATCTACTTTGATACGATAAAATACTACAAACGAATAAAGGCGACTCCCGACAGGGAACCGCTGCGAATGGAAACACCCTGCCCTCCTGATTTACGAGAATTTACCGACCGGGGAGGCCGTCCTATCGTCGTCCTGCAACTACGTTTGGTCATCAGTTCCGGCAACAGAGTAATCGCAACCGACGACAGTTATGCCCCCACCCTGGAATATCTGAGGGATTGCGGATACACGATCGTCTTTTCCGGCAGAGAAGTATTTCCAGAAGAGTGGCGAAAATACGACCTCATCGACTACGCCAACAGCGATCTGGCGGCCCCGGAAAATGATTTCCACCTTTACCGGTTAGCAAAATTCGGATTGTTGGCGGCATCCGGCACCAATCTCTTGGCAGAAGTCCAATGCATGCCCTACGTTCAAATTAATTCAGCCCAAGGCGCCGTCCCCACCTATTCGAAAAATTCGATTATGCTTCCAAGTATTTGGAGCAATCCCGAAACAGGAGAAATGGCATCCGCGTTGGAGCATATCCGCCATAACCTGAACTACGGTGTCGGAAATGTACCGGATATGCGCGCGTTGTCAGTATCCGGCGCCGATATTTTGGAGGCGACTCAGGAACTGGAACATTTAGTCGAAAACTGGACTCCTCGGTCCGAACTTCAAGACAGGTGGTTTCGTACCGGCAAGGATTTGTGGGAAGGAAAATCCCTGTGGAATGGCCAAACCCTTTGGGAAGGCCTGCAGGAAAGCCCCTGGATAGGTGGAAATGACGAACTATTGGACGGTCAGAACGAAGAAAGCCTGATGTCCTTGGCCGAAAGCCGGGTTTCGCAAAAATTTCTTGAGAAACACGAACGGACCTTGTTTAGATGATGGCCTCAATTTTTAACGAACTCATGATCAGGGCATGGAAAAATAGATGAAAAGCAAGCCCCTTGATTTTATCCATATCGGCCTGGGTAAATGCGCCAGCACATATCTGCAGGGTGTATTTCACAACGAACCTAATTATTGCTATGTCGATCTGAACAAAGTGGTCAATGCCGCGGTAGAAAATGCAAGCAAGGGAGCCGATACAAGCGGCTTCCCTAACGTTAACATCGACATCGGGTTCTCCCGGGAAGACAAGGATGAAGAGTTCCTGGTAGCCTCATCCGAGGACTTCACTTTTGTGTGCGAACCAGAGCATTACCACAGTGTCAAAAATCTTTATCGCCTATCAGCTCATTTTTTGGGAAGGGGCGGGTTGTCCTCAAAAATTTTGTTGATGATTCGAGATCCAATCGAATGGTTAAGGGCATCACATGAACAATCAATAAAAAGTGGTGGACATTATCCGTATAAAAAATTTTTTTATGAAAATAAAAATTACTTAAAAGACAGCCTGAATATTAGGGAAGTAATTGGATTTTATTCTGAATTTTTTAATGTTATTACATTTAGCGCGGATGAATTAAAACAAAACCCTGACACTTTCTGGAGTTCATTTTCTAATAGATTGGGCGTCGGAAAACCCTCTCAGGAAGCTTTGGATCACGTGTCGAAGTTTAGACTGGGGGCCAATGCCTCCTTAAATGAAAGGACGCTTAAACTCGCAACCCTGAACAGGTTTTCGGCAATCAAGAAGGAATGCCTGCAGGGTATGAATGACTATTTCGCAGCCATACCCGAAGAAGCAAAAGCATCCTTGTTGTATTTCGAACACGAAAGATGGAGCAATCGGCGGATCGTCGAATTCGTCTCCGATGAACAACTGAGCGAGCTTTTGGGTTTATTGACTGACATGGATCGGAATGACTTTGCAAAAGTATTCATCGATGAAGAAATGAGAGATCATTTACTTGAACATTTCATCGAGCCTCTTGGGGGAATTGACACAATTTCGCCCGAGCTCAAAGACACCTATGTAAATAGCATAGAATCTGCCGTCGCATAGAAAATCTGCCAGCCTTAACGATCGCAATGAACAATAGAGATTTATAATAAGGCCGATTGGAACAATGACGTGTCGCACCCTATTTTGAAAAAGTTTCCCAATGACCCACCAAGGCCGTATGTCGACAAGGGCGAGGGAATATACATTCTATTGGAAGACGGCCGAAAACTTCTGGACGCGACGTCGGGTTGGACTTCATACGCGACTCTCGGCTACAGCAACAAGACGGTGCTGGAGGCTATGCAGCGTCAAATGAACCGTTTCAGTCATATGGATTACAACATTTGGGGCAACCGGGTATTGGAGGAGTTGGCTGAACTTCTGCTTTCGCGGGCCCCCGACGGGCTAACCAAGGTATATTTTAGCGGCAACAGCGGGTCGGAAGCCATTGAGGCGGCGATGAAACTGAGTTTTCACGCTCATCATGATTCGGGGAAACCAACGAAAACGACGTATATCTTTCGCGAACAATCGTTTTCCGGCGCGACACTACAATCCTTATCCGTTTCTGATTTACCGATCCTGAATTTCTACGATCCGATAAAGCCGACCAACTACGCCATGATTCCGGAACACAACGCGCTTTATTTCAAGCACGACTATGAATCTATGGACGACTATGCCCGCAGGGGCGCCAGGGATTTAGAGAACAAGATTTTGGAACTTGGGCCGGAAAATGTATGTGCTTTCGTCGGCGAAACGATGATGGGATCCCTTCGAGGCGAAGTTCCCCCTGCACCAAAGTATTGGCAATACATTCGCGACGTTTGCGATCGTTACGATGTGCACATTATCCTTGACGAGATTTATTGCGGAACAGGCCGAAGCGGAAAGATCTACTGCTGCGACTTTGATGACTTCCGTCCGGATTTTGTCTGCTTCGGAAAGAACTGCGCCGGTGGTTACGCGCCGATGTCAGCGGTTGTTACCAATAGCGACGTAGAGAATACCATCGCACAGGGAACCGGACGCATCCAACTGGGACACACTTTCCAGGGGTATTCGCTCGGTGCAGCGGCCATGCTGGCCGTTCAAAAAATAGTCCACACGGATGAAATGCTTAATCATATCTACGACACCGGGAAATATATCCGCGACACTCTTCAAAACGAACTCGGAGATCATGATTTTTTCAGGGAAACGAGAGGCAGGGGCCTCAATTCCGCTATTGAATATGATTGCAAAGACAAACATCAATTCAGCCTGAAGCTTCATCAAATAATGCAAGAAGAGCATTCAATTCTTATCAATGCAAAATGGCACCGGACAACTTTTACCCCGCCTTTTATTATTACACGCGAAGAAACAGACCTTGTTCTTGACCGGTATATTGGTACCTTCAACAAGGTCAGCGCAGATTGGCCGTCGGGCTAAACGAAAAATGATGACAACCCAGCCTTATCGGAGCGATAAAGAAATGCCGAAATATTAGGAATGCTCCTAAGTATGAGCACGCACTTCTAGAGAAGTTTTTGTAATGCGATTGGGCAATCAACAATGAAAAAAAAGGTGGCATTGATCGCAGGGGGAGCAGGTTTTCTGGGCAGCCATATTGCGGAACGCCTAATATCGGAAAACTGGAAAGTTCGACTGGTTGATCTTCCTTCCGCTCCTTTTAGTGAAAATCTTGCGGGGATCGCCGGCAACCCAAACCTGAGTGTAGAGCAGACTGATATTATGGCGTTTACCGCCGATCACAATTTGTACGAAGGTGTTGACGAGTATTTTCAGTGCATTAACGATGGGCACCACCTGGAATCGACTATTACCCCCGAACCCTTTTTCTCCCCAAATTTATTGCCGACCATCAGGATACTTGAAGCGGCGCGTCGGAATCCTGGCGCCAGGGTTCATTTTGTTTCTTCCGCTGCTGTTTATGGAAATGTCGCCGGCGAAATTAATGAAGAGGCGCCATGGGAAACCAACACGATCTACGGGCTGGTCAAGGCTTACCAGGAACAGGCCCTGGCTTTTTGGCACAGGATGTATCAGACGCCAAATATTATCTACCGCCCTTTCGCATGTTATGGACCCAGGTCTTCAAGTGGCGTTTTTGGTGTTTTTCTTGCGAGAATAAAAGAGGGAAAACCTTTAACGGTTACCGGCAACGGTGAAACGGCGCGGGATTTTGTGTATGTGGATGACGTGGTTGACGCCTTCGTTTTGGCTTGCAATTCAAAAATTGAAAATGGCGTCTACAACATTGGAACAGGCCAGTTAACGACCATAAAAAAACTGGCGACATTGATGGGAGGGGAAATTGAATATATTGAAGCACGGGAAGTCGATGAGTCTTCTTTCGCAAGCATAAAAAGAATCAAAAATGATCTTGGATGGCAGCCTGAAATTTCTATTGACGAAGGTGTCGCCGCCGCTATGGAGACCTTGGAAAAAGGGTAATCCCGCCCGTTGAGTACCCGCTAACGCACCCAAAAAATCAACCACCGTGCCCCATACATTTTTCAAACTATTCCGTTAAGGGTTTCTTTTTCTCATACTGTTTTACTGTTGTAGTTACATAAACAGATTATACCTTAAAGGTATGAGCAAGACTGATTTGAACGAAAAGGTTCATTGATGAGCTTTCTTGGAAACGAAAAAAACACCGTAGCGGCCACCACCAAAAAGCCTGTTGTCGTCAAGGAGTTCAGAGGGCTTCCCAAGCCGACGCCCGTTCCGGATGAAGCAACGTATTTAAAGGTCCGCGAAGAGGCATTGGCTTTCAGCGATCGCCGCCGGGAAAACTACGAACGCTTTCGAAAAGCCCGTCAAACTGGAGGACCGGTCGACTACCTGCCGGTCAATCTCGACATCGAAATGGTGAGCCGTTGTAATTTCCGCTGTTCAATGTGCCAGGTGAGCGCTTGGCCAAAAGGCAGAAGAGCGCGAGACATGACTTTTGAGGAATTCAAGAGCCTAATTGATGAACAATATGGATTGGTGGAAATCAAGCTACAGGGGATGGGAGAGCCTATCCTGGGGAATGAAACGTTCTATCAATCGATTAAGTATGCGCGTGATCAGAAAATCTGGGTCAGGACGGTGACGAATGCATCTCTGCTTCACAAGAGAGACAATTATCGAAAGATCATCGACTCCGGCATAAACGAGCTTCAAATATCGGTCGATGGCGCAGATAAGGAAATTTTTGAGAAAATTCGACAAGGTTCAAATTTTGAAAGGGTTGTCGAAAACTGCACACTTATAAATTCCTATTGTGAAGAGATCGGCGTTGTTCGAACAAAAATGTGGACAGTGGTGCAGAAATCGAACTGCCATCAACTTCGTGAATTGGTCCGTCTAGCCAGTAAAATGAAATTTCGAAGCCTCGTATTCTCCCTAAACCTTACGGATTGGGGATCGGGTGACTGGACAGCGAAAAACAACTCCGTCACTGCTGAGGAGGCTCTAAGCATAAGCCTAGCAGAAGAATTAATCGAACTTGGCGAAAAGTACGGTATTTCCGTCGCCTTTTGGAATGTGACGTCAAAGTATGATTGTTCCAGCCGCCAAACATTGTGCCCATGGCCTTTCGAACGCTCTTATGTCTCCTCCGACATGCGGATCGTTCCTTGTTGCATGATTGCGAACCCCGATACTGCTGAATTGGGAGACGCGTCGAAATTTACCGATACCTGGTTTGGGCCTGACTACGACTCCTTTCGGCAAAGTCATCTGGAAGGAAGTATCCCGGGGATTTGTCGGGGCTGCTATTCCAAATAGCGTAAACGCGGCCCAATACGACGTCGAAACTATTCCGAGTAACTTCTGAGAAGTCGCTCTTTGAGGTTTTTTGTTAACCATTTTCATGTGAAATGGGACGATTAAAAAATGTCTATTGGCTAAAAATATATAGATAGCTCTTCGTACAGAATGTAGGGCCACTACCTATGGCAATCGATATCAGTTCAGCCCATAATTTGGCGAGCAGCCTACGCAAGGCGAACGCCAAGTTGGTCATCAATATGGCGCAAGGCGTGTTTGGACACGTAATTGCGGAAATTGACAATTACCTGCGCTACCGCCTTTGCGAAAATATGGGAAGCGATCAACCTTGCGTTTTTTTAGGGGAAGAAGATGCGCTAACCGCCGAGGTTTTGAGTATGTATGAAGGAGTATTCGAGGCCGTCTCCCTGTCCGCCATTAACAAAAAGGTCGGCGATCATGTGGCCAATTGTCACCCTGATCTCACCATTGATATCGGCCTATCCAGTTCCAAGGTTGCGCCGCCCTCCCGGGGATATGCTTATGCACAACTGGTTGACAATACCCTTGTCTACCGCACTGGCTATCTTAATGGAGCTTATTGGGATCACATCCAATATTACAAACGCCTGAAAGCAACCGCAGAAATTCATCCCATGCGTCTGGAATCACCTTGCCCTGATCAGCTTGGGGATTTCGTTGATAAAGATGGGCAGCCGATCGTTCTGATCCAGCAACGCCAGCAAATGAGCGCCAGCAATAAAGTAGTGGCAGACGACGAGCTATACGTGCCCGCCTTGGAGTATCTTCGTGAAAAGGGTTACACGGCTGTTTTTGTTGGACGTGAGGTTTTTCCGGAAAAATGGAACAATCTGGGCGTAATCAATTACGCAAACAGCCCGCTCGCAAGCATCTCTAACGATTTTCATCTTTTTCGCCTGGCTTCCTTTGCACTCCTTGCGGCCTCAGGAACGAATTTATTAGCTGAAACCCAAGCTACACCCTACTTACAGATCAACAATGCCCAGGGAGCAAATCCACCTTTTGCGGCAAATTCAATCTATCTGCCGAGTATGTGGGCTAGTGATGCCGATGGAAAAATATGTACGGCTCTTGATCACATCCGCCACAATTTACATTTCGGAATTGCAATGCCGGCAGGCATGCATGCCCAGTCGGCTTCCGCCCAGGATATTCTTGAAGGGGTGCAGGAACTGGAAAATCTGATTGAAGAACGAACTCCCAGGTCTGCCCTTCAGCAACGGTGGGTAGACGTCGGCAAGGACCTCTGGGAAGGAAAAACTCTTTGGGGAGGAAAAACGATCTGGGAAGGCCTTCAGGGAGGCACCTGGATCGGCGGCAATGATGAATTGTTAGATGGCTTCAATGAAGAAAGCCATTTAACTCTCTCCCAAAGCCGGGTTGCTCAAAAATTTCTGGAAAAGCGTCAGGATCAACTTTTTTCCTGAAACCTACCGCGAGGTCTCCTCCAACAATTTCCTAGGGATTTATCTCATCAGATTGAAAGTACTCGTGACCTCGTTTGAGGGAGCGTCGGAAAATTTTTTCATAGGTCTCGGCCAAGTCGGCTTCGTCATGAGCAGGCTCCTGACGAAGATCGCGAAACAAATTCTGAACGAGGAAATCAATGTATTGAAACATTGGTGTTCCAAACCAGGGGTCCAATGCACCGGGGCGAGCGGCGAGGTTCTGTAGAAAATCCACACCAACGTCTGTCGCGTTATGGGTGAAACAGAAAAGAGATTGCTTTATCACTTTTTCCACAATCAAGTCGTCAAGCGATCCATCGCTATCTAGTTCGCTAATCTTCTTCAACCAAAACGAATCCGATCCCATTAAAATACCGTATTGATGCCCCTTAACGTATTTATTCCTGGCCGATCCTTTGCCATCATAGGTCAGATTTACTAGGTAAAAGTCATGGTCGTTCAAGTAATCCATGACCCTGGGAAACAATGAGGCGCCTTCATAAGTGGTATTGAATTGGACTTCGGCATATATCCCGAGAATTGACTCATCCAATTCCCTTGGGCAACCCTTGAGAATGGAAAGTTCGCTTCCTTCCGTATCCAACTTAATATAATCGGGATGAATAGCCTTATCGGCACAAAACTTATCAAGTGTCGTGCATGGAACCTCTACCTTTTCCTCAACAATTCCTAAATCGTGAAGGTATGTCTCCCAAATCATCGACTCTTTGTTTGGTTCGAAAGTAGTGCAACCACCGCGGTGTTCGGTAATATGAAAGGTAACCGTTCCCTCAAAATCCATCAGCGCCAACGGTTCAATACGATATTGGTAATTCTGTGCCGCGTATTTCCTGCCTAACCGTTCTGCTTCTTCTTTATCCGGCTCAAATGCAATGTAATTCATCGGCGCCCTGTCGAAATATTCTTTCCACAAAGGATGAACGCCGTATCTGGCACCGGCATCTATGACTGTGATGGTTCCTTCGGCGGTTTTCTTCCCGCCCTTGTCTTGGAAGTCGTTTTGTTTGCCCATTTTATGTGTTTCTGGAAATCACTACAGCTTCATAAATCTTCTTGAAACTATGACAGGGGGGCTAGGAAATGTCCCTAATTTATTTATGGGGCGAAAGCCCACTAAGTTGAGCCCATGAGAACCGAAACTACCTGTATTTTCGGCGGACAAAATGCCGCGGACGCTAAACTATTCCAAAATTGGTTAAAATTCTGTATACTGGCAATTGGTTACCAAAATTTCCTAGGAAATTAAGGGAACCTCCCTCGTTAAAATGACGATGGAATGTTTATGCCTTCTTCGCAGAAATCCGAACAGAAAGGCAATATTTCAACCGGATAGCGGGGAACTTCGACACTACCATGGAATCATCCGTGGTGTGATTTATTGTTTGGAGCTTCAGTGATGGTCGACGTCCCCATTACCGCTCAAACCCGGACTACCCTCATCGCCTTGGCCGAGGCGAAAGCGCTAATTGACGCCTCGTCAAAACGCATCACCACCGGATTAAAAATTGCTAGCCCTTTCGATGGGATTTCGGCCTTTTTTGACGCAAAAGACCTATCCACCCGCACCACCAACTTATTGAATACAAAAGAAAAACTGACCGATGCGGCAGTTGTAACGGGTGGAACTCTCGCCAGCCTGGATGAAATCATCAGCCTGCTGAATACGGCAAAATCTCTGGCTACTGCGGCCAAGGGAGGGTCTGTTTCCGGCGCAACTTCGACAACGGTCACGGGTGACGTCGTAACGACAGAAGCGGCAGATATCACCGATACGATTGCCGGCGCCGACGATGGCGACACGTTCAATATTACCCATGACGGCACGACGACAACTATTACAAATAACGCGGCGGAAACTTTCACTTCTTTGGTTGCGCAAATCGAGGCTATCAGCGGCCTTTCGGCAACGGTTTCCGACGGCGCCGCCATTGTCATTACGGCATCCGATGGCCAGGACATCAATATCACGACCGGAGTAGGGAATCTCGCCACAGACTTAGGCCTGGCCTCATCATCGAATGGCACTGTCGCTACGAACGCGACCCGAAGCTCAGCGGAAACTCAGTTCGATTTGATCCTTACGCAAATTACAGACATTGTCGGAGAAGCCTCTTATTTGGGCACAAACCTGATAAAATCCACTCCGGATACGCTGACAGTCGCCCTGAACGAATCGGGTGGTAACGAACTTTCAATCACCGGCACCGCCTCGACGGTGGCGGCTTTGAGCCTGACTTCCGTCGATGCCCTGGACAGCTTCGCAACCGATACCGGCATCGAAGCAACTATCACTGAAATTGACGCAGCGCTGACAACGCTGAATACGACCCGTTCCGGCATTGCAACCGATGACAGCATCGTCAGTTCACGTCTCGATTTCATTGATGGATTGGTTAGCGTACTGGATGAAGGCGTCGATCAATTGGTTGGAACGGATCTGGACGAGGAAACGGCTAACCTTCTGGCATTGCAGACTCGCCATGATTTGTCCGTCACCGGGGTCGGCCTGTTTTTCAAGGAAGGCACAATTCTGACGACGCTCCTGCAATTGGGAGACTGAGTTGGTTGAAATAGTCCATGTATAACCAGGCATTTAAAGCATATGAAAACGCCCAGAAAACGGCTATCGGCACCAGAGAGCTGGAACGCATGGCTCTGGCACGCACAACGTACGAGCTTACAAATGTCCGGGACAACTTTACGCCGGGACGCAGGGGCTACGACAAATACGCCCATGCATTAAAATTCAATCAGAAACTCTGGACTTTGATACAGTCCAACATCGCCGAAAACCCTACCAGTGGCACCGAGAGCCTTCGCACGAACCTTTTGCGGCTAAGTCTGTTTGTCGATCGCCAGACCATGACAGCCTTAAGGGATCCCAACCCAGATAATCTGAAGCCTCTAATTGAAATCAACAAGAATATATCCGGCGGATTATATGCATCCTCGTCCAGATCCGAACCAGTCGTGGCGCAACACCAGCCACAATTGCCCAGTTTCGTGAAATAATGGGGTTCCCGACCAAAGGTCTCCATCTCTCCCTTCAGGTTGCCGGCTATCATCCGTAACAACGGCACAATGTTCCTATTTTAGATAAGAAAGAATTGCCGGGCGGAAGCCTTCCCGAACTACATTCGCAAACTTTGAGTCAATTTTTTCCTGTATTTTCAGGTAATTAGCCAACGATCAAAAGTTGGCCCGCCATTTGCTAGATAAGGGGCGAGTTAAACCATGGCCCCTATTAGCAAGGAAGTACAATGGCTTCGGATATCAGTACGGTAAAAACCTCAGTCACTTCAGATGGCGCTTTCCAAGGATCCAAGGGAACGGCCGCCAGCAGTGGCTCCGGAATTGATTTCGCAGAAATTATTCGCAAGAACGGCTCGCGATTAGATAGCGGCCTAAACGCCTTGTCGGATCGCGCTGGCATTACAGCCGTTGGCGAACGCCCGGACCATTCGACCGCCGCAGACGATCACTCTTATGATAGGGGTGATGACAGGCACGATAGTGATGGTCACCGCGCCGATGCCGATGATCGCCCCAACCATGATTCGGACAGAGACGCCCCCAGCCAGTCCGAACGTTCAAATGATTACGTAAATGATCGTTCTCAGGATACTAAATCCGAAACCTCGAATGCCGCAGGCGGCGGCCAAGACGATGCCGGGCATGCAGAAAATCGTGGCGAAAATGCCGCCCGTGATGAACGTTCAAACGACTCGTCCAATGATGACGCCGCTTCCAGCAGCGATGATGGCGATGCAGAGACCGTAGCATCTTCCAGCAGCGACGATGCAGAACAATCCGCCGTCAAGGGTGAGGAAGGCAACAAATCCGGCGAAGGCAAGGCTACAGAAAACGCCCAAAACAGCGCCACGGCTTCAACAGCCAAGCAAATGTTGAATTCCCTGCTTTCGAATGCCCAGGAAACAGGTCTTCCCGGCCAGGCTGCCGAACAGGCTCTGGACAATGGCCAAAAGGGAACCGGCAAAGTTAATGCCGTTGAGGGTCTGACTGTCGCTGCCGCGAACGTCGGCAAACAGGCAGAAGGCAACAACGCCAATACCGGTCAGTCAGGTGCCAATTCACAGAATACGCAGGCTCAGGCACAGACTCACAACGTGACGAATAGCCAAGGTCAGGCGCAGGCACAAAATACCTCCGGCGCGGAGATGCAAGCCGCCGCTGAGGCCCAAGCCAAGGAAACAACCAAGGCTACAGAACAGTCAGCCAAGCTGTCAAAAATGGTCGGAAACGGCAATCGGGTTGAAGTTTCCGTCAATGTCAGCGACGAAAAAGCAAGCCTGGTTTCCAAACCGACGTCGAACCTGACCGCGAACACGGTTCTGGCTGCCGATTCCACTGCACAATCCTTGCGCAGTCAACAGGCACAGGGCGCCAATAACGCTAACGCCGCCTCCCAGGCTCAACAGGTTGCAGGACAGGCGGCCGGTGCTGCGGGACAGGCCCAACAGGCTGTTCAACAGGTTGCCGGAAGCCAGACGCAGACGGCAGCCACGACGGCCGTCGACGCTAAGGCCGGCGTTCATAACGTCAATACCGGCAACGCGCAAACGACATTGTCCGGCACAGGCGACGCACCAGTGGCCTCGGCTCCAAACTCCACTTCAGCCGCCCAGCAGGCGCAACAGAATACGTCAGCTCAGGCGGCCAACTCCACACGCTTTACAACCGCCAACTACGCCGTTGCCGATCAGGTCTCAGTTCAAATAACCAAGGCCCTGAATGCAGGCAATGACAAGATTTCCATTCAATTGAAACCGGCCGAATTGGGACGCATCGATGTGCATATGGAAGTCGGACATGATGGCCGCGTGTCGGCAGTCGTCACCGCCGACAACAAGCAAACCCTGGACCTTCTGCAAAAGGATTCCAAGGAACTGCAACAAGCCCTCCAGCAGGCCGGTTTACATGCCGATGATGACAGTCTCAGCTTCAACCTTCGCGAACAGGATGAGGGCTCGCAGTTGGCCAATTCATCCGGTAAAGGCGGAGAAGACGGCCTGGATGACAACAACGACAACGAATTAACCCTTGAAGAAGAGCTAGCCGGAGTCGAGCGGGACATCATTACCGATACCCGCATCGACGTTCGCGCCTAAAACGGAGTAACTGGAAATGTTCACCAGCAGTGCATCAGCAGCCTCGAACCTAGATTCGACAACCACGTCGGGTCAGGCGGCGGCCAAACTTGATGAGGATCTGAACCGGTTCCTGAACCTGCTGGTTACCCAGTTGAAAAATCAGGATCCGCTTGATCCGATGGACGCCAATGAATTCACCTCTCAGTTGGTGCAGTTCGCCAGTGTTGAACAGCAGATTTATCAGAACGCCAACCTGGAAAAACTGTTGAACGTCGAGCAGACTTCGCAGGTCGCCAATATGGTTGACTTTATCGGCCATACGATCGAATCGGTCGGTCAATCGTTCTATCTGGAAAACAATGCCGCCGAATTCACCTACGAATTCGAAACCAAGCCGGCCTCGGCAACCATCAACATCGTCAACTCTAGCGGTCTTACGGTTTACAGCTCCGACGCGGTGCTTGAAACCGGCCAACAGTCCTTCAAGTGGAATGGGCAGAATAAACATGGCACGCAACAGCCGGATGGATCCTACGCCGCCATCGTTTCGGCCCAAGACCACGACGGCAATCTTATGAACGTGACTCAGACTGTCTTTGGTCGCGTCACGGGTGCAGGCGCGGAAGACGGTGTTGTTTCGCTTTACATGAACGACGTAATTACCGGTCTGGACAAGGTTCTGGGCATTAGAGAAACCAAGGAGTCGTCCAGCAAATAAGGCCAGGGCGACATAGCAAGCCGTAGGGATGGCCCTGCGGAGGAATGAAATTTTAAGACACCGCCGTCAAAGGGACGGCAGATCGAAGGAGAAGGAAAATGAGCTTATTCGGTGCATTAGCTTCGGGTGTATCCGGTCTTACCGCCCAGTCGAGCGCCATGGGTGCGATTTCCGATAATATTACGAACGTTTCCACGGTCGGTTACAAAAACACCACGGTCAACTTCCAGTCACTGGTCACCAAACAGACCAGTTCGACGTTCTATTCCGCTGGTGGTGTTCAATCGAAACCACGTCAGGATACGGGCGTTCAGGGTCTTTTGCAGGCATCGACCTCATCGACGGATATCGCCATTTCCGGCAACGGTTTCTTCGTCGTCAACGAAGCAGCGGAACCGACGGTCGACGATCAGTTCCTGTACACCCGATCGGGCTCCTTCTTCCAGGACAATCAAGGCTTCCTGCGCAACACGTCAGGTTTCTATCTTCAAGGGTGGCCGACAACTGCCGCCGGTGTCGTCAAGCCGGCCAACTCCGCCTTAACCATCGCCAACCAGAATATTGTATCGACGGATTATCTTTCGACCGTCAACCTGAACCGCGTCGGTGGTACGGCATCGTCCACGTCGACTATCGGCATCGGCGCCAACCTGCCTTCGAACGACACAGCGGGCACAACCCACAAAACGGACGTTCAGTTCTTCGATAGTCTGGGTAACGCCAACACCATGAGTGTTGTCTACGAACGCGCACCGGCGGAAAACGAATGGAAAATGACCATCGAGCCGCCGCAAGGCACAACCCATCTGACGATTGAAGATTCGGTCACCAACCCGAAGGTATACCGCAGCATCGGTCAGCTGGAATTCAACAAGACGGATTCAACCGGCGCCGCGCGTCGCCCTGCCGATGGCGCCTCGATGACAATTAAACAAGGCTCGGGTGTAACCAAGACCTATGTCTTCGACAGCAATGCGTCTGTAACCAATGCGGTGTCTCAGGTTGATACCATTACGATCGCCGGTACAGTTGATACAGGCGACGTTTTCCGGGCGGCCTTTACCGCGCCTTCCGCTGTTAACGTCGATTATACGGTCCTGGCAACGGACACGACCGTGGCGGAAATCGCCGCTGGACTGGCTGCGGCCATTAACGCCAATACAACCATTAACGGCTCGGTCAGCGCTTCGGCTACCGGCGCCGTGGTCAGCGTTACCGCCATCACCCCCGGCAGTACCGGTTTTACCATGACTTCAAGTGTTCCAACCGATGGCGGCACAGTTGACGCTACCGCCACCAGGGCGGCTTCCACCGCCGCCGCGGGAACGGATAATACTTTCCAGGTCGACATTTCTTCCTCATCGACCCTCGCGGGTGACGTCTCGGCCCTTTTGACATCGATCCGGACCAACGATCCTAACTTCGACGCCACCAACAACCGTGCAGCACTCAGTTCCGGCAGTTCAACAACCATGCTGTTTGAAGATGACGGCCTGAATTCAATCATCATCGACCCGACTGGCTTGAAGGACAGCACCGGCGCTGAAGTGACGACGCAAACAACGTCATTTACGGTGAGCAAGCGCGATACCTTGTATACGGACGAAACCCAGATCAAGTTCACTGCCGTACCGGCCAACGCGGATACCATTATCATCAACTCGATCACTTACACCTTCACCACCAATGAAGCAGAAGATTCAACCGGTGCGGACAAGGTGATTTACCGCGACGGCCCCCTGGATCGCGTCCTCGCCGATCTCGAAGCCGCCATTGAAGCCAATGACCCTGATCACAGTGGCACCACGGTTCTGGTTCGCGCTTCTGACAATCCCAACAACAACACCCTGGTATTGACCTCAAAAACCAACGGCAGCGACTACACGGTCGTTACCTCCGGTCTTACTTCGGCCCCGACGGAACCCGACGGTTCCTCAACGGTCGCTTCCAGTATCTATACTGCGACCAGCACCATTACGGTGGGAACCGAGCCAGCGATTTCATTCTCCAGTGACGGTTTGCCCAACGCCTTCAACATCGCGGAATTGGATATTCGGAACTTTGCCAACGGCGCGGCCAATATGGACGATGATGCCGCTAACGTCAGCCAGATCACGATGGATTTCGGCACCCTGACGGAAGCCAATGGCATGACCCAGTTCGGAGCAAGCTTCACGCCGGTATTCATCAACCAGAACGGTTCGCGCTTCGGCACGTTTGCCGGTGTCACCATCGCCGCCGATGGCCTGGTAACCGCGCTTTTCGATAACGGCGAAACGAGGCCGATCTTCCAGTTACCGATCGCAACCTTCGTCAACGTCAACGGCCTTGAGGCGAGGACCGGCAACACGTGGAACGCTACGGAAGCTTCCGGCGACTTCACATTGCGCGAAGCGGATAACGGACCAGCAGGACAAACTGTCCAAGGCACACTTGAAGCCTCGACAGTCGATATCGGTGAGGAATTCACCGACATGATCGTGGTGCAGAGAGCCTACTCTGCCTCCGCGAAGATCATCAGCACCGCCGACCAAATGTTGGAGGAACTGATGAGGGTAAAACGTTAAACCCAAACTAACGTTTAACCCACAACCACAAGCCCACGTCCCAAACCCAGTCCCGGCAACGTCCCAAACCGTTGCCGGGACACCCATTTGGGGACCCGTCAATTTCCTACGATTCAGAAATCTCCCTTGCCGCCCGCCCGAACGCCCGGTGCAGGAGGTCATTCTCTTCTTCCAAGCAAACATTCATTTCCGGAAACCAGGGATACGCGTCCTCGCCCAGAAATCCCCATTGGTTTTTCCTGTTTCCCCTGGCTATTGACCAAACCGGCGTCCCAACGGCTGCGGCCAGCCATTGTGTATAAACCAGTGTCGTCACGACTCCATCCAGGGCGCTGATAAGGGCCGAGGTATCATCGAGATTTTCAACCAGATCGAGTTCCTGAAATTCCATCAGCTCTATGCCGAATTTAGATTTCAACGAATCGACCTCCTGAGGAGTTATCCCCGGCTGCAGATTGACGAACTGGAAGCCCGGGGAAGCCAATAACGGTTCCCACAATTCGAGAAGAGGATAAATTCCATCTAGTTCTTCGTTCTTCCTAATTGAGCGCCAGCAAATTCCGACTTTTTTTCCTGAACCCATTTTGTCCAGTCGCTTACGCCAATGGGTCAACCTATCTGGTTCCGGAATCAGTCTGTTGGAAGTTTTTGGGAAGCTATCAATTGTCGGTCTGAAAAAGCGGGGAAGCGATCCCGCCAGAACAAAAAAATCAACCGGTGGATAATTCTGCAACCAATCAAAATCGGAAACCTGGGTCTCCCCACCGCTGTAACGTGAAACTCCGTGAATCGAAGCTTTTGGAAAAGAGCGCGAAAACAGGGAAGTCAGTCGTTCATCAACGCCAATGATTGCCTGACCCGCCTGTTCGATGATGTCGGGAAAGCAGGTCGAAAACATAATCTGGTCGCCGATCCCCTGTTCGCCCCAGACGAGGACTGTTTTTCCGGTCAAATCCTCTTCGTTCCACACCCGGTCCGTAAATGGGCCCAGACTGCCGACAGTATTGCGCCATTCGTAAGCCCACCAGCCATTTTCAAGATCGCCGCCGGAAAGCAGTGTTATCGAATCGAACGTATCGCTGGCGGCGAGAGAAGGATTTAGACGCAACGCCCGGCGGTACGGAATTAGCGCTTCTTTCCATTTTTTTTCTTCCTTCAGGATTTGCGAGTACTCGAATAGTACCTGCGCCTGAGAATCCTCCCCCTCCATTCGAGCAATTACCTGATCCAGAATTTTTTGGCATCGGGGATCTTGAGAAGATATCGACAACGCGCGCAACGCCATAGATGCCGCCGATTCAACTTGCCCCATATCCAAAGACATTTGCGCCAGGCTTATATGTGCTGTCAGGTTTCCCGTATCTTCCTCCAGCACCTCGCGATAAAGACTCAAGGCGTCTTTTAATCTTCCCGCACGGCGATGCTTGCCGGCTGCGATCAGTTTTTTTGACATAACTCCTTCTTTGGAATGTCGCGCGGCTTTTTCGCGACGTCGATTCGGTTTCAATCCAACCTCCCGCCAAATTTTAGAGTTCGTTAAGGATAACTCTTAGGCAATTTTTAACGAGCTCATCCTACTCTTTCCAGACAAACAAATCCTAGGGGCCGTATTTGAAAACCCATGCCATCACCTGATAAAACCTCTCACCAGAAAAGACCTGGTATTCCAAGGGTTCTGGACCCTCTCGGCGTTCCCATGTCTGTACACGATCTGCCGGCAAGCAACACCAAGCGCTGGGTTATCAGACGCAAGGCAAAAGTTGTCGCGGCCGTCCGAGGAGGATTGATCACGCTGGAAGATGCCTGCCGCCGTTACGATCTTTCAATTGATGAGTTCCTGTCCTGGCAACGATCGCTTGACGAACACGGCATTGACGGCCTGCGGGCAACCCGAAGCAGGGATTAGCACCCTAAAATTCCCGTCAAATTCACGGTCTCGACTTGAGTCAGCCCTTTCAAGTTAAAATTCATACCCCGCTAGGCAATTTTTGCCGGGTTGTTAACCAGTTCTTCACCACCCCTGCTTAGCCTGAAAGTTAGATATACATTTATGGCGCTGCAATTAAGGGTCAGTGCCATATATAGGTTTGGGACAAGGGACGAAACGTGGATACTCTTCTTCAGGCTCTCCGAAATCTGGGGCCGCTGAGGCTGACCGTAATGGGCGGCGTAGCCGTCGGTCTAATCGGCTTTTTCATCTTTATTACGACGAGGTTGACTGCTCCGCAGATGGAGCTTCTGTACGGCGGTTTAAAGGCAGAAGACTCTCAAAGAATTACGGCCCAGCTTTCCGCGTCGGGCACTCCCTTCGAAATTCGCAACGGAAATCAGATATTTGCTCCTTCTGATTTGGTTGGAGAGTTGCGAATTAAACTTGCAGGTCAGGGTTTAGGTGGCGGCAGCATCGTTGGATATGAGATTTTTGACGACGCCAGTTCGTTGGGTACCACTAATTTCATTCAAAACGTAAACCTGTTAAGGGCGCTGGAAGGCGAACTTTCCAGAACAATTAAGTCGATAGGCTCCGTCAGCTCTGCCCGCGTCCATCTGGTTTTACCAAAACGCCAACTTTTCGCCCGCCAGTCTCAGGAACCAAGCGCCACAATTATGCTTAAAATGACCGGCGGCGCACGGTTGGGTCCCGAACAGGTTTCCGCTGTTCAATATCTTGTCGCCGCTGCCGTTCCCGGACTAAATCCAAACAGAATTTCAATTATCGACAATAAGGGATCGCTTCTTGCGCGCGGTTATGACGATGCCGGTGATCCCGCTGCTCAGGCCGCAAAAGGCGCCGAAAGACAGCGCGCCCTGCAAGGACGCTTAAGCCGGACAATCGAGCAACTTATTGAAAACATTGTCGGATTCGGAAAAGTGCGAGCAGAAGTTTCGGTCGATATGGATTTTGACCGGATCGTCACCAACGAAGAACTTTATGATCCTGAAGGACAGGTCGTCGCCTCGACCCAATCCGTCGAACAAAGCGCTAATAATCAGGAAAGCGACGCGGCAACGCCTGTCAGCGTCGCAACCAACCTGCCCGACGCAAACCTGAATTCGACGACGGCCGGGGCCAGTCTGAATTCCACGGAAAATCGCACCGAGGAAATCGTCAATTTTTCGAATTCGAAAAAGGTAATCAATCACATTCGCGAGTCGGGGATCATTACACGGCTTTCCGTTGCCGTCCTCGTTGACGGCACCTACCCGGAAGATGAGAACGGAGACAAGAGCTACCAGCCCAGAAACGAAGCAGAAATGGAACTGATGGCGACCTTGGTCAGGAGCGCTATCGGCTTCAATGCAGACCGCGGCGATTCCGTAGATGTCATCAATATGCAATTTGCCGACCTTGGAGCGGAAGAAGAAGAAGAGCTACAGTTGTTCTTCGGCCTGAATAAAAACGACCTACTCAGGATGGCTGAGATTCTGGTCTTAAGTATTGTCGCAATTCTGGTTATCCTTTTGGTCGTACGCCCATTGGTTTCCAGGGCATTCGAGGCTCTACCAGCGGCTATGGCTGAAGGTAAGATGCTTGCCGATCAGACTTCGGCGGCGGCGGCGGCGGCCCTTACGGCGCCTAGCGCCGGCGGGCCTGCTCCCAGTGAGGCCCCTGGAATGGATGATCAGTACGAAGAACTGATTGACATCGACCGCGTTGAGGGCCGGGTAAAGGGATCATCGGTCAAGAAGGTCGGTGAGATCGTTGAGAAACATCCTGAAGAGGCTCTCTCAATCATCCGTACATGGATGTACCAGGAAAGTTGATGTAATCTGGATTCACCATGGCAAAATCAAAAAACGAACTCCGTAACCTAACCGGCGCGCAAAAGGCGGCGAT
>CAZBEC010000005.1:0-235624 GCA_964490815.1 uncultured Thalassospiraceae bacterium
ATCTCGTTTACACCGAGAGGGTCGGCGGTTCGAGCCCGTCATCGCCCACCATTTTTTGTCTCTTGTCATTCAAGCGATTGGCAGAAAAATACATCGATTTTACAAAATCTGCGTTCATGGCTTGACACCCGCGAGGGGTGCCGTTACATCAACGCAGCCCCACGGTTGAAGTCACTAGTTGGGGGTGTAGCTCAGTTGGTTAGAGCGCCGGCCTGTCACGCCGGAGGCCGCGGGTTCGAGTCCCGTCACTCCCGCCATTTCCCCTTATTTTTCAAATAGCTGAATATCCATTAATGATTTGCGGAAATACCTGATTAGGGGTTTTTTTGTTTAGCGTTTATGTGCTAAACCACCCCCATGAGTGGGCTGGCTACTGATCCGCCAAATCGTCAATGAATTATAATGACGGATAAGGGTCGGAAGTTAGCGGGGGAGTTGAGGATTATAATGTGCAAAGTACGGCCAATGACGTACTTTGTTACGAGGCTTGAAAATAGTTCAGAGGGCCGTCCTTTTTTGGCGGTTTACAGGGTTCCCTACCATGGATGAGTTACTTATCGAGTACCTCCCCATTCTTATTTTCTTAGGAATAGCTATCGTCATCGCCGGTATCTGCGTGGGTGCTTCCTACGTCGTTGCCAGCCAACGGCCTGATGTGGAAAAGGCCTCGGCCTACGAATGTGGTTTTGACGCTTTTGACGATGCGCGTCGCCAGTTTGATGTGCGTTTTTACCTGGTTGCGATTCTCTTCATTATTTTTGATCTTGAAGTCGCCTTCCTGTTCCCGTGGGCGATCTCGCTGGGCGAGGTGGGCGTTTATGGTTTTTGGTCGATGATGGTGTTCCTTGGGGTTCTGACCATTGGCTTTATTTACGAATGGCGCAAAGGAGCTCTGGAATGGGAGTGATCGATCCTAATAAACCCATCCCGCCGGGTCCCGAGCAGGATGAGATCCTGGGTCAGGTAACGGGAGAGCTAAGCGACAAAGGATTTGTCGTCGCTAGTCTGGACCACGTCGTTAACTGGGCTCGTACCGGGTCGCTATGGCCCATGACATTCGGCTTGGCATGTTGTGCCGTGGAAATGATTCATGCCTATATGCCGCGCTATGATCTGGACCGCTTTGGCGTCGTTCCCAGGCCGTCTCCCCGACAATCGGATGTGATTATCGTTGCCGGGACCTTAACCAATAAAATGGCCCCGGCTTTCCGCAAGGTCTATGATCAGATGTCGGAGCCGCGCTACGTTATTTCTATGGGATCGTGCGCCAACGGTGGCGGCTATTATCACTATTCTTATTCGGTTGTGCGCGGCTGTGACCGCGTTGTGCCGGTGGATGTCTATGTTCCTGGCTGCCCGCCAACGGCTGAGGCGCTGGTCTATGGTGTCCTGCAGCTGCAAAAGAAAATCAGGCGAACGGGAACACTGTGGCGTTGAGCCAAGCTTGCAATCCTTTGAGTATCGAGATTTAAGAAAGGCCTGCGAAGGGCCGCCGAGGAAACATGGATCTGGCGTTGAAAGACTTAGGCGAGCTGATCGCCACTGCGTTGCCAAACGAGGTAACCGCGACGAACGTCGCCAATGGTGAGCTTTCGGTCAATGTGCGAAGCGATGCCATCGTCAAGGTGATGACCTTCCTGCGTGACGATGTCAATTGCCAGTTCAAGGTTTTGATGGACGTTTGCGGTGTCGACTATCCCGACCGGGATGAACGTTTCGAGGTCGTCTACAACCTGCTTTCCATGACCCATAACCTGCGGGTTCGGGTCAAGGTCCGCACGGACGAGAAAAAGCCGGTGCCGTCGGTTGTTGGTGTTTTTAATTCCGCAAACTGGTGGGAGCGAGAAGCCTGGGATCTGCTGGGCATTTATTTCTCGGGCCACCCGGATTTGCGCCGCATCATGACTGATTACGGGTTTGACGGACATCCTTTGCGTAAAGACTTCCCGCTGACCGGATATGTCGAAATTCGCTACGATGATGAGAAAAAACGGGTTGTCTACGAACCCGTGAAGATGGCGCAAGACTTCCGCACGTTTGATTTCGTCAGTCCATGGGAAGCTATGGATGCCCCGTTGCCGGGTGATGAAAAAGCTGAAGACTCTGACGAGTCCGCCAGCGAGGGGGACGCCTGATGTCAGAAACACAGATCAAGAATTATAATCTTAACTTCGGTCCCCAACATCCGTCCGCGCATGGCGTGTTGCGTCTCGTGCTGGAACTGGATGGCGAGGTTATTGATCGCGCCGACCCGCACGTCGGGCTGTTGCACCGGGGAACGGAAAAACTGATCGAGCACAAGAGCTACGCGCAGGCGATGCCGTACTTCGATCGATTGGATTATGTCGCCCCGCAAAACCAGGAACACGCCTTCGTATTGGCGAATGAAAAATTGCTGGGAATTGAAGCGTCGCCTCGTGGCCAGTACATCCGTGTGCTTTTTGCCGAAATCGGGCGCGAGCTCAATCACATTTTCACCGTCTGTGCATTTGCCATGGACATCGGCGCAATGACACCCATGCTGTGGGCCTTTGAAGAGCGTGAAAAGCTGATGGAATTCTGCGAAAGAATATCCGGCGCACGCATGCACATGGCGTTCTTCCGCACCGGCGGTGTGGCGTCCGATATGCCCGACGGTCTAGCCGATGATATTCACGAGTGGACCGAAAAGTTCCCTCAGATGATAGACGATATCGAAACCCTGCTGACGAACAACCGCATTTTCAAGCAGCGCACCGTCGATATCGGCGCGCTTACCGCAGAAGAGGCGATGGATTGGGGCTTCAGCGGGCCCAACCTGAGGGCATGCGGCGTCCCGTGGGATATTCGAAAAGCCCAGCCTTACGATGTATATGAAAAGATGGATTTCGATGTGCCGGTCGGTAAAGCCGGCGACTGTTATGACCGCTATCTGGTCCGTATTGTGGAAATGCGCGAATCCCTGAAGATCATCAAACAGTGCCTCAGCAACATGCCTGCGGGTCCGGTGAAAACCGATGATCATAAAATTACACCGCCCTCGCGTGGTGACATGAAGCAGTCGATGGAATCGCTTATCCATCACTTCAAACTGTTTACCGAAGGATACCACGTTCCCAAAGGCGACACATACACGGCCGTCGAAGCGCCGAAAGGTGAGTTCGGTGTCTACCTGGTATCCGACGGTTCCAATAAACCCTATCGCTGTAAGATCAGGGCGCCCGGGTTCGCGCACCTGCAAGCGCTTGAATTATTGTCCAAGGGCTTCATGCTGGCTGACGTTGTCGCCAACATCGGGTCCCTTGATATTGTTTTTGGTGAGATCGATCGATGAGTACGGCTACCGCCACAGTTGAACAGCCCGCAAGCTTTGAGTTTTCAGAAGAAAACAAAGCGAAGCTTGACGGTATTTTCGCCAAGTATCCAGAAGGCCGCGAGGCCAGCGCCGTGATGCCGCTGCTTGATCTGGCCCAGCGCCAGCATGATGGCTGGTTGCCGCGTGCCGCTATGGATCATGTCGCCGAACTGGTCGGCCTGCCGCAGATCCGGGTTTACGAAGTTGCGACTTTCTACACCATGTATAACCTTGCTCCTATCGGCGAAAACCACTTGCAGGTATGCACCAACCTGCCTTGCTGGTTACGCGGTTCAGACGAGGTCGTCAAAACCTGCAAGAACAAGCTGGGCATCGAAGTCGGCGAAACCACGGCGGATGGCAAGTTCACTCTGAACGAAATGGAATGCCTGGGCGCTTGCGTTAACGCACCGATGATGCAGATCAACGACGACTACTACGAAGATTTGGATAAAGATTCCACCGCAGCCATTCTTGACACCCTGGCCTCGGGTGGAAAGCCGACGCCGGGACCGCAAAACTCCCGCAAGGGCTGCGAGCCGGAGGGTGGGCCAACCACCCTTAAAGGTGACGGAGGAAAGAACTGATGCTTAAAGATTCAGATCGCATCTTCCAGAATATCTACGGATTTAAAGGCAGCGGTCTCGAGGCCGCAAAGGCCGTCGGCGATTGGGACGGCACCAAGGAACTGATCGCCAAGGGTCGCGAATGGCTGGTCGATGAAGTAAAGAATTCCGGCCTGCGGGGCCGTGGCGGCGCCGGCTTCGGCACCGGTATGAAATGGTCTTTTATGCCTAAGGAAACGGGCGGTCGGCCGGTCTTTTTGACGATCAACGCCGACGAAGGCGAACCCGGCACCTGTAAGGACAGGGAAATCCTTCGCAACGAACCCCATAAGCTTGTTGAAGGCGCTTTGTTAGCCGCCGCCGCCGTCGGAGCTTGTGCGGCTTATGTATACGTCCGCGGCGAATTTTACCGCGAAGCGGAGGCTCTGCAAAAAGCCATCGACGAAGCCTACGATGCGGGCCTGATCGGCAAGGATGCGTGCGGTTCGGGCATCGATTTCGAAATGTACGTTCAGATGGGTGCAGGTGCTTATATTTGTGGTGAAGAAAGCGCGTTGATCCAAAGCATTGAGGGAAAAAAAGGCCAGCCCCGCCTGAAGCCGCCGTTCCCGGCCAATGTCGGTCTTTATGGCTGTCCGACGACTGTCAACAACGTGGAATCCATCGCCGTGGTGCCGACGATCTTGCGTCGCGGAGCCAAGTGGTTCGCCTCCATCGGGCGCGAAAACAATACCGGCACCAAACTTTTCTGCATTTCCGGGCACGTCAACACGCCTTGCACGGTCGAAGAAGCCATGGGCATTCCCATGAAGGAATTGATTGAAACTCACGCGGGCGGCGTTCGTGGCGGTTGGGACAATCTGCTGGCGGTTATTCCCGGCGGATCCTCGGTTCCGATGATGCCGAAAGCTTTGTGCGAAAATGCGATCATGGATTTTGACGGCCTGCGCGAGCATGGTTCCGGCCTGGGAACCGCCGCCGTTATGGTCATGGACAAGTCCACTGACGTCATCAAGGCAATTCACCGTCTTTCACAGTTCTACGCCCACGAAAGTTGCGGCCAATGTACGCCGTGCCGTGAAGGCACCGGCTGGATGCGCCGCATGATGGGCCGCATGGTTACAGGCGACATGACCATCGATGAAATTGATTTGCTTCAGGAAGTCACCAAGCAGATCGAAGGCCAGACTATTTGCGCCCTGGGCGATGCGGCAGCATGGCCGATTCAGGGATTGATCCGCCATTTCCGCCCCGAGATCGAACGCCGTATAAACGAGCGTCAGGCCTCGAAAGCTGGCGAAGCGGCGTAAGGGAGAGCACTAATGCCAAAACTGACCATCGATGGCATTGAAGTCGAAGTCGAAGACGGACTGACCGTGCTCCAGGCTTGTGAGCAGATCGGTATCGAAATTCCTCGTTTCTGTTATCACGAACGCCTGACCATCGCCGGCAACTGCCGCATGTGCCTGGTCGAAATGGAACGTGCACCCAAGCCGATTGCGTCGTGTGCGATGCCCGTCGGTGAAGGCATGGTGGTCACCACCAATTCCCCGGCGGTCAAGAAGATGCGCCAGGGGGTTATGGAATTGCTGCTTATCAACCATCCCCTGGATTGCCCGATCTGTGACCAGGGTGGGGAATGCGACCTGCAGGATCAGGCCGTCGGTTACGGCATGGATCGCAGCCGGTACACCGAAGACAAGCGTTCCGTTCAGGACAAGACGTTCGGTCCTCTGATCCGCGCCATGATGACGCGCTGCATTCACTGCACCCGCTGTATTCGATTCTCCAACGAAATTGCCGGTGTGCCGGAAATGGGCGCCACCGGCCGCGGCGAACATATGGAAGTCGGCACCTATATCGAAAAGGCACTGACGTCGGAATTGTCGGGCAACATGATCGACCTTTGCCCGGTCGGCGCGTTGACCTCTAATCCATATGCCTTCAACGCTAGGCCCTGGGAACTGAAGAAGACCGAATCCATTGACGTCATGGACGCTGTCGGATCAAGTATCCGCGTCGATGCAAAAGGCCCTGAGGTTATGCGCATCCTGCCGCGCCTGAATGAAGACGTGAACGAAGAATGGATTTCCGACAAGACCCGCTTCGCTTGTGACGGGCTGAAGCGCCAACGTTTGGATACGCCTTACGTTCGCCGTGACGGCAAGCTCGAGCAAGCGAGTTGGGACGAGGCCTTTGAAGCGATCACGGGCAGGGTCAAGGGCATGGACGGATCAAAATTCGCTGCGATCGCCGGTGATCTAGCCTGTGCAGAATCAATGACCGCTCTGAAAGATTTGACGATGGCCTTGGGCTCCAAGAACATCGATTGTCGTCAGGACGGGGCGAAATTGGATTCATCCTGTCGCGGGGCTTACGTGTTCAACACTAGCATCGCCGGCATCGAAGAAGCCGATGCGTGCCTGATCATCGGCGCGAATACACGCAAAGAGGCGCCGATCGTCAATGCGCGCCTTCGCAAGCGCTATCTGATGGGGGGCTTCAGCGCCGGGATGATCGGTGAAAACGTCGACCTGACTTTTAAATGCGAAAATCTGGGTGCGGGTACTGATACCCTAAATGAAATTGCAGAGGGCAAGCACTCCTTCTCCAAAGTCCTGAAAAAAGCCAGGAAACCGATGCTGATCGTGGGGCAGGGAGCTCTGGCCCGTGCCGATGGCGCAGCGGTTCTGGCTTTGGCGCGCCAGATCGCGGAAGACTTCGGCATGATTAGCGATGACTGGAACGGCTTCAACGTCCTGCATACGGCGGCGGCCCGTGTCGGCGGCCTGGACCTAGGGCTGACTACCGGAGAAGTCGGCTCCATTCTTGATGGCTGCGTTTCGGGTGACATCGAAGTCGTCTACCTGCTGGGTGCTGACGAGATCGATACGGACAAATTGGGCAAAGCCTTCGTAATCTATCAAGGCCATCACGGCGATGCAGGCGCGCACCGCGCCGACGTGATCCTTCCGGGGGCGGCCTACACGGAAAAGAATGCCACTTACGTCAACACTGAAGGCCGTGTGCAGCGGACCCGTCTGGCGGTATTCCCGGTTGGCGAAGCACGCGAAGACTGGACAATCCTGCGTGCGTTATCCGAAGCTTTAGGACACAAGCTGCCATATGACACGCTTCTGGAGGTTCGCCAGCGCATGGTTGAAATCAACTCTGTTTTCGACGGTGATGATGAAACGACAGGCGGGGACTGGGGCGATTTCGGCGCCAAAGGAGACCTTGATTCCAGCGCATTTGCTTCTCCGATTAACAATTTCCACATGACGGACCCGATTAGCCGGGCGTCAGAAACCATGGCCCAGTGTATTGAGGCACTGCTTGGCGACAGCAAGGGAAAGACCGGCACCGATGGTTGAACTTTGGGATTCATATATCTGGCCGGTGGTCTGGATCGTTATCAAGATCGTTGCTATCGTGCTGCCGGTTCTGGTTGGTGTCGCTTACCTGACTTATGTTGAACGTAAGGTAATCGGCGCCATGCAGTTGCGCCGCGGCCCGAACGTGGTCGGCCCCTTTGGGCTTTTGCAGCCGTTTGCCGACGGAGTGAAGCTTTTCCTTAAGGAAACGATTGTGCCTTCGGGTGCTAGTCCCGTGGTTTTCCTGCTTGCACCGATGGTTACTTTCATACTGGCGTTGATCGCCTGGGCGGTTATTCCATTCGACCAGGGTATGGTTCTGGCCGACATCAATGTCGGTATCCTGTTCCTGTTCGCCGTTTCCTCGCTGGGCGTATACGGGATTTTGATGGCGGGATGGTCTTCAAACTCGAAATACGCTTTCCTGGGCGCGCTGCGTTCGGCCGCGCAAATGGTTTCTTACGAAATCTCGATGGGCTTTGTCATCGTTACCGTGTTGATGTGCGTCGGCTCGCTTAATCTTTCCGACATTGTGCTCGCTCAAAAGAACGTCTGGTTCGTTGTGCCGTTATTCCCCATGGCGGTAATCTTCTTTATTTCCACCCTGGCGGAAACCAACCGTCATCCGTTCGACCTACCCGAAGCGGAAGCCGAATTGGTTGCCGGTTACAACGTCGAATATTCAGCCATGGCCTTTGCCCTATTCTTCCTGGGTGAATACGCCAACATGATTTTGATGGCGGGTATGACGTCGATCCTGTTCTTGGGCGGATGGTTGCCGCCGCTGGATATCGCGCCGTTCAACATGATCCCGGGCCCATTGTGGTTGGCCGCTAAAATTGCTTTCGTCCTGTTTTTCTTCCTGTGGGTTCGCGCCTCGTTCCCTCGGTACCGCTATGACCAGTTGATGCGACTGGGTTGGAAAGTGTTTCTGCCTATATCGTTGGCCGCCGTCATCGTCGTGGCCGGCGTTTTAGTCGCGTTCGATCTGACACCGGTAAGTGGATAGGGAGGGTTTGATATGAGCTTCATTCATCGCGGCATAAAGACCTTCCTGTTAACCGAGTTGGTAAGCGGGCTTGCGCTGACATTGCGTTATATGTTCCGTCCCAAAGTGACGCTGAATTACCCTTACGAGAAAGGACCTCTTAGTCCGCGCTTTCGCGGCGAGCACGCGCTCAGGCGTTATCCCAATGGAGAAGAGCGCTGCATTTCGTGTAAATTGTGCGAAGCGATTTGTCCGGCGCAGGCCATCACCATTGAAGGCGATGTGCGCGAAGACGGTTCCAGGCGCACAACTCGCTACGATATCGATATGACGAAGTGCATCTACTGCGGCTTCTGCGAGGAAGCTTGTCCAGTGGACGCCATTGTCGAAGGTCCGAATTTCGAGTTCGCAACGGAAACCCGTGAAGAACTGATGTATGACAAACAAAAATTGCTGGCCAACGGCGAACGTTGGGAAACCGAGATTGCCGAAAGGCTGTCGGCGGACGCGCCGTATCGCTGAGATTTAGGAAAGCTAAATGTTTATTCATTTTGTCCCAGAGGGGGCTTTGGTTAGATGATAATTCAGGGGCTGACATTTTATATGTTTGCGCTGATTGCTATTGCGTCTGGCGCAATGGTGGTTACGGCGAAAAACCCCGTCCATTCGGTATTGTTTCTGATCCTGGCCTTCTTTAACGGGGCCGGTCTATTTGTACTGTTGGGGGCGGAATTCCTGGCGATGATCCTAGTCGTCGTATATGTCGGGGCGGTGGCCGTGTTGTTTATGTTCGTCGTTATGATGCTGGACATCAATTTCGTCGAACTGCGTCAGGGTTTCTTAAGGTATCTGCCTTTTGGATCAATGGTGGCTCTTGTGTTGGTCATTGAATTACTCGCCGTCGTTGGTGGTTGGCATATGGCGCCCGAAGCGGCACAGGCCGCGGCTTCACCTACTCCCGAAACAGGCACTAATACGCATGCCCTTGGCGCGGTTATTTATACGGACTACCTGTTCCTGTTCCAGGCTGCAGGCATCGTGCTTTTGATTGCCATGATCGGCGCGATCGTTCTTACCCACCGCAAGCGTGGCGGCGTCAAGAAACAGCGCATTGCGGATCAATTGGCGCGCAAGCCGGAAGATACGCTGGAAGTTAAGAAAGTAGAATCGGGGAGGGGCATCTGATGTTTGATATCGGTCTTTCCCATTATCTGGTCGTCGCCGCGATCCTGTTTTCTCTGGGCATTTTCGGCATCTTCATGAACCGCAAGAATGTCATTGTTATCTTGATGTCCGTCGAATTGATGCTGCTTGCGGTAAATATCAATCTGGTAGCCTTTTCTGTCGAGTTGGGCGATCTCGTCGGCCAGGTTTTCGCCATGTTCGTGCTAACCGTCGCCGCCGCCGAAGCGGCGATCGGGCTGGCCATCCTAGTCGTCTTCTTTAGAAACCGCGGCTCCATTGCGGTCGAAGACATCAACGCGATGAAGGGGTAGGGAAAAAATGATTACGACTGCCGTATTCCTGCCGCTTCTGGCTTCGATCATCGCCGGTATGCTGGCGTTTGCCAATAACAGCGACGACAAGGAAAAAAGAGCCCGCCTGGATAAAATCTCCCAGTACGTGACTTGCGGAGGCCTTCTCGTTTCCGCAGTGCTGGCGATCATAATTTTCAATGATGTCGCCCTTGGCGGCAACGCCCAGACAATTCACCTGTTAAGCTGGATCGATTCCGGCTCCTTGAGCATTTCCTGGGCCTTGAAGGTCGATAGCCTAACAGCGGTAATGATGATCGTCGTAACGGTCGTCTCGTCTATGGTGCACGTATATTCCATCGGTTACATGAGCCACGACCCCAACGTGCCGCGCTTCATGTCGTACCTGAGCCTTTTCACCTTCTTCATGCTGATGCTGGTGACCGCCGATAATCTGGTCCAAATGTATTTCGGTTGGGAAGGCGTCGGATTGGCTTCATACCTGTTGATCGGCTTCTGGTACAACAAGCCGTCGGCCAATGCCGCGGCGATAAAGGCGTTCGTCGTCAATCGGGTCGGTGATTTCGGCTTCGCACTGGGCATCTTCACGGTGTTCATGATGTTCGACACCATCAGTTTTGATGCGATTTTCGCCGCAGCACCCGCGAAGGCTAACGAAACCATTTCAGTCTTTGGTGGCGAGTTCCACGCCCTGACCATCGCCTGTCTGCTGCTGTTCGTTGGCGCCATGGGCAAGTCAGCCCAGCTTGGGTTGCATACATGGCTACCGGACGCGATGGAAGGTCCGACGCCCGTGTCCGCGCTGATTCATGCCGCGACAATGGTTACGGCAGGTGTCTTCATGGTCGCCCGCCTTTCGCCGTTGTTTGAATATTCCGATGTTGCTTTGACGGTGGTAACCATCGTCGGCGGCTCGACGGCGATATTCGCAGCCACCATCGGCTGCACCCAAAATGACATCAAGCGGGTTATCGCTTATTCGACGTGCTCGCAGTTGGGCTACATGTTCTTCGCTTGCGGCGTATCGGCTTATTCGGCGGGCATCTTTCATCTGATGACCCATGGCTTCTTTAAAGCCCTGCTGTTCCTGGGTGCGGGTTCTGTTATCCACGCCATGTCCGATGAACAAGACATGCGCAAAATGGGCGGTATCTGGAAGATGGTGCCGGTTACCTACGCCCTGATGTGGATCGGTTCGCTGGCCTTGGCCGGGGTCTGGCCATTCGCCGGGTTCTATTCCAAGGACATTATTCTGGAAGCCGCCTGGGGCGCCCATACGGTTGCCGGCGGATATGCATTCTGGATGGGAATAACGGCCGCGTTCCTGACCGCTTTCTATTCCTGGCGAGTCATCCTGATGACGTTCCACGGTGAATCCCGAGCCGATGAAAAAGTACTGGCCCACGTTCACGAAAGCCCGAAAGTAATGCTGGTTCCGTTGATCGTTCTGGCTGCGGGTGCGATGTTTGCCGGTTATATCGGATATGAATCCTTCGTTGGTCACAACACTGCGGAGTTCTGGGGCAATGCGATCCTGGTTCTGGACCGCCATCAAGCGCTGGAAGCCGCCCATCATGCGCCGTTCTGGGTGAAGTATCTGCCTTTGGCTGTCGGCCTTGGCGGGATTGCTTTGGCGTATGTCCTGTACATGTTCGCGCCGGGCTTGCCGGCCGCTATCGTCAATCAAATCAGGCCGCTTTACACATTCGTTCATAACAAGTGGTACTTCGACGAAGTCTACGACTTCCTGTTCGTCAAACCGGCCTTCTATCTGGGGCGAAATTTGTGGAAGACAGGTGATGGATCGATCATCGATGGCGTCGGACCGGATGGCATATCGGCCGTGACATTGAATTTAGCCAAACGTGTAGCGCGCCTGCAGACGGGATACCTGTACCATTACGCATTCGCAATGCTGGGCGGCATTATCGTCTTGATTACCATGTATATGTTGTTGGGTGGGTGAGAGCATTATGAGTAACTTTCCAATTCTCTCACTATTGACGTTCATACCGCTGATTGGAGCGGTCTTTATCCTGGCCATTCGTGGCGAGCAGGAAGTCGTCAACAGAAACGCACGCCAGGTCGCTATGTGGACTTCAAGCGTGGTGTTCCTTTTGTCGTTGCTGTTGTGGACAAACTTCGACACAACGACGGCAGAATTCCAGTTTGTCGAACACCATGAATGGATGCCCGCTTTCAATATCGCCTATCACATGGGTGTCGACGGTATTTCCATGCTGTTCGTCCTGCTGACGACGTTGCTAACGCCAATTTGCATTCTGGCGAGTTGGGAATCGATCCAGGATCGGGTTAAGGAATACATGATCGCCTTCCTGGTAATGGAAACGATGATGGTCGGCATGTTCTCGGCCCTGGATATCGTCGTCTTCTATATCTTCTTCGAAGCCGTGCTGTTGCCGATGTTCTTGATTATCGGCGTCTGGGGCGGCGAGAGACGCGTTTACGCGGCGTTCAAGTTGTTCCTATACACCCTGCTGGGGTCGGTGTTGATGCTGGTTGCAGTGCTGGCCATGTATTTCGATGCCGGAACAGCCGATATCCCGACTATGCTGACCCATAACTTCCCGGTAGCCATGCAAACCTGGCTGTGGCTGGCGTTCTTCGCGTCGTTTGCCGTCAAGGTGCCCATGTGGCCCGTTCACACATGGTTGCCGGACGCTCACGTTGAAGCGCCGACGGCGGGCTCAGTCATCCTGGCCGGTGTTTTGTTAAAATTCGGCGGCTACGGTTTCCTGCGTTTCTCGCTGCCCATGTTCCCCATCGCCTCTGCGGATTTTACGCCGCTGATTTATACCCTCAGCATCGTCGCTGTGATCTACACATCCCTGGTTGCTCTGGCCCAGGAAGACATGAAGAAGTTGATTGCCTACTCATCTGTCGCTCATATGGGGTTTGTCACTATCGGCACCTTCACACTGACCGTGCAGGGGATTGAAGGCGCAATTTATACGATGCTAAGCCACGGCGTAGTCTCAGCCGCGTTGTTCCTTATCGTCGGAGTCGTCTATGACCGAATCCATTCGCGAGAGATCGCGAAATACGGAGGACTGGTCCATCGAATGCCGGCGTACGCTTTCATGTTCATGTTGTTCATGCTGGCCTCGGTCGGATTGCCTGGAACCGGTGGATTCGTCGGTGAGTTCCTGGTTCTGATTGGCGCTTTTCAGGCCAATACCTGGGTTGCCGCACTTGCTGCGACAGGTGTGATCCTGGGTGCGGTTTATATGCTGTACCTATATCGTCGAATCATTTTCGGACAACTGACAAAAGAGCATTTGCTGAAGATCGGCGATCTTAGCAGGCGCGAGATCATGGTATTTGCGCCTTTGGTTATTCTGGTTTTGTGGATGGGAGTTTATCCGACTTCTTTCCTGGACGTTATGCATGTTTCGGTTAGCAATCTGATCGACCGGGTTGAGTCGGCTCAAGCCGCCTCTGCCGCGTTGGTCGCCGGACGATAGAAGGAAGCGCGAGATGTCTGAAGTTCCAAACATGGTCCCGGCGCTACCGGAAATCTTTATGGCGATCGTCGGCATGGCGCTTTTGATGGTAGGCGTTTTTCAAAAGGCCGATGACAATGCCGGAGAAGTGAAAACGGCGCGTCTTGTCTCTCGTCTTGGTATGATCACGATGGTCTTGGCCATGATGCTGGTTGCCACCGTTGCCGGAGGCGTATTGCAAACTTTCAACGGCATGTTTGTAAGCGACCCTTTCGCGGTCTTCTTCAAAGTGCTGGTCCTTATGGCTTCAGCGTTAACCTTGGTGATCTCACAGGAATACATGGAACGCCAGGGTATCGCCCGCTTCGAGTACGCCATTCTTATCGTCTTCGCCACCCTTGGCATGATGGTGATGATATCGGCCAACAACCTGTTGTCCCTGTACTTGGGTTTGGAAATGCAATCGTTGTCGTTGTACGTGATTGCGACCTTTAACCGTGACGATGAACGCTCCACTGAAGCGGGGCTTAAGTATTTTGTCCTGGGTGCCGTGGCGTCCGGCATGCTGCTTTATGGTTCATCCCTTGTGTACGGTTTTGCTGGAACAACGGATTTCGCCGCCCTGGGCGCTATGTTCGCCGACGGCCATGGCCCCCATGCCTCGATTGGATTAATCGTCGGTATCGTCTTTATTCTCGCCGGTCTTTCCTTCAAAGTCTCCGCAGTGCCGTTTCATATGTGGACTCCCGATGTCTACGAGGGCGCACCGACACCGGTTACGGCCTTTTTCTCGGTCGGGCCCAAGATCGCCGCTATTGCACTTTTCATTCGGGTTATGGTCGGCCCATTCGGGGATCTGACCCAGCACTGGCAGCAGATCGTCGTGTTGATTTCGGTAGCATCGATGCTTTTGGGCGCTTTTGCCGCCATCAACCAGACCAATATCAAACGACTGATGGCGTACAGTTCCATCGGTCATGTTGGTTACGCCCTGATTGGCCTTGCCGTAGCCGATGAGGCAGGCGTGCGCGGAATCATGATATATATGGCGGTTTATCTGTTCATGAATATCGGTGCTTTTTCATGCATCCTTACCATGCGTCGGGGAGACCGCATGGTTGAAAATATCAGCGATTTGGCGGGAATGTCGAAAACCCATCCAATGATCGCCGCAGCCATTGCCGTATTCATGTTCTCGATGGCGGGCATTCCGCCACTGGCCGGTTTCTTCTCCAAGCTGTACATCTTCTTTGCTGCCGTCGACGCGGGGTTTTACGGCTTGGCGATAATCGGCGTTTTGAGCAGTGTGGTCGGAGCATTCTATTACTTGCGCGTAATCAAGGTGGTCTATTTCGAAGAAGCTACGCAACCTTTGGAGAAGCCGGTGAGCCGGTCGCTCGGGATTGTAATCTTCGGAACCGCCTTGTTTGTCATCGCATTCTTCCTGTTCCCCGGCGTTATTATCGATAGCGCCGCCGCCGCGGCATCAGCCTTATTTGCGGGATGACACTAACTCTACCGAGCCCCTACAAGCTGCTGGCCTACGACAGTATCGACAGTACCAATGAAGAGGCCAAGCGCCTTGCTGAAAGTGGCGCCGCCGAAGGCATCGTCGTTTGGGCAAAGGAACAGACGGCTGGACGGGGCCGCAGGGGGCGGGAATGGGCATCACAATCAGGCAATCTCTATTGTTCGCTGCTGCTAAGGCCGCAATGCCATGCTTTTAAGGCTATGCAGCTGAGTTTTATCGCTGCCGTAGGCATGGCCGATGCGATTGCGGCCGTATTGCCGAAGGGAACTTTCGTAAACTGCAAATGGCCTAATGACGTGCTGGTCGAAGGGCGGAAGGTTTCCGGCATATTGCTGGAATCGCAATCCCTTTCCCTAGGGGGAATGGATTGGCTGGTTATAGGAGCGGGCCTGAACATAGATTCATATCCTGAAGACGTTGAATTTCCCGCTACTTCATTGGACAGGGAAGGCGCGAAGGATGTAACGGTGGAAAAGATGCTGGAGGCTTTCTGCCTGCGTTTCCTCGCCGGATGGGTAACCTGGAAAAACCTGGGTTTTCAGCCGGCCAGAAAAGCCTGGTTGCGCCGCGCCGCATGGCTAGGGCAGGAAATTACAGTCAGGCTGGAAAACGAAACCCTGAAAGGGGAATTCAAGGCTCTGGACAAAGATGGGGCTTTAATCCTGCTGCAGGACGGCAACGAGCGGCGTATCACCGCTGGAGATGTTTTTGTATAATATCCCAGCTGTTACCTGAATTTAGGATACTGGCATATGCTTCTGGCAATCGATTCTGGAAATACGAATACGGTCTTTTCTGTTTTTGATGATGACGGAGTCGTGCTCGGCGAATGGCGCGCATCCAGCACCCGCGACCATACTGCGGATGAACATGGCGTCTGGTTGATGCAACTGATGAATCTGGATGGGATTGACCGTTCCGCTATCGATAGCGCGATTATCGCCACGGTAGTGCCATCGACACTGTTTAACCTGAAGACCTTATGCAGGACTTACTTCGATACAGATCCTTTGGTTGTCGGCGAGGAAGGTGTCGACTTAGGTATAGAAGTGCTTCTACCCCAGCCGCAGGAAGTTGGCGCTGACAGACTTGTGAATGCGATCGCAGCTCACCAGAGCTATGGCGGACCATTGATTATTGTCGATTTCGGCACGGCGACGACTTTCGATGTCGTCGATGCCAATGGCAATTATACCGGCGGTATCATCACGCCGGGCGTCAATTTGTCGCAGGAAGCCCTGCATTTGGCAGCGGCGAAGCTGCCCAGGGTCGCTATTTGTCGTCCCGATCGTGTCATCGGTACAGGCACGGTTTCGGCTATGCAGTCGGGTATTTATTGGGGCTACCTTTCGATGATCGAAGGCGTTGTCAGGCGGATCGCCGAAGAATATGGCGAACCGATGAAAGTAATCGCCACGGGCGGCCTGGCTCCCCTTTTTGCCGAGGCTACGGACGAAATCGAATGTGCCGACAGCGAACTGACCCTGCGGGGACTCTACGCTATCCATCAACTCAACAGAACGTCTTAAAGAATGTCGGCGAACGACGAACTTCTATTTCTTCCTCTCGGTGGCGCCGGTGAGATCGGCATGAACCTCAACCTGTACGGCTACGGCTCTGCAGGAGAGGAACGCTGGATCATGGTCGATCTTGGCATTACTTTCGGCGACGGATCGCTACCGGGTGTAGACGTCATGATGCCCGATCCGGCGTTTATTGAAGAACGCCTGGATCAACTAGAAGCGCTGATTCTGACACACGCACATGAAGATCATCTGGGTGCCGTCGCTCATCTTTGGCGGCGACTTGGATGTCAGGTCTACGCCACGCCGTTCACTGCGGAAATTCTCGCGCGCAAGCTGGCCGAGGCCGACCTGGAGGACGAAGTGGACGTGACGGTGATTCCGTTGGGTGGAAAGTTCTCGGTTGGCCCATTTGAGCTGGAATTGATTACCCTGACCCACTCGATACCTGAACCGAACGCCATAGCCATCCGAACCCCGGTAGGTACGGTGCTTCACACCGGAGACTGGAAATTCGATCCAGATCCGGTTGTCGGGGATGTTTCCGATGAAGCGGCCCTACAGCGATTGGGCGAGGAAGGGACCCTGGCTATTGTTTGCGATTCAACCAATGTGTTCTCGGCAGGGACTTCCGGGTCAGAAGGCGATTTGCTGGAAAGCCTGACAGAACTGATATCGACACTTAACGAGCGTGTTGTCGTTACCTGTTTTGCGTCGAATGTCGCCAGACTGGAAACCATTGCGGCTGCGGCCGCCGCGAATGATCGCGACGTGGTTCTGGCCGGTCGGGCCTTATGGCGTTTTAGCGAGGTCGGACGGGCGCATGGATGCCTTCAGAACACCCCGGCCTTCCTGGATGAAGATCAAGCCGGATTTCTTCCCCGTGACAAAACGCTCATTGTTTGCACCGGATCGCAAGGGGAACCAAGGGCCGCTCTTTCCAGGATCGCATCAGGCAGTCACCCCCGAATAAGCCTGGATGAGGGAGATACGGTCATTTTCTCATCCCGAATAATTCCGGGAAATGAGACCTCCATCGGACGCTTGCAAAATCAGCTTGTGCGTTCCGGCATCCATGTGATGACGGAGCGGGACCATTTCGTTCATGTATCCGGTCATCCCGCTCGCGATGAACTGGTGCGTATGTATCAGCATGTCCGTCCCGCAATCGCCATCCCGGTCCATGGGGAACTGCGCCACATGGCGGAGCATGCCCGCTTGGCTGAAGAATGTCAGGTCGGCCATACCATTGTTGGCGAAAACGGAACCATGATGCGTATCGGCCCCGGCGAACCTGGAATTGTAGATCATGTACCGGCAGGCCGGTTGGCGCTTGAAGGAAACAGGGTCGTGCCCTTGGATGGGGAATTGATCCGAGGCCGCAAGCGCGCACTTTGGAACGGCACGGCTGTCGTTACGGTGGTGGTAGACAAAAACGGGCAGTTGGTTTCTGATCCCATATTAACGACCACGGGCGTCCTTGAAGACGGTGATGACGGCTTGCATGATGAAGTGCTGAGCGCTATCAGGGATTTGTTGAAAAAGAATAGCCATGACGAGACGACGAATGAAGCCATTCGGCTTGTCGTTCGTAGAATGTTCCGGGAGCGACTGGATAAAAAACCCGTTACCCAGGTGCATCTGGTCGAAATATAATTGTTTGTGAAATAGAAACAGGTGTTGATAACCCCATGATTGGAAATCTAAATCACGTCGCCATCGCCGTACCCGACCTTGAAGCCGCCTGCAAGGGCTATAGGAATATGCTGGGCGCTACGCTCTCAGAACCTCAGGATGAACCGGACCATGGCGTCACGGTTGTCTTTGTCGAACTTCCCAACACCAAAGTGGAACTGCTGTATCCCTTGGGAGACAATTCTCCGATCCAGGGCTTTCTGGATAAAAACCCTTCCGGAGGGATTCATCATATGTGTTTCGAGGTCGAGGATATCCTCGCTGCGCGTGATCGTCTGGTATCGGAAGGTGCGCGGGTTCTGGGCGGAGGAGAGCCGAAAATTGGGGCTCATGGAAAGCCGGTTCTTTTCCTGCACCCCAAGGATTTTCAGGGGGCGCTTATTGAAATCGAACAGGCATGATCTAAATCCGGTGGAAACTTGATCGCGGAAAAGGATAACGCTGACCAGAAAGCCGTTGAAAAACGCAAAGTCGCCAGAATGAACCCGAAAATGGTTTTTATGGCGGCCATTTATCTTGTTGTTATCGCCGTGATCAGTTGGGGCATTATGTTCATCTTGTTTGCCGTAAATATAAACTCAAAGTGAGGCTATGAACTGGTATTGCGACATCGCCCCTGGCAACCCTATCCACGGACCCTATCACGACGACGAGTACGGCTTGCCGCGCGAAGGCGAGGCTGTATTGCTGGAGTTACTGGCGTTGGAAATCTTCCAGGCAGGACTTTCATGGGAATTGATCCTGAAGAAGCGCGCAACAACATTTGAGGCCTTTGACGGGTTTGATGTCGACACGGTGGCGGCCTACGGCGAAAAGGATGTCGAGCGTCTGCTAGGCGACGCCGGAATTATTCGTAATCGTCTGAAGGTGAACTCGATCATAGAAAATGCAAAACGCATTCAGGCGATGCGCGATACCCATGGCGGATTCGCGAAATTCCTCGAATCCAACCATCCAATGCCTAAATCCGGTTGGGTCAAACTGTTCAAGAATACTTTCAAGTTTACTGGAGGCGAAATCGTCAACGAGTTCCTGATGAGCTTGGGCTACTTGCCCGGCGCCCACAGCCCCCAATGTCCGGCCTACAAGCGCATTGTTAAAGCCAAGCCCCCCTGGATGCGTGTCGACCAAGCCATTTACGAAGAGTGAAATTGGCCCTAACGCCATTGCAGTAAAGGCTGCCATCGCATAAAGTCCGGCAATCAATTGTTTACAGTCTAAGGCCCTATATTAATGCGTTTATCTGCTTATTTTCTACCTACCCTGAAAGAAACACCGGCCGAGGCGCAAATCGTTTCCCACCGATTAATGCTGCGGGCCGGAATGATCAGACAGTCCAGCGCCGGTATTTATTCGTGGTTGCCGCTGGGTTTGAAGGTGCTTAGAAAAATCGAGCAAATTGTTCGCGAGGAACAGAACGCCATCAATTGCCATGAAGTCTTGATGCCGACCATTCAACCGGCGGACTTGTGGCGTCAAAGTGGACGCTACGACGACTATGGACCGGAAATGTTGCGAATCCGCGACCGCCACGAGCGCGATATGCTCTATGGCCCGACTAACGAGGAGCAAATCACCGAAATCTTCGCCAATTCGGTTCGCAGCTATAAAGATGTCCCCCAGCTGATGTATCACATTCAGTGGAAATTCCGTGATGAGGTCAGGCCCAGATTCGGCGTAATGCGGGGTCGGGAATTCCTGATGAAGGATGCGTACTCGTTCGATCTGGATAAGGACGGGGCGCGGCGTTCATATAATAAGATGTTCGTTTCGTACCTAAAAACCTATGAACGCCTAGGGCTTAAGGCCATACCAATGGCCGCCGATACGGGCCCCATTGGCGGCGACATGAGCCATGAATTTCTGATCCTGGCCGACACCGGCGAAAGCGAGATTGCCTGCCATCGGGACTTCATCGACATGTCCTGGGCTGATTCGGATGTCGATTTTAGTGAAGACCTGCAGCCTATTGTCGACAAGTTTACCAGCCAATACGCGGCAACTGACGAAAAACGCGACCCTGAGGCCGAGAATGCCCTGGGTGATGATTTGATTTCGGCCAGGGGGATTGAGGTAGGCCATATTTTCTATTTCGGCGACAAGTATTCTTCAAAGCTGGGTGCGGTGGTGACCGGGCCTGAAGGCGAGGAAATAACAGTCGAGATGGGTTCATACGGTATTGGCGTTTCGCGTCTTGTAGGCGCTATCATTGAGGCTTCCCATGATGAAAACGGCATTATCTGGCCGGAAAGTGTAGCCCCGTACAAAGTCGGCCTGATCAATCTGAGACACGGGGACGATGCATGCACCAAGGCTTGTGACGACATGTACGCTTCGTTGAAGGACGCCGGGATCGAAGTCCTTTACGATGATCGCGATAAAAAGGCGGGGGCCAAATTCGCCGATATGGACCTGATCGGCCTGCCTTGGCAGATCGTCATCGGGCCAAGGGGCGTCAAGGATGGCGTCGTCGAATTCAAGAACCGCAAAACCGGGGAAAGGGTTGAAATATCGCCGGACGAAACCCTCAACCGTTTGAAAGGCTAGACGAGCGGATGTTCTCAGCCTTTGAATGGATGATGGCAATGCGCTATTTGCGGGCCCGCCGTCAGGAAGGATTCATTTCCGTCATTGCCTGGTTTTCGCTTTTGGGTATTGCGCTGGGTGTGGCGACGTTGATTATCGTGATGTCGGTGATGAACGGCTTTCGCGAGGAATTGTTGAACCGAATTCTTGGCATCAATGGTCATTTAAGCATATACGGCCAATCCGAACAGTTAACCGATTTCGACGATATAGCAGATAAAATCCGCGGGCTGGAAGGCGTAACGGACGTATCGCCCATCATCGAGGGACAGGTCATGGTGAGCGCCAGTAAAGAAGCCAGCGGCGCGGTTGTGCGTGGATTCCGGCCAGATGACTTAAAGGGCCGGGCGATTGTCGCCGATAACATCAAGGGTGGCTCCCTGGATCATTTCGACAAAGACAGCGTTGTCATTGGTACTCGGTTGGCGCGGAAATTGGGCGTCGGGGTTGGCCACAATATTACCTTGATATCTCCAAAGGGAAATATCACCGCCTTCGGCACCGTACCCAGAATGAAGAAATACCGGGTCGCGGCAACGTTTGAAATCGGTATGTACGAATACGACGTCGGCTTCGTCTTCATGCAGCTTTCTGCTGCCCAGACTTATTTCAAGATGCCGGGCGCCGTCAGTAATCTGGAGGTGAGCGTCATCCATCCGGATAAGGCCATGGAGATCGGCCGCCAGGTTGTGCCATTAAGCGAGCGGAGTCTTCGTGTGCACGACTGGCAGCGGGCCAACGCCAGTTTCTTCAACGCCATTCAGGTGGAACGCAACGTCATGTTCCTGATCCTGACGCTGATCATTCTCGTCGCCGCTTTCAACATCATCTCGTCAATGATCATGCTTGTGAAGGACAAGGGCAGGGATATCGCTATTTTGCGCACCATGGGGGCTTCCAAGGGAACCATTATGCGCATATTTTTTATCAGCGGCGCCTCGGTAGGCATTATCGGAACATTCGCCGGGTTTGCCCTAGGGCTGTCGTTCGCTAACAATATCGAGGCCATTCGCCAGTGGATACAGGGCCTGACCGGCACGGAGCTTTTTGCGGCCGAAATTTATTTTCTTTCCCAGTTGCCCGCGGTCGTCGATACGGCGGAAGTCATTGCCGTTGTGCTGATGGGATTAGGGCTTTCGTTCCTGGCTACATTGTATCCATCGTGGCGGGCGGCCCGTATCGACCCGGCGGAGGCGCTGCGCTATGAGTGACCAAGTGCTGAACCTGCGTGGTATCGAGCGGACCTTCCGGCAGGGTAAAAACAGATTGGAAGTTCTTCGCGGTATAGACCTAAATTTGAAGGCGGGAGAAATCGTCGCCCTGGTCGGTCCCAGCGGGGCGGGAAAATCGACATTGCTGCATATCGCCGGACTGCTTGAAAAGCCCGACAATGGCGAAATCACCATCGCCGGTGAATTGTGCGGCGCCTTGAACGACGATAACCGCACGCGTGTACGGCGGCACCATCTAGGTTTCGTTTACCAATACCACCATCTATTGCCAGAGTTCTCGGCGCGCGAGAACATCACCATTCCACAAATCATCGCCGGTATCAGTCGCAGGGAAGCCAAGAAACGGGCGAACGAAATGCTGGAGTGGCTAGGCTTGAGTGAGCGGGCCACCCATCGCCCGGCGAGATTGTCCGGCGGCGAGCAGCAGCGTGTCGCCATCGGCCGTGCATTGGCCAACGCGCCGAAACTTCTTTTGGCAGACGAGCCCACGGGCAACCTTGATCCGCATACTGCGAGCGAAGTCTTTGAAGTATTGATGAGGTTGGCCCGTGGCGCCGGGCTTGCGGCATTGGTCGCCACACACAATCCAGACCTCGCAGCCCGGATGGACCGAGTTGTCACGTTGGACGATGGTCATTTAGTCTATTAGAAGTTCGATTCAACAACCCGTATTCAGGCATCCGCCTTCAATGGCTTTTCTGATTCGAATAGGACGGATCGGGTCGAACTGGGTCACAGGCTCTGAATTTGCCATATAGTTGGGAGCATCGACAGGCGGCAAAGTGATATCATTTAGAAACGTCGTCACGTTTTCATCCGCCACCGCGCTATCTTTTTGATCACAGACATAACCGGTTAAAATTCGACGATATCGGCCCTGGCCATCGGTCATGGAGCGGTATTGCAGTTTGTGGAAATGAAAGCAGCTATTTCCCTCGAATGAAAAACGCTCGTAGTCTATGTCTCCGTTGGGTGAACCGGTTTTGCCATGTTTGCCGAAAGCGAGCTGTTTTCCCTTTAGCGTCTTCCAGCCCTTTAAAGTCAACCGCGGAACTTCGCCCACGCTGGATATGACGCCAGCGCTATTGGTTGTGATCAACGCCACGGAGAGCCAGCCTCGATTACCCTCGGCCGTGCGAACTTCGGTTTGCCCGAAACCATCCCGTTTGATGGTCAGTGTCGTATCGGATTTCCCGATAATACCGGCATTAATAGTGAAAGGGGTGATCTCGCCCTGGCGCGGTCCCTCACAGCCAAGAAGAAGCAGTATACCCGGCAGTAGATAGAAGTGTTTGGCTGACATCGCTCGTCTCCATGACTTGACATTTTAGGACGTAGCACAGCCTAAACCAAATCATAAGCCTGTGATTTTATTTCCCTTTTCAGGGTGTAGTCTTTTTTTACCTCCCTTTCTCGCCGCAGGGCATCGCCATGACTAAACGGGCCTTCCGAGTGAACCAGTTGCCACGGCCCACGTCCACGCGTGAATTTTGCCCCTCGACCACAATTGTGTTCCTCGATCCGGCGGGCCGTATCCTTAGCGATACCCGTGTACAGGATATTGCTGCGATTTCTGACGATATAAACGAACCACTCTTTCATTTTTTCTTTGTAGGACATGAGCGTTAAAAATCCGATAAATGGGGATAACTTCTTGATGACGGTTGGCCCTGTGTGTGGAATCCTTTCAACTATGAGCGACTCCCAAACCCCACATGCCGATTTTGTTCATCTTCGTGTCCATACAGCCTATTCCTTATCGGAAGGGGCCATCCGGTCCAAGGAACTGGTAAAAATATGCCAGGAACAACGCATGCCGGCCGTCGCTATTACGGATACAAACAACCTGTTTGGCGGGCTTGAATTTTCTTCCGCCTGCGCCGATGCCGGGGTGCAGCCAATTATCGGTTGTCAGATTTCTGTTTTAAGGGAACCAACCGCGGAAGGTAGCCCCGGCCAGCAGTCCCTGGATCTTGGCGATAATCTCGTCCTGTTGGTACAGAATGACGAAGGTTACAGAAACCTGCTGAAACTCCTTGGACTGGCCTACCTGGGTCATGCGGGGGAAGAAGACGAACCCGACGAACCTCGCGTCAGCCTTGAGGATTTGTTGCAATATGGTGGCGGCCTGATTGCCCTTACAGGCGGTCCTTCGGGCCCAGTTGGTTATCTTCTGGATGAAGGGCAGGATGCTGCTGCCGAGGCCCTTCTTTTACGTCTGAAGGAGGCTTTTCCCGGCCGCCTATACATTGAAATCATGCGCCATGGGCTGGACGTGGAAAAGCGCACCGAGCCCAGATTCATAGAACTAGCCTATAGGCACGACTTGCCCCTTGTTGCCACCAACGAGGCGTTTTTTGCAACTCCCGACATGTATGACGCCCATGACGCGCTGATCTGCATTGCCGCTAGTGCTTACGTTAGCCAGGCGGAGCGCCGCCGCCTCACGCGTCAGCACTATTTCAAATCGGCTGAGGAAATGCGTGCTCTTTTCGCAGACCTGCCGGAGGCTATCGACAATACCCTCGTTGTCGCCCAGCGTTGCGCCTGCAAGGTAGAAAAAATTGACCCAATCCTTCCTCCATTTGATTGCGGCGAAGGCCGCAGCGAGGAAGACGAATTACGCGCCCAATCGGTCGCCGGATTGGAAGAAAGGCTGGAGAAGCAAATCTACCGTGAGGGGATGAGCGAACAAGAAAAAGACGACATAGCCAAGCCCTACCGGGAACGATTGGATTATGAACTGGGCGTCATTATTGAGATGGGATTTCCCGGCTATTTCTTGATCGTTGCCGATTTCATTCATTGGTCCAAACAGCACAATATTCCCGTCGGTCCGGGCCGTGGCTCGGGTGCTGGCTCCGTCGTCGCCTGGGCCCTGACCATCACCGACCTTGATCCCCTTCGGTGGGGCCTGTTGTTCGAACGCTTCCTCAATCCGGAACGTGTTTCCATGCCGGACTTCGATATCGATTTCTGCCAGGATCGCCGTGACGAGGTCATTCGCTACGTGCAGGAAAAGTATGGCCGCGATCATGTCGCCCAAATCATTACTTTTGGAAAATTGCAAGCCCGCGCTGTTCTACGCGATGTTGGGCGCGTGTTGGAAATGCCCTACGGTCAGGTAGACCGAATATGCAAACTGGTACCTAACAACCCAGCTAATCCAACAACACTTGCCGAAGCCATAGAAGAAGAGCCCCAGTTCAAGGAAGAAATTAGGGCTGACGAGACAGTCGGGCGACTGACCGAAATCGGTCTCAAGCTGGAGGGACTGTACCGGCACGCCTCGACCCATGCGGCGGGCGTTGTCATCGGTGACAGGCCGCTGGATAAGCTGATCCCGCTCTACCGCGATCCTCGATCCGACATGCCGGTAACCGGGTTCAATATGAAATATGTCGAATCCGCTGGATTGGTGAAGTTCGACTTTTTGGGGCTGAAGACCTTAACGGTACTTTCAAAGGCCGTAGAATATGTCGCAGAGCGGGGAATAGATATCGATCTTTCTACAATCCCGCTTGATGATGAAAAAACCTTTCAGATGCTTGGCCGAGGGGAATCGACCGGTGTCTTTCAGTTGGAAAGCACGGGCATGCGCGACGTGCTTCGTAAACTGAAGCCCGATACCTTCGAAGACATCATTGCCGTCGTGGCGCTATACCGTCCCGGCCCGATGGAAAATATTCCAAGTTATATCGCCCGCAAGCACGGTGAGGAGGAGCCAGATTACCTGTATCCCACGCTTGAAGGAATCCTGAAGGAAACCTTCGGCATCATGATCTATCAGGAACAGGTCATGCAGGTCGCTCAAGAACTTTCTGGCTATACGCTGGGTGGTGCTGACCTGCTGCGTCGCGCCATGGGCAAGAAGATTCAGGCCGAAATGGATGCGCAACGCAAAGTCTTTGTCGACGGCGCCAAAGCCAAGGGCGTGCCGGAACAAAAGGCATCGCAGATATTTGATCAGGTCAATATGTTCGCCGGCTACGGATTCAACAAATCCCATGCCGCTGCCTACGCACTGGTTGCTTATCAAACTGCCTACTTCAAAGCTAACTATCCGGTAGAATTTCTCGCCGCTTCGATGACCCTGGATATAAACAATACGGATAAACTGAATCTTTTCCGTCAGGAGTTAGACCGCCTTGGCGTTCCCGTGTTGGGGCCGGACGTCAATGCTTCTGCAGCGGATTTCAGAGTGGAAGATGACATAGACGGCAAGGCGGGTGTCCGATATGCCCTCGCCGCCGTTAAAAACGTCGGTGATGCAGCCATGCGCCTGCTTGTTGATGAGCGCATTCAGAATGGTCCCTTCGAGAATATCGCTGATTTTGCTGACCGCGTGGATTCCAAGGTTGTCAATAAAAGGCTTATGGAAAATCTAGTCAGGGCAGGGGCATTTGATAGGATGAACCCGAACAGACGGCAGGTTTTCGAAGGCATCGAAACCATCATGCGCCATGCCAATGCCGCAGCCCAGGACAGAAACAGCGATCAAATCGGATTGTTTGGAGGCGAAGCCGCACCCATGCCTGCCGTGACCTTGCCGGAAGTATCGGATTGGTCTCCGACAGACCGGATGAAAGAGGAATTCGATGCCGTCGGTTTTTATCTTTCCGGCCATCCGCTTGATGCATATGGCAAAAGCCTGGAAAGAATCAAAGCACGCCCGTCGGCGGAAATAATTCGCGAAGGGCACCCGGGCGCTGTCAATATGGCCGGTACCGTAATTGGCAAGACAGAACGCACATCCGGAAAGGGTAACCGGTATGCGTTCGTTTCTTTGTCTGACGCGTCCGGTATTTTCGAGATAATGGTGTTTTCAGAATTGCTGGCCATGGTGCGCGATCTGTTCGAGGTCGGCAATTCTCTGTTTATCAAAGCCGGTGTCCAGTTTGAGGGTGACCAGCCTCGCTTCACGGCTAATTCAATAGAACCGTTAGACAAGGTCGCCTCCAAAGCGCAGGCGGGCCTCAATATTACTATTAGCTCACCCGAACCGCTGCAGGTCATTCAGGAAGTCCTACAGGATGCCAGTGGCGGCAGGGGTAGGGGAATGGTAGTCGTTACCGCCCGCCTGGAAGATGGCCGCGAAGTGGACATAGATTTGAACGAAAGGTTCGCCATCACCCCTGAAGTGATGCAAAACATTCGTTCGATATCCGGTATTGAATACTTGCAGGAAAACTAAGACGCGTTAGCCCTCTTTGCGGCTCTCCCTGCGACCAGTCTTACTTTTCTGGGCGCCGCCATCCACATACAAAAAATGGAAGTTATGCACATTACGATGCAAAGCCAGAACGCCGATTGGTAACTGCCTGAATTATCGAATAGGTAACCGGTTAACCAGGGGCCGACTCCGGCACCGACATTTCCGCCCAATCCGCAAACGGCGAAAATACTGGCGAAGTGGCGGCTGGTGAAAATTTCTGCTGTAACGGAACCGTAGATTGCGGAAAGTCCGAAACCCAGTAACCCCTGCATGGCGACCATCAGATATAATAGAAAATTGGAAGGTGTGTTTGGCAGTTCCAGCAGGATACCATAACAAACGATGTAACCCATCAACGCCAGCGTCCAGGCTCCTTCGCGACCGATTCGATCCGATAGCGCCCCTACGCAAATCTGCCCGGCGATCCCAAAAAGGGCGACAAGTCCTAAGGCTGTTGCGGCGGTAGTGCTGTCAAATCCAGATTCGATTAGGTAGACCGTTTGATGGACCAAAACTGCATACCAAGCGTATAGGGCCGTAAAATAAGCGCAGAACACCCACCAAAACCGGGATGTTCTGATAGCCAAGCCTAAAGTCCAATCGGTTTCGACCCAGTTTTTGTCGACAATTGGATCAGGCATTTTTTTGCCTTTGGCTTCTTCAACGGCAGCATCCCCATCCGGTTCCAAACCAAGCTCCTGCGGGCGCAGTCGTTGAAAGTAGGCTGTCAAGGGGATGATAACGGCGACCACGCCTGAAATAACGATACAGGCTTCCCGCCAACCGGAACTGTCGATGATTGTCTGGAACCAAGGCAAAAGGGTTATCGACCCTATTCCAGCCCCGGAAAAGGCGATTCCGATCGCCAGTCCCCGTTTTCTGACGAACCAATTGGGCAGGAACATGGAATGGACAAAATATGTCATGGCGACGCTGCCACTAATAACCAAAACGCCTAGATAAATGTAAAAACCAATCGGGGATGAGACGATGGTTGCACCTAATAGGCCTGAAATCACCATAACTCCGCCAATTGGAATGACTACTCGCGGACCCCAACGATCCATGGCGAATCCCATTATCGGCGTTAGAGCGCCCGAGGCTACGAATCCTATAGAAAACGCTCCGGCGATTACCCCTCTGTCCCATTGAAATTCGTCGAGAATAGCAGGAAACAGGAGGGAAAAAGCGGTACGGGCGTTCACCACCACCGCCATGGTGATGAAGGCAACAGCAATTACAATCCAGCCATAAAAAATGGGCAATTTTGTAAATGGATTCGTTGATTTAACCATGGGGTGATTGTTGCTAAAAATCGATTACCTGCAACCGCTAAATATTGATACTTGATTTGCGCCCCAGCTAGCAGAATATATGACTTATGGATTCTGAATATCTTATCTCACCCAATCCCGATGATGCCCGTTTAACCGAGCGTGTCGAGGGCGTTGATCATGACGGCCAGCCCATAACGACATCAGTCACCGTTGAACGCCCTTTGACCTTGTTTCTCAATGGTCAGGAAATTGTAACGATGATGACGATAGGGGATTACCCGGAATATCTGGCGCTGGGGTACTTGATCAACCAGAATATGCTTCATGATGAAGATCGCATTACAAGCATCGATTACGATCCGGACATCGATTGCGTGGTTGTGCGAACGGCCATGAAGACGACCTTCGAAGAAAAAGTTAAAAAGAAAACTCTTACTTCCGGATGCGCTCAGGGTACTGTTTTTGGCGATGTGATGGAAAAATTTGAAACAATCACGTTGCCGAAAGACCAGATAATAAAAACCTCTTGGCTGGCTAGTCTCGTTAAAAAGATCAATACGACGCCAAGCCTATATCTTGAGGCCGGGGCAATTCACGGATGCGTATTGGCTCACCAAGACCGCCCACTACTGTATATGGAAGATGTCGGACGTCATAACGCCGTCGACAAGATAGCAGGCTATATGTTCCAGCATAATATGACTGGCGATGACAAGATCTTCTACACTACGGGAAGGCTAACAAGCGAAATGGTGATCAAAACAGTACAAATGGGTGTGCCGATACTGGTTTCGCGGTCGGGATTTACCGCCTGGGGAGTGGAGTTGGCCAAACAAGTGGGATTGACCCTGATCGGTCGCGCCCGCGGTCGGCGTTTTATAGCTCTTGCCGGACAAGAACGTATCGTTAAGGATCTTGAAGGGGTCGAAGAGGTCCCCGCATGACGGATTCAAGCGAGGTTGTCGGGGTTCTGCTTGCGGGGGGACTAGCCCGGCGAATGGGTGGCGGCGATAAATGTTTGCAACAACTTGGTGGCAAAAGCCTGTTGGCCCATAGCATAGAAACTGCGGCGCCACAGGTTGGATCATTAATAGTAAATGCCGCCGGTGATCCTTCGCGTTTTGATGAATTCGGGTTGCCCGTGGTGGCTGACGTTATAGAAGGATTTGCTGGCCCGCTAGCCGGAGTTCTCACTGGCATGGAATGGGCGAGGAAAAATATACCGAATGCAAAGTGGATTGCCACATTTCCTACCGATGCGCCTTTTTTTCCCGACGATCTAGTTTCCCGATTGCTTGCCGCCGCCGAGGGGTTGAATGCGGAAATCGCGTGTGCCCGTTCAAATGAAAGGACTCACCCGGTTTTTGCCCTCTGGTCAGTAGATCTTTCAGATAATCTGCATAAGGCTATGATCGAGGAGGAAATAAGAAAAATTGACCTTTGGACCGCGCGCTATAACATCGTTCACGTCGACTGGCCGATCGAGCCTTTAGATCCATTTTTCAATATCAACCGCCCCGAAGACCTGGAACAAGCAGAAGCACATTTGGGATAGCAGGAAGGTACTGGGGTTAATAAATATCAGTTCAATACTGTTCTTTCAGGCGGAAAATGCATTGATACCAAGGTCCCTTTCCCTTTCCCACTTTCAATGTCCAGCCTTCCGCCGTGCAGTTCCAGCAGCCCCTTGGACAAGGTTAGCCCCAAGCCAGTACCTTCGTGCTTTCTATCAAGGCCGCTATCTACTTGCCCAAATTTGCTCAAAGCAACTTTTACTTCTTTTTCATCCATTCCGATTCCCGAATCGGACACGGAAATAGTAATCGAGCCGTTTTCCGCCAACCATGAATTGACCGAAATTTCTCCTTTTTCAAGGGTGAACTTCACCGCATTGGATAGGAGATTGAGTAAAACCTGTTTTATTCGCCGGGGGTCGGCATAAAGTTCAGGAAGCTCTGGAGCAATTGATGACGACAGCTTTAGTTTTCCATTGTCTGCGCGTGCTTTGACGAGTCGAATCGAGGCATCGACAATTTCATCAATGTTGATTTTTTCTTCCTGTAGTTTCAAAGCGCCGGCCTCAATGGAGGAAACCTCGAGAATATCATTAATGAGTTCCAAAAGATGTTGTCCGGAATAATGAATGTCGCTCAGGTATTCTCGGTATCTGTCATCGCCAATGGGGCCAAATGTTTCGGCAATCATGGAATCGGAAAAGCCAATAATCGCATTCAAGGGAGTGCGAAGCTCATGGCTCATGTTCGCCAGTAAGTCTGATTTTGCGCGATTGGCGGCCTCGGCTTGCAACATGACCTGTTGCATTCTGGCCTCGGCTTTCTTGCGCTCGGTGATATCCTGTCCCGCGGCGATTATACCCGAGGGCCTGCCAAATTCGTCTAGAAGCCGCGTTACGTTCCACATGACAAGGCTGACAACGCCATCGTTAGCCGCTACAGGATTTTCAAAACCGATCGTCGGCACACCGGATAAAACTTTTTTCATGTCCCTTAGGACACTTGGCCTGGCCTCATCGGGGATGAATAGGTCGAAATAGTTTTTTCCAATAACATCGTCTCTTTTGACTTTATATATCCGTTCAGCTTCCTTGTTGAACTCCTGTATTTTCCCTTCAGGGTCCAAAACGACAATGATGGCCCCTACAGTCTCAAATAGAAGACGTATGCGTTCTTCGCTCTTGCGAATGGCATCTTCAGCCTTCATGCGAAAGGAAATTTCCTTTTTTAACTCGCTTGTGCGTTCTTCCACCCTTTGTTCCAGATTGATATTGGCCTGACGTAGGTTCTTGTGGGCGCCCATTAAATTCTTTTCTAGTTCGTTGAAGGCATTTACCACCTGGTCGATTTCATCCAATTGTTTCCCAGGATACCGGTCAAGACTCATGGCCGGCATTGGGGCATCAAGATTGTATCGATTTAGATGGTCAGCGATCTTTCCGAGGTGGCGCGTAATGAGACGAAACACGACGAACAGGATAAAGAATGACACCAGGAAGGTTTTGACGCCCTGACTACCCAAAATGACCAGGGTTTTATCGATCAGCCGCTGATAAACATGATCGAGCGTCGCCTCGATATGAAGCATTCCAATGATCTGGGCAGCTCCGCGGTCCCTATAGACAATAGCGAGCTCCCTGGAAATCACCGATTGCCCCATTTTGTCTCCGGCGGTCATATTTACGCTGGGAGCGGTATCGTCGGTGGTATCACGCAATTCCGCATATTGCATATCCGGTAGCCGCACAATTCCTTCAAGCTGGCTTTGTAATTGACTGCGGTCTAAATGCCATAAGCTACCGGCAATACTAGTCAGGTAGCTGCTTTCTATTTCTCCGAAGCGAGCCTCGATTGACGTCACGTCGCGACGGAAGTCAAAATAGAGTTGCCCAGCCGTTAGCAGCAATGTGATCAACGAACTGAAGAACAGGATTAGCGTCAGCAATTTCCATCCAATGCTGCGTTTCAGCGGCTTGTCGGAAGGTATAAAGCTGTTTACCGAGGTTTTATCGGTTTCGTCTTGCCCTGGCCGATTAGTCACATGCGAAGAATCGGAGATGACTTCCTTTTCGCCCATAGCCTGTATTTCATCATTGGCGGGAGACATTAAAATCCCTGACAGAAAAAATCGTAATGCAAATTTTCAACAAAAAATTGGGCCTAACGAAGCAGAACTAATTCCCATATTTTTCATAAATTGAATCAAAAGTGCCATTTTCCTTCATTTTTTGAAGGGCATTGCTTAATTGTTTGATTGTTTTTTCTTTATCAGTAATTTTCGCAGATCTTGAAATCATAAGATGCGCTGATTGTGGGGTTCTTATTGGATTTGAAAGGGGGACAATTTTTTCCAGAAGGCCTAGTTGCTTGAGCATATAGGACACCTCATGCTGGTTACCAATAAAGGCATCGAGGCGACCCTTTTCCAACATAGAAATGTTTTGTTTCATCGCACTTACTTCAACTATCTCAAAAAGCTTGTCTTTTGAAGCTTTTGAAAACTCCTCGCTGATATGGAATCCCCTGTTTTTGCCGATTACTTTTCCACTTAGGTCCTGAATTTTATTGAACGAAAAATCTTCGCCCGTTCTGACAAAGATCTGATAGGTGCTGAGGTGGATTGGCGGATCAATGAAATGTGCCATTTTTAGTCGAGAAGGATTTTTAAAGGCCGCAAATCCGCCATCTGCCGATCCATTTTGTATCATTAAGATAACCCGCTTTGCCGGCATTTGTTCGATAGAAATTGATTTTCCCGTATGTTTTGCCAGAGCTTGAATAATTTCGATATCGATGCCGGTCGGCTTTCCATTTTCCTGCCAGGCATACGGCGGAAAATTGTTTACAGTGACAAACAACAATTTCTGTTCGCCATGCGCCGAAAATGGCAGGGAAAACAGCATGAACGACCAGATCAAACAGAATACCAAGTTTCGCATGGCTATCACTCATATAATTTCTGCTTGGCGAACACCAAGTATAACATAGCATGCAAAAACTAGCATATTGAATATCTTGGATTTTTTATAAAGTTTTTCGTTCAACGCACTTACATAAATTGGCCTCTTTTCTTATAAAAAAACAGCGGATTGAGCCTAAAAAACAAAACCTTTCAGAGCATCGAAGACTTGATTGGGGGTTTCGGCCATCATCATATGTCCGGATTCCTCGATTACGACGCTTCTGGCGTCTGCAATGTTTTCAGCCAACGCCAACCCTTTCTTGGGCGGCGTCATTTTATCGTCACGAGCAAGGACAAACAGGGTAGGACATTTGACCAACTTCGCCGCTTCTGCACCACCAGAGTAGGCGTTACAGGCGGCAAGGTCATTGGCAATTATGCCGTCGGGGGCGAGCTTCAATAGGGCATGGCTGGCGCCCTGCACCCAAAGGCCCGGTTCCGGATGACTTCCGATTTGCGATTTTTCGCCAACACCCCAAAAAACTATCAACTCAGGGGCAAGAGGCTGGTTCGCCTCGGCGGCTGCCAGAAGATCGGGGTGAACCGGCATGGTTTCGGCAACGCCCATCAAAACCAGTTTTTCGACTTTGTCCGGGTAGCGAGCGGCGGCGTCCAGCGCGATTTGTGCGCCCATGGAATGGCCGATCAGGATCGCCTTGTCTACCGCTGCCGCCTCCATAAAACGGCTTAACCAATCAGCCATTCCGGATATTGTATCCGGCGGCGTGCCGTCAGACCGCCCATGGCCGGGCAGGTCTACCGCGAGGACCCGGCGTTCCCGGTAGGCGATGTTGCGGGACTGGAATTGCCAGACTGTCCTATCCATTCCAGCGCCGTGAATAAGGATCACGACGGGTTCGCCGTTTTGTGAGTCCCGGCCTCCGGTCGCAACGTGAGCCTTTAGTCCATCTACGATTACGTCCATTTTTTTTAAACCTTCTGTGAGGCGCGTATCGCCTGTTTCAGATCGCTAATAATATCGCCCGTATCTTCCAGACCGACTGATAGGCGGACCATGCCCTCTCCAATTCCTGCAGTCGCCAGGGCTTCTGCCGTCATTTGCTGGTGTGTCGTGCTGGCCGGATGAATAACCAACGTCTTTGCATCGCCGACGTTGGCCAGATGGGAGGCCAGTTTCACCGACTCGATAAACTTCCTTCCAGCGGCGCGTCCCCCCTTCAATCCAAAGCTGAGGATTGCCCCGCATCCATCGGGCAGCAGGCGTTGCGCGAGTTCATAATCTGGGTGGCTTTTCAGACCCGGGTAGTTGACCCATTCCACTTCGTCGGACTCTTCCAGGAATTCGGCTACTGTTTGGGCGTTAGAGACATGCTTCCGCATGCGAAGCGGCAGGGTTTCGATGCCTTGTAAAATATGGAAGGCGTTTGCAGGGCTCATACAGGCCCCGAAGTTCATCAAGCCTTCTGCGCGCATGCGCATCATCAAGGCCTGCGTGCCAAATTCGTCAGCGAAGTTTAGGTCATGATAGCCAGGATAGGGTTCGGTCAGATTGGGAAATTTTCCAGATGCTTGCCAGTCGAAATTGCCGCTGTCGATAAATGCGCCACCAATGGCGATGCCATGGCCACCCAGGAATTTTGTCAAAGAGTGCATGGCCAGGTCAGCGCCATGATCGAAAATTTTCATCAGGTAAGGTGTCGAGAAAGTGGCGTCGATCATCAACGGCAGGCCCGCTTCATGGGCGATGCCGGCAATGGTGGGAATGTCCATAACCTCGATCCCCGGATTTCCAAGGGTCTCGCCGAAGATCAGCCTGGTTTCCGGCCGAATAGCGTTTCGGAATGCGTCCGGATCGCGAACATCGACAAAGGTTGTAGTGATTCCAAAGCGGGGCAGGGTAAAACTGAATAGATTATGAGTTCCGCCGTATAGGGACCCGGATGAAACGATATGCCCCCCTTCGTTCATCAACGTTGCTATCGCCAGGAAGATAGCCGCCATGCCGCTGGCCGTGGCGATGGCCCCTACGCCACCCTCCAGGGCCGCGATCCGCTCTTCCAGAACTGCAACCGTTGGATTCGTCAGACGGGTATAAATATGCCCCGGGCGTTCAAGGTTATAAAGAGCTGCGGCATGATCGGTGTCATCGAACATATATGATGTCGTTTGATAGATCGGTACTGCGCGGGCGCCCGTTGCCGGGTCTGCCTGTTGACCCGCATGAAGACTGAGCGTGTCGAATTTCTTAAAACTTGGGGTGACCATAGGGGGCTCCAATAAAGAGGTTGAACCGTACTTCTTTAGGGAACGAGTTGGAATGTGTCAACGCGGGCTTGCATCCAGTCTTCAGGCATTGAATGATTACGCTCATGAAAAAAGACAAAAAATCCACAGGCGCCAGAATTCGGATAGTTTTGGGCCCCGACATCGCCATCGGCCCCGGTAAAGCCGCGATCCTTGAAGAGATCAAGAATGCTGGATCAATCTCCGCCGCGGGTCGAAGCATGGGCATGGGTTACAAACGGGCATGGTACATGATTGACACTATGAATAAGTGCTTCAACGAACCGCTTGTGGTGACTGTCAAAGGGGGGAAAAGCGGCGGCGGCGCCCGCCTGACAAAACTTGGCGAGGAAGTGCTGAAGCGCTACCGAAAAATGGAAGAGTTGTCGGCAAAAGCCATCGCCAGGGATTTATCCAACCTGAAAAAGATGCTGGATATAAAATGACCGGGAATTTTGTTCCCCGGTCATTGTGTTAATGATACAGCCTTGACTTAATCTTCTTCGTAATCCGCTGGCATTTCGTGAGCGACGCCCTTGTGGCAGTCGATGCAGGTCATGCCCTTTTTGATGGCTTTGGCGTGACGTTTCTTTGAGCGCTTTTCCTGCTTGGTGAAGTCCATGAAGTCATATCGATGACAGTTACGGCACTCGCGAGAGTCGTTTCGCTTCATGGTGTCCCAGACATTCGTAGCTAGTTCTAAACGTTTTGCTTCAAACTTCTCGCGGGTATCGATGGTACCCAATACCTTGTGAAGCAGTTCGTTGGATGCCTGAATTTTACGTCCGACCTTATATATCCACTCCTTCGGGACGTGACAGTCAGGACAGGTGGCGCGAACGCCTGTGCGATTATTGTAGTGGATGGTTTCCTTGTATTCGGCATAAACGTTGTTACGCATTTCGTGGCACGAGATGCAGAACTGCTCGTCGTTGGTCATTTCCATGGCCGTGTTGAAAGCGCCCCAGCCAAGGACACCCAGGAAAATACCAAAAGATAAAAGGGCAAGGATCGAATAATGCTTGCTGGGACGGCGCAACCATTTCCAGATTCCAATATCGGGGGTTTCCGGTTTCTCTTCGGCCATTTCTTTTTTCCTTTATCGGCTTGATTCAGTTCCTGTGTGTTACAGGAACATCAGTCTTCTACAGCACACGAGGGCAGCAGTCATTTGACTGCATACCCCCGCGATTCTTGGTTCAATAGATTTGACTAGTTGGTTGAGAAAGTATTTGCAACAAGTGGTTTGACTAACTTCTGCGGTACATGGCACTGGGTGCAGAAATAGCGGCTCATGTTGAACTTGTCGGACTCTTTGCCACTGTCGTCGGTGTAGTGGCTCTTGCCGGCCATTGGGGCTTCCTCTTCCTTATAGTTCTTCTTGCTGTGGCACTTCAGGCATTTGTTGCTCTTGATCGAGATCTTGTACTTTTCAAACTTATGCGGTACCAGCGGAGGCTGGGACTTGAAGTTCCGTTCAAATTTCTCCACGACTTCCAGCTTTGGAACGTCAGGGGCCGCCTGCTGAGACGGGATGTCTAGGTCGCCGCGCAGGGACTTAACTTCGGCGGCTTCGGCTGGGGCGGCGATGAGCATGGTTACCGCCAGGCACATCAGCGCAGAGAAAAGCACTTTTTTCATGACAAAAACTCCTTGGGCTTGAGTAAACACGTTAAAAATTAACTTCATTGTATCGACTGGAAATGACGGCTCGCGTTTGTCATCCAATCAACGCTCCACTTCCCCTTAGGCAGCCGCTCGCGGCGTTTGAGGGGTATTACAATTTGACTCGCTTCTCCTCGTTCTATTGTCGAAGCGGTTGGTGAATCGAAAGACATTGGGCGCGCAAACATCGATGCAGCGGCCGCAATTGGTGCAGTTTGGCGACAGAATCAACGGTCCATGACCTGTTTCCTCGCCGCGCAGGACGGGTGAAATGACGTGCGCTTCCGGGCATACTGCAAAACAATCCATGCAGTTGTTACAGTCGGCACGTTCGAACGCGCTAACTCTCAACAGGGCGACATTTCCAATCAGGCTGTAGAATGCGCCAACTGGGCATAGGTGAGAGCACCAGCCGCGCCTGGAGGCAAAGATGTCGTACAGAAAAATCGCCAGGACAACGAGCCAGGCAATCCCGGCGCCAAAAAGAATTCCGCGCGAAAAAATCGTGATTGGGTTAACCAGTTCCCACACGACGCTGCCCGTAATAGCCGACGCCGCCAATACAGCAACCATAATCCAGTAACGGGAGTTGCGGGAATGTTTGGCCCCACCTTCAAGGCCCAGCTTCTGACGAATCCAGTTTGCGGTGTCGGTAACGATATTTATGGGGCAAACCCAGGAACAATAAGCGCGGCCGCCGACGAGGGCGTAGGCGGCGACAACGATGGTGACTCCAATCAGTACCGTTGATTCCAGCACGTGGCCTGCAACGAAAGTCTGCAAGGCGATGAATGGGTCGCTTAACGGCAGGAAGTCAAATGTCATACTGGAGGCCAAGGTTCCCTTAACGATCCAGATGCCGTCTGTAGGCCGTTCTTGCTTGTCCATCAACCAAAGTGAAATCGGGCCGACAAGGAACAAGCCCATGAATCCCAACTGTGTCAGGCGGCGTGCAATAAGCCATTTGTTCGCGCCAAGCCAGCCATTTTGTCTTACGGCGTCCGCGCCGGGATTGTATGTGCCCTTGGTACTCATTGGACAACTCCCGAAGTGGACGGCAACCGGTCTGGCAGGTCAACAACACCTTTTACGGCGGGGCCGAATTTCTCTTTTTCCCTCCAGCCCAAACGATAATGTTCGCCAAGCCGGCCTTTCGCCAAGTGGGTTGGCATGACCTTTATCGCCGCTTCTTCAAGAATGCAGGCCCGTTCACATTTGCCGCATCCCGTACAAGAGTCAGAATGTACGACGGGAATGAATAATGCGTGTTTTCCAGTTCGGATGTTGGCGCGGCGTTCAAGCGTGATCGCTGCATCCATTATGGGGCAAACACGATAACAGACTTCGCAACGCAAACCTTGGAAGGCGATACATGTCTCCTGATCAACCAAAACGGCCAGGCCCATGCGGGCGTCGTCGATCTTGGTCAATGAGGGGTCAAGTGCGCCTGTCGGGCAGGCCGGTACGCAGGGGATGTCCTCGCACATTTCGCAGGGAACGTCCCTGGCGATAAAGTAGGGCGTTCCCAAAGCGCCTGCACCGTCAAAATCGGAAAGCTTCAATGTGTTGTAGGGGCAGTCACGAACACACAATCCACATCTCACGCAGGCTGCCAGAAAATCGTTCTCTGGCAGGGCCCCAGGGGGACGCAACGCCGTCGCCGGAAGGGACTTGGCCTGTTTAGCATACAGGCCAAGTCCGATACCGACGATACCGGCCCCGCAGGCGATCCTGGTCGTGTCGGCCAGGAACTTCCTGCGGTTAACGCCTTTCGCGCGATTTGGACGTGTGTCCGTCACTCACCTAGCTCCCAACTTAGGCCTTGGCGATTTTGCACGCACACTTTTTGAAATCCGTCTCTTTGGAGAGCGGGTCAGTGGCGTCCAAAGTCAATTTGTTGACGAGTTGGCCTGCGTCGAACCAGGGCATGAAGACCAGACCCTTTGGTGGCTTGTTACGACCACGGGTTTCAACTCGGGTAAGGACTTCGCCGCGGCGGGTCATAACCTTGACTTCGTCACCGCGTCTCAGTTCGCGTGCGGCAGCGTCGTCCGGGTGCATGAACACCTGGGCATGCGGGTAGGCTCTGTGCAGTTCCGGCACGCGTTGCGTCATCGAGCCGGAATGCCAGTGTTCAAGAACACGGCCGGTGGACAGCCACAAGTCGTATTCCTTGTCCGGGCTTTCGGCGGCAGGTTCATACGGTGCAAAGATGATATTCGCCTTGCCGTCCGGCTTACCGTAGAACTTGACGCCTTCGCCTTTCTTGACGTGTGGGTCATAGCCCTCACGGAAGCGCCACAGGGTTTCCTTGCCATCGATAACCGGCCAACGAAGGCCACGGGCGTTGTGGTAAACCTCGAACTCCGCCATTTCGTGACCTGGTTTCGGTCCCTCGAACTGGAAGCGGCGATATTCTTCGAATATGCCTTTTTGCACGTAATAACCGAAGTCTTTGGACTCTGAGTTATTGAAGCCTTTTTGCAGTTGATCCAGCCCGTACTTGTCGACCTGACCATTGGCGTACAGCACGTCATAGAGAGACTTGTCGGCGCTGTAACCGCTAGCAGCGATCACCGCTTTCGGCCAAACGTCAGCCAGGGTGAAGCGTTTGGAGAATTCCATCACCTGCCACATGTCTGATTTGGCTTCTCCCGGCGCATCAACCTGTTGACGCCAGAACTGGGTGCGGCGTTCGGCATTGCCGTATGCACCTTCTTTTTCCATCCACATGGCAGTGGGAAGGATAAGATCGGCGGCCATGGCTGTAACGGTTGGATACGGGTCGGACACGACGATGAAGTTTTTCGGATTGCGATAGCCCGGATAACCTTCCTCGTTCATGTTCGGGGCGGCTTGCATGTTGTTGTTACATTGGACCCAGTAAGCGTTCAGCTTGCCGTCTTTCAACATGCGGTTTTGCAGCACGGCGTGATAGCCTGGTTTAGGCGGAATGACTCCCGCCGGGATTTTCCAGATTTTCTCTGCCGCTGCGCGATGGGGTTCTTTCATGACCACCAGATCGGCGGGCAGACGGTGGGCGAATGTACCGACTTCACGTGCTGTACCACAAGCGGAAGGCTGACCGGTCAGCGAGAACGGGCTGTTGCCGGGTTCGGAAATTTTGCCCATCAGCAGGTGGACGTTGTACAGCAGACCGTTGACCCAGACACCACGGGTGTGCTGGTTGAAGCCCATTGTCCAGTAGGACGAGACCTTCTTGTTTGGATCGGCGTACAATTTCGCCAGCCGTTCCAGTTTTTCCGCCGGGACGCCGGACAGTTTGCTGGCTTTTTCCAAGGTATATTCGGCAACGGAGGCCGCATATTCGTCGAAGCTGATCTTGGTCAGCTTGCCGCCTTTGCCTTTTTTGGCTTTTTCAAGCGGATGATCCGGGCGCAGGCCGTAACCGATGTCCGTTACCGTCTTGGTGAAGTTGACGTTTTTCAGGAAGTCCTCGTTGTAGGCCTTGTTTTGGATGATGTAGTTGGCGATGTAATTGAGGATCGCCAGATCGGTTTGCGGCGTAAACACCATGCCGTTATCCGCCAGTTCGAAGCTGCGATGTTCGAATGTGGAAAGAACGTGAACTTCGCAACCTTTCTTGGTCAGGCGTGTGTTGGTCAAACGTGACCACAGAATCGGGTGCATCTCGGCCATGTTGGCGCCCCAAAGAACGAAGGCGTCCGCATGTTCAAGGTCATCGTAGCAACCCATCGGCTCGTCGATACCGAAAGCGCGCATGAAGGCGCCCACGGCGGAAGCCATACAGTGGCGGGCGTTGGGATCAATATTGTTGGAACGCAGGCCGGCTTTCATGAATTTGGCTGCGGCATAACCTTCCCAAATCGTCCATTGACCGGAACCGAACATGCCGACTCTGGTTGCTCCCTTGGGGTCTTCCGGATCGATGGCGGCTTTCCATTTTTCCGCCATGATATCGAAAGCCTGGTCCCAGGAAATTTCGGAGAAGTCTTTCGACGACTTGTCGAATTTACCACCTGTACCACGCAGCATGGGTTTAGTCAGACGGTCTTTGCCGTACATGATCTTGGACAGGAAGTAACCCTTAATGCAGTTCAGTCCTTTGTTCACCGGGGCATCGGGATCCCCTTGTGTTGCGACAACCTTGCCGTTTTTAGTACCGACAAGCACACCGCAGCCTGTTCCGCAGAACCGGCATGCACCCTTGTCCCATCTGATGTCGCCACCAGATGCATCGGCTGTTTTAATGCCTGGCAGTGTGGTGCCAGCCGCTGTTGCGGCAGCAATTGCTGCCTGGGTTTTGATAAAATCACGCCTGGAAATAGTCATTGTGGGAGCTCCTTCTCGGCAATATCGTTTTCAAAATAGTTGTAAATCAGGGAGGTGTTTATGACGCCATCGACTTCATTGAACTTGGTAAAGGTCTCCGCTGCTTTGGCGTCATCGGGCTGATCGACTGTAACGACGAGCTGGCCCTCATTCGTAGTGGTGTGGACCTCGACCCCATCCATCGCGATCAACGCGTTTTCCACGTTGGCGGTGTTTTCGGGCCTGGTTTGAATTACAAGACTGGAAATACTCATGGCTCTATCTAAGTCCTCACTTCTTCCATCTGAATATGAACGGCGTCGACGGGGCAGGGGGCGACTCAAGCGCCACAACCAGTGCACCGGGATAAATCGATTGTCGGGACAGCTTTGCCGCCGACGGCTAAACGAAAACTGATAGCCTGCAGGTCGCAGTTGTCTCCGCAAATGCGGCACGTAATGCCAGTGTTTGATAGACAAGTTGAATTTATGGAAGCGACCAGTGTCCAGGGATGAGCCGCGGAGTCCCTTAACAGAGCACGTGGCTTGCAAACCTTGGCGCAATCACCGCAGAAGGTGCATTCATTTTTGCTAAATTCAACAATGGGATAACCGCCTCTTCCCTTCTTCAAAATGGAAGTGGGGCAGGCCTCGATGCACGCATCGCAACTCGAGCATTTATCTTGAAAATTTCCCTCATTGATAGCCCATGGGGGGCGAATATCGCGGGTTTCAGAGCCAAAATTTCCACGCAGGAAATCGGAGCGTCTTACTTCTTTTGAAACTTGAACTGGAATGCCCATATGGCGATTTCCCAGTGCTAACTAATTGAAAAATAGGCGTTATCAATTGGACTCCGCCAAATATCGACGAACTATGAACCTCTATTGCACCTGCGAAATTGACCTCAGTCAAAAAATGGTCTTTTGGAGAAAATAAATAACACGGAAATATTGGTAATTAGAATTCTTACAAAACATTTATTCACTTTTTACGCCTTGTTTTTCAGTGATTGCCAAGCCGAACATTGTCATGTAATAAGCCATCCGATATAGTCCAAATGGGATAACGAGCGGGAACGTTCAGAATGAAAATATTGCGGATTGTCGGCTTTTGCCTGATCAGTCTTCTTGTTGTTTCGATGCTGTCGTTTTCTTCAACGGCAATGGCAAAGGAGCCGACTCCGATCGTTGCCGTTGCTTCGAATATGCGTTTCGTTATTGAAGAGATCAGAAAGTCATTCTACCGGGAGACTGGTTTATCGATTCGGTTTTCGTTTGGATCCTCAGGCAATTTGACCCGGCAGCTCCTTCAAGGCGCACCATTTGAAATGTTTATGTCTGCCGATGAAGAGTATGTTTTTCGCCTGGCCGATGCAGGTAAAAGTATTGACCGCGGCAGAATTTACGCTTTCGGTAGAATTGCTACGTTCACGCCTAAAAATTCTCCCTTGCGAGCCGCCAGTTTTCCCGATGACTATCCAACGGTCTTGGCGAAAGACGCCCGATCCCGTTTCGCCATTGCCAATCCTAATCTTGCTCCCTATGGGCGTGCTGCCAAAGAAGCGCTCCTGCACGCTGGATTGTGGGAACAGTTGCAGCCCCGTTTGATATATGGAGAGAACATCTCGCAAACGGCTCAATTCACTCTGTCGGGTTCGACTATGGGAGGGATTATTGCTTACTCGCAGGCATTGACGCCCAAGTTCCGAAATGGAGGTGACTTTAAGCTTGTGCCGTCTGATTTTCACAATCCATTGGGACAAAGAATGGTGCTTCTCAAAGGCGCCAGCGAAACCGCGAAACGCTTCTTTCGTTATATAGAAGAAAAAGAGGCCCAGGAAATTTTTCTGCGTAGTGGCTATACAATCCAAAAAGCGGGGGAATAGCTTTGAATTGGATTGCCCTTGACCTTTCCCTGAAACTGGCGGCTTGGACGACTGTAATACTGTTGCCTATCGGCATATTGATGGGGCGCTTTCTTGCCTGGAAGAAATTCAGGGGAAAAGTATTGGTCGAGGCCGCGCTGGCCCTTCCATTGGTTCTACCGCCTACGGTCTTGGGATTTTACATGCTGCTTGCCTTAGGCAGTGAATCTCTACTTGGTCAGGTTTATTTGTCACTGGTGGGTCGCTCGCTCGCATTTTCGTTCGACGGGCTTGTAGCGGCTTCAATCGTCTTCAACCTTCCCTTTGCCATTCAGCCCATGCAACGCGCGTTTGAAGGTATCGCCACCGACGTTCGCGAAGCGGCGGCCTGCTGCGGAATGTCACGCTGGCGTATCTTGTGGCGAATTGAACTTCCCTTGGCATGGCCTGGAATCCTGTCGGCTCTGGTGCTGACATTCGCTCATACCATAGGTGAATTCGGAATTGTCCTGATGGTCGGCGGTAATATTCCCGGCGAGACACAAACTATCGCCATCGCCATTTATGACAGGGTGCAGTTGTTCGATAACGCCTCCGCCGGTCTGATGTCAGCCGTCTTGCTGCTGATATCTATGGTCGCCATCAGCGCTACATACTTCACAACCTCATTTGTAGGGCGCAGTCATGATTGAGGGATTGGAGGCAGAGCTTACCCATAGCGGTGAAATACCATTGGCCGCCCAGATTTCATGCAAATCAGGAGAACTGCTTGCGCTCGTGGGCCCTTCCGGCGGTGGCAAGTCGACAATCCTTCGCACCATCGCCGGCCTGAGCAAACCCGACGAAGGGAAGATCGTTTGTAACGGGTCCGTTTGGTTGGACACCCATAAGGGCGTCAATGTTTCAATTCAGGATCGCCGGGTTGGCCTAGTGTTTCAACACTACGCCCTATTTCCCCATCTAACGGCGGAAGAAAACATAATTGAAGCGCTGGGTCATCTTTCGGCAGTCGAGCGGCGGAAACGGGCGGACGAACTGCTTTCCCTTGTACACCTCTCGGGACTGGGAAATCGCAAACCATCTGCTCTTTCCGGGGGGCAACAGCAACGTGTCGCCGTTGCGCGGGCGCTGGCTCGCGATCCCCAGGTTCTGCTTTTGGATGAACCCTTTTCGGCTGTCGATAAGGCGACTCGTCAAAGGCTGTACAAGGAACTGGTTGAACTGCGACAGCAATTCGGCATGCCGGTCATCCTCGTTACCCACGACCTGGACGAGGCGTCGATGCTGGCTGACCGATTGTGCATACTTCGCCGGGGAAGGACACTGCAAAGCGGTCCGCCCTTTGACGTTATGGCGAAACCGGATAACAAGGAAGTGGCGCGCCTTGTGGATATCAATAACATCTTCCAGGGAACGGTTATTGGGCACGATGCTGACTATGCCGTTACCACCATTTCCTGGGGAGATTTTACGCTGTCGGCGGCATATCAGCCAAATTTCAAACCGGGCAAGGCGGTCGATTGGGTTATTCCGACCTCCCACGTTATTCTGGTTCCCGATGGTCAGTCCGATGAGGTCGGCGATGAAAGCACTGTATCAGGCATTATTTCAAACCTCGTCAGATTGGGCGATCTGGTTAATATTGCCTTGAAGATTAAGGAAGCTTCCAGTCATCCATTGTTTATGTCCATGCCGATGCTGGAAGCCAAGCAGCGGAACTTGAAGGTTGGAGACAGGATATCCATATCGCTTGTTCCAGAAGGCATTCATCTGATGGCGCCTCAACAAATCGATTACCCCCAAGGTAAGGAGTATGATTAATGAGCTACTCTTATATCGAGGAAAAATTGCGTGATGGCGGAATAGTCGTTCTTGACGGCGGTACGGGTACCGAATTGGAAAGACGAGGGGTGGCAATGGATCCCGGGGCTTGGTGCGGCCCGGCATCGCTGGAGAATGCGAACGTTCTGGAAGAAATACATCGGGACTACATTTCCGCTGGGGCGGACATCATCACGGCCAATACCTACGCCTCTTCGCGATTGATGCTTAATGAGAGCGGTTTTTCAAATCAGTTTGAAGAGATCAATCGCGCAGCGGTAAGGGCGGCAATGAACGCCCGTGAGAAATGCGGGCGTGAAGGAATAATGGTCGCAGGCTCGCTTTCCCATATGTGTCCGCAACATAAGGATCCCACACATCCGAATCCGCAGAAAGTTCCATCCGAATCGGAAATGGCGGACGCTTTCATGGAAATGGCCAGTTTGCTGCGCGATGAGGGGTGTGATCTCATTCTTCTTGAAATGATGTTCGATCCCAAAAGAATGCCACTTGTGTTTCAGGCGGCGAAGGAAACCGGGCTCCCGGTTTGGGCCGGTTTTTCGGCAAGAAGCGGGGGAGATGGACAGATCATCAGTTATCTGCCAGACCAGGAAATACCTTTCGCCGATATCCTTCAAGTATTGGATGATTTTGATGTACAGGCAGCCGGAATCATGCATACGCCTTCGCATCTGACTGGCGATGCCCTTGATACATTGAGGGGAGTATATGACGGCCCCTTAACGGCTTATCCGGACTCTGGGTACTTCAAAATGCCTCATTGGCAGTTCGAAGAAATTATCGCGGTGGACGATTTTCTTGAATTTGCGAAAAGTTGGGTCGCCAGTGGCGTACAGGTGGTAGGGGGATGTTGCGGACTGTCGCCCGAGCACGTAAGAGTGCTCGGGAAACTAAAAGCTCAAGATTGACTACCCCAGGTCTACGATCAGGTCGCGTTGTGAAATTACACCCAGTACTTTTCCACCACTGTCGACAACAGGCATATGACGGAACTTGCCTTCCGTCATTCGCTTCAAGGCTTCTTCGGGAGAGGCGTCTGGGCTGATGGTCTGAAGGTCATCGGTCATGACGTCGGCCATGTTCGTTTGATCTGGGTTTCGTCTGGTGGCGACGAAAATTCTCAAGGCGTCACGTTCGGTAAAGATTCCCTTGAGATTACCTTCATCCATAACAAGAACTGACCCAACGCCCTGTTCCACCATGTATCGGCTTGCCTCGCGAATGGTACAATCACTGGGAAGGCTTGCCACTTCCTGTTTGTCAATAATATCCGGAATGATTTTCCGCGTCATGGCGTACTCCCCTGGAACCCGTTGCTTTACAAAAAAAGAGATGCATCTGCAAAAGGTATAACCTCTTACGGAGAATTAACCATGACGACGGTCAATTAACCGACCTAGCCGGGAATTTTTTATAAGCTATCTGGCAATTTGTAATCGGCAAAAATCTCGCGCAGTTTCAGTTTTTTGATCTTACCGGTCGCCGTGTGTGGTAGTTCATCGATGAACTCGACGGCGTCAGGAAGGCTCCAATCAGGAATTTTGCCTTCGTATATCTTCAATATCTCATCGCCTGAAACCGACGCGCCTTCATGCAATACGCAGACAAGTATAGGGCGTTCGCCCCATTTTTGATGGGCAATTCCAATCACTGCCGCTTCGGCTACCCCTTCATGTCCAACGGCGATATTTTCAAGCTCTATGGAACTGATCCATTCTCCACCGGATTTGATTACGTCTTTTGAGCGATCAACGATCAGCATGTAGCCGTCCTCGTCGATGGTGCTGACATCGCCGGTGCGGAACCAACCATCTTCGGTCATAACCAATTTGGAAGCCTCGGTGTCTTCGAAGTAGTCGTCGACGATCCAAGGGCCTTTGACGCAAAGCTCGCCAAAGGCTTTTCCGTCATGGGGCAGCGGATTGTATTCGTCGTCGACAATTTTTAAGTCAACGCCATAAATCGGACGGCCCTGTTTGATTTTAACGTTCATTTGATCGTCCGTAGAGAGACCTCCCATTTTGCCTTTCAGCCTGCAAACCGTGCCCAATGGACTCATTTCAGTCATTCCCCAGGCATGGATCGCCTCGACGTCGTATTCTTTTTCGAAGGTCTCGATCATGGACTGGGGCAAGGCCGCGCCGCCAATGATGGTTTGTTTCAGGTGGGGGAGCGATTTACCGCTCTCTTTGAGATACTGAAGTAGCATCATCCAGATTGTCGGAACGCCCGCAGCGAAGGTTACTCGCTCTGTATCCAGCATTTCCCACACGGAAGCGCCATCCATTCCCGCGCCCGGAAATACCAGTTTGGCCCCGGCCATTGCCGCGCCGTAAGGAATGCCCCATGCATTGACGTGGAACATGGGAACAACGGGCAGTATGGCTTCATTTGCGGATATCCCCATTCCGTCCGGCATGCAAATGGCAAAGGAATGCAGTACCGTTGAACGATGGCTGTAGAGAACTCCTTTGGGGTTGCCGGAGGTGCCCGAGGTGTAACACAAGGAAGAAGCCATATTTTCTTCAATTTCCGGCCAGTCGAAACCTTCTGCGGCGTCCGCCATCAAATCCTCGTAACACAAAGCGTTGGCCAATGTGGTCTCCGGCATGTGCTCTTTGTCCGTCATGAAAACGATGGCGTTTACTCCGGAAAGATGCTCACTCAGGGCTTCAATAAGAGGGACAAAGGTGAGATCGACAAAAATGACCTTGTCTGCGGCGTGATTGACGATAAAGGCCACCTGGTCGGGGAATAGGCGTGGATTGATCGTATGGCAAACCGCGCCCATACCGGAAATTGCGAAATAAAGTTCCAGATGTCGGTAACCGTTCCAGGCAAGGGTAGCAACCCGATCGCCTTTCGCGACGCCAAGATTGCTCAACACATTCGCCAGGCGGTGCACCCGGTGGAAGGCTTCGCCATAGGTATATCGGTGTATCGGCCCTTCAACGGATCTGGAAACTATTTCCGTATCGCCATGAAATTTTGCTGCAAATTCAATTAACGAGTTTATCGTAAGCTGCGTGGGCATCATTAGACCGTGCATTGTCTAACTCCTTTCCCTGATTTTTCAGGATCTGAAAATCAAATTGGATTGGCTTGCTTTTTGCGAACTTTGGCCTCTTCATATGGTGTACATATAGGATGGCTTAAACCAGGAAATTGAAATCTTAGACAAATTGAAGAGCCGGTGTAATGACTTTCCGGCAAAAAATGTTCGGTTTGGAAATACGGCTCCCGGCGTCACAGTTCCTGCGTTTGCTCCCTTAAAACAAACTTTTGGATCTTCCCGGTTGAGGTTTTGGGAAGCGGTCCGAAGACAACTTTGGTGGGTGCTTTGTAGTGAGCCATGTTGTCCTTACACCATTTGATGACATCGGCTTCCGTTATTTCGTCTTCTGAGCCCGGCGCCGGGGTTACGAAGGCACAGGGCGTTTCTCCCCATTTCTCATCGCTCATGGCGACAACGGCGGCTTCCATAATCTTTTCGTGTTTATACAGGCATTCTTCGATTTCCAGCGACGAGATATTTTCCCCGCCTGAAATAATGATGTCTTTAGAACGGTCTTTGATCTCCACATATCCATCCGAATGCATGACGCCGAGATCGCCGGTGTGGAACCATCCACCGGAGAAAGCTTCCTGGGTTGCCGTGGGGTTTTTCAGGTAGCCTTTCATCACAGTGTTGGAGGAGAGCATTAATTCGCCGATGGTTTCACCGTCGGCGGGAACGGGCTCCATCGTATCTGGATTTAGAATCGCCTGGTCGAAAAGTGTCGGATAGCGAACGCCCTGACGGGACATTTTGGAAGCCTTGTCATCAAGGCTTAGATCATCCCACTCATCTTGCCAGGCACAGATCGTCGATGGGCCGTAGGATTCCGTCAGCCCATATAGGTGCAGAACCTTAAAGCCCATCCGTTCCATAGACGATATGACGGCGCTTGGCGGGGCGGCGCCGCCAGTTGCCACGTCTACCGTTTGCTCGAAGGCGACTTTTTGTTCGTCCGGGGCGTGCGCCATCATATTCAGGACGATGGGTGCGCCGCACATATGAGTGACGCAGTGTTCCTTGATGGCCGGGAATATCAAAGCCGGGTCAGTCTGGCGCAGACAAATATGCGTGCCGCCGACTGCCGTCACTCCCCAGGTAAACGTCCAGCCGTTGCAGTGGAACATGGGCAGGGTCCAAAGATAGACGGAGCTTTGGTTTAGGCCGAAAACAAGTGCATTGCCCATGGCGTTCAAAAATGCCCCGCGATGGTGATAGACGACGCCCTTGGGATTGCCGGTTGTGCCCGACGTGTAATTCAGCGCAATCGCCTGCCATTCTTCGGCCGGCGGCTGCCATTGATAGTCCGCGTCGCCCTCTTTCAGAAATGGTTCGTAATCGATCTCGCCGATCAACTCGCCGCCTACGGCCAGGTGGTCGTCCACGTCGATGACGGTAATGGGGTTTTTCAGTTGAGCCAGCGCTTCCTTGATAACAGGGGAAAATTCCCTATCGGTAATCAGGACTTTCGCCTCGCCATGTTCAAGTATGAAAGCGATTGTAGGCGCATCCAAACGGAAATTGAGTGCGTTCAGCACCGCGCCTGTCATGGGGATGCCGTAATGGGCTTCTAGCATGGCTGGTGCGTTGGGGGACATCACCGCGACCGTATCGCCCAGCCCGATGCCGCGTTTGCTTAACGCGCTGGCAAGTCTGCAACAGCGCTCATTGAATTGAGCCCAGGTGAAACGCTGCTCACCATGAATAACGGCTGTTTTGTTGGGGTAGACGTGGGCCGACCATTGCAAAAAGCTGATCGGCGACAATGGGCGAAAATTGGCTTGTTGCCGCTCCAGGTTTTGCTCGAAAATATTTGCCTTATCAGCCACTTTTAGCCTCCCATTTTTTCTATTTAAAGACCAATATCATTATTGGAAAAAAATGGAAGTTGGAAAAACATGAGAGCCGTAGTTTGTCACGCTTGGGGCGACCCCGAAAGCCTGAGAGTTGAAGAGGTTGATAGCCCCGACGTTGGTCCGGGGGAGGTGAAGATCAGGGTATACGCCGCAGCCTTGAATTTTGCCGACATATTAATGGTTGGCGGTACCTACCAGGAAAAACCGCCGTTTCCCTTCAGTCCTGGATTGGAAATTTCCGGTGTTATCACGGAGCTAGGAGAAGGGGTAGACGGTTACAATATTGGCCAACGCGTCATGTCTTATGTCGATTACGGCGGTTTTGCCGAGGAGGCAATCGCCAAACCCAGCGATCTAATGCTCATTCCGGACGATATGGACTTTGATGCCGCTGCAGCGTTTCCCATTGCGTACGGCACCGGCCATATGGGACTTGTCGATAAAGCCCACCTGCAAAAGGGTGAATCACTGATCGTCCATGGCGCTTCCGGCGGAGTCGGACTGGCCGCCGTTGATATCGGAAAGGCTATTGGTGCAAAGGTAATCGCCGTTACCTCGGGCGGGGAAAAAATCGCCGCCGTCTTCAAACAGGGCGCCGATCACGTCATCGACTACAAGGACGGAAGCGTAAAGGATCAGATCAAGAAATTGCTGCCCGGGGGTGGGGACGTCTATTTCGATCCCGTAGGCGGTGATTCGTTTGACGCCTCTTTGCGCTCGGCGTCACCGGGAGCGCGCATTCTGGTCGTCGGGTTCGCTGGTGGCACTGTTCCCCAGATACCGGCGAATATTCTGATGGTGAAGAATGTCTCGGCGATTGGATATTACTGGGGGGCGCACAGGAAATTTGCGCCTCAGGCTATTCAATCTTCGTTCAGGGAACTGCAAGAATGGATATCCCAGGGACGTTTGAGCCTGCCCGAAATCATGTCATTTGATTTGGAAGATGCCGCCAAAGCCATGAATACCATGAAAGCCCGCCGCTCTATCGGCAAGATAGTGTTGAAAATGTAATGGGACATGATTTATCAGGAAAGGTTGCCCTGGTAACGGGCGGCGCATCTGGGATCGGCGAGGCGACGGCGCGCTTGCTGGCCGAATCCGGGGCTACGGTCGTGGTTGGCGATCTGAAAGCAGATGCCGATCATATTGCCTCATTGGATGTGACGTCTGAGTCCGATTGGCAGGCCGTCATTAAAGATATCCGCGAAGCCCACGGTAGGTTGGATATTCTTGTCAATTCCGCCGGTATCCTTCATATCGCCGATATAGAACAAACCAGTCTGGATGAATGGCACAAGGTTCTAGGGGTTAATCTGGATGGGGTTTTTCTTGGGTGCAAGCATGCCATCGGACTGATGAAAGAGGCCGATGGCGGGTCCATCATCAATCTTTGTTCGATTTCAGGTCTGGTCGGTGGATATAACCTGGCGGCTTACAATGCGTCCAAGGGTGGCGTCCGGCTGTTGACCAAATCAGTGGCGTTGCACTGTGCCAGGAAGGAAAATGGTATACGCTGTAACAGCATCCATCCGACTTTTGTCGAGACACCCATGGTTACAGAGGCTATTGCCCAAAGCCCCGATCCGGATCGCGCCAGACGTTCCATAGAGGATCAAATTCCGTTAGGCCGGATGGCGCAAAGTGAGGAAATTGCAGAAATGATCCTTTACTTGGCATCAGACGAGTCTACCTTCGTTACCGGTTCGGAATTTGTTATCGACGGGGGAGTCACCGCACAATGAAGGAAATTATATCGGCGGATCTTTCGGGACGCACGGCACTGGTAACCGGCGCATCAAGCGGCCTTGGCAGGCGCTTTTCGCAGGTCCTGGCCAAAAACGGCGCGCGGGTCATCTGTGCGGCTCGCAGGGCCGATAAATTGGCAAATACGGTAGCCGAGATTGAGGTCGAAGGAGGCAAAGCCGAGGCGGTTACCCTGGATATTAAGGACGAGGCCAACATCAATGCGGTGGTAGATGCGTATCCGGAAATAGATATCTTGGTGAACAATGCCGGTATTGCACCGGGCAATAAACTCCTGGATTGGCAGACGTCCGAATGGGACGACGTCATGGATACCAATTTGCGCGGTGCCTGGATAATCGCTCAGGCGGTGGCCAAGCAGATGGTGGGGCGAAATAGCGGGGGTAGCATCATAAATATTGCCTCCATATTAGGAGAACGGGTTTCCGGTGGTGTCATGCCTTATGCCGTATCCAAAGCGGGTATCGTTCAGTTGACAAAAGTTATGGCGCTTGAACTTGCCGCCAAAAACATCAGGGTCAATGCGATTGCCCCGGGCTATATCAAGACCGAGATGACCGAGAACTTTCTTGATACTGAAATGGGTCAAAAGACCATTAAGAACGTTCCCCAGCGCCGATACGGCGAGCCTGATGAACTGGATGGGCCGTTGCTGCTGTTGGCCAGTGATGCCTCAAAATTCATGACCGGGGCATTTATTGCCGTCGATGGAGGTCACCTGGTCAGCGCCCTGTAAAATTTCCTACGGAGAATTGGAAAAATGGATTTTGACCTTTCCCCTAAAATAGAAGACTTTCGACTACGCATTCGAGATTTTGTAGCCGAACATGTGATGCCCTTGGTGTCTGATCTGGAAAATTTTTGACGAACACGAGATGCTTTTGGAAGGGCTGGCCAAGGTCTTGAGAGAAAAAGCCCGATCAGAAGGGCTATGGTGTCTGCAAATGCCTAAAGCCCGCGGCGGACGGCGATTGCCGTTCCGCCTTCGCCATGACCGAACCCCATCCTGGCGGTGGATCTGACCCGACGATGATGTTGACGACGGCGGAACAGAAAGGGGAAAAGTGGGTGCTCAATGGACGCAGGCGGCCTTGGCGAAGGGGCAGGCTGAAACATCCGCTGAAGTGCAGTCCTAAACTGAAGAATGTTATCGCGAGTTAAGTCTCAAAATCGGGGCCGGCGATTTTTCGCCCGGTTCACCCGAATTCGCGGAAGTTTACGAATTATTCTATGATCAGGCGAAGCAGAAGATTTTGGAAAGCAACTCTGGATATATGGATAAATGAGCCCCTTTCAAAATCCCGGACGCTCCGCCGTATATGGTGAAACCCATATGGCGGCAACATCTCATCCGGCCAGTTCCGCCGTCGCTTATCGAATTCTTGAAGCCGGTGGCAACGCCGTCGATGCGGCGCTCGCCGCCAGCGCCGTTCTTTGCGTCGCCGAACCTCATATGACCGGAATTGGCGGCGATTGTTTTGTTCTTTATGCGCCTGCTGGAAAACAACTCGTGGCGCTTAATGGTTCGGGTCGCGCACCGGCAGGCGTGGAGTCAAACCTTCTTCGCGATCAGGGAATGTCCAAAATTCCTGACGAAAGTCCTTACGCCGTTACCGTACCGGGCGCGGTAGACGCCTGGTGCCGCCTGCACGAAGACTACGGATCTATGCCGATGGATCAGATTCTGTCTCCAGCGATATCTTTGGCCGAAGAAGGATGCATCATTGCGCCAAGGGTCGCTTTCGATTGGCGTAACCAGATCGAAAAACTTAACGGCAGCCCTTCGGCAAGAGATGTTTTTTCGAAAAACGGAAACCCCTATGAAATCGGCGATCGTTTTCTGAACCCTGCCTTGGGCGGGACCTTGCGCCAAATCGCAACAGAAGGGCGCAAAGGTTTTTATGAGGGGGAAGTAGCCGATGGGTTGGTCAAATTCCTGAACGGAATCGGTGGCGTTCATGCGATGGACGATTTCGCAGGGCATTTTTCTCAATATGTCGATCCCATCAGCACCACTTTTCATGGCCACGAGATATTTGAATGTCCGCCAAACGGGCAGGGGATCATTGCGCTTCTGATCCTGAATATTCTGAAGCAATTTGATGGCAATTTCAGAGAAGTCGACAATGTCCATTTGCTGGCCGAAGCCACCAAACTTGCTTATGAGCTACGGGACGCTTTCGTGGCCGACCCGAACATGGCCGATATCCCGATAGAGAAAATATTGTCGGATGAAACCGCACAAAAAATGGCGGGAAAAATTTCCATGGACCGTGCGCGTCCCGACACCCCTTTTGACGAAGTCGAACATAAGGATACGATCTACCTTTGCGTTGTTGACAGGGACGGCAACGCAATCTCTTTCATTAATTCTCTTTTTAATCTGTTTGGTTCAACACTTTTTGAACACGAAAGCGGCGTCCTGTTGCACAGCCGTGGAACCGGATTTAGTCTTATAGAAGGGCATCCAAACGAACTGGCGCCTAACAAACGGCCTTTGCACACGCTCATCCCCGGCATGGTGATGAAAGACGGCGAGATTGTTGCTCCGTTCGGCGTCATGGGCGGACAATATCAGGCGACCGGACATGCCAATTTTCTTGAACGTGTTTTAGCCAGGGGAATGAATGTGCAGGAAGCCCTCGATCGGCCCCGTAGTTTCGCCTACGGAGGGCCGTTGGTTCTGGAAACCGGATATGACGAAGCGATTGTCGAAGATTTGCGCCGAAGAGGACATCCTGTTGAACGGGCAAGCAGACCCCACGGAGGCGGACAGGTCGTCTGGATCGATCGAGAACGCGGAATCCTGGTCGGCGGTTCCGATCCCCGTAAGGATGGCTTTGCAATCGGGCGTTAATCATCAAGGAAAAATGTGCAATGAGTTTTGTTTTTACAGCTCCGGAAACTCCTTCTGTCGCCATCAATGGCAGCGATGACCGTTTTCCTGTCCATCGTATATACTGCATTGGCCGAAATTATTTGGCCCATATTAAGGAAATGGGGAACGACGAGCGCCAACCGCCATTTTTCTTTCAAAAACCACTAGACGCTCTATTGCCGAGTGGCGGAGAATTCCCCTATCCGCCGGGCTCAAACGACGTCCATCATGAAATTGAACTGGTCGTCGCCATGGGCACGGGGGGCGTTGAAATAGCGCCCGAAGAAGCCTTGGACCATGTATTTGGCTATGGGGTAGGGATCGACATGACCCGTCGCGACTTACAGGACAAGGCTAAAAAGTCCGGCAAGCCCTGGGATGCAGCGAAGGCTTTCGATTTCGCTGCACCGATCGCCCCCATCAAACCGGTAAGCGAAATCGGCCATCCAATAAATTCAAGAATTTGGCTAGCGGTGAATGGCGAGATTAGACAAGACAGCACCCTTGACCTGCAAATCTGGAATGTACAGGAAGGCATTTCCCACTTGTCGAAGTTGTTTGAAGTCAAGCCAGGCGACCTTATCTATACCGGGACGCCGGCGGGCGTCGGGGCGATCGAACCCGGCGATGTTATGACCGGTGGGATCGAAGGTATTGGGGAGTTGGAAATCACCGTTGTCTAAATCTTGAGCTAACCATGGCAGATAAAAGCGGACGTCATTTTTTGCAGATACCCGGTCCGACGAATGTTCCCGACAGGATACTTCGCGCAATGGACAGACCGGTCATCGACCATCGGGGACCGGAATTTGCTGAACTGGCGTTGGACGTTCTATACGATATAAAATCAATTTTCAAAACCGAACAACCGGTCGTGATCTATCCCTCATCTGGGACCGGGGCCTGGGAGGCAGCCCTGGTCAACACACTCTCCCCTGGTGACAAGGTGCTGATGTTTGAAACCGGGCATTTCGCATTGATTTGGGCGAAATTGGCTGAGCGCTTGGGCTTTCAGGTTGAATTGATTTCGGGAGATTGGCGCTCAGGGGTCAAGCCAGAAGAAATTGAGAAAAGACCGAGTGTGGACACAAAGGCGGTTTGCATCGTGCACAATGAAACCTCGACCGGGGTTACGTCCAATATTTCCGCCGTTAGAGAAACAATGAACCGCATCGGTCATCCTGGTCTTTTAATGGCCGATACCATTTCTTCATTAGCGTCGATCGACTATCGGCACGACGAATGGGGCGTCGATGTCACTGTAAGCAGTTCTCAAAAGGGATTGATGCTTCCGCCCGGCCTTTCTTTTACCGCGATCAGTCAGAAGGCGCTTTCGGCATTTGAAAATTCCAACTTCGCCAAATCATATTGGCGTTGGGATGAAATGCTAAAGGCCAACGAAAAAGGTTTCTTCCCCTACACACCCGCGACTAGTCTTCTTTATGGATTGAAGGAATCCATTGCAATGTTAAATGAGGAAGGTCTGGAAAATGTCTTCGCCCGTCATAAGCGGCATGGCGAAGCCACGCGCCGGGCTGCGTCTGTTTGGGGACTGGAAGTGCTTTGCGAGAATGAACATGAGCACAGCAATTCCCTGACCGCCATCGCGATGCCGGAAGGGAAGGATGCTGACGCGTTTCGCCATGTAGTTTTGGAAAACTTCGATATGTCCCTGGGTTCGGGGCTTGGTAAGGTTGCGGGCAAGATATTCAGGATCGGACATCTGGGCGATTTCAATGATCTGATGTTGGCGGGAACCTTGTCAGGCGTCGAGATGGGGCTTAGGCTTTTCGGTATTGAAAACGCAAAAGGCGGCGTCGATGCGGCCTTGGATTACCTTAGCGAATGCAGGATAAAAAGTAGTGACTGATAAGGATAACATTCTAAACGAAGCGCTAGCTTGGATTGACGAAGGGCATGACCTTGCGTTCGCCACCGTTACCAGTACATGGGGGTCATCCCCGCGCCCCGTTGGCTCTCAGCTTGTCATCAACGAGCGGGGAAATTTTACCGGGTCGGTTTCAGGAGGGTGCATCGAAACCTTTGTCGTCTCGGAGGCCATAGACGTTATCGAAGATGGCGATGTGCTTAATCTTGAATATGGCGTCACCAACGAACAGGCGAGGGAGGTTCGCCTTGCCTGTGGCGGCACGGTCAGAGTGCTAGTCGAGCGTGCTCCTGAACGCGCGATGTTGGAAAAGTTGAATGCAATCCAACCGATCGCCCGTGTGGTCGATATGGGGAGCGGGAAATCAGCCGTTCTAAATCGCGATGGACTAGATGGAGATCTGTCGCTGGACGATCACGCCCTGGCAGACGCAAAGCTGTTGCTTAAACATGGCACGAGCGGAACTATTACGGCGGGCGAGCGTGACCTGTTCGTCAAGGTCTATGCGCAGCCGAGAAACCTGATTGTCGTCGGCGCCGTTCATATTGCCCAGATGCTTGCCCCGATGGCGGCGTCGATCGGGTTCAGGGTTACCGTCATCGACCCACGGCCAAAATTCGCAACCCAGGAACGCCTTCCCGACGTCAACATCATTACCGATAGGCCGGAAAAAGCAGTCGATAGCATTGTCCTGGATAACTGGACTGCTGTCGTAGCCCTGGCTCATGATCCTTTGCTGGATGACCCGGTGCTGGTTGCCGCTTTGAAATCCGACGTTTTTTATATTGGCTGCCTGGGTAGTCGAAAAACACAGGCAGCACGGCACGAAAGATTGCGTGACAAGGGATTCGGGGAAAAAGATCTTGAGCGCCTGCATGGTCCCATTGGATTTGACATTGGCGGTAGGTCTCCGGGGGAGATCGCCGTATCCATTCTAGCGGAGATTATCGCCGTCGGGAACGACAAGTGACGGGCACCGTTGCAGCCGTGATCCTGGCCGCTGGATCGTCCCGACGCATGGGAGAAGTCAACAAACTGCTCACTCCCTGGCAAGGAACGCCAATGGTTCGTCTGGTTGCCGAAACAGCCGTTAATTCCAGCGCTGGCGAAGTCATTGTGGTGACGGGGCATGACGCCAAATCTGTCGCTCAAGCTCTTGACGGACTGGATGTCAGGCTGGTGCATAATCCCGACCATGAAGATGGTATGTCATCATCGTTGAAAACCGGCGTTCAAGCGGTTGGGGGTGATCATGCAGGCGCCGCCATAATGCTGGGGGATATGCCCAGGTTGAAAGTCGAAACCCTAAATCAGGTTATCGCCCGCTTTAAATCCGCGAATGCCCGATCTATCTGTGCACCCGTTTGTGGCTCCCGACGTGGCAATCCAGTCATTTGGCCTCGGGAATTTTTCTCTGAAATATGTGCTTTGAGCGGCGATAAAGGAGCCCGCGACCTGATCAAAAAATATGGAGATCGCGTTCTGGAAATCCCCTGCGATGACGACGGCGTATTAATCGATGTCGATACACCGGATGACATTGTATGAATACCGGTCAAAAAAGGACAAAAACGGTCAAATAAGGGCATTTTCTCTTTCCGATTTAGGGTCGAATCAGGTTATATTCCAATTTGTTCGAATGATACTGGATCTGAATTTGGACACCCGCAAATTGGTTTCTTTTATCTAGGCGTCAAAAAAATTGGATAAGGCAACACTAAAGGCCCGCGAACCGGTGCGTGGTATTCTGTTCGACAAGGATGGGACCCTCCTTAATTTTACGCCAACATGGTTGCCTGCCTATCAGGCCGGCGCCTTGCATACGGCACACGGCGACGAGCAAACGGCTCGTCAAATGTTGCTATCGACCGGCCTTGATGAGGAAACGAACGATTTCATTCATGGATCCCTATTGGCTTCGGGTACAACCGACGAAATTGCGGCTGGGTGGGCGGCGCATGCCTCCGGCCATTCACTAAATGAGCTTGTCCCCGAACTCGATAGGATTTTTGCCGAGGTAACGGCTAACTCCTCGGAACCTTTTCCCGGCTTAAAGGATCTGATCGTCGATTTACATAGGCAGGATATCGTTTTGGGATTGGCCACCAACGACAGCGAAATCAGCGCCCACGCATTTTTAAAGGCAGCCGGAGTCGACTCCTTTTTTTCTTTCGTCGTTGGGTATGACAGCGGTCATGGCGGAAAGCCCGCCAGTGGCATGATAGAGGCTTTCTGTGCCGCACATGATCTGCCGGCGGCAGCAGTCATGGTTATAGGCGATAATCATTGTGACCTGGAGATGGGGCAGAGCGCTCAAGCGGGATACGTCGTAGGTGTTTTGAGTGGAAACGGAACGCGCGCCGAACTGGAACCATTTGCCGATGTCATTATCGAAGGCATTGGAGGTTTTTCTGAATTGGATATTGGCCATTAGGCGCTACTTCTTTTCAAGGATGATGCTATGGACTTGAGCGTTGCCGGCCTGGTTCTGCTTTCTGCCGCCCTTCATCCATTTTGGAATGCCATAGTTAAACGGCAGGATCGGGCCGATGGCGCTTTTATCGGGCTCGTATCTTCAAACGTGGTTCTGACGTTTGCGCATGCCCAGATTATGGGGTACGACCTGTTGGCGGCTGGAAATATCTGGCCATTGATTGCTATTTCCGTAGCGGGGCAATTTCTCTATGGGTCTTGCTTGATCGCAACGCTTAGGCGTGGGGACCTTTCCAGCTATTATCCGATCGTTCGGTCCTCACCCTTGTTCGTTGTAATCGTAGGAGTGATCTTTTTAGGGCACAGTTACTCCGCGGTCATGCTTGGTGGGATCGCCTGCGTCCTTGTCGGTGCATTTGTCTTGCAGTACCGCCGAGGTTCGCACTTGCTGGACGATCCCAAAACCTTGTTGCTTGCATTGCTTTCTATGTCGGGAACCGGCATCTATTCAATCGTCGATGCTCGCGCCATGCAGGTCGTCGAACCGCCGGTATTGTTTTTCTGGGTCGAGATTTCAAGCCTTCCTTGTTATCTGATTCTATACCGATACTTTGGTCAACCGCAGACGAACTTCAGCGATCTTTTCCAGTGGCTGAGGAGGCCAATGTTGTTCCTTGGGCTCGGGGTCATTTGTTACGGCTCTTACTTTTTAATTCTAACAGCCTATTCAATGGGAGGCGACGTGGCGGCGGTAACGTCCGTACGTCAAGCCTCCATTCCAATCAGCGTCATATTGGGTGGTCTGATGTTTCGGGAAGGCAGTATTGTCAGGCGCTTTTTTGCTTCCTGTTTGCTCGCCTTTGGTATCGTCGTCGTTGTGGTCATGGGGTAAATTAAGCTATGGAAAAAGACAATATGCCTACACATCATCCTAGTGAAGGGGACAGCAACCTGAGTCCTGGTAGGGTCGAATGGGCCAATCGCATCAGTGGTGGGAAATCCGCTGTAATGGTTGATGAGGACAGCAAGCATTTTCTGCGTCAGGCCCTGTCGACGCCATGCATAGCAGCCATCACCAAAGCCGAAGGAATTTGGATAGAAGATGCGGACGGCAACCGCTACATGGATTTCCATGGCAACAACGTGCATCACATCGGTTATGGCCACCCCCGCCTTATTGCCGCGATTAAGGAGCAAATGGATGTCCTTCCATTTGGCCCTCGCCGCTTTACAAACGAAACGGCGATTGAGCTTGCCGCAAAGCTGACGTCCATTGCGCCCAAAGGCTTGGATAAGCTGTTGTTTTCAACCGGCGGGTCAGATGCCAACGAAATGGCCCTGAAGCTGGCCCGCGCAGCAACTGGAAGACACAAAACGATTTCGTTCTGGGATGCCTTTCATGGAGCCGGTTTTGGTGCGATCAGCGTTGGCGGAGAGGATATATTCCGTTCCGGCCCCATAGGGCCATTGCTTCCCGGGACGGAGCACGTCGCCCCGTTTTCGTGTTATCGCTGCGCCTATGGCTTCGAGACGCTCGATGGAGAGCCCGACCTCGCGACTTGCAAGATGACGTGCGCCAACATGGTGCGTTACGTGCTTGAAAAAGAAGGTGATGTTGCCGCTGTTATCGCCGAGCCGGTGCGTTCCGTACCCTACCTGCCACCTCCGGGCTTCTGGAAGGAAGTGCGTCAGGCCTGCAATGACCATGGTGCTTTACTGATTTTTGACGACATACCTGGCGGGCTTGGCAAAACCGGACGCATGTTCACGTCCGAGAACTTCGACACCATTCCCGATATCGTTACGTTGGGAAAATCCCTTGGCGGAGGAATTCTTCCAATCGCCGCGATGATCGCCCGGCCCGAATTGGATGTGCTGGAGGAACGCGCTCTGGGTCATTACACCCACGAGAAGAACCCTGTCACTTGCAGGGCGGCCCTGACAACGATCGAGATTATCGAAAGCGAGGGACTGGTTGAAAACGCCGCCAAGGTTGGCAAGCATGCGCTTGCGCGGCTTAATGAAATGAAGGACCGTTATCCTTTAATAGGCGATGTGCGCGGTATAGGTCTGGTTATGGGAATTGATCTGGTTGAAGATCAGGAAACCCGGTCGCCGGCTACCGATGCCGCGGACCGGATCCTATACAAGGCGCTCAAAAGAGGACTGAACTTCAAGACGACAATGGGCGGGGTCCTGACGTTGACGCCGCCGTTGGTTGTCACTATCGACGAAATGGACAAGGCATTGGACATCATCGAAACCTGCATAAGCGAAGAAGTAAACTAAAAAACCATGCTCGTCGTCTTCGAAAGCATGATCCCCATTTTTGCGCTTATCGGCCTTGGCCTCTTCCTGCGCAAACGCGACATCGTGCCGCAGGATAAATGGGCGGGCCTGGAACAGGTTGGTTACTGGCTGTTCTTTCCTTCCATTCTCGCTAAAACACTGATCAACGCGGATCTAAAAAGCGTTCCATTGACCGGGCTTGCGGCCAGCATGCTAATGGCTGTCTTTACCATGTTAGCCGTCATGCTGGTCCTAAAGTCTTTTTTCGGTCGCTTCTGGCAAATGCAGGGCCCGGCTTACACGTCTGTCTTTCAGGCCAGTACCCGGTGGAACGCTTTTATTGCACTGGCGATCATTTTGAAAATGTTCGGCGATCCAGGTATCGCCATCGTCGCGGTAGCCCTGGCGGCGATGATTCCCATTATTAATTTCGAAAATGTCCTCGTTCTGGCCGCTTTTGCGTCGTCGGAACGTCCTCCAGTAAAACGGATCGTAAAGATGGTCCTTTACAATCCATTGATCTGGGGTTGCCTAGTTGGGTTGTTTATCAACCTCATGGAAATACCGATCTGGGAACCAGTAATGACTTTGTTGGATTTGCTTGGCCGGTCCGCTTTGGGAGTTGGATTGCTTTGCGTGGGAGCAGGGCTCAGGGTGAGGCATGCCCTGAAACCCTCGCGGGATGTTTTGGTGGGCGTGTTGATGAAGCTGGTTGTCATGCCGATCTTTGTCGTCGGATGGGTTTTGGTTTTCGACATCACCGGAATGGCGCTGCACGCCGCTTTGGTATGTGCCGCCGTACCTACGGCTATGAACGGATTTCTTCTGGCAAAGCAGATGGGAGGGGACGCGGAACTTTTTGCCGCAACAGTGACCGTACAAACGGCCCTGTCTTTTATAAGTATTCCCTTCCTGCTGTATTTAGCGAACCAGTTTTTCCCCTTGTAAAAAAGAACGGCGCCAAAAGGCGCCGCCTACAAGTCAGTTTGTTCGCGTAAACTATCCCCAGGGGAGAGAGAAAGTTTTGACGTTGGTGAAACTTTTCATCGCTTCGACAACGCCTTCCTTGTATCCAAGACCCGAGTCCTTGATGCCGCCAAACGGGGACATTTCCGTTCGATAACCCGGAACCTCCCAAACGTTGACGGTGCCGGTTCTCAATTCCTGAATCAGCCGGTTGATGGTTTGCCAATTGTCGGTAGCGACGCCGGAAGAAAGTCCGAAAGCGGTTGAATTGGCGATCTTGATAATTTCATCCAGATCTTTGCAGCGGATAATCGGAATGGCAGGGCCAAAGGTTTCTTCACGCACCAGTTCACAATCAAAGGGGACATTATCAACCACCGTAGGCGGGTAAACTGCGCCTTCACGATTATTGCCATGCAACAGCGTCGCACCAAGGGAAACAGCCTCATTAACCCGGGCTTCGAACATCACAGCCGCTTCTTCACTGACGACCGTTCCGATATCCGTTTCGGGATCCATGGGGTCGCCGTACTTAAGAACCTTGGCTTTTTCCACTACCTTGGCGACAAACTCGTCGGCAATGTTTTCCATACACAGGATACGTTTAACGGCTGTGCATCGTTGACCGGAATTTTTTGTTGCACCGGCCACAGCCATAGTCGCGGCGCGTTCCAGGTCTGCATCGTCCATAACGATGAATGGCGCATTGCCACCCAATTCCAATACTGTGCGGCGGTAACCCGCCTTTTCAGCGATGTATTTGCCGGCTGGAACCCCACCGGTAAATGTTATCAGGGCAATGTTCTCATTAGTGATCATTTCATCGCCAAAATCACCGGGAATACCGGTCACGACTTGCAGCATTTGTGGAGGAAGGCCTGCCTCATATAGAATGTCCGCGAGGATAATCGCGGTAAGCGGCGTTACTTCCGCGGGCTTCAACACCATGCAATTGTTTGTCGCCACGGACGGTGCAATCTTATGTGCAACCATATTCAGCGGGTGGTTGGACGGGGTAATGGCGCTGATGGCCGTCAGGGGTTCGCGGGTGGTGAATATTCTCCGTTTTTGGCCGTGGGGCGTTAAATCGCAGGAGAAGGCCTCCCCGTCGTCTTGAATGCAAAGCTGGCCACAAAGGGTAAACACATCGAACGAACGCCCGCATTCATACATGGAGTCTTTTTTCGAGATACCTAACTCCGCAGTAATGACATCCGAAATTTCTTCTTTGCGCGATACAATGATTTCCGCGGTCTTCATCAGGATTTGCTGGCGCTCGTAACGTGTCAGTGTCGGCTGGTAATTGGCTGCAATTTCGAAAGCCTGTTTCACATGGTCGCGGGTGCCGCGCGGAATCGTTCCGACGACGTCCCCGTTATAGGGATTGAAGACTTCGATGCGGTCAGTGGTATCAACTTTCTCGCCGCCAATGCGCATCGCTTCGTGGCGAACGTTCAAAGCTTTGTCCATGAGTTTGTTCCTCTTTGCAAATTCATGCAGCGTTGTTCAGAACGACGCTGAAAATATCAAAATTTCGTAATTGCCTATCTTCGGGCAGGCCGCTGACAGGACGATTAACGACTAATGGCACGTTTTGGGTTGAAAGCCCCCCGTGAGAACGAAGGGGGACGTCAAGGCCGCTAAGATCGTGTTTTTCTTCTTGGCTGCCGACGGCTTTATGTGCTGTGACGATGACAACAATGTCTCCCACACGGTCATTGGGAAGCAGGTAGCGTTCGCAAGCCTGTTCATTGGTAAGGGCGACTTCAATACCTTCTATCGCTTCGAGTTTGGAGCATACATCTACCGGGTCGGTTCCCTCAGGTAGGTACACAGTTGCATACCCACCCAACGCTCCATGGTGAACGACGTAAGGATCGGTAATAGGCAGGATGACCCGGGAGGTGCCTGAGCCCAGCATGTCGTCCAGGATAGGCTGCAGGAAAACTACATCTGGATCCCCATTGGCGTCATGCATATCTGTCATGCCGTGATCGGCGGTTAGGGCAACCGTCGCACCTAAAGCGTCAAGTTTCGCCCAGTAGCCATCCATCATGGCATAGAATTCATTAGCGACGGGAGAGCCGGGTGCATGCTTGTGCTGGATATAATCGGTAGTTGAAAGATACATCAGATCAGGGCGATCCTGCTCCATCAATTTGACGCCAGCATCAAATATGAATTCACTTAGTTCGGCAGAATAAACCGAAGGGATCGGCCTTCCGACGAAGGCCTGAGCATTGTCGATGCCATGTTCGAGAATGGTCGTCTCATCCGCTTTTTCCGAAGAAAAGCACTTGGCGCGCCCATTGGAATAATCCAACCCATGGCCTAATAATTTTCGTAGCTTATCCTTGGCGGTGACGATGGCGATTTTAGCTCCGGCGTCAAAGAACCCCTTAAAAATAGTTCCTGTTCTTAACAGATCAGGATCATTCATCATGATTTCGACATCGGCCTTGGTGTCATAGAAAAAGTTACCGCAAATTCCATGTACGGATGGGGGGGCTCCCGTCACAATGGAAAGGTTGTTGGGGTTGGTAAACGCTGGGATTATGCAGTGCGCTCTTAGGTCGGCTCCATCCCTGATCATGGTTTCAGTGAATGGCATGCAGCCGGCCTTTACGGCTTCTTCAATATAAGCTGGCTCGGAGCCGTCTACACAGACGACGACTACTGAATTTCGCGGCCAGGCATACGTGCGGCCATTGACGTCAACAGGGCGATTTTGATCAGACATATCTTATTTCCAAAATGAAAAGGGTCGACTCAGTTTCACGCGGCAGCGGGAGCGCCGTTCGATACGTTCATCTCACTCATGGTCTGACGCACGGCTTCCAATGCTCCCAGCATCTCGATTTCACCCAACTGGCCAATGCACCCGATTCGAAAACTATCCGCTACGGTCAGTTTGCCTGGATAAATAACGAAATCCTTGTCTTTCAAACCGTCGTAAAAAGTCGGGAAATCGAAATTTGGATCAGTCGGCATATGGAAAGTGATAATGATCGGGGCTTGAAGGTGGTCAGGCAGCAGGGTTTCAAAGCCCATTTCCCGCATACCGTTGACCAAAATCTTGCAATTATCGCGGTATCGCATGCCGCGACCTTCCAAGCCGCCTTCGGAGTCGTATATGTCCAAAGCCTTGTCAAAGGCCGCAATGACATGTGTTGGCGGCGTAAATCTCCATTGCTTTGTCTTTTCCATCGCTTGCCATTGGTCGAACAAATCGAGACTCAAGGAATGGGCATTGCCTTCACATTTCTCAAGCACTGATTTGCGGATGATCGAAAATCCCATGCCCGGAACGCCCTCAAGGCATTTGTTGGAGGATGCCATAACGGCATCAAACTGAATTTCGCGTGCGTCCAATTTGATTGCGCCGAACGCACTCATGGCATCGATAATCAAAGACAGTTCACGAGCTTTGACAATATCAGATATTTCCTTGATGGGATTAAGGATGCCTGACGTCGTTTCGCAATGAACCATGATCACGTGAGAAATTTCGTCGTCGCCATCCAGAATATCGTCAACTTCTTCCGGATCGGGCGGCGTGTCTTCCGGGGTTTCATGGGTGACAAATTCACGCCCAATGACACTAAGAATTTTCGCCATGCGATGGCCGTAGGCGCCGTTAATCAGAATCAGGGGTTTCCCATCCTGCGGAACTAGAGTTCCAATCGTTGCTTCTACAGCAAAGGTGCCGCTTCCCTGAACGGGAACGCAAACGTGCGTTTCCTGGGCATTGGCGATTTCAACGATTCGCTGACGTAATCGAGCATTGGCGTCGATGAATCCAGAATCCCGTGATCCCCAATCGTGGATCATTGCTTCTTTGGTTTCTTTGGCGGTGGTCAAAGGACCGGGAGTCAGTAAAAAAGGATCGCCTGTTGGGCTGGGCATAGTTAGGACCTCCAAAAAATCAATAAGTCATTATTGGTCAGAAACGGTCAAAAAGCCACAAAAAGATTCAACAAAATGTTGCTAGGATCTTGCGCCTCTATCAATGGTCCATAGGTAGGGGGAGACCAGGTTGGATGTTTGGCTATGCGTAGATGCCGATGCAGAGAAGAAACGCAAAAAGCGCCTGCATCTGGGCGGTGCGGCCTAGCAGAGAATTAAATCCAGGGCCTGGCGAATCATGCCAGAAACACACGATCAGGTAGCCTGCGACCGGCGCGGCAAGAAGCGGTGCCCACAAATGCCCGGATTCCGGCAATAGGTGCTGCAAGGGGTGCAACAACAAGAACGGGGCGACCATTAAAAAAGCATATATCAAACGGGACAGGCCCATTCCAACGCATATCGTTAGCGTCCGTCGACCGACAGCGCTATCGGCCTGTTGATCCCGATAATTATTGACCATCAGTACGGCTGCGGCTTGCAGGCCGAGGATGGCGCCGGCAAGAATGGCGCTGATCGATACCGAATCAGTTTGCAAAAAATAACTGCCGGCGACGGCGCCCAGGCCAAAGAAAAGGAAGACAAATATCTCTCCAAGGGGCGTATAGGCGATAGGACGGCTCCCTCCAGAATAGTAAAAGCCGGCTATCAGGGACAAAACGCCCAGGACAAGGATCGGCCAACCGCTCAGCCAAACAAGGTAAACACCGCCAAAGATCGCCAGCAAAAAGCAGTACATGGCCGCTTTCTTAATTTCTTTTGCGCTGATCCAGCCGGCAGCGGTGACCCGAAGAGGGCCGATTCTTTCTGGTTGATCGCCACCACGTTCAAAATCGGCGACGTCGTTGTAAAGGTTTGTACCAATCTGGATAAGAATGGAAACGACGAGTGCGACCAAAAAAGCGTCCCAAGCAATCTGCACGACGTCCATTCCCGCGAGCACGGTTCCAACAATGACGGGCGTTACGGCAATCGTAAGGGTACGCGGCCGAATAGCTTTCCGCCAGAGGGACAGGCGGTTCCCAGGCTTTTCTTGCGAAGATTGTTCAGTGGCAGCGACATATTCCATGGGTACGGACAACAACAGGTCCTGATTCTTCATTCTCGGTTGTCTCCATAACCCTTTGGTGCGGACGATTCGTCCGATGAGAAAATTTTATCGATTACGCCATTTTTGCGCCCGTTTGGATAGCCCACGGGTCAATATCGCGTGTAAAATCCGCACCGTCGCCGACGCGAAGACGATCATCATACACATGGCCGCCGCCGGGGCAACGTCTCCGGCGTCATCCATGTTCAGGGCTGCGACCGACGCCAGATTCGTCTCGGTCGAATAAAGGAAAATGACGGCAGACACCGTCGTCATGGCGTTGACGAACAAATAGATCGATATGTCCAGGATCGCCGGCAGGCAAACAGGTACCGTGACTCTGATAAAGGTTTTGAAAAAGGGTACCTTTAAGGAGGCCGAAACAGCCTCGAATTCCGGGTCCATCTGCTTCAGTGCCGTCATCGCGGTCATGTGCGATACCGTGTAGAAGTGGGAAATGGTGCAGATGACAAGAATAGTCATTGTCCCGTAGATAAAGTTCAACGGATTGTCGGGGTGATTGAAAAAGAAAATGTAGGCCAGGCCCAAAACCATTCCCGGAACCGCCATGGGAAGAATGCACAGGAATTGAATGGATCCGCGCACGGCGCCAAATCCTTTGGCCTTTTCGACCATATAAGCGCCAGTAAAGATAATTGCTGTACCGAAGACGGCCGTATAAGCAGCCATCCGAAGCGAATTGTAGAAGGACTCCCAGCCGCCGCCATCCATAACGTCGAAGTCATAATTGTTAAACGAGAAGGTCATGTCATAGGGCCAGAACTTGATGAACGAGGCGTAGCATGCCATCCCCAAGACGGCGAGAATCAGAAAGCCGATGAAAGCGCAATACAGGAACATCAGGGTATCGAAACCACTATTTACTTTAGGTTCGTAGGGAACCGCGCGGGCGGTCAAAAGCGCCACCTGTTTGCGCTGAACGATACGGTCGACAATGAAAGCCAATACGGCAGGTATCAGCAGGACGACGCTGACCACGGCGCCCATCTCGAAATTCTGCTGTCCGATAACCTGCTTATAGATATCCGTCGCCAAAACGTTGAATTGCCCGCCGATAACTTTAGGAATACCGAAATCAGTGATGACCAGGGTAAAGACGACAAAAATAGCACTGATTAATCCGTATTTGATTCCTGGCAGCGTAACCGTAAAGAAAATCTTCATTCGGCTGGCGCGCAAGCTGACGGCGGCTTCATAAAGCCGCCCGTCGGCGGTTGAAAGCGCCGTGATCAGGATCATCAAGGCATGAGGAAAAGTATAAAAAACCTCCCCCATGATGATGCCGATGGGGCCGTAGATTTCATTGCCGAAAAGCAGCCCTTTAATCACGCCCTGCTTGCCAAAGAAATAAACGAATGAAATGGCCGGCAGCAGTGATGGCGCAAGGATCGGGATTAAGGCGATGGCTTTGAAGATTCCTTTTCCGGGAATCCTGCTTCGCGTTAGGGCGTAAGCAAACTGGAATGCCAGTGTAATTGTGATAAGGGTGGAAACAATGGCGATGAAGAAACTGTTTTCGATGGAAAAGAAAAGGGCAGGGGTTGAGAAATATTCTGCATAATTGGCGAGGCCGATAAAATTGCCGTCATGGTCCTCGGTGCTTTTTGAAAGCATAAAGTAAAGCGGCAGCAAAACAGCGATGACCATCCAGACGCCGACCATAACGATGAATCCACGCATGATACGATCGTCGCGGCTTAGCTTGGGCTTTACCGCGACTGCGCTTGAAGCCCCTGCGAAAGCGGCATTACTCATCGCCAGATCCTTCGCCAGCGTATACCCGCAACCTATCGGCAGGCAGGCAAACATTCATCGACATTCCTTCTTTAACGCCCATATCGCGAACAAGGTTGATGGAAAAATCAGCCATTAATTCGGAACCGCCATTACCTTTTACCTTCAATATGGCGCGATAGAAGGACCCCAGAAATTCAAGGTCATCGACCTCGGTTTCGATACGGTTATCGGTCCCGGCTTCAATGTCGCGGGTAATGACATCTTCGGGACGAATACTGACCATTAGGGACGATCCTTCCGAATAAGAGTCGATTGGCTCGGAAACCTTGATCAATGTTTCGCCAATTCTGACTCGGTCGCTGCTGGCGACCGAGGCGTTTAGAAAATTCATGGTTCCAACGAAGTCAGCAACAAATGGACTTGTGGGGCGGCGGTAAATATCAAGAGGAGTGCCGACCTGATCGATGACGCCTTCGTTCATGACGACAATGCGGTCGGCCATAGTCAAAGCTTCTTCCTGATCATGGGTCACCATAATTGTGGTAACCCCCAGTTTATGCTGTAACTGTTTGATCTCGTGGCGCAAATGGATACGGACTTTGGCGTCAAGCGCGCTCAAAGGTTCGTCCAACAACAACAATCCAGGCGATGTTGCCAACGCCCTGGCCAACGCCACGCGTTGTTGTTGACCGCCGGAAAGTTGCGCTGGATATTTTTCGCCTTGATCGGACATGCCGACCAGTTTTAATAGTTCCGCCACCCTAGCCTCGGTTTCAGCTTTGGGTGTTTTTCGATTTTCCAACCCATATGCTACGTTTCTGTTAACGAGCAAATTCGGGAATAAGGCGTAGGACTGAAAGACGATTCCGAAATCTCTTTCCGAAGGGGGAAGGTTGGAAATGTCCATGCCCGCCTGCTCAACAGATCCCGATGTTTGGATATCGAGGCCGGCAATTGCGCGGAGCAGGGTTGTCTTTCCACAGCCCGACGGGCCGAGAAAACAGACGAACTCGCCTTCATTAATCTCCAGTGAAACGTTCCTGAGCGCGGTAAAATCACCGAACATCTTGGTTACGTTCTTGATGCGCAGATACGGTTCAGTATTTTCTGTGGGTGAAATTTGGTCGGACAAAGCCTTCCCCCATCGCTAGAGCAACCTGCACGTTATTAAAGGCAGAAAAATTGCTCGATTCCTACAATTAAAGTTCATTCGACCAGCAACCGGAACTATTCGGCTGGAAGCGGATCGATCCTGCTATCGGGTTTTTTGAGAGTCTAAATCAAATGAAGGACCGGCGATACGCCGGCCCTTCACATTTGTGTGCCTCAAGCAAACATTTACTTGGGGTCAGATTTGGAATCGTAGCGCTTCTGCCACTCAGACAAGATGCGTTTACGATTCTTCGCGGCCCAGGCAAAGTCGTTGTCGATCATCTTCGTAGCGACTTCTGCCGGGAAATATTTGACCGCCTTGGCGACGCCGGGCATGCCGACTACGGCATAGCCTTCGTTGTACATTTCGTTGGCCTTTCTGGAGATGGACCAGTCAGCCAAAGTCTGGGCTGCTTTCATTTTCTTGGTGCCCTTTATGATGGCCGTCGCTTCCATATCCCAGCCGATTCCTTCTTCCGGAATGATGATGTCCAGAGGCGCACCCTTTGCTTTCGATTTAGCGCCGCGGAACGCGAAAGAAATTCCGATCGGAATTTCACCGGCAGCAGCCAGTTTGCAAGGCTTGGAGCCCGAATGGGTGTAGCGTGCGATGTTTTCATGCAGGCCGTCCATATAGGTCCAGCCTCCACCTTCACCAAACAATTGCAGCCAGCTGGATACGTCCAGGAATCCGGTTCCCGAGGAATTCGGGTTGGGCATGATGATGTGGCCCTTGTAGGCCGCATTCACCAAATCTTTCCATTTTTTAGGCGTCGGCAAGTTGTACTTGGCGGCTTCGACTGTGTTGACGCAAATCGAAGCAACCCAGGCATCCATGCCGGTCCAGCTTGTCGGGCTGTTGCTGTCACGGAATTTGGGATCAAGTTTGTCGACGCCCTTTGGTGAGTAGGGAGCCAACATGCCTTCGTTGCCTAACAACATGAGGCTCGTGGCGGCCAGACCCCAAACGATATCCGCCTTGGGGTTGTTTTTTTCCGCCAGCAGTTTAGCGGTAACGATGCCTGTGGAATCGCGAACCCACTTAATTTTGATATCAGGATGATCCTCATTAAAGCGGGCCGCATATTTTTTCAGATCTTCAGCTTCTACAGCAGTGTAGACTGTGAGGGTTTCGGCATGGGCTTTGAAGCCGATGCCTGCAGCAAAAGCGACCGCAGCTGTGGTTGCGACCAGCTTTGACAATTTAAACTTCTTTAGCATGAGATTTTGTCTCCATCTCCCTGTTTCACTACGGCTCTAACGGCCACGATTGAATCAACATTTAGTGACGGTTTTATTACCGTTCTTGAAACCGCCTTTCAGGCGTAGGCCTGAAATTTCTATCTGCGTTTCTTCCAATCATTCTTTCACAACAAAATCGGTTTTGCCATCTTTGTTTTTGAAAAAGTGGTATTTTGACCGTTTTTGACCTATTTTTGTTTTGCTTGACGCATGCCTATAGCAGTGACTTAAGTATCGAATCACAAATGTAAAAGAGCTAATTCGCTATGCTTGCTGAAAAAAGACGCGCTTTGATTCTTGATATTCTGGATCGCAAAGGATCGGTTTCGGTCACCGAATTGCACGAACGTCTCGGCGTGTCGCGCGAGACGTTGCGCCGCGATATTACAAGGTTGGCGAATGAAAGCCGTTTAACCAAAATCCACGGTGGCGCGCTTTCGAACATTTCCGTAGAACCAGCTCTTACGGATCGAATGACGCAAAATATTGAAGGAAAGAAAGCCATCGGGCGAATGGCCGCGGAAATGATTCCCGATGGCGTTTCAATTATTCTCGATTGTGGAACGACGACCCTTTGCATGGCCGACTACTTGGTGGAGCGCAGACGGTTGACGGTCTATACCAACGATTTGCAGATAGCAGCCAAGTTGGCGGGTTTAAATGAAAACCTGGTATTGCTGATGGGGGGGGAAGTTCGCGGAACCGATGGTTCCACTGTCGGCCGCGACGCTACCCAGATGCTGGAAAATTATTATGCGGATTTTGCCATCATCGGCGTCAGCGCCTTTTCTCCCGAACGCGGTTTGATGGATTATACCCGCGAGGCGACGGAGCTCAGAAAAATGATGTTGGATCATGCGCGGGTAAATATTCTACTTGCCGATCACACAAAATTTGAACGCGAAGCACCGATTAAACTTACTGGAAGTGAAAAACTGGACAACCTTATTACGGATACCAAGCCAAAACGGAGTCTCGCAAAAGCGTTGAAGCCTATGTTCAAAAAAATTCACATCGCTTCGAAGTAGTCCCGGCTTCACAGAAAACCAATCAAAGTTTGCTAGGTGATCGATTTTTCGAGAGGGGCGGCATTTTCATCCTCCTCAATCTCGTCACCGTTCGTTTCGGGCCCTAGCCTCTTGTCTAGTTCGCCAGCGTTCTCCAGAACAGGATAGGAGATGGCGACAATGTGGGAGTGAATACGTTTTAGATCCCGCAGTATATCCATATGAAGTGCGCTGGTTTCGATACTTTCAGGGCGTCCCTGGCGCAGACGTTCCATGTGGTTTTCCGCCCCGACCCGTTCCATCGACTTTACGATGCTTTTTTCTGCTAACAACTGGCGAGCAAGTTTGACATCGTCTGAAATAAAAGCACCAAGCGCCAGCTTCAGGTTGTCGGCGACTTTTTGATGGATTTGTTGAATTTCCGTGAAACCGTCCGGGGAGAAATTCATCTTCTTCTTGATTTTTTTGTTCGTGATTTCCATCAGGTTTTCGACAATATCGCCGATATGCTCGAGGTCGGTAGTGAAGGTCAGGATGTTGGTAGCTCTGCGGCTATCTTCATCGTCGAGGCGTTCCCGGCTGGCCTCCGTGACGTACAATTTGATCGCCTCGTGAAGTTTGTCGATAGCGTTATCCATTTTTATGACGGATCTCGCCAACGCCTTATCGTCGTTTTGAAGGGCGACGATGCTGTCACGCAGCATGTTCTCGACGATGTCACCCATACGTACGGTTTCGCGTGCGGCACTCGCCAGGGCGACTGACGGCTCGTCGATGTAAGCTCGGTCCAGATATCTCGGCGTTCCCGGATCATCGGATTGAGGAGCCGACGGCAAAGCTTTATCGGCAAACTTGGCGACGCCATCGGTTGCAAAAATAAATACAGTGGCTATGGAAAGATTGAACAGAGTGTGAAAGTTGACGACCTGTCTGGCTGTATCGGCATCCACCATCGCCACGTAGGGGGAAATGACGTCGATAAGTGGCAGCAGTACCAAGCAGCCCATCGCCTTAAAAAATGCATTTCCAAGGGGTACTCTGCGTGCCTCGGGTTCCTTTGCCCATGTGGCCATAACCGGTGGAATAGCGCCGCCCAGGTTTGCGCCGACAACCAGAACAAAAGCCAGCGACAACGGAACAACGCCACCTGCGGCCAAAGACATAACAAGCAGGACCACGGCAAGGCTTGAATGGGCCATCCACGTTAATAGGGCAGCCAACAGCACCGCTAGCATGCGTTCATCGGACAAAGCGCCGAAAACGTTCTGCAGTACTTCTGATTCCCGCATTGGCGTTGACGACTGAACGATCAGCCCCAATGCCAAAAGCATGATGCCCAAGCCAATACCCGTTCGCCCCAACTGCTTGTGCATCGTCTTGGTCGACATAAAATGAGCGACAACACCAATCAAAATTAATGATGGCGCCAGCCAACTTATATCGAATGACAGCACCTGCGCGACTAGCGTCGTGCCGACGTCCGCCCCCAGCATCACCGCCAAAGCGGGCGCCGTATCCATTAGTCCGCGGCTGGCGAAGGAAGCGACGATCAGGCCGGTGGCAGTGGAACTTTGCAGTATTCCGGTGACCCCGATTCCAATAACAAAGGCTTTGAAACGATTGGATACGCTGCGGCCAATAGCATGTCGCAGGCTGGAGCCCAATGCGCGGGAAATGCCCGTGCGAACCATACGCATGCCCCATAAAAGAAGGGCTACGGAGCCAATGAGGTTTATCAGTAATTGCGTCGCGGAAATGGGTCCAACCTTTTCTAACTATTTTAAGTGAATTCCGGGCGCCGAATCGACGCAGGGTATGACAACCAAAAGTGAGATGGCAAGAACGACTCTGTACATGGGCGTCGGGACCGGATTTTCTTCAGTGTGTAATGGACATTTTAATGTTGTTAGATTTGAGCATTTGTGCGAGTTCCGACGTCGGCTTTTCTTCAGTGACCAGTTCGTCCACCAATTCAGGATCGCAGAGGCGCATTGGGGCCATGCTGCCAAATTTTCGGGAATCGGCAGCTATCAACGTGCGTTCCGAGCGATCCATTATCGCCTTTGCAAAATCCGCTTCGCACAAGTGATGAACAAGAAATCCCTTGTCGGCGTTAATTGCTGAAGCAGAAAGAATTGCGCGCTGGACTTCGAATTTTTTTACAAACTCCAGGGACTCTGGGCCAAAAGCGCCTCCATCATGGTTGCGCAATTCACCGCCAGCTATAAAAACCTTATTGCCGGGCTGTATAGCCAGGATATTGGCAATCACGACGGAGTTGGTAACGATGAACAGATTTTCGTGACCAATTAATGCGTTGGCTATGAATGCCGCCGTTGAACTGCTATCCAGAAAAAGAGAATCCCCTTCGCCTACCGTGTTGGCGATATATGCGGCGATCTTTTGCTTGGCCTCTTTGCCTTCAATCATGCGTCTGGGAAATGGCGGCTCCATAAGGGCGTTCGGCATCATGACGCCGCCTCGGACTTTTTCGATCAATCCTTCCGCAGCCAGAATCTTTACGTTTCGGCGAATGGTTTCGTCCGAGACATCGAGTTCACGAGCAAGGTCGATAATGCTGCAAGAGCCATGGGCGCGAACCGCTTTAACGATTTCGGCCTGGCGCTGATTGGATACGGAGGATGAGGCATTCCGGCGTTGCATGGTGGATTCCTTGACTGAATTCCGGATGGTAAGCCTAAACCAACACTGAAATCAACAAAAAGCCACAAAAGTACTTATAATAATGTTGAAAAACGTTGAATATATGTGGTAACAAAACCGAACAATGATTTGGCGTACTTCTTAATCGATGCCGCAAAAACAACGTTGATACAGGGAGCCTGTCGTGTCCGATAGGGCTAAAACAAAAGCCGCGGGACTAGCCTGCTGGTCTGGACAGGTCGATCCCAAGCCGTTAACCGGCGGAATCACCAACACGAATTTTGTCGTTCTGGATGCTGGAAAAAAATATGTCGTACGCATAGGTGACGACATCCCCGTTCACGGTGTCATGCGCTTCAACGAACTATGTGCCAGCAAAGCGGCCCACGCTGCAGGGGTGTCACCCAAAGTAGTTTTCAGTGAACCGGGCGTTCTGGTGATCGATTACATCGAAGGTCAAACCCTTGATGCCGCCGATGTTCGAGAAACTGAAAACCTCAATCAGATCATCGAAATCTTAAAGAAAATTCATTTCGATATACCGGCGTTTCTGGAAGGTGCTTCTCTTGTTTTTTGGGTGTTTCAGGTGTTACGCGATTACCGCCGTACCTTGAAGGAAGGCGGCAGCAGGATGCTTTCATCTTTGCCGCGTCTGGAAAAAATTTCCGACGAGCTCGAACAGGCAGTTGGGCCCGTGAAACTGGTTTTTGGCCACAACGATTTACTGCCCGCCAATTTTCTTGACGACGGGGAAAGGCTTTGGATCATTGACTGGGATTACGCCGGCTTTAACAGTCCTTTGTTCGATTTGTCCAATCTGGCATCCAACAACGAGTTCAATGTTGATCTTGAGCACTCCATGCTGGAGCGTTATTTCGGCGCCGCAGTCAACGAAGAACTATGGCGATCTTATTCGGCTATGAAATGCGCATCGTTGTTACGTGAAGCGATGTGGAGCATGGTTTCGGAAATTCATTCCAAACTTGATTTCGATTTTATCCAGTACACGACCGAGAACCTGGAACGGTTCGAACAGGCATATGAAGTATTTTCCAGGAGGCGATAAGGAATGACGTCACTGCCATCCAATGCACGCGTGGTAATCATCGGCGGAGGTATCGTCGGTTGTTCGACAGCATATCATCTTGGCAAGTTGGGCTGGTCGGATATTGTCCTGCTGGAAAAGCACAAACTGACGAGCGGCTCGACTTTTCACGCCGCCGGGTTGGTTGGGCAGTTGCGCTCCAATGCCAATATCACACAGTTACTGAAATACAGTGTCGAGTTGTATGACACGTTGGAGCAGGAAACCGGCCAGGCGACAGGCTGGAAAATGAATGGCGGTCTACGCCTCGCCTGCAACAAGGAACGAATGATCGAAATCGAGCGTCAAGCGACGACGGCGCAAAGCTTTGGTCTTGAGATGCGGATACTGAGCCCGAAACAGGCGCAGGATCTTTGGCCCCTGATGGAAATATCGGATGTTGTCGGCGCTGCGTTTCTTCCCACTGACGGTCAGGCCAATCCCTCCGACATTACGCAGGCGCTATCCAAAGGCGCGCGGATGAATGGCGTAAAAATTGTCGAGGACTGCACAGTTACTGGTATCGTCGTAAAAGACGGCCGCGTGTCGGGTGTCTCCACTGACCTGGGAAATATCAGCTGCGACATCGTCGTCAACTGTGGCGGCCAGTGGGCGTGTGAACTGGGGCAAATGGCGGACGTCAATGTTCCGCTGTGTTCGGTCGAACACCAATACATGGTGACGGAACCGATCGAAGGCGTAACTCGAGATTTGCCGACCTTGCGCGATCCTGACCGACTGACTTATTTCAAGGAAGACGTCGGCGGACTTGTCATGGGCGGTTACGAGCCCAACCCGATTGCGTGGGCCAAAGACGGCATCCCAGAAGGATTCAATTTCACACTATTGGATTCCAATTGGGATCATTTCGAGCAATTAATGGAACAAGCCCTGATAAGGGTACCGGCGCTTGAAAACGCCGGTGTCCGTACCCTGACCAATGGTCCCGAATCCTTCACGCCAGATGGGAATTTCATTTTGGGAGAAGCGCCCGAAGTCGAAAACTTCTTTGTCGGCGCCGGATTCAACGCCTTCGGGATCGCAGCAGGCGGGGGCGCGGGAAAGGCATTGGCGGAATGGATTGTCGGTGGAGAACCCAGTCTAGATCTTTGGCCCGTCGACATCCGCCGTTTCGGCAATCATCATCGGGACGCCAATTGGGTCAGGTCCAGAACCATGGAGCTTTATGGCAAGCACTACACCATCGGCTGGCCCCACGAGGAACACAAAAGCGCCCGCCCAGTGCGAACATCCGCTCTTTATGAACGATTGAAACAAAGCGGTGCATGCTTCGGCGAAAAGATGGGATGGGAAAGACCCAACTGGTTCGCGCCGGAAGGCGTAGTTGCGGAAGACGAGTATTCCTTCGAGCGGCAAAACTGGTTCGAACATGTCGGCATGGAACACAAAACGACGAGGGAACGGGTTAGCGTATTTGATCAAAGCTCCTTCGCCAAGTTTATGGTGTCCGGTTCCGATGCTGAAGAAGCTCTTAGCTGGATTTGCGCTAACGATGTCGCCAAACCAGCAGGCAAATTGACTTATACCCAAATGTTGAACAGCCGGGGCGGGATCGAGTGCGACCTAACCGTCGCTCGATTGGCCGAAGACAAGTTCTACATCGTTACCGGCACCGGATACCGGACACACGATTTTGACTGGATAAAACGAAACCTCAAGGATGGACTTGAAGTCACCCTTGAAGACATTTCCGATACTCAATGCACCCTTTCTCTGATGGGGCCGAAAGCGAGGGACGTATTCTCCCGGGTTACGGACTCTGACGTTTCCAACGAAGCCTTCGCTTTCGGCGCCTGCCAGGAATTGAGCATCGCGGACGCCCCGGTGAAGGCGCTTCGAGTGACCTACGTCGGTGAGCTGGGGTGGGAACTTCATTTTCCTATCGAAAATGCCCTACAAGTCTACGAGGCTCTGATGCAGGCAGGGGGAGAATATGGCATCAGCAATGCCGGATACCGCGCTATTGAGTCCCTTCGCCTAGAAAAGGGTTACCGGGCCTGGGCGTCGGACATCGGCCCCGACTATTCCCCTTTGGAGGCTGGCATGGCCTGGGCCGTCAAAATGAAAACCGACACGCCCTTTTTCGGCCGGGACGCTATCGCCACGCAAAAGAAAGAAGGCCTCAAAAAACGCCTGGCCTGTTTTACCCTTGATGATCCGGACGTTGTTCTCTTGGGACGCGAGACCATTTATCGAAACGGCGAAAGAGTCGGGTGGCTAAGCAGCGGTGGCTGGGGTTACACGGTCGAAAAAAATATTGGATACGGTTACGTGCGAAACCAAGATGGGGTTTCGCTGGATTACCTTAAAGAAGGTAGCTACGAGCTGGACGTCGCGACAAGGCGCGTTCCCTGCAACATTCAATTTGGCGCCCTTGTCGATCCGAACATGGAGCGTATTAAAGCTTGAAAAATTTGAAAGAAGGAAAGATCAACGAATGACGATTAAAGCCGTAACTTTCGATCTGTGGGATACCATAGTCGACGACGATTCAGATGAAGCAAAACGTAGCTCACAGGGTTTGCGTTCCAAGCGCGATGAGCGTCGCCATTTGATGTGGGAAGCGATGAACAGCGTTGAGGCCATTGATATGGATACGGTGGTTCAGGCTTATGATGTGGCCGACGCCGCCTTTAACGTTGTCTGGAAAGAAAACCATATCAATTGGACGGTCGAGCAACGCCTTAGGGTCATATTGACTGGTCTTGGCCGCACTCTGCCTCTGAACGTAATGGGCAAACTGATTGAAGATACCGGCAGGATGGAGGTTGATATTTCGCCTGATCCGATCGAAGGAATAGGGGAGGCGCTGGCAGAACTTTCAAAGCGCTACAAGCTGAGCATCGTTTCCGATTCAATTGTTACACCCGGAACGGGCCTAAGGGCTATTCTTGAAAAATACGATCTGAAGAAGTATTTCGACGGTTTCGCCTTTTCAGATGAAGTCGGTCATTCCAAGCCTCATCGTTCGATGTTTGACTCTGCGGCCGATCAACTGGGCGTCGATGTTACGGAAATAGTTCATATTGGCGATCGCGACCACAACGATGTAAAAGGGCCCCACGCCATCGGCGCTAAAGCAGTGTTGTTTACCGCCACACGTGCCGATGATCGTGATATCACGACGGCCGACGCCATCTGCGATCATCACCGTGATTTGCCAGGCATTATCGATGAGATGGCTGCGGCTGGTTAACTCGACAGGAACGTAATTAGCATGACTGATACCGTAAGATTTTTGGTTTTGGATGGTTATTCAAAGGAAGGCCGCGAGGATCTTGAATCGGGCGGTGCGTCTACCGCCGGCTCACTTTATGAAACCATGCTAAAAAAATGCCTGCCTGGCTGTGCTGTCGATATTCTTTATCCTGGCGACCCTGGGGCGGCGCTGCCTACTGGCGCTGCGATAGGCAATTACGATGGCATCGCCTGGACCGGATCCAGCCTTACTATTTTTAAACCCGATCCAAAGGTCACACCGCAAATCGAATTCGCCCGCGCCGCTTTTGAAGCAGGCGTGCCTAGTTTCGGCAGTTGCTGGGCGGCGCAGATCGCCGTCGTCGCGGCTGGAGGTCTTTGCGCCGAAAACCCCAGGGGCCGGGAAATGGGAATAGCCCGGAAGATCGAATTAACCCCGGCGGGCAGGGCACACCCGATGTATATAGGCAAGCGTTCCGTTTTTGATGGTTTTATCAGCCATGATGATGAAATCACTCATTTGCCACAAGGTGGCGTATTGCTGGCTTCAAACACCTTTACCAATGTCCAATCCGTCGCCGTCACCCACAACGGCGGAATTTTCTGGGGGCTGCAATATCATCCTGAGTACGATCTGCATGAACTGGCCAGGCTCTGTTATTGCCGCAAGGCCAAACTTGTGGAAAAAGGATTCTTCCTTTCAATGGACGATGCGCAGGCTTTCGTAGACCAACTTGAAGCCCTGTTCGAAGACCCCAGTCGAAAAGACATTTCGTGGCTTCTGGGTATTGATGAAGACATCATCAATGAAGACCTGCGAAAGGTGGAGGTTCGTAACTGGATCGATCAGCTGGTGATCCCGACCAAGGCTAGACGTCTGTAAGGAAACCTACGAGTTATATTGGCGATGTTTTTACATTGAAGGTCCGTTGAGCATATAAAAACCGCCGTAATAAGAGACTGGCAGGAACAGCCGTTTATTACCGGGAGCGGAAATCAATTCGTTACGGTTGATAATCGTATATTTGCCGTTAGGTCTGCGGACGTGAAAATCTTTCTTGCCACGAAATACAGCGTTGGGCGTCGCGTTCCTCAAACGTACGCAAGGCGGTTTCCAAGTCCATCGAAAATGTGTTCTCTGCGTCTTCTCCTAATGCAGCTAATCGCATTGAATACCAAGCCGTAATTCCACCGCTAGGCGGGGCATCGAATACAGGGAATTCAGGGTCGCCGCCTTCTTCGGTCAACCAGATATCCGCAAGTCGGGGATTTAGAACCATTGCACGCGCCAGACCCACCATATCGACAACGCCACTGGCCACCGCATTCGCTGCCTGCTCACGCTTTTTGAAGCCCCCCGTAACCATTAGGGGGACTTTAGTTACTCCCTTTGCACGACGAGCAAAATCAAGAAAATATGGCCCTCCACCCGACACTCCCTCCGAGCTTGCTTTAGCTCCGGGGAAATAGGTACCCCCACTAACATCAATCAGATCAATGGAAGTTTTATCAAGAAGGCGCACCACCTCTAAAGCGTCATCCTCTGTCAATCCGCCTTCCAGTTGATCCGTCGAGTTGATCCTGATCCCGACAGGAAATATTGGACCAACCGCATTGCGTACTTTGTTTATAACCTCAAGCACTATTCGGCACCGAGCTTCAGTTGAACCGCCGTATACATCCCTCCGGTGGTTAAATAATGGAGATAGAAATTGGCTCAACAAGAACCCGTGCCCTGCGTGAATATGAATGCCGCTGAAGCCTAGGGTCTTTGCGTACAATGCGGATCTCGCGTACATGTCCGGCAATTTCTGGACTTCTTCAATTGACATGCCGGCACATTGAAGACCATCTACATTGAGTGCAGACGGTCCTGTCGGCTGACTAATCGGCAAGTGCGACAGGGCTCCGGCGTGACCAAGCTGCGGCCAGAGATGAGAGCCCTCAATCACGGCTCTGCTGACCAAGGACTGAATTGCCTGTTGATTGGTGTGCGCTCCGAGCACCAGATTTCCCGGTCTTTCTGGAAAACGTGGGTCTCCCTGTACCTCACCAATGAAAGACACCGCGGCCCCACCTTCCGCCCACCTTTCGTACAGACGTACCTGCGCCTCGGTGCAATCACCCTCGCCGTTCCCAAGTGAATCCGACATTGGCGCCTTTGCAATTCGATTTTTAAGAACTGCACCACATGGAAGTTCTAATGGATGTCCAAGGATTTTATGGGGATGCGGGGCATCATGTTTCATAATTTGATTTGCCATATTAATCACCCAATCGAGATATTTCGATTTTTCGTTTTATTAAATCAACCAAATAATTAGACTGATCTTTTGGTCTTACTCGTTTGCCGGCTTCAAAAGCTCTTTTTCGATGGCATTAAGGAACACACGGATGGCGTCTTCATCACGACGGTAAAATGTCCATTGGCCATGTCGTTCAGAGTTCACCAGACCAGCCTGTTTTAGCAATCCCATGTAGTTCGAAATAGTTGATTGCGATAGCGCGGCCTTTTCTTGAATATACTGGACGCATACGCCGTCAAGATCGCTGTGTTCCGGCAACGCCGGCGGAAAGTTCGACCTGTCTTTGAGCCAGTAAAGAATTTTGCGTCGTACAGGGTTGCTAAGGGCGGCGAGGGCTTTTTCTATATCCATAAATCGAAATATCGCGATATATAGGTTAATGTCAATGGATTTCGACTCCGATTTCCTTTTCGAATCGCAAAGAGACTAAATACTCAGTTTGAAATTAGTTTGGTACGCCTGAAACAGAAGATGTTTCTCTTTTTATAAATGAGAAACAACCTGCCAATTGCGGAAATTGATAGCCCTTATGCGCGAAGCCTTTCGTTAGCCGGATCCCAAACGGGTTCGCCGAGTACGGTTGCCTTGCGCCGTTCGCCGAGTACTTCGATATCAAATGTTGATCCGGGTGCAGTGAATTCAGGTGATACGTAGGCGAAGACGAGACTCTTGCCCGTCATATGACCAAAGCCGCCCGACGTCGATACGCCGATGACTTTATCGCCGTCCAACACCGCTTCGCCGCCACGGGCATCACAATCGCCCGTGCTAAGCTCGGCGTAGACGAGTTGCGTTTCAACACCATCCTGCTTGCGTTGCTGGGTTGCCTGACGGCCGACGAAATCGCCCTTGTCCCAATTGATGAAGCGTTCCATGTCAGCCTCTATCATGGTGATTTCGTTGGTCATCTCCGCGCCCCAACCCTTGTAAGCTTTTTCAAGGCGTAGGCTGTTGACGGCGTAGACACCGAAATCGGCAATGTCATACGCTTCACCCGCGGCCCAAAGGGCATCGTAGAGACCGGGAAGAGATTCCATCGGCGCATGCAATTCCCAGCCAAGCTCGCCGACGTAGTTTACACGAAGTGCGTGAACCGTAGCGCCGCCGATATTGATCTGGCGACCCGTCAACCAACGAAAGGACTCGTTTGAAAGATCTTCATCAGTGACGCCAGAAAGCACATCACGTGCTTTTGGTCCGGCCAAGACCAGAACGCCCCAATCGTCGGTGATATCGGTGACGGTCACGTTCTCGTCGTCCCCGACGCTCAGGGCTAGATGATCCATATCACGATGCTGCGCGGCTGCACCCGATAGCAGATAGTAATGATCCTCGGCAAAGCGCGTGATGGTCAGCTCGCCGTGCATGCGGCCGTTTTCGCCAAGCAGATGGGCAAGGACGATTCCACCATCCTTCTTGGGGATGCGATTGGCGACGATCCGCTTGAGGAATTCATGCGAGTCGGGCCCCGTTACGTCGAATTTCGCAAAGCTTGAAAGATCCAGAATTCCCACCCGTTCACGTACGGCGCGGCATTCTTCGGCCACGATGTCGAAGGTGTTGTTGTGGTGGAAGGATGGCTCCTCAATTTCACCTCTTTTAAGGAAACATTTAGGCCGTTCCCATCCTGCGGCTTCTGTGTGTTGGGCGCCCTTGGCTGTTAGTTTTTCATACAGCGTTGATGTACGCGCCCCCCGCCCGGCCGGTCGTTCTTCGCCGGGCAGGTGCAGATGATACATGTGGGTGTAGTCTTCGAAAGACTTCGCCCGTACATAACTTTCATCGGTCAGCCCGCAGTAGCGACGTGGATCCAGTCCTGACATGTTGATTTCACTGTCGCCCTGAACCATCCATTGGGCAAGGTACTTGCCTAGTCCGGCGCCCTGAGCGATGCCGATGGCGGAACCGCAGCACATCCAGAAATTCTTTACCCCGACTGCTGGGCCAACCAGCGGGTTGGCGTCGGGCGTATGGGGGATTGCCCCGTTGATAACACGCTTGATACCGCTTTCGGCCCAGATCGGCATGCGCTCCAGCACCCGTTCCAGATAGGGCAGGCTATGTTCGATGTCTTCTTCAAACAGTTCGTTGACGGAATCCCATTCGGGATATCCGCCTCGTTCGGCCCAGGCTTCCAGACCTTCATGGGTTTCGTAAATCCCAATCAGCGCCGATTTTTGCTCCTGACGATAATAGGACGAAGGATAGGGGTCGCGGATTACCGGCATTTCGGTATCGCTTTCAAGGAACTCCTTGATCGGCTCGGTTACCACGTATTGATGCTTCATGTTGGTGATCGGCACATCGGCCCCAAGCATCCGCGCGACCTGGCGCGCATAGCAACCTGCGGCGTTGACTACATGCTCCGCCGTTACCGTGCCCTGTTCGGTGACGACTTCGAATTCGCCCGAAGCGGTCCGGTTGATATCCAGAACCCGATTGTGGCGGACGATGCTAGCCCCCATGTTGCGTGCGCCCTTGGCCAGTGCATTGCAACAACCCGCCGGATCGACGTGGCCGTCATCCAGCGTCCAGGCGCCTGCGAGAACGCCATCGGTTTGAACGTGTGGGAAGATTTTGTTGATTTCGTCGGGACCGATAACCTGCATGCGGAACCCGATCATTTTTGAAACGCCTTCAACATGTTTGAAGAAGTCCAGCTCTTCGGGTGTAAGGGCGAAGCGAATGCCGCCGCATCCATGCCAGCCGACATATTGACCGGTTTTGGCTTCAAGTTCCGGGTACAAGGTGTTCCCATAGTGATGAACCTTGGCCATGTTGTAGTCGGCTATGAAACTGGGGCACTGTCCGGCGGCATGCCAGGTTGAACCAGACGTCAGTTCGCCTTTTTCGATCAACAGAGAGTCGGTCCAGCCTTCTTCCGCCAAATGATAAAGCAGGCCAGCGCCCAACATTCCCCCACCAATAATGACCACCCGTGCGTGAGATTGCATCGTGACTTCTCCGTGTTTTATAGCCGCCCTGAAGGCTCAATTTGGTATTTAAAATTTGGTAGCTAAGCCCTTGGCCCTAATACCCCGATTACACCAGCACTATAACCATTTCATAAGGGGGGAAATTGTAAAAAAAACGACCAAAATTATGCTGGGATGCCGCAACCTCAACAAGGTGAAAAGTCAATAATATGCTGCCGTTCGTTTCATTGGTTATACTGATTTAGGATAGTCAACCCGGGAAAAAGTAAATGACACCTCTAGTTCTGGCAATTGATCAGGGAACGACATCTTCCAGGGCGATCCTCTTCGATTCAGAGTTCGCGGTTGTTGCCCTCGAGCAGCAGGAATTTCCGCAACATTTTCCCAAGTCCGGATGGGTCGAACATAACCCGGAAGATATTTGGAACAGTGTCGTTTCAACCTGTCAGGATGCGATAAAGGCGGCTGGAATTGAAACTGGCGAAATTGCCGCAGTCGGCATTACCAATCAGCGCGAAACCGTCGTTGCATGGAATCGCGGGACTGGTGAATGCATTCATAACGCCATCGTCTGGCAGGATCGGCGAACGGCCGAGCGCTGTATCGAGCTAAAGGAAGCTGGTCACGAGCCAAAGGTGACGGCAAAGACCGGATTGCTGCTAGATCCATATTTTTCGGCGACGAAAATCGCCTGGCTTCTTGAGAATGTGGAAGGCGCCCGGGACTTGGCCGAAAAAGGAGAGTTGGCCATTGGAACGATTGACACGTTTCTACTGTGGCGGCTTAGCGGCGGAAAAGTTCATGCGACGGATGCCACAAATGCCTCCCGCACCATGCTCTATAATATTCATGACGGGAAATGGGACGACGAATTACTGGTGCTATTTTGCATTCCACCCAGCGTCCTTCCGCAGGTTATGGACAGCGCCGCCGCTTTCGGTGAAACCGACCCTGCACTGTTCGGGGCCACTATTCCGATCCTTGGTATTGCAGGGGACCAGCAGGCCGCGACGATCGGTCAGGCATGCTTTGAACCAGGTATGATGAAGGCAACCTACGGCACCGGTTGTTTCGCTTTGCTAAACACTGGAGGCGAACCCGTACCGTCGATTAACCGCATGCTGACGACCGTCGCCTATCAAATAGATGGACGGCGTACCTACGCCCTTGAAGGATCGATCTTTATAGCCGGAGCTGCCGTTCAGTGGCTTCGTGACAGCTTGGGGATAATAGAAACGGCGGCCGAAACGGCTTCCTTGGCTGAGGCGGCGGACCCCCATCAGGACGTCTATCTAGTTCCCGCCTTTACGGGGTTGGGCGCACCCCATTGGGACGCCCATGCACGAGGAGCCATGTTTGGATTGACCCGGGGAACGGGCCCCCAAGAGTTCGCCCGCGCTTCACTCGAGGCGGTTTGTTATCAGACCCGTGATCTTTTGGAGGCAATGAAGAATGACTGGAGCGGCGGAGATAATGAAACCGTGCTCAGGGTCGACGGCGGCATGGTCGCCAGTGATTGGACGATGCAATTTCTAGCCGATGTCCTAAACGCCGAAGTGGACAGGCCGCAAATTATGGAAACCACAGCCTTGGGCGCAGCCTACCTTGCAGGAATGCATTTGGGCATTTATCCGGAAATGGAAGAGTTTTCTTCCAGATGGCTGCTGCAAAAACGCTTTTCGCCCGATATGGACGACCACGTCCGCGAACGAAAATATGCTGGGTGGCAGGACGCAGTAAAAAGAACCCTGGCACAATCCTGAATGAGGTTGATCAGCACGCTACCATGTGCACCTGAAATGTCGTTTTATTACAAATTTTCGTCTCATTCAAAATGCTTTTTTCGTTGAAAATTTGGCCCTGAATGGACGCTCATTTAACCATAAAACTCTTTGTATACAACTGCGATAAAAGGGTTTATTGGGGTTATATGTTTTGGCTGCAAACGTGATGACAGGCCCCCAACTAAACAACATCTGTCATCCCCACTTTTGATGTAAAGGGAGTGGAAAAATGAGTGAGATTGCCCGGCAACGTAAGTCGCGTCGAGGGGGAGGGCGCCAGGCTAAACTGGCTACCCGCGCTGCCCCGCTTTCCAGCAATATCCGTCCGATAAAACCTGGGATGGTTGGAGGCACCTACCAGCCTCTAACTAAGAATGACATTTCCGCCATTCACGATGCGGCGTTGCGAATGCTTGAAGAAATAGGCTTGTCGGAAGCGCCCCAATCGGGCACCGACGCTATGACGGCGGCAGGGGCCATTCTGGGCGATGACGGTCGGCTAAGATTTCCCCGCGAATTGGTCGAAAGCATGCTTGCAAAAGCTGGGCGGAATTTCACCATATGTGGACAGTCTCCCAAGCACGATCTGCAACCAGGTGGCAGGCGGGTCTACTACGGAACCGGCGGCGCCGCCGTTCATATCGTCGACGTGGAAAAAAAGGAGTACAGGGATTCCCTGCTTCAGGATCTTTATGACGCCGCCCGAATTGTCGATCAAATTGACAACATTCATTTTTTCCAACGCCCGATCGTCGCCAGGGATATGGAAAACGGCCGTGATCTCGATATCAACACGGTCTACGCCTGCATATCGGGCACCTCGAAACATATCGGCACAAGTTTTATTAATCCGGAAAACGTCACGGAAGCGTTGAAAATGCTGCATGCGGTCGCAGGGGGTGAAGACGCCTGGCGAGCCCGCCCTTTCGTTTCTAACTCAGCCTGTTTTGTCGTTCCACCATTCAAGTTCGCCACGGATGCCTGCCGGGTTATGGAAGCTTGCATTCAAGGCGGCTTTCCGATTCTTATGCTTTCAGCAGGACAGGCCGGTGCCACCGCCCCGCCCGCACTGGCGGGGGCCGTTACTCAGGCGATTGCGGAATGCCTGGCAGGCATCGTGTACATCAATTCAATCAAGCCGGGGCATCCCGTCGTATTCGGGCTTTGGCCGTTCGTTTCGGATTTGCGTACTGGGGCGATGTCTGGCGGTTCGGGTGAGCAAGCGTTGTTAACGGCAGCCTGCGCCCAGATGGCTCAGTTCTATGACTTGCCGGGAGGATCGGCCGCCGGTATGGCTGATTCCAAACTACCTGATTATCAGGCTGGGTATGAAAAGGGGATCTCCGCCGTTATGGCAGGCTTGGCGGGGATGAACATGATCTATGAATCCGCCGGTATGCACGCCTCATTACTGGGATTCTGTCTGGAAAGCCTGATTATCGATAATGATATGTTGGGCCACAGCCTGCGATGCGTTAGGGGGATCGAAGTCAACGATGAAACCCTGTCTGTTGAAGCAGCCAAGCAAGTTTGTCTCGAAGGACCCGGACACTATTTAGGCCATGACCAGACACTGAATTTGATGCAAAGCGAATACGTATACCCGGCACAAAGTGACAGGACATCACCGAAGGAATGGCTGGAACGTGGTAAGCCGGATTTGATCCAAAATGCCACGGCGGAAAAACATCGTATTCTCGATTCCATTTTTCCAGACCATATCGACACGGCAACAGACGATGTTATTCGATCTCTTCTGGACATAAAATTGCCCAGAAAAGATATGACCAAGCAATGAAGGCCGCCGTCTGCAGGGAGTTTGGGAAGCCGCTAAGCATAGAGGATATCGACGTCAAATCGCCCCAGGACGGCGAGTTGAAGGTAGATCTGGCAGCGTGCGCCATCTGCCACAGCGACATCATCTTTATGGACGGTGGTTGGGGCGGAAATTTGCCCGCCGTTTATGGACATGAAGCGGCGGGCGTCGTTTCCGAAGTCGGAAAAGGGGTGGAGGGTATCTCAGTCGGCGACCATGTCGTTGTAACCTTGATCCGTTCGTGCGGCCATTGCCGGTACTGTTCCCAAGGCAAACCGGTGATATGCGATTCCACTTTTCATCTTGATGAGGAAACCCCCATATCGTCTTACGATGGCAGTCCAATCCATCAAGGATTGCGCACGGGGGCGTTCGCCGAAGCCGTTACCGTCGATGCCTCCCAGGTTGTTGTCATACCAAAAAGCGTTCCGCTGGATAGCGCATCGCTGCTGGCCTGCGGCGTCATCACGGGGCTTGGCGCTGTGGTCAATACTGCGGCGGTCGAGCCGGGTGCGAATATCGTGGTCATCGGCACAGGCGGCGTTGGCCTGAACAGCGTTCAGGGGGCCGTCCTTTCGGAAGCCAAGTCCATCATCGCCATCGATCTATCGGACAAAAAATTAGAGGCGGCAAAAGAATTCGGGGCGACCCATGTATTTAACAGCGCTAAGGAAGACGTCGTTGACGGCGTCCTTAGTTTGACAGGTGGGTACGGGGCCGATTACGTCTTCGTGACTGTCGGCGCGAAACCGGCCATTGAGCAGGCCTTTTCTTTGCTGTCCAGAGGAGGGAAAGTCGTGATTGTCGGTATGCCGGAAACCGGCGTCATGACCGAGTTCGATCCCGGCACGTTCGCTGACTATAGTCAGACGATGCTGGGCTCGAAAATGGGATCGGCGCGGATAAGCACCGATATCCCGAAACTGGTTCAATATTATCAGGAAGGCCGGTTGAAACTGGATGAACTGATTTCGGGGCGATATGCGTTGGAAGATATCAATGAAGCCGTTTCGTCCGTCAAGAATGGCGACGCGTTGAGGAATGTCATCGTTTTTTGAGCGCAGCGGGAGGGCGCGATGAGAATTACGGATATTGAAACCTTCGTCGTTGGCAACCCGCCGCCACACTTTGGCGGCAGGTACTGGATATTCCTTAAACTCACAACCGATAGCGGTATCGTCGGATACGGAGAGATTTATGCCGCCACCTTCGGGCCGCACGTCATGGCGAAAATGGTCGAAGACGTTTGTCAGCGCCATGTCATTGGGGCAGACCCGTTCAAGATCGAAACGATGTGGCGGAACGTTTACGGCAGCGGTTATACCCTTCGCCCCGATGTTTCCCTTCTTGGGGTACTTAGCGGAATTGAAGTGGCTTGTTGGGACATAATCGGCAAAGAGCTGGATAAGCCTGTTTATGAATTGCTGGGCGGACAGGTTCACGAAAAACTGCGCTCGTACACCTACCTCTATTTCAAGGACAGCGACAAGACGGACGTCTACCACGATGCCGATCTGGCGGCAGAACGGGCGGCGGAATATGTCGAACAGGGATTTACCGCGATAAAATTCGATCCCGCCGGAGCCTATTCGGCGTTCGATCCGCGCATGCCCTCGCTTGAGGCTTTGGATCTGTCGGAGGAATTCGTCAAAAAAATTCGCGCAGCCGTTGGATCAAAGGCCGACATGCTTTTCGGAACACACGGCCAGTTCACAACCTCAGGCGCTATTCGGCTCGCCAAGCGGTTGGAGCCCTACGACCCCTTGTGGTTCGAGGAGCCCACGCCGCCTGAGAATGCTGAGGAAATGGCCCGTGTCGCGCGGCATACCTCTATACCCATTGCGACGGGAGAAAGGTTGACGACCAAGTACGAATTTGCACGGGTGCTGGAGGCAGGTGCGGCGTCAATTTTGCAAATGGCTTTGGGGCGTGTCGGCGGCATTCTGGAAGCGAAGAAAATCGCCGGTATGGCGGAAACCCATTATGCCCAGATCGCGCCCCACCTTTACTGTGGCCCTATCGAGGGGGCAGCCAACATTCAGATCAGCACCTGTTCACCAAACTTTTTGATCCTGGAGAGTATTCAAACATGGGGCGGTTTCCATGCGGAGATTCTGAAAAAACCGATTAGGTGGGAAAACGGCTATGTCATTCCGCCGACTGCACCTGGTCTGGGCGTCGAGCTGGACGAGGACGTCGCACGTGCTCACCCTTACGAAGGGGATCAGCTGCATCTGGAAATGGCCGACCGGCCTCTTTAACGAATTGGATACGCATATGAAAATCGGCTTTATCGGGCTGGGCAATGTCGGTGGGAAACTGGCAGGCAGCATTTTACGTAACGGCTTCGACCTGACGGTGCGGGACTTGGACCGGTCCATTGCAGAGCCATTTCTTGATAAGGGAGCACTTTGGGCCGACAGCCCGAAGGAACTTGCGGAAACTTGCGACATTATTGTTACCTGCCTGCCTAGTCCGGCTACCAGCGCCGCCGTCCTGGAAGCCGAAGACGGTGTTTTGGCCGGGCTATCCAAAGGCAAGATCTGGGCGGAGATGAGCACCACCGACGAGGCGGAAGTCGTACGCTTGGGCGAGAAGGTGAGGGCCGAAGGCGGCGATCCCATCGACTGTCCTGTTTCCGGTGGGTGTCACCGGGCGGCCACAGGAAATATTTCAATATTCGCCGGATGCGATCGCGAAGTTTTTGAAAAAATCCTTCCCGTCCTGACGACATTGGGACGAAGGGTCCTGCACACCGGACCGTTGGGTTCGGCATCCGTCTTGAAGGTGGTCACCAACTACTTGGCGACGGCAAATTTGGTTACGCTCAGCGAAGCGTTAGCGACCTGTAAGAAGGTGGGCATGAATATGGGCACTGCGTATGAGGCGATCCGAATTTCTTCCGGCAACTCGTTTGTTCACGAAACGGAAAGTCAGGTTATCCTGAATGGCAGCCGGGATATAAGTTTCACCATGGACTTGGTTCTAAAAGACATCGGCTTGTTTCAGGAAGTGGCTGACCGGGCTGGAGTTCCATTGGAAATTTCCCCAAAACTGATTGAGATTTTCAAGGACGGACAGAATCGCTACGGCCCACGGGAATGGTCGCCCAATATCATTAAACGCCTGGAAGAAGCTTGTGGTGTTGAAGTTCTTGCCGATGGTTTTCCGGCCGAGATGGTGGATGATGAACCGGAAGAACCGGGCTACGAAGTCATTCCGCGCCGGTAGAAGAAGGTGCGTTCACTTTAGCCAGGAGAAAGCCTTTTCAAGATAGGCTTGTCCGTTTTCCTTTTGCCATTCACCATGGGCCATGATGACACGCGTCGATTGCCATGAGAGGAGTTTGTCCAATGCCTTTTTTCCGGCCTTGCGGTCGAGCCAGGACCAACGCATCTCAAGCGGGGCGTAACCATAAGGAACGGCAATTTTCCATATATTTGCGATAATTCGTTTCCACCATCCCCAGTGTTTTTTCAGGAACTCCTGCGAAAAGTTTTCCGATAGATCGGCGATGATCGCCGTCCTAGATGCGCGATGAAGGAAGACAATTTCATCGAAGACGATTGAGCCGCGAAACCAGGCTTGATCGATCTCATCGCTCCAGTCAGCGGGGACGGTGTCTTCCAGCGCCTGCTGGAACTGCAAATCGCTCCGCTTTCGTATCGTTGATTCCGGTCCCCAAAGAAGTGCTTCCGGGAAGGCGTCTTTCCATTCCTGCAAATAAAGATGATGAATTTTATTGGGACTGACCAGATGGGCGACGCGTCCCAAAGCCTCGACAGTTGCTTTTAGTTCCGGCGTCAGCTTTACCGGAGACCATACCCATAAGTCGCCGCCAACTAACTGAATGACGACGCTGCGGGTCGGGTAGGGGAATCCGTAGAAGTTGACGATTTCCCCTTCGACCAACCATATTTTTTCGGCGACTGGTTCCAAAAGCATTCATGGAACCTATTACAAAGCGATCGGTTTAGCGACCCTTCCAGACGGGATCGCGTTTTTCAGCAAACGCCTTTGCGCCTTCCATACCGTCTTCACTTTCATACAAAAAATTCACCGTCTCGATCTTCTTCTCGTGCAAGGCGTTAAAAGAGTCTTGCACCGATAGTGTTTCCGTTTGACGCATGACGTCCTTGATAGCGGCGTAGACCAGGGGCGGACCACTCGCCAATAACCCAGCAAGCTCACGCGCCCGCGTCATTAGCTCGCTGGCAGGGACAATTTCATTCACCAGTCCCCAGCTTTTGGCTTCTTCTGCATCCATCCAGCGACCGGTCAGCAACAGATCCATGGCGACGTGGTGGGGAATACGACGGGGTAACTTGATGGTGGCGGCGTCGGCAAGTGTGCCAGCCTTGATTTCCGGCAAAGCAAAGCTTGCGTGATCCGCAGCAATGATCATATCAGCGGAAATGGCTACTTCGAATCCACCACCGACGGCCATGCCGTTGACGGCCGCTATCACAGGTTTATTTAGATCGGGCAGTTCCTGCAAACCGCCAAAACCGCCGACGCCGTAATCCACATCCGGGCCTTCACCTTCGGCTGCGGCCTTCAAATCCCATCCGGCGCTGAAAAATTTTTCTCCACCCCCGGTTACGATAGCGACCCTAAGGTCGGGGTCATCTCGGAACTGGGCGAACGCTTCACCCATAAGGCAACTGGTTGCTGCGTCGATGGCGTTGGCTTTTGGGCGATCCAGAGTGAGTTCAAATATTGGCCCACTGCGTTCAACCTTGATGGGAGAGTCGGTCATTGTTTCATTCTCCTTCGCACATTCTTATGTAAGCGTCCGCCGCAACCACACCCTTGCCTCGGGGGCGAATCATCAGCGGATTGATATCGATTTCTTCAATCTTGTCCGGGTGATCTTCGACGAATTTGGCGACGGACAAGACGGCCTCGACAGCGGCGTCAAAATCCCCTTCGGGTAGCCCACGATAGCCATCGAATAGTGCCGAAACTTTCAAAGAACGAAGGGCGTCGATAACATGTTCTTTGTCCGTCGGTAGTAAAATAGAAGAACTGTCGCCAATCAGTTCAACCAGGACGCCGCCAAAGCCTACGACGAGATAAGGTCCGAATTGGGCGTCTCTGTCGACGCCAACAATCAATTCGGCCACGGAATCGTTGATCATAACTTCGACCAACAAGGTATCGCTTAAGGCAAGCATTCTCTCGGCCGCCTCAAAAACCTCATCGCCGTTTGCCAGGTTTAGGGCAACGCCGCCTTTTTCCGTTTTGTGGGCGAGGTCCGCGGAAACGGCCTTGACGGCAACAGGGAATCCAAGCGCCTCGGCCGCCGCCACGGCCTCGGTTTCTGACCTCACCAACGATCCGTCCGGGACGGACATTCCCCACGATGACAACAGTCGCTTGGAGCGCCATTCGTCGTAGGTTCGAATTTTCTCGCCAACGAAGCCAGAAGAAAGCAACGGTCGGGGTCGGGGTTTGTCCATGAAATCGCCAATCTTGACCGCGGCGGTGATCGTGTTCAAAGCTTCGGACAATCCGTTCATGGGAACGACCCCGTTGTCGCAAAGGTATTGGGCGGTTTCTTCGTCGATGCACTCCGGCAAGGTGGAAACCAGCGCTGCCTGATTGCCTGTCGTTTTGGCTGCACTTACCAGGGAGCGGCAAGCAGTTTGCCAGCCTTCGGGGTCGCAACGATCCAGGCGAGGGAAATCCAACAGTAGACAGGAGACGTCGTATCCACCTTGCATGACGGCAGTGAAGGTATTCGTCATGCGCTCTTCAATCGCCCAGATGAATGTGTGGTAATCCAGCGGATTGGATACGGATACATATTCGTTCAATGTATCCCGGATGGATTCCTTGTGATCAGCTTCAAAATCGGGAAACGACAAGGGAAGGTCCTTGGCGAGATCGGCAACCAGAGATGCTTCGCCCCCGGAACAACTCATTGAGACTAGCCTGTTCCCTGTTAACGGACCTGCGATTCTGAGGAACTTCAACGCTTCCAGAAACTCCGGAACCGTCTGGGTGCGGGCAACACCCAGACGATCAAAAAAGGCGTCATAAAGTCCATCTTCCCCAACGAGAGAGGCCGTATGGCTAAGTGCAATACGCGCCGCCTGTTCCGAACGGCCCGCCTTCAGGGCGACCAGGGGTATTCCTTTATCGGCGGCTTTTAAGGCGGCGCTTTCAAAAGCCGCGACGTCGGCCAGTCCCTCGATATACATCCCTATTGCCGTGACCCGTTCGTCCTCGAGAAAGGCTTCGATGCAATGTTCGATGGAAACGGCGGCCTGGTTGCCCAGCGAAACCAGATAGGCGAGATCAAGAGCGCGTTCCTGCATGGTGATGGTAAGGCCAATGTTGCCGCTTTGTGAAACAATGGCGACGCCCTTATCCAACCGGGAGGCACCATGTTGATCGGGCCACAGGGCCGCACCGTCCAGACAATTGACAACGCCGTAACAGTTGGGGCCGATGATCGGCATGCCGTCGGCGGCATTGACCAGCTCTTCCTGAAGGGAATGGCCATCGCCCCCGAGTTCCTTGAAGCCGGATGCATAGCAAACGGCGCCGCCGGCGCCCATGGTTTTCAGTACTTTAACCGCTTCAATCGTCGGTTTTGCCGGGATGGCGATGAAAGTAGTGTCGGGCGGGCCGGGAAGGTCTTCAAGTCTTGCGAAGCAGGCACGCCCTTCCATGTTTTCGCGTTTCGGATTGACGGGCCAAATATCGCCAACGAATCCCAACTTGTCGCATTGACGAATAACTTCGGCGGCTTCACGGCCGCCGATGACGGCGATGGTTCTTGGACGCAGTAGCCGTAGAAGCGCCTTGGGGTCGGCCATAAGGTCAGCCTTCCAGCGGGCGTAACATGGAACGGGAAATAATCAGGCGCTGGATCTCGCTTGTGCCTTCCCAGATGCGTTCGACCCGGGCATCGCGCCAGATGCGCTCCAGCGGCAGGTCGTTCATCAAGCCCATGCCACCGTGAATCTGTATGGCTTCGTCGGCGATGAAGGCCAGAGTCTCCGTCGCGGCCAGCTTGGCGATGGCGGCATCCTGGTCGGCCAATTGGCCCTGATCGTCTTTCCAGGCGGCTTCATACGTCAGTAGTTCGGCGGATTTCCGCTTTAATTCCATATCGGCCAGTTTGAAGCCGACACCCTGGAATTTTCCGATGGTCTGACCGAATTGGGTTCGGGTGGCGGCGTATTCAGCCGCCAGTTCAAGAGCCCGGTCGCAGCGTCCCAGGCACAAGGCGGCAACCTGCAGCCGCGTTGCCGCCAGCCATTCATTGGCGACGTCAAAACCTTTATCGACTTCACCCAGAACCTGCGTCTCGGGCAGGCGGCAATTGTCAAATTCAAGGATCAGATTGTGGTATCCCCGGTGGGATACGTTTTTGTAGCCGGGGCGAACGGTGAAACCGGGCGTTCCCTTATCAACCAGGAACGACGTGATTTTCTTGCGAGGTCCGCGCGGGGTGTCCTCGACGCCTGTCGCGGCAAACAGGATTACGAAGTCCGCAAGGTCAGCGTGGCTGATAAAATGTTTACCGCCGTTTATGACGAAGTCGCTTCCATCGCGTTCCGCCTTGCAGGACATGGAGCGTACGTCGGATCCGGCGGTGGGTTCCGTCATCGCCAGGCAGTCAACTTTTTCCCCCTTGATACAAGGGAACAAGTAGCGTTCACGCTGCTCGCCGACGCATCCCTGCAGGATGTTCGATGGCCGTGCAACGATGTAATTCAGCGCCATGGAAGCACGACCCAATTCCCTATCCAGCATGCACATGGTCAGGGTGTCCAACCCGCCGCCGCCCAGTTCTTCCGGCATGTTGGCGGCGTACAGGCCAAGCTCCAGAGACTTCGTCCTGATCTGTTCGGCCAGTTCCGGCCGGACCGCGTTGGTTTCCTCGACCTCCGCCTCGTAGGGATACAGTTCTTCTTCGACAAAGCGCTTGGCCGTTTCGATAACCAGAGCCTGTTCTTCTGAAATTGAAAAATCCATTCTTATTCCTCCGGAAAAGTGGCATTGACAATGTGGCCATCGACAGGGATGGCCTGACCGGACACGCGCTCGGCCTCGGGTGATGCAAGGAATGCCGCCATTTCGGCGATGTCCTGGGCTGAAATGAAGGTTCTCAATGAAGCGCTGTACGTATAGCCCTTGCGGATGACATCTTCGTCGACGCCTTTTTGCCTGGCTTCTTTTGCAATAACGGCATCCATGCGGGGGCCATCAACGCTGCCGGGGCAAATCGCGTTCACGCGGATATCGAATGGGCCAAGTTCCATCGCCAGGGTTTTGGTCAACCCGATCAACGCCCACTTGGCGGACGCATAGGGCGCGCGCATTGGATACCCCATCAGCCCGGCGGTTGAAGAAATGTTGATGATGGAACCGGTGCGTTTCTCTTTTAGGTGTGGAGCGGCATATTTTGAGCACAGGAATGTCGCATCCAGGTTGACCGCGATGCAGGCGCGCCAATCATCAAGGGCGATATCCTCAATCGCTGCAGTTGGACCAGCAATACCCGCGCAGTTAACCAACGTCGTCAGGCCGTCCATGTTTTCAAGTGCAGTTTCGAACAAAGCGGCGACCTGTTCTTCGTTGGAGACGTCGGTAATGGTCGATGTCAGATTGGCGTTCTCACCCGCCGGCTCAGCAGGATTGACATCCGCTACATGAACCTTCGCTCCTAGGGACAAAAATTTCTCGGCGATTGCCGCGCCGATTCCGGAAGCGCCCGCCGTGACAATGACTTTCTGTTCCATCCTATTTCCCCTTGATCTTCATCTGCCTGCCGACTTGTTCGGGAACCGGCAAATGGGAATGTGCCTGGGTGATAGCGAGTGCTGCCTGATAGATGTCGTCCGGCATAGGTGCGGCTTTGTTCTTTTTCATATCCACGTACAGGATCATCTGTTCGGCGGTACACAGCAATTTTCCGGTTTCTTCGTTGCTCATGGCGAAAAAGACATGCAGCCTTTTTTCATCGCAGCCGAGAACCTGTGTCGTAATTGAAAGAGAATCACCAATCGCGGCTTCACCCAAATGGTTGAGATGGGTTTCAGCCGTGTAGAGCGAATATCCCTCTTGGCGATTGGCGTCGTCATTGCCGATGTACCGGTACAACGCGTCAGCCGCCCAGCCGATGACAAGCAGGTAGGCCGATTCAGTCATGTGCTTGTTGTAGTCGACCCAATCGACCTGGACATCAGAACGATATTGCAGCAAGGGAGCAGGGATTTCGTCGCCTGGACTCCAGCGAAACATGACCTGAGATGAATCAACCCTTCGTTTTTCATTGTCGTTGTAAACTTTACCGGCCCCGACGTCGAAGGACCGCAAGGCCTGCATAATTGCGATAAGGCAGTTGTCCCGCAGTTGTTCAAGTTCTTTGACGGATTTTCCCTCCGCCTGTTCTTCGGTGCCTTCAACCATGCGGTCGATTAGTTCGTCGGTGAGTTCCGGCGCTTCCAGTTTCGTCCAGGGAAGTTTAAGGGCGGGGCCAAATTGTTTTAAGAAATGCCGCATGCCCTGATCGCCGCCTGCCAGATAGAACGCGTAGTTCGTTCCCATCATTGCCCAGCGCAGGCCGGGGCCGTAGCGAATGGCATCGTCCATATCCCCGGTAGTGGCGTAACCGTCATTAATAATGTGCAGGTTTTCCCGCCATAAGGCCTCCTGCAAGCGATCAGACAGGAAGCCCTCAACCTCCTTTTTTAGGCGCAGGGGCTTCATGCCCATTCGCGTATAGAATTCGGTTGCGGTTTCAAGTTCCGCCTCACCGGATTTCTGTCCGCCGACGATCTCCACCAGCGGCAACAGGTAAACCGGGTTGAAGGGGTGTCCGACAATGATACGTTCCGGCTTTTTACATTGGGATTGGAAATCCGACGGCAGCAGCCCGGATGTCGAAGAGGCGATAATGACGTCTTCTGTAGCGGCGTGATCCAGATGACGATGTAGATCGATTTTAAGTTCAAGATTTTCGGGAGCTGATTCCTGGATGAAATCCACTTCGCCGGCCATCTCTTCAAGAGACGATGTGAACTTAAGTCGTTTTTGATCCGCGCCGGGGAATAATCCAAGCTTCGAAAGAGCAGGCCAGGCATTTGCCACGGCGGCGCGAAGATTCTCTTCGGCGTCGGGAGCCGGATCCCAGGCTACGACGTCAAGGCCATTGGCCAGAAAACGCGCCGCCCAACCGGCGCCAATAACTCCGGTTCCGGCTATGCCGATGGTACTAATGTCTCTCATTTCGCCCTACAGACCCAATTGTTCGCGCGCTTGCGACGGCGTTGCGATAGCTGCGCCCATCAATTCAAGCAGGTTTTTGGCGCGTTCGACCAACTGGGCGTTGCTGGCGAAGACGCCCTTGTCCAGATAAAGGTTGTCTTCCAGACCGACCCTAACGTTGCCGCCCAACAAGGCCGCCTGAGCTACCATGGGCATTTCCATCCTGCTGATGCCGAATCCGGCCCAGATCGCGCCTTCAGGCAATTGATCAACCATTGTCTTCATGGTGGTGGTATTGGATTCCGCGCCATAGGGAATGCCCAGGCATAGCTGGAACAGGGGAGGGGAATCGATCAGGCCTTCGGCGACGAGTTGTTTTGCGAGCCACAGATGGCCCAGTTCGAAGACCTCAATTTCGGGTTTGACGCCCAGTTCCTGAATGCGTTTCGCCGTCGCCCTCAGCAAAGGGGCCGTATTGATCATCAATCCATTTCCGTCGCCAAAATTCATCGTGCCGCAGTCAAGGGTGCAAATTTCCGGCTTCAACTCCTCGACATGTTCCAATCGTTCTAAAGCCGGGGCCAAGTCTGTTTCATCATGATCGAAGGCCGCAGGGTTTTCCGGTGGACCCATGGTCAAGTCGCCACCCATTCCAGCAGTCAGGTTAAGGACAACATCGACACCGGAATCCCGAATTCGCTCGACCGTTTCCTTGAATAGTCGAGGATCGCGGCTGCCTCGACCGGTTTCAGGATCACGTACATGAATATGCACAACAGCGGCGCCAGCCTTAGCGGCTTCAATAGCCGATTTGGCAATTTGTTCCGGGGTGATTGGAAGCTCTGGATGTTTATCCTGCGTGTCGCCCGAGCCGGTGACGGCACACGTAATAATGACGTTGCTTTTCATTGCGGAATTCCTCCCCGGATATGGACAAGTTCTTTCAGAAAAAATGGGCCATTCGGCACTTCGTCATTTAAGAAATATCGAACATAAGTTATGATATTTCGTCATTTACATTAAAAGTTGAAGAGATGTTCCAGCCATTACCTAAAGGCCAAATTCAGGAAATGGGTTTTCTTTTGTTGCCAAGGTTCTCCCTGATGGCCCTTTCATCCATTGTGGAACCCCTGCGCATGGCTAATACACAAGCCGAACAACGACTCTACGATTGGAGGTTGATTTCCAAGGATGGCCTTCCGGTAACCGCCAGTAATGAAATGATCATTGCGACGGACTGTTCCATTGAAGAAGCTCCTGTACTGCCCACCATTATTGTCGTCAGCAGCTATGATCAAGAGAAAGCGATCGATACAGGCACACTAAACTGGTTGCGCAGGCGGGCAGCTTTTGGGGCCGCCATGGGGGCGGTCGATACGGGAAGCCATATCCTGGCAAGCGCCGGGTTGCTCGACGGTGTCCGGGCTACCATTCACTGGGAAATCCTTGATCAGTTCGCAGAGAAATTTCCAAAAACCGAAGTGGCGCGGGATATTTTCGTTATCGACGGCGATCGTTTTACCTGCGCAGGGGCGACGGCCAGTCTGGACTTGGCTATGAACCTGATTCGCGTACAGCACGGGCAGGACCTGGCCGCCAAAGTCGCCGACGAATTTATCTACCACCGAATTCGGGAGCCGAGCGACGAGCAGCGTATGCCTCTGCGTGAGCGGCTACAGGTTTCCAATCCCCGTTTGCTCAAGGCCATCGAAATCATGGAACAATCTCTGACGGAACCAATGTCGACGAATATGGTGGCACAAAAGGCCGGTGTTTCGTTGAAGGCTCTGGAACGACTTTTCCAACGATGGCTGAAAATTACGCCGGGAGCTTATTACCGCAGGCTTCGGCTGGATCGGGCGCGTCAGATGTTGCAATTGACGGATCTGCCAATCATCGATGTCGCTATCGAGTGCGGTTTTTCCTCGGCAGGTTATTTCTCAAACGCCTATAAGACGCATTTTGGACGCCCTCCGAGCCAGGACCGGGTAACATGGAGGCCTCATTAATTACTGCTTTGATTTAAAGATACTATATGTCGCGCCAAGACCAGCAAAGCCGGCGAGGCTGCCCTATTTCAATGACCAAACTACTGAAATTGGGGAAGTCACCGCGTACTAAGTGAATGTGGGTACTATGAGCGAACATCAGAATTTTGACTATGTGATAATCGGCGCCGGTTCCGCTGGCTGCGTTCTTGCAGATCGTTTAAGCGCGGATGGCAAGAATACGGTTCTTGTCCTGGAATTTGGCGGCAAGGATAACAGCATCTTTATTCAGATGCCGACCGCCCTGTCTATTCCAATGAACAGCCCGAAATACGACTGGGGATTTCACACAGAACCGGAACCAGGACTAAACGGCCGAACCATTCATCAGGCGCGGGGTAAGGTTTTAGGTGGTTCGTCTTCCATTAATGGCATGGTCTATGTTCGCGGTCACGCAGGTGATTTCGATGAATGGGAGAAACTGGGTGCGACTGGCTGGGGCTATCAGAATTGCCTGCCGTATTTTAAACGCGCTGAGGGTTGTGTGTATGGCGGCGACCAGTATCGCGGCGAAGATGGACCCTTGGGCACGTGCAACGGCAACAACATGAAAAACCCCCTTTACCGTGCCTTCATAGAAGCCGGAAAAAAGGCGGGCTACCTTGAAACCGAAGACTACAACGGCTTTCAGCAGGAAGGATTCGGTCGCATGGACATGACTGTCAAGAACGGCGTGCGTTGTTCGACTTCAAACGCCTACCTGAAACCGGCCATGACGCGCTCTAATCTATCCGTCGAAACTCATGCCCTTACCACCCGCATACTGCTGGAAGGCAAAAGGGCGGTTGGCGTTGAATATCGCAAGGGTGGTCAGACTCGCCAAGTAAAGGCTAACAGGGAAGTCATTTTGTCGGCGGGAGCCATTGGTTCACCGCACATCCTGCTTTTATCAGGGATTGGGCCGGCGGCCCATTTGAAGGAAATGGGAATTGAGGTTCGTCACGATTTGCCGGGCGTCGGTGAAAACCTGCAAGACCATCTAGAAGTCTGGGTTCAGCAGGCCTGTACGCAACCCATTACTCTGAAATCGGCACTCAACCCTATTTCCAAAGCGTTGATTGGCGCACGCTGGTTTTTCTTCAAACGCGGATTAGGTGCGACCAATCACTTTGAATCCTGTGGTTTCATTCGTAGCCGCGAAGGCCTGTCGTTCCCCGATATTCAGTATCATTTCCTGCCTGCGGCCATGTCTTATGACGGAACATCCGAGGCAACCGAGCACGGCTTCCAGGTTCATGTCGGCCACAACAAGCCCAAGAGTCGTGGCCGTATTACGCTGAATTCATCCGACCCGGCCGACAAACCAAAACTGTTTTTCAATTACCTGTCGGAAGAAGAAGATCGCGCAGCCTTCCGTGCATGCGTTCGTTTGTCGCGGGAAATATTCGCACAAAGTCCATTTGATCCCTTCCGGGGCCGGGAAATAGCCCCGGGAGCCGAATTGAAGTCGGATGACGAAATTGACAACTGGGTCGGCGATACGGCGGAGACGGCCCTGCATCCTTCTTGCGCCTGCAAGATGGGAACTGACGAAATGGCTGTCGTTGATCCAGAAACCAAGGTTCGTGGGATCGATGCGCTAAGGGTCGTCGATTCATCTATCTTCCCCACGGTGACGAACGGCAATCTTAATGCCCCGACGATTATGGTCGGAGAAAAGGCCGCCGATATCATCTTGGGTAAGGAGGCGCTGGCGCCTTCGAACGCGCCCGTATACCAGACTGTTAATCCCGACGCTTCTCAACGAACCGGAACGCCGGAACGATAACTACCTCTCGTTTTGACAGTGTAAAGAGACCTTTCAGTTTACCTGTCCAGGCGAAATCAATCTTACCGCCCAAGGCGAGGAAGGCCTGCGTGAGTTCGACATTGAAAGTCGATCTTTCGAATCGACGAACTGCGAATCAGAAATGTTACAGACAAGACCTTAAGTCATTGGCGCTTGAAGGCCTTTGATCCAGTATCAATACCCTGAATTCGAATTTCCAACCAAAAAGACTCCCCCAACTTTATAGCCCTGGAACCCTTGGCACGTATCTTGCCTTCGTATGTGCGAAGGGGACGGAGATCACGAGGATCTCGCAAACACGTCCTGACGCAAAAGAAACTGGAGGTTTCGGGATTATGAAGAGCGACTTGGATTCACTTGAGCAGCGCCTTGGCGTATCTCGCAGGGAATTTTTGACTTTTTGCGCAGGCGTAGCGGCGACGATGGGTTTGTCGTCGAATGACGCCCTGGCGATGGCCACTGCGGTAGATGCGGTCAAAAAGCGCCCCGTTGTCATTTGGCTGCATGGCCAAGAATGCACAGGCCCGACCGAAAGCCTGCTCAGGGGAGAGCACCCGACGATCGAGCGGCTTATCCTTGAAATGATTTCTCTGGATTATCACCAGACCTTGGATGCCGGCGCCGGACATGCAGTCGAAGCTGCCAAGGATGCCTCTATGGAAGCCAACAAAGGTAAGTACCTGTTGGTCGTCGAAGGTTCAATCCCAACCAAGGACGGAGGCATCTACTGCCAGATAGCCGGTAAAACCATGCTGAAGCACACCCAGGAAGCCGCCAAGCACGCGGCCGCCATTGTCGCATTTGGTTCCTGCGCATCATGGGGCGGTGTCCAATCAACCGGTATCAACCCGACCGAAGCCAAAGGCGTCGCAGAGATTATTACGGACAAACCCGTCGTGAATTTACCCGGTTGTCCGCCTAATCCCTATAACTTCCTGGCGACCGTTCTTCATTTTGTTACCTTTGGAAAACTTCCTGCCCTGGATAAAGAAGGGCGCCCGGTGTTTGCCTATGGCCGCCTGATCCACGAAAACTGCGAGCGCCGGCCGCACTTTGATGCCGGCCGTTTCGCTGCGGAATTTGGCGATGATGGCCATAAGAAAGGCTACTGCCTGTACAAGTTGGGTTGTAAGGGGCCCGAAACGTACGCCAATTGCCCGGCAGTGGAATTCAATGATATCGGCGGTGGTACCTGGCCGGTTGGCATTGGTCACCCTTGTTTCGGTTGCGCGGAAAAAGGCGTTGGTTTTTCCAAGCCGTTGCACTCCCTGGCTGATGTCAAAACCCACACAGCGCCAAATACATTCCCGGAAATTTCCGACCGCGAAGCTTCCAGCGGCCCATCCGCTGGGACATCCGCCGTCATTGGCGGGGTCGTCGGCGCGGCCATCGGCGCAGGCGCCATAGCAGCCAAGAAACTGGGCGAGAAGGACTCTTCTTCCTCCGACGACCAGAACACTTAAAGGGAGGCCATCATGAAGAGAAGGGAATTCCTTAAAGGGGCTGTCGGAAGCGCCGCTGTTCTATGTACTGCGGGAACCGCCGAAGCACGGCCAAACCTGGAACCGGCGCCGGAAGCCGTCGGCATGCTGTATGACTCGACTTTGTGCGTCGGTTGTAAAGCCTGCGTTTCAATGTGCAAGACGGTCAATGGTATGCCACCCGTCGTCGAGGGCGATAAGGTCCATTACGACTCGGCTCGCGATCTGTCCGGCGATACGCTGAACGTCATCAAGGTTTACAAGAACGGCTCAGCGCAAAACAAAGACGCCATCATTGACGGTTATGCCTTTGAAAAACGCAGCTGTATGCATTGCGTGGATCCGGGATGTGTATCTGTTTGCCCCGTCACAGCCATGCGTCACGACAAGAAAACCGGTATCGTCACTTATCATGCGGACGCCTGCATCGGATGCCGTAACTGCACCGTAGGGTGTCCCTATAACGTTCCCCAGTTTGAATATGATGACGCGTCCGGCCAAATTCAAAAATGCCAGATGTGTAATCAGGCCGGGGTGGAGCGCATTGACAAAGGCCAGATGACCGGCTGCGCCGAAGTCTGCCCAACCGGCGCGACACTTTTTGGCCCACGCAAAATGCTGATGGATGAAGCCAAGCGTCGCATGGCTTTGAAACCGGGCGATATCTACGAGTATCCACGCGGCGATATTTCCAAGCCCGATAGCTGGCACGAAAAAGAAGTGCCGGCCTATCAGCAACATATCTGGGGCGAGAAAGAAGCCGGCGGCACCAACGTTCTGCACATCTCTTCCATCCCGTTCGACAAGCTGGGTATGCCTCCCTTGAAGGAGCGCTCCGCCGCTTCCGTATCGGAAGGGGTGCAGCATTCGCTCTATAACTACCTGGCGTTACCGGCCGCGGCTCTTGCTGGCCTTACCTACGTGGCACGTCGCAACTCTGGTGATGATGAAGGGGAAGAATAATGAGTGCTTATAGACCCGTCCAAGGACGGATTATTACATTTCCTTTCCTTTGCTTAGGGATTCTGGCGCTGGTCGGTCTTTACTACCTTTTTCAGCGTTTTCAACTTGGCCTTGGCGCCGTCACCAATCTGAACGCCGGTTACCCTTGGGGCATTTGGGTCGTTTACGACATCGTCATCGGCACGGCGTTGGCTTGCGGCGGTTATGCCCTGGCTATCACCGTCTACATCATGAATAAGGGCAAGTATCACCCGCTGGTTCGTCCGGCCATTTTGGCCAGCCTGTTCGGCTACGCCATGGGTGGCTTTGGCGCCATTATCGATATGGGCCGCTGGTGGCAGTTCTATAATATCCTGCTGCCCTGGCACATGAACTTCAATTCAGTGATGCTGGAAGTGGGCCTTTGCGTCTTTATCTACATCCTTGTTCTGATGGTTGAATTCGCACCTACGCTGCTTGAAAAAATCGGAGCGGCAGGAGCCAAAAGGACGCTAGAGAAGACATTATTCTTCTTTATCGCTCTCGGCATCCTGCTTCCAACCATGCACCAGTCTTCGCTTGGTTCGTTGCTGATCGCTGCGGGCTATAAAGTGACACCCATTTGGCAGTCCATGCAGTTGCTTCCGCTACTGGCCGTTATTTCGGCCCTGACGATGGGCTTCTCCATCGTCGTGTTCGAAGCGTCCATGTCGTCCGTTGGATTCAGACGCTCTTCGGAAACGCCGCTTTTGGCCGGTTTGGGAAAGGCGATTATGGGCATGCTGGCTTTGTTCCTGGTGATCCGCTTTGGCGACTTGATTTACCGCGGTGAGTTGGGAACAGCCTTCGCAGGTGATTTCAAAAGCTTGATGTTCATATTGGAAACGGCGTTGTTCGCCGTCCCGCTGCTGATTCTGCTTTCGCCTAGCAACCGCAACAACGGCAAAATGCTGCTAATCGGCGCCATATCGATGTTGTTCGGCGGCAGTCTGTACCGATTGAACGCCTTCTTGATCGGTTACGAACCGGGCCCGGGGTTCAGCTACTTCCCGTCCGTTCCGGAACTGATGGTGACCGTTGGGATCATCGCCGTAGAAATTATGGCCTACCTGATATTCGTAAAGAAACTTCCCGTACTGCATAGCGCAGATCACGCTTGAGTGACTGAATAAAGAGAGTTTGAGGAGAAATACCGTGACCACAAGAATTACAGTTGATCCAGTCACCCGTATCGAAGGACATCTGCGCATTGACGTGGAAGTAGATGACGGCAAGGTGACAAAGGCCTGGTCGTCAGGACAGATGTGGCGTGGCATCGAAAAAATCCTGGTCGGACGCGACCCGCGCGAAGCCTGGTTGTTCACCCAGCGTTTCTGCGGTGTCTGCACCACGGTGCATGCGATTACGTCGGTGCGTACCGTTGAAAACGCGCTTGGACTGGAAGTGCCGGTTAATGCACAGTTGGTGCGCAATATCATTCAAACCGCCCATGCGATTCAGGATCACATCGTCCATTTCTATCATCTATCCGCCGTGGACTGGGTCGATGTAGTATCTGCTCTGAAAGCGGACCCTGTCGCGACGGCGAAATTGGCTGAAAGCCTGTCTGATTGGCATCTGAACGGCCCCCATGAAATGAAAGCTGTTCAGGAACGCCTGAAGACGTTTGTCGAGTCCGGTCAGCTAGGTCCGTTCGCCAGCGGCTATTGGGGACACCCTGAGATGAAATTACCGCCCGAAGTCAACCTTCTGGCTGTGGCGCACTACCTGCAGGCTCTGGAAGTCCAGAATTACGCGAACAAGATCGTCGCAATTCTGGGTGGCAAGACGCCCCATATTCAGAACCTGGCCGTTGGCGGTATCGCTAACTCCATCAATATGGACAGCCAATCGGTGCTGAATATGGAACGTCTGATGGCGATCAAGGGATGGATTGACAAGCTAGACCACTTCGTCAAATCCGTTTACATGACCGACGTTCCTGCCGTGGGCGCTTTCTATCTGGATTGGGCCGGTTACGGAGCAGGGGTGACGAATTACCTGTCCGTACCCGATTGCCCGACCGACAGCAAAGGCACGCAGTTTGATCTGCCCGGCGGCTATATTGAAGGCGGCGATCTTGCTTCCTTCAAGCCGATTACAAGCCACGCCGATACCTATTTCCGCGATGGCGTTGCCGAAAGCTCGAAACACGCCTGGTACGAGGGCGATAAGGCACTGCATCCATATGACGGCGAAACCGAACCGCAATACACGGATTTCCAGGATGAAGGCCAGTATTCGTGGGTCAAGGCGCCGACTTTCTACGGCAAGCGCGCCCAAGTCGGTCCGCTGGCCAACGTGCTGTGCATGGTTGCGGCGGGACACGAGCCGGCGGCGAAACATCTGGACAGCGTGATGGGCACCTTGAAGGCTGTTTCGCAAAATCCGAACATTCCGTTGGCCGCCCTGCATTCAACCATCGGCCGCCATGCCGCCCGTGCGGTTCGCTGCGGAGTTATGCTCGATACCCTGAAACAGCAGTGGCAGAAACTTGTCGACAACATCGGTACCGGCGATACGGATACCTTTAACGCGCCGGTATTTCCGAAGGGAGAGATTCGCGGCTTCGGTTTCCACGAAGCGCCGCGCGGAACCCTGTCGCACTGGGTTGTTGTCGAAGACGGCAAGATCAAGAACTACCAGGCTGTCGTGCCAAGTACGTGGAACGCCGGACCGCGTGATCAAAACAGCGAGATCGGTCCTTACGAGGCATCTCTTATGGATAACCCGGTCGCCGATCCGGAAAGTCCGCTGGAAGTATTGCGCACGGTTCACTCATTTGATCCCTGCATCGCCTGCGCCATTCATATGGTGGATGACGAACAAAATGAAATCGTCAAGGTCCAGGCGCTTTAGGAAAAAGGATAAGGTTATGATGAAAACATTCACTTTAGCCCTGCTCGCATTCACCTTGACGGCTCTGCCCGCTTTCGCCCACACGGGCGTTGCCGCGCAGGAAGGTGGAATAGGCCACGACCTTCTTCATATGGTTATGAACCACGACGGCACGATGGCCGTGGCTTTAGCGCTTACTACTCTGGTGTCAGGCATCGTACTGCTTGGCATCGGGCTCATTCGCCGACTTCTCAATTCATAAAAATCATGACTGCTGAAACTCTGATTATTGGCCTTGGCAACGTCCTGATGCAGGACGAAGGCATTGGCGTGCGGGCTGTAGAAGAGCTTGAATGCCGTTACCATCTTCCCGAAGGGGTAGAGGCAATAGACGGTGGAACATCCGGAACCGAACTGTTGGAACATATGCGCGGCGTAAAAAATTTAATCGTCGCAGATGCAATCAATTCAAAATCCCCTCCGGGAACATTTATCCGTCTGGTCGACGAACAGGTGCCGGCGTTCTTCCAGACCAAGATCTCCAATCATCAGTTGGGGCTCTCTGACCTGCTCGCGGTCTTGAAAGTGACCGGCGGCGCGCCGGAAACCGTCACTATTGTCGGAATGGTGCCCCATGTACTTGAAAACAAACTGGGACTAAGCCCGGAGACGGAAAAAGCGGTTGGCAAAATGGTCGATCATTTGCTCGAAGAACTGGAAAGATTTGGCATCGAAGCGAAGTTACGTGATGAACCCCTGAAAGGTTTCTGGGAGGGGCAGGCTCTGTCCGGTGAGCTCAGATGTGTATAGGAATACCCGTAAAAGTTATTGAGCCACGTGGTTTTATGGCCCTGTGCGAGGGGCGCAATGGGGAACAGGAAGTCAATATGATGCTGGTTGGCCCACAGGAAGCCGGAACCTGGGTGTTGAATTTCCTTGGATCAGCACGAGAAGTGATGACTGACGACGACGCAGCCAAGATGAACAGCGCCCTGGATGCTCTTGCGGCCATTGCGAACGGCGAAACCGATATCGATATCGACAGCTACTTTCCTGATATTTCCGCCCCTTCTGTTGAGCCAAACGCGGCCTAAGCAAGTTTGAAATTTCGTCATTAAGAACCGGAAAGTTTCTTTCCGGTTCTTATCGTTCACGAATAATTGGATATTCTTAACGCCACAAAAGTGGAAAGAATCCTTCCATTTAACGTTGCTTTATGAAAAGTAAGTATATATTTTGCCCCTGTATTTATTAGGGTCTATTCGAAAAACAGGTTTGATTTCAACATGCTGCCTGTGAGCCCGAGTCTGGCACGCGGATTGCTCTAAATGAAAACGTACAGGGAAAACGTTTTAGGCGGCGAACTTAATGATTTCGAATGACGGCGTGGTTTCCTTGCTTGAAGCCAGTTTCCGGAAAATTGAACAAGACCAAATGCAGGACATGCCAGTTCTGAACGCATCCATAAGCGTCCAGGCGGTTGGCTTTCGGGAATGGAACGGACGGCAACTGGGCGTAATGGTTACGCCCTGGATGATGAGCCTGTTCCTTTTGCCTTCTCAAGGTGATGACTGGAGCGAAATTCCCCTTGGTGAGGCACGCCATCAGGTATTTCCAGAGAAAACTTACGACTTTTCCATCAACGAATTTGAAGGCGTTGGCAGATGCCAGACCCACGCTCTTCATTCGCCGATGTTCAAATTCGACACTCACCAGGAAGCGGTAAAGGAGGCGGAAAGAGTTTTGGCTTCCATAATGGAAGAAACCGACCCGGAAGAGGCGGATTTTGAAGCCGAACGCTTACGCCTTTTTCTTGAAGGCGACGAAAATGCCCTTCTGGAAAAGCCGGCAGAAACAGAACCCGAGATGTTGCAACCCGTACCAATAAATAAAGCCAAGGCCCTCAGCAGGCGGGATCTGTTGCGCGGTGGAGCGTGAAAAGCGGAACCAATGACCATTGAAGGGAAGTTGTCCATCAGCCTTACGCGACAAAACACAGCAATGACAAAAGTCGATATCCATTCTTCCCGCCCATTGAAAGCAGTCACCCTAGTGGAGGGAAAGAAGGTTGAAGACGCCTTAGAATTGTTGCCGCGATTATTCAGTGTCTGCGCCACCTCCCAGGCTGGCGCCGCCGTCAGAGCCTGTCAGAATGCTCTTGGCCACCAACCTGGCGAAGCTGTCGAGGCAGCCCGCGATATCCTGATGGCCCTTGAAACCGCACGCGAGCATTTATTACGAATTGCCTTGGATTGGCCGGGAGTTTTAGGAGAGGCGGCCACCCCGGCCTGGGCGGCGCCGTTGACGCGAATGTTAAGTGAAACTAAATCCGCCCTGTTCGGTGATAGCGATGGCTTCTCGTTAAATCCAAAACTGAATGTTAATGAAAGCGCCCTTTACAGCCAGATTGAGCAATTGCATAGCATCCTTGAGTCGGAAGTCTTCGCTGAACCTGTTGATGACTGGGTTGAGACTAAAGATTTAGCAACCTGGAGGAATTGGTCGGCGCATAGCCAAACGCCGGCAGCCCGGCTGGTAAAAATGGTTATCGATGCCCAGTGGAGCAGAGCGGGATCAATTGCTTCGCGTTTCCTGCCCGATTTGAAACCGATCGATCTGCAGGATCGAATGTCCAGCCATGACGTGGATGACTTTGTCGCGCGCCCTGACTGGTGCGGCCGGTGCTTCGAAACGACATCCCTTGCCCGTCAGTCCTATCACCCCTTGATCAGGGCTTTGATCGAAGAGTTAGGAAGCGGTATCGAGACCCGCTTGGCGGCAAAGCTCGTTGAATTGGCCTCGATCAAGGCGAGACTTGATGAACTGTTGCAGAAACTGTCGAACGACAACGCGGAAAAGCGAACGGACTCAATAGGCGAAGGCATTGGTCAAGTCGAAGCGGCGAGGGGCAGGCTGGTCCACTGGGTGCGTCTTTCCGGTGAGACCGTAAATTCCTATCGGATATTGGCGCCCACAGAATGGAACTTTCATCCTGAAGGAGCCGCAGTACAAAGTCTTCAAGCCCTGCCTGCTGAAGACGAACAGGATCTGCGCAATATGGCGAAATTGCTTATTGAATCCATCGACCCCTGCGTCGGTTATGAAATGACGGTGCACTAATGCACGAAATGTCGTTGTGCGAAGGTGTCCTTCAAGTTCTGGAGGACAACGCAAAGGAAAAAGGCTTTGCCGGTGTGAAGACGGTATGGCTGGAAATAGGCGCTCTTTCAGGCGTTGAAGTGGAGGCCATGCGGTTCGCCTTTGATGCGGTCATGAAAGGGTCGTTGGCGGATGGAGCCAAATTGGAGATTGTCGAGCAGCCGGGTAACGCCTGGTGTTTGAAATGCGAAAAGAACGTTGAAGTGAAACAGCGTTTTGACGCTTGTCCGGATTGTGAAGGCTATCAGCTTCATGTAACGGGCGGCGACGAAATGAGGATAAAGGAATTGGAGGTCGAGTAGATGTGTAACGTATGCGGTTGCGGTCATGGTGAAACGACCATCGAGGGACACGACCACCATCACCTCGGACATGCTCATGACCATCATCACGGTCAACATCACGACTATGGAAAGGGCCCGGCCCACGCTCACGCTCCTGGCATGACCCAGGCGCGAATGATCGAAATCGAGCAAAATATCCTTTCCAAGAACGATGAATACGCAAACGCCAATCGAGCGGGTTTTTACGAGCAGGGCATTCTTGCCTTAAATCTGGTGTCGTCGCCGGGTTCCGGGAAGACAACCTTACTGACGCGAACTATCAATGATTTGAACAATTCTGTGGCCATGAGCGTCATCGAAGGCGATCAACAAACAGCCAACGACGCCGACCGCATTCGCGAAACCGGCGCCAAGGCTGTTCAGGTCAATACGGGTAAAGGTTGCCATCTGGATGCCCACATGGTCGGTCACGCCATTGAGACGCTGAAACCTGAAAATTCCAGCATCGTCTTTATCGAAAACGTAGGCAATCTCGTCTGCCCGGCAGCATTCGATCTTGGTGAGGCTCATAAGGTTGCAATCCTTTCGGTGACGGAAGGCGAAGACAAGCCGATCAAATATCCCGACATGTTCCATGCTGCGGACGTGATGATTCTGAATAAATGCGACTTGCTGCCCCATCTGGATTTCGACGTCGATGCATGTATCGACTACGCCCGGCGCGTCAAACCCAATATAGAAATCCTGCAAGTTTCAGCCATGACGGGGGAGGGGATGGACAGTTGGTTCAATTGGATAGACGAGGCGCGTAAAAAGCTTGGCGCGCGCCGGGCTGCGCAATAGAGGAAGAGGAAGACAGGTAGATGTGTCTCGCCCTGCCGGCCCAGGTGGTCGAAATCAAGGAAGACGATACGGCGGTGATTGAGCTCGACGGCGTCCGCAAAGAAGTGTCGCTGGCGTTGGTCAGCGATATTGAAATCGGCGATTACGTCCTCATTCATGTTGGGTACGCCCTCAATAAAGTCAGCGAGGAAGAAGCCCAAAAAACCCTGGAACTTTTCGCTGAAGCAGGCCTTCTGGAAGAGGACGTGGCGTGAAGTATATCGACGAATTCAGAGGCAAGGATCTGGCGCGTCAACTAGGCGCTGCGATAACCGAGGCCGCCTATCCTTCCCGCCAATACAATCTGATGGAATTCTGCGGCGGCCACACCCACGCTATTTTCCGTTATGGCGTTCAGGATCTGATGCCAAAGAATGTGCGGTTCGTACATGGCCCCGGATGTCCGGTCTGCGTGTTGCCAATCGGCCGCATAGACGGGGCGCTTCATCTGGCCGAAGAACACGGCGTGACCCTGTGCACATACGGCGATTTGATGCGGGTTCCCGCCAGCAAGAGGCGCAGCCTGTTGAAATCCAAGGCGGAAGGCCATGACATCCGCATGGTCTATTCGACCATGGACGCGCTGAAAATTGCACGCGAAAATCCCGAAAAGCAGGTGGTGTTTTTCGCCATAGGGTTCGAGACGACGACCCCGCCAAGCGCCGTCGCGATCAAACAAGCGCAGGCGGAAGGGCTGGAGAACTTTACGGTCTACAGCAACCACGTTCTGACCCCAGCTGCTATTCAACACATCCTACAATCGCCCGAAGTGCGGGAACTGGAAAGCGTTTCCATAGACGGTTTCTTCGGACCTGCCCATGTCAGTTCGGTCATAGGCAGCCAACCCTATGAATACTTTGCCGAGGAATTTCAAAGGCCTGTTGTGATCGCCGGCTTTGAGCCGCTGGATGTGATGCAAGCCGCATTGATGCTGATCCGTCAGTTAAACGAAGGCCGCCACGAGGTGGAAAACGAATATACCCGAGTCGTTACCTACGAAGGCAACAGGAAGGCCAAGGAACTGGTCGCCGAGATTTTTGAGTTGCGCCGGACATTCCAGTGGCGCGGTCTGGGCGAAGTTCCCTACAGCGCGCTAAAAATCAAAGAAACCTTTAGCGCTTTTGATGCAGAACGTCGTTTCGAAATCCCTGAAAGTGATGCCGGTGACGTCAAGGGGTGCGCCTGTCCTGCTATTTTGCGTGGCGCAAAGCGTCCCACCGACTGCAAATTATTCGGAACCGTGTGCACACCCGATAACCCCATGGGTTCGTGCATGGTGTCGTCGGAAGGAGCCTGTGCAGCCTACTGGACGTACGGACGTTTCCGTTCAAACGAGGAGACGGCGGCATGAACAAGATCGACAAACGCATCAACATGACCCACGGCAGTGGCGGACGCGCCTCGGCGGATTTGATCGACCAACTTTTTGTCCGTCATTTCGACAACGACCTACTGCGTCAATCCAACGACCAGGCTTTGTTCGAAGTGCCTAAGGGGCGAATGGTCATCAGCACGGATGGCCACGTGGTGTCGCCCCTGTTTTTTCCCGGCGGCAATATCGGTTCTCTTTCAGTTCATGGCACCCTCAACGATGTCGCCGTGTCCGGGGCGAAACCGCTTTATTTATCCGCCGGGTTCATCATCGAGGAAGGCTACCCCATGGACGATCTGGAAAGGATCGTCAAAAGCATGGCGAAGGCTTCGCTGGACGCAGGCGTGCCCGTCGTCACCGGCGACACCAAAGTCGTCGAACGGGGCAAGGGAGACGGGGTGTTTATCACCACAACCGGAATTGGCGTTGTGCCGGAGGGAATAGATATCTCAGGTGATAAAGCTGAACCCGGAGACGTCATATTGGTCAACGGCTCCATTGGAGATCATGGGGTCGCAATCATGTCGAACCGGGAAAACCTGGAATTTGAAACCACTATCGAGTCTGATTCCGCCGCCTTGCATGGACTGATCGCGGACATGGTGGAGGCGGTTCCTGAAATCCACTGCCTGCGCGATCCGACCCGCGGCGGGCTGGCGACGACCCTGAACGAGCTGAGCCGTCAATCTAGCGTCGGCATGGTGATTGACGAAGAGGCGGTTCCCATCAAGGGGCAGATTGCAGCCGCTTGCGAATTGCTGGGATTGGACCCCCTTTATGTCGCCAACGAAGGAAAACTGGTTTGTATCTGTCCGGCTGAAAAAGCCGAGAAACTTCTCGCCATCATGAGGGCGAATCCTCTTGGTAATGATGCTGCAATCATCGGCCAGGTAATCGAAGACAAGCATAACTTCGTGCAGATGAAAACCGCATTCGGTGGTACGCGTGTCGTCGACTGGCTGTCCGGTGAACAGTTGCCGAGGATTTGTTGAGATATGCGCATCCTTCTGCTGACCCACGCTTTTAACTCACTGACCCAACGGCTTTTCGTCGCGCTACTGGAGCAGGGTCATGAGGTATCTGTTGAGTTTGATATCAACGACGCTGTCAGCATCGAATCCATATCCCTGTATCAACCCGACCTGATTGTCGCCCCTTTCCTGAAACGAGCGATCCCAGAAGAAATCTGGCGCAACCACGTCTGCTTTATTGTCCATCCAGGCATCAAAGGAGACAGGGGCCCGTCCGCTCTGGACTGGGCCGTATTGGAAGATGAACAAGGCTGGGGTGTGACGATTCTGCAGGCGGTCAAGGAAATGGACGCCGGCGATATTTGGCAATCCTTGGAATTCCCGATGCGGGAGGCAACCAAGGCCAGCCTCTATCGCGATGAGGTTTCGAGCGCCGCTGAAAGGGCGACGTTGCGTGCCATCAAGGATTTTGAAACAAAAAAAATCGCTCCGGAACCCCTTGACTATTCTCAGGAAGATGTTCGCGGACGCCTGCGGCCACCGATCCGGATTGCCGACCGCGCGATTGACTGGCAATCGGATACAACGCAAACGGTTGTCCGCAAGATCAACAGCGCCGACGGATTCCCCGGTTTAAGGGACGAACTGTTCGGGCGTCCTTTGAACATTTTCGACGCAAGGCCAGAGCTCACGTTAAAAAACGAGCCCGGCATGGTGATCGCAAAGAGCGGCCCGGCAGTCTGCCGCGCAACCGTTGACGGGGCAGTTTGGATCGGTCATGTGCAGGATAAGGATGGGAAGCATCCCTTTAAACTGCCGGCGACCCATGTCCTTGTAGAAGAAATTCTGGATTTGCCGGAAGTAGAGAACGGCTACCGGGAAATCGTTTACGAGGAAGAAGGCGATTGCGGTTTCCTTTATTTCAATTTTTACAACGGCGCCATGGGAACCGAACAATGCAAGCAGTTGCTTGCGGCCTATCGTGAAGCAAAGAAAAGAGACACCAAGGTCATTGTGTTGATGGGCGGTCGGGACTTTTGGTCTAACGGCATGCACCTGAATTTGATCGAGGCAGCCGACGGCCCGGCCGAGGAATCCTGGCGCAACATCAATGCCATTGACGACCTTTCCCAGGAAATTATCGAAACTGAAACTCACATTACCGTTTCCGCCGTTGGCGCTAACGCAGGTGCCGGCGGGGTATTTCTTGCTCGCGCCGCCGATCGCGTCTGGGGGCGTCCGGGCGTGATCCTTAATCCTCATTACAAGGACATGGGAAACCTCTACGGGTCGGAATTCTGGACTTATTTGCTGCCAAAGTGCGCAGGGGAAGAAAAGGCCCTTCAAATCTCGCAGGCTCGCCTGCCTATGGGCATGAAAGAAGCTGCTTCGCTTGGGCTGATCGATGAGATACTGAACGAAGGTTATTCGGCTTTTGTTAGCGAAGTAAAACGGCGCGCGGTGGAATTGTCCAGGAATGCTGAAAAGTTCCTTGAGAAGAAAATTCGCCAACGACGCATTGATGAAAGCGTGAAACCGCTCAAACAATACCGAGAAGAAGAACTTGAAAAAATGCGCCTCAATTTCTTCGGCTTCGATCCCAGCTACCACGTTGCCCGCTACAATTTCGTCTACAAAGTTCCCAAATCTCGAACGCCGCTAACCATAGCCATCCACAGAAATTCTTCAGGGGGTTTGAAGAAGGTATCATGACTGCCACGCCAACGGTATTGATCGTCGATGACGAGGTGCGCAGCCTTGAAACGCTGCGGCGCATCCTGGATGATGAATTCGTCATTTACACGGCCGAAAACGCCGAAGAAGCCGAAACCGTACTGGCCAGGGAATGGATTCAAATAATCCTTTGCGATCAGCGAATGCCGGGCGTCACCGGTGTGGAATTCCTGAAAACAGTGCGAGAAAAATGGCCCAATGTCGTGCGCATGATAATTTCAGGGTTCACCAATTCCGAAGATATCATTCAGGCGGTTAACGATGCGGGAATCTACCAATACATCACCAAACCCTGGCAGCCTGACAACCTGATCCTGACACTGAAAAACGCCGCCCGATTGTTCGACCTGCAGCGGCAAAATGAATTGCTTTCCGTCGAGCTGAAAATGATGCCCGACAGTCTGGATCGATCACTTCAGGAAAAACGGGAAAAACTAAAAGACAGTTATCAATGCGAGGACGGTATCATCAGAACGCCGGATAGCTGTATGCAGGATATCTGCGACAAAATTCGCAGGGTGGCTCCTTATGATGTTTCCGTTCTTTTGACGGGTGAGTCCGGAACGGGAAAGGAACTGGCGGCACGGGCTCTTCACTACAATTCACTTCGCTGGGACAAACCCTTCGTCGTGGAGAACTGCGCAGCCCTTCCAGATGAACTGCTGGAAAGTGAGCTGTTTGGTTTTAAGCGCGGTGCGTTTACCGGCGCCGTTGAGGATCGGGTCGGCCTGTTCAAGCGTGCCGATGGCGGTACAGTCTTCCTTGATGAAATCGGCGAAGTCTCTCCAGCCTTTCAAGTGAAATTGCTGCGTGTGCTGCAGGAAGGGGAGATTCGCCCCCTTGGCGCAAGCAAGATGATCGAAGTAGATGTCCGCGTCATCGCGGCCACCAACAGGGACCTGGCTGCAGACGTTCGTGCAGGAAGGTTCCGCGAAGATCTATATTACCGTCTTACCCCCGTCATTTTGGATATGCCGCCATTGCGCGATCGAAAAATCGATATTCCTGATCTGGCCAAGGCGCTTCTGGATCAGGCCGTAAACAATTTGGGTAAAAAAGTAGAGAGTTTTACAGATGAGGCCCTTGCCTGTTTACAGGCCTATCATTGGCCCGGAAACGTCCGGGAACTGCAGAACGAAATTCATCACATGCTGGTCATGTGCGACGGGAAGGAACTAACCGCCGACTTGCTGTCACCGCGGATTTTGCGAGCCGCTCCCGTGGAGGACGAGCAAGACCTGGAACAACTGTGCGAATTTGACGGCACTTTGAAGGAGCGCATGGAATCCCTGGAAATGCGAATTCTTCGCGAAAGTCTGATACGACACCGCTGGAACAAAAGCCGTGCGGCGAGGGAACTTGGCCTTTCCCGGGTTGGCCTGCGCAGCAAGCTTGAACGTTACGAACTTGAAAAAGTCGAGAGCATAGATGGCGGGGAAAACCGAAAGACAATGGGCTAACTGATGTCGACATCAACCCCCAATCAAAACGCCAGCCTGATCGCCAAGGCAGGGGTCAAGCACGAGTTGGACCTGAGCCCCGATACGGAAAGCGCTTGGATAGAAGTCATCTACAAGATGGATGCGGTCTACGCCGATTTGGTGCAATACCAAATCGACCTTGAGGAAAAAAATTCAGCGCTGGAAGATGCCCAACGCTTCATTAGCAGCGTTTTGTCTTCCATGACCGACATTCTTATTGTTTGTGATATTCAGGGAAATATTCAACGCGCCAATAAGGCTCTGGAGGAACTAACGGGAAAATCAGAACAGGACTTGCGGGAAACCTCTCTGCAAAAACTCTTTGCCCCCGATTCAATGGAATTGGTCGATAGTTTTCTGGAGAACCTCAGCGCGGATACGATCATGGACCGCGAGGTTAGTCTGATCGATTCCGAAGGGGAGTTGGCCCCGTTGGCGATGAACTGCTCGTCGCGCTTTGATCATAAGGGACGGCTGGTGGGGATGGTTCTAATCGGCCGTCCGATAGGTGAGATGCAAAAGGCCTACGCTGAATTGAATGCCGCCCACAAACAGTTGACGCAAACCCAGGAACAACTTGTCCACTCGGAAAAAATGGCGTCTCTGGGTCGTCTTGTCGCTGGTGTCGCCCACGAATTGAATAATCCAATCAGCTTCGTCTTCGGAAATATGCACGCCCTCAAACAATACGGAAGCAGGATTTCTGATTATCTTATTGCGGTGAACGAAGAGGCATCATCCGAAACACTAAAGAACAAACGCGAAGAATTGAAAATCGACCGAATCCTCAACGATATGGAATCTCTTATCGAAGGAACCCTTGAAGGAGCTGAAAGGGTTAGCGAAATTGTCGCGGACCTTCGCCGTTATTCAGGCGGGCAAAAAGAGCAGGTGGAAGACTTCGATTTGTCGAAAGTCGCCAAAACCGCGGCGGAATGGGTGCTAAAGGCTTGCCCTGTTAAGCCGTCAATTGATTACAGATTTGCGGATGCTCACAGGATTACCGGTCACAAGGGCCACATTCACCAGATTATTGGCAATCTGGTCCAAAATGCCGTCGATGTGATGGAAGAAAGCCCGCAACGGGAAATGAGCATCAGCATTCGCGAAGAAGAGGAGCGGGTGTTTTTGGAAGTACAGGACTCAGGTCCAGGCATTCCGCAGTCGGACATCAGCAGTATTTTCGATCCATTCTTCACGACCAAGCCCGTGGGAAAAGGAACCGGACTGGGTTTATATATCAGTTACGGCCTTGTGCGAAATTTGGGAGGCGACCTGAGGGTGAGCAATCATCCGAAGGGTGGGGCGCTCTTTACGCTGGAATTGCCCCGGGGAGGCAACTCGAAATGAACAGGAAACCTTCTCTCAATTTGTTGTGGCTTCAATCAGGTGGCTGTGGGGGCTGCAGCCTTTCCTTGCTGGGTGCAGAGACGCCAGATCTGTTCACTTTGCTGGAAGGGACAGGTGTGAACATTTTGTGGCATCCGGCCTTCAGCGTCGAAAGTGACGGCGACGCCAGAGGGATTCTTGAAAACGTACTGTCAGAAAAAACCCCACTGGATATCTTCTGTCTTGAGGGCTCGGTATTGCGGGGGCCAGACGGCACCGGGGGGTTTCACCGCCAGTCGGGCAGCGGTCAGCCGATGATGGAAATCATCGCTGGGTTGGCGAAAAAGGCCGACTATGTGCTTGGAATTGGCAGTTGCGCCGCATTCGGCGGTATCACTGCGGGCGGCAATAACCCCAGCGAAGCATGCGGTTTGCAGTACGATGAAGCGAGCGGTGGCGGATTGCTGGGCCCGGAATTTCGAACCAAGAGTGGCCTTCCGGTAATTAATATCTCGGGATGTCCCATCCACCCGGACTGGGTCACGGGTACGTTGATGCAAATCGCCAGGGGAGAATTTGACGAAAGCTTTATTGATCAACTTGGCAGGCCGAAAAGCTACGTCAATCACCTGGTTCACCATGGTTGCCCGCGAAATGAATTTTATGAGTACAAGGCCAGCGCCGAACTCCCTTGCCAGCTTGGCTGCCTGATGGAGCACATGGGATGCATGGGAACCTTGGCCCAGGCCGATTGCAACACGCGATTGTGGAATGGAAACGGTTCGTGCGTTCGCGGTGGTTACGCATGCATTAACTGTACCGCGCCCGGTTTCCAGGAACCTGGCCACGCTTTTGTTGAAACACCGAAAATAGCCGGCATTCCCCGGGGTTTGCCTGTGGATATGCCGAAAGCCTGGTTTGTCGCGCTGGCCTCACTGGCAAAGGCGGCGACTCCGAAGCGGCTGGAAAAAAATGCCGTCGCCGATCACGTGCTGGTTCCACCGGTTAAGCAATCGGAGAAAAAGTCGTGACGCAACGAATTCTGGGCCCGTTCAGCCGCGTAGAAGGTGATCTTGAGGTCAAAGTCGACATTACAGATGATCGTGTCGAAAAGGCTTGGGTAACGTCCCCACAGTATCGCGGCTTCGAACAAATTTTGCATGGCAAGGAACCACGAGATGCTCTGGTTTATACGCCGCGAATTTGCGGAATTTGTTCCGTGTCGCAATCCATGGCTTCGGCAGCCGCGCTGGCCGACGCGCAAGGCGTTGAGAGACCGGACAATGGCGTTCTCGCACTTAATCTGATGCTCGCCAATGAAAACGTCGCCGACCATCTGACGCATTTTTACGTTTTTTTCATGCCTGACTTCGCTAGAGAAATTTACCAAGGCGAAAAGTGGTTTGAAGAGACGGCCGCCCGATTCAAGTCCGGTAAAGGAACAGCCAACGGCGACGTTCTACCTGCGCGCGCTGAATTCTTACACCTGATGGGAATACTTGCCGGGAAATGGCCTCACAGCCTAAGCATTCAGCCCGGAGGCTCAACCCGCGCCGTGGATTGGCAGGAAAAGTCGCGCATACTTTCCAACCTGCATGGCTTTCGCCGATTTCTTGAAAGGTACCTGTTCGGGGATCAACTGGAAAATGTCACGGCTCTGGATTCTGCCGATGCTCTTATTGCTTGGCGGGACCAGGAAAGGCCCGATCAATGCGATTTCCGACGCTTCCTGCATATCGCTGAAAGTCTAAGGCTGGACAATCTTGGCCAGGCGGCGAACCATTTTATGAGTTATGGCGCATATCGGGGCTTAGATGGCAAACACCTGCTTTCGCAAGGTGTTTGGAAGGCCAGCAACCTTGAAGCATTGAAGGCTGAATCGATCATGGAAGATTTGTCGCACAGTTGGATGGCGCATCCTAACACCCCGCGACATCCCTTTGATGGTATTACCCATCCCAAGGCAGAAGCGGAATACGGCTATACCTGGTGCAAGGCGCCGCGCCTTGAAGGGGAAGTGATGGAAGTCGGCGCATTGGCTCGTCAATTGATAGATGGTCACCCACAGATTGTTGATCTGGTTGCAAAAAGCGGTGGCAATGTCAGGAACCGAGTCGTTGCCCGGCTCTTGGAAATAGCCCGCGTCGTGCCCGCTATGGAGGCCTGGGCCAGTGAGTTAAAACCGGGGGAACCATTTTATAATCACCAACCAATTCCTGATGAAGCGCAAGGCGCGGGTCTCATTGAAGCGGCAAGAGGGAGTCTGGGCCATTGGCTGAAAATAAAGAATGGACGGATATTTAACTATCAGATCATTGCGCCCACGACCTGGAATTTTTCCCCTCGCGATCAAAATGAAAATCCCGGAGCCCTGGAATCGGCTCTGGTTGGCGCACCTGTGCGCAAAGGGGAAAAAGATCCGGTTTCCGTTCAACACATCGTCAGGTCGTTCGATCCGTGCATGGTCTGCACCGTTCACTAAGATCATGCCTGGGCTTTCTATCCGTGTCAGGGGGATCGTTCAGGGGGTTGGCTTTCGCCCCTTCGTCTGGCGTTTGGCCAAAGAAAACGGGATTACCGGTTCGGTCTTGAACGATGCCGAAGGTGTTCAAATTGAAGCCTGGGGCGACGAAAGCGACTTAAGTAATTTTCAGCAAAGCCTTATCGCTTCGCCACCACCTTTGGCGAAAATTGAATTCATCAATAGTCATCCCCTTCAGGGAGACGTGCCAGGTGATTTCAGAATTATTGGAAGCGTAGCAGGAGAAACGCAAACCGGCGTATCTCCCGACGCATCTACGTGTCCGGACTGCCTTTCAGAAACCATGAATCCTGAAGACAGACGTTTTCGCTATCCCTTTACCAATTGCACTCACTGTGGACCCAGGCTTTCCATTCTTGGCTCGGTTCCATACGACCGCCCACATACAAGTATGGCCGACTTCACCATGTGCGAAGAATGTCAGGCCGAATACGACGACCCTGCTAACCGGCGTTTTCACGCTCAGCCTAATGCCTGCCCGAAATGCGGCCCTCGTGTGTGGATCGAAGACAGGGACGGAAAAGAAGTCGAGCCGGATTCAGGTAGCGACCCACTTCAATTAGCAGTTCGACTAATCGATGACGGGAAAATCCTGGCAATAAAGGGGATTGGCGGATTCCATCTGGCGTGTGATGCTACTCAAGCAGAAACGGTCGCACGATTGAGGGAGCGGAAACGACGCTACGGAAAGCCTTTCGCCTTAATGGCGCCAGACGTGGAAAGAATTAAAGAATTTGCCCTCCTGAATGAGGAAGAGGAACGCTTACTTAAGGATCACGCAGCACCGATCCTCATACTCGAAGCGGCGGGAAAAAAATTGCCGTCAGATGTCGCGCCCGGCCAGACCAGCCTAGGATTTATGCTTCCCTACACACCCCTGCATCACGTTTTGCTGGACCAATTAATGCGTCCGGTTGTTATGACGTCCGGAAACCGCAGCGACGAACCACAGTGTTTCGACAATTGGGATGTGCGGGAAAAACTTTCTGGGATTGCGGATTGCTTCCTGATGAATGACCGCATCATCGTTAACCGCCTAGATGATTCGGTTTTGCGGTTTATGGATGGAGCCCCACGTTTTCTTCGACGCGCCCGCGGCTATACGCCGGAGCCGTTGGTTTTGCCAAAAGGGTTCGAAGAAGTTCCGCAAATTCTGGCCATGGGCGGGGAGCAAAAAAACACGTTCTGCCTGATGAAGAATGGCCGGGCTGTCGTTTCGCAGCATATGGGTGATCTTGAGGAAATGACTGTATTGAAGGATTATCTGGCCAGTCAGGAACTTTATGAAAATCTTTTCGATCATCGTCCGCAATGTATAGCCGTCGATATGCACCCCGGATACCTGTCCAGCCAGAAGGGCAAAGAGTGGTCTAAAGATCGTGATCTTCCACTTGTTGAAATACAGCACCATCACGCTCATGTCGCGGCCTGTATGGTCGAACATGGGTTGCCGGCAGATACCGATGACGTTTTGGGAATCGTGCTGGATGGCTTGGGCTTGGGCGAGGAGGGCGCGATCTGGGGCGGCGAGTTTCTAAAAGCCGGTTATACAGGATTTGAACGGCTCGCCCGTTTCAAACCAGCGCCGATGATCGGTGGCGCCCAGGCCACACGGGAACCCTGGCGCAGCGCCTACGCGCACCTTCGGCAGAGTCTAGACTGGAACGTGTTGAATGCAGAATATGCGTCACTTGACATCATGGAATATTTAAAAGACCGCCCCTTACGAAATCTGGACACAATGGTCGAAAGAGGCGTGAACAGTCCGCTGGCGTCTTCATGTGGTCGTTTGTTTGATGCGGTAGCGGCGGTATTGGGAATTTGCCGGGAAGCGGTAACTTTCGAAGGCGAAGCTGCAATTCTGTTGGAAAATTTGGCCGCTCGCTTCTTTGAGAATGAAAAATCGAACGCTTATCCGTCTTCGGTGCTAAATGAAAAGAGTGCTTTGCGTGAACTTGTCTGGGACAATACTTGGTCCTCGATTTTGGATGATCTGAAAAATGGCGAAGATCGGGCCGTGGTTGCGGCACGCTTTCATCAGGGGATCGTCAAAGCGGTCAGCGAATTGGCCGGAATGTTGGCGAAAGAAAAGAGCCTGAGAACGGTTGTCCTTAGCGGCGGCGTATTTCAAAATCGCTTGATTTTGGAAGGAGTGTCGGAGGCTTTAACGAGCGAAGGCTTGCGTGTGCTTTCGCCACAACTGTACCCAGCGAACGATGGTGGAATTTCGCTGGGGCAGGCGGTGATTGCGGCGGCGACAATGCAAAACTGAAACTGTTCTGGCATGGGTAAAATCCGTCATCTGGCCCTATACCGTTGAAGGTCATTCTCCTATCACTATTTAGAATTACTCATACGGTTCTAATATTTGTTTCGAGGGAGGATATCCGCATGACCAAAATGACCACGGAAGAAGCTTTTGTGAAGGTCTTGCAAATGCATGGAATTAGTAATGCATTTGGAATTATCGGTTCCGCGTTCATGCCGATATCGGATCTATTCCCGAAAGCAGGCATTACTTTCTGGGATGTGGCGCACGAAACGAACGGCGGCATGATATGCGACGGCTATACCCGCACGACAGGCAAGATAGCAATGGCCATCGCCCAGAACGGCCCCGGAATTACCGGATTTGTTACCGCGATCAAGACGGCTTATTGGAACCACACGCCGATGCTTTTGGTGACCCCGCAGGCGGCCAACAAGACCATCGGTCAGGGTGGCTTTCAGGAGGTCGAACAGTTAGCGCTGTTCAAGGACATGGTTTGTTATCAGGAAGAAGTTCGCGATCCCTCTCGGGTTGCGGAAGTTCTAAACCGGGTGATTGAAAAAGCCATTCGTGGTTCGGCCCCGGCCCAAATCAACGTGCCGCGCGATATGTGGACCCATGTGGTGGATATTGAACTGCCGCAGATCGTACGGCTGGAGCGTCCAGCCGGCGGCGCCGCCGCCATAGCCGAGGCCGCCAGACTTTTATCCGATGCCAAATTCCCGGTTATTTTATCGGGCGCGGGTGTTGTCATTGGCGAAGCGATTGCCGATTGTCAGGCCTTGGCCGAAAGACTGGACGCACCGGTCGCAAGCGGGTATCAGCACAATGACAGTTTTCCGGGCAGCCACCCGCTTGCGGCCGGACCGCTCGGGTACAACGGCTCGAAAGCGGCAATGGAACTGATTGCCAAGGCTGACGTTGTTTTGGCGCTTGGAACGAGACTCAATCCGTTTTCCACCCTGCCGGGTTATGGCATCGACTACTGGCCCAAGGACGCAAGCATCATCCAGGTTGATATCAATTCGGATCGAATAGGTCTAACCAAGAAGGTGAGCGTAGGAATTTGCGGCGATGCCAAGATGGTTGCTCGGAAATTGCTCGAACAGCTTTCTTCAGCGGCAGGGGATGCCGGCCGCGAGGAACGTAAGGCGACCATCCATCAGGTCAAATCGGCGTGGCTGCAAACTCTCTCCAGCATGGATCATGAAGACGATGATCCGGGTACGACATGGAATGCTGAGTCCCGCGAGCGCGATGCCGACTTGATGTCGCCGCGTCAGGCATGGCGCGCCATTCAGGCAGGCCTTCCGGACGGCGTGATTATGTCCAGCGACATTGGCAACAATTGCGCTATAGGCAACGCCTATCCAACATTTGAGCAAGGGCGGAAATATCTTGCCCCCGGACTTTTCGGTCCCTGCGGGTACGGCTTTCCCTCCATACTTGGCGCAAAGATCGGTAATCCCGACACACCCGTTGTCGGCTTTGCCGGTGACGGCGCGTTCGGCATTTCCATGAACGAGATGATTTCGTGCGGACGTGAAGAATGGCCCGCTATAACCATGGTCATTTTCCGTAACTTTCAATGGGGTGCGGAAAAACGCAATTCGATCCTGTGGTACGACAATAATTTTGTCGGAACGGAGTTGAACCCGAATTTGAGTTTTGCCAAGGTTGCCGAAGGATGCGGCCTGAAAGGGATTTCGGTTAAAGCACCTGAAGATCTTACCGCTGCACTAAAAGAAGCCTGCAAGGCACAGGACGATGGGGTGACGACGTTTATCGAAATCGTCCTTAACCAGGAACTCGGTGAACCGTTTCGCCGTGACGCCATGACGGCCCCTGTTGAGGTGGCAGGAATTGACCCGGACGACATGCGTCCGCAATAGACAAAGAGAACGATCTATATGGCAGATTGCATTCTTGTGGTTAACGCGGGTTCCTCAAGCGTTAAGTTCGCCCTGTTCAATCTGTCGTCCGATAGTTCTGTTGCCAATCTGAAAGGACAGATTTCAGGAATTGGAAGATCTTCGTGTTTTGTCGCGGAGGACGCAAACGGTGCTGAACTTCAGGTCTCGGAAATATCGTCTGATATTGGTAATCATAACGAGGCGTTCGAGGTCCTGCTTAATTGGCTAAGTGCGCGCGGCGAACCTCTGATTGGGGCCGGTCATCGGGTCGTGCACGGGGGAACTGAATACGGTGAGCCGGTTCTTATCGATGAAAAAGTTCTAGGCGACCTTCATGCATTGGAGGCGTTGGCGCCTCATCACCAACCCCACAACCTGTCCGCCGTTCGGGCATTGTCGGCCAACCATCCCGATTTACCACAAGTGGCGTGTTTTGATACAGCCTTTCATGCTACGCAACCGTCAGAAGCCAGCCAGTTGGGATTACCGCGTGAGTATGCAAAAAGGGGAATGCGCCGATACGGCTTTCACGGCTTGTCTTATGAGTCGGTACTAGCAAGTTTCCATTCTGTAACAGGTGAACGTTTACCTTCACGATTGGTAATCGCCCATTTGGGTAACGGCGCTAGCATGTGCGCCGTGAAGGAGGGCAGGTGCATTGCAACGACCATGGGGTTTTCGACCCTGGACGGTATTCCCATGGGGACGCGAAGCGGCGCGATGGATCCTGGCGTTTTATTGCATATGATGCGCGAGGATGGCGCCAGTCTAACTGAATTGGAAGATATACTTTACAATCGAAGCGGCTTGCTGGGGATTTCCGGCATCAGTTCCGATATGCAGAAGCTTCTTTTAAGTGAAAAGGATGAAGCCAGAGAAGCCGTGAACTTTTTTTGTTACCGGATTTCCCGCGAGCTTGGTTCATTGGCGGCGGCATTGGGCGGGGTGGATGCTTTGGTTTTTACGGGGGGTATCGGCGAGAATTCTCCAGTGGTAAGGGCGAAGGTTCTACAGCTTTCTAAGTGGATTGGTTTGCAGTTGGATCAAGAAGCAAATATTGGCGGAAATTTCCGTATTACGACGGAAGAAAGCACGGTTAGTGCCTGGGTCGTTCCCACTGATGAAGAATTGACCATCGCCCACCACACTCGTCAGGTTCTGGCTTTGTAGACTTTCTTTTTCATTTGAAATGTGAAAACCCTAAGTCACGGGAAATTAATGTTTTTTCGGAATCTGGCCCAAATGTTCTCGGGTTATTGGCCCTTGCGATCTTGCCCCGGTAAATAGACTGTTTCTGAACCACAAGCCGTTACAGGTTTTACAAGAATAGGTGTTCGTATTGACGCTGCAATTTCTTTGTAACACACTGCGTTTATGCGAATACAATTAATTATAAGTCGCACAAAGACTAATCAATAATTTCGCACAAGGGAGAAAAAAGTATGAGCAAGAAAACCAAGTCTCAGTTATCGAGTGCGGCAACACAGCTTGCCGCTAAGAAGTTCACACGGCGCTCGGTTGTTAAAGGCGCAACTGTTGCCGGTGTTGGCGCTTTGGCCGCCCCGGTTTTTATCAAGGATGCATTGGCCGCCAAGGAAATTAATATCCTCATGTGGTCCGACTATCTGCCCGATACATTCATCAAATCCTTCAATGATGCGACCGGCATCAAGATCAATTACACCGGCATCGGCTCGAACGAAGAAATCATCAACAAGATGAAAGCAAACAAGGGGCAGGGATTCGATATCATTTCCCCGACCAATAACCGTAACCTGCAATGGGGTCCGCTTGAACTTCTTCAGCCCATCGACATGAAGCGGGTAGACCTTGCACCGGTAAATCCGGCCATGTCCAGAATTGGCGATGACGGCTGGAACTTCAAAGGCAAAGGCTCCCATTGGCTGCCACATATCTGGGGTACCGAGGGTATTGCCTGGCGGACAGATAAATGGGCGCCTTCCGGCAGCGCTCCCAGTTATGGCGATGTCTGGGCCGACGAGAACGCCGGTAAGACCATGGGCCGTCCTCATTCCACAATGCTGGGCGCGGGCCTGTACATGGAGACCATCGGCGAGCTTGAAAAAGGCGATGTCTGGAAGGCTTATACTTCCGAAGCCGCCATGCGTCCGATCTGGGGCAAAATCACCGACTGGTGCATAGCCAGAAAGAAAAATATCAAACTGCTTTGGAATGACGCTGACACCCAGAAAAATGGCCTGCTTAACGAAGGTGTAATCGTCGGACAATCCTGGGATGGGCCGCCGCTTGCCCTTAAGAATGCAGGTGAACCGGTTATGTACCAAGCTCCGAAAGAAGGCTCCATGGCCTGGGTCGATGGCATGGCTATTCCAATAGGGGCCAAGAATATTGATGAAATTTACGCTTTCATCAAGTATGCGTACAACCCGGCTCCAGCTGGCGAAGCAATTGACCATCACGGGTACAATTCGCCGGTTCTCGGCGCCGATCAGAATGCAGGCGCTCAGTACAAGAAAAACTTCGGAGAAGCCTACCCCGGTGATTCACTGGCCAACCTCAACCCTTGGCCATCCGAAGCCCCATGGTACGCCGACACACGTACTGAATACGTCAACAAGTTCAAGAGCGCGTAAAATCGCTTAGGACATGTTGAGAAAAATTTCCCCGGATGCTACCTGGCGTCCGGGGAAGCATTCTGAAATACATCGCAAGTGGGGACTCCAATGAGTGAGGGTGTGGGCGTCGACCTTCAAGACGTATGGATTCGGTTCGGGGATTTTGTTGCCGTTCGCGAAGCCAATGTAAATATCGAGGGCGGTAGCTTTTTTTCTTTTCTAGGTCCTTCGGGTTGCGGCAAGACAACGATATTGCGCGCCGTTTCAGGTTTCCTGGAACCTAGCGAGGGTAAGGTTCTGATTGGCGGCAAGGATATGGCCGGAATTGGACCGAATAAAAGGCCTACGGCTCTGATTTTCCAGAATCTGGCGCTTTTCCCACTTATGAAGATTTGGGAAAACATAACCTTTTCCCTAGAAGTCCAAGGCGTCGGTGCTGCTGACAGACGCAAGCGCGCCGACGAACTGCTCGACATGATCGCCCTGCAAGGACAGGGCGATAAACTGCCTTCGGAACTTTCCGGCGGCCAGAAACAACGCGTCGCCATCGCGCGGGCTCTTTGTGCGCAACCGGATGTTCTGCTTCTAGACGAGCCCTTATCCGCCCTCGACTTGAAATTGCGCCAGCATATGCGCACGGAACTAAGGCAAATCCAGCAACGCGTCGGCATCACTTTTATTTACATTACGCACGATCAGGGCGAGGCGCTGACCATGTCCGATAATGTTGCCGTCATGCGTCACGGGATTATTGATCAAATTGCCGATGGGCAATCCATTTACGACGATCCGGCGACACCGTTCGTCGCTTCATTTGTAGGTGAGAACAACGTATTTCGCGGCAAAGTGAAATCAATGGAAAACGGTATGGCCACAATCGCCACAAACCGTACGGGTGATTTGCGCTCCAGGGTAGGAACCGCAGTAAGAGACAGCCTAAAGGTCGGCGACGATGCAATGGTCTTTATCAGACCGGAGGCCTTGAATATTGCCGATGATTCAAGCGATTCCGACAACCACATTAAAGCTCTTGTTACCAACGAGGAATTCGAAGGACAGGCTTACAATGTTTTCCTCGAAGGGGATGAAGGCAAGGAAATAAAAATGTCGCTGGTAAACCAGGGCAAGGTCAGGGACTCTTCCATGGGTAAGGAAATGATACTCGAATATCAACCCGATCAGGCCATCGTATTGCCAAACGGCGAACTGGCGAGCGAATAGGGAAGCCGATGAAACGTTCGGGATTCATGACGGATTTCTTTGAACGAAATGGCATAGCGCTGGGCCTTTACCTTCTGTTGGCGGTCGGATTCTGGCTGTTTGTTCTTATTATTCTGCCTCAGCTATCCATGCTGGATTTCTCGTTCCGCCATCATCTTCCGCCACCGGAAATGGGTGGGCCGAAGGATACCTATACGCTGGAACACTACAAGTTCCTGGTTTTAGGTGCCCCTGGGGCAGAAGAATCCTACAACATTGTTGATCTGGGGGTATTTGTTCGCACACTGTTAGCTGCACTGTTCGTCACCCTTCTTGATCTGGCGCTTTGCTATCCCCTGGCCTACTACCTGGGGCAATCGAACGGCGGCGGATTTGTCCGGGTGCTGGTGTTGCTGCTTATCATTCCCTACTGGGTCAATGAAATTCTACGAGCATTCGCTTTCAGAATTATTTTCGGCGACAGCGGCATAATCAACGAGATGCTTATAACCATTGGCTTCATTGATAATCCCATCGATTTCATCCGTGAAAATATCGCTCTCTATTCCGGGTTGGGGTATGCCTACATCCTGTTGATGATCTTCCCTATCTACAATGTCATCGAAAGCCTGGACCGTAACCAGATCGAGGCCGCTCGCGATATGGGGGCTCCGTGGTGGCGCATTCATTGGCGGGTCGTCATTCCCTATGCGAAGCCAGGTATATCGTCCGGATGTACCATGGTTTTCATGCTGACGGCGGGCGCACTGGCTGCGCCGCAAATTCTCGGCGGACCTTCCAGCCTCTGGTTTACGCAAATTATCTATCAATGGTTCAATCAGGGCGGAAACTGGCCCCGCGGCGCCGCATACGCCATCGTCCTATTGAGCGTGTGTATCTTCATCGTCCTTTCAGTGATGCGGCTGTTTAAAGTCAAGATGGGAGATATTGGAAAGTGAAATCCGACAATCTCCTTATGAAGATATTTCTGGGGCTCTATTTGATAGTGTTCTTTGGCTATCTATTGGGCCCACTCATTATCATGAGCATCACCGGTTTCAACTCCCCTGGCTTTCCACGCGCTGCGCCCTGGGAATGCCTGACCTTTGAGTGGTTTGACGTTCTTTACAATGATAACCGAATAATGAACGGCATCAGGAACAGCTTTATTGTCGGTGCGGGTACCGTCATTCTTTCCGTTGTCATGGGATTGGCAGGTGCGCTGGTACTAACTCAAATCTGGCCCAAACTTCGCGCAACTTATTACACCGTCGTTATTGCGCCAATTTTGATCCCCGGCGTCGTCCTGGGTATTTCCACACTGGTTTTCTGGGACCGTATCAACATCATGCTGGGACTCAGCAATGAGAGTTTCCTGCACAACGGGATTTTCCTGACCATTCTTGGTCAGTCTACCTTCATCGCATCCTACTGCATGCTTGTTTTCGTCGCCCGTCTTCAACGCTTTGATGTAGGGTTAACGGAAGCGGCCCTTGATCTGGGTGCGACCAATGTCCAGGCATTCCGAAAAATACTACTACCTTTCCTGAAGCCCGCAATTGGTTCAGCCGCCGTTTTGGCGTTCCTGGCATCATTCGAAAACTACAACACGACGACATTTACTTTCGGTAAATTCCCGACGCTTACAATCGAATTGGCGCAAAAGGTGCGTTACGGTATCAACCCGTCCATTTCAGTCTTAGCTTTCATCATCGTTGTATTGACTATCGTTGGCGCGCTTGCCCACGAGATTTACCAGCGGCGCAAACAACTGGCCCTGGCCAATGGCGCACCTGTTGCTGCCGTTAGTGGCGGTTTTCAACTTCCCAATTTCCTGCGCGGGAATCCGGCTGCTATCGTCATGATCGTATTGGCGGTGGGTGGATTTTCAACGGTCTGGTTCGCTAGTGTTTACAGCCCGGAATCTTGCAAGGTCGAGGTACGCGAGCAAAAACGCATTCTTCAGGAAAAACTTATCGAAGAAATCCGCCAGAAGCGATTAAAGCAGAAGCAGGAAAAAGCTCAGCAAGGCCCGGATATATTCGGCCCGGAGAAAAGCCTTATCCCGAAAGAGGTTCCTGCTCCGCAGAGCCCCGGAAAAGGGACTTTCGGCAGTGTATTCGATCCGCAGAATTTGGATAAAGCCGGTCCGAACACCGGAAAGACCACACCCGATACGCCGGCCACCAATCCCGGGAAAGGAACTTTCGGTAATATATTTGATCCGCAAAACCTGAAGAAACAGACGGAGTCAGGGGATTAGCCATGGCGCTATTGACGACGACTATCGGGGCCTACCCAAAACCTGATTACGTTCCCGTTGTTGATTGGTTCAAGGCCGAAGACAGTACAGTCACTGAAGACCCTACCGGTCGCTATGAAGAAGAGCTTGCCCGCATGGGTGACGATGCGGAGGAGATTTTTCGTCGAGCGGCGGCTGATGTAATCAACGATCAAGTTGACTGCGGAATCGACATTCCGACGGATGGGGAGGTCAGGCGAGAAAACTACATCCATTATCATTGTCGTCATTTGAACGGTATCGATTTCTCCATTCTCACCGAAACGATCCTAAGAGAAGGGGCGTACAAAGCGAGGCTACCCACTATTACCGGCCCTGTTTCAGCGATGGGTCATTTCCTCCCCCATGATTTCCGGGTTGCTCAGGCAGCGACGGACAAACCGTTGAAGGTAACCCTTCCCGGCCCCATGACCGTTGGCGATACGGTTGCCGACAACTACTATGGCGACGAGAAAAAACGCGGCGAAGCGATTGCGAATGCCTTGAATTCGGAAGTTCTGGCCCTGGCGGAAGCCGGGTGCAGGTACATCCAGGTCGATGAGCCACTTTTTGCCCGCAAAGCTCAGGCTGCCCTTGATTTTGGTATCGATAACATCGAACGCGTATTTCATGGCTGCCCCGATGGGGTTACGCGAACCATGCACATGTGCTGTGGTTATCCCGACTGCTTGGATGACACGGACTATTTGAAGGCCCCGAAGGAGTCCTATTTCAGAATTGCCGAGGCCGTTGATGCCTCATCGGTCATGGCGGTGTCACTGGAAGATGCTCACCGCCACAACGATCTTTCATTGCTGGAATTGTTTAAAGAAACAACGGTCATATTCGGTGTCGTCGCGATAGCTTCAAGCCGCATCGAAAGTATGGAAGAAATTCGCAAACGACTTGAAGACGCCTTAGGCCATATTGATGCCAAACGCCTGATTGCTGCACCAGATTGCGGTCTGGGTATGCTGAGCAGGGATCAAGTAATGGCGAAACTTAGAAATCTTTGCGAGGCAGCTCACAGTTTGGGTTGACGGGAACGCCTCGCTAAATCTTCACTCGCATCAAAATTGGAACAAATCCTAAGTCCCGGCATTGGCGAATGAGGATTTTGCCTGGGCGGCTTCTAATCTAGACTTGATAAAAAATAGAGGCCAATCGGTTGTTATGATATGTTATCGTGCAATCGGGGGATACTAATGTGAGAACAATCCGTTGGTTTTTCCAGTTATTAGGCATGGCCGCCTTAGCTTGCGGATTGCTGGCGTATGCTTTTTCCAAATCGACCGCTGCTGATATTGCAAAACCCGATCGAATTACTGTCGCCTATTGCGCAGACTGTGTTCAATTTCATTTCCAGGATAAGGATGGCAAGGCGGCTGGCTTGATCATCGATATGTGGCAGCTTTGGTCTGAGCGGACCGGAATAGCTATCGACTTTGAACCTGCAACCTGGGAACAAACATTGAAATTGGTTGGAGAGGGGCGTGCCGATGTTCACGCCGGGCTGTTTTACAATGACGAAAGGGCAGAGTATCTCGAATATGGCGCCTCGCTAACCGAGACGACGACTCAGTTTTTCGCCCACAAGGATCTTCCGGGAATAGTAAACGTTGAAGGACTAAAGGCCTATAAGGTCGGCGTCCTTTCGGGAGATTTTGTCGAAGGCTATCTGAAGAAGATACTGCCTGCGGAAAATATCGTCGGCTTCGAAAGTTATGAAGCGATAATGGGCTCATTGCATGAGGGGATGCTTGAGGCGACTCTGGAAAACATGGATCAGGGCATTTCCATGGTCGACAAAGACTTAAGGGTGCGGAATTTCAATCAAAAATTTGTTGATTTACTGGAATTCGCCGAGTGTAATTTTCAACCTGGATACCATCTTTCGGAGGCTTTTCGTTTCAATGCCAAGCGTGGAGAATATGGCGCCGGCGATGTTGAGGAACAGGTCCGTGAACGAATAGAACTGGCCGCCAAGTTTGAACCCCACCGATTTGAAAGAGTCCGTCCCGACGGAACCGTTATCGAGATACGTGGCAATCCCGTTGCAGGTGGCGGCTTTGTCACCACATACACGGACATTACAAATCGTAAGCAGGCGGAAGAGGCTGTCGCAATAGCCAGAGATGAGGCTGAGTCGGCCAATCGCGCCAAGTCAGCTTTCCTCGCCGCCATGAGTCATGAAATCAGAACGCCCATGAATGGGGTTATCGGGATGATTGAATTGCTTCGCGAGACCCAAATGGACGGCGAACAATTCAGGATGACTGAAACCATTCGCGACTCTGCTTTTTCCTTGTTGCAAATCATTGATGACATACTCGACTTTTCCAAGATTGAAGCAGGAAAGCTGGAGATGGAAAATATTCCCTTCTCCATACGTGACACGCTGGAAGGCGTCGCCGCCACATTGCATCCAAACGCGGTAAAGAAGGACATCCGGTTGCGTATCTATGTTGATCCGGAAATTCCGGAATGGGTTTTGGGCGACTCCGGCCGTGTCCGTCAGATACTTTTTAACCTTGCCGGCAATGCCATCAAGTTTACGGAAAATAGATCCGACTTGCAGTCCTTTGTCCTAATCAGTGCGGAACACGTTGCGCTAAGTAGAAAGAAAAAGAATAGGGCGAGAGTACATTTTTCCGTCCAGGATACGGGCATAGGTATCAACGAAGAAACGCAAGAAGGATTGTTCCAACCTTTTACCCAGGCCGAAAGATCAACCACCCGGCGGTTCGGGGGATCCGGTTTGGGATTGTCGATTTGCAAGAATTTGACCGACATGATGAACGGCGACATTTCGGTCGAAAGTGAACTTGGGAAAGGATCGACTTTTACAGTGGATCTGACCTTTGAGATTGACCATTCAACGCCGACACGTGGTGATGAACCGGACCTAACTGGCTTACATGCCCTGAAAATTATTTCTCGCGATGATTCTGCCGAAATCGGCGCTTATTATCTGAAGCACAAGGGATGCAAAGTCACGTTAGGGGATGATATTGAAAAAACTGAGGAAATGGCGTTGAAGGCGGCTGCAAGTGGGCAACCGGTCGACATCGTTATTATTGGATCTACATGGCCAATTGAAGATCAAGAAGAAGTTATCGGCTCGCTTCGAAATAATCCTGAATTAGAGGGAATACGTTTTCTTGTCTTGACGGCGGACCGAACCGCCAAACGGGGAATGGTTCTTCCGGATATGGTGGTCGTTGCTGATTTCCCACTCAGGCGGTCTTCGTTCCTGTTTGGGATGGCGATGGCGTCGGGGCGGGCAAGTCCTGAACTTATTGAAGAAGTAGAGAAACTGACGGAAAGTGTAAGCGTAGCGCCTAGCGTCGAGGAAGCGGTGGAACAAGGCAGACTAATTCTTGTTGCAGAAGATAATGTTACAAATCAGGATGTTATCCTTCAGCAGCTGAATAAACTTGGATATGCAGCCGAAGTGGCGGAGGATGGAAAGAAAGCTTTGGAAGCCTGGAAAGAAGACCGCTATGCGCTTTTGTTGACAGACTGTCACATGCCGAATATGGACGGCTATGAACTAACAAAGGAAATTCGTAACGCCGAAAAAAATACCGAAGAAAGCATTCCCATAATCGCTATAACAGCCAATGTTCTTCAGGGGGAGGGAGATCGTTGTATTGCTGCCGGAATGAACGATTTCCTGCCTAAGCCAGTCGCGCTGGAAAAGTTGAAGCAGACGCTTTTGAAATGGATGCCCGAAAGCATGGAGGTGGAATTTGTCGATGATGAACAGAATCCAAAAAAACAAGTTGGATCAAATTCAGAAGGAGCTGTCGATCCGTCTGCATTGATTGAAATCGTTGGCGATGACCCTGACTTGCACAGGATGCTTCTTGGAAAGTTCGTCGATCCTGCAAAGGAAACGGCCCAACAAATTAAGGAAGCTTTCGATAGTGGAAGCGCAAAAGACCTTGGCGATCTTGCCCATAAACTCAAATCCTCAGCAAGATCAATCGGTGCTAACGAATTGGCGGATTCTTGTCAGGCTTTGGAGATAGCGGGCAAAGGTGAGGACTGGAAGACGATAAACGAACTGGCCCCGAAGCTGGGAGGGCTGGTGGATACTGTTGAAGACTTCATTGAAAATTTCTAAAAAATTGAAATGCGAATTGACGATTGGGGCGATTACGAGTTTTGATAAAAAAAATATTTGAAGACCTGAAAATTCTGGTTGTCGATGACGACGAATTTATGCTCGACATGATATCAGCCACCCTTAACGGAATTGGAATTCAGGATATTAAAGTTGCGGACAATGGAAATGATGCCCTCAATCTGATCGGCGAGGGTGAAACAGCCATTGATGTCATTATGTGTGACTTGTACATGCCGGATATGGATGGCATTGAATTTCTCAACCTTGCAACGAACAACGGCTTCGACGGCAGTTTGGTGCTCTTTAGCGGTGTTAATCAAGAAATACTGGAGCAGGCCGGAACACTGGCTTCAGCAAAGGCGGTCAATTTTCTAGGTTGCATGGAAAAGCCGATAAATCAACATGAACTAATGAGTATCCTGGAAAAAGTTGGCACATCAAAGGCCGTATCATGATTTTTGGATTGTTACAGGGGCTGGGAACATGACGAGCAGCACGCCAGAAGCTATTCACGTTCTGGCTGTCGATGACGATACATTTATGCTTGAGCTGATTGGCGTTGCGCTTAAAGGTTTGGGCGTTGAGCAAATAAAATGCGCCTCTACCGGTGCATCCGCCCTTGCCGCACTGGATGGGACCGCCACGTTCGACCTTCTTATTTGCGATCTCAACATGCCGGGAATGGATGGGGTGGAAATTTTGCGTCACCTTGCCGAAAGAAATTTTTCCGGCGACGTAGCACTAATTAGTGGTGAGGACTGGCGCATTTTGAAGTCCGTCGAAACTTTGGCCGGTGCGCATAATCTAAAAATTCTGGGAACGTATTCGAAGCCGATTACGCGGGATATTCTTGAAGGAATTCTGGAGCAAGTTGGCGAAAGTCATCGGAAACGTTCGCGAGGACCGGCAGAACCCATTACAGAGGAGGAACTACGCAACGGCATTCGCGGCGATGAATTGACAGTCCATTATCAGCCTAAGGTATCAATCGCTACCCGTGATCTTTTTGGAGTCGAAGCCCTGGTTAGATGGAACCACGCAACCAGGGGGTTGGTTTTCCCAGATTCCTTTATTCACGTGGCGGAGAAATTCGATTTGATCGATGAATTAACCGATGCTGTCTTTATCAAAGCAATGGAACAGGGTGGAGATTGGTTGAACGCCGGCCTGGATTTAAAGGTGTCGGTCAATATTTCCGTGGATTCTCTGAACCGTCTGGATTTGCCGGAATTTATTGTTGAAAAGGCGGCCGAACAAGGGATGGACGCTTCTCACATTATGTTGGAAGTAACCGAAAGTCGCTTAATGGAGGATATCAAGAAGCCCTTGGAAATCTTGTCGCGACTGCGTCTAAAGGGAATTGGTTTGTCTATTGACGATTTTGGCACCGGTCATTCATCGATGGTGCAGTTAAAACGAATTCCGTTTACCGAATTGAAAATCGATCGTGCCTTCGTTAATGGTGCAACGAAAGACAAGGATGCTAGGGCAATTTTGGAATTCAATGTCGATCTAGCGAAAAAACTGGGCTTGTCAATCGTTGCCGAAGGCGTCGAGGAGCGTGAAGACTGGGATTTATTAGCGAAGCTGAAAGTTGACCTTGTTCAAGGGTACTTCGTCGCCAAACCGATGCCTGGCGATGAAATCGTGCCTTGGTACGAAAGCTTTAAGGAAAAATTCGCCTAAGCGTTCTATAGTTCCAGTGAATCCAGAACAATTTTTAATTCTTCCGTAGTAAACGGTTTCCTCAGGCCAGCATCGGCTCCCGTCTTGGTCGCTGCCTTAACCGTATCTTCTGGGGACATTTCCCCCCATCCACCGGACATAGCGATTACCTTAGTCTCCGGAAATTCCTCACGCAGCTTTTTGATGCCTTCGATGCCTCCCATGCCCGGCATGAAGATGTCGGTTATGATAAAATGGATGTCCGTTCTTTCAACAAGCTCCAGGGCTCGCTCTATGCGGAAGCATACGATCGGGAAGAAACCAAGTTTTTGGATGATAGCGGAAACCAGTTCAGCAAAAAAACTGTCGTCGTCAACGATGATGGCTCGTTTCATTGGTCTCCCTCCCATAGCGATAACGCTAAATCCACAACTAGTCCAAATCGTTTTAACGAGATCGTGTAATCACCTTTTTACATCGGGTTCAATCAGTTTCCAGGTCTTTTCGCCGGCGCCTTTTCGCCTAAGCCTCATACGATATTGGTAGACATCCGGACGGTATAAAGCTCGGATGTGTTCGACTGCTCGGCCGTTTTTCTCGCGGACAACCCTTTCTACGGAAAGAAGGGGCGAACCTAATTCCACATTCAAGGCTTTAGCGACGGTTGGATCGGCAAGCGTAGCTGATATGGTTTGATCGGCGGTACTGGCGACAACGCCGAACCGCTCCAGCGTGGACAACAATGTTTCCGTTGTCAGATCCCTTTTACTAAAACGACGACCGATGTCTTCGGGAACATGGGTGGTTAAATAATCAAGCGGCGTTTCATCCAGGTTGCGAACGCGAATGATGCGTTGAACCAGATCACTGTTTTCGCAATCCAGGGATTGGGCTATTTCCTCCCCGGCGGGAAGATATTCAAAAGATAGTAACTTGACTTTGGTTTCCAATCCCATCGCTAGAAGGTTTTCGAACAAGCCTTCGGCACTGCCCTTCACCAGTGGAGAGCGCTCATGCAAGGCGACACGTGTGCCGCGACCACGTTCGCGCGTAACAAGGCCGATGGCGGCAAGATCATTTAGGGCGCGCTTTGCCGTAATTCGCGAGACGCCATATTGGCGGACGATTTCCATTTCGCCTGGAACCAGTTCCCCATGAGGCAACTCGCCGGACAGTATCTTGTTCCTGAGAATTGAAAAGACCTGATGATACAAAGGGGTCGGCAATCGTTCGTCAACTATCGGTCCTTTTAACTTCGTCGATGTTTTCGCCATCTTCCGCCCCGCAAAATTCAACTGATCAGAAATCTTGCATTAAAATGATATATAGTTATACCATTTTCTTATCTAAAGTGCAGGGATAACATAAATCAGGCATAGCCATGGCCCCCAAGTTCGATCCCATTTTAATCTCAATTCTACAAAGCAAGCTGAAAGCGGTCGTAGAAGAAATGGGGTTGGTCTTATTGCGCACGACTAGATCGCCGATCTTGAATGAGGCCCGCGATTTTGTTACCGGCCTGTATGATGCTAAAGGGCGCATGCTGGAACAGGCAGAGTACATTCCGGTGCTGGCCTTTGCCCTTCAGCCCGTCTGCCAGCAAGTTATCGATTACTTCGACGGAGATATTCATCCGGGTGACATTATTCTTCACAATGACGTTTTTACCGGAGGAAACCAAAACAACGATGTGGCCGTGTTCAAACCGATCTTCTTCGGTGAAGATTTGGTTGCGTGGGCCGCTTGTAAGGGACACCAAGCTGATATTGGCGGCAACGTAGCCGGCGGATACAATCCTGAGGCCCGTGAGGTCTGGCAAGAAGCCTTTCGCATACCGCCGGTAAAGATCTTCAAAAGGGGAAAGCGTTGCGATGATGTCTGGAACCTGATTTTCGCCAATATAAGACTGAAGATTGTTGAGGAGGACATCAACGCCCAGCTCGGCGCCTGTGTTGTCGGCGAGAGGGCAATTGCCACCATTATAAAAAAATTCGGATTGCAGGAGTTCCGCTCCCTTGTTGGGCATATGTTCGAATCAACGGAACGCATGGTCAGAAGCGAAATCGCCCGTATTAATGATGGCATCTATGAAAGTGAAAGCTATGCCTTTTATGACGGCGTCACCGAAGACACTAAGATGCGGATTGCCTTGAAGGTCGTTGTAGAAGGCGATTCCATTACTTTCGATTTTTCAGGAACCTCGGCACAAACACCGGGATTTGTAAACGCGCCATATGCAGCAACGGCATCGGCCCTGTTGTTGACGTTCCTGATGCTCATCGATCCAAACATTCCACACAATGATGGTCTGGTTCGCCCTATCAGGATCATCAACCCGGAAGGATCCTTCCTGAATGCGTCCTTTCCGGCGGCGACGACGTTCGGTAACTCCCTGACCGGCCCGACATCGGACGCCATATTCAAGGCCATGTCCAAGGCTCTTCCCGATGTGGTGACCGCTGGCTGGAACCGGATGCTGGGGTTCGCCTTAACCGGGGAAGACGCCGAGAGGGACGGCGAGCGATTCGTAGATATCCTATTCCTGGCACTAAAAGGTGGGTCAGGGGCGACACATGAATTTGACGGCTACGATCACATTGGATTGATTAACTGCGCTGGCGGAATTTTGGCGCAGGATTACGAAATGTTTGAACTGCAAAATCCCCACTATTTGCTGAAGCATGAATATCGGGAAGATTCAGCCGGTGCCGGGCGGTGGCGCGGAGGACTGGGCGTAGAAACCGAGTTTGTCATTGGCGGCGACAACATCACCGGGGTTGTCTTCGGTGACGGAGTGGAAGAGGAAGCGCGTGCATTCGGGTTGTTCGGTGGAGAGGGGGGAGAACTCAACCGGTTAACGCTCAATTTTCCCGATGGATCCAACTACCGGCCGCGTTCAAAAGAAATTGTCCGCGAAATACCTACCGGTACACATTACCACCAGATCGCTGGTGGAGGCGGTGGATATGGCGATCCTTTTGAAAGAGATGAAGAACTGGTTCTGAAAGATGTCCTTAGCGGTTTCGTCTCAGAAAAGGCCGCGCGATTTCTCTATGGGGTCGCCGTTGATTGCAACGCAAGTTCGGTGAACCGCGCAGAAACAGACAAGCTGAGGAAAAGATCATGAGTGTCGGGCCAACAATCGATCACATCGGCGTAATTGTCGAAAACCTTGAGGAAGCCTCAAAATCCTTGGCGCGATTTCTGGGTATCGCGCCAGATCCCATAAAAGAGATGCCCGAGGTCGGCCTTCGCTTGGCGTCTTTCAAGGCGGCTAACATCACCATTGAACTTATCGAATACCTGTCCGGTGAAAACAATTTTGGACGCGCGGCAATGGGAAACCAGACTGGCCTAAATCATCTGTCTGTTAAAGTTGATGATATAGGCGATGCGATAAAACAAAAGGAAAGGGACGGGTTTAAATTGCTTTCGGGGTTTCCGGTTGAAGGGGCTTCCGGGACCGTTGCTTTTTTTGATCCTGACCCGGCAAGCGGCATACGGATGGAAATCTGCCAGCATCACAAAAGAGAAGAAGAATGAGCATCGCCCAGAAGGACCCAACTGAATTGTGGAACCCTGAAATCGAGTTGATGTCAGCGGATGAAATGCGCCATCTGCAATGGCGCAGGCTGGTCGAACAAGTCGCTTATAATTATGCCCAATCGCCATTCTACCGTGAGAAAATGGAAAACGTCGGAGCGACGCCGGACGACATTCAGTCCTTCGAGGATTTTGCCGGTTTGCCGCTGACCACTAAGGAGGAACACCGCGCAGCGCAGCAACGCTCTCTTGACCTGACGGGTGAACCTTATGAAATGATGGCTTGCGCTCCCAAGCAGGAAATCGTCAGGATCAATTCGACGTCCGGCACAACCGGTGTACCAACTCTTTACACACTGACGCAGCATGATGTTGATATCGTTAGCGAAATGCATGCCAGAAAGTACTGGCGCGCTGGCGTGCGCCCCGGTGATGTAATGCTGCAAGCACTGTCGCTCAGTATGTTTACCGGCGGATTGCCACTTTCTCAGGGCATTCAGCACATGGGGGCCTGCGTCGTGCCGGTGGGGATCGAGGGTGGTACAAAGCGGGTGCTTGAATATTTTGCCCTGACACGGCCTTCGGCTCTGATTGCTACGCCGTCATTCGGTCAATACCTTATAGAAAAATGCGAAGAGATTACTTCCAAATCGGCAAGGGACTTGGGGCTAAAGTGGTTTTTTTGCGCAGGTGAGCCAGGCGGAGGAGACCCGGGGGTGCGAAATATCCTCGCCGACGGATTTGGCGCGAAGGTTTTCGATCATACCGGTGGCGGTCATGCCTTTCACGGGATTTCCTGCGATTGCCCGGCGACGGAATATCACGGGATGCATTTTGTATCTGAAGATCATTGCCTGTTAGAACTGACGGACCCGGACAGCGGACGGCCTATCGCCATTGAGGATGGCGCGACAGGCGAAATGGTGTGGACATTTCTTGATTGGCGCGGCGGTCCCTTGATGCGTTATGCAGTTGGCGACGTCGCTCAAGTTTTCACAACCCCTTGCTCGTGCGGCTTGCCGGGAATGCGTTTCAATATTATCGGTCGCGCCGACGATATGTTGATTGTCAAGGGCGCCAACGTTTATCCAAGGGCTGTCGGCAACGTCATCGCCAAATTTTACCCTCGTGTAACCGGCGCTTTTCGAATCATTCTTCCCAAGCAGGGACCGTTGGTCGAGCCACCCTTGGAAATCCGTATCGAATATTCAGCAGAAACGTCTCAGGAGGATCGCGAGGCGCTGGAAGCAGAAATTCAGGCCTGTTTTACGGAAGAATTACGATTTACGGCAAAATTCTTCTGGGTTCCGCCGGAAAGCCTGCCCAGGGAGGCAATGAAAACCAAATTGGTTGAAATTGAAGATGAGTAGTCAGCCAGGATTTCAAAATTCCCTAGTTTGGTGTTTTGACAAATGTAAATTCTTGCACCAAATGATATACGATTATACCATTACGACGCCTGACGGACGTGGGCTTTTTCGACGGGAGGACACATGAAGGTTGCAGTGCTCGGAGGTGGTAATGGTTGTTACGCAGCCGCCGTTGACCTGAGCGAACAAGGACATGAGGTCAGGCTCTGGCGACGCGACGCGTCCGCCTTTCCAGAAGTGATGCAAAGCAGAACCATCACTCTTAACGACAGCCAGGGATCGAGGGAGGTTGTTCTTTCCCAAATCGGGACGGACTTGGGAGAAGTAGTCGCGGGAGCCCAATTGGTCGTCATACCTTTGCCTGCAACCACACACGAAGACCTTGCCGCGCGACTTGCGCCCCATTTGGAAGAGGGACAGGTGGTTTATCTACCTCCCGGATCGCTGGGCGGCCTCATTTTTGCTGGTGCGATGAAGGATGCGGGAAATAATGCGGCTGTTTCATTTGCTGAAACCGGAACGCTTCCTTATCTGGCGCGCAAGCATTCGGAAAGCTCCGTAACGATATCCGTTCGCGCAACCCGTTTGCCGACGGGCGTCTTTCCGGCTAGCCGCTCTGAATCCGCCGTGGCTGTCGTCAAAGAGGCATTCCCTAGCGTTGAGCCTTTGACCAATATACTCGACGGCGCATTGATGAACGCCGGCCCTATTATCCATCCCCCGCTGATTATGATGAATGCTGGGCCGCTGGAACATTTTGATGCATGGGATATCCACAATGAAGGGACTCAAGCCTCCATTCGAAGGGTGACGGACGCCCTTGATGAAGAAAGAATGGCGCTGCGCGAAGCCTTAGGGTTTGGCCCGCCGCATTTCCCCTTGGCCGATCACTATGACGACGACCGTGAAGAATGGATGTATGGCGACTCCTCTCACGAAAAGCTCGTCGATAGCGAAGACTGGCGAGAAAAGATTGATCTCCAGACCCACCGCTACTTGCGTGAAGACATCGCCCTAGGTCTTGTTTTGTATGTCTCTTTGGGACGTTGGGTTGGAACGCCCATGCCGATTGCAGAAGGCCTGGTTAGCATCGCCTCAGCTGTCGTTGGTGAGGATCTCCTTCAAACGGGAAGATCTTGGCAGAGTCTAGGACTCGGAGACTGGAACCGCGGACATCTGGCTGCGTTTCTGCAAACAGGGAAAGCGCCATGAGCGGTACCGCTGTAGTAGGCGCCGGGCGAATGGGCAGGGGGCTTGCCCAGGTTTTTGCCTACGGGGGGCACCGCGTAACCCTGTTAGATATAAAGGATCGCCCGGAGAGTGATCGCGACGAGTTGTTCGATGCCGTCCACAGTGAAATCCGTCAGAACCTGATGTTTTTAGCGGAAGAGGGGCTCTTCGCAGAAGATGCCATTGGTCCCATTTTAGGGCGGATAGAGATGTTGGGCGTAGAAAATCTGGCTGCGACCCTGGAAAATGCGGATTTTGTTTTCGAAGCTGTACCAGAGGTTCTGGAAGCAAAGCGTTCCGCCCTGGAATTGATCGGCGCTTACGCACCCGCTGATGCGGTTGTTTCGTCGACGACATCGACCATACTAGTCGATACTCTTGCAGGGTTCCTTTCCTACCCGGAGCGTTTCGTAAACGCCCATTTTTTAAACCCGGCCTATCTTATTCCCCTGGTCGAGGTCAGCCCGGGTGAGAAAACAGACGAAAAAGCGACCCAAAGGCTGATTTCCCGCCTTGAGGAAGTTGGAAAAGTGCCGGTCCAGTGTAAGGCGGCGCCAGGCTTTATAGTTCCCAGAATTCAGACTGTCGCGATGAATGAGGCGGCACGCATTGTGGAGGAGGGCGTCGCCACCGCGGAAGAAGTCGATAAAGCCGTGCGTTACGGTTTTGGACCTCGTTTCGCCAGTATGGGCCTGCTTGAGTTTATTGACTGGGGTGGCGGAGATATATTGTACCACGCCTCCAGGTACCTGGAAAAAGCCCTGAAATCAGATAGATACCGCGCCCCGCAGGTAATTGATCGCAATATGGAGGACGGAAATATCGGAATGGACGCGGGGAAAGGATTTTATGACTTCGAAAATGAAGACGTTTCAAGTTATCGTAAGGAAACATTGTCGCGTTTCGTCGGCTTGATTCGTCATATGGATCTTTTAAACGAACCCAAATAGGTGAAAGTTGCCATATGGGAAAAGGAAGCCGGATAACGGCCATAGTTAAGTAACACTAATAAATGGGAGAAACATGAAAATGAAAATATTCGCAAAGACCTTTGCTGCGGGCGTCGCGGCTTTAATGATGGCGGGAATGGCCGCGCCAGCGAAATCAGCCGAGGTCACCCTCAACGGCGCAGGCTGTTTTCCGGTAGGACACCCAGTTTCCAAGCCATGGGAAGCCTTTATCAATGAAGTGAACAAACGGGGTAAGGGAGTCGTCCAGATCAAATTGGTCGGCGGCGCGCCGGCTATCGGCAGCCCCTTCACGCTGGTTCAGAAGATGTCCAAGGGAGCTTACGATATTGTAGGCTGCACGGAAGGGTATTTTGGTAACGTGCTTATCGAAGGTGCGGCGCTCAGGTTCTCCGACTATCCTTATTCCGAACTTCGCAAGCGCGGCGGTATCGACTACTTGCAAAAACTGTTTGGTGAAAAGAACATTCACTACCTAGCGCGCTACCATGATTTTGGTCCGTTCCATCTTTGGCTCAACAAGCCTGTCAGCAAGCCGGATCTGACTGGACTGCATCTGCGTATCTCACCGATTTATAAGGCGCTATTTACCAAACTGGGCGCAACGGTGCAGGTGTCCAACACGGCGCAAGTTTATACCTATATGGAAAACAACACCGTGCAGGGTTATGGCTGGCCGGCGCTTGGCTGGGTTCCGACCTGGATCGAAGTAACCAAATACAGGGTCGAACCCGGTTTCTACAACAGTGCGCTTCACAACGTGATCAACCTGGATGCATGGAACAAGCTGAACGATCAACAGAAAGCGTTGCTTGAAGAAGTCGGTATGGAATTCGAGGCTAAATCGGAATCTTCCGATCCCGCGTTCCAGGCAGCATTGAAAAAGCAAAAGGACTGGATGGCCTCCAAGGGTATGGAGACGATCACTTTTAGTGGCGCAGACAGTGACTTGTGGCTGAAAACCGCAGCAGAAGAAGGTTGGGCCGAAGTCATCGAGCGCAGCCCTGAACACGGTCCCAAGCTGAAAGAACTGTTCTCCAAGCAATAAGACCTTTTTAATAGAAAGTAGGGGCGTCCTTAGCGACGCCCCTGCTATTCTTATTCTATAGACTGGCAAAGTTATTTACGGACCGCGTCATGCGTAGGCACATCGATCTGTTCGAAGCGGGTTTCAATCGCTTCATATTCTTCCTGGCTTCACTTTCGGCGATATCAATTGGCCTGTATGCGGTTCTGATCCCGCTCAACCTTTTTCTCATTAAAACCCAGCTGGGCAACATTTTCTGGATCTACGAAGTTGTCGAATATTCCTTGTATGTCGGCGCTTTCATTGGTGCTCCATGGGTGTTGCAAAAAGGTGCTCATGTCCGGGTAGACGTTCTTCTTCTGGCTTTACCGAAACCGACGGCCGCCAAGCTGGATCATTTCATCAATCTGTTCGGTGCGGCGCTTTGTCTGTTTCTCTGTTTCTACGGTGTACGCGCGACGATTTCTGAATTTCAAGACGGCACCATGCCCGACAAAGTAATTCAGATTAAAAACTGGTATATGATGGCGGTATTTGCCTTGTCATTCTTCCTGCTTTCCATCGAGTTTCTCTTGCGATTCCGCAGGGCGACGGAAACTGCCGATGAAACTGCCGCCGAGACGGGGTTCTAAGCGATGGAATGGTATTTAGCCCTTGCCTTGATGCTTGGAACGGTCTGCATCATCATGTTCGTCGGGCTACCAGTGGCCTTGGCCTTTTTTGCCGCCAACGTGCTGGGAACCTATCTTTTCATCAGCGGCGATATCGGCCTGGTCATGATGCCGATGGAGTTCAACAACGCCATTAAATTCACCTTCGCACCCATCGCGCTGTTTTTGCTCATGGGTGAAATTCTTTTGCAGACGGGGGTAGCATTCAAGGCGATCGGAGCGATTGATCGACTGATATCGCGCGTGCCGGGCAGGCTTTCTGTTGTCTCTATCGTCGGCGGAACGATTTTCTCGTCGCTTTCCGGTTCAACCATCGCCAACACGGCAATTCTCGGTTCGGTCCTTTTGCCTGACATGATCAAGCGCGGCTATCACCCGAAAATCGCCATGGGACCGATCATGGCCGTTGGCGGTATCGCCATGCTGATCCCGCCTTCGGCGCTTGCTGTTCTTTTAGCCAGTCTGGCCGAACAGTCTGTTGCGCAGCTACTGATAGCCGGCATCGTGCCCGGAATTCTTATGGCCGTCCTTTTCTTCGCCTACGTAATCATTCGCTGTAAGATCAATCCGACTCTGGCGCCGGCCTATACGCCTGATGACAGCGACCTGGACCAGGCGGTCACTGTGACGTTGAACGTTGGTGGAAAGACCCGCGCAAGTTGGAGCTATGAAGGCCCGCATCGTCGGGGGATCAATCGCGTCCTTCCTTTCCTGCTGTACATCCTGCCGCTGTTTATTATCTTCATTGTCGTTGTAGGCAGCATTTTCTTCAAGATTGCGTCACCGGCAGAGTCGGCAGCGCTCGGCGTGTTGTCTGCCCTTGGTGCATGTTATTTTTTCAGATTGTTCAAGAACATCATCAAGATCACAGGCATCGATGGCGCCGATTTTACGTGGCGAGCCATCAGCAAATCGCTGATGGAAACGGCCAAAATTAATACCATGATTCTGTTTATTATTGCGGGCTCCTTGGTGTTTAGCCAGGCGTTATCCAACTCCGGGGCTACAGACGGTTTGTTGCGACAGGTAGTAGCCATGGATCTGACGTCTTTAACCGTCGTCATCATGATGATGGTGGTTTTGCTGTTCCTTGGCGCTTTCATGGACCAGGTCAGTATGTTGCTACTAACTCTGCCGTTCTTTTTGTTCGGCGCATCCTCGCTTCAGGCGATATTCAATATTGACGTTATTTGGCTGATGGTGCTGATGCTCATCACCATGGAGATCAGTCTGTTGACGCCGCCATTCGGTCTACTACTCTATGTTATGAAAGGGGTGGCGCCGTTCCAGGTGACGCTTGGTCAGGTCGTGCTTTCGGCCATTCCATTTATCTTGATTGAAGTGGCTGTGCTGATCTTGTTGATTGTCTTCCCAACAATTGCTCTCTGGCTGCCAAAGTTAATCGAATAGATACACTGCAGACGGGAGAACGGGGTTGAGTTTAGTCGCGACCGATTTGACAACGCGAACGGCTATAAGCGAAGTTCCTAGAGAGGAATTCGCCAATTATCCGCCTCGAAGTACCTACGATATCTTTCGTCTGGCGGCGGAGAGAAATCCCGGCGGCGCAGCGCTTACCTTCCTGAAAGGCGCCACGCCCAAATCTACCAAACGCACACATACCTGTAAGGATCTTTTCGAAAGCATCACCCAAGCGGCCAATCTCTTTCACCGCCTGGGTGTCGGCGAAAAGGATGTCGTCGCGGTGATGCTACCCATCCTGCCCGAGGCGTCTTTTGCACTTTGGGGCGCCCAGGCGGCGGGGATTTCCCTGCCTGTAAACTATCTGCTTGGCGTTGAACAAATTACCCATATGCTGAACGCCGCCAAGGCCAAGGTCTTGGTCGCCTTAGGGCCAGATCCGGATTTCGATATTTGGGAAAAAGCCTGTGATCTACAAAAGCTTGTTCCAACGCTGACGGGCGTTCTTCAAGTAAATTTGGATGGTGAAAACAAGTGCGAAACCGACTCCTTTTTGGAAGCCCTGGCTGGCGAACCAAGTGACAAGTTATCATCCGGGCGGAAAATTTCACGTGAACAAACAGCCGCCTATTTTCATACCGGCGGCACAACAGGTGCGCCCAAGCTTGCCGCGCTTAGCCATGGCAATCAGGTTTTTACCGCTTGGGGCTGCCGTTGGATGTTCGACTATTGCGAGGGTGACAAAATCCTCAACGGATTCCCAATTTTTCACGTTGCCGGACCATTGGATTTTATCCTCTCGCCGATCAGCGCAGGAATGGAAGTTGTCCTGCCGACCCATTTGGGCATGCGAAATCCTGAAGTAGTAAAAAATCACTGGAAGCTGGTTGAGGAACACCGCATTGCCTTTCTCGCCGGAGTTCCCACATCTCTATCAGCCATCTCCTCGGTTCCTGTCGAGGGAGCGGATATATCATGCGCCAAATGCTGGATTACCGGGGGGTCGCCTTTACCGGTTGAACTTGCCGCGAATTTTGAAGAACGTTTCAAAATTCCTATTCGGGAAATTTATGGCATGACAGAGACCTCTGGGATAGCGGTTATCACACCGCGCTATGGACGGCGCAAGCCCGGGGCATCCGGTATGGCTGCGCCGCTGACTGAGATCAAAGTGACTTCTGGCGTGGTGTTGATGCGTGGGCCGCACATATTTCAAGGGTATACGGAAAGGGCCTTCAACGATGAAATATTTGTTGAACCCGGTTGGCTTAACACGGGTGATTTGGGACACCTGGACGACGAAGGCTATCTGTTTTTAACCGGCAGATCAAAGGACGTAATCATTCGTGGAGGACACAATATCGACCCTTCGGTTATCGAAGCTGCCGCTATGGAGCATCCAGACATTTCTTTCTCAGCCGCGGTGGGACAGCCGGACGCCTACGCCGGAGAAATTCCGGTGCTGTTTGTATCCCCAAAACCTGGACGAACTATGGAATCCGCTGAGGTAAAGGAATTCGTTTGTCAGCGCATTGTTGAACCGCAAGCCCGTCCCAAAAGAGTCCTGATTATTGATCCAATGCCTGTGACCGCCGTCGGCAAAGTCTTCAAGCCCAAGTTAAGGCTTATCGCCGCACAGACCTTATACAAAGATTTGCTAAAGGAATTTGAAGACTTGGAGATAGAAACAGACACTGATCCGAAAAAGGGAATGGTGTTACGGATTTCAGGGATCACGGCAGAAGAGATGGATAGTATTAAAGACCTGCTTGCGCCATTCAACGTTTGCTGTGAATTCGTTAGCTGACAATCCACTCGTGATCTGGGTCATTACGGAACTTCCATTCGCGAACCGGGCCGGCCATAACATTTAAGTAATAGAGGTCGTAACCATAGGGGGCGCCGACAGGATGGTAGCCTTTAGGCACCATGACAACGTCGCCATCCTCTACCGCCATCGTTTCATCCAGCGAGCGGTCGTCCGTGTACACCCGCTGGAAGGCGAATCCCTGCGAGGGGTTGAGCCGATGGTAATAGGTTTCTTCCAGACTGGATTGCAGCGGCAAGTCGTCGGTATCGTGACGGTGGGGCGGATAACTTGACCAGTTACCGCCCGGTGTTACGACTTCAACAACCAGCAGGCTGTCCGCCACGTCTGTATCAGGGAGGATATTGCAGACATGGCGGACGTTAGCGCCCACTCCGCGAGTTTCCTGGTTCATATCAGAAGGGGAAATCAATCGTGCAGGGTATTGGGATTTCCCCGGTGCACTGCAGACACCTAAGGTCAGGTTGCTTACAGCGGTTACCTCAAACGATGACCGGGCAGGAATATAGAGGGCGTGAGGCGGCTTTCCCTCGAAAACAGATTCACGATCGCCAACGTTTTCAAAGGTTTTGTCTTCTACATGAACGGTCGCTCTGCCCGTAACCAAAACCACGCAGAACTCGCGATCACCCGTTTTCTGAAAAACTGTATTTCCCGGTTTCAACTCATACAGATCAAATCCGACATACCTCCACCGGGCTGATTCCGGCGTAATGTGGTGTACCAGCCCTGTTGAATCGGGTTCGCCTCGTTTGCACAACAGCTTGCTCATATCGCCTCCAACATCGGCTCTGCATGCCTTAATTCACGCCAAGCTTTCAGAAGATTTCGGTAATTTTTCGAGATTTGTTCCTGGGCCTGCCGATCGCTGATGTCGTCCGCAAACCAGGAAATAGCCGCTTCATGAAACAGTGTTCGGCCGACGGCAAAGCCCTTGCAAATCGGTGACGTGGCTCCGTGGGCGAAATCCTTTATCAATTCTTCGATTGGGGCGTTTAGTCCCAGCATGACCACGCCGCGGCAATGGGAATCGTGGTCAATGATCAGTTTTTCGATTTCCGACCAGGCGAGGGCGGAACGGGCAGGAGGCAATTTCCACCAATCGGGTCTTATTCCATGATCATAAATTTCGGCCATTCCCCTAATCACCGTGTCGCCGTTATCCTCCATATCCGATGGCGGTATCAGTTCCAGTAGAAGATCGTGACCGGTTGAAATACAGGCATCGCTCAACTGGGATATTTTTTCGAGCTGCGCCGACTTCATCTCGGTATCGTCGTCGGGGTGATAAAAGACAAGGCATTTGGCGATATGGGTGCGCGGCCATTCCTTAAGCGAAATAGCAATGTTTTCGCTTGCTTCAAATTCAATTGGGCGCGATCCCGGCAATTCAACGGGGCGCGCCGTCCACCAGTCATTACCAGTCAACTGAGCTAGGGTATCGAAACCATACTTGTCGTCTATCAGGACGCCTGGGTGATCGTCTTCAGAAACGGCGTCCAGTGCGGCGGCGGCAATAATATTCTTGAAGGTGGAAATCTCCTCGGCGCCTTTACCGTTGTTTCCGGCCATTTCCTCAAATTGAGTTCGGTGATCGAATGCCAGCGCACAAACCTCCGGCCACTCGTGGCTGCGATTTGTAACACGATGAAGGTGGTTAAGTTTTTTGTCCTCACGCAACCTTCTGGTCGGACAGCCGAGTTCCAGGAAATTTTGAAGTTCCTCCCAGCTAGGTATTTCCGGTGAGCAGGCGTGGCGGGAAACGACGATCGCACCAGAAGCGTTACCGTAAATGCAGCAAGTTTCCCATGACTCATCTTTGATCCACCCCCTCAGGAATCCGCTCATGAAGCCATCACCTGCGCCAAGGGTGTTGTATACTTCGATCTCTTTACCTTTGACCCAAATGCCGTCATCAAGGTTGTCGGGAATGACTTCGGGAAAGACTACACATCCCATCGGTCCACGTTTGACAACGATAGCGGCTTCGCTTAAGGCGCGAATATTTTTGACCGCCTCAATGGTATTTGTTGATCCGCCGGCGATATGGATTTCCTCTTCCGTACCGACGACGAGATCGCAGTCGACAACAATGCTTTGCACGTGCTTTGTCGCCTCGGCAGACTCGACGAATCTGTTTTCGCCGTCGCCATGGGACGTCAGTCCCCAAAGTACAGGGCGATAATCTATATCCAGCACAATCTTCGTTCCGGCGGTTTTTGCGTATTCGATAACCTTGCGGCTGGCTTCTTCGACACCGGGTTCGCTAAAGTGCGTGCCGGTCAGCACCACCGCTTTTGACGATGCGATAAAATCGCTTGAAATATGTTGGCTGCGGATTCCCATGTCGGCGCAGTTCTCGCGATAGAAAATATGGGGGAAAGTTTTCAGGTCGCGAATTCCCAAAATGACGAGCGCGGTCAAACGATTTGGGTCGGTCGCTACATGGCTGACATCGACGCCTTCCTCGACAAGCGTTTGGCGAATGAAGCGACCCATCTGTTCGTCGCCGACGCGGGTAATGAGGGCGCTTTTCAAGCCGAGCCTGGAAGTGCCGACGGCGATATTGGTTGCGCAACCTCCGATATACTTTGAAAAAGACTGCATGTCTTCCAACGGCCCGCCGACTTGATCGCCGTATAAATCTACGCTTGAGCGGCCCAGGCAAATGACATCGAGTTCTCGGCTGTTCATTTTATTGCTCGTCTTTTTTTTCTGAGATCGCCTGGCCCAAACTGACGACCAAACTTTGCGCCAGGCAAAGGGGAGCAACTAGGGTCCGGAAAGCCTGGTTTTGGGCATCGGCAATCTCGAAACTAACCGTACTGGGTTCGGCAATGGGACTGAGGGGACTATCGGTAATCGAAACAACTTTTACCCCGCGCTCGGCAAGTTCGTTCACCATTGTGCTGACGATAGGCGTGTATGGGGAAAAGCTAATAGCAATGACGGCGTCATCGGGTGAGGCTTTACCGACCTGATAATTCAGCATGCCTCCTGCGCCGTCGGCGAGAAAACTCCTAATTTCCAGCCTCGACAGGGCGTAATGTAGATATTGAGCTACGGCAAAGGAGCGCCCTTGAGCGAACAAATGAATGTCACGCGCAACTTTGAGAGTTTGAACAGCTTTTTCGAGCCTGTTTGAAGATGTGTTCAGACGAAGTTGGTCAAGAGATTTCATGCCGGATTCGCAGAATTCATTCAATCTGGCGCTCGTGCCTTCCTGTCCTTTATCGTGAAAAGTCTTGATGCGTTCGCGATAGCTGGATGTGTCTTCCATCAGCCGGTTTCTGCATATTTGCTGCAAATCACTGAATCCGTCGTATCCAATAGCTTTGGCGAAACGGATGATCGTGGAAGGCTGCACATCGGCGCGTTCGGCAACCGTTGTTACGGTCTCCAACGCCAGTACGTCAGAATTATCGAGTGCGAAGCGACCGAACTTCTTCAATTGCCGCGGCAGACTGTTGTACTCGGCGGTGATGGTCGCTTTTAGATCGCTGTATGTTGCCGGTATGTGGTCCAAGGTTTTTTCCAGTGATTCGAAAAAAAATTCTAAAATCACGACTATATGAACAGAATTTTCTATTTTTGGCAATGATGAAAATTTCGTATTTTTGAAAAAAGTGGAAAAAATTTTCCATTTCTTTTCGTATTGGGTTTAACCTGATCCCATGCCGGGCTATGTTTATTTTGCGATTCTGTTGGGTCTTTCTGGAGGGTGGAAACGTGCAGGATACTGCCGAGTCTTTTGATCAACTGCGCATGAGATTTCATGAAAAGTATGAAGATCTCAGCCCACAGCTTAAGAAAATTGCTCAATTTGCGTTGGATGATCCCAATCGATTTGCACTGGAAACGGTTGTCGCCATTTCCAGCGCCACAGGGGTGCAGCCGTCGGCATTAATACGTTTCGCAAAATCTTTTGGCTATTCGGGATTTTCGGATCTTCAACGAATTTTCAAGCTTCGCCTGATCGAAGGTGCCCCGGATAACCGGGAACGCATTTACGATCAGCATGAAAAACTTGAAGACGCTGCTCGCGAAAACCCCATTTCCCTTTTGCGTGATTTCGCCCAGGCGTCCGGCGAATCGCTGAAATGGCTGGAGGAAGATGTAAGCGACTCTCAATTGCGGCAAGCCATTGAAATGATTGATAATGCCAGGCAGATTTACGTCCTTGGACAGCGCCGCGCCTTTCCAGTAGTCAGTTATCTTTCCTATGGTTTAACCCGGCTGGAATACCGTTGCCACCTATTGGACGGGGTAGGCGGCATGGTTCAACAGCAAGCGGCGACGATGACTAATGAGGATTTGCTTATTACCGTCAGTTATGCGGAATATGCAAAAGAAGTCGTGGAAAACGTCAAGGATGTCCATATTCGCGGCATTCCTGTTCTTGCTATAACGGATGTACTGTCCAGTCCTTTGGTAACCTATTCGACGCAGTCGTTTACCGTGCGCGAATCGGATGTGCATCGTTTCCGGCCACTGACCGGTTCTATGGTTTTGGCCCAGTCATTGATCCTGGCGTTGGGCTATTTCCGGGATTCCCGTAAAAACTTTTAGTTCTGATTACCCGCTTTCGAAATTTCCCAAGATCTTGAATATCCTTTGAAGAACGCAAAAGTTCTGTAGGAGGAGCCTCTCAGAGATTCGGAAAAAATATAGAAACATTTTTTCATTTCTTGACATAAAACGAAATTTCGTTCTATATCGATAATTAGAAAATTATTTCATTCCAGCTCGGAGGCACTCATGTCCAAGAAAATCGGTTTCATCGGCGTCGGCATGATGGGACACGGCATGATTAAGAACCTTCTTCAAAGAGGATATGAGGTTGTGGCTATGGCGCACAGAAATCGTGTGCACTTGGATGACCTCCTCACAAAAGGCGCTACCGAAGCAGAAAGCCCCAAAGCCATCGCTGAAAATTCAGATGTCATTATTCTTTGTGTCACCGGATCGCCCCAGGTTGAAGCCGTGGCATATGGTGTCAAAGGCTTTCTTAACGGGGTGACTGAGGGCATGACAGTCATCGATTGTTCCACCGGAGAGCCCGGCACCGTAGAAAAAGTGGCAGCTGATTTGGCGGCAAAAGGCGTAGGCATGGCTGATGCACCGCTGGCGCGCACGCCGGTAGAGGCCGAAGCCGGAATGCTAAATACCATGGTAGGCGCATCGGATGAGGTCTTTGCCGAGATAGAGCCAATCTTGGAAGCGTTTTGTGAAAACATATTCCACATGGGACCGCTCGGTTCCGGTTCACGCATGAAGTTGATCAACAATCTGATCACCATGGGGCAGGCGACGTTGATTGCTGAAGCCTTATGTGCGTGTGAAGCGACTGGAGTAGACCTGCAGCGATTTCGTGAAGTGATCAGCGCGGGCGGAGGTAACAGTGGAATATTTCAAATGATCGTTCCCGGAATTCTCGATGAGGGGAATTTCGAAGGAATGAAATTCAGCATCGCCAATGCGACGAAGGATCTTCGATATCTCAATCGAATGCTGGCGGATGCGGGCGTCATCGCGCCTTTGGGTAATGCAACCCACAACGCTTTTGTGCAAGCCGGCAAGGCAGGATTTGCCGATGGCTTGGTCGGACACCTTGTGAAAGCCCAGTCGGAGCTGAACAAAGTGAATATCGGCGAATGTTAATTGACGGAATTTGATTCGGCCCCAGCGGACCGTTTCACAAAAACAAGAAAAGAAAATACCTGAACCGTGTTTACATGGAGGACTATTCAGATGGAGACGAAAATGAGTAAGTATTTATCCAAATTGATGGCCGGCGCGGCAGCATGCGCCGTCGTGTCAGTTGTTGCAGCCAGCGGCGCAATAGCAGGTGGAAAGCCACTGTTGATCGGACTGACGTCCGACGCCAGTGGCCAATACGCAAATTCCGGTGCGTCGGATCGTCGCGGCATGTTGATGGCGATAGAGGAATTCAACTCCAAGGGCGGTGTCCTTGGCCGTGAGATCAAAACCATCCACATCGATACGGAAACAACTCCGGCGACCGGATCTCGAGTCGCCGAGCGCATGATTACGCGCGAGAAAGTCGGCTTTATGATTGGCGCCGTTAGCTCCGGTGTCGCCAACGCCATCTCTCAGGTTGCTCAGAAATATGGCGTCATTTACCTGAACACCAATTCCAGCTCACCGACTGAGTCCGGCAAGAATTGCCACCGGGTTAAATTTGTATGGGATGGAAACGGCAAAAACTTTGCCCAGGCTGCAGTGAAGAATGCGGTCTCGAAATATGGCAAATCCTGGCTTCTTCTGACCAACGATTACGTATGGGGCCACAACACCTCGAAAGCGACCCGCAAGCTTGCCGTATCCGCCGGAGCCAAAATTATTGACGAAATCATGATCCCGCAGGGGACACGCGATTTCAGCTCGGCGTTGCTTAAGGTTCAGCAGGCCGCACCAAAAGTGATCGCAGCCGCGGTTGGCGGTGACGATCAAAAGGCAATGCGGACGCAAATAGCCCAATTGGACATGGGTTCAAAATACGCATGGATTAACAACCAACAGGACTGGCCCGATGTTTACGGCTTGCCGACAAAGAACCTATTCGGCGTATTTGGTACCACATGGTACTACAAGTTCGATCTGCCGGGCGTGAAGGAATTCGTCGCCAAGTACCAGAAAATGTACCCGGATACCAAAATGAAGGTTCCTGGCAACGTTTTCTTCAACGGATACTGGGCAACCAGGTCCTTGCTTGAAGCGATAGAAGCCGCAGGCACTACGGAAAATCATGCCGTCATCAAGCAACTTGAAAACCTGCGAATTCCAGCGGCAACCCGCATGCAGCACGACGATGCCTACATGAATCCAAAAACCCACCAAATGCAGCAGACTGTGTATTTGGCGACTGCAAATCTAGGCAGTGACAATAAGGATGATATGTTCCAGATCGTCGCTCATGCATCGCCTGAAAAAGTAGCTGACGCATCAGCCGAGGAAACCTGCAAACTGGAATCCTTTGCAGATACGCCAAAGTACACCCCTTAACATTCCGCACCCCCGCGCTGGCAAAAATGCCGGCGCGGGGATTTTTTTGACAAATTTATTTTTTCATTTTTTTCACTTTTTTGAATTTTTGGTTCACCGCTGAGATTATCATCGACTCATGGATATTATTCTCAATCTCCTGCCTCATCTGGTAAATGGCCTGGCCCTTGGTCTTTTGTTCGCCCTGATCGCTCTGGGGTTCATGCTGATCGTCGGCGTGATGGAACTGATCAATCTCGCTCACGGCTCATTGTTCGCGCTGGGCGCCTATTTCGCTATGTCGATTATCGATCCCAACCTCTCGTACTTTGGCGGTTTCGGGGAATGGTACTCTGGTCTTCCCCTGGCCATGAGGTACGTGGTCGCTCTGGCCATGGCGCCGGCACTTGTTGCCGTCGTCGGCATGGGACTGGAGATTTGCATGCGACGGACCTATGGCAAGAAGGCGGAGTACGGCCTGCTTTTGACATATGGCGCGGCCCTGGTCATTGAAGAAAGCATTCGCATTCTTTGGGGGTCGGCCGAACAGGTTATGCCTGTACCGGATGCCCTCAGCGGCGCATTCCTGGCGGGCGGTATGATTTATTCCAACTATCGATTCTTCGCCGCTTTTTTTGGCCTTTTGATGATTCTTTTGGTCTGGCTGTTTTTGGAGAAAACGCCCTATGGAGCAACAATAAAGGCGGGCGCTCATGACAGCGAAATGGTTCGCGCCCTTGGTGTTAATCTGACCCGGCTCAGGCTCCTCGTTTTTGGCTTCGGGGCTTCGCTTTCCGCAATTGCCGGTATAACCCTCACCCCGATTTGGGGATTGCGTCCCCATGTGGGCGTCGACGTCGTCATCCCGGCGTTCCTCATTATCGTAATTGGCGGAATCGGTAGTTTCTGGGGCGCGGTCATTGCCGGAATTATGGTCGGTCTGGTTGTCGCCTTTTCCGGAGCTTATGTTTCAGAGTGGTCGATGATGTCCATGTACTTGCTGCTGATCGCAGTGATTACCTTCCGTACTCGCGGGCTATTCGGCAAGAAAAGCGCATTGGAGAAATGAATATGAAAACCTCCTTTGCCAAGACAACCCCGATCATAACAAAACCCATGTTGATCATGTTCGCCTTGCTAGGAACATTTCCGGTGTGGGGAACACATGTGGGCTTGTACGACTACTTGGGCGTCGAAATTGTCATATGGATTATCTACGCGCTAGGCTTCAATCTGCTACTTGGCTACACCGGTCTTCCATCATTCGGCCACGGCGCCTATTTCGGGATTGGTGCTTATGCCTATGCGTTGTGTCAGCTGAATGTCTTTGAAAGCGTTTGGATGGGTGTCCTTTTCGGGGCCATAGCTGGCGGCGTTGCTGCGGGATTGGTGGCCTGTTTCCTGTCGCACCGGCGCGGAATTTATTATGCCCTAATGACTATCGCATTTGGCCAGGTCTTTTGGTTTATCGCCATCAAATGGCACACGCTGACGGGTGGTGAAGATGGTTTGCTGAACATTTATCGTGGAACGTTGTCAGTGGGTTTGATGGATATAAGCCTGAAAAGCAATGTAACGCTGTTCTATTTCGCTTTCGCCATTTTGGTTATTGTGACGCTTCTACTCTGGCGGCTTGTTCATTCGCCATTCGGGAAAGCCCTGCAGGCCATTCGCATGAGCGAGATGCGAGCCGGTTTCGTCGGCTACAACGTCTGGCTTATGAAATGGGCTGTATTTACCCTAAGCGGCGTTATCGCCGGAATGGCGGGCAGTATATTCGCCATCGCCCAGGAAAGCGCTTATCCGGATGTGATGAGCCTGCATGCGTCCGGTTTCATCGTCATGATGACATTGATCGGGGGCGGGTTCGTCAGCTTCTGGGGGCCGGTAATTGGCGCTATCGTGTTTTTTGTTGCCCGGGATTTTCTTGGCTCGATTACCGAAACCTGGCTGTTGTGGTACGGCCTGATGTTCATGGGGGTTATGCTATTCAAGCCGGAAGGCATTGCCGGGGCCTGGCAGGATTTAGTCAAAAAGCGTGAGCAGAAGTTGCAAGAACCGAGTGGCCGCGAAGCGTCCGCCAATTCAGCAGCGGGGAAGTAGTAATGGCCCTTTTTGAAGCAACGCATCTTCACAAACGGTTTGGCGATCAGGTTGTCCTGGAAGATATCAGCCTTTCTTTCGAAGAGGGTCAGTTGAGCGGTATCATGGGACCGAACGGGGCAGGGAAGTCGACCTGCTTCAATGTTCTAACTGGTCAATACAAGCCCGATGGTGGCACCGTCACTTTCGACGGCAAGGACATCACAGGATTGCCCCCTCGCGTTATCGCAGGAATGGGCATCGCCCGATCCTTCCAGATCATGACTCTATTTGACGAGTTCAGCGCTATCGACAACATCATGATCGCCTTGCGCGATACGGTAACAAAAGCCTTCAATCCGTTTCATGACCTGCCGGGCGACAGCTCGACCATGGACCGCGCCGCTGAAGTTTTGTCCAAAGTCGGCCTAAAGGGCCGGGAAAGAGAAAACGCCAAAAACCTCCCATACGGCGAGCGCCGGGCGTTGGAGATCGGCGTCGCATTGGCGTCCGATCCGCGTCTTTTGTTTCTTGACGAACCAACCCAGGGGCTGGGCGTGGATGGAACGGCTCGTCTCGCCGATTTGATTAGAGAACTTAGGGAAAGTTATTCCATCGTCGTTATCGAGCACGATATGAAGTTTCTGTTCGGCCTCGCTGACAAGATTTCTGTCATTCACTGGGGGCAAATTATCAGCGAAGGCACGCCAGATGAGTTGCGCGCCAACGAATGGGTGCAGGCCTCTCAGCTGGGGGAGGTTGCTTAAATCATGCTGAACGTATCTAACATTGAAACTTTTTATGGTGAAACCCAGGCCCTGTTTGGGGCGTCGCTGGAAGTCAATGAAGGGGAGGTTGTCGCATTGCTGGGGCCCAACGGTGCGGGGAAGACTACGACGTTGCGCTCCATACTCGGCCTGTCGCCTGCGCGAAGCGGCGGTATTCAATTTGATGGTCGAGACGTCACCCATATCCCAACCCATGAAATCGCCAATGCCGGGATCGGGTGGGTTCCTGATGACCGGCGTATATTCCCGACGCTTAAGGTCAAAACCAATTTGTCTCTTGGCAAAAAGAACACCCGGTTTCGCTCGTGGAGCGAAGGGGAAATGTTCGAGATATTTTCTGCCCTTGAATATCTGATGGAAAGGGATTGCGAAAATTTGTCAGGTGGTGAGATGCAGATGGTGGCCATTTCGCGCGCGTTGTTGGGTTCACCAGGGTTGGTGCTGTTCGATGAGCCGTCACAAGGATTGGCGCCAAAGGTCGTTCAGGATGTGATGAGAACCATTATTCGCCTGAAAGAAGAGGGTATCGCTGTCTTGGTGGTTGAACAGAACGCCCTAAGCGCCCTTCAGGTAAGCGATCGTGTTTACGTCATGGATCACGGCCGGATCATTCACGAAGGAAACGCCCAGGAACTGCTCGAAGATGACGCGTTACGCACGCGCCTGTTGGGGATATAGGCCATGAGTACACCCATGCTTCACGTCAACGGATTACGCAAGATTTATCAACGCGGAATCTTGAACAAGGAAGAAACCTTTCGCCTGGAGGCGGATTTCCAAATTGATGAACCATCTGTGGTAGGCGTTATGGGTCCGAACGGATCGGGTAAAACGACTCTGTTTGAATTGATTACTGGCTCGAACCAGCCGACTGATGGCAAGGTAATGTGCGCCGGGCAAAACATTCATAATGTCAAATACCGGATGCGCGACCGTCTGGCAATTCATTACCATCAATCTTACCAGGTTCGCCATTTCAGTAAGACAAAACCGTCTTTCATGATGGAAAGTCCGGTATCCGATTATCCGATGATCCACCTGTTCGATGAACCCCAGTTCAACACCCAGGATGGCTATATCGGCTTCATGCTCGACTTCTTTAAACGATTGCGCGCCGAAGGCCGATTGGTTTTTCTGTGCGTTCATCCCAATGAAAAGTTTCATGTCAGGATCATGCGGCAAGCCTGCGAACGGTATATCTTCGTTCAAAAAGGCCAGCTCAGTTACGCCGATGATTATGACTCGTTGCTGACAAACCCCGACGTTCAGGATTACCTCGGCGCTTTGGCGGCATATTGAAGGATGTCGAAATGACGACCCTAGAAAACAAATTGGCAATGGTTACCGGGGCGGCCGGTGTGCTTGGTGAGGCTATTGTGCGTAGCCTGATCAGGCAGGGGTGCCGGGTCCTTATGGCTGATATCCAGCCGTCTCTTCTTGTAGAACTTGCTGACGAACTGGGGCCAAGCGCAATTCCGACACCGTTGGATGTCAGCGATGACAAGGCAATCGCCGAAACAGCCCGCGATATTCGCAATACCCAGGGAGACGTCGATATTCTGGTAAATAATGCAGGAATACTTTCCAACAACAAGGCGTCTTCGACGACACCGGACGAATGGAGAAAGCTGATGTCCATTAATCTGGATGGTTCTTTCTATCTCGCTCGCGAATGGCTGGATGGAATGAAGGAGAAAGGCTGGGGTCGGATCGTCAATATCTGCTCGTTGGCAGCAAAGACCGGCGGATTGACCGCAGGAACCGCCTATACGACATCAAAAGGAGGCATGACAGCCCTGACATTTTCGCTGGCCAGAGAATCTGCCGGTTTTGGAGTCACTGTTAACGGCGTATCGCCCGCCTATATAAAAACGCCGATGGTGACCGAACAATTGTCGGAAGAACAACGTCAAAAACTCTTAAGCGATATTCCGGTCGGTCGATTTTGTGAGGGCAAGGAAGTCGCCCATGTCGTCGATTTTCTCGTCTCACCCTTATCGGGATTCATCACCGGTGAAATAATCGACATCAACGGTGGTCTTCACTTGGACTAAAATTCGGAAAAAAATAATGGATACAATCGCCCCAAAAATAGATTTTAAAACCGAGATTTCAGGCCAATTCGACCTTAGCGAAAAGGTCGCCTATTTACCGGGCGGGTACGGCGGCATTGGCGAAGCAATCGCATGGGGAATGGCGGTGCAGGGGGCCACAGTCGTTATTGGTGGGCGAAATGGTGAAAAAGCCAATAGGCTTGCAAAAAGTCTTAACGATGCGGGGTACGTGGCCTCCGCCCTCAATGTAGATGTCAAGTCAGTGGGGGAGATCCAGGACTCTGTCGATGCCGTTGTCGATGAACATGGAAGAATCGACGTCCTGATGAACTGTGTCGGTATACAGATCGAACAGCCGCTCCTTGAAGTGACCGAAGAAGCATTCGATGAGGTTTATGAAGTCAATTTGAAAGCGTCCATGTTTTTGGCGCAAGCCGCGGCGCGCAGACAGATCGAGGCAGGTAACGGCGGCAAGCAGGTCCACCTTCTTTCCGTTCGCGCCCAACTTGGACTTCGTGACCGAGGATATTCTTCTTACTGTTCAACGAAAGGCGGCCAGGTGATGCTGATAAAGCAACATGCAATGGAATTGGCGCCGCACAATATCAACGTCAACGGCGTGGCGCCCACTTTCGTCTACACGGAAATGATCCGCCACGTCATGGAAAACGATGAATTCCGTCAGGGTCTCTTGGATCGCATCCCCTTGGGCCGTATCGCCGATCCAAAGGACATCGTCGGACCCTGCATTTTCTTCTGTTCGCCGGCCGCCGGTTTTGTAACCGGCCAGATCATGTATGTGGACGGCGGCATTACGTCTTCTCAGTAATCCGAATGCCAAAAGATCTGGTAACCAAAGGCAAATTTCCACTTCCCCTGGACAGGGATGCCATCGCCTGGGAATGGAGGCAGCGGGGCTATGGTTGTGACTTATTTGTTGACCCCCCGGGACAGGAATGGCTCGGGTTTGTCCATTCGACAAATGAATTGGTCACGGTTGTCGAGGGGGTTCTCGAGGTCAGATGTAACGGTCAGATCGCGATTTTGGAGCCCGGTGACGAAATCTTCATACCCAAAAACGGCGTTCACGATGTTATCAATCGATATAACGGCGTGACAAAATGGCTATATGGGTACGATTGAATAGGCATGGAGAATCAGGGCAGGTTTTCCCGTAAGAATACTTCGACGCGGGGCGGTCCTAATTCGATCATGGGCGTGTTTTCGACGTGGTAGTCAATCAGTAAACGCATGGCTTCGTTTGATTCATGATCGACATCCTGATTAATCACGGCATCCATGACCCCCTGAATAAGAAACTGACGGGAAAAGCTTGTGATCTCGTGGCCGATGAAGATGGTGCTCGCGCTCAAGCCGCGTTCGTGCAGGGCGTGTCCGATTCCCCGGTTTCCCGCGCCAATATTGTATATGCCGACGATGTTCTGTCCTGAATCGAGGATCTTACAGGTTTGCTCATAGGCCATTTCGAAATCGTCCTGATTTTCGATACGGTCGACAACCGTCAGATTGGGAAACTGTTCGCTTAAGGCGTCTCTAAAGCCAAACTCGCGCTCTTGGTGGTCCCGATAACTAAGGCCGATACTGCCTGCGATTAACACGACATTGCCGGGACGGGTGGCGGCGAAACGCCCCATAAGATATCCAGCGGTCCGACCGGCGGCACGGTTATCCAGCCCGACGTAGGCAAGCCGCCGGGAGTTCGGCAGATCGGAGACGAGTGTCACTACCGGTATGCCCCTATCAACGACATCGTTGACGGCTTCGCGGACAATGGGGTTATCCAGGGCGACAATTGCAAGTCCACTAGATGCCGGCCCTAGTTTACGAATGGTATCAGCCAGCGCTTGAGCATCGAATCCATGAATTCTGTGGGAGCGAACGCTAATCGAATTCGCCTTCAACTTATCCGACAAGGCTGTGATGGAATCCTCCAGATTCTGCATGAAGGTATTGGTTCCAGCCGGCAGGATGAAATCGAATGACAATAGCCCGGCTGTCAGCGCGCCGCTTTTCGAGGTGGAAGCAATTTCCAGTTCCCTAATAGCCTGGTGGATTCGATCAGCCGTATGGGCTTTGACGCCAGGCCTTTCATTAAGGACGCGGTCGACGGTAGCAGTGCTCACGCCTGCATGGCGAGCGATGTCCGTCATCCTGATCTTGCGCTTCTTCACCTCAAAGACTCCATGGCAAATCGCCGGAAATGATGACTCTTGGGTAGCAGGCTGAGTCAAAATGATCAACAAAAAACATCAATATGATGATAAAAAATTGATCAAATTTGTGAGAAAAGACCGAAAAAATTACTCACATCAAATTATAATCAATTGAAAAAACAAGCAAATACCCTAATAAACCACGAATAAGGTGTAGAATAAAATTTTCAAAAATGAAATAAAGTGAAAAATTCATTGACAACAGGGTGCAATATAAACCATCATTTTGATGTATTTAAATCATCTGCCGGTTTAACGGCATCTGTCAGCCTCGACTAGGCGGCACAAATGCGGAGGGAAGGCTAATGAAAACAATCAAGGGACCCGCGCTGTTTCTTGCTCAATTCGCCGGAGATGACGCGCCATTCAATTCTCTAGATGCCATTTCAGAGTGGTCAGCAGCCCTGGGATTTAAAGGTCTGCAGATTCCCTCCTGGGACAGTCGCCTGATTGATTTGGACAGGGCTTCACACAGCAAGGATTATTGCGACGAGATCAAGGGTACGCTGGCCAGGCATGGTCAGGAACTGACCGAGCTTTCTACTCACCTGCAGGGGCAACTTGTCGCCGTCCATCCCGCATATGATGAAATGTTTGATGGATTTGCCGCTGAAGAAGTGCAGGGCAATCCGAAAGCCCGTCAGGAATGGGCCGTGGATCAAATGATGAAAGCGGCCAAAGCATCCGCCAATTTGGGATTAACAGATCACGTTACTTTTTCGGGCGCATTGGCTTGGCCCTATGTTTACCCTTGGCCACAACGCCCCGAAGGTTTGATTGAAACCGCTTTTGAAGAACTGGCTAAGCGCTGGACACCAATCCTGGACGCCTTTGATGAGGCTGGCGTCAATGTTTGTTACGAAATTCATCCCGGCGAAGATCTACACGACGGCATCACGTTCGAAATGTTCCTTGAGCGCGTCAACAACCATTCCCGCTGCAATATCCTTTATGACCCCAGCCACTTCGTATTGCAGCAACTGGATCACCTGGGATTTATCGATGTTTATAGTGATCGCCTCAAGATGTTCCACGTCAAGGACGCTGAATTCAATTCCTCCCCAAAACAGGGCGTTTACAGTGGTTACCAGCCCTGGGTCGACCGGGCCGGTCGTTTCCGTTCCCTCGGCGACGGTCAGGTCGACTTCAAGGGGATTTTCTCGAAACTTGCCGCCAACGATTTTGACGGTTGGGCTGTTCTGGAATGGGAATGCTGCCTGAAGCATCCCGAAGACGGCGCCCGCGAGGGGGCTCAGTTTATTTCCGATCACATCATAACGGTCACCGAAAAAGCCTTTGACGATTTCGCCGACGGTGGCGCGGACGACGCGGCAAACCGTCGCATTCTTGGTCTTGATTAAGGGGGGATAGGGTCATGGCAATTTCAAGGCGTTTACGCCTGGGAATGGTTGGCGGCGGCCAAGGGGCTTTTATCGGGGCCGTACACCGCATCGCATCCCGCATTGATGATCGATACGAGTTGGTTGCGGGCGCTTTGTCGTCGGAAGCCCAGCGGACCAAAGAATCGGCTGAAGAACTTCGCATCGCCCCTGATCGCGCCTATGCAAGCTTCGAGGAAATGGCCAGTGCGGAAGCAGTCCGTGATGATGGTATCGATGTATGTTCCATCGTAACCCCTAACCACGTTCATGCGGCGGCCAGCAAAGCCATGCTGGAAGCCGGCATTCATGTCATCTGCGACAAACCACTGACCAGCACGCTGGAAGACGCCTTGGATCTGGCGAAAACGGTGGAAGAATCCGGCTGCATTTTTGCACTTACCCACAATTACACCGGCTATCCGATGGTTCGTCATGCCCGTGCAATGGTTCATTCCGGGGAACTGGGCGACATTCGTGTCATTCAAGTCGAGTATCCGCAGGACTGGCTGACTACCTTATTGGAGGATACGGGCCAAAAACAGGCAGAGTGGCGCACGGACCCTGCGCGTTCTGGCGCAGGCGGCTGTATCGGCGATATCGGTACCCATGCCTACAATCTGGCATCTTTCATTACCGGGCTGGAACTTGACGAACTTTGCGCAGACCTTTCGACTTTCGTAGCGGGACGGAAACTGGACGACAATGTCCATATCATGCTGCGCTATGAAGGCGGAGCGCGTGGCATGCTTTGGTCTTCGCAAGTTGCTCCCGGAAATGAAAACGCCCTGAAAATCCGCGTCTATGGCGAAAAGGGTGGGCTGTTTTGGGAACAAGAACATCCCAATCATTTGAGTTTTGCGCCTTTCGGCGAACCGCCACGCACCATTACGCGTGCCGGGGCCGGTTCGGGTGAGACGGCCGAGCATGCAACCCGCATCCCTGCCGGACATCCGGAGGGATATCTGGAAGGTTTTGCCAACATTTACAGTGATGTGGCTGAAGTCATTTCTGCGCGTATTGAAGGTCGCGACCCAGATCCTATGTCGACCGGTTTTCCGACGGTCTCTGACGGCGTCAAGGGCGTGCGATTTATTACGGCCGCGGTAGCTTCCAGTTCTCGAGGGGGCGTCTGGGTCAAGGTAGGGGGAGCATCATGACCGCTCTACAGGTTCAAGGATTGGTAAAACACTTTGACGACGTCAAAGCCGTCGATGGCTTGGACATGAGCGTCAATGACGGAGAATTTTTTGCGCTTCTCGGACCCAGCGCCAGTGGAAAGACGACGACTTTCCGCACCATATGTGGAATTGAAAGCACCGACGCCGGGCGGATTATGATGGACGGGGTCGATATGACCCACGCCGAAGTCCGCAGCCGTGGCGTCGCCATGGTTTTTCAGACTTTCGCCCTTTATCCGCATTTGACCATTTTTGACAACCTCGCTTTTCCTCTTCGGGAACTTGGGATGAGTCGCGACGACATCGCAGCCCGAGTCGGCGAGGTTGCAGAAATGCTTCGCCTAACCCATACCCTGGAACGCAAGCCTGGAACCGCCAGCGGCGGCGAACAGCAACGTATCGCCATCGGCAGGGCTTTGGTCCGCCAGCCAAGGCTTCTATTGCTGGATGAGCCGCTGACAAACCTTGACGCCAAGTTGCGACATGACACGCGGGCGGAATTCAAACGCCTTCATCGCGAACACGGCATGACCATCGTCTATGCAACACCCGACGAGTTAGAAGCCCTTTCTATGGGGCAACGCATTGGCATTCTGAATGAAGGTCGCATGGTTCAAGTCGGCACAGTCGATGAAATTTACGACAGACCCGTCAATCCATTTGTCGCCGCTCAGGTCGGATCTCCTCGGATGAATCTCCTTACCGCCGTTCGAAAGGGCAGCGATGAGGATCCCGTTATCGAACTTCCTTTTGCAGCCGTATCCGGCGGTCCATGGGCGCAGGCGCTTAAAGCCTTTCCCGTCGGCGCAGAAGTTCTTTTTGGTATTCGACCCCATGATCTTTTGCCCTTCGAAGATACAGAAGAGGGTCCGAAATTTACCGGCAAGGTTCACCTGACCGAGCCGCTTGGCGATGTAGTGATTCTGGATCTCGAGGCAATGGGAGCCCAGTTCAAACTGGTTCTGCCCGAGGAACAGGCTGTCCGATATTCAGTGGGCGACGAGTTGCCGCTCACCTTCGGACTGTCGAACACCCATGTGTTCGCAAAGGAAACCGGCACCGCAATTCGATGAACAAGCCGGAAGAAAAAAATACTGAGCAACACTTAATCCAGTTCAACAGGTGAAATAGGAGAGTGACATGAACACCCTGAAAAAACTGACAAGTGCTTTCGCTCTTGGTGCCGTTGTCGGCGGTCTTGCCGTCCAGGCCCCGGCCCATGCGAAAGACATTACCATCCAAATGGCTGCACCCGACTGGGGACCAACCCGGTTTATGCAGGAATACGCCGACAAGACCTACAAATCCCCAAGCGGCAATAACGTCAAACTCGCTATCGACTTCATTCCTTGGGGAAGCTTTTACGAGCGTGTCGCCGCATCCATGGCGTCGGGCGAGAAGAAGTACCAGTTGGTCGTTTCCGACAGTCAGTGGATTGGCACCTTCATCGAAGGTGGTCAGTTCATGAAATTGAATAAGTACATCGATGCAGACCCTGAATTGGCCGCGATTCTTAAGGACGTCCATCCTGCATTGACGGAAGCTTATGCGACCTATCCATACAAATCCAAAAACATTTACGGCTTCCCGCAGATGCCGGACACCAAGGTTGCGTTTTATCGCAAGGATCTGTTTTGCAATAAGGGTGAACAGGCCGCTTTCAAGGCCAAATACAGCAAGCCTCTTCCCTGTACCTACGAAGACTGGGAATCTGTCACTTGGGACACCTGGGCCAATATTGGCGAATTCTTCCGCCGTCCCGCCGGTTCCAAATTGGGTGACGGCACTACTAGCGAAGACTTTTACGGTACAGCCTACCAAGCTGGCAAAGGTTATGACTTCTCTTCAGGTCAGGCTCTTGCATTTGTTTGGCAGGCTGGCGGCATGATTTGGGATGAATCAAATCAACCTAAAGCGCAGGCCGTGGGCGTGGTTAACTCCGCTAAGGCGGTTAAGGGCATTGAGCAATACGTCGATCTTCTGAAGTATTCTCCGCCTATCGCGAAGACGGGCCAGATGGATATCTTCGCGATCAATGACCTGTTTATGCAGGGCAAACTCGCCGCGATCGTAAATTGGAACGCTGTATCCGCTACTTCCATCGATCCCAAGGTTTCCACGGTTGCCGGTAAGGTAGCGGTAGCCCTTCCTCCCGGAACAGATAATGGTGGTTCTGAGTTGGAACGCTGGGACGTCATGGGTGGACAGCCGTTTGTTCTGACGACATGGAACAGCGACGAAGTCGTTACCGAAGCGCTGAATGTTGTGAAGTGGTGGCTGTCCAAAGACACGCAACTTAACTTCGCCAAAAACGGCGGAAGTTCCGCCCTGCAAAGCGTGATGTCGATGAACTAATATGACGACATCAAGCCTTGGAACCGTGCGCACAAAAGCGTTCTGAAATGGCAAAAAGATTTCTGGCATGTTCCGGAATTCTTCGAGCTGCTTACCAACCAGCAGGAACAATTCGATAAGGCAATCACAGGCCAGGTTTCCGCCAAGGAAGCGATGGACGCCATTGCCGCGTTCCAGCAGGAACTCCTGACAGAGGCTGGGCGGATCAACTAGATCGTCACAGCCATACCATGAGAAGGGCGGAGGCGGCCCGAACAGTTAGCGCCGCCTCCGCCCAACCTCAAGACAGAGCAGAAAAATGAACCAGCCCATTACCCTTCAAGGCGTTTCCAAAACAACGGGGATGAATCCAATGAAAACATTTATTGAATGGTTGTTGGATCCCAAACGTCGCGGTGCACTACTTGTAACCCCGGCCATCCTCTTGTTATTCGTCATGAACATTTTTCCCCTGATGTGGTCATTTGGGCTCAGCTTCTTCCACTACAAGGCTTCTTCGATAAAAGCCCCGCGTTTTGCAGGCACCTATTACTACGAAAAAGTACTTTCCGACCCTGTCGTATGGGAACGTTTCCAAACGACAGCGACGATTGTCTCTCTCAGCGTTTTGATGCAGCTATTGATTGGATTTGGCCTCGCCCTTTTATTCGCAAAAAAATTCCCCCTGCGCCGTGAAATCTTAATGTTGATTCTAACACCCATGATGTTGTCGTTCGTGGCCGTCGGCGTATTCTTTAAACTATTTTATGAACCCACCTTTGGCGTCATTAGCCAAGTCTATATGTACTTTAATGGCGAGGCGCTAACCCTGCTTGCGACCAAATGGGGCGCTATTGCCGGGATCGTTATTGCAGATGCATGGATGTGGTCGCCTTTCGTCATGTTGCTCGTTCTGGCCGGTTTGGTCAGCGTGCCGGATTACTTGTACGAGGCGGCGGAGGTCGATCGTGCAACGACCTGGGAGCGCTTTAAGACGGTAACGTTCCCCTACATCAAGGGGCTGTTGCTGTTGGCGATCCTGTTCAGGACCATCGAGACCTTCAAACTTTTCGACATCATTTACATCATAACGGCAGGCGGTCCCGGGACATCGACGGAGTCCATTGCCGTGTATGTGTACCGGATGGCTTTCCAATTCTTCAAGACAAGCCAATCCTCGGCGTTGTCTTACATCCTGCTGTTTGTCGTGATCGTGCTGACGAACCTGTACCTGTATTTCGTTAACCGGCGGAATGAAGGAGAGTCGTGATGTTTTTCAAGAAAAAGGAACGCGGCCTTCGTGAGGCGGGATGGGGTCGTACCACCGTCGCCGGGATCATAGGTTTGATCTACTTCTCTCCCGTTTTGTGGATCATTTTGACGGCCTTCAAGTCCAGGCAGGATGCCCTGGCGACGCCACCTAAATTGTTTTTCACACCGACGCTTGATAATTTCGTCAGCGTATTCTATCGGGTGACGGAAGCCGGGCAGGAACTGTCCACCGGCATGGGGCTGTATTTCTTCAATTCAATTTTCGTCGCCGGCGCCGGCGTGCTCTTGGCATTGGTTATCGGAACACTGGCAGCCTACGGGTTTTCCCGTTATCCACTTCGGGGAAACGACACATATCTATTTATTATTCTGACAACCCGTATGTTGCCGCCCATCGTCGTCATCATCCCGATCTTCCTGATGTTCAGGGTAACCGGATTAAGCGGCAGTTACATCGGCATCATTTTGCTTTACGCCATGTTCAATATGGCGTTCTCCGTCTGGATGATGAAAAGCTTTTTCGATGAGTTGTCTACGGATGTTGAAGACGCGGCGCGTCTTGATGGCGTCAACGAGATCAAAGTCTTCTTCAAGATTTGCATTCCTCAACTGAAAGCTGGATTGGCGGCAACCGCCGTGTTCGCGCTGATCCTAACGTGGAACGAGTTTCTGTTCGCCTTGTTGCTTACCGGCAATGACACCAGGACCGTGCCAGTCGCCATGGCCCGCGCCATGGGCGGTCAGTTGGGCGTAGACTGGGGATTGCTGTCTTCGATCATCACTTTGTTCCTGATCCCGGTCTTCGTTGTCACTTACATGCTGCAGAATCATCTTTTGCGCGGCGTCACTTTCGGCACGGTCAAGAAGTAGGAGAGGGAAATGTCAAATATTCGCGTGCAAAACCTGACCAAGCGCTTCGGCGACTTGACGGCCGTAAAGGGAGTTGACCTGGAAATCAAAGCCGGAGAAGTGCTGTGTCTTTTGGGTCCATCGGGGTGCGGCAAGACGACGACCTTACGAATGATCGCTGGTCTGGAACAAGTCAGCGACGGCGATATCTATATCGCCGATCAGAAAATGAATGGGCGATCTCCGTCGGAACGGGACGTCGCTATGGTCTTCCAGTTCTATGCCTTGTACCCGACATTAACAGTTGCTGAAAACCTGGCGTTCCCCTTGCGGGCGGAAAAAAAGGACGAGGCAGAGATTGAAAAGCGGGTAAACGAAGTAGCCCGCGCCCTGGCGTTAAGCGATGTAATGGAACGACTGCCGGGGCAGCTTGGCGAAGGGGAGAAACAACGTGTCGCCGTAGCACGAGCCGTCGTTCGCGATCCCAACTGCTTTTTGTTCGATGAACCCTTAAGCCGCTTGGACGTAACCTTGCGCCAAACCATGCGCGGCGAAATCAAGGAAATCCTGTCCGGACTTTCTAAGGCGACGGTTATCGTTACCCATGATCAACTTGAAGCCCTGACTATGGCTGATCGCATCGCAGTTATGCGTGACGGCGTCATAGAACAAGTGGCGACTCCCCACGATATATTCACCCGCCCGGCAAACCTGTTTGTTGCCGGTTTTATCGGGACGCCGGCAATGAATCTGATCGATGGAACATTGCATGAGCATCGGGATGGAACGGCGTGCATTGACATCGGGTCGCAGCAGGTACGGATCGACACCGACGAAGCCGTAGAAAATATTGAAACAGGTTCGCAAGTTACTCTTGGCGTTCGCCCCAGAGCGTTCAAGGTCGTAGAAGAACCGGGAGAAGAGACTCTTAGCGCGACGGTCGATCTGATTGAACCGATGGGGGCAGAAACTCTTCTTCATGTCATTGGCGACGATATTGAAATGCGCGTCGTTGTCAGCCGAGAGCAGCGGATAGATGTGGGCGAGAAAGTTCACCTGAAATGCAAGCCCTCACAAGCTTTGATTTTTGATGGTAACGGACAACTGGTGCAGACATGAGTGATACACTTGAACAACAAGGCATGACTCGAAAGCAGGCCCGGCGCATAGAGCTTGGAATCATCTCCATGTGCCTGGTGGCCCTTGTGCTGATTTTTCAACCATTCAGCAAAGTTCTTTTCAGTGTCGGTGCGGTCCTTGTCGTCGTCGGCGGACTGGCCTTCAATCTGGTGCCTATGTGTGTTCCTGGAAAACAACTTTCATCCGTTGTTCGTACTGCGGGGATCGTAGTTCTGATCTTCATCATCGTATTGCTGTTGTCGATGGGCTCGGCGCACCTGTACGGCATTTATCTGACAAGCCAATAGGATACGGGATCGGCTATGTACCTTGGCATTGATATAGGCACTTCCGGCGTTAAGGCCGTTCTTGTTAACGATGATCAGCAGATCATCGCGCAAGCCACAGTCTCGCTCGATGTCTCTCGACCCCAGGCACTTTGGTCCGAGCAGAATCCAGAGGATTGGTGGCATGCCGTCGAAAATTCCGTAGCAACCCTGAAAACTAATTATGCAGGCTCGCTAGCGAAGGTTCGAGGGATAGGGCTTTCGGGACAAATGCACGGAGCCACTTTACTCGACAAAAATGACAAACCCTTGCGTCCGGCGGTTCTCTGGAATGATGGGCGCAGTGACATCGAATGCAGTGAACTCGAAGAGAGGGTCAAGGAGTCGCGCTCGATAACAGGCAATCTGGCCATGCCCGGTTTTACGGCGCCAAAGTTGATGTGGGTTAAGAATAATGAACCCGGCATTTTTTCGCGCATCAAAAAAATTCTTCTGCCTAAGGATTATGTTCGTTTGCGCATGACTGGCGAATATGTGTCAGAAATGTCGGATGCCGCTGGTACGTTGTGGCTGGATGTCGAAAAGCGATGCTGGTCCAGCAAAATGCTAAGGGCATGCGAGTTGGGTATTGAACATATGCCTTCGCTGGTAGAAGGCTCGGATCCCTCTGGAACATTAAGAGCGGATATAGCCGCTCAATGGGGAATCAAAAATTCGGTTATCGTTGCCGGGGGCGCTGGTGACAACGCCGCGGGCGCTGTGGGTGTCGGCACGGTTATTCCGGGGCGGGCTTTTTTATCCCTGGGAACGTCGGGCGTCTACTTCGTCGCTAATGAAAAATATTCGCCCAATCCCGAACAGGCTGTCCACGCGTTCTGTCATTGTCTGCCGGATACCTGGCATCAAATGAGCGTAATCTTGAGTGCCGCGAGTTGTCTATCGTGGGTTAGCGGTATAAGCGGCGTTGCAGATGAAGCCTCATTGATGGCGGAAGTAGCGGCAGACGGCATCGAAGGCGATTGCCCGGTTTTTCTGCCATATCTTAGTGGAGAAAGAACGCCCCACAACAATCCCCGCGCCATGGGCGTCTTTTTCGGAATGAGTCATGAAACCGACAGGGCGGCTATGACGAGGTCCGTGTTGGAAGGAGTCGCCTTTGCTTTCGCCGATGGACAGGACGCCTTGCTGGCCGCGGACGCGAAGATTGACAGCGTTTCGGTAATTGGCGGCGGGGCTCGCAGTCAGGTTTGGGGACGCATTCTTGCTAGCGTTTTGAAACGTCCGCTCGTCTATCACGCCGACGGAGACGTTGGCCCGGCTTTTGGCGCGGCCCGTTTGGGCCGGCTTGCGGCGAATGGAGAGACATCGGAAGAAATATGCAATCCGCCGGCGATTGATCATGTCATCGAGCCTGATGACGCCCTGGTGGATATTTTCGATGAAAGACGGACCCAATTCCGTCGACTGTATGTAGCACTTGAACCGGAATTTTCGGCGTTGGCAGCTTAAGCCATCGCCCGTTTTCGCAGGAGGTCAGCCATGGAACCGTTCTTCAGGGATATTGGAAAAATTGCCTACGAGGGGCCTGATTCAGATAACCCTCTGGCTTTTCGTTGGTACGATCCTGACAAAATGGTCCTGGGCAAACGTATGGAAGATCACCTTCGTTTCGCCGTCTGCTACTGGCATACATTCTGCGGTGACGGTGGTGATCCATTCGGCGGGCAGACGATTCTTCGCCCCTGGATGAACGGCGGTGATCCTTTGGCCATGGCTGAACTAAAAATGAAATCCGCGTTTGAATTTTTTGAAAAGCTCGGCGTTCCGTACTTTTGTTTTCATGATCGCGATATCTCGCCTGAAGGCGACAGCTTGAAGGAAAGCAACGCTAATTTAGATCACATCGTTGAACTTGTGGAAGGGGAAATGGCGCGCACAAACCTGAAGCTACTATGGGGCACCGCCAATTTGTTTTCCAACCGTCGTTATATGGCGGGGGCTGCGACAAATCCTGATCCGGAAATTTTCGCCTATGCGGCGGCGCAGGTGAAACACGTTATGGAAGCGACCCATCGATTGGGCGGCGTCAATTATGTGCTTTGGGGCGGCCGGGAAGGCTATGACACTTTATTGAATACGGACCTGAAACGTGAATCCGATCAGTTGGGCAGGTTTATGAATTTGGTGGTTGAGCACAAACACAAAATTGGATTCAAAGGCACGATCCTGATTGAACCCAAGCCGCAGGAACCGACTAAGCATCAGTACGATTACGACAGTGCTTCCGTACATGGATTCCTCATGAAGTATGGTTTGGAGAATGAAATCAAACTGAATATCGAAGCCAATCACGCCACCCTTGCCGGACATAGCTTCGAACATGAACTTTCCTATGCCGCTGCGAATGGACTGCTTGGAAGTATCGACATGAACAGGGGGGATCCACAAAACGGATGGGATACGGATCAATTCCCCAATAACGTTTCGGACGTCGCACTGGCGCTCTACACCATCTTGCAAGCGGGAGGTTTTGATACCGGAGGCGTCAACTTCGATGCCAAGCCGCGCCGTCAATCGGTCGAACCTGATGATCTGTTCCACGCCCACATTGGCGGAATGGATACGTGTGCGCGCGCGCTGGAAGTTGCCGCGCGCATGATCGAAGACGGCAAGTTGAGCGAAGTGGTCGATGCCAGGTACGGCGGATGGAAACAGGGCTTAGGTAGCGACATTCTGTCGACGGAAATGTCGATGGAAGATTTGTCGACCCACGTTCTGGGCCGGAACCTTGAACCGCAACCGCGATCGGGCCGTCAGGAAATGATTGAAAACCTGGTCAACCGTTACCTTTAGGAGCAACCGGCGGGGGAGGCGGAGCAGGCATGGTAGTAGTGCATAAAATCGATGAAAAAAGGGAAGCGACGCGGTTAGTAGCCGATATCGGCGGTACCCATGCCCGCTTCGCCATTGTCGATGGCAACTTGGATATTGTTCATACGCGCACGTTAAAGACTGATGATTTTCCTGGTATCGACGAAGCCATTGAAAATTATCTGGCAGAATTATCTATCCCGCGCCCCTCCAGCGCCTGTATCGCCGTTGCCTGTCCTGTTGGCGAAGATGTAATCAGCCTGACAAACAATGGCTGGTCTTTTTCGTCGAAAAACCTTCGCAAAAACCTTGGCCTGGACGAACTGTTTGTCGTGAATGACTTTAGAGCCCTTGCGCGCGCTATTCCACAGTTCGGTGAAGACGATTTTATCCAGATAGGGAAAGGAGCAGCCGTTCCCAATTTCCCAATCAGCGCTCTCGGTCCAGGGACGGGATTGGGTGTGGCTACCGTCGCCTTTAACGACGGTCAGCCGATCGCGATAGAGGGGGAGGGCGGACATATCGCTTTCGCACCCACGACAGAGCGTGAAATTGAAATCTGTCGAATTCTTTCGTGGAAATACGGCCGGGTATCCGTTGAACGGATTTTGTCTGGCCCGGGCATCCACGTTCTTTATCAGGCATTGGCGGACATGGACGCAAAAAAAGTACCCGTCCTGGAAACTCCTACGATTATTGAACGCGCCCTGGATGGAACCTGTCCCAGGTGCGTGGAAACACTGCATGCCTTTGCGGCCATTTTGGGATCGTTTGCAGGCGATGTCGCCCTGCTTACAGGAAGCCGTGGCGGGGTGTATCTGGGAGGTGGAATCGCCCCGCGTATCCGTCAGTTCCTGGAAGAGGATTGGTTCCGCTCGCGTTTTGAAGACAAAGGGCGCATGTCGCCCCTGGTGCAAAAAATCCCCACCTTTTTGATCACAGCCAAAAACCCAGCCCTTAAAGGCGCAGCCCTATTACTTGAGCAAGAAGCCAGATGAATTTGAAAGTTTAAACAGGAGGCAAAAATGCATTTATCCACTCATAACTGGATGCGGGCTGAACCCGTTGAGACAACTCTGAGGCGCGGCAAGCAATGGGGCCTTGAAAGCATCGAGATCAGTGGCGAGCCGGATCAGTATGACACTGGCGAGGTGCGTGCTCTACTAAAAGAACTGGACATGTTTTGCTGGGGATCCGTGACGCTTACCATGGAAGAACGGAACCTTGCGGCAAAAGACGAAGGTCAGCGGGCGGCGACCGTTGACTACATGAAAAACGTCGCCACCATGGTTCATGAACTGGAAGGTTCCGAATTGACCATCGTTCCAGCGACAGTGGGCAAAGTGACGCCCGATGGAACCCCAGAGGAAGAATGGAAGTGGGTCGTTGATGGCTTGAAGGAGGTATACGATCTTACCGAGTCATACGGCATCAGGATCGCGCTGGAACCACTGAACCGATTTGAAACGTATTTCATGAACAGGGCCGATCAGGCCGTCGCCCTGGCCAACGAGGTCGGTCCAAACTGCGGGGTTTGCCTGGACGCCTTTCATATGAACATCGAGGAAGAGGATTTCCTGGGAGCCATTCGCACGGCAGGGGACAAGCTGGTCGATTTCCACGTTGCCGACAATAACCGGATGCCGCCTGGCATGGGACAACTGGATTGGGCGGAGATCGTCAAAACGTTGCAGGAAGTCGGGTATGATAATGCAATGACACTTGAATTCGTTTCTCCTGTGGATCGGACCCCCGTTACCAAATGGCCCAATCAGGTCGAAACAAATCCGGTTGATATTTCGGCCGAGCAGCTCCAATTCATTGAAGACCATGGGTCGAGCCTGCTCAGTGAAGAATTTTATACTGAAATGGTTAAACGATCCTGCGAGCACATTGTTCCGTTGATCAAAGGGTAATCATCATGAATGGAAGCAGAATAATTCATCACGTAAATATTCTGGTCGACGATCTGGAAGAGGGTGTTCGCTTCTATAGAGACGAGTTGGGCCTGGAACCGGATGAAACGCCGGACCACGATTTTCCCTCTCAGTTTTTCAAACTGGATAACGGCACCCAAATCCATATGAATGAATACCGAGAGGAGAAACCTTTTCGAGCTCATTTTTGCATTGTTGTCAGCGATTTCAACGACATTTTCCGGCGTATGAAAAAAGCCGGTGTTATAGATATTGAGCCCTGGGGGAAAGTACGCCGGCTTGAAAGCGGCGCGATACAAATGTTCACCCGCGATCCATCCGGAAATCTGGTGGAAATCACCAGCCTACCCGATGCTATCATCGATCAGGATATCCTGGACGACGACTTGCTGGATATTTCAGACGAAAACAAGTTGTATAATTCCGGGCGCAACGAGCATCGCCGCGGTGCATAAATCATTGCCTCTGAATTTGTTCAATTACGAAGAAATCTGCCTAACGACGATGCCATTCTCTTTAATGTGGGTAGCGGTCATCGATGTGTCCAGAATTTTCAGCACACGCCTGAAACCAGCATGGGAATATTCTAAAGAGGAGCCTTCGGTGTCCGGTGTCGATATGGGGGCTTCGCAAATAAGGTGAAAGGCGACCACCGTAACGAGCGCCGCAGCCATACCTACTTTTTTGCTGATGCTTCGAGTTTCGCTGGCTGGATTTCGGCGGGTTTGCATAGCGGCGTCTCATTTCTGATTTCCCTATCAGTGTATTCCGGGCATGTTTCTCAGTGATTTACCGGCTGTTTCTAAATATGTTCAAATGTAACGAACACCCTTCAATATGAAGTAAGTTTTGAAAAACCTACTTCCTTCATGTCGATTGATTTCGGTCTCGAATATTTCCGAATGGGATATCTTGTTTTCTTGAAACAGAAGTTTCCGCGAGTATTGTCGGGATTGGCGATCGACCTACGATAATCGGAGTGATATCGCTATGAGACTTTCGATCCTAAAAAGATTTTTGCGACGACGCTCCAAAGCCGCGGATATGCGCCGTGAAGATGAAATCATGGCGGAAGCCAACGACCATCTACGCGACGCCTTAAATCAGGATAAGCAGGAGGGCGTTTTGTTGGCGGTTAGGGCGCGCTGGGCGACGATGTTCGTGGTTGCGTTGTTCCTGCCCTATCTGAATTTCAGTTGGGAAATTTTGTACTATGAAGTCCTGTTGGGGGTGTTTTCGTATATTGGGTATTTGCAGCTGAGAGCATCTCGGGTTGGGCACTCGAAGCGCGAACTATTACTAATTTTCTGCGATCTGGCCTTGATGACGATTATTTGCGTTGTTCCGAATCCTTTCGACGCTCATGAACACCCACTGGCTGTTCAATACCGATTCGGCACGTTTCTATACTTCTTCGTCCTGCTGGCGGGCGCTACGCTCGCCTACTCGTGGCGCACGATTTTGGCATATGGCGTCTGGACATCCGTTCTGTGGTCCGGTGGGCTAATTTATGTTTCGAAGCTTGGGAGTGAAGTGCCTGAGCTTTCTATAAACGTCGCAACCGCGTTGGGCGATTACGGGCATTTATTGCAGTTCTTGGACCCCAATGATCCGAACGTACCTGGGCGGGTTCAGGAAATACTGGTTTTCTTTATTGTCGCCGGGATATTGGCGCTCAGGGGATGGCGTGCAAATCGCTTGCTTCTTAAACAGGTCGACGCGTCTCTGGAAGAAGCAAAATACCTAACCATTCTGAAGGATGAGGCCGAAAAAACCAGTCGGGCGAAATCCGAGTTTCTCGCAAATATGAGTCATGAACTACGAACGCCCTTAAATCCAATTATTGGATTCTCACAGGTGCTAAAGGATGAAACATTTGGCCCTCTTGGTAGCGATCAGAACAAGGAATACGTAGGCATTATCCATTCATCGGGAGTCCATCTTCACAAGATAATCGGAGATATTCTTGATTTGTCAAAAATAGAGGCGGGTGAGGAAGATCTCGTCGAGGAGAAGGTAGAAATCGTCGAAGTTTTTGAAGAATGCAAAGTTATGATGTCGGATCGTTTGGCGAAAAAACAGCTAACCTTCCTTACAAAAACCGTTCCTGGCGTACCACCCCTTTGGGCTGATCGGCTAAAGGTCAAACAAATTCTTCTTAACCTTCTGTCAAACGCAATTAAATTCACGCCTGAAAACGGAAGCATCAGTGTAGACGCCCAACTTACCGAGCAACGATCAATTCAAATTATAGTTCGAGACACAGGGGTGGGAATTGCGCCTAATGATATTAAAAGAATTCTCGAGCCTTTTGGTCAAAGTGGCGAAACATATACCAGATCATATGATGGGGCGGGATTAGGATTGGCATTGGTCAGTTCTCTGGTTGATATGCATGAGGGAACTTTGGAAATAGAAAGCGAACTAGGTGAGTACACTCTTGTCACCGTAAAGTTTCCGCCAGAAAGAACGGTTTTTGATTCATAAGAAAATCGATCGGTTAAGCAAAGTGAACTTACGGTAGATTACAAGATGAGTCTTTTTCTCTTGGTGTTAACTGGATTCATGATGTTTCGATCAAGCCTGCGGGTTTGATGCTAAGCTAAAGAAGAAACCAGTGAGTAAATGAAATGAATCTGTCAGTTCTTAAAAGATTTTTGCAGCGGCGTTCAAATGCCCCGGACATGCGCCGGGATGATGAAATATTGGCCGAAGCCAATGAGTACCTGCGCGATGCCCTTAATCAGGATAAACAGGAAAGCGTATTGCTGGGCGTTCGAGCGCGATGGGTAACAATGTTCGTTGTAGCTTTGTTCCTGCCCTATCTGAATTTCAGTTGGGAAATTTTGTACTATGAAGTCCTGCTGGGCGTGTTTTCGTTTATAGGGTATTTGCAACTGAAAGCATCTCACGTCGGGCACTCGAAGCGTGAACTGCTACTAATTTTCTGCGATTTGGCCTTAATGACGATTATTTGCGTTGTCCCGAATCCTTTCGACGATCACGAGTACCCATTGGCCGTTCAATATCGATTCAACACGTTTTTATATTTCTTCGTACTTCTGGCCGGCGCAACGCTCGCCTACTCTTGGCGAACGATTCTCGCCTACGGGGTTTGGACATCCGTTCTATGGTCCGGCGGCCTCATATATATTTCTCTATTGGGCTCAGAAGTGCCTGAGCTATCTACAAACGTCGCGGCCGCGTTGGGTGATTACGGGCATTTAATGCAATTCTTGGATCCTAATGATCCGAATGTGCCTGGGCGGGTTCAGGAAATACTGGTTTTCTTTATTGTCGCCGGGATATTGGCGCTCAGGGGATGGCGTGCCAATCGCCTGTTGCTGAAGCAGGCGGACGCTTCCAGGGAAAGGGCCAATCTCGCCCGGCACTTTGCCCCTTCAATCGTTAACCAACTGGCAAAAAGCGACCAACCATTTGGATCCGTGCGCACTCAGTCAGTCGCAATTATGTTTACAGACATAGTTGGTTTCACAAGCATGGCGGAACAAAATGACCCTGAGCAGGTTGTTTCCCTGCTGCGGACCTTCCATGACCACATGGAACGGGCAGTTTTCAATAATCACGGAACTTTGGACAAGTTTCTGGGTGATGGAATTATGGCTACTTTCGGCACACCCGACGCCACTCCGGAAGACCCGACGAACGCGCTCAAATGCGCCGGTGAAATGATTACATCAATGGATGAATGGAATGTCCAAAGAACGCAAGAAGGGTTGGAGCCCATCAAACTTTCAGTTGGCATTCACTATGGCGACGTTGTTTTGGGCGATATTGGATCGGCCCGCCGTCTAGAATTTGCAACCCTGGGAGATGCGGTCAACGTCAGTGCACGCCTGGAGGCTATGACGCGGGAACTAGATACGCAGGTGGTGGTCAGTGACGCCTTTATCACAGCAATAAAAATGACAAAAGGCGATGAAGCAAATGAACTGCTGAAAGGCTACCAAGCCGGAGAAGAAACGAATGTTCGCGGAAGAGACCAGAGAATTAAAATCTGGACTCTGTCTGAATAAAAGTAATCCAGACAACCTCAAAGTCAAATTTGCTTGCAGTGTTGAAAAAGATTGCTGGAAAAAATTTCTAGTTTCGAAAGTAGGGACAGCTGCCTAAAAAGCGCCTAAAAAAAGTCAGTCAAAGCAGAGAAATACCTACCATCGAGGATGATCTTTTGACATATCAGCCTGCGAAATCCTGATCGGGAAACGATCGCGGATCGCTTCGTCGATGGCTGTTCCCAGGTAGTTCGGGTAGTGGGATTGCATCACCTTTCGCATATCTTCACGGCTTCTTTCATAAATGTCCATGGACCCTCCGCTCTCCCAGGCGTCCGATGACGTCCGGTCCATCAGCGACGGGTAGAGATACTCACTTTCCATAAATTTCAGTGTCTGATCGTTACCAAGGAAATGGCCGGGATCAATCACCGAACTTTTGATGACATCGAGCGATAAAGTTTCATCCGTGACTTCAATGCCGCGCGCGGCGCGCATAATCATACCGATGGCTTCGTTGTCTATGTAGAGAGATTCGAAGCTGCACCCCATCAGGCTTCCAAGCATACCGCCAGCTTCAAGCACGCGATTGCAACCGGCAAGCGCGGCCAAGGTCAGACTCAATCCTTTTTCGTAGCCCGCCTGGGCATCGGGTATTTTTGAATCGGTCATGCCCGCCCCGACGCTGTTTGGCAGGTCGTAGAATTTTCCCATTTGCACGGTTGCCGCCGCCAGGAGCGCCTGCTCGCCGCTACCGCCGGTAAATGAACCCGTTCTGAGATCGGTGATGAAAGGCCAGGCAGCGAAAGTCATCGCACAACCCGGCCTTACCAGGTTGACGACTGCCAGACATGCCAGGGTTTCGGCTATCACCTGTACCAGAATGCCGGCCAACGGCGCCGGCGCCGTAGCGCCGCTTTGCGGGGCGACGGCGATATCGCTGGTCAGGCCAAGACGGCTGGCCTCGATCATGACTTCCAGGTTTTCAGTTCCGAATTTAAGTGGTGAAATGATGGGGCAACCGCCGAATATACAAAATGGCTTTTTAATGAAACGCCCTTCGCCGCCCAACGCCATATCGAACATTTCAATGGCCGGTGCAATGTGTTTGCGATCCCTGAAGGATAAGGCGATAGGTTTTTCGGTAGCGGCAGTCATCGCGTAAGCGATATTCAGGTCATGTTCAAAATCATCGGTCAAATCGGTGGGAACTACCGAGTCGCCGCACATATGGATATTGTCCAGGGTGTCGATAAGTCGTGAGAAATCATAAATGTCAAGGATCGTCGAGGGCCGGTATGTGCGAGTATCCGGTTCAAAGGTTGTGACTGCCGAACCGGCGGTGGCAAAATGAACCTTGTTGCCCTTGCAGTGGACGTCGTCCTTTCCAGCCCGTTCGCCGCGGGCATAGACGACGTATTCCCTAGCCGCTCCAGCAATGATGTCCTCCATCAAAGATGCTGGGAAACACAAGCGGTTGTGTTCGTTCAATGTACAGCCCTTGGGCAGTGCGATATCTAGCAATTCCTGGGTGTGATCGGCAATTCCGATGGTCGACAACAGATTAAGGGCACCTCGATGAACGATTATCATCGCATCGTCACTAAGGGGCTTAAAACGATCAGACTCTATACCCGGCCAAACCGCCTTGGCAGGTGCTTTGCTTTGGCGTTGCTGCAGACGTCCGGCACGGCCGGCGCCTCTACGGCGGGAAGGTTTGGCGTTGCCGGCTTCCGGCGGCGTGGCTGTTGAATGTGTCTTAACCATTTTTCAAGTTCCCGAACAAAATAATTCTTTACTTCGAAGTGAGTGAAGGAATTTCGCGACGGAATAAAGCCGCCTCAATTTCTTCCGGATCGGCTTCAAAATTTCGTGCTGCCAGATGTCCGGAAAATACCGCATCGGCGATCAAGCCAGGAGCCAGTGCGTCACCGATGATTTCAACGGGAACCGGACCCGCTTCATTTCCTGAAGCAAGCAGTTGGTTGACCTGCACGGCCAGTTCTCTATTTGGCGTGCGTTGAGTTACTAGAACAAGAGTCTTACAGGCGATGGAACTTGTTTGCTCGCTATAAAGGCAACTGGTTTCAATTGCGCCGCTTTCAATTCGGGAGATCATTTCATTCGGACGAATTTTGACTCCTTGCAAAATCAGCCCCCTTTGAATGCGTTCCTGCTCCAGGGTATAGGCGGTAAAGGGCGATACGATGCTAGCGGAGGTAATAAAAGTGACGTCGTCTGAAACTGTACTCAATTGGTCGGCAATAACACCGCCAATGTAGCCCTGGTCATCGTCGAAGATGACTACCGGTCCAACCGAAGGGACGTCACCATTCATGATGTCATCCGGTGTAAGGACTTTGATATGTTCGATACCACGTATCGGATGTCGGGAACTGCGACCAACGCCGTCGTGGCGCCACTTCGCACCAGTGGCGATAAATACCGCCGAAGACCCGAACTCGAGAATTTGTTCAGCTGACAAATGACTTTCCAGATATATGTCCACATTGGGGCTTTGTTGGAGTTCGTAAACCCGGTTGTCGGAAACTCGTTTCCAGGCCGATAAGCCTTTGAGGCTGGATTCTTTTTTCGCACGTCCGCCAAGCGTATCGGTGGCTTCGGCAATCGTCACTTCGTAACCACGTCTGCCCAGTTGTAAGGCGCATTCAAGTCCCGCGGGGCCGGCCCCAACGATCAAGGTCGAGCGGTCTGTTTCTTTTGGTGCAATGATTTCCGGGTGCCACCGTCTTCTCCATTCTTCTCCCATCGTAGGGTTTTGGGTGCAGCGAATGGGTATTCCGTGGTTATCGCTCGATACACAGATATTGCACCCGATACACTCTCGAATTTCGTCAATCCAATTTTCCTGAATCTTTTTAGGCAGATAGGGGTCGGCGATCGAAGGCCGGGCGGCGCCGATGAAATCGACGATGCCGCGTTTTACCAGTGATACCATCTGGTCAGGGGATATGAATCTGCCAACAGCGACGACGGGTTTTTTGGTGAGTGTTTTGACGAATTCCGTATATGGAAGCTGATACCCTTCATCGAGGCCAAAACGGGTGGTCAAGGAGTCGTTTTCCCAACCTGAGACGTTGACATCCCACAGATCCGGCAACTCAGCCAGCAATTCGACGACCGCGCGGCCTTCTTCTTCAGCCTGCATGCCGTCTGCGCCGAGCATCTCGTCAACAGCGAAACGAAATGCTACGGCACAAGAATCGCCGATTTCCTCTTTGGTTTCCTCCAGCAATTCCCGCGACAAGCGAAGCCGGTTCTCCAGGCTGCCGCCGTATTCATCGATGCGGTCATTGAGCCGCGGCAAAAGAAAATGCTGCGCTACGGTCATGTTGTGACCAGCATACACATAGACAATATCAAAACCGGCTTCTTTGGCCCGCCTCGCCGCCGCCCTGTGCCAGCGGCGAAGTTCGGCGATATCCTTCTTATCCATGGCGCGCGCTTGCTTGGGGTAGTTTATATCCAAGGGAATGTCGACAGGGGATATCGAAGGAATTCGACTGTAGAGATTTGGCGCGTGATGACCGTTGTGAACAAGTTCAATAGCCGCTAGCGCGCCTTTTTCATGAACGGCGTCGGTCATTAGTCGCAGGGCGGGTATATCCCTGTCATCCCAGATGCGTTGCTCCGGATATGGCGACAAATCAGAGCTGGGGTGAATTTCCGCTTCTTCGGTGCTGACGACGGCCCAACCACCTTCCGCTTTTATCCTGCGCATCGCGGCGTGCGCTTGCGGACGCAAATGACCCATGCCGCAACAATGCGGCACCTGGAAAAACCTGTTTCTTGCCGTAACCGGACCTATGGCTACAGGTTCAAAAAGAATGTCGTAATTGCTTTCACCGGGCATGTTCAAATAATCCAAATTGCTCGAAATCGTGTGTATTGATTAATCAATTTTTCATTACAAAATCATAAAATGGACAATCGTCCATTTTTCCTATACAAACAGAATTGGAATGCAGAGTCAATTTCGTCGTTTAAGGTGTTCACTGGAATAATGTTCGAACATTACCGACGCGGAATTTGGCATTGTCGCTATTGATCCTCGCCCAGGGAGTCCTTTGGATCTGGAGTAGATGGAAATACGAAATTGGAACAAGACGCACCTTTAAAAAGAGACGACAAGAAAGCGCATCATCGCCAAATGCTTCTCGATGCCACGCTAGATACGATTTCGGAGTTCGGTATCGTCGGCGCTTCGATCACCAGGATTATTGATCGGGCTAAATTGTCTCGCGGTATGATTCACTTGCATTTTGACAGCAAGGGACATCTTCTAGTCGAGGCAGCCCGCTATATGAGCGATACATACTATGCCCAAATGGAAGTTTTCGTGCGTTCCGGCGAGGACAGTCCGCAGGGGCGTCTTGCGGCCATGATTTCAGCTGATTTAAGTGAGGAGATACTTAACAGAAGATCCGTCAATATTTGGTATGCTTTTCGCGGGGAAGCCCGATCACAAAACGCATTCGCGGAGCATTCCGATACACGCGACGATGCGCTTCGAAATATGTTCATTCACGCCTTCCGTGCTCTTTGCGACGATCATCCAGAACCGGATAGTTATGCCCGAGACGCTGCGCACGGAACAATCGCGCTATTGGAAGGAATGTGGACCGATTACCTTTTGCACAGTGAATCATTTAATCGGAATTCAGCGAAACGAATCATATTCCGTTTTCTTTCGGCGCTCTTTCCTGAAAAATTTAGTCTCGATGGCGCGAAACTGGACTAAATCCGAGAACTAGAGAATTCAATTCGCAGATGGCGCCAACCTAATTTGTCCATTCCAGTGTTCTAGGTTGGATTGAAGATGCAATAAAATTTTCTAACGTTCTCTGTACTCTTCCATTTTCGAACCGCACCCTTCGGTACATATGCGGTGTCGCCGGCTTTAAATACGTGCTCACCGGCATCGTCTGTCAGCGTCACCGAACCTTCCAGCAGGATCATCAATTCACTTCTTGGGAAAGGAGTGGCCGGGGTCTCAAATGCTGTGCTTTCCCACAATCCGCAAACGAATTGTTTACTGGGATCTTCATAGTAAATGTGATTGTGCTGTGTTGGAACTTCCCCGACGAAAGACGAGGCTTCTTCTTTTTCTTCTTGTTTCATTCCCTCCGAAGGGCCTGAAGGCCGGGGAAGAATGACACCTTGTGATGATACGTCTTCTGCCGCTGGGAATCCCGGGTTTTCGAAAATCACAAAGAATTTTCGAACATATCCCTCCTGCTTCCATTGGCAGGGCAAGCCTTTGGGGATAATGAAAGGTTCGCCGGCTTTGATGGTGACCTCGTTGCCATCTTCAACAGCCATGGTGACGGAACCTTCCAGCAGATACATAAATTCATTTACTGAATAGGGGCCAAATTTTTCCGTCATTGCTGTACAGTCCCATACACCGGCCATATACCCGTGCGCTTCGTCTTCATGATAAAGATAGCCACGTTGTACCGGCGTTCCAGATTCCAGATCAGCCGGATCAATGGGATCCCAATCCTGCAGGCCTTCGCCTTCAGGGCCGTTTGGGCTAAATCGAATAATTTTCTGCGCGCTCATATTTTCTTCATGCCCCTTATTCAGAGTCGATTTTTGTTTGTCGGCCTAGTTAGTTCCCAGGCAGTCAATTACGGCAAGTTTCTGTCGGATTTCGAAAGCTCAATTCCTAAATCTCTAAAGTCGTCTACTCTGCCTTTGGGTTGATCCATTTGTCGAGGAAAATTGACTGATCAATCAGAAAAAAAAATCTTGAAAGTGAAGCAAATTTGACTGATAAGGATTAAATCGACGTTCATAAAGAGGGAGGCGTAAGCCTCTATAAAAAGTACGTAGAGGCTAAATACGGCAAAAAGAGCTCTGCGGATAATTAGAGCGGACTAGACAAGATAAAGTTTCAACAGGGAGATGAGAAATCATGAAATTTAAGAACACCATCAAAATTTCTATGGTTGTCGGCGCCGCCCTCGGCGTTTTGATGGCCGGTCAAGCTGTGGCGCAGGAAAGGGTGCTGAAGGTTACCAACTGGGCAGAGTACATCGGCGAAGAAACGATCGCCAACTTCGCCAAGGAAACCGGCATCAAGGTCATCTACGACAACTATGACTCGGTCGAAGCGATCGACTCCAAACTGCTAGCTGGTGACAGTGGTTACGATGTGGTGTCACACGCAGCCTCGCAGATCGCACGCCTGATCCAGGCGGGTGGCATCTTGCAACCGGTTGATAAATCAAAACTTGATAATTTCAAGCACATGGATCCTGCGGTCATGGATCAGTTGTCCGGCAAATGGGACCCAGGCAATAAGTATGTCGTCCCGTTCATGTGGGGCACCCATGGCGTGACGTATAACAAGGAGTTAATCCTTGAAACGTATCCAGACGCCCCGATTGGTTCAATGGATATGATCTTTGATCCGAAGCATATGAAGGAACTATCGAAGTGCGGCGTTTCCTTCCTTGATTCTCCTACGGACGTCGTTCCGATGGCCCTTGCCTATCTTGGCCTCCCACCGGATTCCACAAACCGCGCGGACTATAAGAAAGTCGCTAAATTGTTTAGCGCCATTCGCCCTTACATCAAGACTTTTGATAACTATGCCTATCAAAAGATGCCGCAAAAGGAATTCTGCTTATCCGTAACGTGGGGACCGGACGGCCTACTCGCCATGGCTGGAGCAAAAGATGCCAATACCGGCGTGGTGCTCGATTTCTTCCTTCCTGAGGGTCCGGGTAAATCCAACTTCTGGGTTGATGGCTGGGTTATTCCGGCCGATGCGAAGAACCTAGAAGAGGCACATCTTTTCCTGAACTATATGATGCGTCCTGAAGTGGGCGCTGCCGACAGCAGCTTCACGTGGTACGCCACAGCCAATAAGACCGGAAAGCCCATGGTTGACCCGGCCGTTACTTCCAGTCCGGCAGCTTTCCCGACCGCTGATCAGGTATCCAATATGTACACCCTGAATCCGCTACCGCCAAAAGTAGAAAAAATCCGGACCCGGACTTGGACCGACTTCAAAGCGGGTAACTAAAGACACAGGCTTCCAGCGGCGGCATTCTTAAGTGGCTGTCGCCGCTGGTACCTTTTAAGACCATTTACTAAGAAAGCTGTATGAGGATCGTCATGACCGGTGAACCAACCCTCAGTGATACCCCTTGGCTTGAACCGGACGCCAAGCCTTTTATCAATATCAGGGGCGTTACCAAAAAGTTTGGACACATCACCGCGGTCAACAATGTTGACCTGGACATCTACCAAGGCGAACTTTTTTGCTTACTCGGCGGGTCGGGATGTGGAAAGAGCACGCTGCTCAGGATGCTATCGGGATTTGAAACGCCAACCTCCGGAACCATATCCATAGATGGTATCGACATGTCCAGCGTGCCGCCGTACGAGCGGCCGACCAATATGATGTTTCAAAGCTACGCGCTATTTCCACATATGACGGTGGAAAAGAATGTCGCGTTCGGCCTGAAACAGGACAAACTGCCTGGTGATGAAATTGCCGATCGGGTTCACGATATTCTCACACTGGTAGAACTGCAGGATTACAAAAAACGCAAGCCACAACAGCTTTCAGGTGGTCAAAAACAGCGTGTTGCGCTGGCCCGGGCTCTGGTTAAGCAGCCAAAACTTCTGCTGCTAGACGAACCGCTTGCAGCGCTGGATAAAAAATTACGCGAGCAAACTCAGTTCGAACTGATGAATATTCAGGAAAAAGTGGGCATTACCTTTATCGTCGTCACCCACGATCAGGAAGAGGCGATGACACTTTCAACCCGTATAGCCGTGATGGACGACGGCGAGTTTGTGCAGATCGGAACGCCAACCGAAATCTACGAATTCCCCGAAACGCGCTTTGTCGCCGATTTTATCGGTTCGGCCAATATGCTTGAAGGCAGAATTGTGGAAGACGGTCCCGACCATGTAAGGGTTATGACCGATCTTGGTGAGGTCTATATCGATCACGGTCAATCGGTCAGGGAGGGAAGCCGCGTTTGGATAGCAATCCGACCGGAAAAAATTCACCTCAGCAAAGAGCCTCCATCGGAGCAAGGGGCCAACCAGGCGATTGGGATGGTCCATGATATTGGGTATCTGGGAAATACCTCGATTTATAAAATTCAGCTGGAAAACGGCAATATTATCGACGTGACCTCTCCTAATCAAATCAGACCCAAAAGCAGGACGCACCAAATTACCTGGGAAGAAAAAGTCTATCTTCATTGGGATGCTTCTAGCGCGGTGTTGCTAAGCAAATGACCGAGATTGCTTCCATATCTGAAGTAGAGACTGCGCCTCCTCGTCCGTGGGCGTTGTCGCAATTGGTTCGGCGCCTGCAGGCAGGCTGGCGATCTATTGTCGTCTTTATTCCTTACGTCTGGCTGTTGATCTTTTTCCTGCTTCCATTCTTTATCGTCGCCAAGATCAGCGTTGCGGAACTGGTGATCGCCAGTCCTCCGTTTTCGGACCTCATAAAATGGACCGAAGATGGTGTTATGACCATTCGCGTCGCCTTCGATAATTTTACCTATATCTTCGAAGACGACCTGTATTTCAGGACCTATATAAATTCGGTCAAGATTTCATCGATTTCGACCATTCTTTGCCTTTTGATCGGATATCCGATCGCCTATGGCATCATTCGATCCGGACCGGTGGCAAGGAAGCTTCTTCTTTTCGCGATCATACTGCCTTTCTGGACATCCTTCCTGTTGCGCGTATATGCATGGATGGGGTTATTGGCTGATCAGGGAACGATCAACAATCTGCTGATCTGGGCGGGTTTGATCGAGACGCCAATTCGCTTGATGTATTCCGAATTCGCTGTATATGTCGGCATCGTCTATACGTACCTGCCGTTCATGGTGCTTCCGCTATACGCCAATATGGAAAAGCTGGACACGACCCTGAACGAAGCCGCCGCCGACCTGGGTTCACGTCCGACTAACACTTTCCTAAAAATTACCCTGCCTTTAACCATGCCGGGAGTCATTGCCGGGTCATTGCTGGTCTTTATTCCGGCGACTGGTGAGTATGTGATCCCGGATTTGCTTGGCGGCGGCAACGTATTGATGATCGGGCGTCTTCTTTACAACGAATTCAACCAGAACGTCGATTGGCCGACCGCGTCGGCCGTCGCCATCGTGCTGCTGTTCCTGTTGGTTTTACCGATGGTTATCTATCAGAACTATCAGAGCAAAGCCGTGGAGAACCAATAAAACCATGTATGCAAAACGCTCCCGTTTCCTGACCTTCATGCTTGCCACGGGCTTGGCGTTTCTCTACGTGCCGATGATTATGCTGATTATCTATTCGTTCAACTATTCGAAACTCGTTCCAGTATGGGGTGGATGGTCAGTACGTTGGTATAAGGTTTTATTTGAATCTGAGGATGTATGGAATGCCGTCGCCCTGAGTCTTGAAATTGCCGTTGTTAATGCAACCTTCGCCACATTGCTGGGAACTCTAGCAGGGCTCGCCATGGTGCGTTTTGGCCGGTTTAGGGGGCGCACTCTGTTCGGCGGCATGCTAGTCGCGCCGCTGGTTATGCCGGAGGTAATTACCGGTCTTTCCCTACTGGTTCTGTTCATTTCGCTCAAACAAATTATTGGCTGGCCTGAGGAACGCGGCTTTACGACCATTACGATTGCGCACATCACCTTTTCACTGGCCTACGTCGCCGTCATCATTCAATCGCGCCTGACAGGGATGGGCGAAACGCTCGAAGAAGCGGCTCTTGATCTCGGCGCCAAGCCTTTCAGGGTGCTGACGGATATTACCCTGCCGCGTCTGGCCCCAGGCATGATTGCAGGGTGGCTGCTTGCGTTCACGCTGTCGCTGGACGACCTCGTTATCGCAAGCTTCGTTACCGGACCCGGGGCTAATACGCTGCCGATTCTGATCTTTTCGCGCATCCGGCTCGGCTTACGCCCGGATATCAATGCGCTGGCAACGATTATCATTCTCGTCGTTGCCGTCGGCGTGGCGATTGCTGCATGGATTATGTTCCGTCAGCAAAGGCGGCTGGAGGGCGACTTGCTGATGGTGGATAAGGAAGAAAAATGAATAAGATTTCCACCAAAAAACAAACTAACGGCCGAACCGCCACTCGGAAGGCGCGCCGCCAGCAATTGATCAACGCTACGATCGATTCGATTTCCAAAAACGGTTTTTCCGGCACCACGCTTGCGTCCGTTACAAAGGGTGCAAAACTGTCCCATGGAATCGTGAACTTTCACTTTAAAAGCAAAGAAGCCCTTTACGAACATACGTTGGGTTTTTTGGCTCAGGAACATCATAAGCGTTGGTCTACAGCATTGGAAAAGGCCAGTTCGCAACCGGAAAAGCAACTTGCCGCCATAGTAGAAGTTGATTTCGAGCGCAATATTTGCTCACCAAAAAAATTGGCCGTCTGGTACGCTTTTTTTGGACAGGCCAAACATCGCCCATCCTATCTTAAAATTCACAATAAATTTGATATGGAACGTGATGAAATCATCGAACGACTTTGCGCCCAGATTGTTAAGGACGGCGATTACGACCATATTGATGCAGTCTCAACGACGAGAAACCTTATCGCGTTGATCGACGGACATTGGCTCAACCTGCTGCTGTATCCAAAATTGGCCGATCGCAAGCAGGCACGCGACGATTGTTTCGCCTTCCTCGCAAATGCATTTCCAAAACACTTCCCACGCTTTAGCTAAAGAGAGAAACCGTGACACGTGATCCGCGCTATGATGTTCTGTTCGAGCCTGTAAAAATCGGCCCCGTAACAGCCAGAAATCGTTTTTATCAGGTCCCTCATTGTAATGGGATGGGGCGGGCCTATCCTTCAAGCATGGCTGAAATGCGCGGTGTGAAGGCCGAAGGGGGCTGGGCTGTCGTCTGCACCGAAGAAGTGGAAATCCACCCGTCCTCCGAACACAGTCCCATCATCGAGGGCCGCCTTTGGGACGATGCCGACATCCCTGTTTTAGCCAAAATGTGCGACAAGATTCACGAACACGGCAGCTTGGCCGGCATCGAACCCGCGTATACCGCCACCGGTACGGCGAACCTGTACAGCCGTGAAATCCCACTTGCCGTCATGGATCGGCCGGTGGAACTGCATCATCCCGTTCAAGCCCGGATGATGGACAAGACGGATATTAAAAATCTGCGGCGCTGGCATGTTGATGCCGCGAAACGCTCCAAGAAAGCAGGATTCGATGTAGTTTACGTTTACGCCGGGCATGGCATGACGGTCATGATGCATTTCTTGTCACGGCGTCATAACCAACGCATTGATGAATACGGCGGGTCGTTCGAAAACAGAAGCCGCCTGTTCAGGGAGATTCTGGAAGAAACCAAAGAAGCCGTTGGCGACACTTGCGCCGTGGTTTGCCGCGTAGCCGTTGATGAATTGATGGGTCCGGAAGGTATTACCTGCGAGGAAGAAGGCCGTGATCTGGTCGAAAGTCTGGCCGAGGTGCCGGATCTCTGGGACGTCAACATTAGCGGTTGGGAGAATGATTCCCTACCGTCGCGTTTCGGCGAAAGCGGTTTTCAGGAACCCTATATTTCGTTCGTGAAAAAAGTAACAACAAAGCCCGTCGTAGGCGTTGGCCGCTATACGTCTCCGGACGCTATGGTTTCCCTTATCAAACGGGGGATTGTCGATATGGTCGGTGCGGCGCGTCCCTCTATCGCCGATCCTTTCATGCCGAAGAAAATAGAGGAAGGTCGCATAGAGGAAATTCGCGAATGCATCGGCTGCAACATTTGCGTTTCCGGAGATTTTGTTATGGCGCCCATGCGCTGCACCCAGAACCCGACTGTCGGTGAAGAATGGCGAAAGGGATGGCACCCGGAACGCATAGCGGAAAAGAAAAGCGACGACACTATCCTCGTTGTTGGCGCAGGACCGGCTGGCCTTGAATGCGCCCGCGCTCTTGGCAAACGCGGATACACGGTCTCGCTTGCAGAAGCCACGACTGAAATTGGCGGCCGCGTCACTAATGAAAGCCGTCTTCCCGGTCTCGCCGAATGGGCGCGAGTGCGCGATTATCGCGAACTGCAACTTAGTGACATGTTGAATGTTGAAGTCTTCATGGATAGCAAATTGACCGCCGAACACATTCTTGAATTCGAGGCGTCCAATGTGGTGATCGCCACAGGATCGAAATGGCGAAAAGACGGCACAGGCCGCACCAACTTTTTTGCTGTTCCGGGAAGCGAGGCCGATCACGTCATGACACCCGACGATATTATCGCCGGGAAGACGGTCAATGGACCGGTGGTGATTTTTGACGACGATTACTATTACATGGGTGGCCTGATGGCTGAAAAGCTACGCGCCGATGGTCACGAGGTTACCTACGTAACACCCGCTGCCGATATGTCGAACTGGACCCACAACACCATGGAGCAGGAACGTATTCAAAGGCGCTTGATCGAAATGGAAGTGGATATCGTGTCGTTGCACAACATCGCTGAAATTCGAGCGAGTGAAATTGATTTTTCCTGCATGTATACGGATCGCATTCAAACTCGCCCATGTGCGACCGTCGTGATGGTTACGATGAAAGCGCCTAATGACGGCCTCTATCATGAATTGATGGAACGCCCGGATGCGCTCGAGAAAGCGGGTATCAAATCGGTTAAGCGTATTGGCGATTGCCTAGCGCCCGGCACTATTGCTGCTGCCGTATATAGCGGTCACCGCTTTGCACGGGAACTTGATGAACCGGTTACGGACGAGGTGCCGTTCCGACGCGAACTGCCACAGTTGGCCGCTTCCTAAATAGATAGACAAAACGCTGGAGTTAACCATGACACGGGATCCCCGTTACGACATCCTATTCGAGCCTTTGAAGATAGGGCCGGTGACGGCGAAGAACCGCTTTTACCAGGTGCCCCATTGCACCGGCAACGGTTGGCATCGCCCCCGCATCCTCGCAAGTATAAGGGAGATGAAAGCCGAAGGAGGATGGGGGGTAATCAATACCGAGTATTGCTCGATCCATCCTTCCTCGGACGATCAGCCCTATCCAAGTGCCTCCTTGTGGGATAAAGGCGATATCAAATCCCATTCCTTGATGACAGAAAAAGTCCATGCCCATGGTGCCTTGGCTGGTGTCGAGCTATGCATCGGCGGGGCCAGGATGCCCAATCTGGCAACCCGGGAAATTGCTTTGGGCGTTGTTAGTCAACCAAACACAGAAGGAAACCCGTACCAGACACGGGCAATGGACAAGGCCGACATCCGCGAAACCCGGCGCTGGCATCGAAACGCAGCCCTACGAGCTAAAGAAGCCGGATTCGATATCGTCTACGTCTATGCTACCCACGACTATTTGTTATCCCAGTTTTTGGATAAAACACTAAATACACGCACCGACGAATATGGTGGCTCTATGGAAAACCGGGTGCGTCTGATACGCGAACTCATTGAGGACACGAAAGAGGCCGTCGGCGATACCATGGCCGTCGCCGTTCGCTTTTCCGCCGAGACGAATGGTGAGTTAGATGCAGGGGACGGCAATCCTATGCCCGGAGAAACCCGAGAGATGTTTGAAATTCTCGGCGAACTTCCCGATCTCTGGGACATCAACATCAATGATTACTCCTACGAGATGGGGCTATCGCGTTTCGTTCAGGAGGCCTCCCTGGAACCCTACATGTCCTACATTAAATCGATCACCAGCAAGCCGGTGGTCACGGTCGGCCGGTTTACGTCTCCGGATACGATGGCTTCTCAGCTCAAGCGTGGCATTGTCGATTTGATCGGGTCCGCCCGCCCATCAATTGCCGATCCGTTCCTGCCCAAGAAAATCGAAGAAGGAAGGCTAGAAGATATTCGCGAATGTATCGGTTGCAACGTGTGTTATACGGGTGACAGCCAAGCGGTTCCAATTCGTTGCACGCAAAACCCGACCATGAGTGAAGAATGGCGTCGGGAGTGGCACCCGGAAAAGATTGATCCGAAGGGATCCGACACTCAGGTATTGGTAGTTGGCGCCGGGCCAGCCGGTTTGGAAGCGGCGCGTGCACTTGGTCAGCGTGGCTATGATGTTCTTTTAGCAGAAGAGACCCGTGACCTGGGCGGACGTGTTACCCGAGAAGCCAAGTTGCCGGGTTTGTCGGAGTGGGCGCGGGTGCGCGATTACCGCATTCAGCAAATTGAAAAAATGGATAACGTAGAAATCTTCCGCGAAAGTGAAATGAACGTGGAAGAAGTTCTCAATGTCGGTGCTGACCACATTGTCCTGGCAACCGGCGCAAAATGGCGTACAGATGGTTTTGGAATTGCCAATCTGGGTAGTATTGAAAACCTGGGACCGGCCGAGAAAATCTTTTCCCCGGATGACATCATGGCGGGGCGCTTACCTAGCGGGCCAACCGTCATTTTTGACGACGACCACTACTACATGGCATCTGTTCTCGCCGAGCTCGTGGCTGCGCAAGGGGCACCCGTTACGTTGGTTACACCCTCGGACACTTTGTCGGAATGGGGGGGATACACCTATGACCGTTGGCGCGCAAGAACGAAGCTTATGAATATGGGCGTGAAGATCATCACGTCTCATAATCTGAAGTCTTGCGATGGCAACACAGCAAGTTTGGCTTGCGAATATACCGGACAGGAAACACAAATTAATTGTGAATCGGTTATTTTGGTGACTTCGCGCAACCCCAATGATGATCTGTACCAGGCGCTTATTAAGAAAGTAGATGAGGGCGTTGAAAAGGCACCCCAGTCGGTAAAACGTATAGGCGATTGCGACGCGCCAGCTATTATCGCCGCTGCGGTTTATTCAGGTCACAGATACGCACGCGAGCTGGATGTGGAAATCGATCGGGACAACCCCCTTAAGTACGACAGGGTCAATTTTGAGGAGTAGGAGACTCTAAACCGAAGTGCCGGCGCGTAGGCCTTCCAAAACGGCTTCCTCCGCCGTGCGGGGCGCCAGGCAATCGCCAATGACGTGGATTTCACCGTCCCAGTCGGAAAGTTCTTTTTCCAAATCTGTGACGGCGCTGTGTCCCAAAGCGGTTACGAGGGTGTCGGTTTTTTCGCACAGTATAGCCTCACCGCTGGTCGTGTTCTGCAGATAGACCGTATCGCTGTCAGCCCCGTAAAGTCTGGCATAAGGGATAATTTCAACGCCGAGCCGATGAAGGTCACCAAGCCACTTGTCGCGCACATATTGCGGGACCATCTGCCCGGCTGTTACACCATTTACGGCCAGCCGCACACGACAACCATCGCGGACGAGTTTTTCAGCCAATCCCATGCCTATCCAATCGCCGCGCCAATCGGCAATGACAACGTTCGCGCCGACGTTGGCTTCGCCCTGTAACACCTGCCAGGCATCGACGATGTGAGCTTCGTCTTGCCCTTCGATGTCCGGGCGGTAGGGTTTTGCCCCCGTAGCTAAGATAACCGCGTCCGGAGCGATTTCGTCGATCAACGAGCGGCTGACCTTCGTCTTGTTGACGATCCTAACATCAGTCCGTTCCATTTCCCGCTTCAGGTTGGTTATGATGCCGCCGAATTCGGCACGTCCGGGCAGCAGTTGGGCCAGATTGGCCTGCCCGCCAAGTTTTGAAGAGGCTTCATATAAGGTAACATCGTGGCCTCTTTCGGCGGCGATGGCCGCCGCCTTCATGCCACCCGGACCGCCACCAGCAATTATTATTCGGCGGGGGCTTTTCACGCGGCCCGTATTTGGAAATTCCAGCTCACGGCCCGTCTCAGGATGTTGAATGCAGGATATGGGGTATCCGTTTAGCATGTGGCCGATACAAGCCTGATTACATGCGATACAGGCGCGGATATCGTCAAACTGACCGGCTTCAGCTTTATCGGCCATATCAGGATCGCAGATCATCGCCCTGGTCATGCCGCACATATCGGCTTGCCCGCCGCTTAATACCTGTTCCGCTGTTTGTGGTTGATTAATCCTTCCGGCAACGAAAACCGGGATTGATATCCGTTCCTTGATTGTTGCAGCGAGTGGAGCCACGTACGCATTGTCAAATGCCATGGAAGGAACGATATGGGTGGAACCGGCAAGGCCGGCGGAAGTTCCCGCCGTGACATTGATGTAATCAAGTACGCCATCTTCACTCAAGGCTTTCGATATTTCCAGAACTTCTTCTGGCTCCAATCCATTGTGATCCAGTTCATCGCCGGAAATCCTTAGTCCAACGACCATATCTTCTCCGACGCCTTCTCGCGCCGCGTCCAACACTTCCCTCACAAAAGAAAGCCGGCCATCAAGATTTCCTCCAAAACGATCGGTTCGTCGATTAGTCCGTGGATTGAGAAACTGGGCAAGAAGATAGCCTTGCGAAGCGACGATCTCCACTCCATCGAGCCCCGCCTTTTTTAGTCTTTTGGCCGATTGACGAAATCCTGAAATAATTTCATCCATCAAATCTTGAGACATTTCCCTGGGCATGACGTGGAAACGTTCATTGGGTACAGCTGACGGAGCAACGGCCACAGCAAGGGTGCCATCCATTGCTACGGCCATTTCGCGCCCTGGATGGGAAAGCTGTCCAAAAACCTTGCAGCCGTGAGGGTGACAGGCGTCGGCGATCCGTTTGTAACCTTCGATACATTCGTCGCGATACGCAAGGATAGATGGCCGGGAACTGACGCCGGACGCATGCACTCTTGCCGCCTCTATGATAATCAGGGCGGCGCCACCGGCCGCACGGGCTCCATGATAAGCGGCCATCCGCTTGCTGGGATTTCCATTTTCCAGCATGACCGTCATATGACCGGTGGAAAAGATGCGGTTCTTGAATTGATGGCCGCGAATAACTAGCGGTGCAAATAGATTGGGGAGAACGTCGTTCATCTTAAGCTTGCAACCGTTGTTTGGGTTATATTTCCATTATGATCAAATTGTTAAGCCTTAACCCGTTCACTCTTTGGATCATAAAACGGCTTGAGGGAAGCTGTTGCCGGGAAGCGCTCGCAAGAGACCTCGATTTCGTAAGTACCGGAATTTACGTAATCCGCGTCTACGCCTTCTTCGTTTTCCACATAGCCCATGCCGAGGGATTTTCCCAAGGCATGCCCGAACATACCAGAGGTAATGTATCCGACGATTTTGTCGTTCCGCCAGATTGGCTCGTTGTGGTACATCAGTGGTTCCGGATCATCCAGAGCGAACTGTACAAGCCGTTTCTTTACGCCATTCTCACGTTGTTCAAGCAGGGCGTCGCGACCGATAAACCCGCCTGGCTTTTCCCAGGCGACGGCGAAGCTCAAGCCCGCTTCAACTGGCGTATCCTCCCCGGCGATATCGTGGCCCCAGTGGCGGTAGGCTTTTTCGGTTCTCAGTGAATTCATCGCATGCATGCCCACATGTTGCAGGCCGAAATCTTCTCCGGCCTCGACAATTAAATCGTATACGCCAGTAGCGAATTCAGTGGGAATGTAAAGCTCCCATCCCAATTCGCCGACATAGGTTATGCGTGAAGCCCGCACCATAGCGTAGCCTAGCTCGATCTCCTGGCTGGTGGCGAATGGGAAGGCATCGTTAGAAAGGTCCGCTGGGGTTAGGGTTTGCAGCAAATCGCGGGCTTTCGGCCCCATGATGCTGACCATTGCCAAGCCGGAGCCGACGTCCGTCAGAATGGCATGGGCGTCGGCCGGAATATGTTTCTTTAACCAGTTGAAATCCTTGTTGGCTGAGGAGAAGGAGGTGACGATCATGTAGCAGTCCTCGGCGATGCGGGTGACGGTTAAATCGGCCTCAATGCCGCCTCGCTCATTCAGCCATTGGGTGTAGACAATCTTTCCGACGGGAACTGACATATTATTGGCCGAAACTTTGTTTATCACAGTCTCGGCGTCCTTGCCCTGCAAGAGGAATTTGGCGAAGGAGGTTTGATCCAGCAGGCCGACGTTTTCACGAATCGCCATGTGTTCTCTGGCGGAGTGATCGAACCAGTTCTGGCGGCCGTAGGAATATTCATATTTGGCCTCGACGCCATCAGGTGCGAACCAGTTGGCGCGCTCCCATCCACCGGCTTCGCCGAAGCAGGCGCCTTTCGCCTTCAGGCGGTCATGCAGAGGGGATGTTCGGGCCATGCGTGCTGATTCAAACTGACGAAAAGGCCAGTGCATGGCGTAAAGCAGTCCCAGACCTTCGACAGTGCGATCGTGCAGATATTTGGCGTTGTTCTGGAAAGGCAGCATCCGACTTATGTCGACATCCCACAGGTCCATCGGCGGCCGCTTGTTGACGATCCAGTCGGCCAATACCATTCCAGCGCCTCCGGCGGATTGGATGCCCGTTGAATTGAAACCGGCGGCGACATAAAAGTTTTCAACCTCCGGTGTTGGACCTAGATAATACCGGTCATCCGGGGTGAAACTTTCCGGGCCGTTGAAGAATAACTGAATGCCGACGTTCTCAAGGGCTGGAAGACGCCGCATGGCGGTTTCCAGAATCGGCTCAAAGTGATCAAAGTCGTCCGGTAACTGGGTAAAAGAGAAATCATCCGGGATGCCGCCCATGCTTTTCATTCCCCACGGCTTGGCTACAGGCTCGAAAGCGCCTAGCAACAATTTACCGGCATCTTCCTTGAAATAGGCACAATTGTCCGGATCGCGTAACACCGGCAAGCCTGGCACCATTCCTTCAAATTTATCGGTGACAATATAAAAATGTTCGGCGGCGTGCAGAGGAATATTTGCACCAGCCATCAACCCCAGTTCACGTCCCCACATGCCGGCACAGTTAACGACGACGTCGGCTTTTATTTTGCCCTTGTCCGTTGTTACGCCGGTTATGCGGCCTTCCTTTTTGTGAATGGCGGTGACTTTTGTGTCTTCAAATATCCTGGCGCCGCCCATTTTTGCTCCTTTGGCGAGGGCTTGGGTGAGGTCGATAGGATTAACCTTGCCGTCTTTTGGCAGATACACGGCGCCGACCACATCACTAATATCAATCAGCGGCCACTTGTCTTGCGCTTCTTTGGCCGAAATGACTTCAACTTCCAAGCCGAAAACCCGGGCCATTGAAGCGCCACGTTTTAATTCCTCCAGCCGGCCTTCGGTAGAGGCAAGGCTCAGCGAGCCATGCTGAGCGAAGCCGGTCGCCTGACCTGTTTCTTCTTCAAGGTTGCCAATCATTTCAGCCGTATATTGGGCTAGCTTGGTCATGTTCTGTGTCGCGCGCAATTGGCCGACAAGACCGGCAGCATGCCAGGTCGTACCGCAGGTCAGTTGCTTGCGTTCAAGCAGGACAACGTCCGACCAGCCGAGTTTGGTTAAGTGATAAGCCAGCGAACAACCGACGACGCCGCCGCCGACGATGACGACCTGGGCCTGGGTGGGGAATTGTTTAGCCATGATTGAACCTCTTATCAATATGATGGTGGCGTGATTACCCAAACGACGGAAGTCGGTTCATCGCCGGGATTATTACATCGATGGGGCAGGGCGCTTTCAAATGCAAAGCTGTCTCCTGGTTGCAGTAACTGCGTATTGCCGTCGACGGTTAACTCTAGGACGCCCGAAACCACGTAGCCGCTTTCTTCACCCTTGCGTGCATAAGGCTCGCCGCTACTGGCGCCGGGGTCCAATGTCGTCATCAACATTTCTATTTCGCGACTCAGGTTCGGGGACAATAGTTCCTCTGTGACCCCGGTTCCGGTGTACCGCAGTTGCCTGCGGGCATCCTTACGGACAATAAAATCCCGTTCGTCCTCCGGCGCAACGGCATTACCCTGGAAGAACCAGGTTATTTGAACGTCCAGGGCGTCGCTGATTAGCTTCAAATTGGGAATTGTGACTGGAGACTTGTTTCGCTCAATCTGGCTCAACCAACCGACTGAACGACCAACGCGTTGCGCTAGGTCCGGGATAGTTAGACCTTTGGCTTTGCGCAAGTCGCGCACCTGAAAACCGACAGGTATTGGATCATTTCCAGCCATTGACTTGTCTTCGCCAATTTACAATGAAGAAAAAATTAGGCCCAACGAAAGAAAAAGTAAATGAAAAAAATAATATAAATTTTCATTTTTCTGAAAATTTGCTGAAAAAACATAAAACTTCCTGACGGAACTTGTCTGGCCACGAATTTGTCAATACGTTACTAAAAGTTGCTCTTACACACCGAGCAATGAAAATCAGAATCAGCCGTAATTTGATGAATTTACTGATCAAGGTGCTATGGTTGGGCCAATTTGTATGAGTCCATTGGCATTGGATCACTTTGTGAATTTTGATTTTAGTAAATACCTATCAAATAAATTGCGATTCCTCCTGTTTTTAGGACTAGCTGCTTTTTTCTTTAATTATCCTGTCACTGCCGGAGAGGATAATGGAAAGGTGCTTAAAATTCAGGGGCAGGCGGAAATTTCCCGGGGTTTGAAGAAGGCCCGAGAAATTGTTCCCGGAACCGGTGTCGGCGAGGGCGACATTATAAGAACCGACAAAGATGCGCGCCTTAGGTTCGAACTTAAGGACGGCACCATGGTGACACTTAGTGAAAAATCAATTTTCGTTATTGATGAGTTCGACTATTCCGAGGAGGACGAGAAATCCAATATGGCGGCGTTGCGTCTGGTCCAAGGCGCCTTCAGATTGGTCTCGGGTAAACTGGTTGAAAAAAGCGTGGAAAAATTCACCATAACGACTCCGGTTGCAACCATTGGAATCCGAGGGACCGACTTCTGGGTCGGGCCAAGCCAGGAAGGAATAGGCGTGTTGTTATTCAGCGGCCTTGGAATTTACGTGGAAAATAATTCCGGCCGTGTAGAGATAACCGAACCGGGACAAGGCACGGTTATCAACCCGGGCGCAGTGCCGCGGTCCACCAGCGAATTGATGTCACTGGGCCCGAAGATGAAGCCCATAGGGGAGGAGCCGCAAAAACCTTTCCAGTGGTCGGAAGTATTACGTGCACAGGCGTTAACATCCGTAGAATTCGACCAGTAAATTTTACTCGTTTCCGCCAACGACGATACGGGCAGTCTGGTCTCGTCCATAATAACGACGGGCGTAGTAAGTCAACGTATCCTTCAGGTAGGCATCCAGTTCTGTGTAGTCGACTTTGCCGTCTCTATTACCATAAGGTTTGACGTCGGCCTCGCCGCTCATACCCATCAGGTAGTACTTTGTAAAAAGTCCGTGCGATTTATCTTCTTCCCAGGACGCCATCTGATTGGCGCCACCGGCGGCGATCACCGTTACATTCTTAGGCACCTTCACCCCCTTGGCCTTGAGGAATACCGGAGAGGCGTTTGAAATTACCGAACCACCTTCGGCTGCACCGGAAAAACACGCCTCTAGCACGACAGTGATGGATTTCGCCGGTAATTGTGAAAGATTTTGATAGAAGGTATTCAGAGGGAAACCATTAATATCGATGCGGGCGGCATCGGCGTCCGATGGCACCAGATAGGCGCTGCCGTCTTCACCGCTTGGTGCACCATGGCCCGCGTAATAGATAATAACATTTGATCTCCCCGGGCGGACCCAGTCGAAAAGCTGTCCCTTAGGGCGGCGCTCGTTGCCAAAAACGCGGGACATTTGTGACCCGGTTGCATCGCGCAGATCGATGATGTTTCCTTCGCGAATTCCCAAGGCCTCAATCACATATCGCTTGAAGCTCTCAGCATCGGCATAAGCCGGCCCGACATTGGGAATGTCCCTGGCCAATTTGCCGTAATCCGCGTTGCCGATAATGACGGCAATATCGTCAGGGCGCGATGGTCCTTTGGTATAAGAAATCGCAAGCGGTGCTACACCGGATGGAGAAGCAATGCTTTTCGTCGCGCTTGCTGAATCCAAGCTACCACTTTTTAGAGATGCCACGAAATCTCCCATAGAGCCGGTTTTTAGATAAGCCAGGGCGCAATTAAGGGTTCTGTCAACCTCCTCACCGACTCCGGGACAGGAAGACTCGGGGATCTTGATGCTTGTGTCGGCTGCGTTGCCCGCGGTAGAGGGAAGGGCGCCCGCCAGGTCGGCCTCCCGGCGTAACTTAGTTGCTTCGGTCGAGGGCTCTACCTGGATTAAGACGTCTGGAATAATGCCGCGTCCCTGCAACGGTCTGCCCATTGGCGTGTGGTACATGGAAGTCGTCAGTCTGATTGCCCCGCCGCTTTTAAGGGGCATGATGGTTTGGACGCTTCCTTTGCCGAAACTTTTTTGACCGAACACCGTGGCCCGGCGATAATCCTGAAGAGCCCCCGTGACGATTTCAGAGGCCGAGGCCGAGCCTCCGTTAACAAGAACAACGACAGGCAACCCCTCTACCAGGTCGCCGGGAGTTGCCGAGAAGCTTTGATTTTGGTTTTTGAGTCTAGAGCGCGTCGAAACCACCGTACCCTGATGCAGGAAAGCATCCGAGACGGCGACGGCCTGATCCAGAAGCCCGCCGGGATTGTTACGCAAATCGAGGACGAATCCTTTCAGGTTGTTCCCGTGTTGGCTCTGTAATGTTCGTATAGATTTTTTCAGCATAGCGATGGTTGCTTGGGAAAAAATGGAAACCCGCAAATAGCCGATTTCATCTTCCATGCGGTAGCGGACGGAACGGATTACTATCTTTCCCCTGGTGATGGACACGTCGAACGGTTCGCGGCCTTCCCGGCGTACGGTGAGATTTAAGGTTGTTCCGATGCGGCCTCGCATTATGTTGACAGCCTGGCTAAGAGTTTTCCCCCTGACAGACTCACCATCCAGATGGGTGATCAGATCGCCGGCGCGCATTCCAGCACGAAAGGCCGGGGTGTCATCGATTGGCGAGACCACCTTAATCAGGTCGTCCTCCATGGTGACCTCGATACCAAGGCCGCCGAACTCGCCTTTCGTCTGAACCTGCATGTCCTTGAATTGCTCGGAGTTCAGGTACGCTGAATGGGGGTCAAGCGACTTCAACATCGCCGTAAGCGCGATCGCGGTCAGTGTTTCCGGATCCTCAACGCCGGGTTTGTTTTCGGCTTCTTGAATTCCTTTAATCGCTCCTTGCGACAACGTGGTTCCGGGAATCTCTTTGAAATAGTACTGCAAGGTCTTGTCGATGACCTCAGAGATGGTTTTGCGTTGGCGGGACAAAATCGAACGGGACGTGGATTTTTGAACGTAGTCATCGTAGACAGCCATGATGGCTGTGGTAACGGTTGCCGCCTGACTTGCCGCACGGGCAGGAACCAAATTCCAATGAATGATGATGGCAGCCAATAAAATGGCGACGATGGCATATATTTTTTTTCTGCTTTGCATACGGCTAACTACTAAGTTCCTTATTTGCCGGCGGTGATCACGGCTGTCTGGTCACGGCCGTAGTAGCGACGGGCATAGTACGTCATCGTATCTTTCAAATAGGCGTCCAACTCAGCGTGGTCGACGTTACCATCGCCATTTCCGTAAGGGTTGGCGTCGGCTTCGCCGCTCATGCCCATCAGGTAATATTTCGTGAATAATCCGTGCGACTTGTCTTCTTCCCACGACGCCATTTGCTGGGCGCCCCCGGCGGAAATAACGGTGATATTGTCCGGTATAGGCGGCGCCTTGGTTTTTAAGTAAACAGGGGAGGCGTTCGAGATCACCGAACCGCCTTGGGCTGCGCCTGAGAAACATGCCTCTAATACTACGGTGATCGATTTCGCCGGAATCTGTGAAAGGTTCTTGTAGAAGATTCCTAAGGGATATCCGTTTATATCGATACGGGCCGCATCGGCGTCAGAAGGCACCAGATAAGCGCTGCCGTCTCCTCCACTGGGTGCACCATGGCCTGCGTAATAGACGATGACGTTTGATCGGCCAGGACGCACCCAATCGAATAATTGCCCCTTTGGCTGGCGCTCATTACCGAAGACCCGGGCCAATTGAGAACCGGTGGCGTCGCGCAAGTCGATAATGTTTCCTTCGCGAATACCCAGCGCTTCAATTACATAGCGCCTGAAGCTATCGGCATCAGCATAGGCGGGCGTAATATCCGGAATATCCTTGCCTTGTTTGGTGTAGTCCGCATTGCCGATGATAACGGCAATGTCATCCGGTCTGGGGGAGCCTTTTCTATATCTCACCGGCAGCGATGATCCTGAGAAACGTGGGGTTTGAGCGGGTGGTTTAGTCACTCGTAGCGGTGCCGTGGCAATGCTGGGAGAGGGCTCAGGCGTGGCGGCACCGGGTTTACGTTTCAAGGCAATAAAGCGTCTCCCCTGACTGTTTTCGGCTAGAACCAAGACGACTTTCTTTCCCTGGTTGCGAGATTCCACAATTTGGGCGATGACGTCGGTGGGCGTGCCAACCCTTACTTGATTGACTTCTGAAAAAACGTCCCCGGCGGTTACACCTTTTTTGGCCGCGCTTCCATTAGGATCGACCGCCGTTACGACGACACCTGTTACATCGTTCTCAATATTAAACTGGTTGCGCAGATTTTCAGTTAGGGGACTCAGTGTCACGCCGAATTCCGACAATACTATTGAAGATCCACGCGACGGTTGCGTTGGAGCCGGTGTGGGTGTCGATGCGACAGACGGTTCTTCTTCTAACTCTCCAAGTCTGATATTCAGTGAAATCATTCGCCCCTTACGCCAAACCCTTGTCGGAACCGATTGGCCTACCGGTGTGTTCGCAACCAAGCGGGGCAGGAGGCGCATTTCTTTGACGCGTTGACCATTGTAAACAAGGATAACGTCTCCACGTTTGAGCTTGGCTTGTTCCGCGGGGCTCCCTTCGACAATGCTTGCAACGAGGGCTCCTTCGGCTTTCTTAAGTCCCAGTGTATCGGCGATTTCCTTCGTCACTCCCTGAATATGAACACCAAGCCAGCCGCGCCGAACCCGTCCATAGGAAATCAACTGCTGGGCTATGGGGCGCGCTATAGTTTCCGGAATAAAATACGCTGGGCCCTTTGTTTGGCCCTTCTTTAGACCGACCGCTAAAAGAAGGCCGATTATTCTGTCCTGATTATCAAGCATGGGAGAACCGGAATTTCCGAACGTGAAATCGGGATCAGACCGGATAAAGTCATCATACGGTCCAGCATTGATATCAATGCTCATTTCGGCGATTCGGGACCGGAGGGTAGTAGCGCTGGCGTCCATTTTGCGGCTTATGATTAAAATGGATTCACCGACTCTTGCGGCCTGAGAGTCGCCCCATGTCAAATACGGAATGTCCCCGGGTACATCTATTTTCAGAATTGCCAAATCTGTCATGGAGTCTGAGCCAACGAGAATAGCTCCAACGGTACGCCCATCAGCGAGTGTCGCGGAAATTCTTGTTGCACCGGAAACGACGTTAGATGCCGTTAACGCATAGCCACGTGGATCGATGACGACCGCCGTTCCCGATCCTCTGCTGGCGGTTAATTGATTGAGGTCTGACATTTCTTCCGGCTTTTTTCCCTTGAAGAATTTTTCAAAGAATTCCTTGAAGACCTCTCCGGATTGCGCCGCTTGATTTCCTGTGCCGCCTCCCGCCGTGGTAATCGAAACAATGGCGCCACCGATGCGGCGCAAGGCATCCTTGTCCTTTTGGGTCTGGCCTAGAGCAGATCCTGGAATGAAGGCCGCCAATACCAAGACAGCAAAACATGAATGGAATATTTTTCTCATAATCCGCGTTCAAATCAGTTGCCCGTACCGATAGCGAATACCGCCGTCTGGTCGCGCCCGTAATACCGTCGGGCGTAATAGGTCAGCGTGTCCTTGAGGTACTTTTCCAGTTCCGGGTGATCGATACGCCCGTCACCATTGCCGTAAGGTTTTGCATCGGCCTCGCCGGACATGCCCTTCAGATAAAATTTGGTAAAAAGACCGTGGGACTTGTTTTCCTCCCAGGACGCCATTTGTTCAGCTCTGCCCGCGGAAATTACCGTCAAACCTGTTGGGATTGCCGGAATTTTTGCTTTCAGGAATACCGGTGATGCGTTTGAGATTACCGTTCCACCGGCACTGGCGCCGGAAAAACAGGCTTCCAGGACGACCGTTACCGACTTGGCAGGAATTGCGGCCAGATTGGCGTACAACTGATCCAGAGGGTAACCATTCAGATGCAGGGTGGCCGGATCGGCGTCGACCGGAACGATGTATGCGGCGCTTTCTTCACCAGGTGCGCCATGGCCAGCGTAATAGACAACAACGTTAGATACATTGGGCTGGACCCAATTGAAAAGCTTTCCCTCATGGCTGACGCCGCTGCCAAAGACGGTGACAAGATCGGCCTGGGATGCATCTCGCAGGTCGATGATGTTTCCCTCTCGAATCCCAAGAGAGGTTGTAACGTATTTTTTAAATTCCTCTGCATCGGCGTGGGCTGGTACGACATCCGGTATATCTTTGCCGCTTTGATTGTAGTCCGCGTTGCCGATGATGACGGCTATGTCCCGCGGCCTTGCTTCACCCTTAAAGTAATTTAGCTCCAGGGAGGCTGCCGGGAATAATTTCTGCGGTTCAGCAGCACGTTGGGGTTCAGGCGTTGTTAGTGGAGCCGCAGCAATAGTGGTTTCGGACTCGTCCATCTCCTCTTCGATAACGGGCAGGGAAAAACCTAGTTGCTGTTCGACTGCGCCACGATTGAGGGCTAAATTATTGCTGAAACCTTGTGAGAACAGTGCCGCCATCTGTGAGTCCTGCAGTATCTTTTCGGTCATGCTTTGGAAAGCCTTGATGTACGCATCGCGAAGGGATCTTTCGCTGCCGCCGGCGTTTCCTGCAATCTTGGACCTGCCTTCGAAACTGGCCAGTCTGGTTCCATCCGATAGGAAGAACTGGGCATTCGCCACAACGTCGTAAGTCAGCCAGAAAGTATCAATTTTCGTGGTACCTCGCAGTTTGACCACCATTTGGGTTTCGTCGGTAACTTCGTCGACCACCACCGAGGAAAACGCCTTGTCCATCACCCTTCGCGCCGCATCGGTTATTGCCCAGCCTTCACGCAGTTGCTTTTTGGTGCTGTATAAGTCCATCTCGGTAATGTGCAGAATTCGAGCCCGGGGTCCCGGTTCCATTACAAGAGTAACATTAACGTCCACTGGCAACGGGTATGTAGCAAAGGCGCTGAAATCAAGTTTCCTGGTATCCGTTGATGGGGTGGCGCAGGACAACAAAAACAGGCCTGTCGTTACGATAAGGAAGGCCGGCAACAGTCTGTTCTTTTGATGAAACAAATTCATGATGAAGCCTCCTGATCAGGGTTGGTATCCGACAATTTGAGCGTTTTGATCGCGACCGTAATAACGCCGGGCGTAATAGGTCATGGTTTCGTGCAAATAGTTTTTCAACTCATCGCCATCAACTACCCCGTCGCCGTTGCCATGTGGCTTTTCATCGGCTTGTCCACTCATCCCCAACAGGAAGTATTTGGTAAACAGGCCGTGGGATTTGTCTTCTTCCCATGAAGCCATTTGGTTTTCAGCGCCGGCCGTGAAAACGGTTATTCCAGGCGGTATGTTTGGAGTCTTGGCTTTAAGATAGACAGGCGATGCGTTGGAAATTACCGAGCCGCCGGAACTGGCGCCGGAAAAACAGGCCTCCAGAACGACCGTAATGGATTTTGCTGGTATCTTTTTCAGGTTCGCATAAAGGCTATCCAGGCGAAGGCCATTGAGATGCAAGGTCGATGGGTCCGCATCAACGGGAACAAGATACGCCGTGCCGTCTTTTCCCGGAGACCCATGCCCGGCGTAATAGACATAGACATTAGAAACATTGGGGAGGACCCAGTTGAACAGTTTGCCTTTATGACTTCTTTGGGAACCAAATACGGAAACCAGATCGGCCTGGGAAGCGTCACGCAAATCAATAATATTGCCCTCACGTATTCCCAAGGCTCGAAGCGCATATTGCTTGAATCCTTCGGCATCGGCATAGGCAGGGGTTACGTCGGGAATACTTTTCCCATAATCGGCATTTCCAATAATCACCGCTATATCGTTGGCCCGTTGCGGGCCGGGTTTAAACTGAACTGAGACTGGCTTCGTGGGGAAATGGCTGGCCGTTGGGGAAGGTGACGGCGCAAGGGCAATCTTTTTCTTTTTGGCCTTCTTCGGTTTCGCCTTGTTCTTTAATGCCGCGAGACCTTGCGTTAACTCTCCACGCAGATATTTCAACAGGCCATCAAGGTTGGCGTTGACGGCTCGTTCCATGCCCAGTTTTGATCTGTCGGCTCCGCTGAAAAACTCGCCAACTGTCGCCTGTCCATCTGATTTTATAGATTTGCTGAGTAAAGTGGCGCCCGTTGAATCCTTTAGCCTGTAGCGGATGACCATCGTGATGTCGACATCCAGGTCGGGGCCGTAATCTTCCAGCTCAATCAATTTGGCCGTTACGTTCAGTATTTCAGGTGACGAAGTTGCAAATAATCCTGACCGCTTCAAGGTACTGCGGATCATCGCTCCAGCATCCAGATACCAACTCTGGTCCGGCTTATTGAGAAGCCGGTAATACATCCAGGGGTCATTGTAATCGTCCGGCGTGTAGACCTTCGGACTTGTTAAATCGACATCAATCCTCCCCAGCGCCGCGTCAACCATTTGGGAGGCGGCGAAAGTCGGCGACATCAGCAATACCGATACCAAGAGAGCTGGAATCAATCGTCTCATCGAATTTACTCTGTAATTGATCTCCTTTGTTCAGCCTTTCTATTGCTGCGCCTGTTTGGGTGGCTTCAAAATGCTTACGACGATATCTCGCTCATTCGGATTACCCTCCACATCCTGAATGTGCATGCGCAGCCGGTGCTTGCCGGATGGCAGTTTGGCTTTTTCCACTTCCAGCCGCGTTCCGCGGATATATTCTTTCAATCGGTCCGTAATGTTGATGTCGATAAATCCAACCAACGTAACCTTTAGTGTCTCCATATCCGCCTGTTCGCCGCTTTTTCCTGGTTCAAAAGAGATAAGGATGTCAACTGGAGATTTTAGACGTTTTAGCGCCTTTGGGTTCTTTACCACCACTACAGGACCAGGTCCTTCGACGGCCGCGACAGGCATGGCCATCTGACCATCCTTGATTTGCATAGCGGCCTCTTCGGGCGTTATCAGCCAATCGCTTGTATCAGCGCTAGCAGGGAAATGGCCGGTCGAAGAAACCAAAGCCAATACCAATATCAAAATCGAGAAGAAGAAAGTTATGTTGAATTTCACCTTCAACATTCCGTCCTCCATTTTTTTTCTAATTGCCGCGTGCTCGTTTTATTTCGTCTTCGAGATCCTGAAAGGCTTTTGAAGCGCGCAGTTTGGAATCCAGGACCCGGTTTTTCTTAACTTGATCGACAAGGATCTTATTTGCGGCTCCACTAGGATACTGAAGCAGAACATAGGAACGGTATTGCTTTCCTTGCGAAATTATCTTGCTTTCAACCCTTTTGTAGCCGGCGACATTGACCTCAGTAATCAAATTGGTTGTCACCCGCTCGACCTCGCTGATGACTTCCGTATCGTCGCCACTGCCGGTTTCGGAAACGAATTCCTTCATTTTTGAACTCATCAGTCCGTTAATGCGATCCGCCAGAGTTCTTTTTGCGTTCAATATCCCTTTGTCGACAGCTAGTTGCAGGTCGGTAGAAGTCGCCGTTCCCGCGGCATAGACACTGCCCTCGTCGCTAGGTGGATTTAGAAACCAGTCAGGCAATTCATCGACGGCTTCTTCCGTCGCTTCGACCCTGGCTTCCTGTTTTGCCATTTCCGCTTCCGGGGTTCCCGGTTTTGGTGTCGCGCAAGCACCAAGGAAACTCGCCGTCAGAGTGATTGTTCCAAGTACGAGTAAAGCCTTCTTCCATAGATCCCGCTTAGCCATTGTTTTTTCCTCCGTTGGTCAGGGATTTCAGGGCTTCTTCAAGAAATTTAATCTCCTCGGCACGATCAACACCGCCTTCCGATAACTCTATTAAATCGGTGAGCGCCTTCGTTGCCGGGCCGTAATTCTTTGATTTGATGTATGCCAGCCCGGCGCCGTAAAAAGCGTCCGCGGCCTCTTCCAGGTCGCCTCTATTATACTGCGTTACGCCGATATTGTAATAGGCAAAGCCGTTGGAAGGATCCCGGTTTATTGCAATTGTGTACGCGGCAAGCGCCCTGTCGTCATTACCAAGCAATGAATTAACGTAACCCAGGCCGTTCAGATAATCGGCATTAGTCTCTTCCAATGCCGCCGCCTTGACGATTGAAGTATCAGCAGCGTCCAGCTTATCCATCTTGATCAACACCCGGCCTTTAAGGAAATGCAGCGAGTGATCCTTCTCCTCGAAGGCAAGGGCTTTATCAACCTGTTCCAGCGAACCAGAATAGTCTCCTTCATCGATTAGATACCGGGCATATAATGCATGTCCATCCGGTTCATCAGGAGATACCGCGATCAATTCCTCGAAAAGGGCATTTTTGCCCTCCGGAAATGTATTCTCCTCAATTGCCGCCAGCAGGGCAGTTTTCTTCTCGTCGCTTGATCTGCCATCCAACGAAGCCAGAAAATCATCAACGCTTTCGGGTTTTTCAATTGTTTCTTGGGTTTTGGCTATTACCGGAGTCAATGGCTCATCCAGGACGGCAATCCGGTCGTCAGGAATGGTGTTAACCAATCGGCGCGCCAGATCGTCGATGATGCGTAATATTTGCTCGTCTCGTACATTGTTGGCGGCTTCGATAATACCCATAGCCAGGCCTATTGGGGAAAGGGGAACCGAGCCACCATGACTTTGTGCGACGTGGCGGCCCTCCCATAAAATAGCGCCATCATCAGCTCTTACCATGTTGAGGTTGGCCCCAACGGCGACCCGTGAATAAACACCGAAAAAATTCGTGCTGTATTCAATAACATCGCCCCTGACCAGCGCCATACATCTCAGGTTCTCCCCTAATGCACTGGGTTCCTTTCTGCTTGAGACGTCCATTTTCGAGACGACAAAATCGATGCGCGGGATTTCTATATCTCTTTTACCCTGGGGCGACAGATGAGCATAAAATGCCCGCCGGACTGCTTCGGCTTGATCGACTGTGATCTTTTCGCCTGAGTCTTTGCCAGGTTTATCAAAAGGCAGAACCGCCACGCAGTCAGGTGGATTTTCCTTGTAGGCGTCCGTAACTTTGAAGATCACCTGTGATCCCAGGTCGCTTAAAGTCTCACTTCCTTCTTCCTTAACGACATAGGTCGGCGAGGTACAGGACGATAGCAAAATGAAGGACAACATCGACCCAAGAAATCCCTGAAGAGCCCGCATCACCGGTTCCTCACGATGGCATATCCTTTTCGAACAAGACGGCTATTGTTTCTGGGCACTTCCAACAGACGTCCCTTGAATTCGTCAAGTCGATAGGTTTCCCTGAACGTTACCTTTTTCCTTGTCCCTACGATCATAAGGTATTCATCGACCAGACGATGCTTTGCCGGCATATCTTTGGGGAAGCCGAGGGTCATGTCGTAAGCAGCGCTGCCGGTTTCGGTGGGAACCGTGCCGCCGGATTTAAAATGATTGTCGGGATCGAAAGCGTTCGGAAAAATCCGGATAACCTGCTCGTCGCCCTTTTCGTACGGTAACCATTGAAAAACGCTGACGTACATGGGTTGCGAAGGACTGATACCAATTTTCAAAATATCGCCGTCCCTGAATGTTTTTTCATTCAGTTTGACGGCCATGTCAAAACCTGGATCGGGTTGGCCTTTAGGGGTGCCGATATTGGCTTCCAGCTTGACGACACATTTTCGATAACCTGAGATTCCTTCTATCGTGTTAATAGATCGATTGCGGATGCCTTTGATATCGCCGTCGATAGTGCTCCAGGTAATACGGTTCAAACTGCAGGAGGCGTCCTCGGAACTTTCCGAACAAACCATTAAGTCTTCCGAGGCGACTTTTTCCCCGGTAATTTTTTTTAACGCGTCTTCTCGGGCCTTTCTTTCAGCAATCGTACAGGCCTCTTCTTCCGCCATTTCCGGACCGAACAGTCTTTCGCCCGCGCCCTTCATCCATGCCGAATGAGCCGGTGTCATGAACAATGTTGAAGTCATTATGGCCAAGAAAGCTGCAGATCTCGTCATGTCAGGAAATCAGCCCTCATCCAGAATGGTAATAATCAGGACCACTCTGGGCAGCATTTCCTGATAAAGCTCTTCCAATTCAAGCTTTCTGGTGTCCTTGGGCACATCTCCCATCGGCTGCTGATCCAACAGGGTAAGGACGCGACTGATTTTGATCGCCAGGTTAACGTCTTCGGGCAAGTAGCCCCTTTTTTCGAAGTACCCCGTCGTATCTAGTTTAGCGACGGCGACGCCTATCAGGTTGCCTCGCCGGTCAAATACGGGTCCACCGCTGTTTCCCTTATTCAGCTTCGACGTCAGTTGGAAAATTGTCGGTTGTTCGCCCAGTCCGGTTATCTTACTGACGATCCCCTCGGTCAATGCAGGGTAAGACGCGCCAAGAGTACTTGCCATTGGATATCCCATAACGACAGCACCGCGTCCGGGCCTTGGATCGATCATATTGGCGAAGGGTATAGAGTAGATATCTGGAAACGGCTTTTCCAACTCAAGGATCGCCAAATCATCATTTTTTGCTATGGCAACTATTCTAGCCTTTCGCACTTCGCCTATACCGTTGCGCACCAGGACGGAACTTCCCCCCTCAATGACATGTCGATTAGTCACTACGTACCGACCATCGGCAATGACAAAACCACTGCCTTGACCGTAACTAACACCCTGCGGAATAGGCAGAGGTTCAGGCCGAGCCAGCGCCATGGCCGGAGGTCGTGCCTGATTGTTCTTTTTTGACTTGGACGAAGGCGGACGTGTCAAACCGGAAGCGGAGCCATGTCCATCGAGCCACACGGCAATTCCCTTGGCCCGATACTCATTTCCAGCTTCCGCAAATGTTTTCAGCGCAACGGCGCGATAGGCTAAGGCTTCTCTTTTGTTTCCCAATCGCCAGTGCATTTGTCCAAGAAGGTCGTTGGCCTCGGCAGCTAGGGGGTGGCGATCGACATAACGGGTCAAAAGATCAATACCTTCATCAATTTCGATCCTGTCCGCCAGAAACGTGGCGTATCCCGTGTGCGCAATTTCGTTTTCGGGCTGCAGATCAATTAGTTTCTGAAAACGCTTGCCTGCCTCGTAGATTTTTCCAGTAAGGTCATCAGCACGGGCGACGACAAGTTCGGCTTCAATCAAGTCCGGATCGCTTCGAAGGGCTGTCATGGCGTGGGTACGCGCTTGAGTTATCTTGCCCATCGCAAGAGAAGCTTTGGCCATCCCTAAAAATGTTTCAGAATCATCAAGGGTCCGGAAATTGACGTCTTCAAATATCTTCATCGCCTTGGAAGGCTTGTTCAGACGCAAGTAAATTTTTCCGACAAGGACGTCTATACGTGCTGAAATTTTGGGGGTTGTCGCCTCGAGATTTTTTAGAAGACCAAATGCCTCCTCCAGACGTTCATTAAAAATATAGCTGTCCGCCCGCTCGAGAGTCTTTTCGGGACTGAGGTTTTCAATTTTTTCTTCTTCTTTCTTTTCTTCGGCGGCAAATGACGGAGATACACTCGCAAAAGTAGCCAGGATCAACACGCCTATGACCTTCTGCAACTTCTTCCTCATTGTCGGCCTCCGATCTCTTATTCGTTTTGCGCGAGATGCGTAAAATTCAGCACTCGAGATTTCTATTTGCCGCTGACGATTTGCGCCGTCTGGTCGCGACCATAATAACGCCTGGCGTAATAGGTCAGTGTTTCTTTAAGGTAATTCCCAAGTTCCTCATAATCCACGACTCCATCACCATTGCCAATGGGTTTTTCGTCGGCTTCACCGCTCATGCCCTTCAGATAATAGTTGGTGAACAATCCATGCGATCCGTCTTCCTCCCACGACGCCATCTGGTCGGATGCGCCCGCCGAAATTACAGTGATATTGTCGGGAATGTCAGGTGTTTTAGTTTTCAAGTAAACCGGCGATGCATTGGAAATGACCGCGCCCGATTGACTGGAACCCGAGAAACAGGCTTCCAGGACAACCGTTACTGATTTTGCGGGTAGGCGAGACAGATTGCTGTACAACGTGTCGAGGGGATATCCGTTAATTTCGATTCTTGAGGAATCCGCATCGGAAGGGATCAGGTAAGCATTGCCGTCACGACCACCGGGGGCTCCATGTCCAGCATAATAGACATACACGTTGGAACGGTCTTTGCGGATCCAATCCCAAAGCTGTCCTTGGTGGACAGTTTGAGATCCAAATATTCGGTTCATCTGGGCGCCGGTGGCGTCGCGCATATCGATAATGTTACCTTCACGCACACCCAGCGCCGTCATGGCGTATTTTTTAAAGGACGCGGCATCGGCGTAGGCCGGATCGACATTGGGGATATCCTTGCCCAGTTTGCCGTAATCAGCATTGCCAATGATCACGGCGATATCGTCCGGGTTAGGCGCGCCTTCTGCGAAGCGGACCTTAACCGGGGTGAGCGGGAAATCAGGCTGAGGAGGGGAGGTTGTCGCGCTTGTTCTCTTTCGGGCCGTGAGCGTTGGCGCGCTTTCAGGCTGGAAATTCGCGAGAGCCTGTTTGACGTTTGGATTATTGGTGATGCCGGTTGCCGCCAGCTTCATTGCTTCGGCAATGGCGTCAGAGGTGGCTTTTGCTACAGCGGAATCCAAACCCTCCCAGCCAGCAGTGTCCATTCCCCTGATTTCCGGAGATTTGAATTCTTCATCGGCCAGAACCTCACCAAATTGAGAGACCTTCATTCTGAACGAAAAATTGACGTTCGGATGACCGGCCATAAGGGAAGAGCGTTCAAGGACATGTCTTAATGAGACGAACTGGGGCTGGAAGGACAGATCGTATTTGTCGGCTTCAGCTTTGTCGTAAACCAGCGTCACTTCGTCAAACATCTGCCGCAGCGTTTGCGCGCTGGATGCCTCAATGGCACTGCCGATGTTAAAGGAATTGGTCATCGACCAACCGGGCTCGTTCCACTCCAACGGTCCTGTATGAATGTAGTTTTGCAGATCAGGAGCAATGTACAGGGCTACGCTCGCCGTCATTTTTTTTATGCCGGGAACATAGCTGACTTGCGGATTGAGGGTTATGTCTCCGTGTCTCGCACATCCAACAGCGAAGAAAATGAGTGTCAGCCCCAAAAAGAACCTTACCCGGCCCAATAATTCACCCTCCCTTTGGATTTACGATCTGAGCTTTTTGATCTCTTCCGTAGTAACGTCTGGCGTAATAGGACAAGGTTTCTTTCAAGTATTCCGAAATTTCGTGATCAGTAACCTTGCCGTCCCCATTGCCGATCGGCTTTTCGTCGGCCTCTCCGCTCATACCTTTCAAATAATATTTGGTGAACAAACCGTTTGATCCGTCTTCTTCCCATGACGCCATTTGATCGGAAGCGCCCGCGGATATGACTGTAATATTTTTGGGAATATCAGGTGTCTTCGCCTTCAGGTATACCGGTGACGCATTTGAAATGACCGCTCCTGATTGACTGGCGCCAGAGAAGCAGGCCTCTAGAATTACAGTAATCGATTTGGCGGGCAGGCTGCCCAAATTGCGGTAAAGGGTATTAAGCTGATACCCGTTGATTTCAATTCGCGTTGAATCCGCATCCGACGGAATCAAATAAGCATTGCCATCGCTGCCACCTGGAGCCCCATGACCGGCATAATATACGTATACGTTCGAGCGGCCTTTGCGGATCCAGTCGGAAAGTTGTCCGTCGGGTCTGTCCCGTGAACCGAAAACACGGTTAATCTGGGCGCCCGTAGCATCGCGCATATCGATGATGTTTCCTTCGCGTATTCCCAGTGTACGAATCGCGTAGGACTTAAACGAAGCGGCGTCGGCGTACGCCGGTTTCACGTCGGGAACATCTTTGCCCAATTTGCCGTAATTGGCATTGCCAATGATGACTGCAATATCATCGGGTTGTGACGGACCTTTCTTAAATCGAATCTTGAGGGGAGCGCTCGGAAAGGCGGGTTCCTCTGGTTCGATTTGCCTTGGAGCGGCCGTGGCGATTCGAGGCGCAGGCTCGGAAATGCCTTCAACACCATAAGCTTGCGGCGGCAATTGCAGGACCTCTTGAGTCCACTCATCGACCAGTTTCGAAAGTCCTTCTGAAATATTCTGTCCGACTTCGCGGTTCATATCGGCCACCAGCAGCCCGACATGGTGCTCGTATTGACTGCGTCCGCTTCGCCACAATTCTCTGCCGTCAAAATCAAGGGCTCGTAAACCGCCTTTGACACGAACGAACGCATCCGGAGAGGCCAGACAACCGAAACGTTGGCCGACTTCCGTCAACGTTGCTTCAAACAAGGCATCGCTATCCGAGGCCATGGCGATGGAGGGGACTATTCGGACGGATTCAAAAGCCCGGGAAAAACGATCATTGAGAAGCTGTTGGAATGTCTCGCCATACGGCGCCGGTACAAAGGCGATAGTTCCAAGACATCCACCTGGAATATCAATGGCGGTTGAGAACTGTCGCGTCGAATCCGGAATGACAACGGCAACCGAAATATCCTTCTTTTGGGAGACGTAGAGATTGGAAGAGACCAACTCCAACTGTGGTTGGACTTCGCAAGCTGCCACAACGAATACGGCGAAAACGCCACATAACGTCCTAAAAGCGGAAATCGAACAAGTCGACATAGCACTACCCCTCTAAATGCCTATGGCCGCCAGTCAGCTTTTTCATCTCAAAATTTAATCTCTGATGAAGGCGGTATTATATCAGACTTGTTATACCCAGTTAATCTCCAACTGTTTAGAATTATGCGGTATTATTGCAGGCTCTCCCAACGGTTTCGGAAACGATTGAATGAGACGGCTATTCGTCATCGCAATTCTACTATTTTTAGGTTTCGCATCATCTTCAATTGCAGCAAACCCGGACGCGGTTGGTGTCATTATCGGCAACAAGAATTATCAAGGACGTATTCCGGCGGTTTCGTACGCCCATAATGATGCCGAGGCCATTAAACGCTATTTAATCGACGTGCTGGGCTTTGACCCGGACAACGTCATTGATCTTCGCGACGCCACCAAGGCGCAGATGGAAGCCGCCTTTGGCAACCGGGAAACGCACGAGGGCAAACTGTGGAGCTATCTGGCCCCTAATGGAAATTCCGATATATTGGTCTTCTACTCCGGGCACGGAGTTCCGGGGCAAAAAAGCAAGCGAGGATATCTTCTGCCCACTGACGCCGATCCTGACCTGGCTGAAATAAACGGCTATCCCGTCGATCTTTTGTACGAAAACCTGGACAAGTTAAAGGCCCGGTCTAAGACGGTGTTGCTGGACGCCTGTTTTTCCGGCGACAGTCATAAAGGTATGCTGATCCGTTCCGCATCGCCGGTATTTATCCAGTCGAAGGAGGCCCGCGTGGGGGAGGGGATGACGGTGCTTACGGCAGCCAGTGGCTCGGAATTAGCCAGTTGGGATGAAAACACCAGGCACGGTCTGTTCACTGAGCATTTCCTTCAGGGCGTCTATGGGGCCGCTGATGAAGATCATAACGGCAAGGTTACAGCCTCGGAGATCAAAGCTTTTCTGGACGACAAGATGACCCGCGCGGCCCGGCGTCAATACATGCGAAGGCAAACGGCGACACTTTTGGGAGATGGCGAAATCGTCCTGTCTTCGTTGACCCCGGATGTTCTGTTGACCAGACCAGTTATGACGCAATCCGCCGCACTTCCCCAGGCGCAACCCGAAACAGTTGTCCAACCCTTACCGGAACAGCCCCAACAACAGTGGTCGCCTCCGCCTCCACAGTCTTGGCCGTCTCCACCTCCGTCGCTGAGAACGCAGCCACCGCGGACGGGATCAGCGCCAATACGCCTCAGGCCAGCCTCGCCTAATCGGTCAATTCAACCCGTAACGAGGCAACGACTGCCTGAGCCAAAATCCGGTGAACAATTGGCGTCCAGGCCTCCTTCTCTCGGTTCTGCACGAGAACATTACCAGTTTGCAGTCAATCTGTTGCGGGATGGGAAATACAAAGAATCTGAAATAACGTTTCGTTCCTTTTTAAGGATACATGGCGGTCATCCTTTGGCTGGCAGCGCCAATTATTGGTTGGGTGAAATTCATTATGTCCGAGGACAATATAGGAAGGCGGCAGAAATATTTCTGGCAAACTTCCAGGCGAATTTGAAGGGACGATACGCAGCGGACTCGCTTCTGAAGCTCGGTATGTCGTTGGCTAGGCTGAACAAACACCCCGAAGCCTGCGCAAGCTTTTCCAAATTGCTGAGGGATTTTCCCAACTTACCTGCTCACATTCGCAAGATCGCAAACTTCGAAATGAGGAAAAGTGGCTGTAATTAGGCTCTTTTCCAAACGCTCACAAATTAAAAAACTGCAAATGCGGGAGATAGATGGCGGATGGGGTGGGATTCGAACCCACGAAGAGCTTTCACCCTTGCTGGTTTTCAAGACCAGTGCCTTCAACCGCTCGGCCACCCATCCGTATTTTAAACCGCGCAACAGAATGCGACCGGCGGATGCTTATACACCGAGCGGAAGCCAAAGGGCAATTCGCTAAAACCGATATTTTTACGTTTGTTGTTTCAAGCCTGATTTATCGCAGAGCACCGGGCTTGAAGCCGACAATTACTTCTGCCGGATGGTCAAACCTGTAACCGAAAGCACGGGCAATTCTTCTGGAAAATCGGGCAAGGCCGGAAACTATTGGCTGTTTTGACATCGTATTTCCCTTTCTAGGTCCATGGCTTCAATTCAGAAGCCGAAAATCTATTTTCGCTGGAAGTTATTAATGAAAGCTAAATGGCCCCAGAACCATTTTTTACGCGGACATAGCAGCATGTCCGTGAAATACTCCCTCCCTGAAATTAAGACGAGACCAGATTTGAGAGGTTGAGATGACGTCACAACCGGCAACAGCGGGAAAAACATTCGGCTCCCTTCGTGTATTTGAAAACCCCGAAGCGGCTTCAAAAGAAGGGGTTTATGGATACCGTGCCAGGGCAGTCATTAGTCGGGAACGATTTGAATGGGCTAAGCGGGATATATCTTCGTGGCCCGGATATGAGCCGACGCCGTTGGTTAACCTCCCCGGTATCGCTAAAAAAATCGGTATCAAGAACCTGTATTACAAGGATGAAGGATATCGTTTTGGCCTTGATAGTTTTAAGGCGCTGGGAGGCGCCTATGCGACACAACGGCTTTTGATGGACGCCGTCGCCGGGAAAACGAAGTCGGCGCCGCCTAGCATAGACGACCTTTTGAACGGGCGTTTCCATGACATCACCAAATCAATCACGGTGGCGTGTGCAACTGACGGAAACCATGGAAGATCCGTGGCTTGGGGAGCAAAAATATTTGGCTGTAAATGCGTAATCTATATTCACGCAGGTGTCAGCGAAGGAAGAAAAAAAGCTATTGAGGCTTTTGGCGCCGAAGTACGCCGGGTTGAAGGCGACTACGATGATTCAATCGCTCAAATTGCCACTGATGCCGAGAAAAATGGCTGGTACGTGGTTTCCGATACCTCATACGAAGGATACCTGGATGTGCCCCGTGACGTCATGCAGGGGTATACGGTAATGGCTCAGGAAGCCCTTGATCAAATGCCGGATGACGACCCGCCGACCCATATTTTCATCCAGGGCGGAGTAGGGGGGTTGGCCGGAGCAGTATGCGGGCATTACTGGGAAACTTTAGGAAAAGACCGCCCCAACTTTATTGTTGTCGAGCCCGAACGAGCCGACTGTCTCTTTGAAAGCGCCCTCAATGGGAAGCCCACCCCAACCCATGGGGATCTGGAAACGATTATGGCAGGGCTGTCGTGCGGGGAAATATCATTGATAGCCTGGGATATTCTTTCCAGCGGAACGAACGTATTCGTCACTCTTCCCGATGATGTAGTCGGACCTGCCATGCGAATGCTGGCGCAAGGTGTCGATAGTGATCAGCCGATTGTCGCTGGTGAATCGGCAGTAGCGGGTTTGGCGGCCATTCTAACGGTGGAAGACGATCCAGAACTCAAAGATGCTTTTGGTCTCGATTCCGATTCCCGTGTTTTGCTTTTCGGTTCGGAAGGGGCAAGCGATCCTCAGGTTTATCGGGAAATCGTTGGCAGTAATCCCGACGAAATTCGGAGAACCTCTTGAAAAATTTGAAAATTGACGCTGATCGGCTTGTTGGAAGAATAAACGAGCTGGCGCAAATCGGCGGAATAGAGGGAGGCGGCGTTTGTCGGCTTGCCTTTAGTGACGAAGACAAGTTGGCTCGTCGGAAAATCGTCGGCTGGATGACAGAGTTGGGACTTGAAGTCGTGATTGACCGGTTCGGCAACATTGTCGGGATACGCCCAGGAATAGAAGACGGTCCTCCAGTAATGATGGGGTCTCATATCGACACCGTAGAAACAGGCGGTCCATACGATGGCGCGCTTGGCGTATTGGCGGGGCTCGAAGTGATCGAAACCCTTAATGATGCGGCGGTTGAAACCAGACACCCACTCGCCGTAGCGATTTTCAGCAACGAAGAAGGCTGCCGGTTTCAACCCGACATGATGGGCTCGTGCGTTTTTACCGGTCAACTTTCGCTCGATGAAGCATGCGCTGCCGCCACGCCGGATGGAACAAGCATCGCTGACGAATTAGCCAGAACGGGAATTGCGGGAGAATCGTCACCAGGAGAAATAAAGGCTAAGGCTTTTCTTGAATTGCATGTGGAGCAGGGGCCGATTTTGGAGAACGAGGGCATTCAGATCGGCGTCGTCGAGGGCGTTCAGGGTATTTCGTGGAGCGAGATTAATCTGTCAGGGGTATCCAACCACGCCGGTACGACGCCGATGAGTTTGCGTAAAGACGCAGGTTTTGTCGCCGCGAAGATTGCGGCTTACGTTCGCAAGCTGGCCCATGATATAGGCTCAGGCCAAGTTGCGACGGTTGGCGTAATAGAACTGCATCCCTCTCAAATTAATGTGGTTGCCGATCAAGCAAGAATAACCGTTGATTTGCGTAATCTGGATGACGCGTTATTGCTTGAAGCGGAAAGAAGGCTTGAAGAGTATTCCCAACAAGCGGCCCAAGCTGAGGGTGTCGAAATTGAAATAAGGCGATTGGGAAGATTTCAACCCACTCCATTTGACGAGTCCGTTATTCGATTGGTAGCAAAAACGGCTGAAAATCTTGGATTTTCATCTAAAAGAATGTCCAGTGGAGCCGGCCATGATGCTCAGATTTTGGCGCCCACTTGCCCGACCGGCATGATCTTTGTTCCGAGCCGGGGAGGGGTCTCTCACAACGTCGAAGAATTCACGGAAATGGAGGACATTTCCCGCGGAACGGATATCTTGTTAGGCGTTGTACTGGAGTTGACCAGTTAGATGATCAAGCCTTTTTTCGCCGGGCTACACTGTCGATTGAGTAAATCGCTAGCGCTAGCCAGATAGTACCAAAAGTAATCTTATGGGCGTCCGTAAAGGGTTCGTTATAAAGAAAGACAGCAAGAAGAAAATGACCGGTTGGCGCGATGTACTGGAAAAAGCCAACCGTCGCCAGGCGCAATCGTTTTGCGGCGATGGCGAACAGAACCAGTGGCGTCGCCGTCATCAAACCCGCCATCATCAACAATCCAATCATTTTTATGTCGGATATGTCGAACGCGCCGGTCCCCTCGATACCTACGAATACTAAATATGCCAGCATGGGCGGCAAGATCAGCAGGGTTTCGATGAAAATACCTGTGTAGGCATCGACGACGGCTATTTTTCGCACCAAACCATAGAATCCGAATGATATCGCAACTGTTAAGGCAACCCAGGGGATCGAGCCATGCCCAATAACCAGGTTTCCAACGGCGACGACGGACAACCCAACGGCTATCCACTGCCAAAGATGAAGTCTTTCTTTGAGAAAAATCATACCTAAGGCCACATTAACCAAAGGATTGATGAAGTAGCCAAGGCTTGATTCGAGAACTCTGTCATGGGCCACCGCCCATATAAAGACAAGCCAGTTGATCGATACCAACAAAGAACTAAGGAGCAAAGTAGCGAGCAGTTTCCTGTTTGCAAAGGCCGCGCGGGTCCGGCCCAGATTACCTGTGACGATTATCAGGATGCCGACAAAGAAGATCGTCCAGACAATGCGATGAGCCAGAATTTCAAATGCAGGAAGGTGAGATACTGCTTTGAAATATAGGGGAAAAACACCCCAGATGCTGAATGCGACAAGTGCGGCCACTGCACCGGCCAAACTTTGATTTTTGCTTTCGACGTTCATCGCTGTTTAAGCCTTCGCCCTGCTTGGTTTTTTGGCATTTCGCATCCCGAACAAGGCATTCAATACAATCGCACTGATTACGACGGCTCCGCCGATAAGCGCATTTGATGAAGGAACCTCCCCAACGCCAAGCCAAGCCCAGAAGGGGCCGAGCACGGTTTCCACCAACGCTAACAAAGCAATTTCAGCGGCCGGGGCATATTTTGCGCCGCCAAGAAATAAGACCAGGGAAACCGGTACGACGAAAAAGCCCATAATTGCCAAATAAACGAGGTCGATTGAATTGACTTCCATTGGCTGTGCAAGGGGCAGAACGATCAATGCAGCAAAAATTCCCGACAGACCCAAGGCCGGTATCGTTACATCCCTTTCCCTTGCCTTTCTCAAGACAACAAGATTCAACGCCATAAGAAAAGCCGTAGCGACGGCCAGCAAGTCCCCTAACCAGTTCCCGTCGCCGAAGGATCCGGAAAAAATGATGAAAATTCCCATGGTCGCAAGCGCTATTGAAACCCATGTTCTGGGCTTGACCGCCTCTCCAATCAAAAACCAGCCTAAAACGGCGCTGAAGAAGGGCATCGTAGCCACCAATACCAGGGTATTAGCGACGGACGTATTGGAAATCGCGACAATAAAAGACAGGTTGCTGGCCGTCATCAGAGAGCATGAAATCCAGCCAGAGCGGCCAAAATTGCGAAATATTGAACCGATTCTCCCTCTTTGTTTGAAAAGTAGGAAAAGCCCTAAGGCGGAGGCGACAAAAACTGAGCGATAGAAAACCACGTCCCAGGTAGATGCATTACCTACAAGTCGTATCAACAGTCCATCGGGGCTAAGGATAAGCATGCCGGCCCCAGACATCATTATTCCGCGAGAGTAGGTATTCTGCTGGGACATTAGTTCTCTATGAAAAAATAATTTGGGGTGAAAAAGGTAGGCTATAACCATGAAAATTGGGCGGCAAAAACACCTTTTCTTGATTTGCCGCCGCAATGTCATCGCTATATCGTTTGTGCATGATTATCAACAAGAAGATCAAGTATTCGGCTACTGGTCTGTTTCTATTAGGCATTTTTTCATCGCCGATAGCTGCTTTTGGCGACCACGTTGACTGTTCTGATCTCCATGCTGCCGCATTTTTCGATGAACCAAGCGAGCTTTCTAACCTCCACCACCACGGGATCGATCTGAATTGCCGCGATGTCCTTTTACAGACACCGTTGATTACTGCAACTGACGGAGCCAGTCTCGGTATCGTCAAAATGCTATTAAAACTTGGCGTAGCGGTGAACGCCCGTAATGATATTGGTGAAACCGCCCTAGCCAAGGCGCGCCAGAAACTTGAGTTTTTCGATATGAAAGGTGGGGAGAGATTTAGAGATCTCTATCTGGAAATGATTGCTCTTCTGGAACAGGCCGGGGCCGTAGAATAGCCCTGATATCAATGCCCTAATTTGCTATTTTTTAGATTTCAAGCTATCACCGGGCATGTTTTTCTACCTTTCCAAAATCTTCTGGTTTTTTGTGGACCCTGGTAATGTGCTGCTAATCGCCCTTTGCTTGGGCGCGGTGCTAATATATCGTCGACGCGATAAGCTGGGCCGATGGCTTTTAACATTTGCCGCTGTCTCTGCCCTACTTGTTGCTATTCTGCCGATAGGAAAAAACCTTCTTATAGTCCTGGAAAACCGATTTCCAGTTGTCCATGAGTTACCGGAGAAGGTTGATGGGATCATTGTTTTGGGCGGCGTCGTCAATGAAGTAGTAACCCGGGCACGTGGTCAAACCTCCATAGGAAGCGCTATTGAAAGGTTGACGGAATTTGCAACACTTTCAAAAGAATACCCCAATGCAAAACTTTTATTTACAAGCGGTTCCGGGAAACTTCTAACGCAGGACATTAAAGAAGGCGATGCTGTCGGGCCATTGTTGATTTCGTTGGGGGTCAACCTTGAAAGGGTCTTGGTGGAAAGCCAATCTCGCAATACGTTCGAAAATGCTTTGATGTCGAAGGAGCTAGCCAATCCATCTGATGATGAAACCTGGCTTCTCATCACATCCGCTTTTCACATGCCGCGATCGGTGGGAATTTTCAGAAAAATTGGGTGGGATGTAGTCCCTTATCCCGTTGATTTCAGTTTCGAAGGCAACGCGATTTTTTATCCTACCTTCAATCTTTTAGGTGGGATGAACTCCCTTTCCGGGGCCATTCACGAGTGGCTCGGTTTGTTATTTTATTGGATGACAGACAAGACCAGTTCTTTCTTTCCCGGCCCTGAATCCTGAAAAAGTATTCATCGTTGCCCTGATCGCAACCCTATGGCAGAAGGGTTCTTAATACGGCTGGATTGGATTCGTGAATTTTCAGGGAAAAAAGTGATGTCATTTGTAAAATCATCAAAGAAGGTAATTCTACCTCTTTTTTTGGCCATTTTTTTCCTGCCACTCGAAAATCAGGCACTCGCTGAGCAAAAGCCATTTTTCGAGTGGCTGAAGGATCTTCGTACGGAAGCCTCCAGCAACGGAATCCGTGAAGAAATTCTTGTTTCCGCATTGGACGGCATTCAACCAATCCCAAGGGTTATTGAACTCGATCGCAAACAACCGGAATTTACCCTGACATTTCGTCAATACATGGATCGGGTCGTTCCAAATTCCCGGGTTCAAAAAGGGCGCAAGAAGTTGGCTGAAAATCGTAGATTATTGGAGGAAGTCGGCAAAAAATATGGCGTTCAGCCACGTTTCATCGTGGCGTTTTGGGGAATCGAAACCGACTTTGGCCGTGTTACCGGCGGCTTTAAACTTATTCCCGCTCTTGCGACACTTGCCCACGATGGCCGGCGTAGCACGTATTTTCGTAAAGAACTGATGAACGCCCTGAAAATACTGAACGGCAATCACATTAAACCAAAGGACATGGTGGGGTCTTGGGCAGGCGCTATGGGACAATGCCAGTTTATGCCTTCTTCATTTCTTAATTTTGCTGTCGACTACGATGGCGACGGCCGCAAGGATATCTGGTCAACGAGGGAAGACGTTTTTGGCTCCGCCGCCAATTATCTGTCTCGTTCGGGATGGAAGTCCGATCAGACGTGGGGGCGACTTGTAACACTACCGGACGGGTTCGATAGTAAACTGGCTAATCTAAAAACACGAAAATCCATCGGTGAATGGCAGGCTTTGGGGGTCCGCCGTGCAGACGGCAGTGATTTGCCAACCCGGGATTTGACGGCTTCGATCGTCTTTACCGAAGGAGAGGGGAGCGCTGCATATATGGTCTATAACAATTATCGTACGATCCTGAAATGGAACCGATCGACCTATTTCGCGGTTGCGGTTGGCACACTTGCCGACAAAATTGGCGGCGGCTAAAACACCATATCCATTAACACTTGATTTACTGAGACGCTATATTGTGTGCCCTGGATATATCTTACAGCTTTTTACCGCGAAGTGGGGGCGGTCAATTATGATCGGGCATCAGGCTTACAAAAGCTATTTTTCAGGAGTCGTCCGGCTGGCGGTATTCGTATGCGCTGCTAGCTTTCTTGCCGCCTGTGCTGAAACTCAATTCATTGCCCAGACTGTCAAGCAGGCAACGAAAAAAAGTGCTGAAAAAACAAGGGCTTCCTACGGCAAATATAAAATCGGAAAACCCTATCAAATCAAAGGGGTCTGGTATTACCCGAAAGAGGATTTTGAATACGATGAAACCGGGATCGGTTCCTGGTACGGGCCAAAATTTCACGGACGCAAGACGGCTAATGGTGAAACCTACGACATGAACGGCATATCCGCAGCGCACCGGACGTTACCAATGCCAAGCTTTGTTCGGGTTACAAACCTGGATAATGGCCGCACCTTGAATGTCCGGATCAATGACCGTGGCCCCTATGCCCACGGAAGGATACTCGATTTGTCCCGACGGGCAGCTCAGTTGCTTGGATATGAAAAGCAGGGAACGGCTCGACTTCGTGTGCGCATATTGTCCGATAAAAGCCGCGCTGTTGCCGCCCGCCTGAAGGGCGAGGCTCATTTTGCCGAAGTTGGTTCGCCGATAACTGTGGATAGTCTGCCAAAACCGAAAGTTAGCAGCCAGGAATTGCCTGCAATTGGCGAAAATAGCAAAGATGTAACGCCTGCTTCGGCGCCACCCCCTCCTCCTGAACCGGCAGCCGAAACGAAAAATGGCGATCAATTGGCTTCTCTGCCTGTGGATGATAAGGTGACGATCGAACCCGTATTGCAAAAGACGCGGATATTCATTCAGGCTGGGGCCTTTTCGAACTTCAATAACGCCAACAGAGTTCGCGCGCGCTTGTCCGGTCTTGGTCCGGTCAAGGTGTCGCCCGTGTTGATTAACGGCCGTGACTTGTTCAGGGTAAGGGTTGGGCCGATGTCTTCCGTGGCCGAAGCCGATCATATGCTTGAGCAAGTGATTCTCAGCGGCTATACCGACGCCAGGACCATCGTTGACTGATGTGTCTTCCAGCCCATTAACGGAATTTACCTGACGATGAAGTCCTTCAAATTGTCTCTTTTACGCTCGATTTACTCCCTGGCGCTTGCTTTGATTGTTGTTTGGGCCGTTTCGAGCCCTGCTAAAGCCATTGAAAGCTTGGCCAAGCAGGTCGTTTTGATGGATGCTGAAACAGGGGCTATTCTGTTTGACAAGAATGCCGAGGTCCCGATGCCTCCTGCTTCAATGAGCAAGCTGATGACCATTTATATGGTCTTTGAACGCTTGCGAGACGGCAGGCTTTCTTTGGATGATACTTTTCGCATTAGTGAAAACGCTTGGCGTAAAGGCGGCGCCAAAAGTGGCAGTTCAACCATGTTTCTCGTTCCAGGTAAGCGGGTTCGGGTTGAGGACTTGATTCGGGGGATTATCGTTCAGTCAGGGAATGACGCGTGCATCGTAATTGCCGAAGGAATTTCTGGAAGCGAGGAGGCCTTTGCCGAGGAAATGACCGTGCGGGCTAAACAATTGGGCTTGACCTCTAGCATCTTCAAGAATTCAACTGGCTGGCCCCATCCCGAGCACAGGATGTCGCCAAAGGATTTGGCGTTCCTGGCCAAACTGACGATCGAGCATTTTCCTGAATACTATCATTATTATTCTGAGCGTAGCTTTGTCTATAACGGGATCAAACAAAATAACCGTAACCCATTGATATACAAGGAAATGGGGGCCGACGGACTGAAAACTGGTCATACCACAGAATCGGGCTACGGTTTGACCGGTTCGGCGACTCGGGGCGAGCGTCGTTTAATACTGGTGGTCAATGGGTTGTCTTCAAAAAAAGAACGCTCTCGGGAACCTGAAAGATTGCTTGAGTGGGGCTTTCGCGAGTTCGGCAATTACGCACTTCTGGGTGCCGGTGAAGTGGTCGATGAGGCCCAGGTCTGGCTTGGAACGGACCCGACAGTTCAACTGATCATCGAAAACGATCTAAAGTTGACGCTGCATAAAAAGGCCCGCCGGGAAATGAAAGTTTCGGTGAATTATCAAGGACCCATTCCCGCACCGATTAAAAAAGGTGATATTCTTGCGACATTAACGGTAAGCGCTCCCGACGAGAAAACAATAGAACTTCCCCTCGTCGCCGCCAATGATGTCGAAAGGCTGGGTCTGATTGGACGTTTGATTGCTGCGTTCAAACACATTCTTTGGGGTAGCGCCGGCTGAACTTTAGGAGTTGTCTGGTGTCCAGGGGAAAATTTATCACTTTTGAAGGGGGCGAAGGCACTGGAAAATCCACCCAGGTCAAATTGCTGGCTGAATCTCTGCGAGGAGAGGGGCTAAAAGTCATGACGACCCGCGAGCCAGGAGGGGCGCCGGGAGCAGAAGAAATACGTAATCTTCTGGTTAATGGAGCCGTCAACCGCTGGACCCCGTTATCCGAGGCTTTATTAAATTATGCAGCCAGAGTTGAACACCTGGACAAGACAGTGTTTCCGGCGCTGGATGAAGGTCAATGGGTGATTTCCGATCGCTTCGCCGATTCAACGATGGCCTATCAGGGATTCGGGCATTGCGTTGATCGGGAAACCCTTCACAGATTGCAGACTGCCGTGCTTGGTGACTTCAAACCCGACCTGACGATAATTTTCGATCTTGATCTGGAGACCGGCTTAAAACGAGCGGGGGATAGGGGAGCGGGAGAAGACCGTTACGAACGCATGGGGCATGGTTTTCACGAGCGTTTGCGCCGTGGGTTTATTGAAATCGCGAAAGAAGAACCCGAAAGATGTTCAGTAATTGACGCTTCCAAGTCAATCGAACAGGTATCTGAAGCCATTCGATCCGTTGTTTCGGATCGCCTGCAGGTTGCCTTTAAATGAATGCCCGGGCGTTACACCTTGAAGACGATGATGGCGTACAACATCCGCGACGCAATCCACACCTATTGGGTCATGATCGAGCCGAAGACATCCTTCTCGAAGCCTATAATTCCGGCCGTCTCGCCCATGCCTGGTTGATTACCGGACCCAAAGGTATAGGAAAAGCGACTTTGGCCTATCGTTTCGCAAGGTTCTTACTTGCTAAAGGCGGTGAGGAAGGGGATGCAGGCCTGTTTGGCGAACCCCCGTCGAAAGATAAACCAGAAACCCTTTTTGTCAGTTTCGAAGATCCTGTTTTCAGCCGCATTTCCGGTGGTGGTCATGCAGACTTGAAGGCAATCGAAAGACAGTTTGATGATAAGAAGGGGAAATACAAAACAGAAATTGTTATCGACGATGTTCGTTCCATTGGTCATTTCCTGTCCATGACATCGGCAGAAGGGGGGTGGCGGGTGGTCGTCATCGATAGCGCCGACGAAATGAATAGAAATGCGGCAAATGCCGTCCTTAAGGTTCTGGAAGAGCCGCCTTCAAAGGCTATTTTGCTTCTTGTCAGCCACAATCCCGGCCGACTGTTACCGACCATCCGCTCTCGTTGCCGTCAGTTGACTCTAAGCGCCCTTGATGAATCAATGGTCGCCGAAATGTTGGTTGAATATCACCCGGAAATGCCCGCTGATGATGCTTTCGCGCTTGCCCGACTGTCGGAAGGCAGTATCGGGCGTGCACTGAATCTAGAGATTGAAGGCGGGTTGGAACTTTATAGCGATCTTTTGAACCTGCTAGAAACTCTTCCGCGGCTTGATGTGACTGTTTTGCATGCTCTGGCGGCAAAATTGGGAAGGGCAGGCGGCGACAGCGCCTTTCATACCTTTGGCGATTTGTTAGTTAGATGGCTGGGAAGACTGATTATAAGCGCTTCGAAAAACCAGCAGGGCTCAGATAGCCGGGAAGGGCGATTAAATGAACGCCTTGCAGCCATCGCCCCTCTTGCAAGCTGGCTGGAGGTATGGGACAAAATCACCCACATTTTGGCGCGCACCGATGCTATAAACATGGATAGGCGGCAGATGATCATTCAGATGTTCCTGACGCTTGAAAAAGCCGCCCAGTCCTGACCTTTCTGTGGAGTGAGAACCATTAAACCCTATTACGTGACGACGCCGATATATTACGTCAACGACGCACCGCATATCGGACATGCCTATACCACCCTGGCTTGCGATGTACTTGCCCGCTTCAAGCGACTTGATGGATATGATGTCAAGTTCCTGACAGGTACGGACGAACATGGTCAGAAAGTTGAAAAATCTGCGCTTGCTGCCGGCGTCGATCCCAAGACATTCACAGACAAGGTCTCGCAGAATTTCCGCGAGCTTGCCGATCTCATGAACTTCTCTCACGACGATTTTATTCGCACGACTGAAGAACGCCACAGACATTCCGTCCAGGATTTATGGCAAAAGTTGATGGACAAGGGCGAAATATACCTGGACAGCTATTCGGGTTGGTATGCCGTTCGTGATGAGGCTTTCTACGGCGAAAGCGAATTGAGCGACGGGCCGGACGGGAAAAAAATTGCCCCCTCCGGGGCAGAAGTGGAATGGGTTGAAGAGCCCAGCTATTTTTTCCGTCTTTCCCAGTGGGGCGATAAGCTTCTTGACTTCTATGACAAGAACCCAGATTTCATTGCGCCAAACACAAGACGCAACGAAGTCATTAGTTTCGTCAAGGGCGGTCTCAGGGACTTATCGGTATCGCGTACAACCTTCAAATGGGGCGTGCCGGTTCCAGGCGATGACGAACATATCATGTATGTCTGGCTGGATGCGCTGACCAACTACATTACGGGTGTCGGTTATCCGGAAAGGGAGAGCGGCGAATATTCGACTTACTGGCCCGCCGACTTGCACATGGTAGGTAAGGATATTCTGCGGTTTCATGCGGTCTACTGGCCGGCTTTCCTGCTCGCCGCCGGGCTAGATGCGCCCAAAAGGGTTTACGCCCACGGCTGGTGGACGAACGAGGGAGAGAAAATTTCCAAGTCCCTAGGCAATGTCATCGATCCCCACGACCTGGTCGCCAAATACGGCTTGGATCAGGTTCGGTATTTCCTGCTTCGTGAAGTACCTTTTGGCAATGACGGCGATTTTTCCCATCAGGCAATGGTCAATCGTATGAATGGCGAACTTGCCAATGATCTTGGAAACCTGGCCCAGAGGGTACTTTCCATGGTCGCTAAAAATTGTGAGGGCGCTGTCCCGCAGCACGGCGAGTTCACGCCCGAAGATCAGCAGTTGCTGGATAGGGCCGGGTTATTGCTCGTGACGTTGCGCGAAGCATTGGATCGCCAATCCTTTCACGATGCACTTGAGGCGATCTGGGTCGTCATTCGTGCCGCAAATGGCTATGTCGACGCCCAGGCCCCCTGGAAGTTGAAAAAGGAAGACCCGGAACGTATGGCTACCGTTCTTTATGTACTAGCCGAAAGTGTTCGGCGGATCGCATTGGTGTTGCAGCCTTTCATGCCTGATTCTATGACTCGCATGCTTGATCAGCTAGCCATCAGCGCCGAACACAGGTCCTTCGCCTTTCTGGATGAAGGTCATCACCTAATTCCCGGTACTGCGTTGTCTCAACCGGAGGGCGTTTTCCCCAGATTTGTCGAAGATGAGTGATTAACGAGAGCTCTTAACCAGTTTTGGTTTGTTGAGGACACGTTCTTTGGGAAGGGTGACCGTCACCGTGGTGCCAACCCCTTTTTCACTTTTGATCGCCAACACGCCACCGTGAAGCTCGATCAGCCCTTTGGTAAGGGGCAGTCCCAGGCCTGTTCCTTCCTCTTTTCTCGTTATGCTGCCATCAACTTGGCCGAACTGGGACATGGCCTTGGCGATCTCCTTTTCGTTCATGCCAATGCCGGTGTCGGAAATCGAAAATGACATTGTTTCGTCGTCGGCCACGGCTATTGAAAGGGCAATGTTGCCTCCCGCCAGGGTGAATTTGATGGCGTTTGTAAGCAAGTTTATAAGAATCTGCTTTATGCGGCGCTCATCTGCTCGGATCATCGGCAGGTTGTCGGAAGCATCCAGCAGGAAAGTGAGATTAGCCTTTTCAAGACGCGGTTTGATCAGTCGAAGAGTTGATTTGACGAGGTCGCCGACAACCAGATTGTCTTCATGAATTTCCACTTTTCCGGATTCAATAGCCGAAACATCAAGAACGTCATTAATCAGTTTCAGCAGGTGTTTACCGGAATCCTTGATATCCTTTATGTATTCACGCTGTTTTTCGTTGGCCAATTCCCCAATTAAATCGTCTCCCAAAACATCCGAAAACCCAATAATGGCGTTCAAGGGCGTGCGCAATTCGTGACTCATGTTTGCCAGCAATTCTGATTTCGCCATATTGGCGATGTCGGCATTGACTTTTGCTTTAAAGAGTTCCTTTTCGGCTCTTTTTCGGGCGACAACCTGACCTTGCTGGGTTCCGATATGGTGCATAACCTGGAGCAAAGACTCATTGGGTTCGATAACTTCGTCTGAGAAAAATTCAAGGACAGCGACGACCTCTTCATCAACGATCACCGGAATGGCGAAGGCTGAGTGAACACCTATATCAATTGCATATTTCGCCCTGGGAAAATTCTCGTCCATCATCACGTCAATTACCCAAGCCGGTTTACCCGACGCCAGCACCCGCCCGGGCAATCCGATCCCTGTGCTAAAAGTTGTTCTCATGGTTATTTCATGAAACGAAGCAAATTCATTCGGGTCGCGTAGGTGCCAGATATCACTCGGTATGAGCAAATTAGAATCAATCGGAGACAAGATGTAGGCGTGACCAATTGGCCATCCGGTGAAGGAGCAAACATCCTCTAGACAAGACTTAAAGGCTATCTTGTATTCATTGGTTTCGTTCGCCGAAACCGCCACTTTATGAAGCAATTGAACAAGTGCTGTTTGCTTACGCAAGTTTTCAACGGTTTGGCCGTTATCGGAACCGTCGGATACCTTGTCTTCGTATTTGACGTTTGCGATTTCCCTGAAGGAGACGAGATACACCGGTTTCCCTTCACGCAGAGAGGGTTCAACCGACAACAGCACTTGATATTCTGATCCGGTCGGGGTGAGCCCAACTGTCTGAATTATTTCCGGTGAACTGGATGAAAATGCTTTGGATGCCTCTTTCTTCCTTTTTTCGGTAATTATATCCTCAAAAGGGCGGCCGATTAGCTGATTTTCGGTAAATCCTGTCAGTTTTTCTGCCATGCTGTTTAGAGCAATAAAGTTACCATCACTGACGATAAAAAGGCATCTATTCGATGCCTTGAACAGCAATTTCTCAATGGAATCAGGCATATATGTCCCTGTTGCTTCTGTCGATTTTTCTTGATGACATAACTAGCCAATCATTGATTTGAATATCGTCTTATATTTCTAAATGGGGATGCGCAATTATGCATACAATCGTTAGGGATTATTCCCTTCAAACCCGGACAAATTTGAAAGAATCCTTTCAATAAGAATGCAACCATTCCATAAATCCGACTTTTATGCTATGGTATACCAAATGAGGCGCCTCTTGAATTCATGCCGCGCGGCACCGGTTCAATGGAGGTGACAATGACGCAAGACGATAAAAAGACTTATCTTTGGACGTTCGGCATCGTTGGTCTGATGGTGGTTTTGGTATTAATCGCCTACTCTGCAGGGGTTATCCCGACCGGACCAGCCTCATAAACTGACAAAGTCGTCCCCGTTTTTATGGCGCCGCTGATTTCCCCAAAATGGTGGCGCCATTTCTTTGGTTTAGGCTATCCAACTCTTATCGTGACAATTGCCGGAACTGCCATTAAATACAAAGTGTTAGGATTAATTTGACGGTTCCCCAATATGTTAGTCGATAGCCACTGCCACCTGGATTTTCCCGACTTCGAAGAGGATATGGACGACATTGTCGCACGCGCCGACGAAGCCGGCGTCAAACATATTTTGTCGATATGTACACATGTCACCAAGTTTGATCCGGTCCTAGCGGTTGCGTTGCGATACGACAACATATTCTGCACCGTTGGAATTCATCCGCATAATGCGGCGAAGGAACCGGAAGTTACGGCGGAACACCTGATTCGCATGGCGAACAATGAAAAGGTTGTCGGATTCGGCGAAACAGGGCTTGATTTCTACTACGACAAGAGCCCTAGGGATGTGCAGAAGAAACAGTTCAGGGCACATATCGAGGCGGCTCGTTTTGCGGGATTGCCGCTGGTTGTTCACACCCGTGATGCCGACGATGAAATGGCCAGTATGTTAAAGGAAGAAACCGGGAAGGGGGCTTTTTCAGGCCTTTTGCATTGTTTCTCCAGCTCCCGGGAGTTGGCGGAAACGGCGCTGGAATTAGGTCTTTATCTGTCCATTTCCGGTATCGTCACCTTTAATAAGGCCGAAGAGTTGCGAGAAATCGTACGGGACGTACCTCTGGACAAATTGCTCGTTGAAACGGACGCACCCTACCTAGCTCCGGTGCCTAATCGCGGCAAACGCAACGAGCCTGCATATACCCGGCACACCGCAGAAAAAATCGCAGAAATCAAAGGCTTGAGCCTTTCTGAAGTGGCCAACGCCACGACTGACAATTTTTTCTCCCTATTTTCCAAGGCGAAGCCGGCATGAAAGTGACCATATTGGGAAGTGGTGGCTCCAGTGGCACACCGGCGATTGGCCTTGGTTGGGGCGATTGCGATGCTCAGAACCCGAAAAACACTCGCCTAAGGCCTTCAATTCTTGTTGAAAATGCCGGGACATGTCTGTTGGTGGATACATCGCCGGATTTACGTCAGCAACTATTGAACGCGGATGTTACTCGTCTGGAGGCTCTACTTTACACCCATTATCACGCCGATCATCTGCATGGGATTGATGATCTGCGCCAAATCAATCGTGAAATGCATGCGCCAATCGACACGTACGGCGATTCAGCGACCTTGGAGGTAATCAAAGAGCGGTTTGGATACGTTTTCGAGCCTTTGGCTGAAGGCGCCGACATGTACTACAAGCCGACACTTATTCCACATATTCTTCAGGATGGGGATCGTCTGAGTATCGGCGACATCGATGTCGACGTCTTTGTTCAAGACCATGGTTACTGTGACACCCTTGGTTTTCGGTTCGGGCCAATCGCTTACACGACCGATGTGGTGGAACTGCCTGAACATGCTTTCGAAGTGTTGCAAGGAATAGACACCTGGATAATAGGAACCCTGATCGACAATCCGCATCCTACACATGCCCACGTGGATAAAGCCCTTGACTGGATTGAAAGGATCGGTCCGAGGAGAGGGGTGCTAAGTCATCTCGGTTACAGTTTTGATTATCAAAAGCTTCTAGAACGATTGCCCAATCACGTAGAGCCTGCTTTCGATGGAATGATACTCGAAGCTTGAGGTCGATTTCATATTTCCTCTAATAGGGCAGGTTTCTGCCTCTGCGCACCCACGCAAGCCCAACGCACCTAAGATCGCTGTAGCATCCGTATTAAGTTGTGAAACAATGATTCTTTAGAGGCCTGTAAACCTTTGATGTGCCACGAACATATCAAATTTGCCATAATATATATTATGCGA
>CAZBEC010000006.1:0-233201 GCA_964490815.1 uncultured Thalassospiraceae bacterium
GTACACGGCTTTGCAGGCCGCTGCGTAGCCACTCCGCCACCGCGCCGATCCATTTTCACGCCTTACCCGCCAAACAGTGGCAATATTAAAGCGGGTTCCTTCAATTCCCAGGGCAAAGCACCGGTTCCGAAGGATGGGGAACTTAGACTCATCGTTCAGGGCGGTCAAGGGGGTTAAACGCTTCTTTTGGCGGCGACTCCATCAAGCCTCGAAATAACTGAAAAAAGGTCTGATTTTACGGCTTTAAACGTCCCTTGATCATTGTATTTGGGCGGGGTATCGGAGTATATAACCGGTCAGTTGAAAAATCATTGCATACGGTGTCAACATGGACTTCGCAGCCGCTCGCCATAATATGGTGGAAAGTCAGATCAAACCGAACAGGGTTACGGATACCCTGGTCATGAACGCTTTGGCCGAGTTGCCGCGGGAGAATTTTGTCCCGAAGGCCCTTCAAGGCGTAGCATATGTCGATGAAGCTATCGATATAGGTGAGGGTCGCCACCTCATGGAGGCGTGGGTTTTGGCCCGCTTGCTTCAAACTGCCGAAGTGCAAGCGGACGATATTGCGTTGGTAATTGGCTGCGGCTCTGGATATGAGGCTGCAGTAATGTCTTATCTTGCCAGCACTGTTGTTGCTCTTGAATCTAACGAGACATTGGCGAAACAGTCTAACGAGGTGCTTTCGGATTTGTCGATCGATACGGTAGCTGTCGTCAATGGAGGGCTGGAGCGCGGATATTCCCGCCAGGCGCCCTATGACGTTATCTTTATCAACGGTGCCGTTCCGAAAATTCCCGAACGTCTAGGGGGGCAATTGGCGGAAGGAGGGCGACTTGTGGCTATCGTCGGGGAAGGGGCCTATGGTAAAGGAACTCTGGTTACCCGTTACAATGAGACGATCTCCTCACGCGAGGTATTTGACGCTGGTACGCCAACCCTGCCTGGATTCGAGCAGGATTCGGCCTTTTCATTCTAATCATATGAATATTATGAGGGCGGAAAAAGCAAGCCGTAGAACGGGCCTTGAGAGTCCTGTTGACCTCGCTTCTTGTATCTGGTCTCTTCTATAATCGTTTTAGGCAAGGTGAAGTTTCCGCGTTGACTATTTATTGGTGTGGGGACGGCCCTTCGGGGAGTTGTTGATGATCATGCGTTTTCCTTTACGCTTGGGCGGAATAATGACGCTCGGCGTTATGACCTTCATGTTGGAAAGCCCGGCGGGGGCGCAAAGCTTGGAAGAGGCTCTAGCATCAGCCTATGCCGGCAATCCTACATTGCTCGCCAAACGTGCTGAATTAAGGGCCACCGACGAAGGCGTGCCCCAGGCTCTTTCTGAAATGCGTCCAAGCATAAGCGCTGAGGGAAGTTCAGGTTTTACGAATAATACTCTCAGCACGAGAACAACGAATCGAACCCAATCGTTTAATCCCAGCTCAGCGTCTCTTTCTGTATCACAATCAATTTACAGCGGCGGTCAAACTTCGGCGGCCATTGCTTCGGCAGAAAACTCCGTTCTTGCTGGTAGGGCCGAACTGGCGGGGGTTGAACAGTCTGTTCTTCTTGATGCCGTAACGGCTTATCTCAACGTATACAGGGATCAAGCGATTCTGGATCTCAGAATAAATAACGAACAGGTTCTTTGGAGGCAGTTGGAAGCAACAACAGACCGATTTGAGGTTGGGGAGATCACGCGTACGGATGTTCACCAAGCCGAAGCGCGTCTTGCAAAGGCAACTGCGGACAGAATCCAGGCAGAAGGTGACTTGGTATCGGCTCGTGCTACCTACCGGAATGTTGTTGGTGAAACGCCCGGCAAACTAAATCAGCCGACATTGGAATTGAATCTCCCGAAAAGCGCCGAGGAAGCTATTAAGCTAGCCGTCGAGCAAAACCCCGACGTCGTTAGCGCTGAATTCGATGAGCGTGCTTCACAGGACAATATCAAGGAAGTCAGGGGTGAGTTGCTGCCGTCGGTTGATCTAACGGGTACAGCGTCACGTTCACTGAATGCATCCGGAAATAGCACCAGCCTGGATACGTATTCAGCCAAGGTCACGCTCAGCGTACCATTATATCAATCCGGATCCGTTTATTCCCGTTTACGCTCGGCTCGCCAAACAGCAACTCAACGACGACGTGAAATAGACACCGCTCGGCGCGATGCGACGGAAACCGCGGCGCGCGCTTGGGAAACGCTACAAACAAGCCGCGCCCGGATCAAATCGTTTAAAGCTCAGATTAAGGCTAGTGAAGTGGCTCTTGAAGGGGTGCAACGCGAAGCTTCCGTGGGCTCTCGCACGGTTCTTGACGTACTGGATGCCGAACAGGAACTGCTTGACGCAAAAGTCAGTATTGTCAGCGCCCAGCGTGACGAAACCATCGCTATATTCGAACTAAAAAGCGCCATTGGCGAGCTAACGGCCAGGCATTTGTCCCTGCCGATTGAAGCTTACGATTCGGCGAAACACTACGACGAAGTCCGTTTAAAACGCGTCGGTGGCGCGATCTCCGAGGAAGAAGAAAAATAAACTCCGGCGAATAGCCTAATCTTTGGTGTCTTCTCAGCATTTCCCTAAAGGATGCAGATACCTCAGCTTTTTCCCTAACGTGTTGAATCGATGGCGGATTACGCTTCAAGATATATTTTCTGGTAATCGCGTTGGGGGTAACGAAAAATAAAGAACTTCTCCGATAATAATCGTTAGGAATCAGATGCACCTTTGCGGGTAGCGTTCATACGGCTTCTGATCTAGTCTTATGCGAATCCCTTGCAAAGATTCGTGAATGCGAGCAAGGGGCTAAAGGGGGTCTTCAGTCGGGTGATGAAGAGATGAGCGAAGAAGGTCAGGAAGAAGCAGGCCAAGAACCTTCGATGGAAGACATTCTGGCTTCCATTCGCCGGATTCTGTCGGAGGAGGAGGAAGAGGCAGCAGAGGAACCTGCGCCTGAACCCGAGCCGGAACCAGAGCCCGAGCCGGAACCAGAACCCGAGCCGGAACCAGAACCCGAGCCTGAGCCTGAGCCTGAGCCAGAACCCGAGCCCGAGCCCGAGCCCGAGCCCGAGCCGGAAGAAGAAATGGATATGGCTGCCGCGATGGAAGAAATGGCGGCTGAGCCGGAACCCGAACCGGAACCAGAACCAGAACCAGAACCAGAACCAGAAATAGAGTTGACGGAGCCCGAGCCGGAACCGGAGCCACTGGTCATGCCGGAGCCAGGGGAAATTATCCAGCCAGCGGAACCCCCGCCACCGCCACCGCCTCCGCCTCCACCACCGCCGCCACCGCCTGAGCCTACTGGCGACGATGTTCTGGAATTGACGGAGGCAATGATCGCACCTGCCGATGCATTGATGTCGGGGCAGACCGTGCAAATGTCATCGGATGTGCTGGGAGAACTGGCCCGCGCCATCATGGACCGACGCGAAATGGGTCTGGGCGACAAGGACGTAACATTGGAAGGCATGGTTCGTGAAATGCTGCGTCCGCTGCTGCGTGAATGGCTGGATCGCAATCTACCGTATCTGATCGAACGCCTGGTCAAGAAGGAGATCGACAAGATGGTCAACCGGGCAGAGATGTTCGACGACCTGTAGGTATCAAATTTCCTTTGAATTTTAAACCGGGTGGGGTCATTGCCATCCGGTTTTTTTGTTTATCCACGGCGCTGGCGGTGGTATTCACCTTCAAATTCAAAAATGACCCCGAAAATTGATGAGCTCATAGAAGATGTTGGACAAGACCTATAACCCCGCCGGGGTCGAGAAGAAACACTATGATGCCTGGGAAAAGGATGGCTCCTTCGCCTGTGGCCAGCGTCCAGACGCCGATACCTATACAATCGTTATTCCGCCACCGAACGTCACCGGCAACCTGCATATGGGGCATGCCCTTAACAATACCCTTCAAGATATCATGATCCGCTACCAGCGTATGAAGGGGCTGGACGTCCTCTGGCAACCCGGTACCGACCATGCAGGTATCGCCACACAGATGGTTGTTGAGCGGCAGATGGAGCTGGAAGGCTTGACCCGGCACGACCTGGGCCGCGACAAGTTCATCGAAAGGGTCTGGAAGTGGAAAGCGGAATCCGGAGGATCGATCACCGAACAGCTTCGCCGTCTAGGCGCTTCGTGTGACTGGGACCGCGAGCGTTTCACCATGGACGATGGTTTGTCAGCCGCCGTCCGTAAAGTGTTTGTCGAGTTGCACAAACAGGGTTTGATTTATCGCGACCAACGCCTCGTCAATTGGGATCCGCTCCTTCATACGGCGATTTCTGACCTGGAAGTCGAGCAGCGCGAGATCAACGGTAACATGTGGTACTTCAAGTACCCGGTTGAAGGCCGTAAGGGCGAATATGTCACGGTCGGAACGACTCGTCCGGAGACCATGCTGGGCGACACCGGGGTTGCGGTGCACCCGGATGACGAACGCTACAAGGACTTGATTGGCAAGAACTGCATCCTGCCCATCGTCGGGCGCGCAATCCCCATCGTTGCGGACGAATATGCGGATCCCGAAAAAGGCTCGGGTGCTGTGAAGATTACCCCGGCCCACGATTTCAACGATTTCGAGGTCGGCCGGCGCCAAGACCTGGATGTCATCAATATCCTGGATCGCGACGCCCGCATCAATGAGAACGCCCCGGAACATCTGCAGGGATTGGACCGCTTCGAAGCCCGTGACGCCATCGTCAAGGAAATAGAAGGCTTAGGCCTGTTGGAAAAGATCGAAGACAATTTGATGACGGTGCCTTACGGGGACCGCTCGGGAGTCGTCATAGAGCCGTGGCTGACTGATCAATGGTTCGTCGATGCGGCGACATTGGCGAAACCCGCCATCGAAGCCGTCGAACAAGGTAAGACCAAGTTCGTCCCCGCCAATTGGGAAAAGACATACTTCGAATGGATGCGCAATATTCAACCGTGGTGCGTGTCCCGGCAAATCTGGTGGGGTCATCAAATTCCAGCCTGGTATGGCCCGGACGGCGAAATATTCGTCGAATTGAGCGAAGACGACGCTCAGGCCGCGGCCGACAAGCACTACGGCAAAACTGTCGAACTGACCCGGGATGAAGACGTTCTGGATACCTGGTTTTCGTCTGCCCTTTGGCCTTTTTCGACACTCGGCTGGCCCGAGGAAGTCCCCGAAGTGGCCCGGTACTACCCAACCGACGTTCTGGTCACCGGCTTTGATATTATTTTCTTCTGGGTTGCCCGGATGATGATGTTCGGTATGCATTTCATGGGTGAAGTGCCTTTCCACACGGTTTATATCCATGCGCTTGTCCGCGACGAAAAAGGCCAGAAGATGTCCAAGTCCAAGGGCAACGTCATGGACCCGCTCGATCTGGTGGACAAATTCGGCGCTGATGCCTTGCGCTTTACGTTGACGGCCTTTGCCGCCCAGGGCCGCGACGTCAAGATGTCCGAGTCCCGGGTCGAAGGCTACCGCAACTTCTGTACCAAGCTTTGGAATGCCGCGCGCTTTGCCGAAATGAACGAATGCAAGCCGGATCCGGAATTCGATCCCGCAGCATGTAAACTAACCTTGAACCGCTGGATTGTCGGCAAAACGGCAGAAGCCGCCAAAGCGGCCGCCGTAGCGATTGACGCCTACCGGTTTAACGATGCGGCAGGTGCGCTGTACCAGTTTACCTGGGGCACTTTTTGTGACTGGCACCTTGAATTCGCCAAACCCATGTTTCAGGGCGACGATGAAGCAGCCAAGTCAGAGACGCGCGCCGCTACGGCTTGGGTGCTGGGGCAGTTGCTGCACATGCTTCATCCCATCATGCCATTCATTACCGAAGAGTTATGGAAGTCCCAATATGATGCGGACAGTAGCCTGATTAACGCACCCTGGCCGGATTTGCCCGAAAGCCTAATCGACACCGATGCGGCGGAGGAAATGGACTGGGTTGTCCGGTTAATTTCACAGGTCCGCGCCGTACGCTCGGAAATGAACGTCTCACCGGGCGCGAAAATTCCAATGCTGCTGAAGGATGCGGGTGATGCCTCGAAGACGCGCCTTGATTCCCACAAGGGGATTCTTTCGACTTTAGCCCGGCTTTCTTCCATTTCAGTTTTGGATGGCGAGGCTCCCAAGGGCTCGGTTCAGGACGTGCTGGACGAAGCTACGATCGTCTTGCCTTTGGCCGACATTATCGATATAGCCGCAGAACAGGCCCGTCTGGAAAAGGAAACCGCTAAGCTGGAAGCCGAAATTGACAAGCACGACAAGAAGCTCGCCAATAAGGGGTTCACCGACAAGGCCCCAGCTGAAGTGGTTGAAACCGAACGTCAGCGACGCGAAGAAGCCGCCGCGACGTTGTCCAAGGTCGCCGAGGCGCTTGATCGGCTGAAGGCACTGTAGAATTTGAAATGTATGTTAAATGATCGGCGCCGTCATAAATTTTGATTTGACGGTGCCGTCATGTCCCTCTGTTTCCAGAAATTTCAGGAAATAGTGATCGCCGCCGCGCACATCATCCAAGAGGGCGTTCTTTAGCGCGTCCAGGTAAACCCGCAACGCGTTGAAGTCTTCCTTGCCATGAGATAACCGATTAAAAGCCAGTGCGCCTTCCAGCAGGGACTGGTGGTGTGTGCGGTGCTTATCAAGGTGCGAATAACGTATTTCATAGAGGAATTTCTCCTCGTGGGCGAAATGCAGGATCAGAGCCTGGGCGAAATTATTGGCGTGTACGCGACACTGTACCCGGTCTTCTTCATTAACGGCGCTAATAACGCGGTTCATGATTTCAACCAACCCACGATGATCCTCATCCAGGTCGTCAAAACCCAACTCATCTTCGGCGTTCCATTTAATTTCACTTAGCTTCTGACCCATGGTTTCTATCCCTTGTAGTCTTGAATGGTTCTATACTAACTGGCTATACGGTTGGGATAATTCAAGTTTGCTCTTGGACTCAGATCAGCAGGAGAAAATGGATGAAGTATAAGGCATTGATTGCAAATATTTATCTGTTGCTGATTTCCGTATTGCACCTTAACGCAAGCGCTGCGCTCGCCGATGAGCATCTCGCAACCTACAAAGGACCAATTATCGACGCCCATGTCCATTATTCCGAACCGGCCTGGAACTTCTACCCGCCCAAGGCGGTAATGGAAAAATTTGACGAGGCTGGCATAGGGCAGGTGCTGGTATCGTCGACTCCCGATGAAGGGACGTTGAGCCTGCACAGACATTCTCCCGAGCGCGTCATAAAGTTTCTAAGGCCATATCGCACTCGCGCCGATATGGGGAACTGGTTCGCCGAAAGTGACGTTTTGGCCTATGTGAAACAGCGACTTGAACGAAATTCCTATCGCGGGTTTGGTGAGTTTCACATGTTTGACCCGGCGGGCGTATCTACGCCGGAAATGAAAACCTTGTTGAAACTGGCGGCGGAAAAGGGACTTATCCTGCATTCTCATTCCGGACCGGATGTTGTGGAGGCTTTGGCCAAAGCCGCACCTGATCTAACTATCCTTTGGGCCCATGCGGGGATGTCGTCGCCACCCGCTGTAATCGGCGATATTTTTTCCAGATATCCCCAAGTCTATGCGGACATGTCCTTTCGGGGCGACGAAGTGCTGGAGCAGGGCGAGGTCAGCAGCGAATGGATGGACCTGTTCCAGCGATTTCCAGACCGTTTGATGATCGGCTCCGATACCTACATCAATGAGCAGTGGAGCGCCTACAAGCAACTGATCGACCTGCATCGGCGTTGGTTGGGAAAGCTTCCGCCGCGATTGGCAGATGCGATAGCCCATGGCAATGCCCGGAGAATGCTGACCCGCTAAATTGAACTTGCTTCAGCCCTGAACCAGTTGATGACCTGTTCCAGGTGACCATCGCGGCGGTCGCCAGGCGGCAATTGCAAAGTCAGGTAGTGGCCTGACAGGGCCAGCCCTTCGAAAGGCGTCACCAGTCGTCCATCGGCCAACATATCTTCTATTAGCAGGCTGTGCCCTATCAGTACCCCGGCGCCGTCGATGGCGGCCTGAAGCGCCATGCTGTATAGCGAGTAGGCAGGACCCTGGTTAGGATCGACGCCACGTACCTTGGCTACTTGCAGCCAGCGCGCCCAGTCACCCTTCCATACGGCGTCGTGCAGGAGAGGAAGGCGAGCGAGGTCCGCCGGCGACGTGACTGGCTCCGCGCCTTCCAGCAGGGATGGGTTGCACACCGGCATTAATTTGTCTTGACCAAGAGGTATTCCCTCGCCACTCCCTTCTTCAAAAAACAGAGCAATATCAAAGAGCTCTCTATTAAGATTGGGCGCTTCCTCCAGGGCCGATATCGAAACTTGCATCTCAGGAAAAGCCGCCGAAAATTTCGGCATTCGGGGCGTCAGCCATAGCTGCGCGATGGCGGGCAGGGCGGCAATACTGATCTTTTGAGAATGCATCAGGTTGTTCATGGACCTGACCGCGCCGCCAAAGGCGTCGAATGCGGCGATAAGTTCCGGTAGAGCAATCCGGGCCGGGTCGGTCAAGCTGACGCCTCTTTTGTGACGGTGGAAAAGATCCTGCCCGAACCAGGCTTCCAGAGATTTTACCTGCTGGGCGATGGCGCCAGGGGTGACGCCCAACTCTTCTGCTGCGCCAGTGAATCTTTCATGACGGGCGGCGGCCTCGAACGCACGCAGGGCGTTCATTTTAGGCAACCGTGGCCGGGGAGATTTAAGCGACATAAATAGACCTAGAATTTCTATGCCAATGGCAGAGATTAACTGGTTTGCGCGAGTTTCTCCAATCCCTTAATGCTGGTCTGACGCATTTGATACTTTCAGCTGATTAGGGATCGAACGATATGAGCATCCGACCCATTGCAGATAAACTCTGGTTGCCAGATGAATGCCGGGACGTCATCGCCGAGGTGGAAGGGCCGATGATCGAAGGCTCATTCGACGACATCGATGCCAGGGTCCTGGCGGTGATCGACGATCACGAACGCCATATGGATGACGAGACCATCGGCTTGAACGCCGGAACCAACATTATGAACCCGCGCGCCGCGGCATTATTGAGCCGGTCGCTAGGCAACCGTCCCAGTTTGGGGTTCCCCGGCGACAAATACGAAATGGGCATGCAACACGCCGAAAAGCTGGAGGTTGCTTGCGAATCCCTGGTCAAACGGCTGTTCGATTCGCCTTACGCGGAAATCCGCGTTCCTTCCGGCGCCATCGCCAACCTGTATGCTTTCATGGCGACTTGCAAAGCGGGCGATGCGATCATGGCATTTCCCGGTGAAATGGGCGGCCATGTTACCCATCATGACGCCGGATGCGCCGGTCTTTATGGGCTGAATGTCCACCCCGTACCCTATGATGCGAAAGCCATGACCATTGATCTGGATCGGCTGCGCGACGAGGCCAGGCGGATAGGTCCAAAGCTGATCACCGTTGCCGGGTCGTTGTGTCTTTTTGCGTATCCCGTGGCGGACGTACGCGCCATTGCCGACGAGGTTGGCGCTTACGTGCTCTACGACGCGGCTCACATGGGCGGCATGATCGCCGGCAAGCGCTTTCAGGATCCCCTGAAGGAAGGGGCGCATCTGATGACCATGTCGACATACAAGGCCTTCGGAGGTCCGCCGTCTGGACTGGTGCTGTCGGCGGACGAGGAACTGGCCCGCAAACTGGACGCTATTGCGTTTCCCGGTATGACTGCAAACTTTGATCTGGGCAAGACGGCGGCGCTGTTGATGAGCGTTCTGGATCTGCTGGAATATGGCGAGGCGTATGCCGATACCTGTATTTCCAACGCGCAAGCACTTGCTGAAGCCCTGGAACAGGAGGGCTTCATCGTCCATGGCGTTGAAGGCCAAGGCCATACGGACAGTCATCACATCGCCCTACACGCAGGTCCTTTAGGTGGCGGGCAGGCGGCGTCGAAACGCCTGGCAGAGGCTAACATCCTACTATGCGGCATCGGCCTGCCCATTGAGCCGGTGGAGGGCGACATAAACGGCATCCGCATCGGTACCCAGGAAATCACCCGTCAGGGAATGGGGGCCGACGCCATGGCGGAAATTGCCCGGATGATGGCGCGGGTATGGTTACTGGGCGAAGACGCCGAAACGGTGCGCCGCGACGTCATTGATTTCCGTAAACGTTATCGGGATCTGGTGTTTGTTCGTTAACGCCGAAATGATTGTCGCTCTCAGAATGAAAAGAGTAAGAAATAGGGAACAGAATTCTGATCTTATTCGAGTTGAGAGTCGCACGATGTTTCTCAGTGTTTTCGACGTCTTCAAAATTGGGATAGGGCCCTCGAGTTCGCACACGGTAGGCCCAATGGTGGCCGCCGGGCGATTCCTGGATGCCCTTCGGGATTACCAGAATTCTGCAAAAATTGCCCGCCTGCGGGTCTATCTGCATGGCTCGCTGGCATTCACCGGCAAAGGCCATGGGTCGGACAAGGCCGTGGTTTTAGGCCTTCTTGGCGAAAGCCCGGAGACACTTGATCCGGATTTAACCGACGAATTGATCGAAAAAGCCTCTATCGAAAAAACCATCAAAATCGAAGGGCTTGGAAAAGTCGCCTTTGATCCCGCGGAAGACATCGTTTTCGATTTTGAAAAAGCCCTGCCGGGTCACGCCAACGCCATGAAATTTGTAGCGATTGACGACGCCGGATCAGTCCTGAAAGAGCAAGTTTTCTATTCCATTGGCGGTGGCTTCGTCGTTGATGAAGAAGAATTGGCGGAATTTCAGAATACCGAAAGAGAAACTGGTTTCAACGGCGTGCCTTATCCTTTTAAAGACGCCGCCGAGATGCTGGTGATGGGCCGCCAGACCGGTCGCAGCATCGCCGAAATGAAGCGCGCCAACGAATTGCTTGCTCGAGAGGCAAAGGCCCTCGATGCCGGTCTCGATAACTTATGGAAGGTGATGAATTTATCGATAGATCGGGGCATGAACACCGAAGGCAAGCTTCCCGGTGGTTTGGATGTGAAGCGCCGTGCCAAATGCATCTCTGACAAGTTGGTTGGCGACCGCAGCAACGAAAAATTCGCTCATACGGTGATGGACTGGATCAGCGTCTACGCGATGGCGGTTAACGAAGAAAACGCAGCGGGTGGGCGCATCGTCACCGCGCCGACAAATGGCGCCGCCGGTATCATACCCGCTGTCATCCGGTACTATCTGGAATTTTGTCCCAGCGCCTGCGTGCGCGGTGTGCGCGAATTCCTGCTGGTCTCAAGCGCGATCGGCGGACTAATCAAACACAATGCTTCGATCTCAGGCGCCGAGGTCGGCTGCCAGGGCGAAGTCGGCTCTGCTTCGGCTATGGCGGCGGCGGGATTAGCGGCGGTGTTGGGCGGCAGCAACGAGCAAGTTGAAAACGCCGCGGAGATTGCACTTGAACATCACCTTGGCATGACCTGCGACCCCATTGGCGGACTGGTGCAAGTGCCTTGTATCGAACGTAATGCCTTGGGCGCGGTGAAGGCTATCAGCGCCGCTTCTCTGGCCTTGCGCGGTGACGGCACCCATTTCGTGCCATTGGACAGCGCCATCAAGACTATGCGCGAAACCGGTCACGACATGCTGACTAAATACAAGGAAACCAGCCAGGGCGGCCTCGCCGTCAATGTAACGGAGTGTTGATCCGTCCTAATCCAATCCGGTTTAGACTGAGTCCTTATCTTTGATTACATTTTGTCACTATCTTGTATTAACAATTTTTTTATGGAAATATTATGATACTACATATCACTGGGGTATTTGCAATAACCTGCATGGTTATTGGGGTGGACCGGGCGAAATTAAACTTAAGTAACATTGACTAAGTTCAAAGTACTGGGGACGTTGTGTCTCCAAACAAGCGGGGTAGGGGGCAACCGAATATGGACGTTGCGACAACAAATGGACCCGATGGGAAAACCCGTCTATCAACGGTTCATCATCTTCAGCATTCCCATCATTTATTGCTAATAACTTCATCGATCGCCTTGGCGCTGGCCATTTCGATCCTCGTTCTTGATCTGATGTTACCTCTGGGTGTGGCCGGCGGGGTGCCCTATGTGGCCCTCGTGCTTGTCGGTTGGTGGTTCCCGCGACGGGAAATGATCTTCGTCCTTGCCCTGATTTCAACAGTGCTGACTGTCGTTGGTTATTTTCATTCTCCAGAAGGAGGAATTCCCTGGGTCGTGCTGACCAACCGCGCCTATGCGCTTTTCGCCATATGGGTCACGGCGATTGCTATTTGGGTAGCCAGGCGGTCCAAGGCGTTAGTGCTGCAAAGTGAGGCAAGCCTTAGACAATCAATGCAAAAAGCCGAGGCCGCCAACGTCGCTAAAACCGAATTCCTGGCTACAGTGAGTCACGAGCTGCGCACCCCGCTTAATGCGATCAACGGTTTTACAGACTCGATTCTACATGAGACCTTCGGGCCCATAGCCAACGATAAGTATAAGGAATACATCGAAGACATTCAGCATTCCGGTAACCACTTAAATGAACTGATAATTGATTTGTTGGACGTTTCGGCAATTGAGGCGGGTAAACTGGAATTAAACGAGGAAGAACTGGATGTTAAAGAGCAAATTGAGCATTCAATCCGATTGATTTCTCCTCGTGCGAAAAGAAGGAACGTATCTTTTCGCGTTTCGGTGTCCGACACAATGCCGACTCTTTATGCAGACTCTCGGCGTTTGAAGGAAATTCTACTCAATATATTGTCAAACGCGGTCAAATTCTCTCACGAGGGAGGAGAGGTGTCGTTGGAAGCCCAGTTTAATTCCGGCGGGTGGGTGGCTATTACAGTTTCCGACAATGGAATTGGCATGAACGAAATTGAACTTGTCAAAGCAATGGAAAAGTTCGGCCAGGTTGAAAATCAGAACACTCGAAAGTTTGAAGGAACGGGCCTAGGCCTTCCATTGAGCAAAGCTTTGATGGAACTTCATGGCGGTAACCTGGAAATTTCAAGTGAAAAAGGTGTTGGCACGACGGTTACCGCCACCTTTCCCAATAAACAGGTCGCATATCAAGCTTCTTAAAGGGTAATTGCCCGTCAAGAAGGTCGGCTCCACCACGAAAAGGGCCGGATTTCACCCTGTGATGATCTTGCGTGAACCTGAGATGACGAACATCTCAGACAGCCTGATGCCGGAATGTAGGATGATGGCGAATATTTGCACCACAATTCCCTGAAATATTTGGAAATATTCCAGACATCTCAACGACAACATACATCGTTATGATGATCTCAGCATTATTCCAAAAGGTTGATTTCGACTTTTCCCGACTACGAAAGAAAAGCAAAAAACCGCCAGGTACATTCAAATGGTTTTTCTAAAAGGCCAGTTATTTTCTATCAAGATTCTGACCTTCCGATACGTGGCAGTATTGGTTGCAGTTGGGATCATTGCAATCGGCGGCTTCTTACTTCTCGAAACAATCATCCTTAACCAACAGACAGCAGCGACGGAAATCAACATTGCAGGGCGACAGCGCATGTTGTCGCAAAAAATTTCTCTTCTCAGGAGCCAAATTTCTAACCTGAAATCTGAAACCCAAAAGAGAAGTGTTTTAGTCGAATTGAAGGCATCAGTTGATCTGATGCGCAAATCCCATATCAACCTTACCAAGGGCAATACAGCACTTGGCATTTCTCCACCCGCCTCCAAAGAACTGATAGCCATATATTTTGAGCCCTCGGGTTCTCTAGACAAGGACGTCTTATCTTTCCTGGAGGCAGCTGAGGAGCATTATCAAGGTGAAATTTCAGGAAGGGGGAATGAAAGGGACACGAAATCGACTTTCGATGAGAATTCAGCCGTGCTTCTTCAAAATTTGGATAAGGCCGTTTCTCAGTACGAATTGGAAAGCAACTCCGAGATCCAGACCCTTCAACAACGACATAGGCTGTTGCTTGTTTTGACGTTGCTGATTTTGTTCGGGTCGGGTTTTTTTATTTTCCGACCTATGACCGCCCGTATCCGCAAAAATATTTCCGAAATAGAGTCGAGCAGGCGGATAATCCTGAGAGAACGTCAACTATTAGATGTTACGACCGAACACATGGACCAGGCATTAAGTGTTTTTGATAGTGACTTGAACCTTGTCGTCGTGAACAAAAATTTCGCCACTCTACTTGATCTGCCCGAAGAACTTTCAACCGTGGGCGCCAAATACGAAGATATTGTCCGCTACAATGCGGAACGTGGGGATTATGGGCCTGGCGACATAGAGGAAATGGTTCTCGAGCGTGTCCGTTTGGCGAAGGAAGCCCAACCCCATCAATTTGAACGAACGCGCCCAAATGGCATGACGATATTGATAACCGGAAACCCGATGCCGGATGGAGGGTTCGTCACCACTTATTCCGATATAACCGGCCGGAAGAATGATGAAACGGCACTTCAGGAAGCCAAAGATGGCGCTGAGAAGGCCAACAAGGCTAAATCGGAATTCCTCGCTAATATGAGCCACGAATTGCGGACCCCGTTGAATTCCATCCTCGGATTCTCGCAAATACTGGAAGCGGAAACATTTGGCTCTCTTGGTAGCGATGAAAATAGGGAGTATGTCGAGTTTATTCACAAATCAGGAAGTCATCTTCATAGGGTCATCGGCGACATCCTTGATTTGTCAAAAATTGAAGCCGGCGAAGAGGAACTTTCCGACCATTTAGTAGACTTCAATGAAGTTGTTGATGAATGTCATGAAATGGTTTCGTCTCATCTGGACAAGAAAATTTTGAACTTCCAAGTTGAAATAGACGTGGGACTCTCTTTGCTTCAGGCGGACAAGCTGAAGGTTACGCAAATACTTCTCAATCTCCTGTCAAACTCAATCAAGTTCACTCAAGATGGTGGCGAGGTGAAGACTCAAGTTTCGCTGAATGACCAGAATTCAATCGTGTTGAGTGTTCAGGATACGGGTATAGGTATTTCTCCCAGGGAACTGGAAATGGTTATGGAGCCGTTTGCCCAAACTGGCGATACCTATACAAGATCGCATGATGGTTCCGGCCTTGGACTGGCGCTGGTCAAATCGCTTACCGAATTGCATGGGGGAACAGTAAAAATAGAAAGTGAAGTGGGCGTTGGAACAAGCGTATTCGTTTGTTTCCCGCCGGAAAGAACCGTTTTTCAGGAAATGAAAACCGCCGCAATATAGAAGTCCCTCGACGGGTTTTCTATATGTCTCACCCCACACCGATCTCGCGCGCGTAATAGATGACGTCCATGTCGGGCGGCTTGATGCCCGATTGCGTAAGCATCGTGTGCACTTGTCCACGATGGTGAGTCTGGTGATTGAACAGTGTCGTAAAAATAACCCAAGGCGCCGTTTTGCCGTGGGTGCCGTCGGTGGTGTCGTATTCGACAGGCGTTTTCATGTCTTCTTCGCTTAAAGAGTCGACGAGCTCGATCAGGGCGGCGTCTTCTGCCTTTCTCGCCTGCCAAAGCTCAGCGAAATCGTCGTACAGGATGTCGCCTAGGCCTTCTACGCTTACCGGCCTTCCTTTTATGCGCCCTGTCCAGAGGCGGTCTACCAGCAACAGGTGGTTCAGGGTGTTATGGACGGAACCGAAAAACGCGTTGCGGTCTTTGCGATAGTCATCGTTAGACATGTCGGCGACGCTGCTGTAGATGCGCCCGTTGGCCCATTTATTGAATCCGGCGAGTGTCGGGAAGGCATACATGACGTCGCTCCCTTCTTTTTGGTTTTCTAGTTGGCTAGGTCCCTCGAGACGATATAGTGGCCGTCTGTGAAGCCCTCGAATACCTCATCGGCGTTGGGATGGGAGACCGGCTCGCCAGATTCGTCGGGCATCAGGTTCTGTTCCGAAACATAAGCGATATAAGGGCCATCCTCGTTTTCGGCCAGCAAATGATAAAACGGCTGGTCTTTTTTCGGCCTGATGTCTTCCGGGATCGACTGCCACCATTCCTCATCGTTATCAAAAACCGGATCGACGTCGAAAATAGCGCCCCGGAACGGATAAATCCGGTGGCGGACAAGTTCTCCAATGCGATATCTGGCGGTTCTTATCGGATTTTCGTTATGATTCATGGCGGCGTCTTTTTAGTGGTATTGTCTTCTTCAGGTCTAATTTGGGTGCCGGTATTTCCTTTCGCAACCCCGTGATGGCATATTAGTCTTGAATCGAGCTTATTCCAAATGATCCGAGTTATTTTGTCATGACTGAGGCTTCGCGACCGTCGAATGCACCCATGCCGGAAGATTTCGGACTTGGCCCCGACGATGCCCCGTTAGAAGGCCTCGATACGATCAAATTGGGCGGTTTGGGATTGCCGAAGCGCTTGTCGCCAACCATGAACTGGCTGTCAGGACTTAGCGTAGCATTGCCCTTGGCTGCGTGGTCTCTGTGGGGGTTGATTGAAAGAATTCCATCACTGGTTTTGGGAATTTCAATCGGTCTGCTAGCGGCGATTATCGTCTTTCAACTGGCCGTTTCGGTGGCGCCGATGATTATCGATGTTCTGCTTTATGGTCTAGCCCTGCTGATCGACGAAGTCGCTTCGATGTTCAGCGACAAGGCGAAACGAAGGATCGAATACCGCAAGGCGTGGCGGGCCTACAGGTCGGAACTGGCGAGGGGCGGGTATGACCGGGATCAGTAACGAAACATAAACGGATTTCATGATATAATTTACGACCTGTTTGTGAGCGTTCATTTAAAGGGGTCGCAGGCGTGAACCTTGTCGATGACGAAGAAGAAGAACCGAGCCCGCCCCAGGCTAATGGCGAACCGGTGCTTCCTGAATACGCGGACGACAACCCGCCGCCCGTGGAATCGTCGCGGCCGTCGCCTGAGCAGCGTGCCGATTTTGTCGTCAAACGGCTCGAGCAATTTATTCGCGAAGGGCGTACCGTTGGCGAGGGCATGAACCTGAGACAATGGATGGACATGGCCCGGTTCGAGATTTCCAACGCCCTGCACGCCGCCGAACAGGCCCACGACGACGAAGACGTAGTAACAAGGCGGCTTTTATTCACCGTCGCCGCCGCCCTGGTCACGGTAGGTTTCTGGGGAACCCTGTTTGCCTATGACAAGGTGCAATATCTGGTCGTCGCCATTGTCTTCGGGATTACCGGCATTGTCCTGTTGGCCATTGTCGGCGAATGGCAGTTGATGAAGTATTTCCGCCGCCATCAGGCGCGCCAACGCGAAAGATCGCTTCATCGGGTCGAGGACCTGACTCGACGCATCAAGCGCATGGAGAAGGAATTGAAGGAAGAACACCGTTCCCTGCAAAGCAAGCTGAAGCGTCAATATGACGAAAAGCGCGCCGAAATCATGAAAAATATTGAGGACAAGGCCTCCTAAAAGAGCTTTGAAGTCCTTGCGGGGAGGATTATTGTTCGACGAAATATCCTCTGAGCTAAAGGAACTCCGATCATGCCCGACTATCGTTCACGCACATCCACCCATGGCCGCAACATGGCCGGCGCCCGCGGACTGTGGCGCGCCACGGGCATGAAGGACGAAGACTTCGGCAAACCGATCATCGCCGTCGTCAATTCCTTCACCCAGTTCGTCCCCGGACACGTCCACCTGAAGGATCTGGGCCAGATGGTCGCCCGCGAGATCGAAGCCGCTGGTGGCGTCGCCAAGGAATTCAACACCATCGCCATCGATGACGGCATCGCCATGGGCCACGACGGCATGCTGTATTCCCTGCCAAGCCGCGAGATCATCGCCGATTCAGTTGAATACATGGTCAACGCCCATTGTGCGGACGCCATGGTCTGTATATCCAACTGCGATAAGATCACGCCAGGGATGCTAATGGCGGCGTTGCGTATCAACATTCCGTCGATCTTCGTTTCCGGCGGTCCCATGGAAGCAGGCAAAGTGGTCTTCCGCGGCAAAGACCGGTCGATCGATTTGATCGATGCCATGATTGACGCAGCAGATCCGGACGTCAGCGATGACGAGGTCCTGGAACTGGAGCGCTCTGCCTGCCCAACCTGCGGCTCCTGTTCCGGCATGTTCACCGCCAATTCAATGAACTGTCTGGCCGAGGCCATTGGGCTGGGATTGCCCGGAAACGGAACGATGCTGGCCACCCACGCCGGCCGCAGGGAGCTGTTCATGAACGTCGGTCGGTCGATCGTCGATATCACCCGGCGTTACTACGAACAGGAAGACGAATCCGTCCTGCCACGCAGCATTGCCTGCTACGAAGGTTTCGAAAACGCCATGTGCGTCGATATCGCTATGGGCGGATCGACCAACACCGTGCTGCACCTGCTGGCCATGGCCCAGGAAGGTGGGATCGATTTCACCATGAAGGATATGGACCGGCTGTCACGCAAGGTTCCGCACCTGTGTAAGGTGGCACCGTCTACGCCAGATTTCCACATGGAAGACGTGCATCGGGCCGGTGGCATCATCGGAATTATGGGTGAATTGGACCGGGGCGGTCTGATTAACCGCGGCGTCCCGCGCATCGAAGGCGGCACCACCGGCGACGCCATCGACCAATGGGATATCAAGCGAGCAAATGACGACGAAATCCAACAGTTTTACATGGCGGCTCCGGGCGGGGTGCCGACACAGGAAGCCTTCAGCCAGTCCAGGCAATATGACTCGCTGGACGAGGACCGGGAAGGGGGCTGCATTCGTGATGTCGCCAACGCTTATTCCCCGGACGGCGGGTTGGCGGTGCTGTATGGCAATATCGCCGAAGACGGCTGCATCGTAAAAACCGCTGGCGTCGACGCAAGCATCCTTACGTTCAGCGGCCCGGCTGTAATTTGCGAAAGCCAGGAAGAGGCCAACGCCAAAATCCTGGGCAACGACGTCAAATCCGGCGATGTGGTGATCGTCCGCTACGAAGGACCGAAGGGCGGTCCCGGAATGCAGGAAATGCTGTATCCGACCAGTTATCTTAAATCCATGGGCCTGGGCAAGGAATGCGCCCTGATCACCGACGGCCGCTTCTCCGGCGGCACCTCGGGGCTGTGTATCGGCCACGCCTCGCCAGAGGCCGCCGAAGGCGGAGCGATAGGCCTGGTCGAAAACGGTGACATCATCGAAATCGATATTCCGAATCGCTCGGTTAACGTCAAGCTATCCGTTGAAGAACTCGCAAGTCGGCGCGAGACAATGGGCGCGAAAGGCAAGGATGCCTGGAAGCCGAACAGGATCCGTGTCGTTTCGCAGGCGTTGAGGGCTTATGCGGCCCTCGCCACCTCAGCCGACAAGGGCGCCGTGCGTGACGTTTCCCAGGTCGAGTAAAAAGGTTGGTTTTTAACTATTTTTATTCTAATGTGTGATCCCAATCACAGATAACGGTCATGCATGAGGGCATCATCCTGTGAAAGAAAACGACTGGAGTGTGTTTCCAGTCAGGTCGTTTGGCACGAATTTCGTAGCCGAATGCTACGCATGTCTTGGGGGGAACAGTGGACTACGTTCATTGGGAGAAAGAATTCGAAATCGGCATACCATTTATCGATGCTGACCATCGTCTACTGGTTCAATTGATCAATCAGGCCAACGATGCGGCCGACAAACGAAGCGAATCAGCGATATTGTCCAGCATTCTGGGCACGCTTTACGACTACACGAAGTATCATTTTTTTCGCGAAGAAAAACTGATGGAATTCGCAGGTCATGCGGGGCTGGAAAATCATAGGAAAGAGCATCAATCCCTGGCGGACCGGGTGCGGGAAATTGACGAAAGCTTCTGCAGTAATAGCGAAACCTTGAAAGCACTCGAGCTGAGGGACTTTTTAAAGGATTGGCTGATCGATCATATCTCCGGCGAAGACTTTAACTATCGCGAGGATTGTCTGGCGAATCTGTCGGCGCAGGAGAAAGCGGGCGCCATCAGTTTCATGGAGGATGAACGCTCCTAGGCCGGCGTCGGAGACCTAAAGGATCTTTCTGTCATGGTTGTCGACGACAACGAACAAATCCTGCTTTTAATGAAGACCATTTTTAAGGCCTTCGGCATGCGTCGCGTGCAGTTAGAGCAAAGCGCCAACAGCGCCATTGATAAGTTAATCAAGCGTCCGGTCGATATTGTTTTTTGTGATTGGGTGATGGATGAAATGGATGGCGGGCAATTCGCCCAAATGGTCAAGGATATGGAATTGCCGTCAAAAGTGGTGATTTTGACCGGGCTTTCCATCGAAGAGATTCGAAAACGTTCATCCGGCGACGCCACCCATGGGTATCTAGAAAAACCCGTTTCCGCAAAAAACCTGTTGGATACCATCTCCTCGGTAAAAATCGGCTAGTTGCCTTCCCGTTCTCGCGGGTACTGGGGCAGGCCGTCGTCGATTTTTACCCACTCGATTTTACTTTCGACCCACAAGTGATCGACTGGCGGAAAGGCGTCCGGGTTGTCCAGGGTTGCAGTGGCGATGTCCACCGTATCGCCCTCCAGGTAGCAAAAGGTCAGCGCCGTGCCGCAATTGGGGCAAAATCCCCGCTCGGCCGAATCGGACGAGCTGAAATACTGAGGGCGCGTGGTGAATGTTACAGCCGTGGCCGGGAATTCGCTCCACGTGCCGTAGGGCGCGCCTGTGGCCATGCGGCACTGGGTGCAGTGACAGTTTGTGGTGTTGCTGCACTCGCCGGTGATGCGGTAGCGAATTTGTCCGCACTGGCATCCGCCTTCGTAGGTTTCAGTCATATCAATCCCTCAATTCACACCAGATCGGCGTGTGATCCGATGGTTTTTCCCAGCCTCTGGGCGTCCTGTCGATGTCGCAAGCTTGTAGGCGGTCTGCGGCTTGCGGGCTCAGCAGAAGGTGATCGATGCGCACGCCGTTGTCCTTCTGCCATCCGCCTCCCTGGTATCCCCACCAGGTATAACGCCCGGTTTCAGATGTCGTCGCCCGGTAAGCGTCGGTCAGCCCCAGATTGATGATCTTCCTCAAGGCCGCGCGAGATTCCGGTTGAAACAAGGCGTCATCCCTAAACGCAGCGGGGCTGTAGACGTCGCCTTCCTCCGGAATGACATTATAGTCGCCTCCCAACACAAAGGCATCCTCGCCTTTCAAAAGGTCGTGGACGTGGGCGTAAAGGCGTTCCATCCAGTTCAGTTTGTAGTCGAACTTTTCGCCCGGGATCGGATTGCCGTTGGGAAGATAGATACTGGCGACCCGGACGTTGCCTGTGAAGGCCTCGATATATCGGGCCTGTTCATCCGTTTCGTCGCCGGGCAGGGCTCTAAGTTCAACATCAATGGGGGATTTGGATAATATGGCGACGCCGTTGTAGGTCTTCTGGCCAGCTGTAGCGACGTTGTAACCCAGGGCCTCGATCTCCAGAGAAGGGAATGCCTCGTCAACGCACTTCAACTCCTGCAACAGGGCGACATCCGGCGAGGCCTCTTTCAGCCAGCGCTGTAGATGCTCCAAGCGGGCCTTGACGGAATTGACGTTCCAGCTAGCGATACGGGTCATAGGTTACTTCCATTAAAAAAGGCCCGCTTCCATACGGGCCTCAATTTGTACCATACTTGACCGATTATACGGCAAATGATGAGCCGCAACCGCAAGTCGATGTCGCGTTCGGATTGGTCATTGAGAAATAAGAGCCGATCAGGTCCTCCACATAATCCAGTTCGGAACCTTTAAGGAATTCCAGGGACGTTTCATCGACAACCACCTCGATACCGTTCTTTTCGAATAGCAGGTCGTCGTCATTTTTTTCGTTGTCCAGGCTGAAACCGTACTGGAAGCCCGAGCACCCGCCGCCGGATACCGCCACGCGCAAGCGCATGCCTTCGACTTTCTCGTTTTCGACAAGGACTGCAATGCGTTTGGCCGCGTTGTCGGAAATACCGATGATATTATTCGCATCGAGAGTGTTGGTATCGGGCATCTTAAATTCTTTCACAATTAGCGATCGTCTTTATATCATGTCCCACTAATTTAGTATGGATTTTCCAATTGTCAAAGGTGCTGTTCTTTCATTGCTTGAAAAGCCCGGTGGCTGTAGGTTCCGGACCATGACTACTGCTCCTTATGCCTGCAGGCCCGAAGACAGCCGGGGACGGCTGTTTGAAGAGCCAGACAGCGCGACGAGAACCTGTTTCCAGCGTGACCGCGACCGGATCATCCATTCGGCCGCTTTTCGGCGTCTGGAATACAAAACCCAGGTATTCGTCAATCATGAAGGGGATTTCTTTCGCACCCGCCTGACCCACAGCCTGGAAGTCTCGCAGATCGCCCGCTCAGTTTGCCGGGCGCTGGACTTGAACGAGGACCTTGGCGAGGCCCTGGCGCTGGCCCACGATCTGGGGCATCCGCCGTTCGGCCATGCGGGCGAGGACGCCTTGAAGGAAATGATGGAACCTTACGGTGGATTCGATCACAACGCCCAATCCTTAAGGGTCGTGACCCAACTCGAAGAACATTATGCGGATTTCCTGGGGCTGAACCTGACATGGGAGACCCTTGAAGGGGTAGTCAAGCATAACGGCCCGTTACTAAATGCCGGCCGTTCGGAAGCCGACCTGCCCAGCGCCGTATCCGAATACAACGCCCGGCATGATCTGGAACTGGCCACTTACGCCAGCGCCGAGGCGCAGGTCGCGGCAATTTCCGACGACGTCGCCTATAATAACCACGATATCGACGACGGATTGCGCGCCGGCCTGTTCACCATCAAGGATCTGGCCGATGTGCCTCTAGCCGGTCCGGTTTTCGCCGAGGTTAAAAAAACCTATCCGGACCTGGACGAATCTCGCACCATTCACGAAGCCGTCCGTCGCATGATTGGCGATATGGTTATCGATCTGTTGGATGAAACCGGGCGGCGCTTGAAAGACCTGAAGGCGAAATCACCCGATGATATCCGCGCCCACAACCGCCCCATTGCGGGTTTTTCGGAAAGTATGCGCGCCAACGACGCCGCTTTGAAGAAGTTCCTTTATGAAAACATGTACAGGCACTACAAGCTGAACCGCATGACGTCGAAGGCCAAAAGGGTGGTCAAGGAGCTATTCAAATTGCTGGTTGATGAGCCCGAGTGCCTGCCGAGCGAATGGCGGACGCTGACCCAAAATGCAACCCAACCCGAAACCGCCCGTACGGTCGCTGACTACCTTGCCGGTATGACAGACCGTTTCGCGCTCGACGAATACCAAAATCTGTTTGACGTTCAGGCTAGAAATTCATGAATTTGTTCGACTACTTCCAAGGTCAGGTGGCAACCATAATTGACAAACTTGTCGCCGAAGGCCTGCTTCCCGAGGGCATAGACACCTCCCGCATCGCGGTTGAACCGCCCCGCGACGCCTCTCACGGTGATGTCACCACCAACGCCGCCATGCTGCTCGCTAAACCGGCGGGCAGGAAACCCCGCGATATAGCTGAACCGTTGGCCGAACGACTGGAAGCCATGGAATTTGTTGCGGAAACGGAGATTGCGGGGCCTGGATTTATCAACCTGCGACTGGACACTTCCTTCTGGTACGAGCGGCTTGGCGAGGTCCTGAAAGCCGGTACGAGCTATGGCGATTCAAAAATCGGGGCGGATGAACCGGTCAATGTTGAATATGTTTCAGCTAATCCGACCGGGCCCTTGCACGTAGGCCACGGTCGCGGTGCGGTTTTTGGCGATGCGCTGGCCTCGCTTCTTGAAAAGGCAGGCTTCGCCGTTACTCGCGAGTATTACATCAACGACGCCGGGGCGCAGATCGAAACCCTGGCCCGCTCGCTCCACCTTCGATACCGCGAGGCGCTGGGTGAAGATATCGGGGAAATCCCGGAAGGCCTTTATCCCGGCGACTACCTTATTCCCGCCGGCCAAAAACTGGCCGAAGTGGAAGGCGATAAATGGAAAGATGCTCCGCAGACCGAATGGTTGGAGCCGATCTCCCTTTTCGCCATCTCCTCAATGATGGATCTGATCCGCGATGATCTGGCTGCCCTGGGCATTCATCAGAGCGTCTTTACTTCAGAGCGCGAAATGGTGGCTAAAGGCGGGGTTGAAAAGGCCCTGGGGGCGCTGGAGGAGAGGGGCCTGATTTATGAAGGCGTCCTTGAGCCGCCAAAGGGCCGTAAGCCCGATGACTGGGAACCGCGCGAGCAGACCTTGTTTAAATCTTCCGAATTTGGCGACGATACGGACCGCCCGGTAAAGAAATCCGATGGATCGTGGACCTACTTCGCTACCGACATGGCTTACCACGAAGACAAGCACCGCCGCGGCTTCAACACCATGATCGATGTCTGGGGCGCCGACCATGGCGGCTACGTCAAGCGCATGGCCTCCGCCGTCAAGGCCTTAACGGAGGGCGAAGGTGAACTGGATGTAAAGCTTTGCCAGATGGTCAATCTGATGAAGGACGGGGAACCCTTCAAAATGTCCAAGCGGGCGGGAACCTTCGTTACCATGCGCGACGTTATCGATCAGGTCGGCAAGGACGTGGTCCGTTTCATCATGTTGACTCGCAAGAACGACGCCCAGCTGGATTTCGACCTGACCAAAGTTACTGAACAATCCCGCGACAACCCTGTTTTTTATGTGCAATACGCCCATGCGCGCATTCATTCGGTTCTTCGCCATTCGGCCGAGAACTTCAGCGAAGAGGAACTTTTCGCCGAAGCGTTGGCCAACGCTCCGTTGGAACGCCTTCAGGATCCTTCAGAACTGGCCCTGATCAAATTAATGGCGAGTTGGCCGCGCATGGTTGAAGGGGCAGCCTTGGCCCATGAACCCCATCGCATCGCTTTTTACCTGGGTGATCTGGCGACTGAATTCCACTCGTTGTGGAACAAGGGCAAGGATGATGCCTCGTTGCGCTTCATCCTGGAAGAGGACCGGGATTTGACTTTGGCCAGATTAGCTCTTGTCAAAGGTGTCGCGTTCGTGATCGCATCAGGGTTGCAGGTTATTGGAGTCGTTCCCGTGGAGGAAATGCGTTAATGGTCCCTTCGGACGCACCGACAGAAGAGATTGTGCCCGATCCTTCCGAAGCCCTTGAGTTTGAGGCCGTCAAGCGGGTCAAGCCGAAGCGAACCGGCCTGTGGCTTACTCTGATGTTTCTGGTTGTAGGTGGGGGCGCCGGTGCGGGATGGCATTTCTACGGCGATATGCTGGCGCGTGGCGATGGTGACAATATCCCAGTCATCCGGGCTGCGGAAGGGCCGGTCAAGGTTCGCCCTAAGAATCCGGGTGGGATGTCGGTTCCTGACCGCGACAAACTGGTTTATGACCGGATGAAAGGCGGCGTCGAAGAACCCCGAGTCGAACGTCTTTTGCCGCCGCCCGAAATGCCGAAAACACCGCCGCTGCCAACACCTGCGCAACAAGCAGAATCACAAGTTGCCGAAACGCCTTCGGCCGTCGAAAAACCTAAACAGTTGCCCAAACCGCAAAAGCTTGAACCAGGGAAAATCGATGTAACCAAACTGCTTCCGAATAAGGCAGAATCTGCAAATAAGGAAACGAAGAAGGAAGAGCCGGCGGTTATCGTTAATCAAGATATGATGCCCAAAGAACCCGTGGTGGCTCCTTCGCCGGTTGCTGCTCCAACTCCAGCACCCGTTGCAACCCCAACACCCAGCACACCGCAAACGGCCTCGGCCATTTCAAGCCTCGCCTATCAAATTCAAATCGCCGCCGTGCGCACGGCTGAAAGGGCGACGACCGAATGGGAACGCTTGAAAAAGAAGCATGGGGATTTGCTGGGTGGATATTCGTTAAATGTCGTACGCGCCGATTTGGGACCTGACAAAGGAATCTTCTACCGTCTGCGGGCGGGACCCATCGCCGGGGAAGACGTGGCCAAGGCTTTATGCCAGAACCTTTCCAAGCGCAAAGTCGGCTGTCTAATCGTTCGTCCCGGCAATTAATGGCACCTCTCGCAGTAATATTCGGATGCAGTGGCACCGTCCTAAATAATGAGGAACGGTCCTTTTTTTCCGATACCCAGCCGCTGGGGTTCATCCTGTTTCAGCGCAATTGCGAAAATCCCGAACAGGTCAGGGAATTGGTGGACTCTTTGCGTGATTGCGTAGGGCGTGAAAATGCGCCGGTCCTGATCGATCAGGAGGGGGGGCGCGTTCAACGCCTGAAACCACCACGTTGGCGCGCAGCTCCGGCCGCAAGTCTTTTTGCCTCCCTATATGACCACGATTCCGATTTGGCGATCGAAGCCGTTCGCCTGAATGCCCGCCTGATTGCCCATGAACTGTCCGACTTGGGTATTTCAGTAAACTGCGCTCCGGTAATCGACTTACCGCAATCGGGCGCGGATCCAATTATCGGCGACAGAGCATTGGGAAATGATCCGAGAACGATTGCGACGCTCGCCGCCGCTGCCTGCGAGGGATTCCTGAGTGGCGGCGTTCTACCCGTTATAAAGCATATTCCCGGTCATGGCCGTGCCGATGTGGACAGCCATAAGGCGTTACCGCGCGTTGATGCTGATCTTGAAACTCTTTCACAATCCGATTTTGCGCCTTTTTGCGCTTTGAATGATATGCCTTGGGCGATGACGGCCCATGTACTCTATACAGCGTTGGATGCTGACGAACCGGCGACCCTTTCAGCGGATGTGATCAAGCTGATCCGCAACGACATTGGATTTGACGGCGTGCTTGTTTCCGATGATCTTTCCATGAAGGCGCTTGATGGATCGTACAAATTCCGTACGGCAAAAGCCTTGGCGAGCGGTTGCGATGTCGTGCTGCATTGCAACGGCGATATGGCGGAAATGGCGGGAATTGTTGCCGGTTGTTCGCCCTTAAGCGATCGGTCACTAGCCCGTATTGAAAGGGGTGAGGAAATGAGGCAGCAAAACTATTCACCCCTGAATTTGGATTATTCTGACGCCGTTCAGAAACTAGAGGATATGCTGGCCTGATGGATATCGACAGCTTGATGTTTACGGTTTCGGTTTGGGCGTTGCCGGTTTTAGTCGCGATTACCTTTCACGAAGCAGCCCACGGTTTCGTCGCCTGGCGTTTGGGCGACGACACCGCATTTCGCTTGGGCCGGGTCAGCTTCAACCCGTTTCGCCACGTCGATCCTTTCGGCACCGTGATCATGCCGGCGCTGCTGCTGTTGTTGAGCGGCGGGAAAATGATGTTCGGGTTCGCCAAGCCGGTGCCGGTTGACTTTAACCGCTTGGGCAATCCCCGCCGCGACATGGTACTGGTCGCCCTGGCCGGTCCCGGAACCAATATCATGCTGGCCGTCGTATCGTCCTTGTTGATGCATACCCTTGGTTTCATGCAGGAGGAAGTCGCCGAGTGGGTTTTCTACAATCTCAGAAATTCAATATTCCTGAATATGATACTGGCGGTATTCAATATGCTGCCCATGCCGCCGCTTGATGGCGGCCGGGTTGCCGTCGGGTTATTGCCGCGGCCCCTTGCGATACGTTTGGCGCGCTTGGAACGGGTCGGTTTTTTGATTATTCTTGGGGGAATCTTTCTTTTGCCGTGGGTTGGCGAAAAGCTGGGGGTTGATTTAAACATTTTCTGGTGGCTGGTCGCCGAACCCGCCGCCTATCTATCCCAATGGATATTCCATCTGACTGGGGTGATTTAAGGATCGACAATGGAAAATATCGAAGATTTTGAAGCTCCGGAAACGCCCAGCAGCGAGAATCCGGCGGCCTTTGTCGTCGATATTGACGGCTTCGAAGGGCCGATCGATGTTCTATTGACCCTGGCGCGTGATCAGAAAGTTGATATCACCCAGATCTCCATCGTTCAACTGGCGGACCAGTATCTTGAATTCGTCGCTATTGCGCGTCAGCAGAATTTGGAACTGGCCGCCGATTATCTGGTTATGGCGGCCTGGCTGGCCTACCTGAAATCGCGGTTGCTGCTACCGGACCTGGATAGTGAAGATGAACCCAGTGGCGAGGAAATGGCCATGGCACTGGCGTTCCAGCTTAAGCGTCTGGAAGCGATGCAGGAAGCAGGGGCGCGATTGATGGCTCGAGACAAGCTGGGTCAGGATTTTTTCGCAAGGGGCGTACCCGAAAAATTCAAGACCTCTCACACAACCATTTTCGATGTCACCCTGTTTGACCTCTTGAAAGCCTATGCCTCCCAGAGCAACCGGGTAAAGGGAGATGGCACTTTGCATATCGAGGCGTGGGACCTACACAGCGTTGATGACGCCCTGGATCGCTTGCATCAGATCGTCGGCAAATTGCCGGACTGGAGCACGCTGGCGAGATTTCTGCCTGCGGGCCTGAGAAAAGGATTGCCCTATCGATCCGCCGTCGCATCAACCTTTGCCGCATCCCTTGAAATGGCCCGCGAGGGCAAGTTGCGTATCCGCCAGGATAGCGTTTTCGGACAAATTTTTCTACGTAGTGGGTCGGGGGACTTGACCGCAAGGCCGTCAGGGCCTATCGAAGCGTCCTCGACCGAGGACAACGATGAATGAGCGATAAACTCGACCAGAATGTCAGGCTGCTGGAAGCAATCCTGTTTGCATCCACCGACCCGGTGACCGAAAAGTCACTGGCGCGTCGTTTGCCCGAAGATGTCGAACTTCAGCCTTTGCTACAGGAACTGAAGAGCCACTACGAGGGCAGGGGCGTCAACCTGGTTCAGGCCGGAGGTTCATGGGCGTTCCGTTCGGCCCCTGATCTGGCCAATATGTTAAACCGTGACATTGAGGTCGCACGCAAGCTTGGCCGGGCCACCATCGAAACGCTGGCCATTATCGCCTATCACCAACCTATTACCCGTGGCGAAATTGAGGAAGTGCGTGGTGTTTCGTTAAGCAAAGGCACTTTCGATACCTTGTTTGAGCATGGGTGGATAAAGCCCCGTGGCCGTCGCCAGACCCCTGGTCGCCCTACGACCTGGGGCACGACGGACGGATTTCTGGATCATTTTGGTTTGGAAAGCATCAAGGACTTGCCGGGTATTGATGAGTTGAAATCCGCCGGATTGCTGGATAAACGGCCAGCCATAGACGCTTATCGAATTTCCGGAAACGTCGCCGCCAAGGCTGCAGACGTGGCCCATATTGACGGCGCCGGGAGCGAAGATGAAGACGAAGCCGAACTGCCGTTGGCGGCGGATTTGGATGAAGAAGAAGGGGGCGAAAACGTCGACGACGTCCAACCCGAGCCCCTCGACCCCGACGACGGGGCTAGTGAACTTTCCGAGCCAACATGAAAAAGTGCTTTGCTGGCTCGCATCAATTAATTACCGGTAGATTAGTTATTGAGTATAAAGGCGTTTGCGGCGTTGCTCTGTCATAGGGTTTCTGCCATTATCCGCCCTCGAATTTACGAAAGAGACGAGTGAGAATTATATTATGGGTGCATTTAGCATTTGGCATTGGGTCATCGTTCTGGTGGTCGTCCTTGTCCTATTTGGCGGAAAAGGAAAGATATCCTCGCTGATGGGTGACTTCGGCAAGGGGCTTAAGTCCTTTAAAAAGGGCATGAAGGACGATGAAGGGGATAATGCCGACGCTTCCGCGGACGCTCCGAAACTGAGCGAAGACAAGACGGAAACTGTCGATCAGACCGCTACAGAAGAAAAAAAGAGCGGGTAACTTTCTAAAGCAAGCATTGACCCCGGGGCCCCGTTAGGCCCTTCCTTCTTCTCTATTTTCGCCGGGAGTACCGTCTCGCCATGTTCGATATTGGCTGGCAGGAGCTTTTTATCGTTGCCGTTCTAGGCCTGATCGTTGTCGGGCCCAAAGATTTGCCGCGCGCTTTGCGTACTGTCATGGGACTGGTTCGCAAAGGCCGGATGTTGGCGCGCGATTTTCAGGACGGATTGGATGAAGTCGTCCGTGAAGCCGATCTGGACGACATGAAAAATAAAATCGAGAATCTGTCCGACGACGATATCACCTCAAAAGTTCAGGATGCCCTTGATCCTACGGGTGGCCTTGCGGACGATCTGGGGATGACGGAGATTCAGGAAGATCTGGATCAGTCGGCTAAAGAACACATGGTCGTCGATGAAACCGCCGGAACCGATGCCGTTACCGAGCCGCCGTCGCGCTCCGTAGGCGAAGAGTCGAAAACCCCTGATGCCGATCCAGACGCCAACAAGGATGCATAAGAGTGGCCGATAACGAAGACAAGAACATTGAAGAAAGCAAAGCGCCGCTGCTTGAACATCTGATCGAATTGCGCCAACGCCTGATGTACTCTGCGGCGTCGGTCATTGTTCTTTTTTTCGTGTGCTACTATTTTGCCCCGACCCTGTATGAATTTCTGGTCCGCCCGTTGGCGGACGCCCTTGAAGGGATGGGGGGCAATCGGCGCCTGATCTTTACCGCCCTGCATGAAGCCTTCTTCACCTACATCAAGGTGGCTTTCTTTGCCGCCCTTTTTGTGGCCTTTCCTTTTATCTCCATGCAATTGTGGCTGTTCGTCGCCCCGGGTCTTTATAAAAGCGAAAAGAAGACCCTGATGCCGTTCCTTATTGCGACGCCGATCCTGTTTTTTCTGGGTGGCTCGTTGGTTTACTACTTCATCTTTCCGTTGGCCTGGAAGTTTTTCCTCAGCTTCGAATCTGTTGGCGGCGCGGGCGCGCTTCCGATCCAGCTTGAGGCAAAGGTTGATCAGTATCTTTCACTGGTCATGCGCCTAATCTTCGCTTTCGGATTGTGCTTTGAACTGCCAGTCCTGCTGACCCTCCTTGGCCGGGTTGGCATGGTGACGGCCGATGGCCTACGCAAGAAACGCCGTTATGCCATAGTCCTGGCTTTCGTGGCTGCTGCCGTGCTGACGCCTCCGGACGTTATTTCCCAGATCGGTCTGGCTCTGCCGACGATCCTGCTCTACGAAATATCCATTTTTTCCGTTAGCATTGTCCAGGGACCGCCGCTTGAAGAAGACGAAGAAGATGACGACGACGACGACGATGATGACACGGAAAATGACGAGAAAGAGGAAGCAGACGCCAAACCTAAGTCCGCAGAAACTAATCCTGACGATTTCGGCCCCTGATTACTTCTTAAGCGAGAACCGATATGTTCGACATTAAATGGATCCGCGAAAATCCCGAAGAGTTCGACAAGGGACTGGGACGCAGGAACCTGGAACCTCAGTCTGCCTCACTGATTGCCCTGGACAAAGAACGCCGGGAAAAAGAAACCCAAGCCCAGGAAATTCAGGCCGAACGAAATAAACTTTCCAAGGAAATTGGCGCCGCCAAAGCGCGCGGCGAAGACGCCGCTGATATCATCGCGGAAGTTTCCCGTTCAAAGGACGCGCAAGCCGCCGCCGAAGAGGGCGCACGCCTTAAAACCGAAGAACTGACAGCGGCCCTGTCGACCATTCCCAACCTGCCACTGGATGCTGTTCCGGATGGTGACGACGAAGACGACAATCGCGAGGAACGCAAATGGGGCGACATCCCCAGTTTCGAATTCACGCCAAAGGAGCATTTTGATCTTGGCGAAGCCTTGGGCCAAATGGATTTCGATACGGCGGCGAAAATGTCCGGTGCGCGTTTCGTTGTACTGAGCGGGGCGCTGGCCCGTATGGAAAGGGCGCTGGCAGCGTTTATGCTGGATTTGCATATCAATGAGCACGGTCTTACAGAAGTAAATCCACCCGCGTTGGTGCGCGATACGGCGCTATACGGCACCGGTCAGTTGCCGAAATTCGGCGAGGATTTGTTCAAGACGGAAGACGGCTTGTGGATGATCCCGACCGCCGAAGTACCGCTGACTAATATCGTCGCCGACACCATTATCGACGGAGATTACTTGCCTCGCCGATACACCGCGATGACATGGTGTTTCCGCTCGGAAGCCGGTTCGTCCGGCAAGGATACCCGCGGCATGATCCGCCAGCATCAGTTCACAAAGGTCGAAATGGTCTCCATCGTCAAACCGGATGATTCCGACGAAGAACTTGAGCGAATGACTGCTTGTGCCGAAGAAGTCCTGAAGCGCCTGGGCCTGCCTTACAGGGTTGTCACTCTGTGCACGGGTGATCTGGGATTTGGCGCGCGTCGTACTTACGATATTGAAGTCTGGCTGCCTGGACAGGACCGCTACCGGGAAATTTCCAGTTGTTCCAATTGCGGGGATTTCCAGGCTCGCCGCATGAAGGCCCGCTACCGCCCCGAAGGCGAAAAAGGAACCCGCTTCGTCCATACCCTGAATGGTTCAGGACTGGCCGTCGGCCGTACGCTGGTGGCGATTCTCGAAAACTTCCAGCAAGAGGATGGTTCCATCGTCATCCCTGAGGCGCTTAGGCCCTACATGGGTGGCCTGGAGGTAATACCGGCCAATGATTGAACGGGTGAAAACCCTTAAAAACGCGCGGGTGCTGATCTCCAATGACGATGGTATTGACGCCCCTGGCATCAAGATGCTTGAACGCGTCATGCGTAAACTGGCCAAGGAGGTTTGGGTCGTCGCACCCGAAAACGAGCAAAGTGCGGCCAGCCATTCCCTGACCCTGCGCCAGCCCCTGCGCATTCGGAAAGTGTCTACCCGGCGATTCAGCGTCAACGGGACGCCTTCCGACAGTGTTTTGCTGGGAATCAATCAAGTTATGAAGGATTGCCCGCCCGATCTGGTGCTTTCGGGCGTCAACCGGGGCGGCAATTTGGGTGAAGACGTCATCTATTCCGGAACCGTAGCCGCGGCAATGGAGGGAACTCTTCTGGGATACCCGGCCATTGCTTTGTCGCAGGCCTACCAGGATCAACACCCTGTCAAATGGGGAACGGCGGAAAAGTGGCTACCAAAAGTCCTCAAAGGATTATTCAAGTTGTCGTTTCAACGCTCGGTTCTGGTTAACGTGAACTTCCCCGACGTCCCGGCCGCCAAGGTTTGCGGCATCGAAGTCGTCCGCCAGGGTCGCCGCAAACTTGGCGGCGCGTTGCAATCGGGCATCGATCCGCGTGGCGACACCTACTACTGGGTTGGACCGCAACGCATTGAGGATAAATTTCAAAAAGGGACGGACCTTGAAGCCATTAACCGAGGCGCAATATCTGTCCTGGCGCTTACCACGGATCTTAGTCATCCCGGGACATTGAAAAAACTCAAGGAGGTTTTTTAGTGTTCGAAGAAGACGGTAAAGCGCTCTTGATTTTGGAATTGCGTCAGGGCGGGGTAACCGACCGCCAGGTTGTTGACGCCATGGAGCGGGTGCCGCGAGAAATGTTCGTGCCTGATGCCTTGCGTGAGCAGGCCTATGAAAACATCGCGCTACCCATCGGCCATCACCAGACGGTCAGCCAGCCGCTGACAGTTGGACTAATGACTCAGGCGTTGAATTTGACTGACCGCATGAAGGTTCTGGAAATCGGTACCGGGTCCGGTTATCAGTCTGCCGTTCTGGCGCCGCTTTGCCGGCGGGTGTACACCATCGAACGCTACAAGGAGCTTATGAAAGGCGCTGAGGGGCGTTTCGATCAATTGCGCCTGACCAATATTACGACCCGTATTGGCGATGGGTCGCTGGGCTGGAAAGAGCAAGCTCCGTTCGAACGTATCATTGTCACCGCTGCCGCCCATGACATCCCGCCCATTCTGGTCGAACAATTGGCTATCGGTGGAATCATGGTCGTGCCTGTCAATGACGGGCGTGACGAACACGATCAGCGATTGCTACGCGTTACTCGTACTAAAGAAGGTATCGAAACCGAAGAACTGGGTATCACCCGCTTCGTGCCGCTAGTCGAAGGCGACGAGCCTTAGTCTGAACTAGTTTTTATAATCGGGCTCTTCCCGATCCAGAATTTCCCTTAGCGAGTTCAGGTGCCTTTCGGCGAATTCGGGATAATCCTCAAATTGCTGCGCCGTTTTTTCCGCCACTTCGTGGTTGGCGATGCGAAGTTTTCTCCCGCTCGACAGCGCAGTAATAAGGTTCTGGGCGGCACGCTCAAAGTAGTACAATTCGTCGAAAACTTTCGCCACCGTGTCGCCAACGACCATGACCCCGTGGTTGCCCATGACGACGACGCGTTTGTTTCCCAATACCGTTGTCAGTCGTTCAGCCTCCTCGCCCAATCCCATTCCATCGAAACCGTCATCAATAGCGATTCGGTTGTAAAATCGCATGGTGTTCTGGTCAATCGGCGGTATGGAACTGTCCGCAAGGCTGGCCAAAGCGGTCGCGTATTTTGAATGCACGTGCATGATGCATCTGGCCCCCGGGTGATTCCGGTGCATGGCGCCGTGAATACACCAGGCCGTCGGGTCGACGTCGTCTCGATCACCCGTCTTTGGATCGTTGGCGTCAATCAGCAACAAGTCGGAAGCCCGTATCAATGAAAAATGCCGACCATAGGGATTTAGCAAAAACTTGGCCCCATCGTCGCTGACGGCAAGGCTAAAGTGATTGGCTATGCCCTCATGCATATTCAATCGTGCGGTCCACCTAAAGGCGGCGGCCAGATCGATACGCTGCTGGGTGTAAGTATCTTGCTGCTGCATGCTTTTTGCTCCAGAAAGCGAGGCTAGGAATCTCATTGTGGATTGTACGGTTTCTTCGCCCGATAATCACCACCATGATTGAAGAAATTGGACGGCTTAGCGATAATTAAAGGATGATTCGTAACACGTCTTTGAAACAGGCGATTGTTCTGTTGATCGCGCTCGTGGTGTTGTCAGCTTGCGGCTGGGCGGAATGGCCTCCACCGGATGATGGACCGCGGGCATCCAATCGTCCGCAGACATCAAGCCCCTCATCCGGCGCTTTCGTCAACGCCAGTGCTGTAATCGTCGGTAAAGGCGATACGGTGTACGGTATATCCAAACGCCATAGGGTTTCCGCCCGGGCGATTATAAGAGCCAATAGTCTTACCGCGCCCTACATCCTGAAGCCTGGACAGCGGCTTGTCCTTCCACGTTCGCGCGAACACGTGGTCAGGAGCGGTGAATATTTGAGCCTTATAGCCCAGAAGTACAACGTCAATATGTATGCTATTGCCAGGCTAAATGGCTTGAAGGCGCCCTATACAATCTATGTTGGGCAACATTTGGCGTTGCCGGATTTCAACCGGGCGCAACCCGTCGATGTTCCGACAGCCGAAGCGCCACCGCCTAAACGCACTTCCATTACGGCCAGATCGCCAGCACAACCCAAACCGGTTCCAACGCCGCCCAGCACTTCCGGGAAGGGTTTTGCATGGCCGGTTAGGGGGAAGGTGGTTTCTAGTTACGGCGGCAAATCGGCGGGACTGAAGAACGACGGAATCAATATCGCCGCTCCTCGAGGTGCTCCGGTGGTGGCCGCAGAAAATGGCGTTGTTGCTTATGCGGGTAACGAACTTCGCGGCTTCGGAAATCTGCTGCTATTAAAACATTCCGGTGGCTGGATCACGGCCTACGCCCATAACGAAACCCTGTTGGTCAAACGTGGCGACAAGATCAAAAAGGGGCAGGCCATCGCCAAAGTCGGGTCATCGGGCAGCGTGCAGAAACCGCAGCTTCATTTTGAGTTGCGCAAAGGAAAAAAAGCCATCAACCCGATCAAGTATCTGCCCAAGGTATAATCCACGAAATTCGGTTCGCAAAAATAGTTGTTGTAAAAGGTTTAACATTGAACTATATAGTTTAACGTTAAATCATTAACCAAGGGATACAGAACCATGAATCGCCGCTCATTTATTCGACTTGCCGGATCGACTGCCGTTGTTTTTGCCGCCGGTGTCGGCACTTTTGCCGTTACGCGGGAACCGACAAAAGCACTTAAACCATGGAAAACAGCCGGAATTGGCTACGATGATCCACGAATGTGGGCGCTTTCTTACGCCATCCTGGCCCCCAACCCTCACAATCGGCAGCCGTGGATGGCGGATTTGCGCGAGGATGATGTAATCACACTGCGCTGTGATCTTGAACGACTGCTGCCCCATACGGATCCCTTCAACCGCCAAATCGTGATCGGACTTGGTTGTTTTCTGGAAAACCTGCGTATGGCGGCCGCCGAAGCCGGGTATCTGGCCGACATAAAGCCTTTCCCGGAAGGCGAACCTGAAGACAATCTCGACCAAAGACCCATCGCCCGGATAGTTTTTCGAAAAAGCAACACCGTCAGGCCGGATCCGTTATTTCGCTATATCCTCGAGCGGCGCTCCAACAAGGATTCCTTCGATACAAAAAAGAGCGTTTCTGAGCAAAGTCTAAAGCAACTCGCCCTCGCCGCGGATAACGCCAATGGCACTGGTTGGACAAATGATGAGACTCGGGTAGCTGATCTTCGCGATCTATCCTGGCGGGCTCTGGAGGTGGAGATCAGAACCCCCCGTACCTATCAGGAAAGTATCGATCTGATGCGCATCGGCAAGGCCGAGATCGAGGCCAATCCGGACGGAATCGACATCGGCGGTCCCATGCTGGAAGGCTTGAACAAAATGGGTCTGATGACGCGAGAGGGAATAGCCGATCCCGAAAGTTCCGAGTTCGAAACCGGACTGGATATGTTCCGCCCCGTGATGGCTTCAGGTATGGCCTATGTGTGGATTAAAACCGATACGAACACCCGAATCGATCAACTAAACGCCGGGCGTTCGTGGGTGCGCCTCAACATAAAGGGTGCCGAACTGGGCATCGGTGTTCACCCGATCTCCCAGGCCCTGCAGGAGTATCCGGAAATGACGGAACTCTACGACGAACTTCACCGTAAACTTGAAGTCGATGGTCGTGTGCAAATGCTGGGGCGAATCGGTTATGGTGAAACCCAGGCGCCCAGCCCGCGCTGGCCGTTGGCTAAAAAGACGAGCAAGGTTTGATGGACAACAAGCCCAATGATCCGCCGCTTTTTACCTTCTTCAACGAAGTAGGGATCATTGAGCAATTGGCAAAAGCCAGTTTCGAGCAGGTTCTGCCCGATGGATTGAAGATATCCCAGTTTTCCGTGCTCAATCACTTTGTTCGTCTGAACGTTGAACAGAATCCGGTTGAACTGGCCCGCGCCTTCCAAGTAACCAAGGGCGCAATGACCAACACGGTTCAACGCCTTGAAACCAGAGGATTGGTAGAAGTCCGCCCCGACCCGAAGGATGGTCGGGGCAAGCTGGTTAGAATAACCGATGAGGGCCGCCGGGTCAGGGAGGCCTGCCTGGTTGCCGCAATGCCGATGTTAAGTAAACTTGAGAAGGAATTCGGTGCGGACGGCTTTTCCGCCGCCCTGCCTTTCCTGCAACAGGTGCGCAGCTTTCTGGACAAAGACAGGGATTAGTCCAGCTTCTTGCCCAATTGCCCAGCCAGATGCTGGATGAATTGCCATGCCGTACGCCCAGAGCGCGATCCCCGGGTAACCGTCCATTCGATGGCTTGCGCGCGAAGTTCCTCGGTTTCAATCTCCAGACTGTAAAAATCGACATACCCGTCGATGATATCGAAATACGTCTGCTGGTCGCAGTTGTGGAAACCCAGCCACAAACCGAATCGGTCCGACAACGAGACCTTTTCTTCTACCGCTTCGGCCGGATTAATGGCCGTAGAGCGCTCGTTTTCGATCATATCGCGTGGCATCAGGTGGCGCCGGTTGGATGTGGCGTAAAAAACTACATTTTCCGGCCGTCCTTCGATTCCGCCTTCCAACACGGCCTTAAGGGATTTGTACGCGGCGTCCTGGCCATCAAACGACAAATCGTCGCAGAACAAAAGGCAACGCCGCTTAGAGTCACGCAAAATCGCCAACAATTGGGGCAGGGAAGGGATATCCTCGCGGTGAATTTCCACCAGCGCCAGTGGGGCAGAGGCTTCTTCATTAACCCGGGTGTGTACGGCCTTGACCAGTGAGCTTTTACCGGTTCCACGCGCGCCCCATAAAAGAGCGTTGTTCGCTGGCAGGCCATTGGCAAAATTCATCGTGTTTTCAAACAATATGCTGCTTTGGTGATCGATACCCTTAAGCAGGGCGAAATCGACCCTGTTAACCGTTTCCACCGGGTCCAGCCAGCAGCCGTCCGAATGCCAGACATAGGCGTCCGCCGCGTCGATATCACTGTTCCCGGGTACCTTTGGGGACAGGCGCTCCAAGGCGCCGGCAATGCGTTCCAGCAGTGGTTTCAGGTCATTTTCGCTCATGGGATCGATTTTTCTTCAAAATGGGTCCTTCAAGGCTTTTAAGACAGGCTGTTAGCGGTTGCAAGTCGCGTCGGGCACGCTATAGTCCGTCGCTTGTCGAATTTTCGGCGATTATTGATTTTTTTATTGGGGAGTCCCATGAGTTTTATTTCGCCAGCCTATGCTCAAGCCGCCGGTGGCGCCGGTGGCGGTAGTGGCCTCGAGGCTATGTTCCCGTTGGTCCTTATTTTTGTCGTTTTCTATTTCCTGCTTATTCGTCCGCAGCAGAAAAAAGCCAAAGAGCACAAAGCAATGCTGGAATCCGTCCGGCGCGGCGACAAGGTTGTTACTGGCGGCGGTATTATCGGAACCGTTACCAAGGTTATCGACGATAATGAAGTTACCGTCGAAATTGCTGATGGCGTTAAAGTCCGGGTCCAACGTGGCTTGATCGCAACCGTCATGTCGAAGACCGAACCGGTCAAGGAAGACAAGAAGGGCAAAAAGGACGACGATTCCGGCGATGATGATACTGAAGACAAAGGTGCGGCATCGAAGCTGAAAGGCCTGTTGGGCGGTAAAAGCTGATGCCGCTTTCCAGCTAATGGAATCCTGATTCATGATCTATTTCGCTAAATGGAAAATCGTACTGATTTTGGGCATATGCGCACTTGGTGTGATTTTCGTTGCTCCAAATTTTTTGACCGCCAAGCAAGCCGAACAGCTGCCGACCTGGTTACCTCATAAACAGATCAGCCTGGGGCTCGATCTGCAGGGCGGTTCCCACCTGCTTCTTGAGGTCGAAGTTGACAGTGTACTAAAGGAGCGTTTGGAGGCGTTGGTCGACACCATGCGCACGACGTTGCGCAAGGCCCGCATTCGCTATGGCGGATTGGGAGTTGAAGGCCTTACTGCAGGCGTCACGATCAAGGATACCAGCCAGGGCGAGCAGGCGCGTCAATTGCTAAGGGAAATCGATAATACTCTGAGTATCGATCTTGCGGATGATGGCCGCATTACCCTGGAAATGACCGAACAGGCGATCCGCGACCGCCGTACCGCGGCAATCGAGCAATCCATCGAGATCGTCCGTCGCAGGATCGATGAAACAGGCGTTAGGGAGCCGACGATCCAGCGTCAGGGCGAAGACCGTATTCTTGTACAACTGCCCGGCGTCGACGATCCTGAGCGTGTCAAGCGTCTGCTGGGTAAAACGGCGAAACTGACATTCCATCTGGTTGACGAACGGCAGGAACCTTCAATCGGCGGCCGGGTTCCCCCGGGTTCGATGCAAATGCCCTCGGCCGACGAAATTGGCAGCGATGGCCGTCCGCGCATGTATTTGCTGAAAAAACGGGTAATGGTTAGCGGCGATACCCTGATCGACTCACAACCGTCGTTTCAGGACAATCAACCGGTCGTCAGTTTCCGTTTCGACACTGTCGGCGGCAAGCGCTTCGGCAAGGTGACAACGGAAAACGTCAACAAGCTTTTCGCCATCGTGCTTGATGGCAAAGTGATCAGCGCACCTGTTATCCGCGAGCCGATCCTGGGCGGAAGCGGCGTAATTTCCGGCAACTTCTCCGTCCAGGGCGCTCAGGATTTGGCGTTGCTGTTGCGTGCGGGCGCATTGCCGGCCCCCTTGACCATTTTGGAAGAACGGTCCGTCGGTCCCGGCCTCGGCGCCGACTCAGTGGCCGCGGGTAAAATCGCCTCGATCGTCGGCATGATCCTGGTCGTGGCTTTCATGGCGATTGTTTATGGCCGTTTTGGCCTGATGGCCGACGTCGCCCTGATCGCGAATATCATTCTGATCGGCGCGGCGTTGTCTCTTTTACAGGCCTCACTGACCCTACCCGGTATCGCCGGTATCGTTTTGACAGTCGGCATGGCGGTGGACGCCAACGTGCTGGTGTTCGAGCGCATCCGTGAGGAAATACGCGCTGGACGAACGCCGATTTCGTCCATTGATGCCGGTTATTCCCGGGCCATCAAGACGATTATCGACGCCAACGTCACCACCCTGATCGCCGCCGTGCTGTTGTATCAATTCGGTTCCGGGCCCGTGCGAGGGTTTGCGGTAACGTTGGCTATCGGAATTGTAACTTCGCTGTTTACGGCGATTATGCTGACCCGTTTGATGGTTGCGACGTGGCTTAAAAAGTCACGTCCCGACACATTGCCGATATAGGACGGATAGAAATGCGTGGAATACATCTTATACCCGGCAACCTCAAACTGAGCTTCATCCCGCGCAGGGTGATGTTCTTCGCCTTTTCGGCCCTGCTGGTAATTTCCTCAATAGGCCTTTATCTGACCAAAGATCTGAATTACGGCATTGATTTCAAAGGCGGCATCCTGATCGAGGTTAAAACCTTGTCGGGCCCTGCGGATATCAAGGCCATGCGATCCAACTTGTCCGGCCTTGGCGTAGGTGAGATCGGCCTGCAGGAATTCGGATCACCCGACGAGGTTCTGATTCGCATTCAGGCCCAGGAAGGCGGCGAAAAAGCACAACAGGAAGCTGTCAACAAGGTCAAGACGGCCCTCGGTGGCGGTGTCGAATACCGCCGTACCGAATTCGTTGGGCCAAAAATCAGTGACGAGTTGTTCTGGGACGGCGTTTATGCTGTTAGCGCGGCCATCTTCGCCATTCTCGTCTACGTCTGGTTCCGGTTCGAGTGGCAATTCGGACTTGGCGCCGTTGTCGCCCTTATCCACGACGTAATCAGCACCATCGGCATATTTGCTTTGCTAGGGCTGGAATTTAACCTTTCAACGGTAGCGGCCATTCTGACCATCGCAGGTTACTCCATCAACGATACGGTTGTTGTTTATGACCGGGTTCGCGAGAACCTGCGCCGATACAAGACGCTTCCCCTGCCGGAACTGCTGAATAATTCCATTAACGAGACACTGTCGCGTACGGTGATGACAAGTGTCACTACCTTGCTGGCCCTGCTTTCCCTTTACATTCTGGGCGGTGAGGTTATTCGCGGGTTCAGTTTCGCCATGATCTGGGGTGTGTTGATCGGTACCTATTCATCGATCTGCCTGGCCGTTCCGGTTTTGCTGTACATGAACATCGAACGACGCTCTGCATCTGGTGGCGATAGCGAGGAGGCGGCAGCCGAACAGGCGCCGTAAAGTTATTTCACTAGACATCACGCCGCAGGTCGCCGCTTCCCGAAACCTTCTTCAAGGTTACGGCGACGGCGGCTTTCGCATAGCAGGTGGCGAACGTCTAGAAGGTTCTCACATCCTGTTTCCTGAAGATGCAGCCCTGTGGCCCGTTACGGCGGTCGATTCAATATCGTTAGAGTCGTTGAGCGTCGTCATCGACAAAGCGGATGAGATCGATATTTTAATCATCGGCTGCGGATCGGACTTTCAGCCCATACCCGATAACCTTCGCGAAGATTTGCGAAAGCACGACATTGTGCTGGAATGGATGGATACAGGAGCAGCCTGCCGCACCTTCAACGTCCTGCTGGTTGAAGAACGCTCCGTCGCGGCGGCGCTGATTGCCGTTTAGAACGTTTTCGAAAAATTGTTATTCCTTTAGTGCCCGTAGAGTAACATAGATACCTGTGCCCGCGATCAATACCATGCCGGTTAGCATCAACGCATCGGGCATATCACGCCAAATTACAAAGCCCCATAATGTTGCAAATACCAAATATGAGTAATCGAAGGGGACCAACCAGCTCGCCTCGGCGCTTTGGTAGGCTTTCGCTAGACCAATATTGGCGCTCAGGTTAAGAACCGCACAAATGGCGATGACGCCAAACACCCACAGGTCCACCCATTCCAACCCGGTAAATAGGTACGGCCATTCGCGCGTGTAAGATGAAAAAGGCACTATAGTGAACACCATCAAGGCAACAGCGCTTAAAACCAGAAAGGCGACGGAAACACCATAGGCCATGGTTAGGGGAGACTCGTCGCGACAGAGTCTTCGGGTCGTTAAAATCGTACAAGCATATAAAAAGCCGGCGCCGATAGGCATCAAAGCGATGGGTGAAAAGGCTTCCGTGCCCGGCTTCAGGATCAGCAGCGTGCCTGCAAAACCCAATAGGATCGCAATAACCCTGCGTGGACCGACTTTTTCGCCTAGCACGAAACGCGACAGTACCGCGACAAACAACGGAAATACATATAGACCTGCAGCAATCTCCGCCAAACTCAAAAAAGGCATGGCCGAAAAGAAGAAAACCAACGCCACGCACAACAGGAAACTGCGCAAATATACCGCCCAAAGGCGCTTTGAAGCAGGTATTTTGCCGCCCAGGAATATCCGAACAAAAACGATCAGCAGAATGACGTTCAGTCCCGCACGGACAAAGTTAAAGTACCATAGGGATATTTCTGAATTGGTCCATTTGACCAGGGCATCCTGGAATCCAAGCAGGAAAAGCGAGCCAACCAGCACAGATGCGGCGAGCACCGGGCGGTCTTCGGTCGTGGTTGCCAGTATCAGGCGGCCTTTTTCGAACTTTCCTGCGGTCATTTTTCCCCACTCAGCGAAATTGGCATATTACGTCCTAAATCGGTTATCCTTGTCCAACGTATTTAATAGAGAAAGTGATGTCAGAAATTCCCTGGCTGCTATTTATTGCGGCTTCCATGGCCGTCATTATCGCACCGGGCCAGGACTTGGTTCTGGTCATGTCGCGTGGTCTGGGACAGGGCTCCCGGGCTGGTGTGACAACTGCGGCGGGGGTCAGTACGGGGCTGTTGGGGCATACCATCCTGGCGACATTGGGACTTGGAGCATTGCTGGTGGCGTCCGAAGTGGCGTTCACAGTTCTGAAACTCGTCGGCGTCGCTTACTTGATGTACTTGGGCGCACGGTTGTTGATTTCAGGAGCGAAAAGCCTTGATCTTCAAACGAAATCCAACCGTTCTCTGGCAAAAATGTATTGGGATGGGACGTTTTCAAATCTGTCCAACCCAAAGATAACGCTGTTCTACTTTGCGTTTCTTCCGCAGTTTATTCCGACTTCAGCGGAAGAGTCGACGCTTGCAGTATTTGTGCTTGGCGTCGTGTTCGCTACGTTGACGTTTCTGATCAAAGGCCCCTTCGGTTTTTTTGCAGGCATACTTTCGAAGTGGTTTCGCGCGAACCCCAAGGCCCTTTCCTGGATGTTCCGTTCCAGCGGTTTCGCGCTGATCGGATTGGGCGTAGGACTGGCGTTCGAGGGGCGAAAATAAAAACGGGACCCGAAGGCCCCGTTTTAGAAAGCAGTTCAATCACCCTTAGTAGATATTCTGAGCCGACACCATGGCGTATAGCATGGGGAAGGATAGCAGGGTGTTGGTGCGTGAAAACAGCATCGCAGTACGGGCCGCGGCGGCTTTGGCATCCGCATCGACTTCGACAATTCCCAGAGCCTTTTTCTGATTTGGCCAGATTACGAACCAGACGTTGAACCACATGATGATGCCAAACCACATGCCGATGCCAATGGCTGTATACTTGGGAACGTCAAAACCATCGGTAGCGCCAAGCGTCAATGCTTCGACAAGGTACCCATTCAACATGGCCAGGATCAGGCCAAACACGATGGTGCCCATGGCGCCCCAGCGGAACCAGAACAAAGCTGCCGGTGCGATTACTTTGCCGATTGCGGGCTTCTGATCATCGGGAATGTTGGGCATGTTGGGAATTTGAACGAAATTGAAATACCACAGCAGGCCGATCCACATTACGCCGCTAACAACGTGCAGCCACCTTACGATGAAGGTCATGTACATATGGTCTACGGCAAAGTCGTCGCCGGTTCCCGCGCTGACAACGACGATCATGACAACCGTCAACACCAGGCCTGCAATTATTGTATTTTTGAGATCTGTAAGGATCGCAGACATTGAATTTTCCCCTATATTGTTAGGACATAGCTTGTTTTATAAAATAATTCTAAATTCTGTCTCTGTATATACGACTAGACATTACCATTTCAATGGTTTCGCTAAAAAGTAATGGAAATATGGGCCATTTTAAGAGTGATTTTGGTAGTATTCGCCGGAATTTTCTAAAAATTTGTGCGAATCGCCGATGATTAAGGATGACTGGATATCTATCTGCGCCGACAGAGTCCACAAGTTGGACCGCGATCGCATGATGTGCACGAGCGTTGCCCCCATTGATAAACGTGGCCCACTTCTGGCATTGCTGGCTTTCAATCTTGAAATAGCGACGATTCCCGAAATCGTCAGCGAACCGCTTTTGGGAGAAATCCGCCTTCAATGGTGGCGCGATACCTTGGACGCGATTTTTGATAGCAGAGAGATCGAACACCCAGTCGCCCTTGGTTTGAAAAGTGCGGTCGAACAGCATTGTTTGAGTAAGAATCTGTTCGACGAATATTTCGAAGCGCGCAGTTTCGATTTAAATGGGCAGCCCCCGGCATCGCTCGAAGAACTTGAAAACTATGCCGACGCATCGGCTGGGGCTTTAAACGAGTTGATGGCTGAAGTTTTGTTGGCAAATCTTGCAGCCGAATCAAGGAACGCTGTTAGACACGCAGGTGTTTCCTGGGCTCTTTCGGGTCTGTTGAAAGCGATCTCATTTCATTCCGCACAGGGACGCAGCTACATGCCCCGGGGCGTGAACGAAGATCGTCGGATTCAGGCCGTAGCCGAAGCTGCACTGGTTTCAATTCGAAAGGCCCGCAGTCTTTCAAGTAAAATACCGCCTTCATTGCTGCCAGTCATGCTGCCCGTGACCCTTGCTGACCATTGGTTGAAGCAACTTGCTCAAAGTGGTTACGATCCAAATGATCCACGTTTTCTTCGTCCGGGGATCGGGCGGTTGTTCGGTTTTTATTGGAATATGGTATGCAAAAAATACTAGATCCGATCACGTTTAATCGGAATCACTTCCTGTGTCCGATTAGGCGTGTGAATCGGCTCGCACTAAAAGTGAACTGATCTAGCGCTGTTTTTCTTCCGCCTTAAGCAGCATCAATTCGACAGATGATAATTGCGGGAACACCGGTTGTGACCACTCGTGGTACAGGTACACTGCACCTCGTCGGGTGTCCGGGAAACCACCCCGGTTGTCGTCATATTGACGAATTTCCAAAGTAGTCAGCAAATTTGTGACCGGGGCTATGCTTTGCCAGATTGCTGTTGGGTTGTCTCTACGTTGTTCGGCCAAAGGCGCGATCGAGCGGGTCAACTTTTTAGTCGGCGGTCCGTAGCGACGCGACAAGTACTCGACAATGGCCTTGTAAGAGGTGGAAGGGAATAAGGTGTGATAATAGCTGGCCGATCCCTCGTCATACCGGACGATGGTTTTGGCTCCTTCATACATGATGCTGTCCGTCAGGAAATGAGGCAGGATATCTTCCGGCCAATCCAGGGGCTCGATGCAGAAAACGATTGAGCCTCGTTTTTTGCTTAAACAGGATTTGTAATACCACGGAGCAGGCATCTGAGGCGGGGGTTCCTTGCCCAGCGCCGTCGTATGGGCGAGACTTAGAATTATACCATCCAGCCTGTTTTCCGGCAGTTTTCGCGTGGCCTTCTTTGAAGGCTTCTTCGGCACGACTTTGGCCTGCTGAACGTCCTTTACCGACCAATCGCTCGTTTCCTCTGTATCGTCGAATTCATCGTGTTTGGAGACCTCTTTCTTTTCTTCATCTTCATCTGAAGAAAAAACGGACATCATTTTGGTGAAAAATCCCTTTTGGTCACGTGGTTTGCCGGGAAGCGTCGTTGTTCCCACCCGAACGGGTTTTTCCGGGATGGAAGATTCTGCTATCTTGGGCGGTTCCTTCTTTTCGGATTCGGAAAGCCGCGTCACTTTGATGGTCGGATTTTTTTCGGTTTCTGGCTTCGTTTTTTTGGATACCGATTCAAAATGTGGTTCCGGAGGCGTCTTTGATTCCTTCTTCTTTTTTGGTTGCACGGCTAATACACGTGGCGCTTCAAGATCGTCTTCTGGCAGATTGGTTAAAGGCGCGGGATTAACATCCTCTGGCAGAACCTTTTCCTCAATGGGAGGAGGTGGGCCTTTCACATTTGGCGGACTGACAGGTGCCGTGGGCTGTGCAAGCGCCGCAGATTGGCTTGCCCTGGGGGCAGGGGTTGTTGCCTTTTCAACTGGTTGCGGGTTTTTGTCGACGGCTTTGGGAGTCGGTGTGGGTGCGGTTTCGGGCGTCTCAGCCGTATCAGGCCTGCTATCGAGGTTCAGGAAGCTCTTGATATTGTTCCACACTCCGGATTCTTCAGCCTCTTCTTCCGGTTGGGTTATTTTTGCGGGAAGATCGACCGCCGCCTTTTCTTCAGCAGGTTTAGCGGCTGACTTTTCCTTCGGTTTCGTTACAGGCGTCGGTTCAACAACGGGTTGGGGCGTGCTGACGACCTCCTGAAAAGTATCTTCAACGGCGACCTGGGTTGACGTATCGATCGGTTGCACGTCACCTGCCGGGCCGCGAACGTTGCCAATAATTGGCAACGATGTTTCGGCGACGGGTGACTTCTTGTCAAATGGATTGGGACCGGCCGGAACTGAGGGCGGCGGCGGGGTAGGTGGTTCAGTGGTTACGACGGTAGCCGACCATGGGTCGGAACCGGGTGGCGGTGAATAGACTTCAGCAACCGGGGCGGCTAGAGGTTGGGCCGTTTTCGAAGTTGATGGTTGCGCGGCCATCTGGTCACCCGTCGCGCTACTCAATGAAGTAACCGCCGCCGGAGCAGGCGCCGGCGGTGTCTTTTTTTCCATTGCCTGCAATTCGCGAACCTGCAAGAGAAAATGAACAATGTCGAAGTGACCTTTGTCGACGGCAAGGTCCACAGGTGTAACGCCCCAGGTGTTAACGGCATTTATATCACCACCTCCGGCGATGCTGACCTGCACCTGGGCGAGATCGCCGTTGTGGACGGCCTCAAAAAGCTTTTGGGTCGCCGGAGACATCTCCTGCGCAAAGGCCGGTGCGCAAATCGAAAGTGCCACGGCGCAGACGATCAGGACACTACCCGCGCGGCGCCTCAATTCATGAAGATAGCGATTCATTGGCAAATTTACCGTGGCCCGACTCAAGCTTTTCTAATTTCCAAAGTCATTATACCAAACAGCCCCTCACCCTGATACAGTTGCGAGCGCAAGAATATACGAAACAGGGGATTTTCATGAAATATTCGCGTTTGGGTCAAAGCGGATTGACAGTTTCGAAAATCTGTCTCGGCACCATGATGTTCGGCGACAGAACAAGTGCCAGCGCTGCATCGAAAATGGTCAACTACGCCCGTGACAAAGGCGTCAATTTCATCGACACCGCAGATGTTTATTCAAAAGGTGAATCGGAGCGCATTACCGGAAAGTTGATCCGCCGTGACAGAGCCGACTGGGTGTTGGCGACAAAAGTGGGCTATGCCATGGGCCGGGGGGTAAATAAGAGCGGATGTGGGAGAAAATGGATTATACAGGCCTGCGAAGACAGCCTCAGCCGCCTGGGAAGCGATTATATCGATTTATATTATCTGCATCGCGACGACAAGGATACGCCGGTGGAAGAATCCGTCGGCGTTATGGCGGACCTCATTAAAGCCGGTAAAATCCGCCATTGGGGGGTATCCAACATTCAAGGCTGGCGGATTGCTCAAATAGCCGGGATTTGCGATCAATTGGGCGTGCCTCGTCCATCAGCCTGTCAACCCTACTACAATGCCATGAACAGGATGCCGGAAGTCGATATCCTTCCAGCCTGCAAAGAATTTGGAATGGGTGTCGCCCCGTTTAGCCCGCTCGCTCGTGGAGTGCTGACCGGAAAGTACGATCCCAAAGGCAAGGCCGCGCAGGGTACCCGGGCCGGACGAAATGATAAGCGCATGATGGACACTGAATGGCGCAAGGAGTCCCTTTTGATTGCGCAAAAAATCAAGAAACACGCAGAAGACCGAGGAATGAAATCAGCCCATTTCGCTGTAAATTGGCTGCTGAACAACGCCTTGGTGACTTCTTTAATTGCGGGACCAAGAACACTGGGGCAATGGAAAGATTATATCGGAGCGTTAAATTATCAATTCACGGCAGATGATGAAGCCCTGATCGATTCAATGGTTCCCGCGGGACATCCGTCCACGCCTGGTTATACAGACCCCAGTCACCCGCCAACCGGCAGAGAGCCATTAACTGGCTAGATCAATTCACTTTTAGTTTGAAACACGACACGCTCAAACTAAAAGTGAGAGACTGATCGATTCTTATGCAGCGAGTCGATTAGGCGTGATCGGTTCTAGACTGGAATTTTAAGCCAGTTTCTTGGACTTTTCTTTCATCCAATGTTCAGTGAACTCTTCGGCCGTCATGGGCTTGCCGAAGAAGTATCCCTGGATCATGTCGCAATCCAATGCGCGTATGAAACTCCACTGGTCCCTGTTTTCGACCCCTTCGCTGATTACCTTGTGCCCCAGTCCATGAGCCATGGCGATGATCGCCTTAACAAGGGCGGCGTCATCGGCATCATGTGTGAGGTCTTTGATAAAGCTTCGATCTACTTTCAGTGTGTCGAAGGGAAACTGCTTGAGATAACTGAGGGCGGAATATCCGGTCCCGAAATCATCAATCGAAATACTGACGCCCATTCCATGGATTTCATTCAGCACGATCGTCGCAAGGGCTGTATCTTGAATAAGGATGCGCTCGGTAATTTCAATTTCAAGGCATCGTGCGGGTAATCCGGTTTCCTTCAATATTCGGCCGATGGTTTCGACAATCTTCGTTCCCTCGAATTGCCGCGATGAAACATTTATAGCAATGGTAAACGGATCGTCACCTTGGGTTTGCCATTTGACGGCCTGCTTGCAGGCAGTTTCCAGCACCCATTCGCCGATAGGTACGATTAGACCAGTGGTTTCCGCAAGTGGAATGAACGCGTCGGGCGGTACGAATCCCAATTCCGGATTGTTCCAGCGAATGAGGGCTTCGGCGCCAACCATGTCTCCAGACTGCCCATCCACTACGGGCTGATAGTGTAAGGAGAACTCATTGTTCTCAATAGCAGTTCGCAAATGGGTCTCGCGTCGCAGCATGACCAAGGCTTCTTCATCCATGTTGGGCGTGAAGAAGCGGTATTTATGGGTTTCCAGTTCCCTCGCCCGTTGAGAAGCCGCATGGGCGTTTTTGAACAGAATTTGCGGGTCTTCGCCATCATTTGGAAAAATCGTCAGGCCTATACGTATGCCAATTGATATTTTGCTGCCCTCAAGGGTTACAGGTTCGTCAAAAACGGCCAGTAATTCTCGTGCCGTGAGTTCAGCAAATATACTTTTTTCCAAACCCGGCAGGATGATGACGAATTCGCCGCTGCCAAAATGGGCGACGGTATCGCTTTCGCCGACGACACGAGAAAGGGCGCGCGCCGACATCTTCAAAAGTTCATCAACGGCGTCATGGCCCAGTGTATCGTTGACTTTGTTCAGATCATCCAGCACGGCAAATAGAACGGCGACGCTCTTTTCTTTTCTGGACGCTGCGGTAATAGCCTGGGTAAGGCGGTCGACGGCCAATAGTCGGTTAGGGAGGCCGGTCAATCCATCCATCGTAGTTCGCTTGATGGATCAATTGTTCCTCGTATTGCTTGCGAATGGAGATATCTTCCTTCACGGCCAGAAAGTGAGAGGTCAAGTTTTCTTCATTTTTGATTGGTGAAATGGAAACATCTTCCCAGAACAGGGTGCCATCTTTCTTTTTATTGTGCAGCTCACCGCGCCATTCGCCTCCTGCCGTGATGGTCGACCAGAGTTCCTCATAAAGATCAAGTGAATGATATCCCGATTTTACGATGCTGGGTTTCTGGCCTATGACTTCCTCGGCCGAAAATCCGGTGACATCACAAAATGTCGAGTTTACGTACTCGATATTGCCGTCGATATCGGTAATTACGACGCTGGCCGGACTTTGTTCAACGGCCAGGGAAAGTTTGCGATGGCTTTCTTCAGCGTCTCGCCGCTCGATAACGCGTCCTACCTGAGTACCGATATGAATCAGGGTGTAGAATAAAGACGGGTCAGGTTCAGTATTCTCTTCAGAGTAAAATTCCAATACGCCTTTGACTTCCGACCCGGCGAGAACCGGAAGGGCGAATCCGGCGCGTAATCCGGATTGTGCGGCCAGTTTTTTCCTGGGGAAGTTCTTGTCTGATTGAAGGTCGATGATCCACGAAGGCTCCTTGGTTTTAAAACCGTCCCTGGAAGACCTTCTCCACGCATAAAATTGAAATCAGCGGTACCTTCCTTGAAAGCGGCCATTCGTTCTTCGTCCATCAGATGCCAGATATCTGAAGAGACGAGGCGGTCCGGATTCTTCGGATCACAAAGATAAGCGTGTCCTACCGGCCAGCCTGAATAGGTGCACACGTTATTAAGGCAGGCGCGTAGGGCGTCTTCCAAGGTTTCTGCTTCGTTGGCGGCAACAGCAATAGCGTGAAGTAATCCGACCAGCGCTGTAGATTCTCTGAGTTCCTGTTGCGCTTTTTTGCGATCCGAAATGTCTTTAATGATTGCAGAAAACTGAGTCTTACCTTCTGATTTCCAGACACCAAGAGAGATCTCCAGCGGAAACTCGCTGCCGTTCTTATGGAGTCCGCTTAATTCAACGGACTTGCCAATAACGGAATACTCGTCGCTTTCCCGAGCTTTTTGCAAGCCTGCCGTATGGGCCTCCCGGTAGCGCTCGGGAATGAGTTGCAGCAAAGGTTTTCCTATTATTTCCTCTCTCGAATATCCGAAGGCATGTTCGGCGCCCTGGTTCCACATAATAAGATTACCATCGCTGTCGATGGCGACGATTGCTGCTATGCTGGACGAATTAAAAAAGGCGCGAAAACGTTGTTCGCTTGTCTGCAAACCGGTGATCGTTTTCGATAGCTGTGTCCTCATCGAATTGATTGAATCGGCCACTTGATCAAGTTCATCTTCTGAACCGGGTTCAGAAGGTTGGCGGCTCAATTCAAAGGGCGCACCTTCATGGTCGAAGGATATGGAAGATGTGTAGCGAGCCAATTTATCAAGATGCCGGGTAACAAGCTGGCGAAAGATTAAAAACAGGAAGCCGGCAAGGACGAATATCCAAGTGCCAAAATAAAAAAGTGACTCCAGTGCGTGGAACTTAATTCGATCATAAATCGCCTGCTTTCCGGCCACGACTTTTAATATCCCAAGCGAATGCACCTTGCCTTTGTTTCTAAATATTAAAGGGGCTTCATTTACGACGACATCAGTCGATGTATTTTCTCCGGCCGTCCAGACTTCTCCTTCATGGGATTTAACCTCGGCATATTCAAATCCGGGCGTGTTCAGTAATCCTTGAAGTTCCAATTGAATCTGAATTTCGGAAAAACTCCAGACGCTAGCGGCAAGGCTGGCCCCGTGGGTGACCCGGGCGCTCTCAAAGCGTTCGTCGATTAATTTGATCTCCGATTGATATTCCAGATAGGTTCGCACAGCAGTTGTAATCAGGGTTGCCGTTATGCCGAGAATGACGAGCGCAGCGGTAAGTCTTCTGGCGATCGAACCAGAAAAAAAACGTAAAAAATTGAAATTTTTAATTGTATCGAAATTCATCGTAATAATTAGGTCATTTGGCCCTGCATCTAACGGCGAAAGAGTATCACACAGTACCGTAACCGGTTGAAGCAAGATTAAATGTTTGGTTTTGGCATTCCATTTTATCAAGTCAGTCAATTTTGGAGAATGCCGCAACTTAAAGGTAATAGGTTTTTTGCGTTCTTGACATTGACCTTGGTCAGTCCTAAAAGCTTTTGCTTGAACCAAGGAGTAAAGCTTCGTGACCAGTAATTTTAAACTGTATTTGCGACGACGACGCGCGCGTATTTGCGCCGTGGTTCGCTAAACGTGTCCGAAGCCTGCCGTTTTTCCAATTAAGTCCATTTTCTGATTTATAGAAAAACCGCCGCCAGGACGGCATACCACGGTGTTATCGCCCTGTGTTATGTTCGAACTGCGGAGACCCTTGTGATGTTTATGATTTTACCCGAGCGGCCAGAAGATGAAGCCGCTATTGAAACCCTTCTTGACGATGCATTTGGCGAAGACCGGCACACCAAGGCCTCGTACGCCCTCAGACAGGATGGGCCCGCCGTTCCCGGTCTTTCCTTTTGCGCCCGTTCCGGCGAGAAGCTGGTGGGAACAATTCGTTTTTGGCCTGTTGCAATCGGTGAAACAACGACACCGGCACTGCTGTTGGGACCACTGGGCGTCGCACCCGAACGGCGGAACTATGGTATCGGCAGAGGATTGATCTGTCGTGGTCACACAATGGCCGAAGAATTGGGCTACAAACTGGTTCTTCTGGTGGGCGAACAGCAATATTACAGCCGGTTTGGCTACACGCCTGCTTTGCCTCATGGTCTTTATATGATGGGCGAGGACCCATCCCGCCTAATGGTTCATGAGCTTGAAACCGGATTTTTGCAGGGCACTTCGGGCGAACTTCAGGCAGGAGGCTGCCTTCGATCAGGTGTCTTAGATCAGTTCACTTTTAGTATGAACACGTCGTATTCAAACTAAAAAGGGAAAAACTGATCGATTCATATAAAGCGAGCCGATTCAAACGCCTAATCGGAATCATGAAGTGTTTCCGATTAGGCGTGATCGGATTTAGCAGCCGACATTATTCAGCAAGCCAGCTACTAATATCCCGCCTGGCGCGGTCGCTCATTGCCTTTTTGCGGTCCTTGCCTTTCAGGCGTCGGCCTTTGTCGTTCAAGCCCTCGGATCCTTCTAAAGGAGGGAACAAGCCGAAGTTAACATTCATTGGCTGGAAAGTTTTCTCATCTGCGCCGCCGGTAATATGCCCCAGCAAGGCGCCGAGAGCCGTCGTTTGAGGGGGAAGGGAAGGGGATTTCCCCAATCGTTCTGCGGCTGCGAAGCGGCCAACCATCAGTCCTACGGATGTGCTTTCGACGTAGCCTTCACAGCCGGTTATTTGGCCAGCAAAGCGAATACGCTTGTGTGATTTAAGCGCCAATGTCTCATCCAAAAGCTTTGGCGAGTTCAGGAATGTGTTGCGATGCAGGCCGCCCAAGCGCGCGAATTCGGCATTCTCGAGCCCGGGAATGGATTGGAAGATGCGTTTTTGCTCGCCGTAGGTCAGCTTGGTCTGGAAACCAACCATGTTATATAGGGTGCCCAACGCATTGTCCTGACGCAACTGAACGATACCGCGTGGTTTGACCGTCGGGTTGTGTGGATTGGTCAGGCCAACCGGCTTCATGGGGCCGTAGGCCAACGTTTCCCGCCCCCGTTCGGCCATAACCTCGATAGGAAGGCAGCCTTCGAAATAGGGTGTGCCTTCCCATTCCTTGAATTCGGTTTTTTCCCCTGTCAGTAAATTGTCGATAAAGGTTTCGTACTGTTCTTCGTCCAGGGGACAATTGATGTAATCAGACCCTTCGCCCTTGTCGTAGCGGGACTGATACCACGCTTTGTCAAAGTCAATGGATTCCTTGTGAACGATGGGAGCAATGGCGTCGAAGAAGGAAAGGGCGTTCTTTCCGGTCAATTCGCGTATGGCGCCGGACAGGCGTTCCGATGTCAGTGGTCCGCTGGCGATAATGACTTTGTCCCAGTTATCGGGAATAGGTCCAGTAACCTCTTCACGCCGGATTTCGACCAGAGGTTCGGCTTCCAGGGTAGTTTGAACGGCTTTCGAAAATGCCTCCCTGTCTACTGCCAGGGCGCCGCCGGCGGGAACTTTGTTGGCGTCTGCGGCCTGCATGATCAGTGAGTCCAATCGCCGCATTTCCTGGTGCAGGAGGCCAACCGCGTTGAAATCGGCATCATCGGATCGAAACGAGTTGGAGCATACCAATTCGGCCAATCCATCGCTGACGTGGGCGTTGGTGGGGCGAATGGGGCGCATTTCGTGCAGAGTGACCGGGACGCCTGCACGGGCTATTTGCCATGCTGCTTCGCTTCCGGCCAAGCCGCCGCCAATCACATGGACAGGATTCAGATTTGCAATATTCATGGCGCACACATAAACACACAAGAAGACGCATGCAACCAACATTCTGGGAAGGACTTGCAACCAGGATAGTCCCGGCTTAGTTTCCTGCCTTCGAAAACTCAAAAAATGAAAGGGATCTGATCCGTGGAGACCTCTTTAGTTACGCCTTACCTGATCATCTTGGCCGTAGTCCTGGGCGGCACCATCCTGATGATGCGGTTCATGCCCCGTTTTATGGCGGGCGTACCATTTGTGGAGCCCAAAGCCGTCCACGACTTGATGGAAGGCGGCAAGGAACTGGTCGTCATCGATGTCCGCTCCCCGGAAGAATTCACCAGCCCTCTGGGTCATGTACCCGGTTCTATCAATCTTCCGGGTGTGGAATTGGATAACCGTCTTAAGGATGCCGGCAGAAAACTCGAAAAACTGAAGTCGGAACCGGTTTTCGTCATCTGCCGTACCCAGAACCGCTCGCCACGAGCGGCGAGATTGTTGACCAAAACCGGATTCAGCAACGTCGCCATTATCAAGGGCGGCATGATGGAATGGGACAAACAAGGCCTGCCTGTTGAAAAATGAGCACCCCGTTCTGCCCCTGATGTTCCTGGCATTGGCGGCTTGCTTGTGGGGTGGAAACATCGTGATAGGCCGGGCCATGCACGGCGATATCCCGCCTATGGCGTTGACTTTTTTTCGTTGGTCCATCTCATTCGTAGTTGTCTTGCCATTGACTGCAGGCAAATTTTTTCGGGAAATTGCTATTGTCCGCACGCGCTGGAAGTGGCTGCTACTTGTCAGCGCAACCGGCGTCGCCATTTTCCACGCATTTGTTTATACCGGCTTGAATTCGACGACGGCCATCAATGCCGGACTGATGATGGCGACCAGTCCGATTATTATTCCGGCCGTCGCGTATCTAATTCATCGCGATAGGCCGACGCGCCTGCAGTTCTTCGGAATTATCGCCTCCCTCGTCGGCGTCGGTATCGTCATTACCCGTGGCGATGCTAATATTATCGGTAATCTGACGTTTAATCCCGGCGATCTGTGGATACTAGCGGCCGTTCCCATGTGGGGGGTTTATTCGGTAATCCTGAAGGATCGCCCGCCGGAGCTTTCCTCAAGGACCCTGATGCTTTGCATCACCGGCATTGGGTCTTTGATGCTTGCCCCGTTTTATCTGTGGGAGCTTTCGACTCAAGGCGGCATCGCCTTGAATTTCGCCAACCTGATGACCATCGCCTACATTTCAATATTCGCCGGGGTGATCGCCTACTTCGCATGGAACAAGGGCGTTGCAGCCGTCGGTGCGATCAAGGCCGGACCGTTCCTTCACCTGATTCCGGTATCGGCGGCCCTGCTTGCGATAACATTTCTGGGTGAAACCCTACAGCCTTTCCACTTTGCGGGAATCGCCATGATCGCAATCGGGATCGCCCTGACGGCGCTAAAAAAGAGGCCTACTGCTTGATCTGATATCCGGTTCTGAACATCCACCAGACCGTGGTGATGCAGATAGTCAGAAAGACGGTGATCATGGTCAGGCTCCAACCCACGCTGACATCGGACAACTCATAGAAGCTCCAGCGGAAACCGCTGATGAGGTATAGAACGGGATTGAAGAGTGTCACGCTCTGCCAGAACGGCGGCAGCATATTGATGGAATAGAAACTGCCGCCCAGAAAAACCAGGGGCGTCACAACCAAAAGCGGGATCATCTGCAATTTCTCGAAATTATCGGCCCAGATGCCGATAATGAATCCAAACAGGCTGAAAGTAACGGCGGTCAATACCAGAAAAGCCAGCATCCACACCGGATGGGCGATCTCAATCGGAACGAAGAGACCAGCCGTGGACATAATGATCAGACCCAGCAAGATTGATTTCGTTGCCGCTGCGCCGACGTAACCCAGAATGATCTCGAAATAGGACACTGGGGCAGAAAGCAATTCGTAAATGGTGCCGGTGAACTTGGGGAAGTAGATGCCGAACGACGCGTTGGACAGGCTTTGCGTCAAAATTGACAGCATGATCAGTCCGGGGACGATAAACGAGCCGTAGCTGACGCCTTCAATCTCTGTAATGCGGGAGCCGATGGCCGATCCGAATACGACGAAGTAAAGCGATGTCGAGATCACCGGCGAGACAATGCTTTGCAACAGCGTACGAAGGGTGCGCGACATTTCAAATTTATAAATCGCCTTGACAGCCTGGAAATTCATGCTCCCTCCCGCACCAGTGTTACGAAGATGTCCTCCAGCGACGTCTGTGTTGTATTCAGGTCCTTAAATTTGATGCCCGCATCGTGAACCTCGCCCAGCAGGGACGTAATGCCCGTACGATCAGCGCGGGTGTCGTAGGTGTAGATCAGCTGGCAGCCTTCCTGCGAAAGCTCGAGGTTGTAGTCTTTAAGCGACTCCGGCACCTCGGGAATTTTTTCCAACAACTCCAGCGTCAATTGCTTTTTCCCCAGTTTGCGCATCAATTCATTTTTTTCTTCGACAACGACGATTTCCCCGTTGTTGATGACCCCGATCCGGTCGGCGATTTCCTCGGCCTCTTCTATGTAATGGGTGGTAAGGATGATGGTGACGCCCGAGTCCCTTAGGCCGTTTACCAGCCGCCACATATCCTGGCGAAGTTCTACATCGACGCCTGCCGTAGGTTCGTCCAGGAACAGGATTTCAGGTTCATGAGACAGGGCCTTGGCGATCAGGACACGGCGTTTCATGCCGCCTGAAAGCTCTATGATCTTGCCGTCCTTTTTGTCCCACAAGGATAGCTCCTTCAGGACTTTTTCGATATGAGAGGGATTGGCTTTTTTGCCGAATAGGCCGCGGCTGAACGAGACCGTGTTCCAGACGGTCTCGAACGCGTCTGTCGTCAGTTCTTGAGGCACGAGGCCTATTTTCGAACGGGTTACCCGGTAATCGTCGAGGATGTTGTGGCCATCGACCATCACCCGCCCCTCAGTCGGGTTGACGATGCCACAGATGATGCTGATCAGCGTCGTCTTGCCCGCGCCGTTGGGCCCTAGCAGTCCAAGGATCTCGCCTTTGTTAATATCCAGATTGACGCCTTTCAGGGCCTGAAAGCCCCCGGCATAAGTCTTGGAGAGATTGGAAACTGATATAAGTGACTGCATGGAAGTGACTATAGCGGCTTGTTTGGAAATGATCTGCAAAGAATGATCAGAGGTGGCGTTTACTCCGTCGTTAATCAACCCGCGGGGCGAAAAAAAATGTCAAGCCCGCTTCTTAGCCCGCGATCGCTTGAAATAGGGTTTCAGGTACTGACCGGTGTAGCTCTTCTTGACTTTGGCCACGTCTTCCGGCGTGCCGGTGGCGACAATCTCGCCGCCCTTGGTGCCGCCGCCAGGGCCCAGGTCGATGACCCAGTCGGCGGTTTTGATGACTTCCAGATTGTGCTCGATGACAATCACCGTGTTGCCTGTATCGACCAGGGCGTGCAGCACTTCCAACAGCTTTTCCACGTCAGCGAAATGCAGGCCCGTCGTCGGCTCATCCAGTATGTAAAGGGTTTTGCCGGTGGCCCGTTTCGATAGCTCCTTGGCCAGCTTCACCCGCTGGGCTTCACCGCCGGACAGCGTCGTCGCCTGCTGGCCCAGATGGATGTAGCCCAGGCCGACCTTCTGCAAAGTCAGCATCTTGTCTCGGATAGACGGTACCGCCTTGAAGAATTCCGTCGCCTCGTCGATGGTCATGTCCAGCACGTCGGCGATGGACTTGTCTCGGAAGCGGATTTCCAGGGTCTCCCGGTTGTAGCGCTTGCCGTGGCAGACATCGCATTGCACGTAAACGTCAGGCAAAAAGTGCATCTCGATCTTGATGACGCCGTCGCCCTGGCACGCCTCGCAACGCCCTCCCTTGACGTTGAAGGAGAACCGTCCCGGCTTGTAGCCCCGGGTCTTGGCTTCGGGCAGGGCGGCGAACCAGTCGCGGATAGGCGAGAATGCGCCGGTGTAGGTTGCCGGGTTGGACCGCGGCGTGCGGCCGATGGGGGATTGGTCGATGTCGATGATCTTGTCGATCAACTCAATCCCGTCGATGGCGTCGTGTTCGCCAGCATGATGGCGTGCACTGTGCAGCCGCCTCGCCAAAGCCCTGTAAAGAGTCTCGATCACCAGGGTCGACTTGCCTCCGCCTGATACGCCGGTAATGCAGGTGAAGGTGCCAAGCGGGAAATCGACGCTGACGTTTTGCAAGTTGTTGGCCCGCGCGCCCTTGACCGTCAACTGGCGGCCCTTTTTGGCGACGCGGCGTTTTGCCGGCATGGGTATCTGTTTCAAGCCGGTCATGTACTGACCGGTCAGGCTTTCCGGGCTGGACATGACATGATCCGGGGTGCCGTTGGCGACGACGTTGCCGCCGTGAACGCCCGCGCCGGGTCCCATGTCGATCAGGTAGTCAGCGGTGGTTATAGCGTCTTCATCGTGTTCGACGACGACGACCGTGTTGCCGATATCGCGTAACCTTTTTAGGGTTTCCAACAGGCGGGCATTATCGCGCTGGTGCAGGCCGATGGAAGGCTCGTCCAGTACATACAAAACCCCGGTCAGGCCGGAGCCGATTTGGGAGGCCAGGCGGATGCGCTGACTTTCACCGCCGGACAGGGTGCCGGAATTGCGGGAAAGGGTCAGATATTCCAGCCCCACGTTGACCAGAAAGCCCAGCCGCTCGTTAATCTCGCGCAGGATGCGCTCGGCAATTTGCTGCTGTTTCTCGTTCAGCTGATCGTTCAGAGTGTTGAACCACTGTGCCGCCTCGTCGATAGACATGTCGGTGACTTCGCTGACCTGCAGGCCGGCAATCTTCACAGCCAGCGCTTCCGGCTTCAGACGATGACCGCCACAGGCTTCGCAGGTGGTGACCGTTTGATAGCGGCCTAACTCGTCACGCACCCATGACGAATCGGTCTCGCGCCAGCGCCGTTCCATGTTTGGAATGACGCCCTCGAAAGGTTTGCGTACATCGTAGGATTTGTGACCGTCGTGATAACTCATGGTCACTTCTTCCTCGCCGCTGCCGTAAAGCAGTATCTCGACGATATTCTTCTTCAACTTCTTCCATGGCTTCGTCAATTCGAAGCCGTAGTGGGAGGATAGGCTTTCCAGCGTCTGGCGGTAATATTGCGAGGTAGAATTTGCCCATGGCGCAACCGCTCCTTCGCTCAACGACAGCCTGTCATCGGGGACGACCAATTCCGGGTCGAAATACATCTCCGTGCCCAGTCCGTCGCATGAGGGGCAGGCGCCAAAGGGATTGTTAAACGAAAAAAGACGGGGCTCAATCTCATCGATGGTAAAGCCCGAGACGGGGCAGGCGAACTTGGCCGAAAATGTCACGCGCTCGCCGGTCTCGGCGTCTTCTGCAAAGGCCAGCCCGTCGGCCAGCCCAAGGGCCGTTTCGAAACTGTCGGCGAGACGGCTCTCCAGTCCGTCGCGCACGACGACCCTGTCGACCACGACCTCGATGTCATGCTTGACCTTTTTGTTCAGCGTTGGGACTTCGTCAATTTCGTAATGCTCGCCATCGACCTTGACCCGCTGGAAACCGCGCTTGGCCAGATCCATCATGTCGCGTTTGTATTCGCCCTTGCGGCCGCGCACGATGGGCGCCAGCAGGAAAAGCCGGGTGCCTTCTTCCATCGCCATCACACGATCAACCATCTGGCTGACGGTCTGGCTTTCAATTGGAAGGCCGGTGGCGGGCGAGTGGGGAACGCCGGCCCGTGCGAACAGCAGGCGCATGTAATCATAGATTTCCGTCACCGTGCCGACCGTTGAGCGCGGATTGCGCGAGGTTGTTTTCTGCTCGATAGAGATGGCCGGACTCAGACCCTCGATGTGATCGACATCCGGCTTCTGCATAAGTTCGAGGAACTGGCGCGCATATGCGGACAGGGATTCAACATAGCGTCGCTGTCCTTCGGCGTAGATAGTGTCGAACGCCAGTGACGATTTGCCAGAGCCTGACAGCCCGGTTATCACCGTCAATTTGTCGCGGGGAATTTCGACATCTACATTTTGCAAGTTGTGTTCGCGGGCGCCGCGGACCGAAATCTTATCCATGATGGCCTTATTCAGGGTGTGTAACAGTGTGCAAACTCCCAGATTTAATAGTGTTCATGCCGCACGTAAAGGGCCTGCATGAGCGAATCCTGATCACAATGTTATGTTCACTTTTTGTTCTTGTCTAGATGATTAGAATTTGCGATGATAATGGCGCGCGATTTCCCCACAGCTTGTGGATAAAACCCATGTGGCGAGGGGGTCGGCAAGCGTGTAGAGTCCGCGCGAGATTCGTCTCGCGGGTTATTGTTTTTTTTAAGGGGAGTTCCCATGGCAGGCAGTGTCAACAAGGTTATTCTGGTCGGAAATCTGGGTCGCGATCCGGAAGTGCGTTTCGCCCAGGACGGCACCAAGATCGTAAATATGAGCCTGGCGACTTCCGAATCCTGGAAGGACAAATCCACCGGCGAACGCCGCGAGAAGACGGAGTGGCACCGGGTTGTTATTTTTAACGACCGTCTGGCCGATGTCGCCGAGAAATACCTGCGCAAGGGCTCCAAGTGTTATATCGAAGGCGCGCTGCAAACCCGCAAGTGGACGGGCAACGACGGAGTTGAGAAATACTCTACTGAGGTCGTCCTGCAACGCTATCGCGGTGAGTTGACGATGCTTGACAGTCGCAGCGAAGGCGGCGGTTACGGCGGCGGAGGAGGCTATTCCGGCGGTGGCGACAGTGGCCCGGATTATGGCGGCGGACAAAACGGCGGAGGAAGTTCGAATGGGGGCGGCAACGCACCCGGCGGCGACCTGGACGACGAAATCCCGTTCTAGCGCTAAATACTTATTCCAACCCAAGAAACGGTTGCGCATAGATCACCTCGCCAGAGCGAGTGCTGAGCGCCTCCGGAATCAACTCCAGAGCCATGAAATATTTCTTCGGGTAAGGCGTGGCGAAGTTTTTCGCCGTTGCGGTTGTGAAACCGAACCGTTGATAGTATTCGGGTTCTCCCAAAACAAACACGCCTTGCCAACCGTTGCGCTTGGCTCGCGCGAGTCCTTCCATGATGAGTGCCTTTCCGATGCCATGATTTTGGTGTTCTGGAAGTACTGATACGGGCGCGAGGGCGAGGCACTCCGCAGGCGCTTGAAGCCCTGAAAACGCGATGTGGCCAACGATCTCACTTTCCATTTCAGCAACCAGCGAAAGCACCAACTCACCGGACTCCCGCAAGGCATCGACAAGATCGGCCTCTGCCGCATGATCGAAGGCGGCTAACGTCACATCACGGACGGCCTGATGGTCTTTTTCCAATTCTTCTCGAACAATCATGAAAACTCCCGCTGGAACGAAAAGACGCGATCTGTCGTTTTCTTCAATGCTGTCTTTACTATTGCATGATGCTGCTGGGCTACAGGAAAAACTGATTGGGGGCGCATTAAACCCCGCCCCCAAAAAACAAGGGGCGGGGTATAGGTGTAATAGTAACCAGTCAATTATTGTTGTGGCAACGTAATCGTATAGGCCAGTACATCCAGCGACACCTGCAACGGTAACGCGCGCAGGGCAGGCATGTTTTCACTGGGTTGGCCATTCTGAATCTTGTGCAGGGTTTCCCAAGGATTGCCCGACGCGATCTTCCCCATCGGTTTCGGCAGATCCTTCGGCAGTCTGCCTTCGGGGCCATGACAGTTCATGCACAGCGTGTTGTAGTAGGCCTCGCCTTTTACCGGATCTCCCTTAACGGATTTATCGGCAAGAATATACTTGGCCATATTGATTTGCCCTTTGCTGACAAACAGCGCCAGATCCGCAAAGTCTTTTTCGGCCATCATTCCGCCAAAGCCATGGGTACCGTCTTTCATGATTGCGATTATCTTTCCGGTATCCGCGCCTTGGTATGCCCGAACACCAGGAATGCCCGTCTTATAGGAACCGGAGGCATAGGCGCCATCTTTGCCGCGAAGATCCCAGCCATGGCAGGATTTGCACCGCCAAGTGGCATTGCCTTTTTTCTTGGCGTTTGAGGCAGGCCATGCCTTATGGGTGTCGGAAGGCTTTTCGGCGCCTATGACCTTAAACCATTTGTCATAAAGTAAGCCACCACGGGCAATTGCCGATTGAATCTCTTCAGATGCTGCGGGGCCGGTAAAAGCCAAGGTTCCGCTGAGAACAATGGCGAGCGCCAGCATTGCTGCTGCAATGCCGGAAAAGATTTTGTTTCTCATGATTAGCTCCCAATATCAAAACGATGAATTCTCGAAATTAGACTCATAAATTTTGAACAGAAAAGCCTAACACGATGGGCTAAAAAACGAATTGACACAGGTTATTTTTGCACGAAATTCTTGTAGGCAATCGATCGCGATCTAGGAACAAATCTTCTTCGATTTATGCGCTAAAAGAGGTTTGAATTCCTGGCGGAAATCAGAGCCATTTCTGACGTTATAAGCGCCTGATATTCCGCCATTTTTTGCCCTCCATTCGGTTGTACCCGGCCCCGTAACATGCTAGATTTTGCAGGCTTGAGTCGCTGCTGAGGAGGGGACTCCAGGCACCTTTTAACCCATTGAAATTATTGGGAAATTATTTGTGACGACGCCTAGCGATACTCCGCCGCCCGAAGCCCCAGAGGAATCGGACGTTTCCCCGGTTGCCATCGAAGACGAAATGAGAGGTTCGTACCTGGATTACGCCATGAGCGTGATCGTCAGCCGTGCTCTTCCGGACGTCCGTGATGGCCTGAAACCGGTGCACAGACGCATTCTTTATTCTATGAAAGAGAATGGCTACGAATTCAACAAACCGTTCCGAAAATCGGCCCGCATCGTTGGTGACGTCATGGGTAAATATCACCCCCACGGCGACCAGGCGATCTATGATGCCATGGTGCGTATGGCGCAGGATTTTTCCCTAAGGCTGCCTTTGATTGACGGCCAAGGTAATTTCGGCTCAATGGACGGCGATCGCGCCGCCGCCATGAGGTATACCGAAGCTCGCATGGCCCGTTCGGCTCATTCACTTATTGAAGACATCGACAAGGATACGGTCGATTTCCAGCCCAACTATGACGAATCGGAAAAAGAACCGTCGGTTCTGCCGGCCCAGTTCCCCAATCTGCTGGTCAATGGCGCGGGAGGTATCGCCGTCGGCATGGCGACGAACATTCCGCCGCATAATCTGGGTGAAGTGATTGATGCCTGCTGCGCGTTGATCGACAATCCGGCTTTAGGCATCGACGAGATCATTCAAAATTATGTCCAGGGACCGGATTTCCCGACCGGAGCGTCGATTCTGGGTCGCCAGGGTATCCTATCCGCCTATCACACCGGTCGTGGCTCCGTGGTCATGCGTGGGCGTTCGACGATCGAGGAAATCCGCAAGGACCGCCAGGCCATTATCATCACCGAAGTTCCCTATCAGGTGAACAAAGCCCGGATGATCGAACAAATGGCCGAATGCGTTCGCGACAAGAAAATCGAGGGCATTTCCGACCTGCGCGATGAATCCGACCGGGATGGGGTGCGCGTCGTCGTAGAGATCAAACGCGATGCGGTCGCCGAGGTCGTTCTGGCACAGCTTTACCGCTTCACGCCGCTGCAGACCAGTTTCGGCGTCAATATGCTGGCCCTGGACGGCGGTATGCCGAAAATGATGAATCTGAAGGAAATTCTTCAGGCTTTCGTTGATTTTCGGGAAGTGGTTATTCGTCGGCGAACCATTTACCTTTTGGGTAAAGCTCGGGAGAAGGCCCATATTCTGGCAGGTCTCGCCGTCGCCGTCGCCAATATCGACGAAGTTATCGCCCTGATCAGGGCGGCCAAGGACTCCGCCACGGCCCGCCAGCAATTGATGGAGCGGGATTGGAATGCCGCCGACGTTGAACCGATGATCAAGCTGCTGGACGAGCCTGGAAGGGCCGTTGTTGATGGCAAGTATAAGCTGTCCGAAGAGCAGGCCAAGGCCATCCTGGAGCTGCGCCTGCACCGCTTGACAGGACTAGAGCGAGAAAAAATTGCCGCAGACCTCGCCGAACTGGGCAAGGAAATACAGGGCCACCTGGACCTTCTGGCTTCGCGTGAAATGCTTCTTGGCGTTTTGCGCAAGGAACTACTGGAAATGCGGGAACAATTTGCGACTCCGCGCCGTACAGACATCGAAGAAAATGAATTCGAGCACGATCTTGAAGATCTAATCCAGCGTGAGGACATGGTCGTAACCGTTTCCAATACCGGTTACATGAAGCGCGTTCCGCTATCAACATACCGGGCGCAAAAGCGCGGTGGTAAGGGCCGAAGCGGCATGAGCACCCGTGACGAGGATTTCGTCTCCCAAGTATTCGTCGTCAATACCCACACACCAGTCCTATTTTTCTCGTCCACGGGGATAGTCTACAAACTCAAGGTCTACAAATTGCCATTGGGATCTCCAACGTCGCTGGGCAAGGCTATGATTAACCTGCTGCCCCTGGATGAAGGCGAAAGCATTACCACCCTGATGCCATTGCCGGAGGACGAGGAAACCTGGGGTGAATTGTCGGTGATGTTTGCTACAGCGTCGGGCAGCGCGCGTCGAAACTCCCTTTCGGATTTTGCCAATGTTAAATCCAACGGCAAGATCGCAATGAAATTGGGGGACGACGATCAACTGATCAGCGTTCAGGTTTGTTCGGAATCAGACGATATTCTGCTGTCATCGAGGGACGGAAAATGTATCCGTTTCCCGGTTACCGATGTCCGCGTTTTTACCAGCCGGTCGTCGACAGGTGTGCGCGGCCTGAAGCTGGATGGTGACGACCGCGTCATTTCCATGTCTGTCTTAAGCCACGTCAAGGCCGAGATTTCCGAGCGTGACGACTACCTGCAATCCGTCAGCGCCTCTCGAAGGCTGGCCGGAGGTGACTATTCCGATAGGCCGGATGACAAGGCCGAGGATGAATCCCGGGCCGCCCGACTGAATGAGCCGGCGTTTGTCGAAATGGCTGAAAATGAAGAATTTATCCTGACTATCGCCGAAGATGGCATGGGGAAAAGGACTTCCGCCTACGAATACCGGATTTCGAACCGGGGAGGGAAGGGAATCGCCGCCATTGATCTTAAGCGGGGTAAGGGGAAATCGACGAGTGTCGTCGCTTCGTTCCCAGTCGCCGCCACGGACCAGTTGGTTATGGTTTCCGACGGTGGCCAATTGATACGTTGTCCGGTAGGTGGGATCAGCGTTGTTGGACGATCCACCCGTGGCGTTACCATCTTCAACGTCGCCGAAGAAGAACGTGTCGTATCTGTCAGCCGTTTGAGCGAAGAAGATGAAAACGAAGACGAAAATGGCGATGATATCGCGTGATTTGTGATCTAAGGAAAGCCCATGTCTGATTTGCGTATTGGTATTTATCCCGGAACTTTTGATCCCCTGACCAATGGCCATATGGATATCATCACCCGCGCTACAAAGGTTGTCGATAAACTGGTTATTGGCGTTGCCCAGCATACGGGAAAAGATACCCTTTTTACTCTGGATGAGCGCCTGGCCATGGTTCGCGAAGAGATCGATCGATTAGGCGACGAGTCGAAATCAGAAGTTGAAGTTTGCTCGTTCAATTCGCTACTGATGGAATTTGCTGAAAGTGTCGACGCTGCGGTTATCATTCGGGGTTTGAGGGCGGTATCAGACTTCGAATATGAATTTCAGATGGCGGGCATGAATGCGCGCTTGAATGACGAGATTGAAACAGTATTCCTGATGGCTTCGGACCGGCATCAATTCATCGCCTCGAGGTTCGTAAAGGAGATTGCGCGTCTGGGTGGTGACATCTCTCATTTCGTTGCGCCAAAGGTCAGACAGAAGGTTGCCCAACGCTTTCAGGAAATGAAAAAGTAAGGCGTACAGCCTTCAAAGTCCGGTCCTGAAAATTATTAGCATAGTGGCGCAGGAAAGGTGTTGACCCCATCGCCCCTGATCCTTATTTTCCGGGCTTCCCAAATGGGTCCTGCACTTAAGGGCGCTTAGCTCAGTTGGTAGAGCATTCGACTTTTAATCGAACGGTCACAGGTTCGAATCCTGTAGCGCCTACCATTTAAATCAACGCCTTAGCCTGAAAATGGCTAGGGCGTTGTTTTTAGCGGGAAAGAAAAAGGAAATAATTCGCTTAAGAGCCAGCAGTAACAAGCCCTTGCCGAGGCGAATATTCGATTGAAATGGAAAAACTAATACCGCATATTCTGCCGACCTTTTTTAAAGCGCTCACGCAGGCTTAAAAGGATGCGGATTCGGAACACAGGAAAAAGCAATGGATAGTACGGTAATCTCGGTTCTAGTCGTTTTGGCAGTGGCAGTCGCTATCTTGGTCGGTGTCAGGATCGTCCAGAAAAACCGCAACAAGCCGAAACCGAATCCGGACGAAATCTATCCTATGTTTTAATGGTTTTTGGCCGCGTCAATGCGGCATCTCAGCGATTCTTCAAGCGCTGCCCTGACTGGGGGCTCCATAATTGAAGCGATCATCCTGTTTCCCTGTTCAGACACATGGGCGAAATCGAGGTAAATCCCGTCATCGCAGTCGTCTATGCAGTGATGAATATCAAAAAATCCGTTCTTCTCGCACAATGCCTGGAATTCGCTAATCAGTGAATTCACCTTGAAGAGCATATCGGCGTATTCCGGTTTGTTCTCTTTCTCTTTGGCCTCGAATTCCGTCAGCGTTTTCTTGGTATAAATGCTGGGTTGCCAAAAGAAACAGCTTTCGAAACCAAGGCGTTTTCCGGTCGATCGAACCGTTTCCATGATCTCGCAGTAGATACTCAATACTTCCTTGGGAAGTTCATTGCCCGTTTCCTCTGTGCCATTTGTAGTATGTGCTTGCTGATCCTTGACGAAGAAATTGGCAATTTTATCAATCAGGCGCAAAGTCCGCCGGAACACAATAGGCACTGCGGCTTTATAGAACAGATGCGTCATGTTTGGATGCAGAACGTTGAATTCTTCAACACGGTTGTACTCGTTCTGCGGTTTTCCGGCTTTGCCGCTTTGGAATGCTGAAAATGTGTCGTTAATACCATCGTAAAAGACGACTACATCCGGCAGATTGCCGCTTCGCGTTTCCAGTAACAGCTTTAACATTGACTGGGTTGCGACGTAGCCGTTCTCAGCAAAATTAGTAACCTCGACAGGATGTGAAAATGTCTTTTCAAGAATTCGTGAAAGTTCCGAGGGCACCGTATGATCATCCCGGGCGCCCATCCCCCAACCCGTGGATCCGCCAAAGAAGAATACGCGCAAAGGGTGCTCAGCAGAATCTTTATTATCCGGATTCCATGTCACGCGCAGACCTTGTTGGTTGACGTTGATGAATTGTCCTGAAAATGGCCTGCACCGGCCATAGACATAGGAATGCCATTCAAGGTTCCGCAAAGCAGACCAGTATTCGAAGAAATATCGTGGCCCCCAGTCCACGTTCTTGAAAGTGTCGGCTTCATTTCTATAGTCATAGTCGACACCGGATACGGTCCGGTCTCTTCGCTTGAAGCGCTTGATCCAGTCGGGGACGAACTCCACTAAAACAATAAGAAGGAAAAGTGACCCAACGGTCGTAAGAATAAGGTGAATGGCATCTTGTAACTCCACCATGTTATTTGCGCTTTCTCCCAAGCGCGACGAAGAATCCAGGGAAATAGGTTCTATCCTTCAATTTCTGTTCACCAATTTCTTTGAATTTTTTTTCCTCGGTAAATAGGTCCTGATGTGAGGAGATGGGGCCGAACCGATTTATGGAAGTCGATATCAGATCGACACCAATTTCGGCGAAGAGGTCACAGACCATCTGGAGCGTATGTTGGGTTTCGTGGGGGTGAAGAACCTGATCGCGAAACCAGGACATCGCCATGGTGTCATCGATAAGGTTCGAATGCAGGGATTTGTATTCCTGGAAAAGCTGTTCTTCGGAATACCCTTTTTGTTTCAAGTTTTCGAAATGGGCAAGGAAGGGTGCTCTTCCGTATTTGTGATAAAGACCGACGAAGAAATACCCGCCGGGCGAAACGCAGTTAGTGCCGACCCGTCTTAAGGCTTCTTCGCAATTATTGGTATGGTGCAATACGCCAAGGGAAATCACTAAATCGAACGGTGGCTCAGGGCGATAAAGGAACAAATCCTGGACCATGAATTGAGTAGGAAGTTTAAGGGCTTCGGCGACCTTTGTGCCACGTTCAATGGCGACTGAATTAAAATCGATCCCCGTGACGGCGCAGCCATAATGATGGGATATAGAATTGCTAAGCCATCCAGCGCCGCATCCCACATCCAGAACCCGGCTCTTGGGAGTGATAAGTTCGCCAATCCCGGGATATGCATTGATGGGATTTTGCTTTGCCACAACTTCCGCAGAAGTTTCAATTGATTCCCTGTAATTGAAAGGAAGTTCCCGGTAAAATTCCAGGACCTCTTCACTGGCGAAAGAAGTGTCATTCATTGACTAAATCACTATTTCGTTGTTGACCCGGCACAGAATAATTCGGGCGATCATATCCAAAATGCACTGTCATTCAATTTATTTCGATTGAAGAAAAATATACGGGATCAGGTCCATCTTTGCAGGTGATCGCGGCACGGCAGGGAGCATTTTTATCTTCTCACGATACCCTTATCGATCATGTAGGAAACGAAAACGCTATCGCCTCGCACCACATCGTCAATCAGGAAGCTGACCATTTCGTCGAAACACTCTTTTAGGAGATGTTTCTCTTTCATTTCCCGGCAAAGGTTTTTGACCGCTTCTGCACGATCCAGCATGTCCATGTGGTATTGGGTGTGATTGTCGACATCCGGAAAGTCAATCTTTCTAAGAATATTTTCTTCACGTTCAAAGTGGCTTTTGGCGACCAAAAGGAAGGAATCCAGAAGATTTCGGCATTCGCCAAAATCATTGTCACTTATTGCGTCATCTATAAGGTTTATGACTTCAATTAATTTTCGATGATCCGCATCTATTTCTGGATGGCCCGTCAGGAAGGATTCCAGCATCTCAAGCTTCATTTAACGCTCCATAAACTTCGCTTTCAGCGGCATGATAAACATCCGCATGGGTGATGTATATGTGAATGAGTACTCAGGTGTTTTTCTGGATCAAAGCTTTCGGGAAGCACAGGGTGATGGTGGTGCCTTCTCCAAGCTGGCTTTCAATTTCGAGAGTCCCACCATGCAGTTCCATCAAATTGCGGCTTAAGTGAACCCCAAGACCGGTGCCTTCCTGATTGTGAGGATAAATGCCGCTAGCTTGCTCGAAGGGACGGTAGGCCCTTTCGATATCCTGCTCGCTCATGCCAATGCCCGTATCGATGACCTTTATCTGCAATTGACCGGAATTCGCGAAACCAGCTTCAATGGTAATGCTGCCACCTTCAGGCGTGAACTTGACGGCGTTCGACAACATGTTGCCCAATACCTGGGACAGTGCTCTGGGATCGGCATGTAAACTTGGAAGATCATTTTCAAATTCTTGATTTAGAGCCAATCCCTTAACTGAAGCCTGAGGAGCAATCATGTTCAAGGTAGTCTCGATGAGAGTAGCGGGATTTACCGTTTCCTTGTTCAGAGAGAATTTACCAGCTTCAATTTTCGAGATATCCAGTATGTCGTTGATAAGGCTGACAAGCAGGTTTCCACTATCGTAAATAAGCCCGGCGTAATCATCGTAATTGGAATGACCTAGCGGACCAAAGGTGCGATCCTTCATTAGCTGGGCGAAACCCATGATAGAATTCAGGGGCGTTCTCAAATCGTGGCTCATCGAGGCCAGGAATTCGGATTTGGCGTTATTGGCTGCCTCTGTTGATCTCATCGCCTGACGCAGCATTTCTTCCGCCCGCTTGGCTTCGGTTATATCCCTGACAATCCCGAGCATGCGCAGCGGTTTTCCTTCTAAATCGCTAAATACCTTGCCCTGTTCATTGACGGTTCGAATGGTGCCGTCGCCGAGGATTATTCTGTGGTCAATATTATAGGGCGATTTATCCATCAACGATTTCTGCACAGCACTATTTACCTTCTCCTTATCGTCGGGATGCACGCTCGCCAGGAAGAATTCATACGTGGGTTCGAATTGGTGGGGGGCGATTCCAAAAATCCGATAAATTTCATCGGACCATGACAGAATGTTACGCGAAATATCCCATTCCCAATTGCCGAAATGGGTAATGCGCTGAGTTTTCTCTAGATCATTAATTGTCGAGGATAACTCTCGAATTACCGGGGCCGTGATCCGGTTGCTCAATAAGACGCCGATCAGGACGATCAAAAAAGCACTGACTGCGCCGAAAGTCCCAACCTTGATAAAGGGCGCCTTGATTTCACTCAAATCTATTTTGGCAACCAGCGCCACACCAGTACCCAAAATGGGTTCATATGCCGCCAGAACCTTGGTCCCTCTATAGTCTATACCGATAATTGAGCCGTTTTTTCCGGTAAGAGCCAGCCGCATCGGTTCAGCCAATTTGGAATTAAATGGCACCGTTTTGGAGAGGTTATTGTGCTCAAAGCGCCGCTTGAGGAGGAAAACAATTTTGTCATCTTCCAGTTTGCCCAAGACGAACTCACCGGTTTCGCCAAATTCCCGATAGGACTCGCTGGCAGCCTTGATTTGGCTCATGGTCGCTCCCCAAGCTCCTTCGGGGTGATCTGATTTACTGTGTTCGGAGTCGAATTTGGCGACGACTTCAATTAGGTGGGCTTGGCTCTCGGCCATTTTTTCGAGCCAGGAACGCTGTTCCTGAATGGCGGCGCGATAAAGCCCGCCTCCCCAAATTGCAGCCGATGCAACTGCAATAATGGCCATGAGTCCAATAAGTGAAAGATACCTATTTTGGTGACGTTCACTTGACTTGGAAATAACAGGACTAATCGCCATATTCTGACCCCTTTCAAACCAGGGTTCTTGCGAATGTCAGGGCAATTTTAGAATTGGCCTTAGTTTATTGCATTGATAGAAATCAACTTTTTCTTAAGGGAGTTTGGTTAACTGTTTACTGGCGGCGTTTTACTTCATACATGTATCCAAGGTTCGTGACCAAAAGGGGGTGTCATGCCCAAATACGAAATAGCGATTTTCAATGCCGAGGTCCGCGACTTCGTAAAACGAGGCGAGAGCCATGAACGCTACGAATATTCATGGGCCGATACACATTATATTGACGTGATTGCGCCGGGCGAGGAAATGGCGCGGGCAAAAATTGAAAAACAGTATCCGCGCCATCGGGGATTTGTGATCGAAAATATCACGAAAGAAATGTCCGACGGCGAATTTTAGCGGCGCGATATCCTCGGAAAAAATAACGCCCAGGCATATAAGCCAAGGGTGGCTTTTTCTATGGCTAAATCAAGACCGACAAAATTTCGCCATTTTCTCACAATAGCGTGATCTCAATCACAACAATGGTTGGCCCGAAAGTATTTCTTAACAAACCCGGGAGTAAGCTATTGGCGTGTTAAGAGACGGTCAGTCAAATCCGTTTATATACGGTACGGCTTGGCCCCGGACGAAAACACCGTCAAGGAAACTTCAACCGGAAAAGGGCTGAGAAAATGTTAGAAATGGCGATTAGCGGGCACCACGTTTACGAAGTGTCCATATACAATAAGGAAGTGCGGGCGATGGTTAAGGAAAACCAGCACCATCATTTCTTTGATGATCAATGGGCGGACGTCCATATCAGGAATGTCACCGCACGAAATGAAGGTGAGGCCATCTCCATCATCTCCAAGCGCTTTCCTGAAGAAGAAGGCTTTGTTATCGAACAGGTAGCTGAAAGCAACTTCTGAGATTAGTGCTTTAAGGAGCATGATTCCCAAGGACGGGAACGACTATCCATACGTGATCTAAGGTCGTGAGACCGGTTGATCATCCTATTCTTTTGCTTTTTGATAGTAACGCCAATACATGCGTTTGATTTTGCCGACGCCCCGTTATCGGCGCGTCTTTGTTTGACGTGCATTTAATTCAAAAATGTCATTCAAAGAAAACATCATTGCCAGTATATTCCCACCCATCTTTTGATCAGAAAAATGAAAGCCCCCCAGCCCATGTTTATCCCTGACCTGTTGAAGAACAAGCGAATCCTTATTACCGGCGGTGGTTCTGGCCTTGGTAAAAGCATGGCGCGCCGTTTTATGGAACTTGGCGCGGTGCCCGTTATCTGTTCCAGGCGTGAGGAATTGCTGGAAAAGACGGCGGGTGAGTTGACTTCTGAGACCGGAGGCCGAATCGAATGGCGTCAATTGGACATTCGCGACCCGGAAGCCTGCGAGGCCGTCGTCGATCAGGTCTGGGAAGACGGCCCTATCGACGCTCTGGTCAACAACGCGGCCGGAAATTTCCTGGCCAGAACCGAAACCCTGTCACACCGGGCCATGGACGCGGTCGTCAACATCGTTCAGCACGGCACATCCTACATGACCCTTGCCTGCGGCAAGCGCTGGATTGATGCCGGATTGCCGGGCAACGTGCTTTCCATCATCACCACCTATGCCTGGACAGGTTCAGCCTATGTGGTGCCGTCGGCCATGGGTAAAGCGGCTGTTCTGGCGATGACCAAATCCCTGGCAGTGGAGTGGGGGCCCAAGGGAATCCGGCTGAACGCCATCGCACCGGGGCCATTCCCGACAGATGGCGCCTGGGAGCGTCTGGTGCCGACCGAAAAACTGGCCGGGGAGTGGGAAGGCCGCAATCCGCTGGGCCGAGTCGGCGACCACAAGGAACTGACCAATCTGGCGGCTTATCTGCTAAGCGAGGAATCGGGCTACATCAACGGCGACGCTATCACCATCGATGGCGGCGAATGGCTGGCAGGCGCGGGACAGTTCAACTTCGCCAAGGTGCTTTCCGACGAGGAATGGGACGACATTTCCGGAAACAAGAAGTAGAATGCGCGCCTTCGACCCCATTTGGTAAGTGACGAATGACTTCGACTTCGAATATGACGCCGCCGCTGAGCCCGGTGCTGTTTGCCGGCATGGCCCTGAACCCTGTGCCGCCCATCGTACTGCAACCGGCACTGAACGCTGCCATGGCCATTACACGGCGTAAACACCCGGATATTTTCGAGCGCATGGAAGGTTTCGGCGATCCGGTTATTCTGATCGATCCCATTGATCTTCCATACGTTTTTATCCTTTCGCCGGATCAAGAAAACCCCAGACTGACCATCGCCCGCGACCATCCGACGGGTGAAGTCGATGCCGTCGTTCGTGGGCCGTTGCTCGCTTTGATTGACATGCTGGAAGGCCGTATTGATGGCGACGCCATGTTCTTTTCACGCGATCTAGTGATCGAAGGCGATACGGAGGTCGTGGTGGCCCTGCGCAATGCCGTCGACGGGGCGGAAATCGATCTGATGGAAGGGGTTCTGGCCCTGTTCGGACCTTTTGCTGGCCCCGCTCGCGTGGCGGTCAATGCGGCGAACCGGATCGCATCGCGTGCCGCCAGTGACCTGGAAACTCTGCGCGACGCCTTCTTGGCTCCGTCCATGCGCCGCCACGACGCACAAGAGGCTAGGCTGCGTAAAGTTAGCGAAAAGGTCGGCGATATGGAAAAACGCTCCCGCAGGGGACGGAAAGACAAAAAATGACATCTCAACCATTGGAACTAGTCTGCCCGGCGGGAACGCCCGCAGCGCTTCACTCGGCCGTCGACGCCGGGGCCGATTGCGTCTACCTGGGTTTTCGCGACGAAACCAATGCCCGCAACTTCCCGGGGCTTAACTTCAGCCGCAAGGAACTGGCCGAAGGCCTGGACTACGCCCACAGCCGCGAAGCAAAAGTCCTGGTCGCCATTAACACTTACCCGGAGGCAGGCAATCCCGAGCCTTGGCACCGGGCTGTCGATAGCGCGGCCGAACTGGGCGCGGACGCGGTTATCCTGGCCGATATCGGACTGCTGGATTACGCTGCAAATACCCATCCCGATTTGCGCCGTCATCTGTCGGTTCAGGCTTCGGCTTCCAACCCGGAGGCGATCCGCTTTTATGTGGAGAACTTCGGTGTCAGGCGCGTTGTCCTGCCACGTGTGCTGACGGTCGCCGAAATCGCCGATTTGAATAAGGAAATAGATGTGGAGACCGAAGTCTTCGTCTTCGGTGGCCTTTGCGTTATGGCCGAGGGACGCTGTGCGCTTTCGTCCTACGCCACCGGCATCTCGCCCAACAAGAACGGGGCCTGTTCCCCGGCCAGCCACGTCCATTACGAGGATGAAGGCGACCGGCTGGTCTCGCGACTGGGCGACTTCACCATCAACGCATTCGACACAAACGAGCCCGCCGGTTACCCGACGTTGTGCAAGGGCCGTTTTGTTACTGGTGATAAGGCCTCCTACCTGTTCGAGGAACCCACTTCCCTAAGCATCGGCATGATGCTGCCCGAGCTGCAGGCCGCCGGTGTCACGGCGCTAAAGATCGAGGGCCGCCAGCGCGGCCGGGCTTACGTGGCCGCAGTGGTCGAATCCTTCCGCCGCGCCGTCGATGCCGTCCATGCCGGAGAAACCCCGCCGCCCATGGGCCTTGAGTCCCTGACCGAGGGTCAGCAGGAAACCAAAGGCGTTTACGAAAAGAATTGGCGATGAGCAAATCAAAAGCAAAACTGACCCTGGGGCCGGTGCTGTTCAACTGGCCGGTGGAAAAATGGCGGGATTTTTATTTTGAAATCGCCGACGAAGCCAGCGTCGATTCGGTGAACATCGGCGAGGTTGTGTGCTCCAAGCGCCTGCCGTTTTTCGAGCCAGTGATCGCCGACGTTATCGAGCGGCTGCAGGGCGCGGGCAAGGAAGTGGTGATGTCCACCCTGGCCCTGATCATGAGCAAGCGCGAAATGGGCATCGTGCGCGATCTGGCCGCCATCGACGATATACTGGTGGAGGCCAACGACGTCTCAACCGCCACCCTGCTTGCGGGTAAGCCCCATACAGTCGGCCCGTTCCTCAACATCTATAACGAAGGCACCCTTGGCTTCTTCGCCAAGGCTGGCGCAAGGCGCGTCTGCCTGCCGGTTGAACTACCGGCCGCCACCATGAAAGTGCTGGGCGCGGCGGCCGAAAAAGAAGGCCCTGAGCTTGAAGTGCTGGCCTTTGGTCGTTTGCCGCTGGCGATCTCGGCCCGCTGCTACCACGCCCGCCACCACGACCTGCACAAGGACAACTGCCAATACGTCTGCTCCAATGATACCGACGGTATGGACCTGGATACCCTGGACGGCGATCCGTTTCTGGCCGTTAACGGCACCCAGACCATGAGCTACACCTGCAACAACCTGCTTGGGGAACTGGCTGAAATGCAGGCCATGGACATCAACCGCTTCCGTCTGTCGCCCCAGGACGTTGATATGGTCGGCGTCGCCCAGGTGTTCCGCGAAACGCTGGACGGTAAGATGTCTGCGGAAGAAGGTCTCGATAAACTGGAATATCTGGCCGACGGCCTGGAATTCTCCAACGGATATTTCCACGACCGTGAAGGCGGCCGCATGGTCGATACTACAGAGGCGGCGGAGTAGGGGACGGCCCCATCGTCTTTGCCGCGAAAGCGGGAATCCAGTTCCTCTTTCTTCGACACTCTCGACTGGACAGGGAATTCAAATCCCCTTTTTTAGAACTCCTTTAAAACTTGGCCTTGAAGAAATATTCCCAACGGTATAAAATTTTTCCCAGCAGTATAAACACGCAAAAGTGGCAAAATAGAGTCAAAAATTAGTTGAGAGGCGTTCCTCTGGTGTGTGAGGAGTGAGCGAGTTTTGCCCGTCAGTGCATGTGTATAGGCTCGTCAACATCAAAGACTGGTAGAAAAGAATGGCGCCTGTAGTTGTCTATTTTTCTAATTTAGCGCGAAAACTTAATGAAATCTGCGTTGTTGGGAGGTCGCAAACTCATGGTAATGTCGCCATTTTCTCATTTGAGTAAGCTACTCAAGTTTTCCGTCAATATATGTTCTTTCGCAGCCGGAGAGGTAAACAACCAGGAGAGAACCATTTCTGAAATTTCGCAGAGATCGCAATCACTTGGTGAAGAATTCGGAAATACGAAAACGGTCGTTGAAAGAACTGATTACGATCTCGAAAAACTAGCCGAAACATCTGATCAAAGATTTTCAGAAATTGGAGAATTTACCCGAATCTCTCTTGGCGCAATGAGAGATGAGCTAAACGAAATGGCGGAAAAAACACAAGGAGTGTTGAAAACCATTTTGGAAATTAGTCATGAGACCCGAATCCTGGCCTTGAATGCGCGAATAGAGGCAGCCCGTGCTAAAGAAGCCGGGAGGGGATTTGGAGTCGTCGCCAATGAAGTGGGATTGCTGGCCATACGCTCTATGAAAAGTGCCACGGAGGCCTCTATGGCCCTGGACCTTAAAAGCGTGTCGGACAAACTGGCCGAAACTCATGTCGCCATTGAAGACAAAATGGGTGAATTCAATACCGAGATGAAAGGAACACTGGACGTCGCTAAAGACGCAATGGGTGTTGTCCTAAGCCAAATTGCTGAAATTGATAAATACCAATCCGTCATGGGAGAAATGATTTCGGAATCTGAAAAGTCTTTTGATTCCATCCGGGATAGGATTGTCTGGACGGAAAAACATACCGAGCAGATTCGCCAGACATGCAATGGGCATACCCCCGAAGTCATTGAGAGAAGCCTTCTTGACCTTGGTGAACAATCCGCCATTCCTCTCAAAGATGATTTTGATCGCCTTACTGCCATCAAGGCACTTGGAAAGGTACGCATAGCCGTAGAACCGGATTTTATTGGCCTGTCATTTCGGGATGACATAACTGGACAATTGACAGGTCTGGACATCGAATATGCCCACGCCTTTGCAAAATGGTTGGGCGTGGAGTGCGAATTCATAGAACATCCTTGGGATAAGCTTACCGAACTGCTGCATATCGGCCGAGCTCCCGGGGAACCGGTAGCGGACATTGTCTGGAGCGCACTGCCGCCTGACCCGAGTTACCAGGGCATCGCCTATAGTGAAACGTATACCTGGCTTCCGTTTACGATATTTCGCCGTACGGGCGATCTTGGGATTTCCAATTTGCAAAGCATGGAAGGCAAAACCGTTGGAATTATAAATGATCCAGGCGCGTTTAAGGTACTAGAAGAAGCCGGATTGCGCTGGTCAGAGAACGTCGCAAAGCCAGGTGGGGTGGCGACGTTATCGAACCTTATCGCATTTTCGGATCAAGGACGGCTGCATGATTCACTGGTGGAAGGTGTTGTTGATGCTTTTTGCGTTGATCACCCTATTTTTCATTGGGCAGCAACAAACCCAGCAAGCAGATGGTACGGACGGTTTGAAGCCTTACCGTTGGCCTTGTCACCAGATCTCTATTTTTACGCGGCTGCCGTGGCAAATGATCCCGAATCCCTGTCGCTGTTGTCAGCGATTAATAGGTTCATAAATGAGTTTCTAGGGACTCCTGAGCGTCGGCGAATTGAAGAAAACTGGCAGGGAGAAGTGAGTAGAAGTCATTTAAGCTACCGGGATGTGGATCAGTCGTTACCGGGAGAATCAGAACTTAGAGAGCGCACGATTCTGTCATAGGCTAGCTGAAATGTGTTTCGATGTCAGTTCGTCATCCCCGTGTAGGCGGGAATCTATAAAATCCTTTCAAAAGTTGGACTCCCGCCTGCGCGGGAGTGACGGCTTGGGCTGACAAAATGAACTAAGGAATAAAGTAGTTTCCTACTCATCCTCCTCCTCACCCGTATCGCCCAGGTGGTATTTATAGGCCTCGAGGCCGTTGAGGATGACGCCGTCGAAGCCTTGCGCGATCAGGCCGTAGATATATGAGTTGGTGTCGCCGAAGATGATGCTTTGCCATTCGGGCCGCCAGTACTGCACGTAGTAGCGGTCCGGGTTGTCCCGGTGGGGGCCGCCGATCCACACTGGCGAGCCTTCGCGCCAGCCGTTCTGCCAGTAATAGTCATAGGCTGCCGCCGAGCCTATATCGACGTGGGCCAGCACCAGCCGCTTGGAGCCGATCTTCTTGTATTTCAGGGTTTCCACGGCCTGCCGGGTAAGCGGCGTGCGCCCGTGCATGATGTTGACGACGATCATATCGTAGTTGGTATCGTGAATACGCATGGCGAATTCGTCTTGACGACCGAAGCCGGAGGTATCGCCTAGGTAGAGGAAGTTTTTGGCTTCCAACATGGAGATGACGCTTTTCGGGTTTTCCCTGAATGGCGTCTTGCGAAACGAGGGGATTGAATTCAACTCTTCGCCCCTGGCATTGGCGGCGAACGGGGTTAAATCCAACTCCTCGTTAAAAAGATAGGACTGCTCCGCCTGATCGGCATCGGAGACATAGTCCATCACCATTACGTTCAGGCGGTTCTTCTTGGCCAGTCGAACCAGATGCAGTTTTTTCTCAAGTCTTTCCGGGTTGGTCGGAATCCCGACTTCCCGTTCACCGAAGAACAGTCCGTCGACCAAAATGCCGTCGATGGATTTCATGTAAGCACGCGCCGACGACACCTTTGTTTCGTCCACATCGTCGATCTTGGTCAGCAGTTCGGGGCTGCCTTGCGCGATGACGACGAAGTTGCGTTTTTGCGAGCGGGCGTAGGCGGAAATCTTCTGGATGAATTCGCGCATCTGTTCGCGGATGTCGAGAAGGGGACCGGTGTCGCGGGTTTCGACAGGGGCGTCGTCATCTTGTACCGTCCGGCCCTGAATTGTGGTCTGCGACCATGCGGGGGAAAGAGGAAGCGAAATCGCTAAAAGGCAAATCAAAGCAAAAAAAGACTTCGTCACTTCCGCGAAGGCGGGAGTCCAGTTCTTCTGCCCGTCAAATGGATTCCCGCTTTCGCGGGAATGACGTGATTGAGAAATGGAATGACGCCAATAAAACACGAGTTTTCGCTTTCTTCTTTTTAACCGAATTCACAGAATCCTTTTTACCACATATCAAAGCCTGCTTGCGACCTCGTCGGCAATGGCCAGCGATGACGTTAAGCCCGGTGATTCAATTCCGAACAGGTTGACCAGCCCTTTAACGCCGTGAACGCCCGAATCCTGAATGATGAAATCGGCGGGCGGCTGGCCCGGAATCTGAACCTTGGGGCGTATACCGCTGTAGGCCGGGTTCAACGCGCCGTCCGGCAGGTCAGGCCAGTATCGCCGGATGGCGGCGTAGAAACTGTCAGCCCGGGCGGGATCGACCTCGTAATTGATTTCATCGACCCATTCCACGTCGGGCCCAAATCGCCCCTGGCCGCCCAGGTCGCGGGTGTAGTGGGTGCCCAGCCCGTCGTTGCTGGGCAGGGGGTAAACCAGATGGCTGAAAGGCGCTTTACCCGCCAGAGTAAAATAGTTGCCCTTGGCGTAGCGCAGGGGCGGCACATGTTCGGCGGGGAAACCATCCATGGACGAAGCAATTTTTTGTGCGCCCAGGCCGGCGGCGTTAATCAATGTGGTGCAGCCAAGTTCCATGTCGCCGTCTTCGCTGGAGATGTCGAGAGTGATCTTTCCATCTTCTATGCGACCACCTTTTACCGTGCTAAGGAAAGCAATGGTTGCACCGTTATTTTCCGCATCGCCCTGAAGGTTCAGCATGAAGCCGTGGGAATCCAGAATGCCTGTAGAAGGGGAATGCAAAGCACTGCGGCAAACCAGGTCCGGCTCCATGGCGCGGGCGTCGGCGCCGCTGATCTTGACCATATCGTCAACGCCATTAATGCGAGCCTTGGACAGGACGCCATCCATGGCTTCTTCTTCATCTTCAGATGTCGCGACGATCAACTTGCCGCAGCGTTGGTGGCTGATTTCGCGCTCCTTCAGATAGTCGTACATCATGCCACGCCCGGCGACACATAGCCGGGCTTTCAGGCTGCCTTCCGGATAGTACAGTCCGGCGTGAATGACCTCGCTATTGCGCGCGCTGGTGACCGTACCGACGGCGTCGGCTTCTTCCAGCACCAGAACATCCCGCCCAAGCAAGGCCATCTTGCGGGCGATGGCCAGCCCGACGACGCCGGCCCCGATCACGATGCAATCAACACTTTCGCTCACCAGCAAATCCCTTCATCTCAAATGACGGCGGAGTTTGGACTTTGAATATCCACGGGTCAAGAAGTTGGTTCACCGGAATGTGAACGGTGTTTGAATTGCCGGAACTTTGTCCCTGGGTCATCTTTAAATCATGTACAACACCCGGATTCCCCTAGCGATAATCCTGTTGCTGACGATCCTGATTTGGCTGGGAATAGCCAATGCTCATGCTTATCCGGGAAGTTGGGACAGGGAATGGCCAAGGACGAATTTTGAAAAGCACAATGTCGATCTGGCTGAAATCTTTTCCGGCGGGCCGCCCAAGGATGGCATACCCGCAATCGACGATCCGAAATTCCGTCCGGTTTCCGAAATTGACGACCTCGGCCCGCAGGAACCCCTGATCGCCCTTAAAGTCAACGATGAGGTCAAGGGGTACCCCTTGCGCATTCTGATGTGGCACGAAATCGTCAACGACTCCATTGGCGGCGTGCCGGTGACTGTCACGTACTGCCCTTTGTGCAATTCCTCAATTGTGTTTGACCGCAGGTTGGACGGCCAAGTGCTCGATTTTGGCACCACCGGAAAGTTGCGCAATAGCGACTTGGTTATGTACGACCGGCAATCGGAATCCTGGTGGCAGCAGTTCTTGGGTGAAGGCATCGTCGGTTCGATGACGGGAAAGGCCTTGAAAATGATTCCCTCACGCCTTGAATCCTTTGAAAGCTTCGCCAAGCGCGCGCCATACGCCAAGGTTCTCGTAGCCAACACACTTAGTTTTCGCCGCTATGGCGACAATCCTTATGTTGGCTATGACAGCCGCAATGCTCCTTACGGTTTCTTTCAGGGCGAAATGCCCGATGGCATCGGCGCTATGGTCCGCGTCGTGGTTGTCGATGGCGAGGCCTGGAGCCTGCCGCTGCTCAGCTCCAAAGGCGTGATCGCGCTTGATGATGGCGTTGAAATCAGCTGGCGCGCTGGGCAGAATTCGGCCTTGGACAGCCGGAATATTTCCGCCGGGCGTGACGTCGGCAACATTGTCGTGCGCAAACAAGTGGAAGGGAAATGGCAGGACGTTGTTCACGACATCACCTTCGCGTTTGTCTTTCACGCCTTTCATCCCGATGGTGTTATTCACAAATAGACGGAGACTTCTATCGTGCGCCTTCAAAGCCGCCTTGCATCCAGGTGACGATTTGCCAGATTTCGCTTTGCGATAGCTGATCTTCAAAGGGCGGCATATCGAAGTAAAATTCGCCACCGCCGACGCTGATTATCCAGAAATAGTAGTCGTCGATACCGGGAAACATTTTCAGCATCATTTTCAGGTCCGCGGGTTTGGGGTTCAAGTCTGCCGCCAACTCCCCTTTACCGTCGGCTTTTGCGCCATGGCATGAAATACAGTATTCGTCGTAAAGAACCTTACCGGCCCTGGCTATTTCAGGGCTCGCAGTCAGAGGGTTTGCCTTGCCTTTGAACGCCTCGCCAATCATCCCTTTTTCATATGCCTCAAAAGCGGCTGATCCTTTGCCCATGGGGCCATGGGCATGGGAAAGCGATGGAATCGTAATAACGCTCAACGCAAAGGTTAACGCCAGGGTCATTATTGAATTCATGATAGTTATGCATTTCTTGGGTAGTACAAAGTTGTCGGCCTAGTTGTCTTTCAGTTCTTTGGCGACGCCCAGCAGGTACTGGCCATACGTGCTGTTGGACTTTTTGTCAGCAATAGCCATGAATCTATTGATGTCGATGTAATTCATGCGCAAGGCGATTTCTTCCAGGCAGGCAATCTTTAACCCCTGACGATGTTCGACCGTTTGTACAAATTGGCTCGCTTGTAAAAGGGTATCGTGGGTGCCTGTATCCAGCCAAGCAAGACCCCGGCCCATCAGTTCAACATCCAAAGCGCCTTTTTCCATGTAGGGGCGGATGACATCGGTGATTTCCAATTCGCCTCTCGTCGATGGAGTCACTTTGGCAGCTATATCGACGACATCGTTGTCAAAAAAATAGAGGCCCGTAACGGCCCAATTTGACGTTGGATTTTGCGGTTTTTCAACAAGCTTCATCGCCTTTTCATTTTCATCTAGATCGACAACGCCATAAGCCTGAGGATTAGAGACCTTGTAGGCGAAAACCGTAGCGCCAGCCGTTCGAAGCGCCGCTTTCTTCAACAGCTCCATAAATCCGTGACCGTAAAAGATGTTGTCGCCCAGAATCAACGCGCAACTGTCTCCGGCAATAAACTCCCGGCCGATGATGAAAGCCTCGGCGAGACCGTTAGGTTGAGGTTGTTCGGCGTATTGAAGATTAAGCCCAATATCCAAGCCGTCGCCCAGTAATTCTTCGAATAAAGGCAGCATATCCGGCGTCGAGATTAGAAGAATATCGCTAATCCCGGCCAGCATCAGCGTAGACAATGGATAAAAGATCATCGGTTTGTCGTAGATTGGAAGCAACTGCTTGTTGATTGCCAGGGTCGCCGGGTGAAGCCGGGTGCCAGAACCGCCAGCGAGTATAATTCCCTTCATGAGTTATTTCCTCCCGAAACGCCAAGGCCCAACCGGCCGCCGTCGTAGCGTTCTTTCATCAATGGCATCCACCAATCCTGGTTGGCAAGGTACCATTCAACGGTTTGCCTGAGCCCGTCTTCGAATCCAACAGAGGGCGCCCAACCGAGCTCATTGCAGATCTTGCTGGAGTCGATGGCGTAGCGGTGGTCGTGGCCCGGGCGGTCGGCGACATATGTGATCAATTCATCATGGGGGCCATCGCCAATGAGTTCGTCCAGCAGAGCACAGATAGTCCGAACCACCTCAATATTACTTCTTTCAGCATCGCCTCCAACCAAGTAACTGTTTCCCGGCCGCCCTTCATCCAGAATCTTAAGCAAGGCGCCGGCATGGTCGTTTACGTGCAACCAGTCGCGGACATTCTCGCCATTACCGTAGACTGGCAAGGGGCGATTTTTCAGGACGCTGATAATCATCAGTGGGATCAGCTTTTCCGGGAACTGATAGGGGCCGTAGTTATTGGAGCAGTTGCTTAAAACGACGGGCAAGCCGTAGGTATGCTGCCAGGACAAGGCCAGGTGATCGGACGCCGCCTTGCTCGCGGAATAAGGCGAGCGCGGTGCATAAGGAGTCGAATCGGTGAAGGCGGGGTCGTTTGGTTCTAAGGAGCCGAAGACCTCGTCTGTTGAAACATGGTGAAAGCGAAACCGTTCCTTCTTGATGCCATCAAGATTATTAAAATATGCCAGAGATACATCCAGCAATTGATAGGTGCCCACGATATTGGTCTGGATGAATTCCGACGGCCCGTCAATGGAACGGTCGACATGTGATTCGGCAGCCAGGTGCATGATTGCATCGGGTTGGTGCCTGTCAAACAGGGTTCGCATGGCTTCGCCATCGCAAATATCGGCTTTTTCAAAACTGTAGTTCGGATTGTCCGCAACCATTGACAAGGAACTCAGATTGGCCGCGTAAGTTAATTTGTCGACGTTGACGATATCACGCCCTTCTAAAATGGCGGTGCGCACAACGGCGGAACCGATAAATCCGGCGCCGCCTGTAACCATCAGCTTCATATTATTTAAATCTCCACCCAGAAATCAGGCGACAGTTTACCTGCTTGTTTGGAATTCTCCATAAAAATCATGGCCTGAGTGTTTGCAAGAGCTACCTAAGCCGGACTACAGTTTGCGCATCAAATCACGAGCGATTCGCGAAAGTTCATGGGGACGAACAACACACACGTTATTGTGACGGGTAACGAAAAGGGCGGCAGCGGCAAGTCAACGACGGCGATGCACCTGTTGATCGGCCTGTTGCGTGACGGTTTTCGTGTGGCCAGCATTGATCTGGATGCCCGCCAGGGAACCCTGTCGACCTACCTTGCAAATAGGCAGCGTTTTATCGACGATCGCGAAAATAAACTTCCCATGCCCAAGGTTCGCATAATCGAACACAGCGCAGAACTCAACCGCGACGCTGCCGAAGCCGAAGACGAAAGGCGGCTAGCAGATTCCATTGAAGAGCTGTCCCTTGAAAATGATGTCATCATCATTGATACGCCCGGTGCTGACAGTATCCTTACCAGGCTGGGCCATTCATTTGCCGATACGTTGATTACACCAATGAATGACAGCTTTATCGATCTGGACGTGCTGGCTACGGTCGATCCCGCGACGCTTAAGATCAAGAATCCCAGCCACTATTCGGAGATGGTCTGGCAGCAGAAAATGCGCAGGGCCAGGCGCGATGGAGGTTCGATTGACTGGATTGTCATGCGCAACCGTCTCAGTCACCTGGATGCGCGCAACAAACGCGAGGTCGAACGCCTGCTTGGCGATCTTTCCGGCCGCGTTGGTTTTCGTCAGGTCCCCGGTTTCGGAGAGCGCGTCATATATCGCGAACTGTTTCTGGCCGGCCTTACCATGATGGATATCATAGATGTGCTTGGACCGGATAACCTGACTATGTCCCATATTTCGGCGCGCCAGGAAGTACGCGCCTTGATCGATGCTATAGGGCTCGTTTAATTCACGTTGTGACTTTTTTGAACAATTTCATGACATTGCCACCCAGCATTTTGGTGATTTCCTCGTCGTTGAAACCGGTATCTTGCAACGCCTCAACCAACTTCGGTAAATCCTGATAACTGCCGAACCAGCCCTTGGTTGAATCCAAGTCGCTGCCCAGACAGACGTGATCAACGCCATACTTGTCGGCCAGATATTTGAAGGTGAGAACCGTCAAATCCCTGGAGGACCTGTAGCCCAATGTTTTGGCCATCTTACTGCCGCCCAAATTCCAAACGCCCAGCAGACCGCCGGTTTCGACGATGGTTTTGGCGTGACCCGGTGATGCCCAACGGGTAAATTTTTTGGTCTTGACCTTCTTGGGTGGATACATGACGTGACTGAGAAGCAACGGGCCGCCATAAGCATCGGCCACTTTCTTGACGCCTTCATAAGTCATATGGGCTGCATCCAAGACGATACCCAGCCGCGCCAATTCCTTGGCAAAAGCAGCTCCTTCGGCGGTAAGTCCGCCTTTTGAAGATTTTCCCTGAATGTCGCCAAATGGATTGTAATAGTTGTAGTGCACCGGCTGTATGATCCGGGCACCCAAATCGTACACCTCTTGAATGGCCTCCAGACGCCCCTCGGCGAAACCGCCTCCTTCAATTGCCAAAATGGCCGTTTGAGTTCCCGCCTGCTTGGCGGCGACAATGTCTGCCGTATTCAATGCGGCCTTGATGCCGCTTTCACCCATTATCGAAGTTCCTTTATTCAACTGCGAAACGACATATTCATGAAGCTCTCCCTTCCTGGGTTTGCGCTTCAATTTTCCTCTTTTCTCCATAATGGGAAGGTCGGTAACGACGCTATAGGCAAATCCAGTTAGATGGCTTTTCTTGATTTTGTCCAGGGCGGGGGACAACGTTTTCATATCCTTGTAGAAAGGCCCGGGGTGGGAGTGGGTGTCGATCGTGATGGCTTTCTTCAATAGATTTTCAGCAGAGGATTTAGCTTGCGCCACACCCGTAAAAGCCGTCATTGCCGGAACGCCTGCAATTGCCGTAACAGCCGCAGCTGAGCCCGCACCAAGAAAAGAGCGGCGATTTATAGCCGTCGAAAAAGCCCTTGTCATTTTGGAAAACCCTCCCTCGTTTTTGCAACCAACTATTTTTAATTAGAATTATATTATTCTACTTAAGGTAGATTTGCATATAAGGGAAAATACTGCAATCCACTCCCGCCTATCTGGGTGTGTAGGCTTTCGGGGATACCTCAATAGGTATTGATAATTCCTGTAAATGCCTTCGTTTGAGGTTCAGATCAATTTTTAGATGTTTCGATCTCGACTTTGTCCGGATAGAAGGCCACGTAGCCTTTTATATCCATGACCTCGTCATAGGGAGTTTCGTAGCTCCACGCGATATCAGAAATGCCTTCGAAATCCCAATAGGAAGCATCGCCTTTAAACGGGCAGTAAGTGGTGTTTTCGGATTTGGTCAGTAATTTCGAATTCACGTCCTTGAAGGGGAAGTACGTTACCGGCGGGTAGCTGGCTTCAGTCAGGATCAGTGTTTTCGTCGATTCCGCCAGAACTTCTTTGTCGTGGCGAGCGGTGAAACGAATATTGCTTTTGTCGATTGTTACTTTATGCGCCGGGTGTTCCTTGAAACCGGGTCCACCGTTGGGTGTTGTTCCCTCCATTTTTTGTTCCTTCCTTAATCAAACCAGATTGGATTTGACCAGGCTTTCTTGCCGCTGGCATCACGCACTGTCACCCTGACATAAGAATCTTCAAAGCGTTTGGTCGGGAACGTTGCCTTTTCCAGACCTTCGCCAATGATAAATTTTGATCGCGCGCCATGTCCTGTGACAGAGATGGTGGTTGCGCGAGAACATTCAATTTGAATTTCACCGTTTTTGATTTTGATGTCCTTTATCGCTGGCCCTTGCGATGAATAGTAGAATCCTGCCTTCAGGGATTCGAGCAGTGCATCCGGTTCAGGGCTTTCGGCCAGAACGTTTATCCAGCCGCCGAAAGCATCATAGGTGATGCTGTGAGCATCGTCTGTGGCAAAACCGCTCAAACGCCAGCCTTCGTTCAGCAACAAGTCGCAAAAGGGCCAGTCTTCTCCCCGGTCGACCTCGATTTCGGATCCGTGGTTGTAGATTTCGACCCCATGGGCGCAAGAGATCAACTTTGCGTCTTCAACGGTTAGGCCATACCAGGAGGGGTGAACGATACCAATGAATGCGCCGGTTGCCGCCGCCCGTTCCGCAATTTCCACGGCGCCCTCGCCGTCTTCGGGTTTTGCAAAATCAAGGGGAAGACCCACGGCGAGAATATGCCAGGGCTCTCCATTGCCCAGATGGCCTTGGTGCAGTTCGGCGGCGATCAGCGTGGTAAAGCCGTCACTGCGAAAGGGGCGGGTATCGGTAACGGGAAAGTCGAAGCGCTCCAAAAAATGTTCGCTCAATGAAACAAAATCATATCCGGCTTCACGGTATGCCTGACAAACGTCACCCGGCGCCAGCTTGCCGTCGGAATTTGTCGAATGGGTATGCAGATTGCCGCGAAAAAACCGGCCGGGTTTTCCAAAGGGAAGATTTTTCATGGAAAGACTCGCAAATAGGATTAAGCGTTAAATCCCCTATAAACGAATTCATTTCGGATGGCTTGCTAAATTTTCAATTCGTTCAGCTGATCGGAATCCTCTTTGGCTTCCTTCAACAGCCAACTCCTGAACTGGATGATTTTTGGCGTTCTCGCCACGGTCTTTGGACAGACGATGAAATAGGCGAAGGGCGCGGGCAGGGCGATATCGAACAGGCGGATAAGACGGCCCGCCACCATATCCCGAGCGGCCAGTGCGCTGCGTGCGAGAGCGACACCTTGGCCCTCGATCGCGGCGTCGATAACCATGCTGGTTTGATCGAATTGAGGCCCGGATGGAATCTTTGCCTCACTTACTCCTGCGGCGCTGAACCACAAAGGCCAGTCGGGACGGCTACGGTCATGAAGAAGGGTCAGCTTTTCAAGGTCCCGAGGCCGGCCGATCTTGGGATGGCGTTCCAGAAAATCAGGACTGCAGACGGGGAAAACCTGTTCCGGGCAGAGTCTCGTGACGTCCAGATCCGGCCAATCGCCCTTGCCGTGGCGGACGGCCATGTCGACGTCGCTTCGGCCCAAATCAACATGCTTCATAGAAGCGCCTATTCTGAGTTCTATTTCCGGATGGGCGGCGATGAAATCGCCCAGCCTGGGCACCAGCCATTTCGATGCAAAGTTGGGAGAGACGCTGACGGTTAGAACGCCGCTTTTCTCACTCCCCTCCAGATAGTCATTTCCCGCCTGCAAAAGGTCCAAGGCTTCACGCACGAAGGGAAGATAACCCTTGCCCGCTTCGGTAAGTTGCAGTCGTTGCTTAATTCTAAGGAACAGCTTAACGCCCAGGTTTTCTTCCAATCCTTTCACCTGATGGCTGACGGCCCCCTGGGTGACGCTCAGCTCCCTGGCCGCTTTGGTAAAGCTCAGACAACGCGCCGAACTGTGAAAGGCGCGCAAAGCGTTGATCGAAGGTAAATGGCGCATCACGAATCAGTTCATGAGATAATTTAATGACTATTTGAACAAACATGCTTTGTGCATGATGGGAAATTTTATCAATGTATTATTGAAAAAATCAATGGAATTGGCAAAAAATAAGGACTTAAATCATGAAGAATATTATTCAACTACAGGTCGACGAGACCACGAATGGTATTTTTGCCGCCCTCGATATTCCTGCCGAGGAGAGCCAGAGAGTTAAATTGGCCGCTGTTGTTGAAGGCGCCGTCATCAAGGCGATTTTTGCGGCACTTGATGGCAGAATCGGAGACCGTATTCGAGCAAGCCGCGGGAACGTATGTGGAGAAACAAACCGGACGGCGAACAATTCCGCCTTGATCGCCATATTGTCTAGTCTTCGATGAACGTATGGGTGGAATTGTCTCAATCAAGAGAAGACTCCCGAAAAATTGAAGTCTTATAGTATTGTCGGCATAACAGCAAAAGCGCTGCGAAGACGCTTTAAGCTTTTACAGTGCCTTTGGAAGAAAACCCTTTTATATTGTTTGCGGCGTTTGCCGGGTTATTGTTCTGGCAGTGTTCGCAACGTATGAAAGCATTTCAGGTATGACGTCCGTTTCTTCCGAACACGTTCTGACAATAGAAACCGAAACGTTCAAAACAGATACGACCAATCGCCTGTACGATTATTGGCGCGGAAAATGTGGTGATCGTGAGCGTCCTCATCTGGCGGATATAGAACTCATGGATTTGTATGATATTGCGCCATTTATGTTCATTCGGGATGTTATCGATGACGGAAAGGATCTGATGTGCCGTTTCTGGGGTACTGAAATGACCAATGCCTTCAAGATGGATTGCTCCGGCAAACCAATTTCAAAATCGTTTACCGCCTACGGCAGCAAGAATGCGATCGAAATCTATTTGGCGGTTTTGGAATCAAAGTTGCCGACCCGCCTAATCGGTGACCTGGGATATGTGGATAGGGCGGACTTTATTTCCTTTGAGGCGATCATGCTGAGCTTGGATGGGAAAGAAATGCCCAAACAACATGTAATCGGGGCGTATAAGTTTGGTTTTAAAATGGATAATGAAGACAAGTTGATTTATCAATCCCGGTATATACCTCCGACGCAATAGACCTTTGCATCCGGGCAAGAAAATGCGCAAATAAGAGTATGTCCAACCAAGGCGACAACCTTCCTAGTAAAAAGTCAACCAAAACGGACGTCGACGCGTTCCTTCAGAAAGTCGCGTCCGCGCCGATATCAAAAGCGCCCGGTAAACGGGGGCGTTTGATTTTTGCTATGGACGCAACTGCATCGCGCCAGCCCATGTGGGACAGGGCCGCGCAAATCCAGGGCGAAATGTTTAGTGAAACGGCAGCCCTTGGCGGACTGGACCTTCAACTGGCCTTCTATCGAGGCTTTGGCGAATTCAAGGTGTCGGGCTGGATCAGCGACGGGGCGAAGTTATTGAAGCTGATGACGTCGGTATTTTGTCTGGCCGGAGAAACCCAAATCGGCAAACTACTGACCCACGCCATAAACGAAACCAAAAAGGAAAAGATCAATGCACTGGTCTTTATCGGAGACTGCGTGGAAGAAGACATCGACAAATTAGGTAATCTGGCCGGTGAACTGGGCATTCTCGGCGTTCCTGTTTTCATGTTCCAGGAAGGGGACGATCCCATTGCTTCTTTCGCTTTTCAGCAGATCGCAAAGTTGACGGGTGGGGCCTGTTGCAGCTTTGATGCATCCAGCGCCCACGTGCTTAAGGAGTTACTGAGCGCGGTCGCCGTTTTCGCCGCAGGCGGCCGTTCGGCATTGGAGGACTTAAGTCGCAAACGCGGCGGCGAAGTGCTAAGGCTGGTCAACTTGATGAAGGACAAATAAAACCGTGCTGCCCTATTTCATTCTTGGAATTGCTTTGCTGGCAGGGCTGTTACTCGCTTCGCGCTGGTATGTCAGCGCAGACCCCAAAACGTTGGTCAAGCTACTGAAATGGTTGTCTCTTGCGCTGATCCTGTCCGTTGGTCTCTTTTTGGCCCTGACAGGGCGCTTGGCGTGGGCTTTCGCCACCTTGCCGGCATTGTTCGCCTGGTTCATGCGGTTTCGAACCGCAGCCAGAATGTTCAAAAATTTCTCCCGTATGGCGCAAGGTTCATCCGGAAACCCCGGAGATGCGTCTTCGGAAGTCGAAACCCGCTTTCTGAGCATGACGCTGGATCACGCCACCGGTGACATGGAAGGCGAGGTTCTGGAAGGGCCCTATAAGGGGCGCAGGCTGGGTAGTTTGGCGGTCGAAGAACTGGTCGATCTGCTTCAAACATGCTGGCGGGAGGATGAACAGTCCGGACAAATTCTGGAGGCTTACCTTGACCGCCTTCACCCGGATTGGCGCGAGCAGGCGCACGCGAGTAGCGGGAACGGTTTTTTCAAGGAAGAAATGGACCGTCAGGAAGCTCTGGAAATCTTGGGGCTCGATGAAAATGCAGGCCGGGAGGATATAAAAGAAGCTCACCACAGGCTGATAGCCGGGCTTCACCCCGACCATGGCGGATCGACCTATCTGGCGGCGAAAATCAACCGGGCGAAAGACGTTCTTCTATCCTAATTTAATCCGAAACAAACCCGAGGTTGCAGCTAGTTCGCGGGTATGGCACAAAGGCCGCGAATATGGAACTGGTCGAAGATTCGATTCGGTCATTTCGAGGAAGTTTTATGATCAAACCTGTAAAAAAGGCTGTATTCCCCGTCGCTGGTTTGGGAACGCGGTTCTTGCCAGCGACTAAGGCGATGCCGAAGGAAATGCTGCCTATTGTCGACAAGCCGCTGATCCAGTACGCGGTTGAGGAAGCCCGCGACGCTGGGATCGAGGAAATCATATTCGTCACCGGTCGCGGTAAGGCGGTACTGCTGGATCATTTCGATCACAGTTTCGAGTTGGAACAAACTCTGGAGCAACGCGGCAAATCTGATGCCTTGACACAGGTTCAGGATGTGATGTCCAAACCGGGACAGATTTCATCGACCCGCCAGCAACAACCACTTGGCCTGGGCCATGCTGTATGGTGTGCTCGACATTTTATCGCCGACGAACCTTTTGCCGTGCTTCTTGCCGATGACCTGATCATGGCGGAACCCGGCTGCCTTAAGCAGATGATGGATGTCTATCATGATACCGGAGGCAATATCGTCGCCAGCGAAGAGGTGCCGCTGGAGCAAACCAACCGCTATGGCATTCTTGATGTCGTGGAAGATGATGGCCGCTTGGCCAGAGCACAGGGGTTGGTAGAAAAGCCGTCGCCGGAAGTCGCCCCGTCGAACCTCTGCATAATCGGCCGTTATATTTTGCAGCCTGAAGTCTTTGATCATCTAGGCAGTCAGAAACAGGGAGCTGGCGGTGAAATCCAACTGACCGACGCCCTTGCCAAAACCATTCAGTCGACGCCCTTCCACGGCCTGCGTTTCGATGGCGACCGGTTCGATTGCGGTGACAAGCTAGGCTTCCTGGAAGCCAATGTCGCTTTCGCGCTGGCCCGCGAAGATCTGAAACACGGAATGCGACAGATGCTTAAAAAGACCATGTTGAAGGATTCACGATGCGCGTAGCGATGATTGGCACCGGCTATGTCGGTCTAGTTTCAGGCGCCTGTTTTTCCGAATTCGGCGTCGATGTCGTATGCGTCGACAAGGATCAAAGCAAGATCGATCGTCTTGATGAAGGCATCATGCCGATCTTCGAGCCCGGTCTTGAAGATCTAGTCGCCACCAACGTCAAAGCGGGACGTTTGAGCTTCACGACCGACCTGAAACAGGCCGTAAGCGGGGCAGATGCCGTTTTCATTTGCGTCGGTACCCCGACCGAACACGGTGGCGGCCATGCGGATCTGTCCTATGTGTATGGCGCGGCGCGGGAAATTGCCGAGGCCCTGGACGGCTACTGCGTCATCGTCAACAAGTCGACAGTTCCAGTCGATACAGGAAAAGAAGTCACGCGGGTGATTAAGGAAACCCGTTCCGATGCGGACTTCGATGTCGTCTCCAACCCGGAATTTCTCCGCGAGGGCTCAGCCATTAATGACTTTATGCGTCCCGACCGCGTCGTTATCGGCACCGACTCCGAACGCGCCCGGGAGGTCATGCGCAACCTATATCGTCCGCTATTCCTTATCGAAACGCCAATCCTGTTTACCCAACGCCAGACCGCTGAGTTAATCAAGTACGCCGCCAACACTTTCCTAGCGACGAAGATTACATTCATCAACGAAATTTCCGACCTGTGCGAGAAGGTTGGAGCCGACGTCCAGGACGTTGCCAAGGGAATCGGCCTGGACGGCCGCATCGGTTCAAAATTCCTGCACAGTGGCCCGGGCTATGGCGGCTCGTGCTTCCCCAAGGATACGCTGGCGCTGGTCAATACGGCGCAGGATGTGGGCTCTCCTTTAAGGATCGTCGAAACAGTTGTCGACATCAACGACAAGCGCAAAAAAGCGATGGCTGAGCGGGTCATCGCCGCCTGCGATGGCTCGCTGGAGGGCAAGACCATCGCCGTGCTGGGCGTGACCTTCAAGCCCAACACCGACGATATGCGTGATTCACCCAGCCTGGAGATTTTGCCCGCAATGCAACGGGCGGGAGCAAACATCCGCGCCTTCGATCCCGAAGGGATGGACGAGGCCAGGGAAATGCTTGAAGACGTCATGTGGTGCGAAGATACCTATTCGACCATGGAAGACGCCGACGCACTGGTCATCATTACCGAGTGGAACGCTTTTCGTGGCCTCGACTTCGAACGGGTTAAATCCCTGCTGAGTTCACCGATCCTTGTCGACCTTCGCAATATCTACAATCCGGATGAGATGGCTGCCGTCGGCATGGACTATCACTGTCTTGGCCGGCCCAACGGCAACGCCAAATAAGAGATCACTTTATGACTCACTCCCGCACTTTGGATGCGACGATCCTACGCGAATACGACATTCGCGGCATCGTCGGCAGCACCCTTAATCCTGAAGATGTCCAAGCCATCGGTCATGGCTATGGAACCCTTATAGCCCGGAAGGGCGGCAAAACCGTAGCTGTAGGCTATGACGGCAGGCTTTCTTCGCCGGAGCTGGAGGATGCCGTCGTTCAGGGCTTAAGCGCTGCAGGCCTGTATGTTTACCGGGTTGGACGGGGGCCCAGCCCGATGCTCTATTACGCGACCCATACGCTGGAGGCCGATGCCGGCTTGATGATTACCGGTTCGCACAATCCGCCCGACTACAACGGCATCAAGATGACAATGGGCGGTAAATCATTTTTTGGCGCCGATATCCAGAAGCTGGGCAAATTGGTTGCAGCGGGAGATTTTCTAGATGGCGAAGGCTCCGACGAGGCGCGGCCCGTCTTCGACGACTACGTGGCGCGTCTGCAAAGCGATTACCGGGGAACAAAGGAGTTGAAGGTCGCTTGGGACAATGGTAACGGCGCTGCGGGTGAGGTCCTACAAGCCCTCGTCAAAGGTTTGCCCGGCGAGCATTTGTTGCTGAACGAGGAAATCGACGGCACCTTCCCAGCCCATCATCCTGATCCGACGGTGGAGAAAAACCTCGATCAGTTGAAAGAGCTGGTCAAGAAGGAGAACTGCGATCTGGGCTTCGCCTTCGATGGAGACGGCGACCGCATCGGCCTGATCGACAGCCAGGGCAGGGTGTTGTGGGGTGACCAGATGATGGTGGTTCTGGCCCGCGAGGTGCTGGCCGAACAGCCCGGGGCGACGATCATAGCTGACGTCAAGGCAAGCCAGGTCTTCTTCGACGAGATCGAACGCATGGGCGGCAATGCAGTGATGTGGAAGACCGGCCATTCCCTGATCAAGGCGAAAATGCAGGAAACCGGCGCTCCCCTGGCAGGGGAGATGAGCGCCCACATTTTCTTCAAGCATCGTTACTACGGCTATGATGACGCCCTTTATGCGGCGGTCCGCCTGCAATCCATTGTCGCCTCAAGCGACGAGACCCTTGATGACATGCTGGACGCCATGCCGCGCATGCTGAACACGCCTGAGCTTCGCTTTGACTGCGCTGAAGAACGCAAATTTCAAATCGTCGAGGAAGTAGCCCAGCGCCTGAAATCCGTTTCAGGCATCACAGTCCACGACATGGACGGCGTGCGTGTCCAGTCCGAAGATGGCTGGTGGCTCTTGAGGGCATCCAACACCCAGGCCGTATTGGTCGCCCGGTGCGAATCGACAACCGAAGAAGGCCTCAATCGTTTAAAAACCGCCCTAAGCGACCAACTGCGCGAAAGCGGTCTGGAACCGCCGGCTTTTGATTGAGAGGTGTAACGGAATCAAGGGAGTACGTCCGAACAACTCCCTATTTCACCCGCGTCCATACCTGTTCCTTGCAAAAAAACAGGACGCAGCCTGATACTTCCAAAGTGTCATTGTCAGGCATTTCCATTTCCGATGAATAGGTTTTACCGTCTTCGGCATTGTAGATTTTGCCGTCGTCCCATTTGCCTTTTCCGTCCGACTCCATTCCAGAGATCATGACGGAACCCATCAGTGGCTTGGCGCGCAGGCTTTCGAGCTTGTTCTTTTTATCCAGTTTGGGTTTGCCGTCCTCGTCATCAGGCTCCCTCAGCCAGACGATTTTTCCGCACAGTTTGTCGTTACAGGCATAGATTTCCACATGGGATTTCTTGCTTTCCACCAGCCAGACGCCTTTCGCATCCAGGGCTTGGGCGGGGGTGGCGAAACCCAAACCCATGGCAAAGCCAATGCTGGCAAAAAAAACGGTCTTCAGCATATGACTTCTCCCTTTAGGTCCGGATCGATGTGGTAATCGTCGGTTCGTCGACGCTTGCTGTCGCAGTGGCTGTTTCATGGCTTCTCAACACCAAATATCCGTTTGTAAGTACCATCCTTTATCATGTCCTGAAGGGCCTTGGATACGCGGGCCGCAAGCTCGTTACCGCGCTTTCCAGGCTGAAACACATAAAAGGCATCCATACTGGCAACCGGATGATCGGGATCATAAGTGACGTTGCTTACTCCTGCCTGCCGCATGGCTTCCAGTCCCGATCTGGCTTCAACGATAAATGCATCGGCCCTCTTGCGACTAAGCATCATCATATTTGAGACGTCACTCACACCCGGAACAATATCTATGCGTTTGTTGGTTAGAAGTTCGGCGGTGTAGTCATATTGGCGGGTAATAATGACTGAAAGCCCTTCCAAATCCTTCATTTTGGTAGGAACGATATTGCCTTTCCTGACAAATGCATAATTTCGGCGAATATAAAAAGCATCCGTCCGCGTGCCTAGGATGCCTGGCTCGTTGGGCGTCATTGGAAATGATCCATCGACTTTTCCCCGCTTATACATATTCACTGAGCGCCTGGCCGGAACGACGGATATATCAAAGTCGATTCCCGCTCGGCGCCCGATCTCATAAGTCATATCGATAAACAGCCCGGTTCCATCCTGTTCAATCATCAGCGGGATATAAACTGCAGCCAGGGTCACTTTTTCTTTCGCTATGGCGCCAGGTGCGGGAAGCAATACGTAGCTTGTTATGATCAATACAGAATATAGAAATTTCTTCATCACTAAGCCTTATTGCGACAATGTGGAAACTTGATGCGCAATTCGAATCTTTCAGGCAAAATCGCTTTAACATTCCGAGCCAATTGCCCTACATCTGTCTAACATATCCGGCTTTCGTCGGGTTGTCGTTTCCAGAAAACGCCCCTTTAAGCTGAAAGCCCAGAATTTAAACAGAGAAAAGCTGAATTCCCCTCGTTCGAGGGAATGGCAGCCTAGCACTAAAAGAATATCTGCAGTCTCTAGCTAACCCGCCGACGCCAGTTGCTGCAGGGGCTGCTTCATGCGCAGTTCCATGCAGTTGATGTTGCGGCGCTTTAGAATGCGGCAGGCGCGGTAGGCCTGACGCTTGGTCAGACCCAGGATGCGGGCCCGGTAGACCGGCTTGCGCACACCCTTGGTTAGCGGCACGACACGGATATGGCCGTCGAACAGGAAATCGGGGGCTTTTTCCACGGCCAGCTTAGCGATCTTGTAGGCCGGTTCGGTCTTGTTATATGCGCCGACCTGTACGCCCCACTGAAGCTTGGCAAGTTTACGGTCGCGCGCTTTTTTGGATTTCTTTGCTTTCACCGCAACTTCGGTATGGGTTGTGCCCAGTTTCTTGTAGCCCTTGTCCAGCAGCTTCGCCATGTGCCGGTTGCGGGATTTGGCTGAATTTCCGCCGAAGACGACGCCGATCAGGCGTTGACCGCCGCGCTCCACCGAAGCGACCAGATTAAAGCCGGAAGCGCGAATGTAACCGGTTTTGATGCCGTCCGCGCCGTGATAGGTCTTTAATAGCTCATTGTGGTTTCTATGGGTCAGGCCATTGTGGGCAAATTTCTTGGTCGAGAAATAATGGTAATGCTGCGGGAAGTCCCTCAGCAGCCGCATGGCCAGCGTCGCCATGTCCTTGGCTGTGGAAAGTTGACCACGGTGCGGCAGGCCCGATGCATTGCGGAAGGTGGTTCGGTTCATGCCGATGGCGCGGGCCTTGGCCGTCATGGAAAGTGCAAATTTTCGCTCGGTTCCACCCAGGGTCTCGGCCACGGCCGTGGCGACATCGTTGGCCGACTTGGTGACAATGGCCAGGATCGCCTGCTCGAAATTCAGCTTGGCGCCTTTGCGCAATCCCAGCTTCGATGACGGCTGGCGGGCAGCGCGAGCAGACACCTTGACTGGCGTATCCATACGAATGCGGCCTTCCTCCAGCGCACCGAAAATCATGTACAGGGTCATCATTTTGGTTAGCGACGCTGGGTAGTTGCGCGTATTTTCGTTGATGTTGTGTAGAACTGCGCCGGTTTCGGCATCGATAACGTAGGACGCGTATTTTGCTTGGGCAGGGGCAAGGCTAATCAAGAAGACAGCGGCAAACAAAATGGCCGCTACCGAAAACCGCAAATACCTTACGGCGCTAATTTTCCCCATTTTGGCCCTCAACGGTTCGTTCCTGCCGTATTCGTTATTAAAAGCGCGACAGAATATTACCTAGCCTGCCCTTGGATAACAAATGATTAAGATATACTTGAATATTCATTTAATCCGTAGGCGAGATCAGATTGTGTTCGGCCAGTTCGGTAATCAGCTTGGCAATATCCGATTTTGCAGTTTCCGTATTGATGCCGGGGAAAGCCTGACAAAGAAGGTTTGCGGCTTCCTGGGTGCTGGTTCCATCTTCCAGCAGCCTCCACAAAGCGGCCCCAACGGGGTTCAAATGATAGAGAGCCTCATTATCCGGGTTAACTAGAAAAACGACATCATCGACTTTGCGAGCGGATATTCCCGGGTTTTGCTTGTAGCAGCGTGGTGTGGGCATCAGCAGAATTTCTCTACAAGTAAACGCGCGGCCGTGGCGCTGTTTGGATAGCGAAGGGTATAACAATCGGCCTTCTCACACAGACCCTGCAGGCGATCCAATGTATCCTGCGCCGAAACATTTTGAGAAAAATTCTGTAAAATGGTGCGCTTCAAAATATCGCCGGTGCCAGCCGGTCGCATCTCCAACTCTGATCGTGATTCACGCAAAAGCTCAATAATTCCCTTTAAGGTTTTTTTTTCGCCGTAAGCCGCCAGTTCTTCTTCTTTTAAATTCAAATACATAAACCGATCGCTTTGCGGGCCTATTCTGTGGTTTACGAAATCCATAAAGGTTTCCGGCACATCGTTAGGCAAGGGAAGTCTCAGTCTAGGCAGAATTCCCGGGGCCAAGCCCAAATTGTTTTCGGTGACGTATAGGACATCGTCGGAAAAAATTTTCACGCCAAGTGACGCCAGATGAGCCGTAAGGGTGCTCTTTCCTGCGTTGTAGGTGCTAGGGAAAAGATAGAGACCGTCGCCGAAATCGACGGCCGCAGCGTGTAGGCAGAGTAGGGAAGGGTTGTCGGCCACGTAGCATTTGAAGGCATCGACCAGAAAATCGCAGGCGGCATTGACGGTGTTTGAATGAACGACCGGGCCATCCAGCCAGTTTGATTCCCGGCTGTAGCCCTCTATTGTTTTTGAAAGCGAGATTGCGGGCGGAGTTTGCCCATCAGACGGTACTGCATATGTGCCCCAGCCGCGGAGCAGGGACCGGATGACAGCAGTCATTTCGTCGCATCCGTCAAGGCCTACGAGTCGTCTCATGCCCTCAAAGGCGATATGCATGGCTTTTCCGGTACCTGTTGGCGCTAGCGGTGACATGGAAAAACTACTGATTTCTATCTGAATGGCTGATGAACGAAAAACGCCATAAAAAACAACATGTTAAATCGTTTGAGCCAGAAATCACCAGAGTTCAAGATGTAGTGAAATTAAGCTTCAACCCTTTTCCAGAGCCGAAAAAATCACATATAGTATGATTAAGGACGATGTGGGCACAGCTGAGGATTTCAATGAGCGAAGAATACGGGGCAAAAACCCCGGATAAGATTCAAGGTGACGACGACTTCGAAGTCGGACTCGCTACCAAGTCGCGGCCGAAGACGAAAAAACCCGCGATGTATAAGGTTCTGATGCTGAACGACGACTACACGCCTATGGAATTCGTCGTCCATGTTCTGGAACGCTTCTTCGGTAAAAACCAGGAAGAGGCAACCCGGATTATGTTGCATGTGCATCAGCGCGGCGTTGGAATATGTGGGGTTTTCACCCATGAACTTGCCGAAACCAAGGCTACACAGGTAATGGATCTGGCGCGTCAGAATGATCACCCTCTGCAATGCACCATAGAAAAAGACGGAGACGAATAGGTGTTATCGAAAAATCTTGAACAGACACTGCATCGGGCGCTGGCCATGGCGACGGAACGTCGCCATGAATACGCCACTTTAGAGCACTTGCTGATGGCCCTGACGGACGATCAGGATGCGGTCGCAGTGCTAAGAGCCTGCGGTGTCGATCTGGATACGTTACGCCAGAATTTGGTCGATTTCATTAACGATGAACTGGCCGAAATCCGCCTAGAATCCCTGACCGATACGCCAATGGCCGATCCCAAGCCGACAGCCGGCTTCCAGCGCGTCGTGCAGCGTGCGATCATTCATGTCCAGTCCTCGGGCCGCGAGGAGGTTACCGGGGCCAACGTGCTGGTAGCGTTGTTCAGCGAACGCGAATCTCACGCCGTCTACTTCCTGCAAGTTCACGATATGTCACGCTTGGATGCGGTTAATTACATTTCCCACGGCATTGCCAAGGTCCCAGGCAAGCAGGGTCCGCAGACCGTCAGCGGGGCCGACGAAGACATGGCGGCCGAGGAAATTGTCAAAACTGCTGATGAGGCCTTGGAGGCATACTGTGTCAATCTGAACCAGAAAGCCATGGAAGATGGCATTGATCCTTTGATCGGCCGTGACGCCGAAGTCGAGCGCACGATCCAGATTTTATGCCGCCGCTCCAAAAACAATCCTCTCTACGTGGGTGATCCCGGCGTTGGCAAGACGGCAATCGCCGAAGGTTTGGCGCGGCGTATCGTCAACGAGGAAGTCCCCGATGTCCTGAAGGAGGCGACGATTTACGCCTTGGACATGGGCTCGCTTCTGGCCGGAACCCGCTATCGCGGCGATTTCGAAGAACGCCTGAAAGCGGTCATAAAAGAGCTGGAAAACATGCCCCACGCGATCATGTTTATTGATGAAATTCATACGGTTATCGGCGCAGGCGCAACTAGCGGCGGGTCTATGGACGCTTCCAACATTCTCAAGCCATCGCTGGCCAACGGCAAGCTTCGTTGTATGGGGTCGACAACCTATAAGGAATACCGCTCCCACTTCGAAAAGGACCGCGCCCTGGTGAGACGTTTCCAGAAGATCGACATCCACGAGCCGTCCATTGAAGATACGGTGAAGATACTGAAGGGCCTGAAACCCTATTTCGAGGAACACCACAAGGTCAGTTACACAGCCGAGGCCCTGCGCAAGGCCGTCGAGCTTTCGGCTCGATATATCAACGACCGTAAGCTTCCCGACAAGGCGATTGACGTTATCGACGAGGTTGGCGCATCGCGCATGTTGTTGCCTGAAAGCAAACGGCGCAAAAAAGTTACCGTCAAAGATGTGGAGGAAACGGTCGCCAAGATTGCCCGGATTCCACCCAAGAGCGTGTCCACCGACGATCGAAAAGCCCTTCAAACCCTTGAAATGGATCTCAAAACTATGGTTTTCGGCCAGGACAAGGCAATTACGGCCCTTTCCAGCGCCATCAAGATGTCGCGCGCCGGCCTTCGCGAACCTGAAAAACCTATCGGAGCCTATCTATTCTCCGGCCCCACCGGTGTCGGAAAAACGGAAGTCGCTCGCCAACTCGCCATGACCCTGGGTGTAGAACTGGTGCGCTTCGATATGTCCGAATACATGGAACGCCATAGTGTCTCGCGGCTAATCGGCGCGCCGCCAGGATACGTGGGTTTCGATCAGGGCGGGTTGCTGACCGACGCGGTGGACCAACAACCTCATACGGTTCTGCTGCTGGATGAAATAGAAAAAGCCCACCCGGACCTGTTCAATATCCTTCTTCAGGTGATGGACCATGGCAAATTGACCGACCACAACGGCAAGAGCATCGATTTCCGTAATGTTATTCTGATTATGACGACGAATGCGGGCGCCGCAGAACTGGCCAAACCTGCCATCGGGTTTGAGCGTTCCGAGCGCATCGGCGACGATACCGAGGCCATTGAGCGGATGTTCACTCCGGAATTCCGCAATCGGCTCGACGCAATCATTGGGTTCTCCAGTCTTACGCCCGAAGTCGTCTCGCGGGTCGTGGACAAGTTTATAATCGAATTGGAAGCCCAACTTGACGAGCGCAACGTCATTATCGAACTGACCGACGAGGCTCGCGAATGGTTAGCGAAAAAGGGCTATGACAAACTTTTCGGAGCCCGACCGCTGGCCAGGGTTATCCAGGAACATATCAAAAAGCCGCTGGCCGAAGAATTGTTGTTTGGCAAATTGTCCGGCGGCGGCGTCGTTCGAGTATCCATGAAAGGCGGAAAAGCCGTTTTCGACTATCCAGACCCAGCCCCCAAAGCGCCAAAACCACCCAAAAAGGGCTCCAGTGGCAAGGACGGTGGTAAAAAAACCGCGTTGGTCAAATAGTGTCGGACGCCCTGCTGGATGGAACCCGCGTTCTTGATCTAAGCCAGTACCTTCCCGGCCCATCAGCAACCCAGATGCTCGCCGATATGGGCGCGGACGTGATCAAGGTCGAACCGCCCGGCGGCGACCCCTTACTGGGCATGAGCCCGCTCACAGGCGGAGCAGAAGGCGAAGCCTACTATAAGGCCGTTAACGCCGGAAAATCGGTGTTGCGTATCGATCTAAAGTCCAATGAAGGAAGGGAAGGTTTTGAAACCCTGCTTTCGCGGGCCGATGTCTTACTGGAATCCTACCGTCCAGGGGTAATGGACCGGTTGGGGTTCACCCGCGAAGCCCTGAGTTCTCTTAATCCCCAGCTTATCCATTGCGCCCTGACCGGCTACGGTCAAGAAGGCCCCAAAAGCGGCGAGGGCGGCCACGATATCAACTACATGGCGATTACGGGCGGACTGTCTGTCACAGGGGTTAATAAATCGCCGATTGCCGGATGGCCCCCTGCCGCCGATTACACCGGGGCGCTGAACTCTGTAAATGCTATTCTTGCGGCTTTGATCCGCTGTCAACGCACAGGAGAAGGGGCTTATGTCGATCTCGCCATGGCCGATACCTTCATGGCCTGGCAACCCTGGGGGATGACCGGTCAATTTCATGGCCAGCCGATGGCGCGCAACGCCAACCTGCTGAATGGCGGTGCAGCTTGTTATGGAGTCTATCCCACGGCCGATGATCGATTCGTCACGCTTGGAGCTCTGGAGCCCAAATTCTGGACCAATTTCTGCAATTCCGTAGGCCGCGACGACTGGATCGACAGGCAAAACGAGCCCTTGCCGCAGAAAGACCTGATAGCCGAGGTCAAGGCGCTGATTTCATCCCAAAACCTCAAGCACTGGGAGCGGCTGCTGGAAGGGGCTGATTGCTGTTATCAGGCTGTATTGACCTACGATGAAGCGGCAGAGCATCCTCAAATTCAATCGCGCAAGCAGGTTCGAAAACAGGACGACCATTGTCAGGTTATGTGGCCGGCCCATATCGACGGGAAAGCCCCAATTGACCGCCCGCCCTATGAAGAAATAAACTTAATGCAATCCTTTAGTAAGTGGCCGTAACTAATTAAATTACCTGCAGTTTTTTTCACTTAATATTCCGGCTTGAACGGCGCCCAGTGCGGGCAGGGGAACGACTGACTTACCTGCGATAACGACGTTTTGCGAGCGCCTGGACCCACTGGCATCCACCCTGTCGACAACAGCCGTGCGGCATTGATCGCAGGTGTTGGCCAGGGCAAGGCCGCTAACGCCGGCTTGCACCGTCCTTTGCATCAGGATGCAGCGTTTGCCGTCCCCTTGAGGCGAAGGGGTGGCGCCGGTGTTTGAGCCCTGTTGGGCGGTGCCGCGGCATTCCGTGTCAGACAGTATTCTTGATTGACCAGGTCCACGAAAAGACAGGCCCGTGGTCGTTTTTGGCGCCAGCGTAAAAGTCCGATTTATGGGCGCATCCGCACCGGGGCGTTTGCGTTGAACCATAACGATGCGGCAACTGCCGCACGTATTGATGATCTTTTCGCCGCCGACTGTTTTGACCAAGCGCGAGCACTTCAGCGCCGCATCGGCCTTTTGCGTATGCCATTGCCAGACAATAAAGACAGTCAGGGCGATCAGCCCAAGCTTATAGAGAAATCGCAGGATGAACATAAAAGGAAGAATAGAGCGAAAAGGTTAAGACCTTTTGAACGGCGAATGTCCGGAAAGATCCTCTATTTCATAGCCTATAGCCCGTGTTTCCTCTTTCAGGAACCTTTCAACGGCTTCTCTGAAGCCCGCATCGGCAATCCAGTGGGCGCTGTAGGTCGTGTGGGGCAGATAGCCCCGCTGCAGTTTATGGTCTCCTTGCGCCCCTGCTTCGACTCTTTTCAGGCCTTTATCTATGGCAAAATCGATGGCCCGATAATAGCAAACCTCGAAATGCAGAAATTTGAAGTTCTCGACTGAACCCCAGTACCGTCCGTAAAGTGTGTCGCCGCCGATCAAATTCAACGCTCCGCCGATAAGCTCGCCATTGTGCTCAGCCATGATCAGCAGCACTTTTTCACTCATATTCCGGCCCATTCGAGAAAAAAAGTCCCGGTTCAGGTAGGCCTGTCCCCATTTCCGGTCCGAAGTGTTGCAATAAAAGCCGAAAAAGGCGTCCCAATGTCGTTCTTCAATCTGAGGGCCGGTAATAGCTAGAATATCCACGCCCTTTTCGGCAATGGCGCGGCGCTCCTTGCGGATTGTTTTGCGTTTTCTAGACGACAAGGCACCCAGAAAATCTTCGAAGCTATCAAAATCGTCATTAATCCAATGAAATTGACGGTCCGTTCGCTGCAGCAACCCCATCTCTCCGCTTAAGCGCCAGTCTTCTTTGTTTTGGAAAGTGATGTGGAACGAAGAAACTCCTAATTGGCGGGCCAATTGACTCAGGCCCGAGAGCAGCGCTCTTCGTAAGCCCACTTGCTGATCGGCGGGTAAATCCTGGCGCACCAGTAAGCGCCGCCCTGTCACCGGTGTGAAAGGCACGGCGGCCTGCAGCTTGGGGTAATAGTTGCCTCCGGCACGGTGGTAAGCATCGGCCCAGCCCCAATCGAAAACATATTCGCCGTAAGAATGATTTTTCAGATAAAGCGGCATTACGGCCAACGCTTCGCCGTTTTTGTCCTCCAGCACCAGATGCTGAGGCTGCCATCCTGCGTCGATCGAGACTGAACCACTTTCTTCCAGCGCCAGAAAAAAGGAATGACTCAAAAATGGATCGCTGGTTCCGGCACAGGCGTCCCAGGCATCGGCGCTGATCTCAGCGATCCTGCCCAAAACTCTAATGATCCGTGTCTCGCTTCCGTCTGGCATGTCCTAAAGGATGGGGAGGAGCAGTGAGTTTGACAAGAGGCGAAAACTAGACTGTAACCAAAGGTAGAAATTATATCTGACATACTATAACATAGATAGACTCTTCTGGTAAGGCAGGAGATTATCGGGAACGTGCCGAAGAGGGAGAGACTCCAGGCGAGCATTCATCACAACTATCCAAAAACACCAATCAGACCGGCGACGATCAATATGCCGTTTTTACAGGGAGAATAATTATGTCGGTGAAGATTTCGAAATATTCTACCGTTCGTCCTAAAATGCGCGCTGGTGATGTGATCGCTTTTTCCGGCAAAGGCGAATTTTCACAAATAATTAAATGGGCGACGCGTTCTAGTGTCTCTCACGTAGGGGTTATACTGCAAAGTAACCTGCTGATAGATGGAAATCCCCAAAAGGGGTATTTCAACCAAATAATCGAATCGACGTCTCTTAACGGATTTTCCGGCGTGACGATCAACCGACTGAGCGATCGCCTGGATACCTACGACGGTGAAGTTTGGTGGTTGCCTTTGAGCGTGCAGGCTCGAAAGAAACTAAAGGCGGACAAGTTCTATAATTGGCTACTTCACCAAAACCGCAAGGAATACGATATGCCGCAAGCGGTAAAGTCGGCGCTGGATGTGATTGACCAAATTCCGCTGCTCGGCAAGGCAACGAAAAACAAGGAGGACTTTGCCCGCTTCTTCTGCTCTGAGCTGGTCGCCGGCGGACTTGAAAATGGTGGAGTGGTTAAAAGCTTGAATGCTTCGGAAGTGACCCCGATAGATTTGTGTAAATTCTCGATCTACGACAAACAGTATTTTCAGATCAAAGGGAAAAGAAAAAACATCAACGGCTATAACAGCCTGAATCCCGAAGGTTGGGGAGAGTAGCCTTAAAGGGTTGTTTTAGAACCAGCCTGCTTCAGGCGATCTCGAAGATACCATCGACTTCGACTGCAACGCCAAGGGGCAGGGAAGGAGCGCCGACGGCAAAACGGGCGTGCTTACCCGCATCCCCAAAGGCTTCCGCGATCAAGTCCGAGGCCCCGTTGATGACCTTCGGTTGGTCGGTGAAGTCGGCCGTGCAATTGACGAATCCTCCGAGCTTGACCACTTGCGTCACTCGGTCCAGGTCGCCGTAGCAGGCCTCCTTGACCTGTGCGATCAAGTTAATAGCGCACAGGCGGGCAGCCTGATAGCCGTCTTCGACGCTTAAGTTGTCGCCGACGCATCCCAGATACTGCAATTCACCGTTCAACATCGTGACCTGGCCGGAAACGAAGATAAGGTTACCGCTGGGTACGAAGGGGACGTAATTGGCGGCGGGAGCCGCCGGTTGGGGCAGTTCGATGCCCATATCGATCAGGCGTTGTTCAACGTTTCCAGCCATGACGGCAATCCTTTCAAACTTCGCTAAATCAGATCTTCAGGTGCGTGTGATCGGTCGGGGCTTCGCATATGACGCTTGAGCCGCGCTCCTCCAACAATGCCCTTGCCGTCGCCAATTTTGAGTCGATGGCGTCATCATCCTGGTCCGGATCGTGGTGGAACAGATACAGAGTTTTGACTTTCGCCCTATCGGCCAGATCAACGACCTGACTGATGCATGAATGTCCCCAGCAGACCTTGCCATTGGCATATTCTTCGTCGGTATAGGTGCTGTCCGTAATAAGGGCGTCCGCCCCCTCAATGAATTTAGCCAGTCGTTTGACGTAGAAGGGGTCGTAATGTTCTTCGTCATCCTCGAGGAACAATTCATTGTCGGTGATGTAACAGATCGAACGTCCCTTATATTCGATGCGGTAGCCCAGGCACTGGCCCGGGTGATGCAGCAACATCGTCCTGATGGTGATGCCGTCGAATTCCAGCACTTCCTCGTGCAGGTCGCGGAAAGTCACGCTGGAGGCAAATTCCTGAATGGTAATCGGGAAGTAGACACCGTCCATTTGCGCCGAAATCAGCTGATGCACTGTGATGTCGTCGTGACGGGGGCCGAAGATCTCAAAAACATTGCCCTGGATATAAAGCGGTACGAAGAATGGCAGCGCGTTGATGTGATCCCAGTGGGGGTGAGAAATGAATATCTTCGCTTCAACTTTCTTTTTGCCCAGGCCCATCAACCAGTTGGACAACTCCTTGATGCCGCTGCCGGCGTCGAAAATCAGGAATTCGCCGCGGGAAAATTCGATGGTCACGCAAGACGTGTTTCCGCCGTAACGCACGCTTTTTTCTCCAGGGACGGGCAGGGTGCCGCGCACGCCCCAGAAAGAAAGATCCATTTTGTCTTCATAAATGCGCATGACGTTGCCTACGAACGTTTTCTCGCGGATGGGCTTCGTCAGATAACCGTCGACACCGCTTTTAAAGGCTCTTTTGCGGTCGTAGTTGTAGGATTTCGATGAAACGACGATCAGCTTGGTATTTTCCAGTTCCGGATAGGTGCGCAACTTAGCGCACAATTCCATGCCGTCCAGGCCCGGCATCATAAGGTCCAGAAGGACACAGTCAGGTTTTTCGTCGACAATCTGGTCAGTGACATTCGTGCTGTCGGTATGATAGGTCGCCTTATGGCCGGCGTCATTTAGCAACTCGGCCATGAACTCCGCCATCTCGGGGTCGTCATCGACGACGAAAAAACTAAGTTTTGACTTATCCGACATAAAAAAACCTTACAAAAATCAGGCATTTGACCGACGTCCGAGAATATCGGCCACTGTTATATGTAATTATTATCCGCTCGACAATGAATAGAGAGTTTAACCTATAAGCTGAAATCCCACTGAACAACCTTACTTTAAGTGCGATTTATCGCAACGCCAAAAAAGGAGGGCGGTTCCGGATTTTCAAATCCGAAGCCGCCCCAAGTTTCCCAGGGAGGATCTCCCCTATCCTTTTTTCCTTTACGAGCAACCGCTGGTGCCGCCGCAGGTCAGGCACTTAAGGCAGGTGCCGTTGCGAACCAGCGTGAAGTTGCCGCATTCACCACAGGGATCGCCTTCGTAGCCCTTCATTCTGGCTTCCCTGACTTGATCCAGATGCGCATCGGCAGTTTCGATAACCGATGCTTCTACCGATACAGTCTCAGTAACTTCTTCCGTGGCGACTAGTTGCGTTGTGCCTCCACCGGCTGAAGCCGTCATTTTAGTACTGCCGCCAGTGGCTGATTGCGTGGAGCTTTCGTCGCCGTAGCCCTTGGCGCCTTTGATGACCAGGAAATTGGAACGTACATAGCCTTTTGAGGCAATCCGTTCGACGACTTCCTGGGCTTCCTCCTGAACGCTTTGCGGGGCCTGGCCTTCCTTGTCGCCGCTGCCCAGGCTATCGGGCGCCAGATCATTGGGTTCCACATGAGCCAGATCGTTCCGGCCAAGGTAGGACACCGCCAGTTCGCGGAAAATGTAGTCCAGAATAGACGTCGCCATTTTGATGGTGTCGTTTCCTTCGACAATGCCGGATGGGTCAAAGCGGGTGAAGGTAAAGGCTTCGACGAATTCCTCCAGCGGCACGCCGTATTGCAGGCCGATAGAAATGGCGATGGCGAAATTGTTCATCAGCGATCGGAAAGCAGCACCCTCCTTGTGCATGTCGATGAAGATTTCGCCCAGGCGGCCTTCTTCATATTCGCCGGTTCTGAGATAAACCTTGTGTCCGCCGACTACCGCCTTCTGGGTATAACCCTTGCGGCGGTGGGGCAGGCGGCCGCGGGTGGCAACGAAGCGCTCGACGATGCGCTCGGCAACGATTTCGGCGCGAACGGTGTCTGGCGCCTCGGCAATTTCCTCAATCGTATCGGCTTCGGCGTCGCTTTCCAGCAACTGGGCCTGCAGCGGCTGAGACAACTTCGAGCTATCCCGGTAAAGCGCATTTGCCTTAAGGGCTAGACGCCAGGAGAGCATGTAGGCTTCCATGCAGTCTTCGATGGTAGATTCGGACGGCATGTTGATTGTTTTGGATATGGCGCCGGAAATAAACGGCTGAGACGCCGCCATCATTCGAATATGGCTTTCGACTGAAAGGAATCGCTTCCCGGTTCGGCCACACGGATTGGCGCAGTCGAAGACGGGCAGGTGCTCTTCTTTAAGGTGAGGAGCGCCCTCCACAGTCATAGAGCCGCACACGTAGATATTTGCCGCCTCGATTTGGTCCCTGGGAAAGCCCAAGGCGGTCAGCATGTCGAAGGACACATCGTCCAGGTCGTCGGGGCTTAACCCCAGGGTCTCGGTGCAGAAGCTCTCGCCCAAAGTCCACTTGTTGAAGGCAAATTTGATATCGAAAGCTTCGGCTAGTTCTTTTTCAACCGCTTTGATGGCTTCTTCGGTAAAGCCTTTTTCGCGCAAAGAGTCGTGATTGACGCCGGGCGCACCTTCCAGGGTGCCATGGCCTTCGGCATATCCCTTGATGTCCTTGATTTGGCGTTCAGAATAACCGAGGCGCGTCAAAGCTGTGGGAACCATTCGGTTGATAATCTTGAAATATCCGCCACCGGCCAGTTTCTTGAACTTTACCAGGGCAAAATCGGGTTCGATTCCAGTTGTGTCGCAGTCCATGACCAGTCCGATGGTGCCGGTCGGCGCGATAACGCTGACCTGGGCGTTTCGGTATCCATGCTGCTCGCCAAGCTCCAGGGCACGGTCCCAAGCGGCGCGCGCGGCCGCCGAAAGTTCCGTGTCAGGGGAGCTTTCCGCACTCAAAGGTACCGGCGCGACGCTCAGAGCTTCGTAACCGGCAGCCTCCCCGTAAGCTGCACGGCGATGGTTACGAATAACCCTGAGCATCGAGTCGGCATTCTCGGCGTAGCGTGGGAAGGCGCCCATCTGGGCTGCCATCTCCGCCGATGTGGCGTACGCGACGCCGGTCATAAGAGCGGAAATCGACGCACAGATTGTGCGACCGGATTCTGAATCGTAAGGAATTCCCGCAGCCATTAAATAGCCGCCGATATTGGCGAAGCCCAGGCCTAAGGTGCGGAATTCAAAAGATAATTTGGCGATGCGCTCTGACGGGAATTGAGCCATCAGGACGGAAATTTCCAGTGTCATCGTCCAGATGCGTACGGCATGTTCAAAAGCCTCGACATCGAATGCCGCTTCACCACCCTTGTTTTCGCTTAGGAAGGTCATCAGGTTCAAGGACGCCAAGTTACAGGCGGTATCATCCAGGAACATGTATTCCGAACACGGGTTAGATGCATTGATACGGCCACTTTCCGGGCAGGTGTGCCAATCGTTGATGGTGGTGTCGAATTGCAGTCCCGGGTCGGCGCAAGCCCAGGCGGCCTGACCGATCTGTTCCCACAAATCACGCGCTTTGATGCGTTTGGAAACGGAGCCGTCGGTGCGCCGGATCAACTCCCAGTCGCCGTCTTCCAGAACCTTGTTCAGGAAGTTGTCGGTAATGCGCACAGTGTTGTTGGAGTTTTGTCCCGAAACTGTCAAATAGGCTTCTGAATCCCAGTCGGTGTCATAAACGGGGAAGGAAATTTCCGTATAACCCTGCTTGGCGAACTGGATAACCCGCTGAATATAGTTCTCCGGGATCATCGCAGCACGGGCGGCCAAAATAGCATTCTTCAGGTTCGAGTTTTTCTTCGGATCATATTGGCAATCGGTATCATTGCCGCAGTCATCGCCATCGCAGCCCTGAAGACACGCCTGCAGGACCGTGTTCATGTGAACCTCGGCCATGCGGGAGCCAGCGACCAGGGCGGCGACTTTTTGTTCTTCGACGACTTTCCAGTTGATGAATTGTTCGATATCCGGATGGTCGACATCGACGACAACCATTTTGGCAGCGCGACGGGTTGTGCCGCCGGATTTTATGGCGCCTGCTGCGCGATCGCCGATTTTCAGGAAGCTCATCAGGCCGGAGGATTTGCCGCCGCCTGAAAGGTTCTCGTCCTCGGCTCTCAGTTTCGAAAAATTGGTGCCTGTGCCGGATCCGTATTTGAACAGGCGTGCTTCGCGCACCCAAAGATCCATAATGCCGCCATCATTTACAAGGTCGTCATTAATACCCTGAATGAAGCAGGCGTGCGGTTGTGGATGCTCGTAAGCGGATTTTGATTTGACCAGTTTGCCACTACGGAAATCGACAAAGGAATGACCCTGCGCCGGGCTATCGATGCCGTAGGCCCAATGCAGACCTGTATTAAACCATTGCGGAGAATTCGGAGCGCCTACTTGGATAGCCAGCATGTGGCGCATTTCATCGAAATAGGCCTTGGCGTCGGTTTCTTTGTCAAAGAATCCGCCTTTCCAGCCCCAATAAGTCCAGGTGCCTGCGAGGCGATCAAAAACCTGCTTAGCCGACGTTTCACCCCCGCTGCGGTCACTTTCCGGCAGTTCGTTGAGGGCTTTTTCATCCGGGACGCTACGCCACAGCCAGGAAGGGACGTCCTTTTCCTTTACCGCCTTCAATTTGGTAGGTATGCCCGCCTTGCGGAAATATTTCTGCGCCAAAACATCACAGGCTACCTGCGACCAGGCGGCTGGAACCTCCATACGTTCCTGCTGGAATACGACGGAACCGTCGGGATTGCGAATTTCACTCGCCGTGTGACGGAATTCAATGGAGTCGTAGGGCGACTCGTTCTTATTGGTGAATAGTCGTGTAACGCGCATAAAGCCCCCAATTGGCCCTGAATGTTATTCCTTAGCGGGGTCCGTAGAAAAACAGTACCCACCGGTTGTTGTTCATTTTTTACCCAGGGTTCCCCCCTTGGGCTCATCCGGCCTGCGGCAACCTAAAAAGTGGCGCCAAACGCTTTTTCTTGTGTGTTACACTAAAATTTTCGCATTTTATTGTGCGGTACACCAGATAGCGTGTCTGCCCAGGCTCGAGGCACAAAATGTAGTTGATCGGTAGGGGACAAGCAACAATAAAATTTTTAGTAAAATGCAATCAATATGGCTCTAAAGAGCGTATTTGTTGTTGTAGTACAGACACTTACACGTGGCATCTGATTCAGCCCCTCAACAAAAATTTTTTTCCGGCAAATTTTCTCACGATCTCTGGTTGTGGATAAAATTGTCTAATCAAGAGCCAAAAATTCCTTCAATTTGAATCGCTTGTGTCCATGGCTTCAGTTTTTGAGTCAAATGATGCAATGAGAACCGAGCAAGGCCCAGATGGCGAAAAAACTAGTTTTTGCGCACGAATCGCTTGTCGAAAATTGCGAGTCTGATCTGGACGCGTGTTCCGGCAAATGCCATATTTGCGCCATCAAAATCGGCTCTATATAAAGATGCGGAAATATCCCTTTTTAATGGCAACAAGTGAAGTTGAGGCCCTCATGAAAACAGGAACGATTCTCTACACCTGGCTCAAAGGCGAACTCGTCGGAACGGACGTTTTTTCCAATCAGTATTACCGCGGAAAGGGCGCCAAGTTGGGTGGCCGCGAGAAACGTTGGGTTCTTTACAAGGGCCGGACCGAAGCTTCCTCCGTTCCGCCCGAATGGCATTCCTGGCTGCATCACACCACCGATGCTCCGCTGACGGATAGCGCCGCCCAACCGAAACCCTGGCAGAAGGAACACCAGCCCAATCCCAGTGGCACGGTCGAGGCCTATTTGCCACAGGGACATGATTACAAAGGCGGGCACAGGGCAGGCGCGACGGGTGATTATCAGTCTTGGTCGCCAGACAACTGATAATTCGTGTCCGACGAAAAATCACAACAATCCTGGAATCCCGAAGGTTACGAACGTAACGCCGGATTCGTAGCCGATCTTGGCATCGGCGTGCTTGAACTTCTAAATCCACAATCCGGTGAACGGGTACTGGATCTTGGATGCGGTCATGGAAAGCTAACTGAAAAACTGGTTGAAACCGGGGCATGCGTTGTTGCGGTAGACGCCAGCGCTGAACAGGTAGAAGGCGCTCGGGCCCGCGGTTTGGATGCGCGCGTTGTGGATGCGCGGAAACTGTCTTTTGAAAATGAGTTCGACGCAGTTTTTTCCAATGCGTGCCTGCATTGGGTGAAAGAACCGGACCTAGCGATTGCCGGGGTAAAAAAAGCGTTGGTTCCGGGCGGGCGCTTTGTTGGCGAATTCGGTGGGCAAGGTAATTGCGTGGGAATATTGGGCGGTATCGCCCGGGCCATGGAGAAACGAGGTCTAGACATCACCGACGCATGGCCCTGGTATTTTCCTTCGGTGGCCGAATATTGCGCTCGTCTGGACAAGGCGGGATTTCAAATCCAGTTTATTCAATTGTTCGAGCGTCCCACCCCGATTCCAGGCGATATAGAAGGCTGGTTTGAGACCTTCGGAGAAAGCTTTCTCATGGCCGTACCCAAAGACGGCCGCAAAAATTTCATGGATGAAGTGCGCGACGATCTTGCGCCGGACTTCAAAAATGACGACGGCGTCTGGACAGTCGATTATGTTCGCCTTCGGTTTCAGGCCTTCCTGAGTGGGGCGGAGGAGGATTTATGAGAATAGGTCCGGCTTATGCGGTTGCTGTCCTAACGAATCTGGTTTCGTTTCCGACCTGGGCCGATCCGTTCGACACGGCCATTTTACAAGGCCTGGACAAGGTGACTGCACGGGTCTCAACCATCGAAGCGCCTTTGGGCGATACAGTTAAGTTCGGAGCGCTGGAAATCATCGTGCGCGCCTGCGACAAGCGTCCGCCGGAAGAAACGCCTGAAAGCGCTGCATTCCTGGATATTTGGGAAGTTAGACCCGGTGAGCCGGCCATCAGTAATTTTCGTGGCTGGATGTTCGCTTCCTCGCCGGCTCTATCAGCGATGGAGCACCCGGTCTATGATGTCTGGGTGCTGGATTGTCAAAATACCCGCCCAGAATTGCCGGAAGGTGAGGGGGAAAGCGAAATGGAAAGCGAAAGTTAGTTCCTGGCGATTTTTGTGCCCGGTTTAACCCGGCGCGGGTAGGCCAGTTTGGTGAATTCCCAGACAGCGGTGAAAAATTCTTTGTCTTGGTTTTTGCGGCAATAGATTTCGATCCAGTTCATTGCCCGTTCGACGCTGGTACGACCAAGCAGGTCCGTAGTTGCGCTGTCTTTAACGTTAAATGCGGTGGTGAATCCCATTAACCATTGACGGAAGGTCACGTCGAAAGGTCCGACAGGCGTATCTGGCATTTCGCGAGCTTCCACGTACCTTGCACAACTCATGGCGCCGACGCCCCAGTTTTTGAATGTGGCCTGTTTATTTACCGAGACACCTTGGGTATTGGCTCGCGAGAATTCATCGGACAAAGCTGTGTCCGGAATAGCGAGAGACAATAATAGGATTACGGCAAATCGAAGCATGCTTGGATTCCCAGGGTTATCCACAAAGATTCACTTTGAAAGTAGGCTTCGAAAAGTTACCAAGTCGTTACTAAGTGTAAGAAATTCAAGAAAGAATCCTAACCCATTGATTTGACTCACAAACCCGGTGACAACTGCGTATGCAGGTGCGAAAATGCACTGGCTTGCCTTTGGAAACGGGCAAAAAAATGAACTGAATTCCTCCTCCAGAAATGGGTGGAGGCAATAACGAACCAGGAAGTCTTATGAAACGTTTTGGATATTTAGCCCTTTTGTTGGCGTTGTTTTCGCTCTTTGGCGACTTCAATGCGATCGCGGCTGAAAAATCCAAAAAAGTCTACCTGGAAGTCTGGCGTTCTCCGCCCAACCGTCACGTTATCGCTATGAAGAGCATGGAGGATTGCAAGCGTGCAATCGCCTACAGCAGCGCCAAATGCGTCTATTCGCAACCGCGCCTTCCGGATTCATCGACCGGCGTATTCAGGACTCTGGATTGGGCGCCGCCGCCAGTGGACGGGTTCAATCCGACCTCGACCTTAAACCGCCAACAATGATTCCACGGATGCCCAGGTATCCTCACTCGAAACGTTGGTGGAAAATTTAGCCTCTGATTCCAGGGCTTCTTCAAGCATCACCAGGTATTTGCGGGCCGGAATTTCAATGGCTCCGAAGCTTCTTAGGTGATCGGTAACAAACTGCGTATCCAATAGTATTTGTTTGCAATGAACCATACGCGCGACAAGGTGAACCAGGGCGACCTTCGACGCATCAGTGGCGTGGGAAAACATACTTTCGCCACAGAAGGCGCCGTTCAGCGATACGCCGTAGAGTCCGCCGACCAGTTTGCCGTCCATCGAGCATTCGACGCTATGGGCTAGCCCTAATTGGTGAAGTTCGGTGTAAGCGTTGATGATCTGATCGTTGATCCAGGTTCCCTGGTCTGGGCGGGGTGTTTCGGCACAAGCCTCGATAACCGAGCGGAAATCCATGTCGAAGGTGACGTCAAAAACCTTCTTTCGGACGGTCTTCTTCAATGAATGGGAAACATGAAACTCATTCAACGGCAATATGCCGCGCATTTGCGGATCGACCCAGAATATTGACGGGTCATGACGGCCTTCCGACATAGGAAAAATGCCTGTTGCGTAAGCGCGTACAAGTATTTCAGGCGTCAGTGCGTGTGGTCCGGGTGTGACACCGCTCATGGCTCCAGGGCCCTTAATCCTCCAGGCCGACAAACTTCTCCAGCCAATGGATATCGTAATCGCCGTTGACGAAATCAACTGCAGACATCAGGCGCTGATGTAGCGGGATCGATGTTTCAACGCCGTCGATGACGTATTCGGATAAAGAGCGCCTGAGGCGCATCAGACATTCATTGCGGTTTGCGCCGTGGACGATCAGTTTGGCGATCATTGAATCGTAGTGGGGCGGTACAGAATAACCGGAATAGAGGCCCGAATCGACGCGCACGCCTAAGCCCCCCGGCGCATGATAATCGCCGACGGTGCCCGGCGAGGGGATAAAGGTTTCGGGGTGTTCGGCGTTGATCCGGCATTCGATGGCATGTCCCGAAAAACGGACATCTTCCTGTGTATAACCCAAAGGTGCACCAGCGGCGATACGAACCATCTCGCGCACCAAATCCAGCCCGGTGATCATTTCCGTAATAGGGTGTTCCACCTGCAGGCGAGTGTTCATCTCGATAAAATAGAATTCGCCGTTTTCGTATAAAAACTCGATGGTGCCTGCGCTGCGATAACCAATTTTCTTGACCGCATCGGCGGCAATCTTGCCTATTGCCTGGCGGGCGTCTTCATTCAGGGCTGGAGAAGGGGCTTCTTCCAGGACTTTCTGGTGACGGCGTTGTAAGGAACAATCGCGCTCGCCCAAGTGCACGACATTACCGAAACCGTCGGCAAGGATCTGAATTTCAATGTGTCGTGGTTTGCCCAGGTATTTTTCGAAGTAAACCTCGCCGTTGCCGAAGGCGGCTTCGGCTTCTTTCTGCGCCATCTTGATGGCGCCCGGTAATTCTTCAGCATCTTGGGCCAGCTTCATGCCGCGGCCGCCGCCACCGGCGGTGGCCTTGACCAGCACCGGGTACCCTATGTCGCCGGCAATTTTCAAGGCACTGTCAATGTCCCGGACGGCGCCGTCCGATCCGGGAACGACGGGAATGCCCGCCTCCATCACCGCCTGCTTGGCCGCTATTTTGTCCCCCATCAGGGTAATGTGTTCCGGCTTAGGGCCGATGAAGGTAAAGCCGTGCTCTTCGACCATGGTTGCGAAGTCGGCATTTTCCGAAAGGAAGCCATATCCCGGATGAATGGCGTCGGCGTTGGAAATAGCAGCAGCGGATAAAATGGCAGGTATGCTTAAATAGCTGTCCTTGGCCGCAGGCGGGCCAATGCAGATGCTTTCGTCGGCCAGCCTGACATGCATCGCGGTCTCGTCCGCCGTGGAATGGACGGCGACTGTGCGGATGCCCATTTCCCGGCACGCGCGTTGAATGCGAAGGGCAATTTCACCACGGTTGGCGATGAGGACTTTTTCGAACATGTTTCTATTCGATGATCAAAAGCGGCTCGCCGAATTCAACCGGCGTTCCGTTATCGATGAAAATACGGGTGACCTTGCCACCTTTGGCCGCCTTGATGGGGTTGAAGACCTTCATCGCCTCGATCAGCAACAAGGTATCGCCTTCCGACACCGAATCGCCGACCCTGATAAACGGTGGGGATTCAGGGTCCTGGGTGGTGTAGGCGGTTCCAACCATGGGTGAAACGATAACGCCGGGATGATCGGCGGGACTGTCAGATTCTTCGGCGCCTGACGTGGCCTCGGCCTTGGGCGCAGCCGCCGGTGCGGGGGCTGCAGGGGCGGCGACCGTGGTCATCGGAACGCCTGCTTTGGCAACGCGCAGGTGCCAGTCGTCGGTACCGTATTCGATCTCGCTCAAGCCGGTTTCATTAAGCAAATCGGCCAGTTGCCGAACGATATCGGCGTCGATTTTGGATTTTTTCGGTTGTTTGTCTGCCATGTGTAAATCAATCAGTCTTTTTCTTTAGTCGTTTTGTTTGTTGAGGATTCTTGCCGCCGCTTCAAGGGCCATTTCATATCCATAGCCGCCGAATCCACAAATCATGCCGACGGCAGCCTTCGAGACATAGGAATGATGACGGAATTCCTCCCGCTGGTGAATGTTCGATAAATGCACCTCGATCACCGGAACATCGCAGGCTTTCAGCGCGTCCAGCAGGGCGACAGATGTGTGGGTGTAGGCGCCCGCGTTGATGATGATCAATTCTGCATCGTCTCTGGCCTGCTGTACCCAGTCGACAAGTTCGCCTTCCGTATTGGTTTGACGGAATTCGACACTCAGGCCTAGGCCTTCCGCCCGTTTGGCGGTTTTCGCCTCGATGTCGGCCAGGGTTTCCTGACCATAAACATCAGGTTCGCGAGTACCCAGCAAGTTCAGGTTGGGCCCGTTCAGGACCAATACTCTAGATGTCATCGCTCAATCTTAAACCGATTAGGAAGGATGCACGTTTTATAACATGCACAGCAAATTTACATAAAGACTTTCAGCAAGTATAACTTGGCGAACAAGAAATCGGCCTTTTTTCAGAAACGGATTTTCCATGCAGATTACCATTAACGGCGAACAACAGAATTTCGATGCGGCCATAACGGTTGAACAGTTGTTGGGCCAAATCGGCCTCGATACCCGTAAGGTCGCCGTCGAGCGTAATCTGGAGATCGTGCCCAAGTCGAGCTACGCTAAAACTTCTCTTAGTGACGGCGACAAGCTGGAAATCGTTCATTTCATCGGTGGCGGCGCTCCCGACTGGGTGGAAGACGATGATCCCCTGATTATCGACGGCCGCAAGCTGATTTCACGGTTGATTATTGGCACCGGCAAGTACCAGGACTACGAACAAAACCGACTGGCCCTTGAAGCATCGGGTGCGGAAATGGTCACTGTGGCGGTTCGCAGGGTTAACCTGACTGATCCCAGCGCGCCCATGCTGATGGATTCCATTGATCCCAAGAAGTATACTTATCTGCCCAACACCGCCGGTTGTTTCACCAAGGAAGACGCCCTGCGCACCCTGCGCCTGGCCCGTGAAGCAGGGGGATGGGACTTGGTAAAACTGGAAGTCCTGGGCGACGAGAAAAGCCTTTATCCGCGTATGATCCAGACTCTGGAGGCCGCTGAAGCACTGATCGCGGATGGCTTTAAAGTTATGGTTTATTGCTCCGACGACCCGATGCTGTGCCAGGAATTGGAAGACATGGGCTGCGTCGCCATCATGCCGCTCGGTGCGCCGATCGGTTCGGGCCTGGGCATCCAAAACCCGGTCAACATCCGTATGATCGTAGAGCAATCCAAGGTGCCTGTGATCGTCGACGCGGGCGTCGGTACGGCTTCGGACGCCACGGTGGCGATGGAATTGGGTTGTGACGGGGTGCTGATGAACACCGCCATTGCCGGGGCCAAAGATCCGGTGCGTATGGCCGAGGCCATGAAACACGCGGTTATCGCCGGCAGACAGGCCTATCTGGCTGGCCGTATGCCCAAGAAAATGTATGCCGACCCGTCCTCGCCTCTGGGTGGGCTGATCTGAATTTCAGACCAAAAAGTCATCAAATAACCCTACTTTATTTGCCGTTGAGAAGGTAAACGGCCATTCCCATATGCAACTTGTTAAGGGTCTCGCTCCACGCGGTTGACCCGACCTGAGGGCGACCGCCTGGTTGCCAGGACCCAACCTAACCTCAGGGAGACGAGACATGACACTTACAATTGGAAGTGAAGCTCCTGACTTTAGTGCCGACACCACTGAAGGAAAGATCTCATTTCATGACTGGATTGGCGACGGATGGGCGATTTTATTCTCCCACCCAAAGGACTTCACCCCCGTTTGCACGACCGAACTTGGGTATCTTGCGGGATTGAAGCCCGAATTCGAAAAACGCAACTGCAAGATTCTGGGTCTTAGCGTCGACCCGGTTGGGAACCATGATGCCTGGGCCGAGGATATCAAAGATACCACCGGTCACACCATCAACTACCCACTGATTGGCGATCCGGAGCTGAAGGTGGCGAAGTTGTATCAGATGCTGCCTGCCGACGCCGGCAGCACGTCCGAAGGAAGGACACCTGCCGACAACGCCACAGTGCGTACTGTTTTCCTGATCGGGCCAGACAAGCTGATCAAGCTGTGCCTGACCTACCCGATGAGTACGGGTCGGAATTTCGATGAAGTTCTGCGTGTCTTGGATTCATGTCAACTGACAGCCGAGTATCAGGTGGCGACGCCGGCTAACTGGAAACAGGGCGAGGATGTTATCATCGTTACGACGGTGTCGGACGAAGAAGCCCGCAAGAAATATCCGGAAGGATGGGACGCACCAAAGCCCTACATGCGCTTCATCCATCAATCAAGCCTGCATCACTGATGCTTTCGAGTGTCAGTTAGAAACGCCAATCGCCCCGGGCCAATGGCCCGGGGTTGTCATGCCGGAAGCTGGTGAACACCAATCCGTCGACGGTTGGAAGATCAAGCAATGCTGCCTCTTCGTTTTCATCCCGCTCATCCCACTGACGGGCGATATAGAGGTTTGCCTCGCCCTCGGATAGGACCGGAGCGTATTCCCTTCGGATGTGTTCGTTCAGCGGCGGCAGGTTGGCGCCGGTCAGGTAGTTCTGCAAATATCCGTCACCTCTGTGCATAGGCCACAGTTGATGCCATAGGGACGGGCATTGGGACGAATTCTGGTTGATGACCAGATGATCTATCAATTTTTCCTCAATCCAGTCACGCCATTGTAAGGTTCCGTTACCCAAAGGCGGCCCCAGGACATCGCCGCGGGCGCACCCGATGGCTAGTTTCCGGCCCATGTAGGCAAGCTCACCACGAAGTTCGCTCAGGAAAGTGGTGAGATAGCCACCCAGAATATGGCGCCACAGGGGAAGGTCGATTGGGCCATTCATCAAGTCGTTTCCGCTCGCCTGTCGGTAGTCGTCGCAAATGGGCTGGTTAAATCCGAACTGGTCGGCGAAATCCGCAGGGCGTGATTGCGAGCGCAGGCATATAAACAATCCATCGAACTCGCTCCTCGACATCAAAGATAAAAAGCAACGGCGAAAGTGTTCGCGGGCCTCTTCAAAGGCTAGACAGGACACGCCCCATTGGCGGGTTTCGCCGTTCCTGTCCAGCATCATCAATTCCGGATGATCGCGGCAGAAGACTGACTGGGCGCAGCGATGCTGGCAGTGCATGTCATTGTGATAGCTGACAGCCCGGACTTCCGGCGGCGGCAATGGCCAGCCTTCGTCAAACAAAGGTAGATACAGAAATGCTTCAAGCCCCGCTTTGTGGGCTTGTTCAGGTGCTTCTTTTATTTCGTCGAATTCGACTTCCCGCAATCGAGTTTCATAAGGATTTTCTGAGCCGTCGGCGCTGTAAAAGTGGTAAGGAGCCCCAACATCCATGCTGCGCCAGTAAAGCGCGCCAGCATCCAGTTCGCCGCGCCAGCACGCTATCCTCCGTTCCAGGGCGTTGAGCGTCGCCAGACGGCCATCCCCTTCGCCGAAGACCAGATGATCACCCCAACTGACGCTAACAACGTTTCGTCCGTACACTGCTCAATCCTCTTCAGCCAGAGTCCTTAAAACAATAGCATGATTGGAAAAAGATTACCGATTCTTAGGGCGCGCCGGGCGTTGCATAAAAGCGGGTACGTGATCGCTGTCGCGAAATTTCTTATTCTCGTTGCTGTCTTCGTCGCGAGGCGCTGCTTTCTTCTTGGGACGCTTGTCTTCTCTTTTTGGCGACGGTTTATCTTTTTTGGATTCAACAGTTTCGTCACCTTGTTGTGGGCCGGTTTCCTTTTTCTTGTCACTTTTTCCACGGCCCCGGTCTCGCCCGCGGCCACGCCCGCGCCCACGACCCCTGGACCGCCCCCCCCGCGAGCCTCCAATGTCCTCATCGTCCCCGGAACGGTTTACCGGATCTGCGTTTTCAAGACCTTCCAGTACGAGGCGCGGAATCTCTTTGCCGATTAATTGGGTAATAGCTTCAAGATATTTGCCGTCTTCCGGCACGGCAATGGTGAAAGCATGCCCTTCCTTACCCGCCCGTCCGGTGCGTCCGATACGGTGGACGTAATCCTCGGCATGGGTGGGCACGTCGAAATTGAAAACATGAGAAAGAGCGGGGATATCCAGTCCACGGGCAGCGACGTCGCTGCACACCATGTAGGTAACATCGCCGTTTTTGAATTTTTCCAGCATTTCCATGCGCGCGGGCTGGGCCATATCGCCGTGCAACTGGCCGGCGGAATATCCGTGCTTAACCATCGAGCGATGGACGATGCCGACGTCGCGTTTGCGATTACAGAAGATCAGGGCATCCTTAACGTCTTCGCGTTCGATCAGCTTGCGCATGGCGGCGCGTTTTTCCTTGTGACCTGCGCCGGGGCGTCTGCCGTCGCCATGGGGTACGACGATCAGGCCCTGGGTTACGGTTTCGGCCGTTGACGCAGGTGGCGCGACGCTGATTTCCTTGGGGTTCATAAGGAACTTGTCGGCTAGCCGACGGATTTCCGGCGGCATTGTGGCCGAGAAAAACAGGGTCTGCCGCATCGGTGAAATCAGAGATACGATCTTTTCAACATCCGGAATGAAGCCCATGTCCAACATCCTGTCGGCTTCATCGATAACCAGGGTTTTGACGTCGGTCATCAACAGGCGGCCTCGTTCGAACAAATCGAGCAGACGGCCAGGTGTGGCGATCAGAACGTCGGGGCCTCGGTCGATCACCTTCATCTGATCGTTCATGGACGAGCCGCCGATCAGTAATGCCTTGGAAAGTTTGTGATACTTACCGTAGGTGTCGAAGTTATCGGCGACTTGGGCCGCCAGTTCCCGAGTTGGCTCCAGAATAAGCGAGCGCGGCATGCGCGCCTTGGCCCGCCCGGCATCCAGGATGTCGATCATAGGCAGCGTAAACGAAGCCGTCTTGCCGGTACCTGTTTGCGCGCATCCCAGGATATCGCGTCCCATCAGGACCACGGGAATGGCCTGCGCCTGAATGGGGGTGGGGGTGCTGTAACCAGCGTCATCGACGGCTTTTAGGACGCCGTCACCTAGTCCAAGATCTGAAAAATTCATATGGTTTGGGTCATGCAGGCAGCTAATTTTACAGCCCTTTGATCCCCGTCCTTTGGTTGACGAAAGCGGGATATTAGGCTTTCAGTGCATTAAGTCAATGATCTGGTGTAGTAATGTGCGGATTCCTTGGCCCGGACGCCCCCATGGGGCAGGAATTGCGCCGTTGAATGTGTAACGAAGAACGAAGGTTCCCAAATGCTGATAAAGGCAGAAAAATCGTCACTTTTGATTATCGATATACAGGAGAAACTGGCTCCGGCAATGAGCGATCTTGACCGCGTTGTCGACAATACCTCCATATTGATGAAGGCCGCTGCGCGACTGTCGGTGCCACAAATTATTTCCGAACAGTATCCGCAAGGATTGGGTGCAACCATAGAATCCATATTGGAATTGTCCGCGGGCGAGTCGCTTGAAAAGGTAAGTTTTTCGTGCATGGGTGACGAAAGGTATGCTTCGCGCTTCAGTGATCTTGGCCGCGAACAGGCAGTGATTACTGGAATGGAAGCCCATGTCTGCGTGTTGCAGACGGCGATGGATTTACTGGAACAAAATGTGCAGGTTTTCGTCGTTGCCGATGCCACATCCTCAAGAAGCCCGGACAATCATTCATTGGCGATGCACCGCTTGAGCAAAGCAGGGGCTGAAATCGTAACCACGGAAATGGTTGTCTTCGAATGGCTGGGGCAGGCCGGAACAACTGAGTTCAAAGAATTAAGCAAGCTTATCAAATAGTTGGAATCGATTGTTAAGAGTTTGATTCATATGGAAAAGACACCGTTACTGCTTCTTCCGGGACTATTATGCGACGAAATTTTGTGGTGGCATCAAATAGAGACATTGTCTGATCTGGCCGACATTTCCGTCGCCGATTTGACCCGCGACGATTCCATAGAGGCGATGGCCGCTCGCGCCCTGGAAGAAGCGCCGGATACATTCGCCCTGGCCGGGCTTTCTATGGGCGGCTATGTGGCTCAGGAAATTCTCAGGCAAGCGCCGGGTCGGGTGAAAAGGCTGGCGCTGATCGATACTTCTGCGCTTCCCGACTCCGACGAACAACGCCAACGCCGCACGGCCTTTATCGGTCAGACTCAAGAAGGAAGATTTAAAGGCGTGACGAAGCGTCTGCTTCCAATGCTGATCCATGAAGAAAGATTGGATGACGACGAATTAACGTCGAAAATAATGGCCATGGCGGAAAACATAGGCAAGGATGCTTTCATCCGCCAGCAACATACGATCATGAGCCGCAAGGACGGCTTCGACGTGCTTTCCCGTGTTTCGTGTCCGACCGTCGTGATTTGCGGGCGGCAGGATACCTTAACTCCGATCGGACAGCATCAGGCAATAGCCGACGCCGTGCCAGGATCGGCTCTTGTGGTAATAGAAGATTGCGGGCATCTTGCGCCGCTTGAGCAACCGCATGCGGTCAGTGCCGTGATGCGCTACTGGTTACAGGTGTGAAGAAAGAATGTCAGGACTAATCCTCCCCTACGAAGAAACACTTCCAACTATCGCCGACGATGCCTTTATCGCACCGAACGCCACTATAATCGGCGATGTGGTAATTGGCAGCGAAAGCGGTATCTGGTTCAATTGCCTGTTGCGCGGGGATGTCAATGAAATCCGCGTCGGCGAAAGAACCAACATCCAGGACGGCACCATCGTTCATGTTTCGGGCCCGGGGCAGGGGGCCTATATCGGCAGCGACATCACTATCGGACATATGGCCCTGATTCATGCCTGCACCCTGGAAGATGGTTGTTTTATCGGTATGAACGCCACTGTGATGGACGATGCCGTGGTCGAAAGCGGCGCCATGGTGGCGGCCGGCGCCCTTGTAGCGCCAGGAAAAAGGGTGCTTGCCGGCCAGGTTTGGGGCGGTACGCCGGCGCGCTATCTTCGCGACGTTCGAGAATCGGATCTTGAAATTTTCCGCTATACCGTTCCCCATTACGTGAAATTGGCCCATCGTTATCGCAAAGGTTTGTCCGAACAGTGAGTAAAGAAAAGAAAAGCAATGCCGAATTAATCCAGCTGGTTCTTGAAGGGCAGCTCCGCGCTATCGCCCGCATGATGTCGAAGGCGGAAACGGGAAACACGGAAGACCGCGAAGCCATGGCCGAAATCTTCCGCCACAGCGGCAACGCGCATGTCGTCGGGCTTACAGGTGTTCCCGGAAGCGGAAAATCGACGATGGTGCGCTCGCTGGCGCTGGAATTCAGGAAAAGCGGGCGCAAGGTTGGCATCATAGCCGTCGATCCGTCTAGCCCGTTTTCCGGAGGTTCCATTCTCGGCGACCGGGTGCGGATGAACGATCTAACGGGTGACGACGGCGTTTTTATCCGTTCCATGGCGACCGGTGGGGCTCTGGGAGGCCTCGCTCGTCCGGCGCTGGACACGGTTGACGTGCTGGATGCCGCCGGTTTCGATATTGTTCTGATTGAAACTGTTGGCGTTGGCCAGGATGAGGTTGATATCGTTAGCGCCGCCCATACTGTCATCGTTGTCTCGGCACCCGGACTGGGCGATGAAATTCAGGCGATCAAGGCCGGAGTTCTTGAAATCGCCGATGTTCATGCAGTTTCCAAATGCGACAGGGAAGATGCCCCCCGAACGATTGCAGACCTTGAGGGCATGCTTTCGCTGGGCCGCCACACAATGCGCTCCAAGGAATGGTCGCCACCCGTCATTCCCACTAGTTCGGAAAAAGGCGAGGGCATTGATGACTTGGTGACGGCTATCGATGACCATCTGGAACACCTTAGCAGTTCCGGTGAGATGGAAGTTCGCAAACGCCGTATAGCCGAAATGCGTATCTTGAAATCGGCCGAAGACGTCGTCAGGGACCGGTTGCGCAAGCAACGCGATGGTAAACTGGCGGTCCTGTTGGACAAGGCCATGGACAGAACCCTGGATCCACATTCCGCGGCGCTCGATTTGCTGGACGGATTCAAAGGGAGCGACGGCTAGGTCTCGGAAATTCGAAAAAACCTGTTACCGGCCTGAAAATAGTCAAAAAAGGTATGGATTTCACGATTTTCGTGCCATGATCCCGCCAAACTGCATGTTTGAGCGCAAGACGTTGATAAAAAGGCGGGAATATCGGTCGATACGCATGTCTGTGGTAACTTACCCTTAAACATATACGGGTAGTTTGCTGGCTCAAATGTGAACGCAGTATAATGACTTAAAATGTCTCTGACTTAAGGCAAAGAGGACTAAGAGTTTCGATGAGCAACAATCTGGATCGCCATGACAATGCCAAGATTGAGGTGCGCACTGCCGCCACTTCGGCCGTCGCCGCGTATCGTCGCCCGCTATTTGCAGGCGCAATGTTTGTAGCCTTGACCGGGCTGGCTGGTTGTTCATCCGTCCCCGATGCCATGAACCCTGCCGAATGGTACAAGAGCACAGTAGATTTCTTTGCCGGCGAAGACGCCGAAGGGCAGGTCGAGGAAGAAGGCCAAGCCCAGACCGCTGAAGCCAAGCCGATCCCCGGCGAAGACAAGCCATTCCCGAAATTATCTACCGTGCCGGATCGTCCATCCCAGCCGGTACAGGGCGGTCTGGTCGCCGACACCGAAAAGAGAAAATATGCTGAACCTATTGCCCGTCAGGGAGAAGCCACCGAAATGCTGGCAGCGCAACCGCCGGCGCCACCTCCGGCACCGACCGCAGAATCCCCGGTCGTGACACCAGTTCAACCGGCGCCGCCCGCCATGCCGGTCGCACCAGTTGCCCAGGCTCAGGCTTCAACCCCGATGCCTTCGGCCATGCCGTCGGCTCCGGCCCCAATCCCGACGCCATCCTCGCCGAATTTCGCCTCGATCGAACCGAAGAAAATCGAACTTACTCCACCGGTTTCCGCTCCGGCGCTGCCGGCGAATTCGATGGCCTCGATTGTCGACGACCCGTATACGACGGTCGTTGTTTCGTCAAACGGCGTTGAAATGGCTGGCGGCGCGGTAGCTGCACCGTCTCCTTCGCCTGCTATGCCTGCCGAAGCGGCGCCCCAGTTGGCTGCCGCCCCCGCTCCTGCTATGGACTCGCTCTCAACTTCCCTGCAGCGCTCAACCACTGCCGCAATCGGCGGCACCAAGGTGGCGACGATTTTGTTTGAAAATGGCTCGTCGGGTTTGAGCGGACATGATCGACGGATTTTGCGCGAAGTTGTGCGCTTGCATAAGCAGCGTGGTGGTGGCGTAACGGTTGTGGGACATGCGTCCAGCCGAACCCGTAATATGGATCCGGTTAGGCACAAGATGGTCAATTACAAGCTCTCTGCTGACCGCGCGGCGAAGATTGCGGCCGAACTGCGAGGCATGGGACTTGATCCGGCTTCGATCGTTGTAGATGCCCGTTCCGACAGCATGCCGCTGTATTATGAAATTATGCCGTCGGGTGAAGCCGGAAACCGCCGCGCCGAGATTTATTTTACTAACTGATCACTGACGCCGTTCAATCGGCGATAAGGGATCAATATAAAGCTTTAGGCCTTGGATTTAGGGGGCCGGTCGAAGCCACCTATTTTCATCCCATTTTAGAAGACAAGACCACGGACACGAAGCGTTATGGAACAGGATTTTCACCGGATTAGGCGATTGCCACCTTATGTCTTTGCCGAAGTAAATGCGATGAAGGCTAGGGCGCGCGCGGCAGGTGAGGACATTATCGATTTCGGCATGGGCAATCCTGATCAGCCGACACCGCAGCATATTGTCGATAAACTGACCGAGACTGTGCAGGACCCTCGTACCCATCGTTACTCCAATTCGCGCGGCATCCCAGGCCTTCGCAAGGCTGTCTCGGCTTATTACGATCGCCGTTTTGGTGTTTCGATAGATCCCGAAACGGAGACGATTGTGACCCTTGGTTCCAAGGAAGGGCTGGCCAATCTGGCATCTGCCATTACCTCCCCGGGTGATGTCATCCTGGTTCCCAATCCCAGTTATCCGATCCATCCCTTTGGATTTATCATAGCAGGCGCCGCCGTGCGCAACGTGCCGGTGACGCCGGATCAGACATTCATGGATGCTCTTCAGCGCGCGGTTCAACACAGCGTTCCCAAACCGACGGCATTGGTAATGAATTTTCCCAACAATCCGACTGCGGAACTCGTCGATCTGGATTTTTACGCCCAGGTTGTCGATTTCTGCCGCCACCACGAAATCTGGATCTTGTCGGACCTGGCCTATGCGGAAATCTACTTCGACGGCAACCCGCCGCCGTCCATCCTGCAGGTGCCGGGTGCCCGTGATATCGCCGTCGAATTTACGTCCATGAGCAAGACTTACAACATGCCGGGATGGCGTATCGGCTTTGCCAGCGGAAACAAGACCCTGATCGCCGCATTAACGCGGATTAAATCGTACTTGGACTACGGCGCTTTTACCCCTGTTCAGGTCGCCGCCACTGCCGCCCTGAACGGCCCGCAGGAATGCGTAGATGAAATTCGCGCGCTTTACAAAGAGCGCCGCGACGTGTTGATCGACGGCCTTGCCGCCGCCGGATGGGAAGTGCCTTCGCCGCCCGCAACCATGTTCGCGTGGGCCCCGATCCCGCCCGCTTTTTCTCACCTGGGCTCCATCGAATTTTCCAAGCTGCTGTTGCGCGAGGCCCAGGTAGCCGTCGCGCCCGGCATCGGTTTCGGCGAGCACGGTGACGGACACGTCCGTATCGGCCTGGTCGAAAATCTGCACCGCAGCCGACAGGCGATCCGCAATATCAAATCCTTCCTTGGAAGCTATGACAAGGTTCTAGAAGACACAGAAAAACGCGCCGCCGCGCGCTAAACCCGGGACTTATTTTTTTATGAGCGAACCCCTTAAAATTGCCGTTGCTGGCCTGGGCACCGTGGGTGCCGGAATAATAAAAATGCTGAACCAACACGGCGAACTTTTAGAGCGCCGCTGCGGTAGCAGGCTGCAAGTCACTGCCGTGTCTGCCCGCGATAAATCCAGGGACAGGGGCGTGTCTTTGGAGGGTTTCGAATTTTTCGAAGACGCGGCCGTAATGGCGGCCCAGGCCGACGCCGATGTGGTGTTCGAACTGATCGGCGGATCGGACGGTATCGCCAAAGCAACCGTCGAAGCGGCGCTGAATGCATCGCGTCATGTCGTCACCGCCAATAAGGCGCTGATCGCCCATCACGGAACCGACTTGGCTCGCATGGCCGAACAGGCTGGGGTTACCCTGGCTTACGAGGCGGCAGTAGCCGGTGGCATTCCCATTATCAAAGCCATGCGCGAAGGCCTGGCGGGGAACGCCATCACCTCAATTCACGGCATCCTGAACGGCACGTGCAACTACATCCTTAGTCGCATGCGCGACGAGGGACTTGAATTTGACGAGGTACTGGAAGATGCCCAGCGTCTTGGTTACGCCGAGGCCGATCCCAGCTTCGATATCGATGGCGTAGACGCCGCCCACAAGTTGGCGATCCTGGCGTCGCTGGCCTTTGGCCGCGAGGTCGATTTCAATTCCGTCCATATCGAAGGCATCCGCCGGATCAGCCAGATGGATATCCGCTTCGCCGAAGAACTGGGTTACCGTATCAAATTGTTGGGCATCGCATCGGAAAGCGAAAACGGCATCGAACAGCGGGTTCATCCGTGTCTGGTACCCGCCGACGCGCAAATCTCAAGTGTCGAGGGAGTCTTCAATGCGGTCGTAGCTGAAGGGGATTTCGTCGATACCCTGATGATGGAAGGACGCGGCGCGGGAGAAGGGCCGACGGCTTCTGCCGTGATCGCCGATCTGATGGACATTGCGCGGGGCATTCAACTGCCCGCGTTCGGCATTAAGGCAGGGGATCTTAAACCCGCCCAAACCCAATCCATGGATCATCACACCGGCGCGTACTACGTTCGCCTGATGGTGGTCGATAGATCAGGCATTTTCGCCGATATTGCCGCGGCCCTTCGCGACAACGATGTGTCAATGGAATCCATTTTGCAACATGGCCGCGCCCCTGGCGAAGCGGTGCCGGTTGTGCTGACTCTTCACGAAACGGAAGAGGCTCGCATGCTGCGCGTGATAGAAACCATATCCGGGGTCGACGGTGTGCTGGAATCGCCGGTGATGATCCGGATTGAAAGCCTGTAGGTTAGTCAGAGATGTCTGATTCAAAATACGCCGGTCGTAACCTCGCCATGGAAGCCGTGCGTGTGACTGAAGCCGCGGCCCGGGCCGCGAGCACCTGGATGGGGCGCGGGGACGAGGAAGCCGCCGACATGGCCGCCGTCGAGGCCATGGATAAAGCCCTGAAGGAACTGGCCATCAACGGAACCATTCGCATCGGCGAATACGCCGCCAACGGAGAAACCAAGCTGCAGGTTGGTGAAGTCGTCGGCAACGGTGCCGGACCCGCTGTCGATGTCGCCCTGATGCCTGTCGAAGGCCCAACAATTGTCGCCAAGGGCGAACCCAACGGACTGTCCGTTATCGCCATGGCCGAGGGCGGCGAATTTCTCAATGTTCCCAATATCTACATGGAAAAGATCGCCGTCGGTGGCGGCCTGCCGGCGGGTATCGTCGACCTGGACAAGGAGCCCGCCGAAAACCTGCGCGCCTTGAGCGAGGCCAGAGGTGTGCATGTCAGCGACTTGGTCGTCTGTATTCTGGACCGGCCGCGCCACAATGAAATCATCGCCAAGACCCGTGAGGCCGGTGCGCGCATCATGCTGATCGTCGATGGCGACGTATCAGGCGTCGTCGCCACGGCGTGGCCGAAAAGCGGCATCGACATGTATTGCGGTATCGGTGGCGCGCCGCAAGGAGTGCTTTCGGCGGCCGCGCTGGCCTGCGTCGGCGGGCAGATGCAGGGCCGACTCGTTATCCGCGACGGCGCCGAAAGGAAAAAAGCGCACGATACGGGCATCAGCGATCCCCAACAGAAGTTTGATATCAAGGACATGGCTTCCGGCGATATCACGTTTGCGGCGACGGCGGTGACCTCGGGTGCGATGCTTAGCGGTATCCGGAAGATCGGCGAAATCGCCGTCACACAGTCCCTGGTTGTACGCTCGAAAACCGGAACCTTGCGATACGTCGACGGGTATCACCAGTTCGGTCGCCATGGCACACACAGGTGATGCGTTTCTCGGAATAGAGAAATCCCTGATGGGGCGTCGCTGGAGCCTGAGAAAAAGCGATGAGCGCACGGCCCTGATGCTGTCCCAGCGTCTGGGCGTTCCGGAAGTCATTGGCCGGGTACTGGACGCCCGGGGTATCGGAATGGAAGAGGCGGAAAGCTTCCTCAATCCCACCTTGAAAGACCTTCTACCCGATCCCGCCCACCTGAAGGATATGGACATCGCCGCCGAACGCATTGCCACCGCCATCATGCAGGGCGAGCAGATCGCCGTGTTCGGCGATTACGATGTGGACGGCGCGACATCTTCAGCCTTGCTCAAAAGATATTTCGATACTCTCGGTGCGACCACGAAAGTGGTGATCCCCGACCGCATCAAGGACGGCTACGGGCCCAACACACCCGCCTTGCTGAAATTGCGTGAAGAGGGGGCCTCGCTCGTTGTCACCGTCGATTGCGGCACCACGTCGTTCGAGCCCCTGGAAGCCGCCGATCAGGCGGGGCTGGATGTTATCGTCGTAGACCATCACGAGGCCGAACCCGGCTTGCCTCGTGCGGCGGCCGTCATTAATCCCAATCGCCTGGACGACGACAGCCCGCATGGGCAACTGGCCGCCGTCGGCGTAGCGTTTTTGTTAATTGTCGCGATCAACCGCACCCTCAGGCAGGCCGGATGGTTCCAGAGGCGCACCGAGCCCGACCTGAAACAGTGGCTGGATCTGGTGGCGCTGGGCACGGTCTGCGATGTGGTGCCCCTGAAGGGCGTCAACCGGGCTCTGGTCGCGCAGGGGTTGAAAGTGATGGCCGGGCGAGCCAATCCGGGACTGGTGGCGCTTTCCGATATATCCGGTATCGACGAACCGCCGGGAACCTATCACGCAGGCTACATTCTGGGCCCACGAATCAATGCCGGCGGCCGGGTTGGTGAGGCCGGATTGGGATCGCGCCTGCTTTCCTCCAACGATAAGATGGAGGTTGCCGATATCGCGGCCAAACTGGACACGTTCAACCGGGAACGTCAGGACATTGAGGCCAAGGTATTGGAAAAAGCCAGCGCCCAGATAGCCGACATTGATGTTGAAAACACGCCCATCGTCGTTGCCGCAGGGGAAGGATGGCATCCGGGCGTCGTCGGTATTGTCGCCAGCCGCCTGAAGGATCGCTTCGACAGGCCTTCGTTGGTTATCGGCCTGAATGACGGTCTCGGCACCGGTTCCGGGCGTTCTGTTTCGGGCGTGGACCTGGGCGCGGCGGTCATCGCAGCCAGACAGGCCGGAATATTAACCAAAGGTGGCGGCCACGCCATGGCTGCGGGGTTGACCGTAGAGGCTGATCGTATCGAAGATTTGAAGGCCTTCTTAGGCGAACGACTGGCTGCCGTCATGGCCGAACGGCCGGCCATTCCGGGTCTTTCCATCGACGGCGGGCTTAAGGTGGCCGGAGCCAACATGGGATTGGTGGAAACGCTCTCCAAAGTGGCGCCGTTTGGCTCGGGCAACCCGGAGCCGCGCTTTGTCGTCACGAATGCGCGCATTGCCCACGCCGACCCGGTCGGGCGTGATCAAAGCCATCTACGGCTGACTCTCACCGACGAAACGGGAAAACGCCTGAACGCTATCGCCTTCAGGGCGGTCGACACAGACATGGGTCAAGCCTTGCTGAAACATGGCGGCGCGCCGTTCCACGTGGCCGGGAAAATCAGGATCAACACCTGGCAGGGACGGTCCTCGGCGCAACTGCTGGTCGATGACGCCGCACCGGTTTGGTGAGCTAGATCAAATCCTCAACCCCGACGCCCAGCTTTTTGGCGATAGCGCTTAATGCCTTCGCCGATCCGGGTTTGCGACCCTTTTCGATTTCACTTAGGTAGGAGACCGAGACGCCCGCAGCCTCGGCCAGTTCGGTCAGCTTCAATTTCCGGTGTTTGCGAAATACCCTGATCGGATGGCCACCTTCAATCAGTGCGTCGGCGACATCCCTGGGGAAGGTTTCCTGTTTCGCGCTATCGCGAAAAGCCGCCCGGGCTTCGGCGTCCTCCAGAGCGTCCAGCAGGCGCTCAAAGTCGGTTCGGGTCAGCATGACCGCGTCGTCGTTTTCGGAGATGGGCTTAATATCGATGCTCATCTTTTTCGCCCCGATCTTGCCGCGATCTCGAATACGTCAATGGATCGCCCGGCAGCGTCAACCTGGTAGGAAACCCGCCAGTCGCCGTAGCGCCGCCGGAAGCAATCCGGACTTCCCTTCAGGGCCTTGATGGTGTCGTCAATGCGAAAAGGGTCGCGCGCAGTGATATCCAACAGATTGATGATCTGCTCGCGTTTGGGGCTGCTGCGCAACTGTCGAAGTGCCGAGCGTTTATAACCATATGAAAATGGGGAGCTGAGGACCATGCAATATTTTCGCTGATAGCGAAGAAAAAATCAAGGTCAAGCGATGCGGCCTGGCATAAAATACAGGTATTTCAATAAGTTATGTCACAGCAGCACGGGTGGCGTAGGCCGGGTTTTGCCAGACCATTTCGCTAAGACATCGGCCCATGATTTCCACCGCCCGTGCGATGTCTGCGTAACGCAAGTACAGCGGCGCGAAGCCGAACCGCATCAGGCCAGGCTCGCGGAAATCGCCGATGACGCCGCGCTCGATCATGGCGCGGATGACTGCGTAGCCGTGCTCAAAAGTGAATGACACCTGGCTGCCCCTTAAAACGTCTTCTCTGGGTGTCGCCAGTTCAAGGCCGTACTCGGCGCACAGGGGGGCGCATAAATCCATAAACAATCCGGTCAGCTTCAGGGACTTCTCGCGCACCGTTTCGATGCCGACACCTTCAAGGGCGTCCAGGCCCGCCCTGACGCCGCCCATGGAAAGGATGGGCTGTGTACCGCAGAGGAATTTTTCGATTCCCGGATGGGCGCCGTATTCGGCCTCGAATGCAAATGGCCGAGCGTGTCCCCACCAGCCGGACAAGGGCTGACGGGCGTCGGCCAGATGGCGCTCCGCTACATAGATGAAGGCGGGCGCGCCGGGCCCGGCGTTCAGGTACTTGTAGGTGCAGCCCACTGCGAAATCCACATTATCGGCGTCCAGTTTGATGGGCAGGATGCCGGCAGTGTGGCACAGGTCCCAAACGATCAACGCACCGGCGTCGTGGGCGAGGCGAGTGATGCCCGCCATATCAAACAGGAAACCGGTGCGGTAGTTGACGTGGGACAGCAGAACCACGGCCACTTCGTTGTCGATCAGGTCTTCAAGACTGTTCCCATCACGGCCCAACAAACGAACCTCAGCGCCCAGGCTTTCGATCATGTAGAGATCGGTAGGGAATGAATCCAGTTCGCTGACGATGATATTTCGACCCGGCCGTAGCCCCAAGGCGGCGCTGACAGCCTTGTAAATGTTGATCGACGTGGTGTCGCAGACGACGGTTTGTTCCGGACCGGCACCCAGAATACCGCCCAGCCGGTCGCCCAATGCTTTGGGTGAGGCGAACCAACCGGCGTCATTCCACGAGGCGATCAAGCCCTCGGCCCATTCATTTTCTATAACCCGCTTCAAGTCATCAAAAGCGGCCTTCGGGGCTGGACCCAAAGAATTGCCGTCCAGATAGATCAGCCCGTCCGGCAGATAAAAACGCTCCCGGACGGGGGCGAGGGGATCATTGGCATCCAGTTCGGCTATATCGGCATCGTTCATGATGGATACCGATATAGCCTAATAGGGATTATTTGTTCAGGATTTTTTTGACTCGGTTAGCGGGATCAAGACGGCCGACCTGGGGCATGCCGGAACCCAATAGGGGTCTCAGATAGTCCATGAACCTGGGCGTCACGCCGTTGGCGTCCTTGTTGATGAAGCCGTCGGCCATGACCTTGGTCAGCCCGGCCACGGCGTCCAGCTTGGAAAGCTTGTACTCAACCTGATAGTCGCCAGCCCGGTGGATGGTGACGGTGCCGCTGGGTCGATTGGAGAAATTGGCGAATTGGGCCGCTTTTTCGCCGACTTCGCGGGCTTCGCGCTGGTCCACGTCGGACACGCAACCCAGGAACGAGCGTTGCAGGTAGCCGAAAGTGTCGCCGCGCACCCGGCCGATGCCGGTTTTGGTTTTGATGGCGTCGGTCAGCAGGTCGGCCAGTGCTCCGGTCCCGGATAACTGGACATTGCCGTGGGCGTCTTTTTCAACGGTCTTGGAAAGCTTGGTGACGATGGGCGTGCCCTTTTTGTCGTGAATGCCTTCCGAAACCGCGATGACGCAGCGACCGTGCTTGTCGTAGACCCGCTTCACATCGCCGACGAACTTTTTCATATCGAACGTGCGTTCCGGTAAGTAAATCAGGTGCGGGCCGTCGCCTGCGAACGTGTGGGCGCCAGCCGCGGCGGCGGTCAGGAAGCCAGCATGGCGGCCCATGACGACGCCAACGTAAACACCTTGCAGGGCCATATTATCTTGATTGACCCCGGCGAAAGCGCTGGCGACAAAACGTGCGGCGGACGGATAACCCGGCGTGTGGTCGTTGACGGGTAGGTCGTTGTCGATGGTTTTGGGGATATGGATGCAGCGCAGGTCGTAGTTGTCCTTGGCCGCCATCTCGGAAAGGATTTTCAAAGCGTCCGACGAATCATTGCCGCCGATGTAAAAGAATGTGCCGATCTCGTGGGCCTTAAGGACTTTAAAGATCTCCCGGCAGTACTTTTGATTGGGTTTGTCCCGGGTTGAACCCAGGGCGGAGCATGGGGTTCCTGCCACCAGTTCCAGGTTGGCTGTGGTTTCCTGGGTCAGGTCCAGGAAGTCCTCGTTAACGATACCCGAAATGCCGTGTAGAGATCCGTAAACGTGCTGGACGCCTGAAAATTTGCGTGATTCCAAAACGGCGCCGACAAGCGACTGATTTATAACGGCGGTGGGGCCGCCGCCCTGGGCGACGAGAACTTTTCCCTGCAACATGAAGTGCTTTCCTTATGACAAAAATTAATGGCTTGTATAGATAATCGAATGGGTTTGAACGCAAGGGATATTATGGCTTTAGGCCATATTAGCAAACACACAAAAGGGTAGGCCAAATGGGCGTGCGCAAATTGTTTGAAAAAACCGTCTCGAAACCCTTGATTTTCTCGTCCGCTGCCTTTACTACGGGCGCTCCAACTTTGGGTCCCCATCGTCTAGAGGCCTAGGACACCGCCCTTTCACGGCGGCAACACGGGTTCGAATCCCGTTGGGGACGCCAATAGTTTTTCCGTGTATTGATTTTAAACGGTTTTTACCGGCTAATTTTCAAACCTTTGGGCCACCACCTCAGGGTTTGACACTTTTGTTCGGTTTTCGTCCGGATTCCATCTTGGCCGCCGCGCCACCCGCCAATTCCTTTTTGCGGACAATGGTTTCCCTGTCCATCATTTTCGATTATCTTCGAGACTGCCTTGGAAAGCCATTTGGAATGCCATAATGGGGAGGATTGTTATTTGGCAAGCACACACAATGGCCTGATTCTAGGCGCCGAAATGTTCGAACAATCCAAGGGTGCGTGCACCGGATTCAATGTCGAGGCGGGCCCTGAATTGGTGCTTGTTGCGTCGATGATGCGTTCCGGAACTCATTTGACGATCGACAATATCACCAATAATATTCGTGCCGTTCACCCAAGTCACCAATTACTAAATTCGCTTTCTGTCCAACATCCGAATTACATGGGGGCGAGCCCATTTCTTGCCCATCTTAGAACGATTAGACATCGGTTTGTTTTGCTGAAGACTCACCAGCCCGATGGCGCATACTCCTTTAAGCCCGGAGCTGATGCCGATCTAGCCGCTCGGATTATCAATGGCGCCCGGGTTCTTTACGTGGTTAGGGACCCACGCGACACTATGATCTCTTTGTGGCACTATATCGGCACCATCGACTCGACCTACCAGAATCGTTTCACTTTCACCGACCACCTTGAGGTATGGCTGCCGAGATTGTCAGAGCATCACGAACTCTGGACTTCGCGTTCCGGTGTTCTGACCATCCGTTTCGAAGATTGGAAAAACGATTTCTCCACCACGTTAGATGACGTTTGTTCTTTCATTGGATGCCACCCGGTGCGAAAACCTGTGAACGTTGATGGAGCTTTCAAACGTGCCCCTTTGTTTCCCGTTATACCATCTCCCGTCAGGTCGGCGGTGCCGGAAGGAATTAAAAGAATTGTCCGAAATCTACTCGGGTATCCGGCAGTAATTTCCAGCATCCTGCCAAGAACCGGTGAGATCGCTGCTTGGAGACATCAGATAAAGGAAGAGCACCAGCCCTTGTTCCGGCGCCACTGTCATGTATTGATGGACCGTTTCGATTATCTCTCTTGATTTGAGAAAATCGTTCAATCGCAATGACGGCCAGGGAATTCGCTAGGCCATCAGAGGTCGTAGTAAGTCGCCAGAAAATAGAGAACCGGAACGATTATCGGGGACAAAGCGACGAGCGCCTTTACCAAAAAATCGGTGAATCGATTGTTGACAGGCATAACAAATACTCCATTCGGTAGCCCCGCTGCCATAAACACCGTTTAAGGCCGGTAGCTTTGCGCGACCGCCGTTTCCGGCGGATTGCCATTTCGTGGAATACATCCACAGCACACTATGGAATGATTCTATATTTATGCCAGGAGGCCGTATGTGACGGCCATCACAGTCGGATTCCAGTCGCAAACCGTCTGCATCAATGGGTTCAGGCCAGGTTAGGTTGGTGGAGGGAAAGCCCGCCAAAGAAAAAGGCGGCCGCCGGTTTCCCGGCGAGACCGCCCTTCCTCAATATTCCTTCATACTCCGAAGAGTCCCTGGGAAAATTGAAAGTTTCGATTATCTTGGTCTTCCTTGCGGTCCACCTTGAACCTCGAAACCATGTGAAGAATATCTCCCCTGAAATGAACCAACAAGGCCAATAGAATCCACAACCCTGTGGAACATGGGGATAAGGATTATATCGGCCGTTTCAAACCGAACTTTGCCGGATTTTTAAACCTGCTAAAGTCTCATTAAACGCTAAGAAAGGAACCTGCCCTATGATTTGTGAGATTGTCCGTTTCGCCGTCCGTCCCGGTATGACCCGGGATGAAATAATGGAAGACGCCCGCACCGTTGTCGATCGCTGGCAGGGAGAGAGTGACCTTATTCGCAAGCATTTCCTTTTCGATGGGCGAAAAGAATCTCTAGGCATCTACTTATGGAAAAATCGTGAAGCTGCAGAAAAGGCCCACGACCAAGCTTGGCGGCAAAGGGTTAAGGATGTACACGGCAGCGAGCCTTCAATCGAATATCTGGATACATTGATGATTGTAGATAACGCCGCCGGTACCGTGATGGAATACTAAAATGGAATAATAAATCTCTCGTTTTATTGTAGATATTTTTGTGGTAGGGGTGTTTCCACACTGGGGTATGGTTTCGAATCGATGTTTTTTGGGGGGAAAGTTGCAGAAGGATATGCGTAAAATACAAAGAAGGCGCGGCATTGAACGCCGCAAAGAGGATAACAGGCGGCAAGACAGACTTTGTTCACTAAATTTCTTGTATGAAAATCAAAACCGGATGGTTAGAAACCGGCGCATCGATATTCGTCGTGTGATAGCCGGCAGGCGCGCCGCCGATCTAGGCTTGGCATAAACCTGGGACGAGATTTTTTGGTCTAGGCCATGACATAGCGGGCGCGTCCGCTTTCCTTGGCTTTGTACATGCGCTCGTCGGCCAGTTCCACGAGCGCAGGCCAGTCCTGTTTCCTGTCGATATGGCGCTCCGAGATACCGATGGAAGCGGTCAGCAGCTTGCCGTCCGGCCTTTCGCCGAACCAACCGGTTGTGATTCTGTCCAGCACCAGATTGATGCCTTTTTCATCGGTATTGGGCAGCACGACGATAAATTCCTCACCGCCCCACCTTACGATGGTGTCGCTTGCGCGAATGTAAGTACGCAAGTGCTCGATGAACTGGCGCAGAATTCGATCGCCTTCTTCATGTCCGAACGTGTCGTTGATGCTTTTGAAGTTATCCAGATCGAAAAAAGCGATGGCGAAAGCGCTTTGCTGACGAGCGGATACCCTAAACTGAATGTCTATGATTTCCGAGCCGCTGCGCCGGGTGTAAGTCTCTGTCAGCGGATCAAGACTGGCCTGCGTGACCAGCGTCATCATATAGCGGGTCTGGTTCAGGCTGGCGATGGCGGCGGCGCCGAACAGAAGTCCGCCCAGCCAGATCGATCCAATGTATTCCGGCCAGGTAAACGTCCCGATTTGCGCCGCACCGAAGGCCGTCAGCGCAAGCGCCGGCAGTCCAAAAGCCAGCAACTCAACAACAGTAAGCGGGAACAGGCTCAATCCGGCTATCATCACGTAGGGCAGGAATGAATAAAGTTTCGCGACGATTTCACCCAAAGGGGTGAAGTCAATACCATTCAGCAAAGGAAGAGACAGCATGTAGAAGACCGGCGGACCGGCCAGCATGATGCTCAGCATGCCAAAGGCGACAAGGGGCTTTTTCTCAAGGTTCGTCGGCCGGGCAAGCAGAATAAAGACAGTAGCGGAAACAATCCTTGATGCCGTAAGGATGGCCCAGGTAGGCCATTCGAAAGCGAAATAGTCAATCACGCTCCAGCCGAGTACCAGGACAGCAAAAAGCACGGAAACCAACTGCACTCTGCCAATAATGTGGGTCATGCGGTGTCGGGAAAGGTAGGGGGAATGCTCTTTGGCGCTTAGAAGCTTATTGACTTGATCCCGGGAAAGGTTCGTCCTTTCCTTCTGAAGGTCGATAAAATTTTTGAAAGGATAGTTCATTTTTTTATATGCGAGGTATTGAACGATCCCGCGGCCCCGTTTCTATTCAAGTCAGATTTTGTCAGAGACATTAAGTTTTTTGCGGATATTGGAACTTGTGCAAAGTCAATTTTGCTTGGAATAGACTATTTTCTAGGCCTTCCGGATAAGGTGGACGTGGAAACCCTAATCGGTAAATTGTGCTGACTGGGAGAATTAATCCTAGTAGGAACCGCCGCCGCCGCCATTCGCGCCGCCTTCTTTGTGCCGGGAGGGTGATTTTTTAGCATAACTTCCGGTGTGATTGCATGCAGCGAGGGGAGTCATGGCGAACAACCCCGCCAGTAAAGCCAGGAAATATCGTCTTTTCATTGCCGGTCTCCTTGTCGGTACAAGGGTTCTTACCGGCAACTCAAGTGGCGTATGTTGCCTTGAATTTCAAGTCGATCAGGCTGTTTTGGCGACTTCCAATCCTAAGTCTTCAATCATGGTGTCACGCATGATGAATTTCTGGATTTTGCCGGTAACCGTCATCGGGAACTCATCGACGAATCGAATATAACGGGGAACCTTGTAATGGGCGATCTGGCCTTTGCAGAATTCCTTGATTTCGTCTTCTGTGGCCGTTTCATCGGCCGACAGCATGATCCAGGCGCATATTTCTTCACCGTACTTTTCATCGGGCACGCCGAAAACCTGGACGTCCTGAATTTTTGGGTGACGGTAAAGGTATTCCTCGATTTCACGTGGGTAGATGTTTTCGCCACCCCGGATCACCATATCCTTCACACGGCCGACAATGTTGCAATAACCCTGATCGTCCAGTGTGGCGAGATCGCCCGTATGCATCCAGCCTGCAGCGTCGATGGATTCGGCGGTACGTTCATCGTCGTCCCAGTATCCCTGCATTACTGAATATCCGCGCGTCAGTAGTTCGCCCTTTTCACCGGGAGGCAGGATTTTGCCATCCTCATCGATAATTTTGACCTCGACATGGGGGAAGATACGCCCCACCGTCGAAACCCGAAGTTCCAGCGGATCGTCCGTCGAGCTTTGGAAGCTGACGGGGCTGGTTTCCGTCATGCCGTAGGCAATGGTGACTTCGCCCATATGCATCTCATCGACGACGCGCTTCATAACTTCAATGGGGCAGGGCGATCCTGCCATGATGCCGGTGCGCAAGGTAGAAAGATCAAAGTCGCCAAACTGGGGATGATCCAACTCGGCGATAAACATGGTCGGCACCCCGTGAAGTCCGGTGCATTTTTCCGCTTGTACCGTTTCCAGCACTGACAACGGCTCGAATGCTTCATCCGGGTATACGATTGCCGATCCGTGGGTGAGGCAGGCCAAATTGCCCAGCACCATCCCGAAACAATGATACAGCGGCACGGGAATACAAAGCCGGTCCATCTCATCCAGCTTCATGGCTTCTCCGACAAAGTAGCCGTTGTTCAGAATATTAAAGTGTGTGAGCGTGGCGCCCTTTGGGAAGCCAGTCGTGCCGCTGGTGAACTGAATATTGATGGGATCGTCGAATTGAAGTTCGCCGGCAAGCTGACTTAATCGCTCCCGTTCCGCTTCGCCCGCTTTTGGTGCCACTTCGTCAAAAGCGTACAGCCCGTTCGGCGCGTCGCCGCCAATTTGAATGATGGTCTTCAGGTGAGGGAGTTTTTTGGCGTTCAGGGAACCTGGTTCACAATCATCGATTTCAGGAGCGATCTCCTTCAGCATGGCGACATAGTCGCTGCTTTTGAAAGATGCAGCTGTAATAAGGGCCTTACACGATACCTTGTTCAGGGCGTATTCCAGTTCGGATATCCTGTAAGCCGGATTGATATTGACCAAAATCAGCCCGGCTTTTGCCGTCGCAAACTGGGTGATAACCCATTCAGCATTATTAGGGGACCAGATGCCGATGCGGTCTCCCGCTTCCAGGCCCAGCGCCAGAAGTCCTGCGGCGAAAGCGTCGACTTCCCGTTCCAGGTCGGCGTATGTCCAGCGAATGTCCTGATGGCGAACGACCAGGGCTTCTCTTTCACCCCAGCGCTTTACCGCCGAACTGAAATGTGCGCCGATGGTTTCGCCGATTAACTGTTTGTCGCTGGCTCCGTGAACGTAGGATTGCGTGATCATTTATCCCCCCAATGGAATGTTGTTTTCTTTGATACAATTCTACTAATTTTAGCCCGGCATCGACCATCTATTTTTAAATCGGCCGGTTTTCCTTATTTGCCCAGGAAGCACGTAAAAAAAGCAGCTGTCGCCGCAAAAGCCCAGATAAAGAGTATACCCTGTACCAGAGTGCCGACGAGGCTTCCCTTGGATTTTTTCTTTTTTCGACGATCTTTCTTTTTGCGCCTTTCCGGGACTTTCCGGCGGTCTTTTTTCATTCGGCGGTCGGGGCCCTTGTGTTCTTCAGCGCCGCCCTTGCGCTGGTCAACCTTGTTTAGGACGGTAAAGGTTGTGGACTCGCCGGTCGCGGGATCCATTTTTTCGCCAAGAACCTTGACTGCCTGATAATGGCCCGTGCCGAGGGATTCGAGGGCCTGTTCCTTGGCGTATTCCTTATCTTCGGTGACGCCTTCCACCTCCCACTTGCCGCCTCTCTGGGTCAGGATTTCATATGAAGTATTCGACGCCATGGATGTCTCCGTCGCGAGGCTTTTGCAAGTGATGTTACAATCCGAATCAGACGGGTTTATTATCCCAGACAATTGTTAAAGACTAAGTAAACATGGGCAGTGCATTGGAATTGTTCAACTTTAATCCTTATTCAGTATAGGATATCGGTCATGGAAAAGCTATCCGGCGACGGGGCTATGCCCGTAAATGACCTAATGACGTATCTTGAAGGGGACTGGACTTTGTCCAGGACGATAAACGATCTGCGCCAGAATATGCCTGGCGCGATGAGTGGCCATGCCTTTATTGAAAAAAGGACCGACATCGACGGAAATGCTTCGCTGACCTATCGCGAAGAAGGCGAACTACGCTTCGGCGATTACCAGGAAACCGTTTATCGTTTTTACGATTTCAGTTTTCCCGCCCCCGACAAGGCTATCGTGCATTTTACCGATGGAAGGGTTTTTCACGAACTGGATCTTACCTCCGGCTATTGCGAGGCCGAGCATTTGTGCGGTGACGACATGTACCGGGGCCGCTTTCGCGTCCAGTCAGCCGATATCTGGCAATCGAACTGGTTTATCAGCGGACCGGCCAAGGAATTGATTCTGGATAACCTCTATCAACGTCGTATTTGATGGAAAAGGTCCTTTGCGAATTATGCCCATATAGGGTATTCAGGGGCTTCATTTTTTGCCCAGAGCAACAGGAGATATAGAGACATGCTGGATCAGGCACACACGTCAAGCATCAAAGCCACCACATTGGTGGAAAGGGCCTGGCCATCGACGATTGGAATGACCGCCATGGCGCGCGCCTTGCGCGGAACCATTCTAGCCATCGTAGGCTCTTTGCTGATCTGGTTGGCTGCAAAAATCCAGGTGCCATTTTATCCTGTACCAATGACGATGCAGACGCTCGTCGTTCTTGCCATCGGCATGGCTTACGGCTGGCGACTGGGCGCGGCCACTGTCCTGCTCTACCTGGCCGAGGGCGCCATGGGCATGCCAGTATTCACCGGAACGCCTGAAAAGGGAATTGGCATCGCCTACATGATGGGAGGCACCGGCGGGTATCTCGTCGGCTTCGTTTTGGCCGCCGCAAGCGTCGGCTGGCTGGCAGAACGCGGTTGGGACAAAAATGTGCTCAGCACGGCAGGCGCCATGCTTGTCGGCAATGCCCTGATTTACGTTCCCGGTTTACTGTGGCTCGGCACGTTGTTCGGCTGGGACAAGCCGATTTTGGAATGGGGCCTGTACCCTTTCGTTCTGGGTGATTTGACCAAGCTGGCCCTTGCCGCGGCGTTGATGCCGCTGGCCTGGAAGTTGCTTGGCCGTCCAAAAGGCTAAAAATTTTATCATTGTTCCGCCGTCCCGAATGGGGCGGCGGCTGGTTTAGTTGAATGGCAAACACGTCCGAATCCCTGTCGGCCCGGCTGTCGCTTGCTTTTTCGTGCGTGGGCCATTCCTACTCCCATTTATTTGCGCCGATTTTTTATGTTGCGGCGCTCTCACTGGAAAAGGAACTGGCTCTAACCCATGGCGAGGTTGTCGTCTTGGTTGTCGCCGGTAACGTATTGTTCGGTGTTGCCGCACCTCTGGCCGGGTGGCTTGGCGACAAGTGGAGCTCGACGGGCATGATGAGCCTGTTCTTCCTGGGCACCGGCATTGGATTGATGCTGACAGGGTTCACGTCAGCTCCGCTATACATCGGTTTGGCGCTGGCCCTGACCGGCCTGTTTTCATCGATCTATCACCCGGTCGGCATCGCCTGGCTGGTGCGTCACGCCGAAAGCCGGGGCATGGCCCTGGGCGTCAACGGCTTCTTTGGCGGTATCGGCCCAGGTATCGCCGCTATCGTCGCCGGTGTGCTGATCGAGTGGTTCAACTGGCGTGCCGCCTTTATCGTTCCCGGCCTTGCCCTGTTCCTGACTGGCGTCGCCTTCACGTGGCTAGTCGGCCGAGGCACCATCGTGGAATCACGCGTAGATCGCAAAAAGGACGCACCTGCCTCCAGGCAGGATATGATCCGGGCTTTTCTCGTTCTCGCCGTCACCATGCTGTGCACGGGCATTATTTATCAGGCAACCCAGCCTGCATTGCCCAAAGCGTTCTCGGAAAAACTGGGCGGCCTGTCAGACGGCGTCATGGGGGTTTCGGCCTTTGTCGCGATTGTCTATTTCGTTGCCGGCGGCATGCAGATCGTCGCCGGAAAGCTGGCCGACAAGTATCCCCTTAAATACGTCTATATGGGGGCTTTCGTCTGTCAGGTTCCTTTGCTCGCCATTGCCGGAAGCCTCAGCGGGACGCCATTGTTCATCGTCGCCTTGATCATGGTGACGATCAACGTAGGAGCCTTACCTGCGGAAAACTCTTTGGTCGCCCGCTACGCACCCAGTCAGTGGCGCGGACTTGCTTTTGGTCTGAAATTCATTCTCGCCTTCGGCGTTAGCGGTCTCGGCGTATTGCTGGAAGGCAAGATTTACGATTTTACAGGCGGTTTCTATTGGCTGTTTATCGTGCTGGCTAGCGTTGCCACGGTAGCCACCATGGCCGGCTTGCTGCTGCCCAACGAACGTCCCGAACAGGCTCCCGCGGCGGCCGAATAATGAAGATTGCGCGCCTGGATCATCTGGTCTTGACCGTGGCGGATATTGAAAAAACCTGCGACTTCTACAACCGTGTACTGGGCATGGAGGTAGTGATTTTTTCCTCTGGCGGAATCGAGCGCAAGGCGCTTCGTTTCGGCAATCAAAAAATCAATCTACATCAGGCAGGAGCCGAGTTTGAACCCAAGGCTGCCCAACCGCAACCGGGCTCGGCTGACCTGTGTCTGATCGTTGAAGAACCATTCGATCAGGTCATTGCCCATCTGTTGAAACATGAAGTGGCAGTGGAGGAGGGGCCTGTCGTCCGCACAGGCGCCACCGGACCTATCGATTCCATCTACTTTCGTGATCCGGACGGCAATCTGATTGAAGTATCCAGATACCGCGATTAACGAGTTAATCCCAATCTTTCCACATTCCCTTGGCCTCGCGCCATTGCTCTTCGGTCATGCCCGGGTCGCCTTCCGGCAGAAGCTTCGAGCCTTCAAAGGAGTGGGCTGGGCGGGTCCAGGTGCCTCGCTCAAAAAGTTTTTCGATGTTCTGGCGGTAGATTTCGTCGGCATCGTTGTGATGCACGGGATCGTTATCCAGCCACAGGTTCTTAGGATGGATCGGCTGATCGTACATGCCCTTGAACAGTTCCGTACGCAGATCCTTGAGCCAGTTGCTGTTCAGGTTCATGGCCCGGAACTGACGTTGCGCCTCGATATCGATCACCGCCGAAACAACAGTATTCGTGCCAGAGGCGGAATGACTCAATACCTCGCCGCGATAGCCGACGATGTGGCTATGGCCGCCGGAAATATCGACAGGGTGTTTCGACGAGGCTGACAAATAAACCGGCCCGATGTTGGGGCACAGCATGTAGACGTTGTTGAATTCGGCATGGCCACGGTTCTGCACCATCCAACTGCCACCCGGAGTGCCTCCTGTATTGGTCATCGGTACCGCTTCGGACGGTCGGTAAACCACCTCCGCGCCGTTGAACGTCAAAGCTCGCACGACTTCTGGGTATTCTCCGTCCGAGCAGCAAATGGTCCCTATGTTGCCGATATCATCTGTTTTGAGGACCGGATAAAAAGCGTCCAGGCCGGAGCCGAAAATCTCGATCCAGCGGTCATAGATATCATGGGGTGTGCACGAACGTTCGCGACACCAGATGTGATTTTTTGCAGCCTTGTGGACAACGTTGCCGTTGGGGTCAATGACAAACAGGGTATTGAAGAAGCGATCGTCCATTACCTCGGGCCATCGCGCCTTGCACTGGGCGATAATGTAGGTGTTATACATTTTAGCCAGTCGGCCCAGGTATTCCGTTTCTTCGCCAGGCAAATCAATAAACAATTCCTTGGCGGCGAGCGTGTGGGGAAGGTCAAATATCTCGTCGGTGAAACCGGTCAATGCCCCTTCGGCCAGGGAAATCAGCTTGACCGGCAGATTGATACCGACCATCGACACCGCGGCGTGAATGGCATCTTCGATGGTTTCCAGATTATGCTTGATGTGCCGCCGTTCGGCGATACCGTAGGCAACCGTCGACAGACCAATGGCGACGTACGGTGCGATGGGGGCCTTAGTCGGCTCAACCATGAATTTGCTCCTTCGTTTTTTTGTTAGGAAAGCCCCTGATCCAAATCCCGGATAATGTCGTCTACGGTTTCCAGGCCTATTGACAGTCTCACCACTTCCGGACCGGCGCCGGCGGCTTCTCGCTGCTCATCCGTCAATTGGCGGTGGGTTGTCGAGGCCGGGTGCAGGATCAGCGACCGGGTATCTCCGATATTAGCGAGGTGGGATATCATCTCAACGCCTTCCACCAGTCTGACGCCAGCTTCATACCCTCCTTTAAGACCAATTGTGAAAACCGAGCCTGCGCCTTTTGGCATGTATTTTTTTGCCAGATCAAAATAAGGGCTGGATTTCAAACCGGCATAGGACACCCATTCTACAGATGAATGATTTTCCAAAAACTCCGCTACTTTTTGCGCGTTGGCGACATGGCGTTCCATGCGCAGCGGCAGGGTTTCGATCCCGGTGATGGTGTTGAAGGCGTTTGTCGGCGAAAGGGCGGGGCCGAAGTCGCGTAGAGCCACGGCGCGGGCTTTCATGGTAAAGCCGAAATCTCCGAAGGTTTCGTGGAATGTCAGACCGTGGTAGGCGGGCTCCGGTTCGGTCATCGACGGAAACTTGTCGTTCTGCGCCCAGTCGAATTTTCCCGACTCTATCACGGCGCCTCCCAATGAATTGCCGTGACCGCCCAGAAACTTGGTGGTTGAGTGGACAATGATATCCGCGCCCCATTCGAACGGGCGGCACAGGTAAGGGGTCGCCATGGTGTTGTCGACGATCAAGGGAATGCCCGCATCCTTGGCGATAGCGGTAACCGCCTCCAGATCGACAACTATTCCTCCCGGGTTTGCCAGCACTTCGAGAAATATCGCTTTGGTTTTGGGCGTGAGCGCCTGACGAAAATTTTCTGGGTCGGTGGGATCGACGAAGTGGCATTTCCAACCCAACTTGTCGAAGCTGTGGCCGAACTGGGTAATCGAGCCGCCGTACAAATTCCTGGATGCGACAAATTCATCGCCGGGGCCCAGCAGGGTAAAGAAGGTCAGGAACTGGGCAGCATGTCCGCTGGCAGCGCAGACGGCCGCGCGACCGCCTTCCAGATTGGCCACGCGTTCTTCCAGTACCGACACCGTCGGGTTAGTCAGGCGCGAATAGATAAAGCCGAAAGTCTGTAGGTTGAACAGGTCCGCCGCATGCTCCGCGTCATCGAAGACATAAGAAGTGCTCTGAAAAATTGGCGTATTGCGCGCCCCTGTCGCAGGATCTGGATGGGCGCCGGCATGGATGGCGCGGGTTTCAAATCCGGCTTTTGGGGGCTGCTTCTTATCGTCGTTCATTACCTCAAGCTCTTATTTTAGGGCGCTTGGACGAAATAATACCGGTATCAACGCCTCCCCAGCCCAGCTCACCGAAAAGTCGCGCATATTCGATCTTCGGACAGTGATCCATGATGACGGTCAGCCCAGCCTTTTCTGCTTTTTTTGCGGCGTCGTCATTGATCACGCCTAGCTGCATCCAGATGACCGATATATTCTTTTCTTCCGCCAGTGCTATGGCTTCGTCTGTAACGACTCCGGCTGCTTCAGAAGAGCGAAAGATATCGACCATATCGATGTTGCCGGGGATATCGGCGAGGCTCGCATACACGGTCTCACCCAGAATTTCCTTTCCGGCCTGACCCGGGTTCACCGGAATCACACGATACCCTTTGCCTTGCAAATATTTCATCGCAAAATTCGAAGGCCGGACCCATTTCGGTGACGCACCTACCATGGCGATGACGCGGGTGTTTTTGAGAATGCTTTTTAGCAACGCATCGTCATAAGGGATGTGATCGTCGTAGGCGCTGTCTCGCATCAGCGATCTTCCCACTTAGGCTCGCGCTTTTCGATGAAAGCGTCGATTCCTTCCTCGGCATCACGGGCCAGCATGTTGCGGGTCATGACTTCGCTGGCGTAGGCGTAGGCGTCCTCTGTCGTCAAATTCAACTGGCGGTAAAAGGCTTCCTTGCCGATGGACAGCGTGAGTGAGGATTTTGACTTGATCTTACCGGTTATCTCGGTGATGGCGTTGTCCAGTTGATCATCGTCGACGACCTCGTTGATTAGCCCCCATTGCGCAGCTTTTTCCGCCCCGATGTGATCGCCGGTAAGAAGCATTTCCATGGCCTGTTTGCGGCCGACGTTGCGGCTGATCGCAACCATCGGCGTCGAGCAGAAAAGGCCGATGTTGACGCCGGGGGTGCCGAACCAGCTTGAGCGGGCGGCCACCGCCAGATCGCAGGTCGCAACCAATTGGCATCCGGCGGCCGTGGCCAAAGCATGTACGCGTGCGATCACAGGCTGCGGTATTCGCGTGATGGCCAGCATAAGCCGGGAACACTGGGCGAAAAGCGCTTCGTAATTCTGACGTCCGGGATTGGCTCGAATTTCCTTCAGGTCGTGCCCGGCGCAGAAGGCCGGGCCGTTGGCGGCGATCACCACGGCTCTTACTGATTCATCTTTTGAGACGGCGGCGATCTCATCTTCCAAGGCGGTCATCAGGCCGAGGGAAAGGGCATTGCGTTGCCCTGGCCTGTTCAGGGTCAGTGTCGCAACGCCATCCGCGTCGCTGCGCAAAAGTATGGGCTCGTCGGTTTCAGGTTTGGCTTGGGCGGTCATGGCGGGTAGGGCTCCAAAATAATTACAAAGGAACTTTGCCGCTTTAAGGGTGTCAAAGGCAAGGGGTAATTGACGTTTACGTAAGCGTCAACTAGCCTGATCGTCTATCGCTTAACAAGGACACGTTACCGCCATGCCCAAGATGACCATTGAAGAATTTAACGTCCTGATGGCCGAAGAGTTGCCTTTCGCCAAGGAAGCAGGTCTTACCCTGGATGAAATGAAAAACGGAGAGGCGACAATGACGTTGCCTTACGATGACAACATGTTGCGTCCAGGAGGAACGGTTTCAGGGCCGTTTATGATGATGTTGGCCGACGCCACCATGTATGCCGTGGTTCTTTCTATGATTGGGAAGGTAGCGCTGGCGGTAACCACTAATTTTAACATCAATTTTCTGCGCAAACCGGCGCCCGGCGATATTTCGGCCTTAGGGGAAATAATCAAGTTGGGTAAACGACTGGCCGTTATCCAGGTAACGCTTTATTCAGTGAACGACAGTGATCCGGTAGCCCATGCCACGGGAACTTATTCCATTCCGCCCGTTGAAAATCGCTCCTAAGGGATCATCTGTAAGCGGTAATACCTTTATTTTTTTAGGGAAATTGCCAATGTTGCCGCGAAATTGGATTAAACTGATCGATGCTTTGAAGGCCGTAATCTTCGCGGTCTTTCTTTTTTCTCCCGTCAATACACTTGCCCAGGAAGAAGATGTGTCCGGTGTCGTCGTACGCCTGCAAGGCAATGCCGTGGCCATGCAGGATGCCTTTCCCCGCATCCTTAGCGTGGGGGACAAGGTCTTAAGGGGCGACGTCATATCAACGGGTCCTGGGGCGCGACTGGAAATGCGCATGCTGGATGACGCCATTATGACGCTGGGGGAGAAGACGATTTTCGTCGTTACGGACTACATCGCCAGCGGCGAGGAGCCGCTTGCCTCGTTCCGCCTGATGCAGGGCGCTTTCAAAGCCGTCAGCGGCCAAATTGCAGGGGACAAAAAAGGTGAGTTCCTCGTTGCAACCGAATTCGCCACAATTGGTATTCGCGGCACCACGTTCTGGGGCGGATCGCTGGATGGCGCCTTTGAGGTTGCCCTGTTAGACGGCAAGGGCGTCTATGTTGAAACCAAAGCTGGACGCGTCGACTTGACCACCGTGGGGCAGGGAACGAAAATTCTTTCAGCCGACGCTAAGCCGTCGAAACCGAAGATTTGGGGTCAGGGAAAAGTTGATCGCGCAGTGGCGACAGTGACCTTCAAGTAGCCTCCAAACTGACAGCAAAATCGGAACAGATTCCTTCGATTGCGGGACAGAGATTTTTCGTGCATAAGCGAAAAGCTGTAACGGTAATTTGCGGTTGAAGGCGCACCGATTTGATCAAAATAATTTCCAACTGCTGGGCGCTGTTGTTCGGCATCGGCCTGATCATGCTTGGCAACGGATTGCAAGGCTCGCTTCTGGGTGTGCGCGCCTCGATGGAAGGGTTCGGGCTTTCGACGACGGGCCTTGTCATGTCGGGCTATTTCATCGGTTTGATTTGCGGTTCAACGTTGGGCCCAAAAATGGTTGGCCGGGTCGGCCACGTACGCAGTTTCGGGGCGCTGGCTTCGCTGGCTTCTGTGTCAATTCTGGCGCACGTTGTGTTCATTGATCCATGGGTCTGGTGGGCTATGCGATTGGTTACCGGCTTCGCTTACGCCGGCATGTATGTGGTTGCCGAAAGCTGGCTCAACGAGGCTTCGGAAAACGAAACCCGCGGTCAATTGCTAAGTTTTTATATGGTGATCAATCTGGGTGGCATGGCAGGTGGGCAATTCCTGCTGAACGTGGCCGAACCTTCAGGGTTCGTCTTGTTTGCCTTGATCTCGGTGCTTGTCAGTTTCGCCGTCATCCCGATCCTGACTTCTGTCAGCCAGATGCCGGATTACGAAGCAACCGAGTCAGTCTCTATCAAACAGTTATTTCAGGTGTCGCCGTTGGGTGTGGCGGGGATGCTGATAAGCAGTATTTCGATTGGAGCAATTTTCGGAGTCGGTGCGGTTTACGCTTCGTCCATAGGGCTGTCCGTCAAGGAAGTCTCCTTTTTCATGGGGGCGGTCATCGTTGGCGGCGCATTGATCCAGTTCCCCCTGGGGCGAATGTCCGACGTCATTGGCCGACGCCGCGTTATCGTCGGCGCCTGCATTATAGGAGTGGTGGTTTCTATTGTAGCGTCCCAGTATGAAGGAACCGATTGGCGGTTTTATGCGCTGATTGCAGTGATCGGAGCCATGTCGACGCCGCTCTATTCGCTCTGCGCGGCTCATACCAATGATTACCTGAACCCTTCTCAGATGGTGGCGGCCAGTGGCACCCTTGTGCTTGCCAGTGGCCTTGGCGCAACCATGGGGCCGCCGATCACGACCTTCGCCATGGAAATGTTCGGCCCGCAGGCGTTTTTCTATTCAATCGCCATGTCTCTTGGGCTGGTTGCCATTTACGCGATGTGGCGCACCACCCAGCGCGAAGCGGTGGCCCAGGAAGATCTTGGCGATTTCGTCATCATGGCGCCGACGCCGACCAGCGTCAGCTTCAATCCGGAAGTGGAACTGGAGGAAATCGAAGCGGCAACTGAGGCTGATGCCGAAGAAATTCAGGCCAGTTTCGAGGAACTGGTTGAAGAGTTGAGCAGTTCGGAAGAAGAGGATGAGACATAGTCGATTATCCTCCAACGATGGCTATGGCTTGACTTCGAACTTCCCGGCCCAGTTTTCTGCGAGCCACGTAATAGTAGGCGCAGGGAACGAAAACGAGAGCAAGCAGTGTTGCCCCTACCACGCCGCCGGCAACGGCGGTCGCCAGTGGCAACCACAATGATCTGCTTTGAGCTATCTATCCGGCTTACTCGTCGGGGGTAATTAGAACAATAAACGAAAAAGAATAGGGTAATATAATACCGTGATTATAACATCATGTAATAGTTGATGTTTTTCGAAAATAATGTGTTGACACAGGGGCGGGGTTGGCCTAAAAACCGGGCTTCGCGCGCAAGGGGCTCCTTGTCACGCATATGAATTCACAAGACAAACGGGTGTATGATGAATACCTATTCCGCCAAGCCGACGGAAATCGAACGCAAGTGGTGCGTAATCGACGCCGAAGGCCTAGTGCTCGGCCGCATGGCCAGCATTATTTCCATGCGACTGCGTGGCAAGCACAAACCGACTTACACGCCGCACATGGATTGCGGCGACCACATCATTGTCATTAACGCCGACAAGGTTCAACTGACCGGCCGTAAGCGTACAGACAAGGTTTATCACCGCCACACCGGGTATCCGGGCGGCATCAAAAGCGTCACAGCGGGTAAGGTCCTGGAAGGCGAGCACCCGGAACGCGTCGTGATCAAGGCCGTCGAACGCATGATCAGCCGCAACCCGTTGGGCCGCCAGCAGATGCGTAAGCTACATGTTTATGCCGGTACCGATCATCCCCACGCCGCACAGAACCCGGAAGTTCTGGACGTCGCCGCGATGAACTCGAAAAATAGTAGGAGCGCCTAAAAAATGGCTGAAGACGTTAAGACCCTTGAAGATCTGAAGGACGCCCTTGAAGGCACGCCCGCCGCGCTTCCGGTCGAACCCGAAACCGCTCCTGCCGAGCCGCAGATCGACGAACATGGCCGCGCCTATGCCACAGGCAAGCGTAAAAACGCCATCGCCCGTGTCTGGATCAAACCCGGCGCCGGCAAGATCACCGTTAACGGCCGCGAGGTGGAAACCTATTTCGCCCGTCCGGTGCTTCGCATGATCATCAATCAGGCTTTCACTGTCGCCGACCGCGAAGGCCAGTACGACATCACCGCCACAGTAACCGGCGGCGGATTGTCTGGACAGGCAGGCGCCGTGCGTCACGGCCTTTCCAAAGCTTTGACGTATTACGAACCGTCCTTACGTGGGGTTCTGAAAAAAGCCGGTTTCCTGACCCGCGACGCTCGCGTCGTCGAACGCAAGAAGTACGGCCGCCGCAAGGCCCGCCGCAGCTTCCAGTTCTCGAAACGTTAGGTTTCGAAAACTACGAAATACGAAAAGGGCGCTCTTTGGAGCGCCCTTTTTATTTTTGTTTCTACCAACCAGATCAATATCCTGTAGGGGTACGTGACCAAATGCGATTGACTAGGAAGAAGATAATGAAGTGGCTGATTTGCATCCTCATGATGGGTTTTCCTTTCTTCGCTCAAGGTGAAGAAATTGGCAGTGTCAGTACGGTTTTTAAAGTTCTCGGCCCAAATGACAAAATTGTTATTGAGGCTTTCGACGACCCGAAGGTGTCCGGGGTGACCTGCCACCTGAGTCGCGCTCGAAAAGGGGGGATAAGCGGAGCGGTCGGATTGGCTGAAGATACATCAGATGCCTCGATTGCCTGTCGCCAGGTCGGCCCAATCTCCTTCCAGCCTCCCCTAAAAAATGGTGAGGAAGTATTCAAAGAGGACACATCAATTTTGTTTAAGACGATGCAGGTCGTGCGTTTCTTCGACAAAAAACGAAATGTTCTCATCTATCTGGTTTATTCCGATAGATTGATCGAGGGTTCCCCAAAGAACTCTATATCGACCGTACCGATAATTAAGTGGCCCGGTTAACAGCGCCAATTTCTACAAAACTAATAGAGTTAGAAGTAGGGGACAGCCTGACGGCTGTCCCTTTCTTGACGAACGTGTATCTTAAAATATGCCTGTTAAAGCGGCTTTACCGGCAGGTGGATGTCGACGAGCCAGCGCCCCTCCGGATCATTGGTTCCCATATCCACATAGATCTCGTAAGAAGGCCCATCGGCCGGTTGGTAACCACTGTCCGGTAGCCATTCGCCGATCAGATCGTCCCAGCCCTGCTGAAAGTTGTTGTTGTAGACGTGGGTTCGATTAACGGCGTAGAGGCCGGCCGGAACGACTTGATGGTCGGCTCCGCCGTTGATTTCAATGCTTTCATCGACGGTAATGCAGGCGTCATAACGGCATTTTTCCGGCGGCGTTACACACGGGTTGTCCCAGGCAATCCCTAGGGCGTCACCCTTTTCCATCAGTCCTCGCGGCCCGGCCCAATGGGCCAGTTTATTGAAGGCTCTGCTGGCGCCGTCCAAACCATATTCGCCAATGGTTCTGACGTAGGCGACATTTTTTGCAGGGACTTCGATTACTTCTATTGTCATGATCCGATCCTCATTGTCATGGTCGTTACTGTTTGAAAGGCCATGATCTTGATCGATCGGAGATGGCGGCGCGTTTCCGTCCTTGCTTTCAGTGTTTCCATTCTTGCGACGGAAGCTTCTGGTCTTATAGGCGTCAATAAACCGGTATTGGCTGGGGCTCATGCCAAAGTGCTTCTTGAAGGCCTTGGCGAAATTCTGGGAACTTGAAAATCCGCAGTCCAGGGCGATGGATGTGATGTCTTTTGCGGGATCGAAGTGCAGATGCACCGCGGCATTTTCCAGTCTCAAACGGCGGGTGAACTCCAGCACCGTTTCACCAACATGGGCCTGAAACAACCGATGGAAATGAAACTTTGAAAAGGCGGCGGCGGCGGCGATCTCATCCAGTGACGGATTGTCGGTCAAATTTTCGGCGATAAAATCCATCGCCCTGTTGATGCGACGTTCATATTCCTGGCGTGCGCGGCGTGATCCCATGGAGCTATTTTTAGTGCGCCGAGTTCGTCAGGTCCACCGCCGTCATCTGGTCAGGAAAGCAAAAGTGAAAACGCCGGGTCCGAATTTAGACGACGAAATCAAAGCGCGCGCGTGTGCCGTCGGCCTGATCGTTGATATCCATCACAAGTTCCCGGTTGTAACCCCAATCGATGGCGTTACCGGGCTCATCCGGAAAATACAATTGCGTCGTCAGGGATTTGCCACTTGTCAGCAGAACTTTGATGTGAAAATGACGGGTGCGGCCCGGGTAAAGGCCGGGAACAAAAGTCTGGAATCGAAAGCGCCCCATGGCGTCGGTAATTTGGTGGCCTCGGAACCGGTAACCCCGGTTGTCGTATTGCCCTGTGGGACCAGCATGCCAAAGCTCGATGAGAGCGCTGGGGACAACCTGACAGGCTCGGTCGCGAACAACAGCCTCCAGTGTGATGGGGTGACCGTCGGCGGCGTCATTGCGAAAATCCTGTTTTTCAGGGGTTTGGGGGGTGAAAAAGGGCCCTTCGGTCTGGCTCTTTGTCAACTGTGCCCGCTCGCAAGCAGGTGTGGCCGATTGGGCCAGCAGCTTTCGCGCCGGAAAGGCTAAAGAGGCCACGGCAGGAAAAGCCACCGCGCTTTTTATCATCCGACGACGTGAAAAGGAACTTCGGGTCATGACATCCTCAGGTGCGGTTGCCCCTTAGATGTGGGATCAAATTGACCGGTTTCTAGGATTTATCCCACTGTCGTCGACCAGTCCGGATCAGTGTGTTTTTGCCAATACAGGTCAATCAGTTTTTGAGTCAGTGGGCCGGGTGCGCTTTGGCCTATAGATTTGTCGTCGATGGCGCGCACCGGCATGATGCCGCCCGCGGTTGAGGTGATGAAAACTTCCTTGGCCTTGATCAGGCGTTCCAAGGGAAGAGCGGCTTCGCGCACAGGAATATCCAGTTCCACGCAAAGGTCGATTGCGCTGCGCCGGGTGATGCCTTCAAGAACGCCAACGTCCGGCGTCGTCACCGTGCCTTCCGAAACTGCAAAAATATTGAAACCAGGGCCTTCGGTAACGTTGCCCTGACCGTCGGTCAGAATGACGTTCTCGCCGCCAGCATCGTAGCCTTCATATAGGGATTGAACAAAATCCAGCCAGTGATAGTTCTTCACAGTCGGATCAACGGAAGCGGGCGAAATGCGGGGTATGGATGCAACATGCAGTTTAAGTCCATGCCGCCTTTGCTCCTCGCTGGCGATCCAGCCAAAGGGAATTGCGAAGGCGATGAAGGTATTTTGTGCGTCGCGGGGATCGCGATTGAAAGTCGGCGATATTCCGCGTGTCAACACCATTTCAACGTAGACGTCTTCCAGTCCGCTGCGCCTGACACATTCACCCAGGATTTCGTTCAATTTGTCACGCCCGAAGGGCAGGCTCATGTGCAGCTTGTCGATGTTGGCCAAAAAGCGATCGATATGATGATCCAGGCGAAAGAAACGCCCTTTCCACACATGTACCACGTCGTAGGTAGCGTCGGAGCGCAGGAAACCCCAGTCCAGAACGGAGATCTTCGCCTCCGAAATGGGCACGTATTCGCCATCCATGTAAGCGATTCCTGGTGGAAAGGCTGGTTTCATCGTTCCCCCTTCAAACCTTATCAATTGAGCCTATTTTGCGCGGCTGAATATAACAAGCGAAGCTTCCTGAGCGTTTCAAATTTGGGTAAACTCATCGCACCATAACAGTAGGTGGATCAATGAAAATTATGCCCTTTCAAAATCCGCAGGTCGAAGCGGTCTTCAATGACTATCCTGATGAACTGAGACAAAAATTGCTTAATTTGCGCCAGTTGATTTTTCAGACAGCCATAAAGGATGATAAAATTGGCGCGCTGGAAGAAACGTTGAAATGGGGGCAGCCCAGTTATTTAACCTCGCAAAGCAAAAGCGGCACCACCATCCGCATCGACCAAATAAAATCGAGTCCGGATCAATACGGCATGTTTGTTCATTGCCAGACTTCCTTGATAGCCATGTACCGGGAGATGTACCCCGATGTCCTGAATTTGGATGGAAAACGCTGCGTCCGCTTCGATGCCAATAGCGATTTCCCTGAAGACGCCGTACGCCACTGTATTGCGCTGGCATTGACCTATAACCTGATCAAGGGGCAAGATCGTCTGGCGTTTGCCTGAATGGGAAAAATGTTATGACCGTTGAATTCCTGATTTTGTCCCTGATCGTCGTCGTCGCGCCGGGAACAGGTGTGCTTTACACGCTGGCCCACGGGCTGGCCGGCGGCGGGCGTCAGAGCATCATCGCCGCATTCGGTTGCACCATGGGTATTCTGCCCCATATTGCTGCAGCCGTGTTTGGCCTGGCCGCCCTGCTGCACGCCAGTGCGGTTGCGTTTCAGGTCGTAAAATTTGCAGGTGTCGCATACTTGATCTACCTCGCCTGGGGAGCATGGGTTGAAAAAGGGGCTTTGGCGATGGAAAACGGCGTTGAAGAGAACTCCTGGGCGGGCATCGCCGTGAAGGGTTTTCTGATCAATATCCTCAATCCCAAACTATCGATCTTTTTTCTGGCTTTCCTGCCCCAGTTTGTTGAGCCGAACGGTGCAAGCGCCACCGTACAAATGTTGATTATGGGTGCGGTGTTCATGCTTATGACGTTCATTGTATTCATCGGGTATGGAATGTTTGCCGCGTTGGTGCGTTCGCACATCATATCCCGGCCCCGGGTCATGACCTGGTTTCGCCGCGCCATTGCCGGCGCTTTCCTGAGCCTGGGCGCCAAACTTGCCCTTGCTGAGCGATGATCCCTTATCAAAAGGGGCGCCTTATGCGGGGCGCCCCGGGATTTTGAGAGAGATGAGTAAGTTTCGCCTGATCCTGAAGGGGAGGGGAAGGCTCAAGCGATTAATCAAATGTACTCTATCAGGCGAACCCTAACTGTTCCTAAACAATTAAATGTGAACGAAATCCAACAAATTCTAATCTATTGCATTGCGCCTTGATCCATTGGGGTGTAGGCAAGCGAACGATAAATTTTATCGTTTGAGAGTAAAGGCAATGACAGCGACAATATTCATCGACGGCGAAGTAGGAACAACAGGTTTGCAGATCAGGGAACGGTTGGAAAACCGCACCGATCTTTCCTTTTTGCGTTTGGACGACTCGATGCGCAAGGATGATTCCGCCCGCGCTGAAATGTTGAACAGTGCCGATATCGTTATCCTATGCCTGCCCGACGATGCGGCCAGGGGAGCTGTCGCAATGATCGAAAACGACGCGGTAAGGGTGATAGATGCCTCGTCCGCACACCGGATTGCGGAAGGCTGGATTTATGGCATGCCGGAATACGATGACGGTCAGGCGGAGAAGATCGCTATCGCCAAGCGGGTGACAAACCCCGGCTGTTACGCCATCACGTCGGTGTCCATCCTGCATCCGCTAATTGGCGGTAGCCTGGTGCCTGCCGACCACCCCATATCCATAAATGCAATTTCCGGTTATTCCGGCGGCGGCAAGGGCATGATCGCCGATTTCGAAGAAGCTGATGGCCAATATGAAAATACACCTTTCAGGGTTTACGGCCTGGGGCTGGCCCATAAGCATGTACCGGAAATCGCAAAATGGGGCGGACTTGCGAACGCCCCCCTGTTCGTTCCCAGCGTCGGCAATTTCCGCCAGGGAATGATCGTGCAGATACCCCTGCAGTTGTGGTCATTGCCGGGAAATGTCAGCCCGCAGGACATCCATACGGCGCTTGCCGATCATTATGCCGGTCAGCGCTTTGTCAAGGTCAAACCCCTTTCCGAGACTTCCGCTATGAGTGGACTGGAGCCGGAAGGCCTGAACGGCACCAACGAGTTGCATTTGCATGTTTTCGCCAATGCCGATGCCGGACAGGTGGTCGTTATGGGCTTGATTGACAACCTGGGTAAAGGGGCATCCGGCCAGGCGGTGCAAAACCTGAATCTGATGATGGGCGCGGCCCCGGATACGGGCTTGTAAAGCCTCGCTTCTTTCTCTTTTTCCGTGATAGGGTTTTTTGGGAACTGGGGAGAGTATTTCCATGAATCAAAAGGACGTTTTGCTACAGCCGTTTACCCTCAAGCACCTGACCTTGAGGAACCGAATTCTTTCGACGTCCCACGAACCGGCCTATTCGGAAGACGGTCTGCCGAAGGACCGTTACAGGTTGTATCACGTGGAAAAAGCGAAAGGCGGGGTTGCGCTGGATATGACGGCGGGTTCGGCAGTCGTTTCGCCAGATTCGCCCGCTTCGTTCGGCAACCTGCATGCCTATAAGGACGAGATCGTTCCATGGATGAAAGCCATGGTCGACGAATGTCACGAGCACGGCGCGGCGATGATGATTCAGCTAACCCATCTGGGACGCCGGACTGGATGGAACAAGGCTGATTGGCTGCCGGTTTTAGCGCCCTCGCCGGTGCGCGAACCCGCTCATCGCGCCTTCCCGAAAGAAGCCGAAGACTGGGATATCGAACGCATAATCAAGGATTATGCATCTGCCGCGCAGCGTATGCAGGCGGCGGGACTGGACGGAATCGAAATAGAATCTTTCGGTCATTTCCTCGATAGTTTTTGGTCGCCGGCCACCAACAAGCGAACCGATGAATGGGGTGGCTCGCTGGACAATCGATTGCGTTTTACCTTCCGGGTACTGGATGTCATCCGCGATGCCGTCGGACCTGAATTCATCGTAGGTCTTCGCATGGTAGCCGACGAAGACTGGGACAAGGGCTTAAGCCGTGAAGAGGGAGTTGAGATCGCCCGTCGTATGGTCGCAACCGGGCAGGTGGACTTCCTCAACATCATCCGCGGACACATCGAGACCGATGCGGCTCTGGTCGATGTTATTCCGGTGATGGGTATGCCGTCGGCCCCCCATCTGGATTTTGCCGGTGAAGTAAGGGCTGAAACCAAGTTTCCGATATTCCATGCGGCGAAAATTGCCGATGTGGCAACGGCGCGCCACGCCATTGCAGAGGGCAAGGTCGATATGATCGGCATGACCCGCGCCCACCTGGCCGATCCGTACATCGGCCAGAAAGTGTCCGAGGGCCGCGAAGACGATATTCGCCCGTGCGTCGGGGCGACTTATTGCCTGGACAGGATATACGAAGGCCATGAGGCCCTTTGCATTCACAATCCCGCTACAGGCCGTGAAGCGACAATGCCGCACAAAATATTGACTTCCAGCGACCCCAAACAGAAGGCCGTCGTCGTCGGTGCGGGACCTGCTGGTCTTGAAGCGGCAAGGGTCCTGGGCGAGCGCGGTCACAATGTGGTGGTGTTGGAGGCCGCCGACAATCCCGGCGGCCAGGTATTGCTCGCCTCGCAATCCAAAAGGCGGCGCGACCTTGTCGGAATTATCGACTGGCGCGTCTCGCAGTGCGAAAAACTGGGGGTCACGATCCGTACCAATACTTGGGCTGAAGCCGACGACGTACTGGCCGAAGAACCCGATATCGTTATAGTCGCCACCGGCGGCCTGCCCAATACCTCGTTTCTGGAAGAAGGCGAGGATCTGGCTGTGACGGGATGGGATATTATCTCGGGCAACGTGAAGGCGGCGGCAAACGTTCTTTTGTTCGACGACAATGGCGGACAATCCGGTCTTCAGGCGGCGGAGGTTATTGCCGAGGCAGGGTCGAAACTTGAAATCCTCACGCCGGAGCGCTATTTCGCGCCAGACGTCGGGGGAATGAACCATGTGCCTTACGCCCGGTGCTTCGAACGTCTTGATGTCGCGATAACGCTCAACAAAAGACTTCTATCCATCGGGCGCGACGGCAACGCCTTGAAGGCAGTGATAGGCAGCGATTATTCGGATCTTGTGGACGAGCGTAAAGTGGATCAGATCGTCGTTGACCACGGCACGCTGCCGCTTGACGATATCTATTTCGATTTGAAGGAAAAGGCGACCAACCGGGGCGAAGTTGACCACGAAGCCCTGATAACGAACAAGCCCCAGACCCTGATTACAAATCCTGATGGATCATACCGCCTGTTCCGTATTGGCGACGCGGTCTCGTCACGCAACATTCACGCCGCAATCTATGACGCGCTAAGGCTTTGCAAGGATTTGTGAGTAACCCATGTCATCCATAGAACAATCAATTAATACCGCTGTGCAGCTTTTCACCGGCGGCCGCTTACCCGAAGCCGAAGAAATCTGTCGAAAAGTTCTTGAGGCCGAACCCAAACAACCCGTGGCGTTGCATTTGCTTGGCGTTATTTCGAACCAGAATGGTGAAATTGAGACTGCTTTAAAACTCATTACTCAGGCGCTTGAAGTTAATCCCCAGTATATTGAAGCTTATCTGAGCCTTGGCGCCGCTCAACGCAATGCCGGAAAAATAGACGAAGCCGTTGAAAGCTATCAAAAAGCACTGTCTATCAATCCGGATTTTGCCCCGGCCTATTACAATTTGGGAAACCTTTACCGGGAACAAAATAGCCTTGAGCTTGCAGTAGACAGTTTCCGGAAGTTTCTGGCTCTTAACCCGAATTTCGCCGAAGCCCATTTTAGCCTAGGAAGTATTCTCCATGAACTGGGACGCATTGGAGAGGCCGTAAAAAGCTATAATATGGCCCTTGCTCACAATGCCAACTACGCCGAAGCGCATTTTGGCCTGGGCGTTATCTCAATGGACCTGGGGAGAATAAAAGAAGCCAAAGCCAGATTCCAAAAGGCAGTCTCAATCCAACCGGATTTCGCCGATGGGCACACAAATCTGGGCAAAATTCTTTATGATTCAGGGGAGATTGACGAGGCAATCAAATGCAATCAAAAGGCGCTCTCGATCAATCCAGGCAGCGATCAGGCACTTTACAATCTGGCCGCCGCCTACAAACAGATTGGGAAACTGGGCGAGGCGCTTTCCAGCTATCAAAAAGCGATAGCCATAAAGCCAAAATTCCTTAAAGCCTGGGTCGGTTATGGGCAAACATTGAAGGCGTACTTGTTCCTGGAGGGGCGGGAAAATGAGAATGCAGATTTCTGGAAAAATGACTTCAGTTCGGAAATACGAAAATCAATACACTTCGCCATAACCGAATTCTATCTCGATAGTTTCCGCCCACACCAATCCGAGCAGTCTTTTCACAAGGCGGTTGCCGCACTGCCTGAAAAGGCGGATGAGAAAATCCTGATTAGTCCCGATGAAAAGACGTCCTCTTCCACACCGGATTTCTCCAACAAGTTGGTAACCCTTTTGCATTTCGGCCGCAGCGGAAGTGGATTGTTTCACAGCCTCATGGACGGCCATCCTCAAATTTCCACGCTTCCCAGCATCTATTTTCACGGCTTTTTCAACGCGGTCGCCTGGGACAAGATCACCTGTGAGGATTGGCGCGAGTTACCTGAACGGTTTGCCGACGAATTCGAGGTTCTGTTCGACGCCAATTCGCCCAAACCGGTTCCCGGCCATGAGGGTGAGGGCGGTTACTACCTGGGAAAAAATGAAGGGATGAATGTGGTCGGCGAAAACCGGGACGAAGTGCTGAGCGTGGATAGGAGCGCATTTTGCGCCGAAGCACGCAGGTTGATGGAGGGGCTGGATTCCGTTGATCCCGGATCCTTCTTTTTGATCATTCATGCCGCCTACGAGAAAGCGCTGGGGCGCACATTGGGCGAAAAAACCATTTTCTATCACATTCACAACCCCGGCGAGTACGCCCGATTGAACTTTTATCGTTATGCGCCTGATGCCCGTCAAATCATGATGGTTCGCGAGCCCCTGCAAAGCTGCGAGTCTTGGTCCAGGCTGGATTTCGAAGAAAACAATTATTGCAACGTTGTACGTAAGATCTACGCCATGCTCTTCACAATTGACCGGGTGGAATTCCGCCTGCAGGATTCGATCGGTGTACGGCTCGAAGATTTACAGGCCCGTCCCGAGGCAACCATGAAGGCATTGTGCGAATGGTTGGAAATTGAGGAATCCTCAAGCCTGTATCAGATGACGGCGCAAGGAAAGAAGTGGTGGGGGGACCCGTCCAGTCCAGACTACAAAAAGAAAGAGCAGATGGCGGCTTTCGACAGTGACGCCATCAAACGTCCGGTAGGCAGGATATTCAGCGAAAAAGACCAGTTTGTTCTGCGAACCCTTTATTATCCTTTCCTGGTGCGTTTTGGGTATACCGAACCGGATCCGACCGGATTCATTGAAGACTTACAGAAAATCCGGCCCATGTTCGACGATCTGCTGGATTTTGAGAAGACGATGATGGAAAAATCCGGTCTAAGCGAGCAACAATTCAAACTCAATGGGTGTCACGCGCTGTTTCGGGCCGCCCTTCTGGACCGCTGGAACGTCCTGAACGAATTGGGCGACTACCCGAACATTATTGCCCCTTTGAATGTCACCTAACGAAACAAACTTTCCCTTTATCAGACGCTTCAAGCACCGTTACAAAAAATTACAAAGTTGAAATTCGCCTGCAACAATCCTCTCCCATAGTGCCAAGGCTGAATTGGATGGGAAGGGATTAGTTTATGCAAAATATAGAAAATTCTGAGGGTTATGGACGCCTGGGCTTGTTTTTTCATTGGTGCATGGCATTTTTGATGGTGGCGACGTTCATTCTTGGTGAAGTTATGGAAGATATGCCCCGCGGAGCCGAAAAACTGGAAATTATCGGTTGGCATTTTTTAGCAGGAATGACAGTCCTTATTTTGGCGGTACCCCGTGTCGGCTGGCGGTTCAGTACGCCGCCCCTGCCTGAACCCGGAAACGCCTCAAAATGGCAAAAGCCCGCCGCCAGGGCCGGGCACGGAATCCTCTACGCCCTAATGTTTATCCTGCCGGTGACGGGATTTCTTGTCCTGGCCAGCGTATCCAAGCCGTTGCCGGTTCTGGGACTATTCGATCTTCAACCCCTGTTCCCTTCCCGGGGCCTGCACGAGGTAATGGAAGATATTCACGGCATCATGGCTAAGGGATTGTTGTTCGTCGTTATCCTGCATTTGCTGGCGACCGGCTGGCATCACTTGGTGCGGAAGGATAATGTGGCGGCGCGAATGCTGCCGTTCCTTAAAAATGGGCGGTAAAGCCGCCGTCCACCGTTAAAACATGGCCGGTGATGTAGGAAGCGGCGTCGGAAGCCAGGAAAACGGCCGCTCCGGCAAGTTCTTCCGGTTCCGCCCACCGTCCCAAAGCGGTACGATTTTCAAGGAATTCGGCGATTTTTTTGTCGGCAACCATATCCTTGTTGGTTTCCGTCGCCACGTATCCAGGCGCGATGGCGTTGACGGTGATGCCGCCGGGGCCGAATTCCGCCGCCATAGCCCGCGTCAAGCCGGTCAGCGCCGCCTTGGAGGCGGTATAGATGGCGTCACCGGAGCGGGCAATGTCGCCCGCAATGGAGGTGACATTGATAATGCGGCCCCGGCCTTTCTTTTTCATCTGCGAGGCTGTCCTGCGCGACAAATCAAATGCCCCGATCAGGTTGGCGTCCAACAGGGTGCGAAAATCATCCAAAGTGAAATCGTCTATGGCTTTACGCATCCGAACACCGACATTGTTGATCAGGATATCGATGGGATCGATATTCTTGAAAGCTGCCTCGACGTTGGCTGGATCGGAAATATCGAAGGCGAGGGCGTCCGCGTGACCGCCACTTCGACGAACTTGCTCGGAAGCAGCGTTGAGGGCGTCTTCCTCGCGGCCGTTGATCAGGACTTTTGCCCCGGCCTCGGCCAATCCCTTGGTGATAGCAAGCCCAATTCCCCGACCGCCGCCGGTCACCAGGGCCGTGCGGCCTGTAAGATCGAAAGGATGGGTTACGTCACTAGACATCCAGATCTTCGGCGAATTCGGCGTTGTCCTGAATGAAGCGGAAGCGCTTCTCGGGCTTCTTGCCCATCAGGTCTTCAACCAGGCGGTTGGTTTCGCGGCGTTCAATCTTGTCGTCGTCGGAATGATCTGGCGGCACTGTGACGCGCAGCAGGGTTCGTTTAGACGGATCCATGGTTGTTTCCTTCAGCTGGGCGGCCGGCATTTCGCCCAGACCCTTGAAGCGGCTGATCTCGACCTTGCCGCGCCCGGTGAAGACTTTTTCCAGCAGTTCATCCTTGTGTGCGTCATCCCTCGCGTACTCGCTTTTAGCCCCTTGGGTGATGCGGTACAAGGGTGGCATGGCGAGGAAAAGATGGCCTTCTTCAATGAGTTGTGGCATTTCCTTAAAGAAGAATGTCATCAGAAGGGAAGCGATGTGGGCGCCGTCAACATCGGCGTCCGTCATGATGATGATCTTTTCATAGCGAAGGGCGCCATCGTCGTATTTATCACGCGTGCCACAACCCAGAGCCTCGATCATATCCTGCAGTTCCTGGTTGGCCCTGATTTTGTCGTCGGTAGCGCTGGCGACGTTCAGCGTCTTGCCGCGCAGGGGCAGGATAGCTTGGGTTTTGCGGTCCCGACCCTGCTTGGCGGAGCCTCCGGCTGAATCGCCCTCGACCAGGAAAAGTTCCGTTCCCTCGGCGGTTTTGGATGTGCAATCGGTCAGTTTGCCAGGAAGCCTTAATTTCCTGGTGGCGCTGGCCCGCTTGGTTTCCTTTATGGAGCGCTTGCGCAGGCGTTCCTCTGCCCGCTCTATGACTCGCTCTAGAAGAGCTTTCGACCTTTCCGGATCGCCCGCCAGCCAGTGATCGAAATGGTCGCGAACGGCGCTTTCGACCAGCTTCTGGGCTTCGACGGTAGAAAGCTTTTCTTTCGTTTGTCCCTGAAACTGGGGGTCGGTAATGAAAACCGACAGCATGACGCAAGCTCCGCCCAGCACATCGTCGGCGGTGATTTTCGATGCCTGACGGTTGGAAACCAGTTCGCCGTAAGCCTTCAGACCCTTGACGATGGCGCCGCGCAGGCCGTTTTCGTGGGTGCCGCCCAGGGGCGTCGGGACAGTGTTACAGTACGAATTGAAGTAGTCATTCTCATCTATGGGCCAGGCGATAGCCCATTCCGCCTTGCCGCCGCCGCCGTTCAGCTTGGCGTCGCCGGAAAATGGCTCTGCGGTAAGGGTTTTGCGGTTTTCAAGGGTGCCAGCCAAATAATCCGCCAATCCGCCGGGGAAGTGCAAGGTTGCGCTGGACGGCGGTGCATCGTCGCCTTTGAGCAATTTTTCGGCGCAAGACCATCGGATTTCAACGCCCCTGAACAGGTAGGCCTTGGAGCGGGCCATGCGGTAGAGGGTTTTGGCGCGAAAGTGCGCTTGTTTGCCGAAAATCTGCGGGTCGGCATGGAAAGCGATCGACGTTCCTCGCCGGTTCGACACCTTGCCGGCGTTTTTCAGTTTGCCTTCGGGGACACCGCGCACGTAGGACTGGGTCCACAGGGTCTTGTCGCGGGCGACCTCAACGACAAGGCTATCGGATAGGGCGTTGACCACGCTAAGGCCGACGCCGTGCAGGCCGCCCGAGGTTTCGTAGGCCTTGCCGGAGAACTTACCGCCGGAATGGAGGGTTGTCAGGATTACTTCCAGCGCCGACTTGTCCTTGAATTTCGGGTGAGGGTCGGTCGGGATGCCGCGGCCGTTATCCGTAATGGTGACGGTGAAGTCTTCGGCCAGATCGATGGAGATGTGGCTGGCGTGACCGGCGACAGCCTCGTCCATGGAGTTATCCAGGATTTCAGCGACCAGATGGTGCAGGGCGTGTTCGTCGGTTCCGCCGATATACATGCCGGGGCGCAAACGAACGGGCTCCAGGCCTTCCAGGACCTCGATATCCTTGGCCGAATACCCACTTTGGTTTTTGCCCTTGGTTTTGTTGTCTTTTTTGCTCATGCCCGTTGCCGGTGCTTTCGCAGGTGGCGGAGCCTTGGTCGCCCTGCTTTGCGCTGCTTCAAACAGATCAGCCATAATCGCTATCGCTTAAGTCCTTTTATTATATTGTTATCTTCAAAAGATTTTCCCGCGGCCCCATGATAGAGTACCCTATTTAGGAGAAACGACAAGATATTGTGTATATCAGGAGGCCTAGATGAGCAAGGGGACGACGCAAAATATGGAAAATGAACCCCGCGGAACCCTGTCGATCCGCACTCTGGCCATGCCGGCTGATACCAATCCCAGCGGCGACATCTTCGGCGGCTGGCTGCTGTCGCAAATGGATATCGCCGGTGGTATAACCGCTCATGCCAGGGCAGGGGGCCGCACAGCAACCGTTGGCGTCGAGGCGATGACGTTTCATCTTCCGGTTCGGGTCGGGGACGTGATCTGCTGTTATACGGATATCGTAAAAACCGGCAAGACATCGCTGACCATATTGGTTGAAGTCTGGGCCCTGAGGGAACAAAGATCCACGGACCGGGTCAAGGTTACAGAAGGCACTTTTACCTATGTCGCCATTGACGCCGATGGCAACAAACGCTTACTCCCGCCTGCCTAAATCAGCAACAGCCACAAGTAACCGGCGGCGCACAGGCTGCTAAGGGCCGCAAATTCCTTTGCGAAACCATTGTTGAAGGCGGAATTTTCTTTCATTGCTTGGAACATGGTTCTGCTTCCGTTTCTGTTGAATTGTTGCTCGTTTTCAGAGTTATAATATAAAGAGAACAAAATAGCAACATAGTAATTTAACATATTGAAAACAAAGAAAACATAAATCTTGCGGAAAATCTGTTCACATTGCTTTGATTGGCTCTTGGGTGGGCCTCCCATTAGGTATTTAGGAGGCAAGCCAACGGAGAGTCGAAAATGCGACTGGTTGTGATAACGCTGATTTCTGCATTTCTCTTTTTGCGGCCGGCTTTTGCAGGCGATGTCAACATTGTCGACGCAAAGGCTACGAGCGAAGGCAATGGACTATTTCGTTTTACTGTAACTCTCCGCCATGCCGATAATGGCTGGGATCATTACGCAGACCGGTGGGATATTCTGGGGCCCGACGGCACTGTGCTTGGTTCGCGCGTGCTCATGCATCCCCATGTCGCCGAACAGCCTTTTACGCGCTCTCTCTCAGGGGTAGATATCCCCGAAGGGCTAAAGGCCATCGCCATCCGTGCCCATGACAAACAACACGGTGACAGTCCGAAACTCTTCCGGGTAAGTCTGCCGGGCCGGTAATTTGTCCTCTCATTTACCAGTATACTTTTTAATCTCCCTAAAGTAGAAAAAAACTCTTCTTGCTCTCCGAATTAACAGTGTAAGGTTCGGAGTTATAGGGGATTTTTTTTGGGGGAATGGTATGCGTTTTCTTGTTCTGAGTTTCGTTGGGGGGGTGCTTCTCTTTTTGGCTGGTTGTCAAGTTCAAAACCTACATGGAGAAGGACCAATTACTCTTACACCAAGGGTTTCGGCGTTGTATTCCGCCTATATGAAGAAACCAGTTCCGCTTGTTTTTGCAGTTTCCACCGATGGTCAATATGGATCATATGTCTATTGTCCTGACAGCGTATGTCAGTCGGCTTCGAAAGGCCGGGTTATCAGAAGTTGCGAAAAAAGTAGCAAGGGCGTTCCCTGCAAGATTTACGCTATTAGGAAAAAAGTTGTCTGGAAGGGGGAAGTTGGCAACGGCGATATCAGTTCCGTAGAAATTAAAATGACTTTGCTTAGGAATAATTTGAAACAGGATCCAGCTAATTTCAATGGTGGCGCAGTTATTTATATGCCCGGATATAATCATTATAAGCCAATTTCTGTATCGAATAAGAATGTTCCACCTTACTTATTGGACAATAGATTTGCCGATTGGCACATTTACAAACTCTTTACCGTTCACGAACATCGTACAACGCTGGCCCTAGACAAACAGATCGAATCTCTTCGTAAACTTGTCGTTGGTTTAAAGGAAAAGGGATTCAAACGCGTTGTGGTGACTGGTCAGTCGGCTGGTGGATGGATGGCGCTTAAGGCGGCGGCGGATATCCCTGAAGTGGATGGGATATTGGCGGCCACACCAAGTAAATATGGTTCCAAAACCAATGACAAAGGTTCAAATAACAACCTCTTTAATCAGAGCACTGATGCTACGCTTCAATTGCTTCGGAAAATAAAAAACAAACAGGTTGTTTTAGCTTTCTTCAAAGGCGATCCATGGGAGCCCACTGAACGGGGTCGGGAAGTCGAGGCGGCGCTGGGAGATACCGATCTTCCCCACATCGTCATAAACCATCCCAAGGGGATTTACGGCCACCACGGCGCGTGGAGCAAGGCTTTTACGGAAATGTATACGGAATGCCTTAACAACTTTTTCATGGGCCAACAAATAGAAGAAGGTAGCTGCCGGAAGGAGGGTATTGAAACCGCCGAATATGACACCGGTGACATCGATCTTTCCAAAATACCGAACAAGGAAATGCGCCTGTCCTCCGAGGCCTATAAAGCTTTTAAGGAAATATATTGGCCAAAACCGGTTCTGGAGGACGGCACCTACGCCTATAAGTTCTTCGCCTATAGCCCGGGGGCCGGGGTTTGGGGATGGGGCCGATCTTCCGGCGGCGATAAACCGCGCTGGCGGGCCTTCACGAAAGCCATGGACAGTTGTAGCAGCAGAGCCGGTGATTTCGGTTGTAAGATTTATGCGATTGACAATCGGGTGGTTGGTAGTCAGAGCTGATGGAGTGAGCCTGCCGGGGCACTAATGCCGAATTACTTAAGCCAGGTGGCAGGCGACCTTATGTCCCTCTATATCGCGTAACTGCGGGATTTCGTTGCGGCAGCGGTCTTCGGCCAGAGGGCAGCGGGTATGGAAGACGCATCCGGAAGGCAGATTCATCGCCGTGGGCACTTCGCCTACCATCTTGGTGTAGGATAACTCGGACCCGTCCATTTTGGGGATGGCGGCCAGCAATCCTTGCGTATAGGGGTGACGAGGCTTGTCGAACAATGATTTGGTTTCGGCCAACTCACACAAAACGCCCAGATACATAACCCCGACCCGAGAGCCGAAGTGCTCAACCACGCTCAGATCATGAGTAATAAACAAATAGGTCAAATGGTGCTTTTCCTGAGCATCCATCATTACGTTCAGTACCTGGGCCTGAATAGATACGTCCAGGGCTGAAATCGGCTCGTCAGCGACAACGAACTCCGGGTTCACCATCAGGGCGCGGGCAATGGAGATACGCTGGCGTTGACCGCCGGAAAATTCGTGGGGAAAGCGCTCGCACCACTTGGGGTCGTTGCCGACAGATTCCATAATGGCGTGAACTTTTTCCAGAACCTCCGAATCGCTTAAATCGGGGTGGTGGAAGCGAAGGGGTTCTTCCAGGGCCTGTAATATCTTCATGCGCGGATTCAGGGATGCATAAGGATTTTGGAAAATCATCTGCATCCGCTGGCGGTAAGGTAGTCGTTCCCGGTCTTCCATATCGTCGATTCGCGCGCCGTCGTAAGTAATGGTGCCGGATGTCGGGTCCTCAAGCCCCATGACGGTGCGTGCCAGGGTGGATTTACCGCAACCACTTTCGCCGACAAGGCAGAACGATTCACCTTTCTTGATATCCAGTTTGACGCCGTTGATGGCGTGCACCTTGGTCGCTTCGCCTTCAAGCCATCCGTCGTTACCTATTTTGAAGGTCTTGTAGACGGTGTCCACTTCCAGAAGGGACTTGCCGTTTTCGGTCATTTTTCGCCCTCCAACTGAAATTGTTGGAAGACTTCTTCCGCTTTATGGCAGGCGACCAGATGAGAATTTATTTGCCGCAAATCTGGTTCATTTTCTAAACAGCGTTGGCCGGCGAATTCGCAGCGGGGATTGAAGGCGCACCCCTTCGGAATTTCGTCCAGGGTCGGCATGGAGCCCTTGATTTGGTTTAGCCTGGTGCCTGCGCTGTTTTGTTGTGGCAGGGCTTTGATCAGGCCATGAGTATAAGGGTGACGGGAATCGGAAATGATATCCTGTGTCGGACCCTGTTCGACGACACGCCCCGCATACATGACGACGATACGCTGGGTAACCTGCGAGACGACGGCCAGATCGTGGGTGATCAGGATCAGGGCGACGCCGTGATTGCGGCAAAGATCCAGCATCAGGGCGAGAATTTCCGCCTGGATTGTCACGTCCAGCGCCGTCGTAGGCTCGTCGGCGATGATAATTCCCGGCTCCGTTATCAGGGCGATGGCGATGACCACCCGTTGACGCATGCCGCCGGAAAGCTGGTGGGGGTAATTGTCGAAGCGTTCTTCTGGGGACGGAATCTTGACTTCGCGAAGCTTCTCGATAGCGATAGCCTTGGCCTCGGCTTCAGATATTTCCTGATGGGCATGCAGGCATTCAACCATCTGGGTGCCGATGGTCAGCACGGGGTTCAGCGTCATCATCGGGTCCTGAAAGATCATGCTGATGCGGTTGCCGCGGATCTTCTGCATTTCCTCGGGCGACATATTGGCCAGGTCCATATCGTCGAAAACCACCTTGCCGGCGGAAATCCGCCCCGGTTTGGCGATCAGATTAAGGATCGAAAATGCCGCGACCGATTTCCCGGCGCCGCTTTCGCCGACAATGCCTAATCGTTCGCCCTTGTCGATGGAAAAACTCAGGCCATGGATCGCCTGCAGGGTCGTGCGACCCAGTGGGAATTCAACTTCCAGATCGGTTACTTCAAGCAGGGCCATGGGTCAGTCCTTATACAAACGCGGATTTAAAACATCGCGAAGCCAGTCCCCCAGCAGATTGATGCTAAGGATCAGGATCACAAGGACAATGGCCGGGATGGTGGTGATCCACCAGGATCCGGAAAAGACGAATTCGAAACCAGCGTTGATCAACGAACCCAAAGACGGTTTGTTGACCGGCATGCCCAAGCCAAGAAATGAAAGGGCGGCTTCCGAAATAATGGCGTTGGCCACCTGCACGGTGGAAATAACCAGAATCGGCGAAAGCGTGTTCGGCAGAATGTGGCGGAACATGATGCGCATTTTGGATAAGCCAATAACCCGCGCTGCATCGACGTATTCTTTTTTACGTTCGGCCAGCACGGTGGCGCGTACGGTGCGGGCGTACTGAGGCCATTCGGCGATTCCGATAACCATGATCAGCATGAAGATGGCGACCTTGCTGTACAGTTCCGTGCCAAAGGCGGCCTGAAACAGCGCCAGCGCGATAATCGCGACCATCAGGGTCGAAAACGAAAGCTGGATATCGGCAAGGCGCATAAAGAAAGCCTCTACCCGACCGCCGACATAGCCCGAAATCAAGCCGATGGAAATGCCCAGGAAACACTGAAGCATGACCGCGAACACCCCGATCAGAAGCGAAATACGGGTGCCGTAAAGGATCGTGCTCAGCATGTCGCGCCCCTGCGGGTCGGTGCCCAACAGGAAGGGACTCTCCTTGTCGTCGTTTTGCCAGATCGGCGGGGTTTCGGAATCCATGATGTCGATCTGCATGGGATCGTAAGGATCAAACGGCGCTATAAGAGGAGCGGCCATCGAACTGATAAGGATCACCATGAAGACGAGGAAACTTCCTTGCGCAACCCGGTCGCGCTTGAAGCGGAAGACGAAATCGGAATCCAGGAACAGCTTTATTTTTTCCATTATTGCTGCCCCACTACCCGAACGGTCGGATTGGCCCAGGCGTAAATCAGGTCGACAATGGTGTTGGTAATCACGAAGATCAGGCCGACGACGATGATGTAGGCGATGATCAGCGGGGTATCGACCCGGTTGACGGCTTCAAGGAACAGGAATCCCATGCCCGGCCACTGAAAGACGGTTTCCGTCAGAATGGTGTAGGCGATCATGGTGCCGATCTGCACGCCGCCAACGGTGATCACCGGAAGAAGGGTGTTTTTCAGGGCATGCAGGAACCACACGCGCTTTGGCATCAATCCCTTGGCCCAAGCAAAGCGGATGTACTCGGTTTCCAGCACTTCCATCATTTCGGCCCTGATCAGGCGAATAAACAGGGGCAGCATGATCGACGCCAGGGAAAAACTGGGAAGGACCAGATGAATCAAACCGTCCTTGGTCAGAAATCCGGTTCGCCAGCCCCCGACCATGACGGTTTCCCCCCGCCCGTAGGAAGGCATCCAGCCCAGTTCGACGGAAAAGAGATAAATTGAAAAAATGGCAGTTAAAAACACGGGGATCGATATGCCGACAATACTCATCGTCATGACAATTCGCGACACCAATCCTTTCGGATTAATGGCGCAATAAACCCCCACAGGCACGGAAATAAATACAATAATGAAAGTCGCGCCGATCACCAGCTCCAGGGTGGCGATGAATTTGTCGGCAATCACCTCCAGGGCGGGGCGTTTGAAAAAGTACGAATTGCCGAGATCAAGTTGAACGGCATTTTTGAGGAAACGCCCATACTGAACCAGAAATGGATCGTTCAGGCCCAGCTGGTCGCGAAGCTCTTGGCGGACTTCTTCCGATACCGACTGCCCAACGAGTTCGCGTAAAGGATCACCCAGATTATCCTGGATGGAAAAGCCCAGCAGACTGATGACAAACATCACCACGGCGGCCTGCATCAGGCGCGTAACAAGGAATTTTAAATATACCAGAACGTCACCGTATTAGAAAAAAGTGGGGCCACCCAATTTGGGCGGCCCCTTTGTTTAGCATAGTTGACTACTTGATAACCAAGTCACCCAGATACGGGAAGTTCATGACGTTGACGACGGGTTCGATATCAACGCCTTTGCGAGCACCCCATGCAAGGTTCTGCCAATGCAACGGAATAAAGGCAGCTTCATTGTAGAGGATCGTTTCGACTTCCTGCAGCACCTTGGAACGAGCCATTTCGTCCGTCATTGCCTGGCTTTTCAGTACCAGTTCATCGACCTTCTTATTGCTGTAGTTGCCGGAGTTATATTGGCCATACCCGGTTTCCGTGTCGGGAGTCATGGTCAGGAACTCAGAGAAGTTTGCCGAGTCTTCCGTATCGGAATGCCAACCGATCATCATCATGTCGGCGGCGCGCTCGTCAAACTTGGGCCAGTATTGGGCTTTCGGCATTGTTTTTAGGTCAACCGTGATGCCGATCTTCGCCAGCATACTGGCTGCCGCTTCTGCGATCTTGGCGTCGTTAACGTAGCGGTTGTTGGGCGCCATCATGGTGATGTTGAAGCCTTTTTCGTATCCTGCTTCTTTCATCAGGGCCTTGGCTTTTTTAAGATCAAACCGAGGCTTCAGGGCATCGCTGTAACCTGCATAACCTTTCGGTCCCTGCTGGGCGCCGGTTGTTGCAAAGCCTTTCATGATTTTTTTGACGATGCCTTCGTTGTTGATGGCATAGGCGATGGCGTTGCGCACGCGGGCGTCCTTGAAGGCCTCGACGCGGTTCTGGTTCATCTGGAAAGTGATGATACGCGTACCGCCCATGGTCACCAGATTGGCCTTGTCGCTTTTGCTAATACGATCTAGGTCCGTCGGGGGAACCGGGGCGATCAAATCAACGTCGCCGGAAAGAAGAGCCGCGACCCGGGTCGGGGATTCCTTAATCGGCGTGAAGATAATATTGCTCACGTTTCCCGGCGACTTTTTGTCCCAGTAGCCGTCGAAGCGCTTGAAGTCTACTCTTACGCCCTGTTCCCGCGCGGTGACCATGAAAGGCCCGGTGCCGGAAACATTAGTCGACGCAAAAGCATCACCGTGTTTGACGATGGCTGCCTTGGATTTTCCTTTGCTGTCGAAGCCCGTGTAGAACTTGCTGTCCATCGGAAAGATGTACGTTGCTTGGTGAAGAACCAGCGGATAAGGGTCCTTGGTAACCAAATCGAACGTGTGCCGGTCGACGATGTTCAAGGCTTCGAAAGGTACGAACAGTCCTTTGAAATCAGGGCTTTTTTTCAGTCGATCGAAAGTCCAGGAAACATCCAGGGATGTCAGGTCATTGCCGGAATGAAACTTGACGCCTTTGCGAAGGGTGAAGCGCATGGTTTTTTCGTCAATGCGTTCCCATTTTTCAGCCAATCTGGCGTCAAATCCCAAATCCTTGTTCCAGCGCACCAGCGGGTCCATGACCATGTGCGAAAGCTGCAAGGTTCCGCCGGAAAGCTGTTCATGGGGATCAAGCGACACCGGATCGGCGTCATAGGCCATTTTCAGTGTTTTGGCGTATGCCGGGCTGAAACCCGCCATGCCGATACCGACCGCTGTGGCGACAGCAGCCAGCATGAGTTTTTTAAACTTCATTTTTTCTCTCCCTGATTGTTTGTTTTCATTTTTCTTAATTAGTCCTTACCTTAGTTTAGAATCGCTTAGAGGTATTGTCCAAACTCCTCTTGCGCGCGCCATACGGTATCCATTTGGGATTTGGCGCAGTCTCCCAATTCATCAACCACGTCATGAACAATCAAATTCATCAGGACGTGGATTGATCCCATCGAGTTAAAGAAAAACCCGGTGTTCGTAGAAACGGCTAAATGGTGGTCAGACAGGTCATCCGCCCAGTCGCATGCCTCGTCGCTTATGATCACCACTTTAGCGCCGCATTCTTTGGCCAGTTTCGCTAGCACAGGGCCGTTTTTGCCGTAGCGGAATATGTCGACAATGATAACCGTCTTGGTTTTTGCATTGTCAGACAGGGCCTTGGCGTAAATGCCGTCAACGCCGCTAAGGTGGTGAACGTCGGGGCGTACGTACAGCAAATTCATCGCCATGCCGCGGGCCAAATAGTCGGTAGTCTGAAAACCAGTCGTGTAAATACTGTTAGAATGTGCGACCAACCTAATTATCTTTTTCCATACAGGCGTCCGGCGCATTGCGTAGACCCGGCGGATATTCTCGCATTCGGCAGCTATGGCTTCCTTGTCGCCTTCATCTTCGTGGCGGGCGATGTTGATTTGTTCGAAGCGGGATCTGATCCTCGGCGTCATCGGGCCGTAGGTGCGATCTTTCAGAACTCTTTTGGCGTCGGCCATGTTTTTAAAGCCGATCTTCTGGACGAATCGGCTGACGGTCATTGGACTGACGCCAGCATGGTCGGCCAGGGATGAATTGGTCTCCAACATCAGCCGGTCGGGATTTTTGGCGAGATAATTCGCCAGCAAACGTTCTGATTTTGTGAACGAGCCCATTTGATCATTGATAAGTGTCGCCAGAATTCTGACCATCGGATGCGCTTTTTGACGCGCTTCTCCTCCCTGAATTATTCCGGCAAGTTTTATCGGTAGAATTCTATCTGCCAATCAGTAAATGGTAGAAACCTACCAAAAAAGTGGAAGACTCCCATTTTTTCCCGCCGCTTTGCAGTCTCAGGCAACGATCAGAGGATCGCCAAAGCCCAGTTCGCGACGCAGAACGGCGATGATTTCACCTTGCGTGGCATCGGCACGGGTGGCATCGACTACTTTTTCGTACAGGTTGGCACCCTCCTTGTTGGCCGCTTCTACCAGATCGTCCAGCGCCTTGTTGACCGCTTCCTGGTCCCGGTTCGTTTTATAGGTTGCCAGTCTTTCCAGATATCTTTCGATATCCTTTTCATCCGGACGGGGAAGGGATTTTGTTGGTATTTCTGTTTCCTTATCGACCTGATAGGCATTGACGCCGACGATGGTTTCTTCGCCGCTGTCGACCCGTCTCTGGAATTCCATTGCCGCCTTGCCAAGCTCGCCCTGAATCCAGCCGGTCTCGACGGCCCGGTACATGCCGCCATGTTCCTCGACGGCTTTCATGTGAGTAAGGATTTCTTCTTCCATCTGGTCGGTTAGAGTTTCAACGTAGAAGCTGCCGCCAAGCGGATCGATTACATCCGTCAGGTGGGCTTCGTCACGCAGAATATTTTGGGTGGCGACGGCGATGCGTGCGGCTTCTTCGGTCGGCACGCTCAAAACTTCGTCGTAGGAATCCGTATGCAAAGATTGCAGGCCGCCGAAAATACCGGCGATGGCCTGGGCCGAAACCCTGGCGATATTGTTCAGGGGCTGTTGGCGGGTCAGATCGACCCCCGATGTCTGGGCGTGGAATTTGAAGCGCTGCGCGCGAGGGCTGTCGACGCCGAAACGTTCCTTGACAATGCGCGCCCAGATGCGGCGCCCGGCCCTGAATTTGGCGACTTCCTCGAAAAAACTGATCGAAATATCAAAGAAGAAAGTGAAGCGGGGAAGGAAAACTTCCAGATCCATGCCCCGCGAGCGGCAATCCTCGGCATGTTGGATCGCCGAGGATAGTGTATAGGCCATGGCCTGCGCCGGAGTCCCACCGCTTTGCTGCATGTGCTGCCCGACTACGGAAAGCGGATTCCATCCCGGAACGTTTTCATGGGTATAGGCGATATGATCCATCAGCACCCTGCGCGATCCCGGCAGGGCGAGGCGGAAGAACATGTGATTGGCGACATAGTGGGAGATGTAGTCACTCTGGTTCGATGTGCCGGTGATTTTGCTCCAGGGCACATTGCGGCGCTCGGCGACGGCCAGTAGTTGCGCAAGCATGGTGAAGGGTAGGGGGTCGTTCAGGGCCGTGGAAATCGTATCGATGGGCATGCCGTCCAGGCAGGTCTGCATATCGCCAACGGTGTTGATAACCGCGCCGCAGGTGCCAAGCAGAACAGGGTCGACCTCATCGGCGTCGATGCCCCGGTATATGGAATTGCATGGGATCATGCTCAGCGCGCTTGCTCCGGCATCGACCAGACGCTTCTGACGACGGTTGTAGTCTTCCGGCAGGCCAAGCCCAATTAACTGGCGCTGGCTCCAGGTGCGACCACGGTACATGGATGCATAGATGCCGCGCGTATAGGGGGCTGCTCCCGGAAACCCCAATTTTTCGTTGAAGTCCGCGCCATCCCAATCATCGGGGGTGTATATTGGTTTGACTTCCAGTCCGGAACGGTTCTTGACCGGTTTTTGCTCGCCTACGGTAGCATCAAAATCCTTGGACCATTGGTCGAAACCGGGCAGGGTCATTTGGGTTGTGTCTGGCATGGTTAGAGCCTTTCCGGATGGTTTTGCGCTTCGGCCGCCTGGGTTTCAACGAAGGCCACGATGTCTTCCATATTGCTGCCGGGGTGAAAGACACGGGCGACGCCAGCATCAAGTAACTGCTTTTCTTCATCTTCCGGCACGATGCCGCCAACCACCACCTTGACATAATCCAGACCTTCGTCGCGGATGGTTTGCATCAATTTGGGAACCAGCAGGTGGTCAGTGGCAAGTGAGCTGAGACCGATCACGTCCACATCTTCCTCCATGGCGACGCGGGCGACGACGTCAAGTTTCTGCCACGGGGCGGTATAGATCACGTCCATGCCAGCGTCCCGTAACGCGGAAGCGACGATGCGGCTGCCCCGGTCGTGGCCGTCGAGGCCGATCTTTGTCACCAGTACTTTTGGGGTGCGTTGCAGGGAATGGTTTTCAGACATTAGCTATCCTCATACAAGCGAGCGTTTTAATAGGGTGATCATGCCGGAGGCGATTTCGCGCGGCGTGGCGCCATTGGGGTTGTACCAATGCTTGCTCCAGTTAAGCGCGCCCATCAGCATCAGGCGCATGGCATGGCGATCCACATCTGGCGCCAAGGGCAAGGCGTCGATAAGGGTGCGGAATTTGTCCTCATAAGCATCGCGCAGGGGTTTCAGATTTTCGGTGACGGCCGGAACGTCCCGTGGAAAGACGCTGAGGATGACTTGGGCGTAATCGCTTTCATCAAGCAGTATTTCCGCATGGGCCATGCAGGCTGCCTCAAACTTGGCCCAAGGTTCGTCCTCGCCGGCGCTTGCGTTGTCGACGCGTTCGGAAAGCTGGCGGACCCCTTCTTCATAGGTTGCCAGCAATAACTCGTCCTTGGACGGGAAGTGGTAATACATGGAGCCCGGCAGCATGCCGACTTCGCCGGCAATATCGCGCATGGAAACACCATGAAATCCGTTCTTGGCGAACAGGGCGGCGGCGGCGTCCAGCAATTGGATGCGTCGGTTATCCTGTCTTGGCGCGCGAGCTGTATCAGGCATTGGCAATTCCATAAAACAAACGATTGTTTGGTGTAAAGGAAAAACGTAAATGAGTCAAGGAACGAATAAATGCAGGCGTCATTCCCGCGCAGAAGGAAGCCAATAATTGTCTTTAAAATCAATTATCTACAGGTAAATTTGTGGACTCCCGCTTTCGCGGGAGCGACGAAAATAGGGAGGGCTTAGAAATCAAACTCCAGTTGAACGAAGGCTTCCTGGGCGTTGCGGCGCGCCAGTTGGTCGAAGTTGAGCAGGTATTTAAACGCTTCCTGGTCCACGGCCGTGCCTTCTGCGATCTCACCGCCGTTTTCAAGGACCCTGGAGACTTTAGCTTTCAGGTTGACCAGATAGTCATATGTATCCGCTTTGGCGCGTGTCAGGGTGGAGGGATTGCCGTGGCCGGGAACGATGTGCTTGGGTTCTAGCGCCGCCATGGCTTCAAAAGCGACGATCCAGTTCTTGAAATCGCTGAAATCGCCAACGCCAAGCATCCGCTCCAGGTAGACCAGATCGCCGGTAAAGGCGACTTTGGAGTCGGGCAGCCAGATAACTACATCGCCTGGGGTATGGGCCCCACCGGTCGCTATAAGTTCGAAGCGAACCCCGCCGAAATCCAGCGTCAGGGTTTCATCGAAGGTTTCATCTGCATAAACGGCCTCGGTGCCTTCAAGGCCCTTTTTTCCGACCAGAAATTCCAGCCCTTGAAATTGGCCGTTCGTGCGCTCCCGGTGATCATCTACCGCCGCCGCGGAAGCGATGATTCGCGCGCCGTGCTCCTTGAAATAGCAGTTGCCTATCCAGCGGTGATCCTGACCACCGGAATTAATAACGATTTTAACCGGTTTATCAGTCACGGTTTCTATTACTGCCGCCAGATGGTTCGCCCCTTTATAGGTCCCGCCGGGATCGATCAGCACCGCGCCTGCGGCGGTTACCACCAGCCCGAAGGTTGCATTATTGCCTAAGTTCTGGGGTGAACGCTGTCCCATCTCGCCGACGATGGCGTAGACGTTTTCCGTCACCTTTTTGGCGTGAAGATCGCCAGCCATCGCCGAAGCGCTAAAGGCGATCAAACTCAGTAGCATCGTCAGGAGTGCTATGAGCTTCGCCATTTATTTGGTGAGGTTGCCGTCAGAAATAAAATTGCCGATGTTCATATCCTCAACCGTCGTATGACGTATGAACCAGTCCAGAAGGAAATGAAGGATATCATTCATTTCCTGCTCATCATGCTGGAAGACACCAATGTATGAATTTAGTTTACTAAGCAAATCCTCATGAAGGGTCTTGTGAGATTGGTAGCCAGGATATTCTACGTCCTGCATCAGGTTTTCTTCGCTTAGGAAATGGAACTCGGTATATTTTACAAGTTCGGAAAAAGTTCTGAGAACCCTGTCTTTACCTTTTCCTGATTCCAGATCCGTGGAAAGTTTTTTGATCAGAGCAAGGAAAATCTTGTGCTCCCCGTCTATGTGGTTGTTGCCAATTTCGTATCTTTGTTGCCAGTCAAACAAGCTCATCTTCTATCGCCCCGAAAAATATTCAAGTGAGGATATCATAGAAATTCTTTTTTGGCACGACAGCGATTAGGAATATTCCAAGCGCTAAATAATTGTAATTAAAAAGAAAAAAAATCTTCATTTGACGAATGTGTTTACTAAATAGCCCCACTATCCAAGAGGGATTAGCCCTATTTCACCGTCATCTCGTGGATGCCGTTCCAGTTGACGGGCGGGGTTTTGAGACAAATTCTGCAACGCGCCGCCATTTGCATACTGGCCGCGTCGTCGTGCTTTTTGGTTAACTTCTCAAATATTTCCAGCGCGCACTTAAAGTCTCCCGCCCGGTAGTGTGCCAACGCTTGTGTGTAGCCTTCGATCAGGTCATCGGCCACGGGATCACCGGATATCCCGAGCAATTCGAAAATCCGCGTTCCCTCCTCGCGGCCTTTAACTTGAACGGTATCGAGCTCCCGCACGAGGATGTCATCAGCCGCCATATTCAGCGTGTCCTCGTCGATGATTATGCCGGTGCCGTATTGTTTGTTGACCCCTTCCAGCCGCGAAGAAAGGTTCACGGTGTCGCCGATGCATGTGTAGTCCTGGGCTTGTTCCGAACCGATGTTACCGACGATAACATCGCCGGTGGCGATCCCGATGCGGATGCGGATCGACGGCAGACCGCGCACAGCCCAACTGGCGCGCAATTCGTCAAGTTTCCCCTGCATGCCCAGCGCCGCGACGCAAGCCCCAAAGGCATGGTTGTCCTTATTAAACGGGGGGCCCCAAAAGGCCATGATGCCGTCGCCCAGGTATTTGTCCAGAATGCCGTTGGCAGAGGAAATTTCATCACTCATGGCACCCAGATACTCGTTCAAAAGTCCAACCAGTTGTTCGGCGTCCATTCCTTCGCTGATGGTGGTGAAACCTTCGATGTCGCTGAACAGAAGGGTCAGGACTCTGCGCGTACCGCCCAGTTGCAGGTGCTCGGGGTCTTGCATGATATCGCTGACGATGGCCGGGTTGACGTATTTTCCGAACAGGTTCTTGATCTGCTCCTTTTCGCGCAAGCCTTCGGTCATTTTGTTGAATGCGCGGCTTAATTCGCCAATTTCGTCTTTGGATTCATTTTCAACCTTGTAGTCGTAGTTGCCGGCGACCACCTCGTTGGTGCCCCGGGCAAGCAGGCGAACCGGAAAGACGATGCGATTGGTCAACACCATGACTACAAGCAGGCCCAGGGCGAGGGCCCCAATGCCAATCATGATGATGGTTTTTTGCAGGGACAAAAACGGAGCCATGGCGGCATCAAAACTGGACGCGAAGATGTATCCCGCCTGTTGACCAGCATCTTCGAAAACGCCGCGCACCAAGATGAAACGTTCTTCGTCCAACAGGTATGAATATTCTTTCCTTTGCGTGGCTCGGTTTGCTGCATCCAGAACCCTTTGGCGTCTTTCCAGAGAAATGTTTGATGCGACAGGGTCTTCACCGGAATAAAAGACGATATCGACTTTAGAAATCTCTTGGCCAAGAAAGTTCGAGACCCAGATATCGTCAATGATGACGCCGGCGGTGACGACGCCTAGTGCATAGTCGTCATTCAAAGATTCCTTAAGCGGCACGTTCGCGGTATTTAGCAACATGCCTTCCAGCGCGACGACTCGCGATATTGCCTCGCCATTATCGAGAATATCTTCCAGTATGCCGGAAATCTGATCGCTTTCGGCCAAAGCTTCTATTCGTTCCAGGTAATCGTCGTCGGTTATTCCGTCTGGTGGATTATCCACACCGCGCACAGCCAATTCCTCGTCAGTAATGAAAACTAGGCTGGCCTGGGTATCAAGGGCGATTTCTTCGGCGAAAATGTAAAAGTTGTCGCGGATCTGCTGCAGGAAGGAACGATACTTCTGATCCGACGTGATGGTGGTAACCAGCTTCTCGTTAAAAGCGCGCTCATCCTCGAATTTTTGGTTAAAGCGGCTTTCTGTCAGGCGCAATTGGGCGCTGATACGTTCCGTCTGAAAATCGCTCGTTCGGGTCAGGGAAAAATACTGGGTGAACCCAATCAGGCAGAAAATTATGCCGATGAAAGTCGCCAACAGTTTAGCCCGGAGCCCCATTCCGTACCTACCTGATCAAATGTTTAGTAACTGAACAAACGGTCGACGGACAGATATTCGTTAACCTCTAACACCGTATCAGCCTTTATCGAAACTGGGCGCTCAAGCATGCCTAACCGCCAGTACCAGAATACTAACCGGTAACTACCCGGCGTTAAATCGTTGAAGGTATAGTATTTGCCGCTGGCCACCCGACGCACCTGCATGCCGGGCAACGACAAAACGGCGCTGACAAGATCGTCACGCTCGTCGGTTGCGATTTCCAGCAGTCCTTTCATTGGGACAATTAATTCACCATTGCCGCCCGGAGCCACGGGCGGGATTTCCTCGATAGCGTCGGAATTGGGATCGACAACGTAGAAAGTAAGGCTTTGAGAGGTGGCATTGTTGATGAGAATTCTACTTCCGGTGTCGATGGCCAAGGCGCGCGGATCGAAGCCGTTCTCCGTTGACGTAAGTACGGTTGGCGCCTGTGCAGCATTGGGGGAGGAAACCAATCCAACGTATATGTCGTCCAGTTTGTCGTAGTTGACCATTTTGTCTGAGTAACGGATTTTGCCATCCGTGCTTGCGTATTCACTTCCACTGGTTTTTGCCTTTTTAATCATATCCTTATGGGCGCGGGTTTCGACTTTGCCGACGACGGCGCCCATACCACTGGCCGGTTTTAGTTTTGGGGCGCCTGCGCAGGCAACGAGAAACAGAAGGCAGCCGAAAGTAATGATTTTTCTCATTGTCCGGTCCTCCGTGCCTCGGCAGATCCGATTGACAGGTTGACGACTATCGGACGCGAGCCGTTTTCTGGAATGACAATATCAATGGGCGTCATCGCCAGTTCCGATGGTTTCGGCAACGCGGTCTTTTTCTTCTTTCTGGATTTCTTGCTGACCGTCAGTTGAACTGCAGTCGGCGCCCCTTCGGCGACTTCTTGTTCGACCGGCTCGGCGTTATAGCGGCGGTGCGAGATCATCGCTTTGATGGTCCATTTTCCGGGCGGTACATTGTCGATTTTGAATTCCCCCGGCTTAGACAGTTTGGCGAAATACGGTGTTGGAACGACGCCGATAACTCCTTCCATTGTCTTGTGGACTGAACAATAAAACTTGAAGGATCCGACCTCGTTGAAAGGAACCTCTTTAACGGTCCCTTTGCCGTTCAAACCGATATCGAATTTTGCAAGTTCGCTCAGGGAATAGACATTGTGGTCGATGAGTTTTTCCTCATCATTGCTGAAGAGAACTTTTCGGCCCTTGACGACAACGTTAAACGGTGGATCGAAAGCGCTGTTTTTTTGAGAGACGGTAACTTCTTCACCGCCGCCAATACTCTGACCGTCCGCTGGTTCCAAATAGATAATAAGGTTTCTGATTTTTTTACCGCCATCTACAGCTATCAAACCCTTGACGGTACCGGCTTCTACATTGCCTACGGTGAAACCAAATGCCAGTAATACCCCAAAAAACCATTTGGTGGGTTTGATCCCCGGAAGCAACAGGCGAATAGCTTGCAACATAATCACCTCCCCATATATTGGTTCGCGCCCCAAACTTCCCAATATCCTTCAATCAAATGGGGATAATGTTCAAAATTGCACCCTTTTTTATTGGTTCGTATTTTTCAGACTGATGGGGCTTAAGGTAAGAGTTTTATTGGATTTCTTGGAAGGTCGTTCATGAAAACAGCGCTCATCGTCAATCCCAATGCCGGCAGCGGTAAGGCGGGACGGCGATGGCCCAAGTATAGCGTTCCTTTGGGCGAGGCCATTGGGTCTTTTCACACGGTAAAAACCTCAGGCCCGGGCGAAGCTACTTTTCAAACCCGAAAAGTCCTCCAGGACGGATTTGAAAGAGTTATCGTCGTCGGGGGCGACGGTACCTTGAATGAAGTAGTGAACGGTTTCTTCGCGGGACGCGAAGCCATAAACCCTGAGGCTTCCCTGGGCATCATTCCAATGGGGACCGGTGGCGATTTCCGGCGAACCTTTGACCATTCGAAAAAACCGGAGGAAGCCATCAAGCGCATTGCCGAGGGCAATGTTCGCACCGTCGATCTTGGCCATGTGAATTTTGTTAACCACGGGGGTGAACCAGCTACACGCTACTTTATCAATATCGCCAGTTTTGGAATGAGCGGCAACACGATGATGCTGGTCAATCGGGATCATCCGGTGAAAAGTCTGAATGGTTCTTTGATGTTCTTTTGGGCGGCGTTCATCTCCCTGATGACCTATCGCAATAAGGTCGTGTCGCTAAGCATTGACCAAGGGGAACTAATGGAGCGCCTGAGCAATACGGTTCTTATCGCCAATGCCCGCTACTCGGGAGGCGGGATGAAATTCGCTCCTAACGCCCAAATTGACGATGGCCTTTTGGATGTGATCACCATGGGAGATTTTCGCTTTCGTCATTTCGTGAGTAAAATTCACCTGCTATATAGCGGCAAACATTTGAAGCTCCCCCAGGTCACCGAAGAGCGTGGACGGAAAATCACGGCTGAGGCTGACGGGGAAATTCTTCTTGAGATTGATGGCGAAACCCCCGGCAAGCTTCCCGCCACTTTTGAAATCGTGCCAGCGGCAATCAGGCTGATTTGTTAGCTCAAGCCGTAGGGGGCCGCTTCTATTCAAAATTTGATTTTCAGAAGCCTCCGTATCTCAAGAGGAATAGTACATCTGCTAATCGATCGTATGCGGGAATTCATTTCGACGCCGTAGCCTGATCGCGTTGTTTTAGCCGACGTCCAAAAACAGCTGCGACATCAGCTTTGTTCGCCCTGGCCCAGTCATGCAATAGCGCTATCGGTTCGACAAAACTCTCTCCTGTTTTTGTCAGTGAATACTCCACCCGGGGGGGGACCACCTCGAAAACCTTGCGATGTACGACGCCCCAATCCTCTAGGTTTCGCAAAGTCTGGGTAAGCATTTTCTTTGAAATTCCCTGCAGCTTCCGGGTCAACGCTCCCGGCCGTTGGGGGCCATGCGACAGGGTGTAGATCAATCCGGGCACCCACTTGTCGGACATCAGTTCCAAAAGTTGACGGGTCGGGCATTTTAGATCGTATTCAGTTTTACTTATTGGTTTCATCTCGGAGCTTCTTTCGTGGTTACCTCAAGGTGCCTAGTTGCATATATGGGTACAATGCCTCATATATTCTCTACAAGCAATAATGACCACGAAGAAAGGAACTAAGATGCCCGCTTATCTGCTCTCTTTTGTCCGCATTGAAGATGCGGAAGCACATGCACGTGACTATCTGCCATACGCTCATTCCATCGTCGAAAAGTACGGTGGCAAGGCATTGTCTGTCACAGAAGAATTCGACGTATGGGAAGGATCCCTTCCTGAAGGCCGCCTCATTCTCATGGAATTCCCGTCAAAAAAAGATGCCGACGCGTTCTATGCCGATCCGGATTATCAACCGCTAAAGGAAATACGTAAAAAAATATCCTCAAGTGACTCGATGTTATTCGACAGCGGAATCGTGGAATAGAAACGCTCAAGAAACGATAAATTAGAAAGGGCCGCCTCAAACTGAGACGGCCCTGAATATACGTTCAGTGAAAATCAATTTTCATCGAACCGGTTTCCGGCTAGGCGGCCTTCACTTCCGTCAGGAATTGTTGAACCTTTTGTGACAAGGTGTTCGCCTTGTCCGACATTTCCTGGGAAGCGTCCAGAACCTGGTGGGCCGCCGACCCTGTATCCTCAGCGGCCTGATTTACCGAACCGATGTTATCGGAAACCTCGACAGTCCCTGCCGAGGCCTGTTCGACATTTCTGGCGATCTCGGTAGTTGCCGCAGTTTGTTGCTCGACAGCAGAGGCAATAGTGGTGCCAATTTCATTGATCTGATTGATGGTATTGCCAATACCTTCAATGGCGGCGGCTGCCTCATTGGTGGAATTTTGAATGCCACTAATCTGATCGCTGATTTCCTGGGTCGCGCTGCTTGTTTGATTGGCGAGATTTTTGACTTCGGAGGCGACGACCGCAAAGCCCTTGCCCGCGTCACCGGCACGAGCTGCTTCAATGGTTGCATTCAGGGCCAACAGGTTTGTCTGGTCGGCAATATCTGTGATGATGCCAATGACTTCTCCAATCTTTGCCGATGCGTCAACCAAACCCTGGATTGTTTGGTGGGTTCTTGTAGCCTCATTGACTGCGGAACCGGCAATATTGACGGACTGTGAAACCTGCGATCCAATCTCGCCAATCGATGCCGTTAATTCTTCAGTTGCGGCGGAAACCGTCTGGACATTTGTACTGGCCTGTTCAGATGCACCGGCGACTGCTGTCGCTTGTTTACTGGTTTCTTCCGCGGTAGAAGCCATGGAAGTAGCCGTGGATTCCATCTGCGTTGTAGCGGATGAAACGTCACCAAGAATGTTTGTGACTTCTGCATCAAATGTTTTGGTCAGTTTCTCAACAGTTTTGGCCCTGTTCAGTTGCGCTTCCTGCTCCTTTCTTTGAGCTTCGGCCAGTTCGTCGGCCTTGATCATGTTTTTCTTGAATACGACAACAGCTTCGGCCATATCGCCAATCTCATCGGCCCGGCCTGAACCCGGAATTTCGACGGTCTTATCCCCTTCGGCCAGCGCTTTCATGGACCCAGTCATTTTGGTTATAGGATTGGCGATACCAGCGCCGATGACCAGGGCCAATACCAAACCGATTAGCAAACCTGCGCCAATGCAAATTGCGATGACCATATAAGTGGTTGAAAGCGTACTCTCGTTGGACGCTTGTCTTATTTCCATTAGCGCCTGTTCTTCAGCAGAAAATTCTGCCATCAGACCACGGAAGGCATCGAAGTAAACTTTGCCCTTGGCCTGACCGACGAGATCGGCCATGTCGTCCATTGTTTTGGCGTCACCGATTTGGCGGCGAAGTGCAATTGTCGGTTCCGTAACGTCTTTTTGCCAGTCTTGGATGGTTTCATCGATTTCACTCAACAGTTGGACTTGGGCCGGGTTGTCGCTGACCGTCTCACGAAGGCTTGCCGTTAATTCATAGAACTGTTGCGAGCCATTCTTGTAAGGGTCGAGAAACTCTTCCTTGCCGGCCAACAAATAGCCGCGCATGCCTGTTTCCATATCGACAGCGGCGGCAAGGATGGAGTTAGCGTGGGCTATGACCTTGTAGGTGTGGGTAACCCATTTAATTGTGTCGGCTGCAATGGAGCTGTCTACGCTGGCTTCGGTGAGCAGTTTCGAAAAATTGTTTTCGCGTTCAGTTAGCAACTTCTGTTCGCGTTCAATAAAGGTCGCAATCTGACTGCGGAACGTATCAAAAAATTTTTTGCCACGCGCTTCGCCAACAAGTACCGCCATGTCGTTCATGGTCGCCGCATCGCCTATTTCACGGCGCAAGGCGATCGTCGGTTCGGTGACATTCGATTGCCAGTCGCGCAGGGTCTTTTCAACTTCGCCCAGGCGTTCAACTTGCCCGGGGTTATCGCTGACTGTTTCCTGGAGTTCTTTGATGTATTCATAGGTGGCCTTTTCGCCGCCCTTGTAAGGATCAAGGAATTCTTCTTTGCCTGCAAGCAAATATCCCCGCATGCCGGTTTCCATATCGACGGCGGAACCGATGATGTCGGCGGCCTTGGCCAGGACAACGCGGGTATGATCCACCCACTGGTTTGTTTTTGTGATTGTGTTGATACCGAATACGGCGACTCCTCCCAGGATCAATAACAGGATCAAGGGAGATAAAACACCAATAAGAACTTTCGTTTTCGTCCGCAAATTTCCAAACCACATTTGGAGACCACTGGATTGCATGGCAGAAACTCCACATAAATACCGACTCCAATACATGGAGCCGGAAAGGAAAATTATGCGATCGCCAGGCTGAATATGGGTTCCCTTAAACCCTTGGCGACAGCAACTGATTTTCAATTGTTGATCCGCCATTTCCAATACAACGCCAAAATTTTTGTGGTTTTTCTTTTCTTATCGGCGCCTGCTAAAAACATACAATAGTATTAACTGCTTAGTTCATTTATAAAATGTTCAGGTGACTAAAATTTTTTTTCATCAGAACAAGAAAAAGGGCCACCTCATGCCAAGGCGGCCCTTTCGCTGCTTGTATTTTCTGGTTTGATTTTCCCTGGGCAATCCAGGTTTGACTTCCAGAACCCTCTAAAATCTTAAGAGGAGTAGTACATCTGCCATTCCACCGGATGCGGGGTGTGTTCGAAGTTGTAGACTTCTTCCCACTTCAGATCCATGTAGGCGTCGATCATGTCGTCAGTCATGACGTCGCCTTTCTTAAGGAAGTCGCGATCCTTATCAAGGGCTTCCAGTGCTTCGCGCAACGAACCGCAAACGGTCGGTACGTCTGCCAGTTCTTCCGGCGGCAGGTCGTACAGGTTCTTGTCCATGGCGTCGCCCGGATTGATCTTGTTCTCGATACCGTCAAGGCCGGCCATTAGCATGGCGGAAAACGCCAGGTAAGGATTGGCAGTGGCGTCGGGGAAGCGGATTTCGACGCGCTTACCCTTGGGGTTGGTGGCAAACGGAATACGGCAACTGGCAGAACGGTTACGGGCCGAATAGGCCAGCAGGACCGGAGCTTCAAAACCCGGGATCAAACGTTTGTAGCTGTTGGTCGAAGGGTTGGTGAAGGCATTCAGGGCCTTGGCGTGTTTGATGATGCCGCCTATGTAGTGCAGGGCGGTGTCGGAAAGATCAGCGTATCCGGAACCGGCGAAAGTCGGCTTGCCGTCTTTCCAGACCGACTGGTGCGTGTGCATGCCGGAGCCGTTGTCCCCTGCGACGGGCTTGGGCATGAAAGTAGCAGTCTTGCCGTAGGTGTGGGCGACCATCTGGGTGCAATACTTGTACACCTGAACGTTATCGGCGGTTTTGAGCATTTCGGCAAAGGTCATGCCCAGTTCATGCTGGGAAGGAGCAACTTCGTGATGATGCTTGTCCATGCCCAGTCCCATTTCCTTCATCACGGTCACCATTTCGGCGCGAAGGTCGTGGGACGCATCAACCGGCGGGACCGGGAAATAGCCGCCCTTGACGGCGGGACGGTGGCCGGTGTTGCCTTCTTCCAAAATCTTGCCGGTGACGTAAGGGCCCTCGTCGGAATCGAACTCGTAGAAGCAGGAGTTCATTTCGACGCTGTATCGTACGTCATCAAAGACGAAGAATTCGGGCTCGGCGCCCATGTAGACGGTGTCGCCCAGGCCGGTGGAACCAAGATAGGCGTTTGCTTTTTTGGCGACGGAGCGGGGGTCGCGGCCATAAGGCTGACCGGTGGAGGGCTCCATGATGTCGCAGAACAGGATCATCATCGGCTGAGCTGCGAACGGATCCATGACGGCGGTTTCGGCGTCGGGGATCAGCGACATGTCGGACTCGTTAATGGCTTTCCAGCCTGCAATGGAAGATCCGTCGAACATCACGCCGTCGGCGAACGCATCGTCGTCGATGAAGTCGGCGCACATTGTCAGGTGCTGCCACTTGCCACGGGGGTCGGTAAAACGAAGGTCAACGTACTCGATGTCGTTTTCCTTCAGGTATTTCTGAACGTCTGCGGGGGTTTTGCAATTACAAGACATAGGTTTAAGTCCCTTTTCCCTTTATGTGTCGTGAAAATGGTGAACTGAAAAATTTGTTAAATGGCTTCGGAGCCGCGTTCGCCGGTGCGCACGCGGATCGCCTCTTCAACCGGGGTGATGAAAATCTTGCCGTCGCCGATACGGCCCGTATGGGCTGATTGCTGGATCGCCTCGACGGCCCGCTCGACTAGATTGTCGTCGATAACCAACTCGATTTTGACTTTCGGCAGAAAGTCGACGACGTATTCCGCACCGCGATAAAGCTCCGTATGGCCTTTCTGACGGCCAAAGCCCTTGGCTTCGAGAACGGTAATTCCCTGCAAGCCGATTTCATGGAGGGCTTCCTTGACCTCGTCCAGCTTGAACGGCTTGATGATGGCTTCAATTTTTTTCATATGTACCCGCCCTTCGGATTTAAGTTGGCCTTGGAATTCAGGCCGAAACAATAAGTAACTTACGCGCATAAAAGCATAAGCCGTGCCAACACCGAAAAAATGGCCTGAATTGCTTACAGGCCAGTGCTTTAGCGGCTTTGGAGGCGTTCTAAACGGGTGGTTTGGTCAAAAATTGGTGCCTAAATAACAGGCAATTGCCTATTATTTGGCGTCTAAAAAGTGGTGCGCCAACCCGTGTAGTCGTTTACAGAGAAGGGGCAAAATAAAGGGGTTGAGCATCCATGAAACCGACTAACACCATCATGTCCGGATACGGCACTACCGTTTTCACGGTGATGAGCCAGTTGGCGGCCGAGCATAATTCCATCAACCTGGGGCAGGGGTTTCCCGACCAGGATGGCCCCCTTGATATCCGCCAAAAGGCCGCCGAGTGCATGATCGATGGCCCTAACCAATACCCGCCCATGATGGGGATTGCCGATTTGCGCCAAGCCGTGGCTGAGGCCAACAAGCGCTTTTATGGCCTGGATGTGGACTGGCAGAGCGAAGTGATGGTGACCTCCGGCGCCACGGAAGCCCTGGCCGACTGCCTGCTGGGGCTCATCAATCCCGGCGACGAGGTCGTCATGATCGAACCCCTTTATGATTCCTATCTGCCCATGGTGCAAAGGGCTGGGGGCGTGGCCAAGCTGGTGCGCATCGAACCGCCCAATTGGACGTTGCCACGGGCTGAATTGGAGGCCGCCTTTTCGGACAAGACAAAACTGATCCTGCTGAACTCGCCCCACAACCCGGCGGGTAAGGTGTTCGACGCCGATGAACTGGCGTTCATCGCCGGACTGGTTGAAAAGCACGATGCCTATGCGGTTTGTGACGAGGTTTACGAGCACCTTCTGTTTGATGGCCGCAAGCATATTCCCCTGATGACCCTGCCGGGGATGTACGAGCGCTGCTTGCGTATCGGTTCGGCGGGCAAAACCTTCTCGATGACGGGGTGGAAGATCGGCTATATCACAGCCGCCCCGGAACTGATGGCGGCGATCGCCAAGACCCACCAGTTCAATACCTTCACGACCCCGCCCGGCACCCAAATCGCCGCGGCGTACGGCCTGCGCAAGGAAGATGCGTATTTCAGCGATCTGGCCGCCGGATTGCAGGCCAGGCGCGACCAATTGGTGGCGGGCTTGCAAAGAATTGGCTTCGAGACCATGGAATCCGAGGGCACCTATTTCCTGACCGTCGATTACCGGCCATTGGGGTTCAATGGCGATGACGTGGAATTCTGCCGCCACATCACCGTGGAGGCTGGGGTGACGGCGGTTCCGGTCAGCGCCTTTTATCAGGAAGCCGACGTGGATCACTTCGTGCGCTTCTGTTTTTGCAAGGGCGAGGCGCTGCTGGATCAGGCCATCGGCAGGCTTGCGAAACATTTTTCATCCCAATAGGGCACACAGCGGCTTGACGCCAAGGGGCAGGGGGCTTACATAGTCGCTTCCTTTTATGGTGGCTGTAGCTCAGTTGGTTAGAGCGCCTGGTTGTGGTCCAGGAGGCCGTGGGTTCAAATCCCATCAGCCACCCCATTTTTCCTTTTAGACGCGTTAAACCAAAAAAACTCCGGGTAACGACAAGGCTCTATTCGGAAGTTTTGGACTGGACGTCCTTGCGGGTAAACCACGTTCGGAAAATCTGCTCGTAACGTCCGGATTCCTTCAATTTCTTTAGTCCTCTATTGAAGGCCTCCAAGAAGTATTTGCCGTTTTTTGCCTTCCTGGAAAACAAAACGTAGTCGTATTCCGTCGGCCTGTCGAAGGCCAGGATATCGTCGACCTGGCTTTTTTGCTCCGCGGTCAAATTGTTATTCACGAAGTGACGCCCGACCATATCGAAGTGGATGTACATCTCCACCCGCCCGGCCAACAGCATGGAAAACGCCTGTTCCATCGTGGAAACCCGAAAGACGTTGATGATCTTATTTTTCTCGGCTTCCTGAAACTTTACGCCGTAGTTATAACCAATATTCGCCGCAATCGACTTGCCTGCCAGTTCGGAATAATCCTGTTTTTTTGCATCCCACCGGAATTTATGGCCCTTCTTGAAGAAGAATAGTTCCTTCTCGGCGACCATCAACCAGTCACTGTAATAGAAATGCTTGTGCCTCTCTTCCCGGTCGGCCCAATTGTAAGTGCCGTCTGACGAACCGGTAAGAGCTTCGTTAAAGGCGCGACTTCCCGGATAAAAGGTTATTTCCGAACTAATGCCTTCCAGTTCAAAGGCTTCCCTAACGACAATGCTCAGCAGGCCTTTTCCCGGTAGTTTCTCGCTGGTGAAGGGGGCGTATTCTTCGACAGCAAGGCGGACGACCTTTTTTGATTCTTCGTTGGCCCTGGAGCCAGATTCCACTTTTGAAGGCGGTTGCACGGTGACGGGCGTATCCGGCTTTTCCCCTAACTCGAACGCCAGGAAAAAAACTACCGCGAGGGCCAAACCCAAAACAAGAATATACCGAATCTTCATTTTTGCGCCTTCTTCGTAGGTAGGACCAACAGTCAAGAGGCTTAGAATCTCGGCAAAAAAAGTCTAAACGGATTCTTGCATACTATGATGCACGTTTAAAGGGCCCTCTTTCAGTGGCTGGGATGGAAGCCCCTATTTATGACTGCCTAATTTAGGAAAATGCCGGTCGACTATTTTCTTCCAGCGACGCTTGTTGTGGACCTTGTCGTTGCTGCGGTCGGGCACGCCCGAATGTTCACCATTCGGTTTGTGATCTGCCGGTATTCGCCCGCGCTTGCTTCCGCTTCAATTGAAGGGCTTCGTTAAATCGATTGAGTTCTTCATTCAGCGTGTTGTTGGCGTCGTCCTCGGACAGTGTTTTTCCGTCGACCTTCAGCGCCAGTGATTTCGCCAGCTCGACATAGTGGGACTGAAAATCCTTCTCATCGGCCGGGATGCCCTCGGCCTTTGCATGTTCGGATTCAAGGCACGATGCATACTGTGAGAAGGTCGTCGAGATTGGACGGCATGTGGTTTGATAGTCGCTAATATGGGCGACCTTGCAACCGGAAAGCAGTGTAGTCGCCGCCAGGCATAATGAAGCGAATGATACTGAGTGCTTCATGATCTTTCCTCAGTCTACATACGCCCCCGTTCCCAAAGCATTTGGATTCTTCCCGCCGGAACTATTTGCGCAAGTATTACGCGCCGGGAATACCTGGTCAACGAAGTTTTGAGAGTAATTATCACACGCAAAAAGCCGGTATCACTTGATTACGAGCTAATTGCAAATATTGGCTGGTTGAATAACAATCAGGAGGCCTCTTTACGGGGCGGGGGCTAATGACGACTTTTGGAAAAAGAGAGGCATCCCATTGTCCCGATTTATTTACCTGAGCGTCCTTTTGTCTTTCGTAATGTCATGCTGGGTTGTGAAGCCCGCCGAGGCGGAAGGCGTGTGCGAGCCCTATTTCGAAAAAATCCGTAGCAACGAAATTGTTTTAAACGAACTGATTGCCGATCAGTTCGATGTAGATGATCCCGTTGAAATGGAGTTTTTTATCGAGGCGCGACGACCAACCGATATTGAAACACGCAACAACAGCGCCAGGGTCAGCGGTGATCTGGAAATTGGATTGGATATTGGCCATGGACTGAAAGGCAAGGTGGACTGCTGGCTTCCACTTAAGTTCCGCCAGGTAATGCTTTCGGCTTTTGATCTGCGCCCGCTGAACTTTATCTCATTCAAGGAAACACCAGTGTGGGTCCATTTGAAGGAAGACGATTGGGCTGTTTTCCATTTGTCATTCAGTGGCGAGACCTCTCAGAAATTTGACGTCAGGGCGTTTCCTTTCGATGAGCAACGCCTGAGCCTGGAATTTGAAATATATACTTCAGACAAGGGCTACAATCTGACGGAAATTGAAGCCAGACTACATGATGACTACGGCTCTTTCGTTGCCGAATGGTCGCCGGAACTTTCGAGCCTAAGCGCAAAACTGAAAGGCGAGGCCGCTTACCCGGTCATAGAAACCGCGTGGATGATCGAACGCCAGTCGACTTTTTATCTGCTCAAGTTCCTGGTTCCGGCTTTTATGATTTACTTGATTGCCTGTGTGTCGTTTACCCTTACCGACGTGGGCCGCGCCACGGGTATGAGCGGCGTCATCCTTTTTGCAACGTTCTCGCTTTTTATGGCGTCGTCAAGTTCGGTCGCCAAGGTTGGTTACCTGACGTTGTTTGATTTGGTTCTGGTCGTGCAGATGATTCTGGTGCTTGTGCAACTCATTTTGATTTTTGCTTGGGGAGAGGAGGTTAAATTAGGCCCTATGGCGATCAGCGACCGTAAGCTACGTATCAAAACCGCCTTCGCATTCGTTATTGGCTATGCGTTGTTCTACTGGATTGCCTATCAGTCATACGTCGGCTAACAATCGTCAATGCGGTCGCCTTAGTAATCATTTTTTTTCAAATGGTGCTGGTCGATGATTTCCTGCCAGCGACGTTTGACCTGGACCTTGTAGCCTTCACGTTCGGGTGCGCCGCAGGCCTCGAATGCGTGCTCCTTTTTCCATTCCTCGGAGTACTCGTTTGATTCTTCGAAATGATCGTCGGGGAAGCAGTCCAGACGTTTGGAAACCCTGATAGCACACATAGCGTTGAATTGCTGTTGAACCGCAGTAGGTTCGCCGGAAGCGGTATCGGCACTTCTAATCCATCGCTGGCACCTTGCGCCTATCGTGTCCTGGTCGACAACATCCAGGTCGATTTTCACTTCACAAAAAGCCGGAGGTGGGATCCATTCATTTGAAGGGGAGTTTTCGGGTTGCTCCAGGGTTATCTGATGATACCAAGTTCTCACCTGCTCCGGGTTGCCACTCTTCCATCGAAAAAGATGCCAAACCCACTGTGGATTATTCGAAAACGAGAACTTCATCTTAGTCACGTCGTCGATGCAATCGCCTTCCAGATAGCGAACCTCGTCAAGCAGGCGCTCCGGAACTTTTGATCCCAGCAAGGGGTAGGTTTTCAGCAGGCGCTGGTTTTCTTCCTCCCAACCATCGCCGCATGAAGCAAGCAGAAAAAACAGTGCGGCGATAATGGGGCGCATCGTGGGTTTCTTGATTTTTTGAAGCCCTGGCGATTTAAAAATATCCGTGCCCGGATAACGCCTTTTCCTCCAGCACCCTGCGGGTCATGCCGTGCAGGGTATCGATCATGCGCTGGCCGTGTTCGTCGCCGTCCCCGGTAATACGCTTTTCGGCCACCCACTTCATGGCGTCGATGTGAAAGCGAAGAACCATCAGTGCGCTGGGGTTAAGTGCAACCGGCTTTTCAAGAAACCGGCACATGTCATTCCCGATTATGGTGATCAGGGAGAAGTCGAAAGTTCCCGCTTGGCCTTTCAGATCATGGACAAGGCGAAACAGGACCGTGCGTCGTGCGGTGTCTTCCGGCTTTGCTTCCAGGGCCGCGAATGCGGCTTCAATTCGCTGAAAATCCTCCGGCAGCCTTTTAACAAATTCCCTGGCGAGTTTGTCGATCGCTTTGTCGGCTTCTGAAAAATTCATTTTGCCGATACGTCGAATGGAGGTTCGGCCTTTTAAAAGGGGGGGGTCTGTTTTGGGGATCATGATTGTGTTTATTATTCATGTTTTTGGCCTCACAATACCGATGATTTTGAATTGTCCTGAATTGAATTCAAACAATTCAAATTATATTTTTACCATTCATACGGGTTGCTATTGTCCGCCCACTAACAAGCCAAATGGTATATATTGGTCAGTCAAATTTGAGGATATGAAAGCCCTTCTTTTTCGGATATCCCGGTGCAATATCTGGCACCAACTTGAATTCTCCCGGGATTTCTTCACCAGTAGAATTCCTTTGCACAAATTTACCTTATAGTTGGGTAGCACTTTTTGTGTGATTCAGAAAATCACATTGTTGTGGGGTGTGAACAATTCTGTGGATAACCGGTGGCTAACCTGTGTATAGAGTAGGAATAACCTGTGGAAAAGGGTATCTGGGGATATTTAGCTGAGAACTTTTTCTAGGGTAATTCTTTGTAGAAGACCGAATGGGTTTTCATTTTCATACCAAAGAAAACAAAATCTTTTGCGAATCATTGGCCAAGCGCATTGGTCAAATGGCGTTGAATGAATTTACGTCTTTTATCGCGGTAAGTGGTGGGTATAATATAAACACTTGCTTGGGAATCGACCTTTATATTCTTGGGGAGGGCATAAATGGGGCGGAATGATTCCCTTGTTGCCGCCATACGTGCATCTGATGACCAGTCAATTGTTGAAGGGGCGGATTCCTTCAAGGAAATTGGCAATGGCGAGAACATGCGGGTTATGTTGCTGACGCTGGTTCTCGCCTCGGCGGTTCTGGTGTTCGACTTGAATATTCCATTGGGCGTTGCCGGCGGCGTGCCATATGTCGCGCTCGTCTGGATGGGAATCTGGTACTCCAAACCCAATCACATTTATTTGTTGGCCGCCCTTGGATCGGTTCTGACGGTTGCGGGATATTTTGCCTCTCCAAGCGGCGGCATTTTCTGGATGGTCCTTGCCAACAGGGGGCTAGCCCTGTTCGCCATATGGGTTACGGCATTTTTGGTGGCTTCGCGCAGAAAATCGGAAATCGAACTGAGCCGAGCCCATGAGGATCTCGAACTGCAGGTCGCAGAGCGCACCCGCGAGTTGGAAGAAAAGAAAGCCTTAGTCGACCTTCTGCATCGGGTTGCAGTGGGCGCCAACCGGGCGGAAAGTGTGGAAGATTCCATGAAGAACTGCTTGGATGAAATTTGCGCTTATACCGGTTGGCCAATTGGTCACGTCTATGTCTGCGCCAAGGATGATCCCAATAGGCTCGTGCCGACCTCAATATGGCACATCGAAGATGAGAATCGTTTCGCGGCCTTCAAAGATTTAACCGAGAAGACGGAATTTCAAACCGGCACAGGACTGCCGGGCATGGTTCTGGAAAGAAAGAAGGCTGTGTGGATAAGAGATGTCAGTGAGAGTTCCAATTTTCCCCGCGGCAAGCTGACGGAGGATATTAACGCCCACACCGGTTTTGGTTTGCCGGTGCTGGTCGGCGACGATGTAACGGCGGTGCTGGAATTCTTCTCGACCGAGATCAACGAGCCCGATGTTTCCCTTTTGAATGTGGTGGATAATATCAGCACTCAATTGGGTCGCGTAATTGAGCGAAGAATTGCGGAGGGCGCCATGCAGCTGGCCCTTGAAAGGGCCGATATGGCGAACCGGTCGAAATCAGAATTGCTGGCCAATATGAGCCATGAGTTGCGCACGCCTCTGAATGCGATTATCGGATTCTCCGACGCGATGGTGAAGGAGACATTCGGCGCGATCACCAATGAAAAATATGCCGAATACGCCGCGGATATTCACCAATCAGGCAATCATTTGCTGGATTTGATAAATGACATCCTTGATGTGTCGGCGATTGAAGAAGGTAAGCTGAAACTTTATGAAGAAGAACTGGATGTAGCCGAGGCGACAAGGGCGGCGATCAGATTGATCGCATCTCGAATCGAAGAGGATAACATAAAACTAACCACCGAATTCAGTCCGGATATTCCAAGAATCTTTGCTGACGGTCGGCGCTTCAAGCAGATTATCCTTAACCTGATGTCCAACAGCGCCAAGTTTACCGAACAAGGTGGGGAAATTTCCGTTTACTTGTTCATGGATAATGGGGAACTGGTTTTATCAGTCGCCGACACAGGTATTGGAATGGATGAAGAGGAACTAGCCGTAGCCCTGTCCAAATTCGGCCAGGTGGAAGGAAGTTGGACGCGCCGTTTTGATGGAACTGGCCTGGGCCTGACCTTAACCATACAACTGGTGGAGGCCCACGGCGGAACCTTTGACATCGAAAGTCGAAAGGGCGTCGGTACAACCGTGACGATTAAATTCCCCAGGCAAAGAATTGCCGCATAGCCAATCACTGATTCGAAGCATAGGATTATCCCTGCTATCGGTATTTACCCGAGACGTTGCCAGGCGCGATTAAATGGAAACCAGGATTTATTTCATTCTAGGAGATCTAACGGCCTGCGTCATATCCGGCGCGATAGGAGGATGGCTTGCCCACGCCGCCGTTCCGGGCGATTTATCCACTTTCTTTGGAATGTTCATTGGCATGTTCCTTGGCATGATTGCCGGGATGCTGGTTGGTTTTTTACTGACACCCTTGTTTGGCGCAATGGAAATCATGCTGCCGGCGGCGCTGGCGGGAATGGTCGGCGGAATGATTGTAGGAATGCGAAGCGCGATGGCCGGTGTCTCACCTGATAATGCCGCCTTCAACGGCGCTCTTGCTGGGTGTGCAGTTTTGGTATTCACCTACTTTTTGCAAGCCAGACTCCATGGCGAGGTAAAGTTGGATGAATAGTCAAACCCGCCAAAAATGGGATTCCGCAGCCCGTCTTTATGATTTTTCGGGGGCATTTGGCCCGGAAAGAAGATGGAAAGTACACAAGACGCGACTGTTTTCTTCGATGAAAGGGAATATTTTGTTTCTGGCAGTCGGAACGGGGTTGGATATTTCCTGTTTCCCCCCTGGCCAGACCATCACCGGCATCGATATCAGCTCGAAAATGCTTGAGAAGGCCCAGCCCAGAATCGAAGCCTATTCCGGTCAAATGACTGCGCGTCAAATGGATGTCCACGAAATGGATTTTCCGGATGCTACTTTTGATCAGGTCCATACCTCGTGCACTTTTTGCTCGGTGCCCGATCCGGTGGCGGGTTTGGAGAATCTTCGCCGGGTGCTGAAACCAGGAGGCGTTTTGCGCATGTTCGAGCATACCGGCTCAAGAACTTTTCCGTTTAGCCTGATGTTGAACTTCATGAATCCGGTTTGTCGAAACCTGGGTCCGGAAATCAATCGAGACACGGTGGCCAATGTTCGCAAAGCGGGTTTCGAAGTAAACAAAGTCACTAATATTTTCCTCGATATTGTCAAAACAATCGAGGCTACGGCCCCAGCGAAATAGGCAAAAAAAGGCCGCCTACAAGAGGCGGCCTTCTAATTCGTTGGCTTGACGAAGGATTACATTTGGCCTTCGACAACCGTCAGACCGACGGATTCCCAACCCTGCATGCCATTGCGGTAGTACAGGATCTTAGATGCCGGATAGCCTTCACGCAGCATGGCGCGAATGGCGGATGGAGACTGACCGCACCACAAGCCGTTGCAGAACAACAGGACTTCCTTGGCGCTGGAGCAACGCCACCTGGCGGGTTCACCGTTCGAAAGTGTGATTTTACTAGATGCGGTATTGGTGTGAGGCGTGCAGCCTAGTTCACCAAGGCGTTCGGCTACCTGCGTAAACGGGATGTTCTTGGAGCCAGGAATGGTGCCGCGAACGTGCCATTCAACGGTACGGGCATCAATAATCAGGCCGCCCTTTTCGATGTACTTGACGACTTCGAGTTCGCCAACCGTCTTGACGCCGGGGGCGACTTCCATCGGCTGGATGCAGAACGGCGGGCACTTGCGCGAGGTTTTAGCAAACGACGGGTTGATAGTCGCGCTGTTATCCTGGTTGCGCTTGATTTCGATTTCGCCGTCCGCGGTCGTAGCCTTGATGGACATAATGTCTTTGCTGATGCGCACGTTTTCAGCTTGCGCCACCATCGGAGCAAGACACAACGCCAACGCCAAAGCCAATAATTTCTTCATAATTTCTCTCTCCCTATTAGTACGTTTCGTCGTTGCCGGCATGGGCCGGACTTGTCTGCTAAAAACCAGGCTTGGTTGGCCTAGGCTCGTAGCAATCTTTTAGCAATCGTCTTCGCCAAGATCGTCCTCAGCTTCCTGTGGTTTTTCCTCATCCGATTGGGCGATCTGAACCGGTTCCATACCAGATAAAGTATCCGCTACGGCCGAATTAGTCATCGGGGCGGCAATGACCGCCAAAATGAAAAGGAACGACAGGACAAGGCCAAGAAGTGGTCTATCTATTCTCATACAAAAAAAGTCCATTCTTTTTTCAATTGCCTTTAACCAGTTAACAGCATTCGGCAAGTTTTACCAAATGCGAGTTGATGTTTTCTTTTAGAACATCTTTAAACTCTCATTCACAGTATTGGATAACACACTGATTTCGAACATAAAATATCATATTTTTTGTGGTGTTATTTTATATTCCCATAATTGAATATGCCTTTTTGCAGAAGTACCGAAAAATTTTGTTAAATTTAGCAGCGTTACACTGTCCTGGTAGAAAAGAATAGTAATTCCACAAAACTTTGATCTCTTGCCGTTGTGCCTGCTAACGGTTATTGCTGCTAGTAGTGAAGCTGAAGAAAATGGGAGCTTTCATGGCAAAGTTGACGCGACGTGATTTCGCGAAACTGTCGGCAGCGGGCGTTGCCTCTGCGGCAATTCCAACGAGTCAGGCCATAGCCGCTGCGGGTACGCCAGCAGCTTTGACATCGAAAATTTCCAGAACCGTTGACTTGCCGCCCGCCAAGGGACATCGCGTGGTGGTCGTGGGCGGGGGATGGTCCGGCCTGACGATAGCCAAGTACCTTAAAGTACACGGGCCCGAACTTGACGTTGTGCTTGTCGAGCGTCGATCGGTATTTGTTTCCCATCCCATCAGCGGGTTGTGGATCGCCGGGATGGTAAATCTGGACGCCATAACTTTCAGTTACCTCGACGCGGCGGACAAAAACGGCTACGCCTATCTCAACGCTTCATTGGTTGATGTCGATCGGGAATCGAGGAAAATCTACACGGACGAGGGATGGCTTGCCTACGATGACCTGGTGCTGACTCCTGGCGTGGATTACAACTTCGCCTCGCTGGGAGTTGAGGATCCTTACCATGAACAGCTTTTAAAAACCCGGTATCCAGCCGGATTTATCAATGCCTCCGAACACGTTAGCCTGAATAACAAAGTCAAAAACTTTGAAGGCGGGCTTTTTGTCCTTACCGCTCCGCCTGGAATCTACCGCTGCTCGGCAACGCCTTACGAGCGCGCCTGCCTAATGGCGTCGGTTTTCAAGATAAACAGGATAAAGGGAAAGATCTTGCTGATCGATTCACGCGAAGAACCGGCGGTTTCGGCGGAAGGATTCCAAACAGCCTTCGATGAACTATATCCTGACATCATCGAATATATGACCTCGACCGAAATCGGTGGTGTCGATCCTGAATCCCGCACCATTACGACAGACTTTGACGATATTGTCTTTGACGATGCCAGTATATATCCCCGTATTCGGGGCGCCCGCCTGCTGGAAAATTTGGGATTAGCCGACCCGAAAAGCGCCCAAATGGAAGCCGCGATCGATCACTTTACCTATAATATTGTTGGTGACGATCATGTATATTCCGCCGGCGATTGCCGCCCCATGCCATTTTCCAAAAGTGGCGGGACGGCGAGGTCCGAAGGCATGTATGTTGCCAAATTAATCGCCGCCCGCGCCAAGGGTGAGGAAATTCCCTGGGAGAGCCCCCATACGATCTGCTACTCGATGGTCAACGCCAACCCCCGCGAAGCCATTATGGTTAACGGCAAATACCAGTTCGATAAGAGCAGTTCGCAGTGGGCTCACTTTGAAAATTACGCCATCAACGAACGTGATGAAGCGAAGGGCAAAGAGGCCTTCAAATGGGCAGAAGATCACTTCCGGGATATGTTTGGCTAGCTCGATGATCCAATGAATTCATCAAATTCTATTGGATGAATTTTTTTTGAGATGAAAAACACGAAAATCTATAAAAATGTTGTCTGCTTATCTCGGAAATTGGAGATAATACAGTCACCGAGGCAGGACGCTGGCTATTTTCGTATTTTCTAATATACTTCGGTAGGCGAACATTTTTCTCGTAATGTCTTGAGGGAAAAGGGCGAAAACCTACCCCAAAGTATTAAGTTGTAAATGCCTTCCTTAACCGATATGAAAGAAGTGGGTAGGATGCCTACCCTTTAGGGGTGAAATTTCAAAATTCTAGGCCGAACAACCATGAGTTCACCGGATAGCGATACCATTGATATTGTGGTTGCTGACAAGTCCCCTCTTATTCAGGGCGGGCTTGCCAGTTTGCTGGATAACGACGAACGCTTTGCGTTAATCGCGACGGCGGCGGACGGCGAACGCTTTCTAGAGGCCATCGAACGTATGAGTTTCCATGTCGGTATCATCGGCTGGGACATGCCTTACCTGGATGGCCGAGGTGTGTTGAAGAAAATGATTGATATGTCGGGATCGTTGCCCAAGATTATCGTTTATACCGGAAATTCCGGTCCCGATGTGCCGCGTCAGGTCATGCAGTTGGGCGGAGCCGGATTTTGCTCGAAAAGCGAGAGCCCGGAAAGTTTGATCGAGACCATTTTGGCCGTGTCCGAAGGCCGCATGGTGTTCCCGTTTATGGACATGAGCAAGCCGGGCAACGACCCGTTCGGGCTATTAACCGGGCGTGAGCAAGAACTATTGATCGCCCTCAGTGAGGGCAACACAAATGTTCAAATTGCCTCGGACCTGGACATCTCGCTGAACACCGTGAAATTCCACTTGAAAAACCTGTACGGCAAACTGAACGTCAGAAACCGCGCCCAGGCCGTCGCCTGTTATCTGAAGGCGCATACGCCTGGCTAAATTGTTCCTCTCGCGGTCCCTCCTAAAGTAGGGGGTAGGTACTACCCAAAAGAGTTTGCCCCACCCCCCCGAGGGGTGTTCACACTTGCCCTTAAAGCCTTGATGATCACGCTGCTCGAATCATCGTTCGGGCGATACAAAAACGCTAGATTACAGGGTTCCAGGGCAGTAGAGCGCATGCCATTCAAGAATGTAGAACGTCCGATCATCCTTGGCATTGTTGGCGATTCGGCCAGCGGCAAGACGACCCTGTCCGAAGGTATCGCCAATATTCTGGGGCCCGAAAAAGTCGTCACCATTTGCACCGACGACTATCACCGATTTGATCGTCTCGAGCGTTCGAGCGATTGCCTTTCCGCTTTGAACCCTGAATGTAATTACATCGATATTCTGGAGCAGCACATCCAGCTTCTCAGGGAAGGCAGGCCAATCCTTAAGCCAATCTACGACCATACCAGAGGAACTCTGGAGCGACCCCATTATGTGGAGCCACGCGAGTTTATCATCATGGAAGGATTGCTGGGGTTTTCTACCCGCACCATGCGCGACGCCTTCGATGTTAAAGTTTACATGGAGCCAAACGAAGATCTGCGCATCAAATGGAAAATCCGCCGCGATTGCGCCGAGCGCGGATACAGCGAGGATCAAGTCATGGAATCACTGTCCAAGCGTCATGACGATAGTGTTGAATTCGTCGAGCCCCAGCGCACTTTTGCCGATATGGTCGTCAGCTTTTATGCGCCGGACGATCGCGCCGATGAAACGGGCGCCCATTTGAATGTCCGTCATACGTTGCGCCCAACCCTGCCGCATCCCGACCTGACGCCCATCCTTGAAGCCGGAGCGAAGAAAGGATTGCGGCTGGAACTGGCACGCGATATTGACGGTAAGCCGGTCGATGTTCTTGAAATCGCCGGAAACGTCGACGATGCGCGCGCCAGCGCCATGGAAAATTTATTATGGGACCTTATTCCAGAAGCTCAACACCTGCGCAGTAATGTCGGTACCTTTACAGACGAAACCAATAATCAAACGATCAGCCATCCGCTTGCCCTGTCGCAGCTGATGACGACCTACCACGTCGTCAAGGCGGCCCTGGGTCACCACGCTATTTAATTTTTGTCATGGGAGAGACTTAAACAAATGACCGTAACTCACAACCAAATGGCCAACGCCATTCGATTCCTTTCCGTGGATGCCGTTCAGGCGGCGAAATCGGGTCATCCCGGAATGCCGATGGGCATGGCCGATGTGGCGACCGTGCTGTTCACCCAGTTTTTGAAATACGATCCCAAGGCCCCCAAATGGCTGGACCGTGACCGTTTTGTGCTCTCGGCTGGTCACGGATCGATGCTGATATACTCCCTGTTGCACCTTACCGGTTACAAGGTCTCCCTCAATGATATCAAGAATTTCCGTCAGATGGGCGCAAAGACAGCCGGTCATCCGGAATACGGTCACGTCGATGGCGTCGAGACGACCACCGGCCCGCTGGGGCAAGGCATCACAACCGCGGTCGGAATGGCGTTGGCCGAGAAAATGCTCGCCGAGCGTTACGGCGACAAGTCAGTAGACCATTATACTTACACCATCGCCGGTGACGGTTGCCTCATGGAAGGCATCAGCCAGGAAGCCATTTCCATGGCCGGTCACCTGAAATTGAACAAGTTGATCGTTATGTGGGACGACAACGACATCTGTATCGACGGGAACGTCAACCTGACCACCTCAGACGATCAATGCGCCCGCTTCGAGGCTTCCGGCTGGGAAACCCAGAAAATTGACGGTCATGACCCTGCGGCCATTAAGAAAGCCATCACCAAAGCCAGGAAGTCCAAGAAGCCATCCCTGATTGCCTGTAAGACGGTTATCGGATTCGGCGCACCGACCAAGGCCGGTTCCCATTCCACCCATGGTGCGCCACTGGGCGATGAAGAAATCGCGGGTATGCGCGAAGCTTTGGATTGGAGCCACGGTGCTTTCGTGGTTCCCAAGGACGTCAAAGCGGCTTGGGCGAAAGCCGGTGCACGAGGCGCGGCCGATCACGCGGCATGGGAAAAACGCACCAAGCGCCTGAAAAGCACCAAGGAGCTGAAAGCCGTTTCGACAGGTAAGCTGCCCGCCGGTTGGTCGCGAAAACTGGACGCTTTCAAGAAGAAGACAGCTGAAGAAAAGCCCAAATTGGCGACCCGTCAGGCTTCGGGTAAAGTCTTGGAGGTATTGACCGCCGCCATCCCGTCGATGATTGGTGGTTCCGCCGACCTGACCGGATCGGTTAATACCAAGACGCCGTCGACCCCATCATTGACGAACAAAGACTTTTCCGGCCGCTATATCCACTACGGGGTTCGCGAGCATGCCATGGGTGCGATTATGAACGGCATGGCTTTGCATGGCGGCTTCGTCCCTTACGCCGGAACCTTCGCAGTCTTTGCCGACTATATGAAGGCCGCGATGCGCCTGTCCGCCTTGATGGAGCAGCGGGTGGTTTACGTGCTGACCCACGATTCAATCGGTCTGGGCGAAGACGGACCGACCCACCAGCCGGTCGAAACTCTGCCAATGTTGCGCGCCATGCCCAACTTCAATGTCTTCCGTCCCTGCGACGTCATGGAAACGGCTGAATGCTGGGAGATCGCTTTGCAGTCCAAGAGCACGCCTTCCGGCATGGTGCTGACTCGCCAAGGACTGAGCCCACAGCGCAAAACCCACAAAAAGGAAAACATGAGCGCTCGTGGCGCCTATGTATTGGCTGAAGGGAAGGGGGGAGCTTCCAAACGAAAAGTGACCCTGATGGCCACCGGATCGGAAGTTGAAATTGCCATGGCCGCACGCGATATGTTGCAAAAGGATGGGGTTTCGACTGCCGTCGTTTCCATGCCGTGTTGGGAACTGTTCGATGCGCAACCGGCCGCTTACAAAGACAAGGTGCTTGGCAAAGGCACCGTCAAGGTCGGCGTCGAAGCAGCGATGCGCTTTGGCTGGGACAAGTACATCGGCCCCGATGGCGGTTTTGTCGGTATGACCGGGTTCGGTGCATCCGCCCCGGCGCCTGAACTGTACGCCCACTTTGGGATCACCCCGGTAAATGTCGCAGCCGAAGCGAAAGCCCGACTGTAGTTTTGAATTTGAAGATAATTCCTTAGGAGGATACTCACCATGGCTCTCGTATCAATGCGTCAGCTTCTCGATCACGCGGCGGAGAACGGCTACGGCCTGCCCGCGTTCAACGTAAATAATATGGAACAGGTTAAGGCGATCATGGAGGCCGCCGACGCTACCAACAGCCCGGTCATCCTGCAGGGGTCCGCCGGTGCGCGTAAGTACGCCGGTGAAACCTTCTTACGCCACCTTATTCTTGGCGCGCTGGAAGCTTATCCGCACATTCCAGTTTGCATGCATCAGGATCACGGCACGTCGCCTGCTGTTTGTCAGCGTTCGATTCAGTCCGGCTTTTCGTCCGTCATGATGGACGGATCGCTCGAAGCCGACGGCAAGACGCCGTCGTCTTACGATTACAACGTCGATACCACACGCACAGTTGTTGAAATGGCTCACGCTTGCGGCGTTTCCGTCGAGGGCGAACTGGGATGCTTAGGCAGTCTTGAAACGGGCGAGGGCGAAGCCGAGGACGGCGTCGGCGCGGAAGGCAAGCTGGAGATGGATCAGCTTCTGACCGATCCGGACGAAGCTGCTGATTTCGTATCCAAAACCCATTGCGATGCACTGGCCATCGCTATTGGCACAAGCCACGGCGCCTACAAGTTCACTCGCCCGCCGACAGGCGACATCCTGGCGATCAATCGGGTCAAGGAAATCAACGCCCGTATTCCAAATACCCATCTGGTCATGCACGGCTCCAGCGCCGTGCCCCAGGACTGGTTGCAGGTCATCAATGAATATGGCGGTGAAATGCCGCAGACATATGGCGTACCTGTCGAAGAAGTTGTCGAAGGCATCAAGCATGGCGTTCGAAAAGTCAACATTGATACCGACCTGCGCATGGCTTCAACCGGTTCTATCCGCCGTCATTTGGACGCAAACCGTTCGAACTTCGACCCGCGCAAATATCTGGCTGAAGCGACTAAAGGCATGACGGAAATCTGCAAGGCTCGCTACGAAGCCTTCGGCACCGCTGGCAATGCCGGCAAGATCAAGCCGCTGTCGTTGGAAGTCATGTTTGAACGTTACGAAGCTGGGGAACTCGATCCAAAAGTCAATTGAGTTGTCTGTACACCGAGAAGAAGAAAGCAAAGTTAAAGGAAAGAAAAATGGATCAATCTGGACGTTATGCCGCCCTGGACCTGAAGGAAGAGGATCTTATTGCCGGCGACAAGCACGTTCTGTGCGCCTACATCATGAAGCCCAAAGCGGGCTACGGCTATCTTGAAGCTGCGGCTCACTTCGCTGCGGAGTCATCTACCGGCACCAACGTCGAAGTCTCCACCACGGACGACTTCACCAAAGGCGTCGATGCGCTGGTATACGAAATCGACGAAGCAAACGAAATCATGAAGATCGCCTATCCGGTCGATCTGTTTGATCGCAACCTCATCGACGGCAAGACGATGCTGGTTTCTTTCCTGACGCTGACGATCGGTAATAATCAGGGCATGGGCGATATCGCTTACGCCAAGATGCATGATTTCTACGCTCCTAAAAGCTACCTGGATTTGTATGACGGTCCGAATATCGATATCTCCGACATGTGGCGTATGCTAGGTCGTCCCGAGGTGGATGGCGGCTATATTGCCGGCACCATCATCAAGCCGAAACTGGGCCTGCGTCCAAAACCGTTTGCCGAGGCCGCCTATCAGTTCTGGCTCGGCGGGGATTTCATCAAGAATGATGAACCCCAGGGCAATCAGGTGTTCGCGCCTATGAAGGAAACCATTCCCCTTGTCGTCGACTCAATGAAGCGAGCCCAAGACGAAACAGGGGAAGTAAAACTGTTTTCAGCGAACATCACCGCCGATGATCATTCGGAAATGATCGCCCGTGGCGAATTTATTCTGGAGGCCTTCGGCGACATGGCGCCGCAATGCGCTTTCCTAGTTGACGGATATGTCGGCGGCCCCGGAATGGTGACGACGGCGCGCCGTTACTTCAAGGACCAGTACCTGCATTACCACCGGGCCGGTCACGGCGCGGTAACCTCGCCGTCATCCATGCGCGGCTATACCGCATTGGTACTGGCCAAGATGTCGCGACTGCAAGGCGCATCGGGCATTCATGTCGGCACCATGGGTTATGGCAAGATGGAAGGCGAGCAAGACGATCGCATTATCGCCTACATGATCGAACGCGACAGCGTTGATGGACCGTTCTATCACCAGGAATGGTATGGCATGAAACCAACCACGCCGATCATCTCCGGCGGCATGAACGCGTTGCGCCTTCCAGGGTTCTTCGAAAATCTGGGACATGGCAACGTCATCAATACGGCCGGTGGCGGTTCCTACGGGCATATTGACAGTCCGGCGGCGGGAGCGGTTTCGCTGCGCCAGGCCTACGAATGCTGGAAGGCGGGCGCCGATCCAATTGAATGGGCGAAAGAACACAAGGAATTCGCTCGCGCCTTCGAAAGCTTCCCAGGGGATGCCGACAGCATCTTCCCTGGTTGGCGGGACAAGTTAGGTGTTCACAAGTAAGAACGTCAAATAGGGGAGGCCGGAGCACAAGTGGTTCCGGCCTTTTCTTTCAGTGGATGAGTGTCATGAGTGATTCTGAAAATGTCATCGAACAGTACATCATTGCTGAGGAACCTTTCTATCAAGCTCTGGGTGATGAGGTTAGCCTGTACGAAGCAGCCTACGGCGAACGCCTGCCGGTAATGATCAAGGGGCCGACGGGAAGCGGAAAATCCCGTTTCGTCGAGTACATGGCCTGGAAGCTGGGCAAGCCGTTGATCACCGTAGCCTGCAACGAGGACATGACGGCTTCGGACCTGGTCGGGCGTTACCTGCTGGATACAGACGGAACTCGCTGGCTGGACGGACCGCTGACTGTAGCGGCACGTTACGGCGCGATCTGCTATCTGGACGAGGTGGTGGAAGCTCGTCAAGACACCACCGTCGTCATTCATCCACTCACTGATCACCGCCGGGAACTACCTTTGGACAAGAAGGGAGAACTGATAAAGGCGCATCCCGATTTCCAATTGGTTATTTCCTACAACCCCGGCTACCAGAGCCTGATGAAGGATTTGAAGCAATCTACGAAACAGCGGTTCTCTGCGTTGATGTTTGAATACGCCCAACCCGAACTAGAAGTTGGAATTATCGTTACGGAAACCGGCTGCAACGAAGAAACGGCGGCTAAACTGGTGCAGGTGGGCGGGGCTGCAAGAAACCTGAAAGGCCATGGCCTGGATGAAGGAATCTCCACCCGCTTGCTGGTTTACGCTGCACGTCTGATCAACAAGGGTATCGACCCAGTCGCAGCCTGCCGCATGGCGCTGGTGGAGCCGATTACCGATGACGGTGATATTCGTTCGACTCTTAACCACGCTATCGACGCCGTCTTTGATTAAGATGTCTATCAGCGAAGAAAAACTCACCCAATATCGCGAGCAGCTTGAATGCGGCTTCGCTGAGATCGACGACATCTTCGCTGACTGTATGGAAAACGCCCGCGTCAAATTAAGCGAACGAGGCGTAAAGGATTACCTTGCCGGTGCATCTCTCGTAGGCGGTATCGGGCGAGGGGTCGAACCTGTTCTGGTTTATTTGGAAGAAATGCCCAGCGTCGCCGCCAAGTTGGGGGAAGGGATGCTTTCCCTGATTTCCGAGACCGTATGGACCATCTCCAAGACACCCAACGGTCAGGCCATTGCGCCGTTTCTAAACACAATCGCGGAAGCCGCACGCCGTCTCGGGTCCCTGGACCACATGTGCCGCTATATCGATATCATCCTCGATATGATGGATCGATCGACGGGATCCATCCATGGCCATCACACCACCATTCCAAGCCCGGCACTTCCGAACCTGCTGAACCAAATACCCTTCTTGCTGGGGCAATTGTCGTTGAAAGGTTTAAGGAACTGGATCGACTACGGCATTCGGGCCTACGGCAATCACCCGGAGCGCCAGCAGGATTATTTCTCTCTGCAATCCGCCGATAGCCGGGCCATCCTGCAGCGGGAGCGACACGGTACACTGTTTGCCGATCAAGAGCGCAATCTCGATCTTTACATGAAAGCCCTGTGGGACGAGAAAACCCATTTCGTTCCCTTTTCCACCGGATTCGATGAATTGCGCAAACCCAAACCCTATTTTGACGAGTTGGGGATTAGGGTGCCGGACGTTTACGACGATGTCGATCAGATAAGCGGCATCAACCGCTATCGGGCCTTGCTCGCCCATATCGCCGCCCATCGGCGCTGGACGCAAGCCATATTCGCCGACAATTTCAGCCCCTTTCAACGCCTGGCAGTCGAAGTGTTCGAGGATTGTCGAGTCGAGACCCTAGCAATGCGGGAATTCCCAGGTTTAAGGCAACTGTGGAAAGCCCTACATCCCAGGCCTATTGAGGGCGACTGCGATCCCGAAATTGAATCCTGCATTCGTCATCGCCTTACCTTGCTGTCCTACGCCATCCTCGATCCCGATCATGGATATGAGAATGCTGATGTTCGCGAATTTGCAGATCGTTTCCATCAAACTATAAAAGACACCGGCTCATCCACCCAGGAAATTTCGATGCTGGCGATCAAGTTCGTCGCTCGCACCCGCGTGCAATCCGATCAGTTGTCGGAAGTCTATTTTGAGGACACCGAGGTCGAATACCGGGACGACAACAGGCACATGTGGAAGTATTTCGAACTGGGCGATGAAGAGGAAATGTTCGAAGAGCGCGACAGGGACAGCGCCGAGGAGTCCGAAGAAGAGCAGGCCCTGCCGCCGCGCCATTATCCGGAGTGGGATTACGCCACCAAGACCTATCGGCCCGACTGGGTCAGCCTGTATGAAAGCCTGCATCCTTCTGGCGATGGCTCTTTCATCGATGGCCTGCTGGAAAAACATTCCGGCCTCGCCAAGCGCCTGAAAAAATTGCTGGACCTTTTAAAGCCCCAGCAATACGTGCGGGTGCGCTATCAGGAGGAGGGCAGCGAGCTCGACCTGGACGTCGCCATCCGCTCGCTGGTTGACTACAAGTCCGGGGCAACGCCGGACACTCGCATCAACATGAGCCATCGTCACGATGGCCGCGACATTGCCGTTTTGCTTTTGCTGGATTTGTCGGAGTCGGTCAGCCAGGTCCCGGAAGGCTGCTCGCAGAGCATTTTGGAGCTCAGCCAGGAAGCGGTAGCGTTGCTGGGGTGGGCAATTGAAAACCTGGGCGACAGTTTCGCTATCGCCGGTTTTTCCTCCAACACCCGTCATCAGGTTCGCTACCAGCACATCAAGGGCTACAGTGAAAACTGGAATGACGATGTCAAAGGCAGGCTGGCAGCGCTGAAGGCAGGATATTCAACACGTATGGGTGCGGCGATGCGACATGCGGCTCACTATCTGGAATCACAAAGGGCCGACAAAAAACTGCTGCTGGTGCTGACAGATGGCGAGCCGTCCGACATCGATACGGACGACGAGCGCCTTTTAATCGAAGATACCCATAGAGCGGTGCAGGAACTGGACCGGCAAGGCATCTACACCTATTGCATCAATCTGGATCCCAATGCCGATGACTATGTCGAGGACATATTCGGCCTGCGCTACACGGTCATCGACCGGGTTGAGCGCCTGCCGGAAAAACTGCCGCAACTGTTTATGTCTTTAACCAAATAGGGAAGGGATCGGACCCTTTCCAAGAACGATCAAAAACCTTACAAACAAACAACCTGAGGCCCGAAGGAAAAGAAATATGACCGTCAAAATCGCCCCAAGTATCCTGTCCGCCGATTTCGCCCGCCTCGGCGAGGAAGTCAAAGCCATCGACGAAGCCGGCTGCGACTACATCCATATTGACGTTATGGACGGTCACTTCGTGCCCAACCTGACCTTCGGCCCGCCGGTCATCAAATGCATCCGCTCGTGGACCGACAAACCCTTTGATGTCCATCTGATGATCGACCCGGCGCAACAATACCTGGAAGACTACGCCAAAGCAGGCGCGGACATCATCACCGTTCATGCGGAAGCCGACACCCATTTGGATCGCAGCCTGCAAGTGATCAAAGGGTTGGGTAAAAAGGCAGGCGTGTCCCTAAATCCATCGACGCCGGAAAACGTCCTCGAGTACGTGATCGACCAGTTGGATCTTATCCTGGTGATGTCCGTTAATCCCGGTTTTGGCGGCCAGAGCTTCCTTGAATCACAGCTACCTAAAATCAGCCGCATCAAGGAAATGGTCGGCGACAGACCCATCGATTTGATGGTCGATGGCGGCGTCAATTCCGGTACCATTAAATCTGTTGTCGACGCTGGCGCTAACGCCGTTGTCGCCGGTAGTGCGGTATTCAAGGGTGGCGATTACCACGCCACCATCGGTGCGCTGCATGATGCATTGAAATAGAGGATTATTCTCTTTTTTAGATAAGGACCGCAGGCGAACTTTAACTTGCCGCCATATCCCTTATGGTTGGGTGATGATATGATCGCTGAGTATGAGGGCGCGGATTGAGGAAATGTAAATCAGGAGAAGAAACTTGGGCTTATCAAGCCGCCTCTCGATATTTCTTCTTATTTCGGTAATTTTGTCGCCGATCGTGACTACTTCCGCTGTTTTTGCTGACCAGCATTCCCCAATTACACTTCTGGCGACCCATTATCCGCCCTATAGCATCGAAAAGCCCGACGACGGAAATCGGGGTTTCGATGTCGAGGTCGCCATCGCCGCGTTCGCGATACCGAATATTCCAGTCAAGGTAGAATTCGCGCCCTGGGCGAGGATACTGCGGATGGTTGAATTGGGAGAAACTGCGGGAATGATCAGTTGCGCCGACACCCCGAGACGACGGGAATCATCCCTATTGTCTGATCCTATCAGTGCTGCATCGGCCGCTTTCATGGTGCGGGAAGGATTTAACAGCGACAATCTGAATAGAATTGCCGATTTAAAAGGTCAGGATGTCGTAGCTGTTCGAGGGTACGCATACGTTGAAAATTTTAAGGCGGAGGGGTTTTCCCCACATTTGGTAGAGTCCGATGAAAACTTATTGAAAATGCTGGCCGCTAAGCGCGGTAACGTCATTCTGGTCAGCAAAGAAAATGCCCGGTACTTAAACCGGAAATTGAACCTGGGGCTTAAATACAAATTTCTTGAGATAGAAGATATGCCTGCGGCCGATCTCTTCATTTGTTTCAGCAAGAAGTTCCCCGGAGTAGAGCGTCTCAGGGAATCGTTTAACGCCGGGCTGGCTAAAATTCGTGCGAATGGCACCTACGATGCCATTCACGCAAAATATCGTTAGCGTGAAGGGAAAATGCAATAACCCTACATAAGTCATTGAAATTTTATATTATATAAGCTACAACTGATATTCAATTAATATGCAAATCAATGCGTTATAGGAAATTATCTTGCAGCGCCCCCGTTTTTCCCGGGATACGTCCCAGAAGCTTATTAAACTTCGCCAACTAAGAGTAACGACAGGGTTTTCCACTGCCCGGATTGCCCATGGTGCGGTAGTGGTCGGCTCCAGCCTCAACCTGATCTATTTCTGGGACAAAAAATGGTTTTTTGTCGCCATGCTGGTTGGCGCTTTTATGCTCTCTCTACCGTTGCCTGAAGGCTTGAGCCATGAGGGCATGGTTGTGCTTACCATGTCGATCGTCGCCACCATCCTTTTCGTCACGGAACCGGTGCCGCTTCCCACGGTGGCCCTGATGATTATCTGTGCGCAGGTGTTGTTGCTGGGCATGGATTCAACGGATGTGGCCAAAAGCCTGATGACGGATTCCGTTCTATTTATCATGGGCTCGTTGATGTTGGCCGTAGCCGTTGTCAAACAGAAGCTCGATAAGCGCATCGCCTGGTGGCTGGTCCGCGTTACCGGCACCCGAACGTCAAGAATTTGTTTTGGAATATCAGTAACTTCCGGACTACTGGCTTCATTTATCGGCGAGCATACTGTGGCAGCCATGATGCTGCCTGTAGGCATCACCCTGATTACGTTGACGTCCGACGATCCCAAAAAAGTGCGAAATCTGGCTGCCGTATTACTGTTCTCCATCGCTTACGGCTGTTCCATCGCGGGGATCGGAACGCCGTCCGGCGGCGCCAGGAACGCCATCATGATCGGCTATTGGAAAGAGTTCTTCTTCAATCCGCTTGATCCTGAAACGTCGCGCTTCATCATCGACTACATCAAATGGATGATGTTCGCTTACCCGATGTTCCTGCTGCAACTGCCGTTCGTTACCCTGATCCTGTTTTTAACCTTCCGGCCCGAATACAAGGATTTGTCCCGTGCTGTCGTCAAGCTGCGCGCCCAAGTCGAAAAAGAAGGCCCGATGAAGCGTGGCGACTGGATGGCGATCTTCCTGTTCTTCTTGGTGTTGCTTGGGTGGGTCACCATTTCCAGCGATATCGGCATGGGTACGGTCGCTATTCTGGGTGCTGCGGCATTCCTGATCGCAGGGTTGGTGCGCTGGGAGGATATCAATTCAGGCGTCAACTGGGGTGTCGTTCTTCTTTATGCGGCGGCGATTTCGCTTGGTGTGGAAATGAAGGTCTCCGGTGCTGCGCTATGGGTTGCTGAGCATTTCCTTGCCCTGTTGACGCCGCTGGGCGCCGATGAGGGATTCGGTCTTTGGGCCGCCGTATCGGCTTTAACGACGCTGGTTACCAACACCATGTCAAACGGCGCCGCCGTCGCCGTTCTGGGCCCGATCGTGCTGAAACTGGCCGTCGCTGCCCAGGAAAGTCCCCTAATTATCGGATTTATAACGGCTATTTCGTCTGCTTTCGCCTACTTGACCGTGGTAGGAACCCCGGCCTGTACCATCGTTTATGCTTCCGGTTACCTGAAAACGACTGACTTTTTAACTGTAGGCTGGAAAATGGCGCTAATGTCGACCATCATAATGCTCGTCGCAGCCGCAGTATACTGGCCGCTTTTAGGGGTTTAAAGTCGTGGGTGAATTTAACGGTACAATGACCGGCCAGATATCGCGGGAAGACCGGTTCCGGATTCTCGTCTGTATCGACGGTTCCGACGAATCTTACCAGAGCCTGCGCTATGCCGCCAAAATGGGTGGCGGCGTCGATGCCGACATCGTCCTATTGTATGTGCGCCCCTTGGATCAGGGTTTGCGCTCAGGTGGTTTGCAGGTGCGGGTAGCGCGCGAAAACATGCTCGATTGGGGGTTAGAGCTTCCCGGTATCAAATACTTGAAAAAGGGATACGACGTTCTGCTTGAAATGGGTGTTGCCAGTGAGGATTGGGAGCAAACAAGTTATCATAGCAGTGTCGAGGGCGATCCGCTGGGCGACAACAAGATCGAATACATCAACAAGGACGGCAAAGTTATCGTCCTGAAATTGAAAGTCGCTTCCGATATCGCCACGGGCATCATCGAACAGTGGGAGCTGGGTCCCTACGATATCATTATCCTGGGCTCTTCCGGGCGTTGGCGTGGCATCGCCAAAAAATTCTGGGATCCGGCTGTCGCCGAAAAGGTCGCCATACATGCGCCGTGTTCGGTACTGGTCGCCAGGGAACTGGATGTCGGGCACGGCCATCTTATTTGTACGGACGGGTCGGAAAAAGCCATGGATACCGTTCGCAAGGACGCCTATCTGGCAAGCCGTTGCGACTGCCCGGTTTCATTGATTTCCGTCGCACTGGACGTGGAAAGCGAACCGGAAGCGAGAGCCAATGTCGAGGCCGCCCGCAAAGAACTGGAGGCCATGGACATTGAGGTTGAAAACGTCATTACGAAAGTCGGCAACCCGGTTGAAGAGATCGTCGAGGTGGGTCCCGACTATTCGGTGATTGTCGTGTCAGATACTGGCAAAAGCGGGATCAAACGCTTTTTCATGGGAAGCGTCGCCTTCAAGATTTTGCAGGAAGCCTTTACCTCGGTGATGGTGGTCAGATAGTGCAACCTGCGTTCAATTGAACGCAGATAAGTTGCCCTACTACTTTAAAATATCGATCAAATTATCTGCTTTTAGTGGAATTACTAAAAAGCAGTTTGATCTATGTAATCGCGTCGATTTCTTCGTCGGTCAGGCTGCCCGGTACCACCGTAACCGGGATTCTCAAACGCCCTGCCATTTTCTGAACAAGATACGAAACCAGCGGCCCCGGTCCGTCGTTGCCCGTGGCCGCGCCAAGCACAACCAGCGAAATTCCCAATTCTTCTTCGATCAATTCCATAAGCTGTTCATGCAGAATGCCTTCGCGAATGTAGACCAGTGGCATTTTGCCGGTGCGCTTTTGGACGATGGCCGAAATAATGCTTAAGGTTTCCTCGGCCTCCTGACGACGCTCTTCGCGCATCAGGTCGCCGACCGACGCCCAATGTTGGAACTCGGCCGGTTCTATCACGTAAAGCAGCGAAACCCGTCCACCGACCCGCTTGGCCCTTGCGCACGAGAACCTGAGGGCCTGGGATAACTCATCGCTTTCGTCGACGACGCAAAGGAAGGTAAATTCCTTATCTGTCTTTGGCGCGTCATCGTTCAATTGTTCATCATTATTCATGTCTTAAGCCTTCCGGAAGACCACGCTGGCAAGCCATCCCGCCACGGTTGCCAAGAGGATCGCCATAACGCCATAGGGCAGAGCATGACGGTGAGCGAAATTGTAGACCTGGGCTTCAACGCCGAATTTTTGAATGGGCAGGACTGTCGATTGCCTGCTGACGATCGTCTTGCCCTTGAATACGTAAATATCAATGGCGTAATCGCCAACAGGCACATTTGCGGGAAAATGCAGTTGGGTTCGAAAAAGGTGCTTACCCTTGTATCTGACCAGTCCGGGGCCAACGCCGTACAGGCCCTGGCGCTGTTTATTGCGAATCAGTGCTTCGCGAAAATCACTGACATCCTGATATCCCGATGCTTCGTCCGCTGTACGCAGGTTCAGGGCAGGGTATCCAATCTGTTCTTCCGCAGCGATTTTATCGCTTACGAATTCTTTTAAGGGTCGGGTCGAAGCAAGGAAATAGTAGGACGGAACGTTTTTGAAAGTCACTTCTTTGCCGTTGGCCCAGATCATTGCCTTTTGTTCTTTGCGGCGAACCGTTTCATCCCGTTTTGGCCCCCGCACCACGACGAGGACATCTCCGCTGTCTTCCGAGGCGCCGTAAAGCAGAAGATCCGAGCCGACGAAGTTGGCGGTGATGGGCACCACGTCTTCGGTCAGGTCGATGGCCAGTTCCCGCGCCTGTACGGGCCAGGCAACGGCGATGAAGAGGAAAAGGAGTATGAGGCGTTTCAGGGATTCCATTGTCAATGTCCGCCAACGCCGAGAGAATAAAGGTCCATGGGGGTAGCGATCAGGTCGTAGCTGATTTTTGCGCATACCGCCAAAACCATCAGGGCCAGCAATCCGCGAAGTTGCTCGCCTTGCAGTTTGGTTCCCACCCGGGCGCCGAATTGTGCACCGACGACCCCGCCGGCCAACAGCAACAAGGCCAACACCACATCGACTGTTTGGGTGTTTACCGCCTGCAGCACCGTGACATTGGCGGTGACGAATATAATTTGAAAAAGCGAGGTGCCGACCACTACCGCCGTCGGCATACCCAACAGGTAAATCATCGCGGGAACCATCACAAAACCGCCTCCGACGCCCATTATCGCCGCCAACAGGCCTACCAACATACCGATGGAAACAGGCAACAAGGCGCTGATGTACAAACGGGAACGGCGAAAGCGCATTTTGAAGGGAAGCCCATGCATCCAGTTGTGGGTGCGGCGCTTGGGCGGCGCCTGCCTTTTTGAACGGCGAATGGCGTTGATGCTTTCGGTCAGCATCAAGAAGCCAATAATCCCCAAGAAAACCACGTACGATAGCTTGATCACCAGATCCAGCTGTCCAAGACCGCGAAGAAACGCAAACAAGCCAACGCCCAGCGATGATCCGATTACGCCGCCAAACAGCAGGGCGAAACCCATTTTGAAATCGACGTTTCCCCGCTTCCAATGGGCCAATACGCCGGAGACGGATGAGGCTACGATCTGATTGGCTTCTGTGGCGACAGCGACGGCAGGCGGTATGCCAACAAAAATAAGCAACGGTGTCATCAAAAAGCCGCCGCCGACCCCAAAAACGCCCGACAGAAAACCAACTGCGCCCCCCATGCCCAGGATCAAAAAAATATTGACCGAAATCTCGGCGATGGGAAGGTAGATTTGCATTATTCTGCCCTCAGTCCCTGAATCCTGAGCGGCAGCAGACGACCTCACAGCAATTTACAGTGAGCGACAGGCTATCCGTCCGGTCCATGCAGTAAGGCATGACGAAAATCCACTAATTCGGGTCATCTCGGGGGAACGTTTCGGCGCTGTTGAAACAGGAGAGAAAGCGGTCCTTTTCGAGGGTGACTTTGCCTCAGCGACAAAGATTAGGAACTTCTAATTTACGCCTGTGCGGATGTCAATAGAATGTCTCAAAAAAATGTCGTAATTTGCAGCTACCGCCCTGAACAATCTCAATCCAGGGGCCTGCGGCAACTTTCCCGGATAATTGAAGGCGAAGTATGATATCGGCCAAGACACTCCCGCCCGTATGGATGGCCGCCCTTTGGATGGGCGGGGCGCTGGTATCATTTATGGCGATGGCGATTTCCGGCCGGGAATTGTCAAGCGAGATTTCTACTTTTGAAATCCTGTTCTTCCGCAGTCTGATCGGTTTGGCGATAATCTGCCTCGTCCTGATGCGCACGGGGTGGGGCCAGATCAATACTTCCCAGCCAATTCTGCAGGTATTTCGAAATCTCGCTCACTACGTTGGCCAGTTCGGCTGGTTTTACGGTATCGCCTTTATACCGCTGGCGCAGGTCTTTGCGATTGAATTTACCATTCCCATCTGGGCGGCATTCCTGGCGCCGTTTCTATTACGCGAGCGCATCACGGCGGTCAGGGCCGTCACGATCGCCATAGGGTTTATCGGAATCCTGATTATTCTTCGCCCGGGAGTGGTTCCTCTCAATTTGGCAACCATTGCCGTATTGATCGCGGCAGTTGGATACGCCGTATCACACCTGATGACCAAAAAATTGATTCGGACGGATAGCCCCATGGCGATCCTGTTTTATATGACCGTCGTTCAATTGCCTCTGGGACTGGTTCCGTCTTTGTTTGACTGGGTTACTCCTTCGCTTGCTATGTGGCCGTGGCTGATCGTCGTCGGCGTAAGCGCCTTAAGCGCCCATTATTGCATTTCAAAGGCTTTCCAGTTGGCGGATGCCCTGGTGGTTATCCCGATTGATTTCCTTAGGCTGCCGTTCGTGGCGGCTATCGGCTATATGTTTTATGACGAGGCCTTGGACGCCTTCGTCCTATTGGGGGCGTTAACCATCTTTGGCGGAAATTTATTCGGTGTCGTCAAGGAAGCCAAGGCGAAGGATAATTAGACCTGATTAAGGTCAAGTTCTCGCTGCAATTTCTTCGTCAGGCCAAGGGAAACAATTCTGTGTGACTCTTCTAGGTAGTCTTTGAGTTCCGCTTCCGGCAGGCCCGGTTTGCCATAATGCTGAATCCAGGACATGCCCCGGGAGGCTAGGTATGGGGCGGGCCTGAGGCCAGGTAGTTCTCTCAACATTTCATATGCGATCTTTGAAACCTTGAAGGTGTAGCCGGGTTCCTCACCGTCATTCCAGCCACCAATGGCGAATACCTTGCCACCGACTTTCCAAACGTCCGAACCGCCCCATTGTACGACGTGGGTAGTCGCTTTAAGTGAGGCGCAGAAAATATTGAATTTTTCGTAATCCATAAGGGGCATTATGCCGCAAACGGACACAAAAGAAAGCTAACCGATGGTATCTGAACAATCGGCGTACAACCGGTGCAGGACTTCGATAATCGCCCGGGGTTCGGGACCTGCGAGAGAATACTTAATCGACTGACCGTGGCGCTCAGCTTCGACTAATCTGTTTTCGCGCAAAATGGCCAGATGCTGCGAAATGGCCGATTGGCTAAGTCCCACAAGCTTTTCCAAATCGCTGACGGTTTTGTCTTCCTCAAGCAGGCGGCACAGAATCATCAAACGTGCCTCGTTGCTCATGGCTTTGAGCAGGGCGCAGGCCTCAATGTGGCCGGTCAATTGCGAACCGGGTGTTGGTACTGGTGTCGTTACGCTCATATACATTAGATAAAGCTAATAAGTAAGTGTTGTCAACCTTACGAGCGATTTAGCTAGGGCGGAAGAATTGAAATTATTATAAATATTGACGCATATCGGTTGTTTGAGGATGTTCTTTTAGAATAATTGCGTAGTCAGGGGAGGCAGGCGCAGTGTCCAGATTGATTTTTTTAGTTGTTCTTTCAGTTACATTTGTGATGGGAGCGACATGGCAAAGCGCGAGCGCCCTGTCAGGTTTCGAGGCGGGCAAACTGGCCTACGACAACCAACAATTCGAAAAGGCTTTCGATGAACTGGCGCCTCTGGCGATGAAGGGGAATCCGGGCGCGCAGTATTATCTTGGTAAAATGTATCGTCATGGCCGTGGCGTAAAAGCGGACATTGTCAAAAGTACAACCTGGCTGCATTCCGCCGCCAAGCAGGGCTACATCCACGCCCAGTATGATCTCGGCGTGATATATCGGAATATGGCGGTAACCAAAGGAATATTCGCCAAAGCAGTGAAATGGCTGACGGCGGCCTCACTACAGGGCCATGTCGAAGCGCAATTCCAGCTGGGAAAGATGTACAGGGATGGTTACGGGGTAGAGGTCGATAACGTAAAAGCGCTTGCTCTGTTTATTTCCTCGGCAAAGCGCGTAAAAAACGCAAGAGGCCCTCGAGCTCAGCTGGAAGAGCGGATGTCGAAGAAAGATATCGCCCGGGCGAAAAAACTGAAACTTTCCGTTCTGAAAGAGGCAGCAAAGATCAGATCCTTTGCCGATAGCCAGAAAACCGTGGCCCAGGTGAGTGGAATATGTGGCGATGCGGGTGGTGAACTTCACTTATCGACACGGGAGTTGAAAAAAATCGTTTCAGAAATGGAAAATTGTGTTGGCGAGGATTGGGGTGGAGAGTTGTGTTCAACCCAAATAGACAATATGAGAAAAACATATCTGCAATTTAACTATGCCGTGGAGATCATGAAAAAGCACTGCTGACTATCTTGTGACAGTACCGGCATTCTAAAATTATTGGCGATCAATAATCCGTGAAAGTTTAAGGCAGGATACCTTCCCGCCTTACTTGGCCGATGACGAATGTGTACAATGGCGAACAATCCGCCGGTACAAAAGGCAGAGTTAAACAGGAGATCATCCGGAATGTATCGAACCCTATTTGCAGGCCTATTCGTCCTAATTTTGACGGCGTTACCGCTTGAAAAAGCTACTAGCGCCGAACAAGCGTTGTTGCCCATGCCGGAAGTCAACGAAGAGGGATTGTATATTCAGCCCTGGTTCAATGACACTTTCCTGGATCTGGCCGAAGACCTTCAGGATGCACAAGACCAGGGAAAGCGGTTAGTGATATTCTGGGAGCAGCGGGGCTGCCCTTATTGCAAGCGCACGCATGAAGTTAATTTGCGCATTCCTGGCATCGCCAACTACATTCAGAAGAATTTTGTCGTCCTTCAATTAAATATTTGGGGCGACCGGGAGGTTACGGATTTCGACGGCGAAGTCCTGCCGGAAAAGGAACTGGCCAACAAGTACGCCGTCTTGTTTACGCCAACGTTACAATTCTTCCCGGCCACTCTGGATGAGGTGGCGGGGCGAAACGGCAAGGAAGCCGAGGTCGTTCGCATTCCCGGCTATTTCAAACCCTTCCATTTCTTCTTTCTGTTCCATTACGCCTTCGACAATGGTTACAAGGAACAGCCTAATTTCCAGCGTTGGCTCAGCGCCATCGGTAATGAGTTGGAGGAGAAGGGGATAGAGTACGACTTGTGGGGGGATGAGCTGCCCGCCAACCTGCCGGAAAAATATCTATAAGAGTGTTTCTTCGATGATCAGAAAACCGTTTTCCCTGATTCTAGTTTTGGGTTTATGGCTGGGCCTTGCCGTACCTGAAGTCCGAGCCGATCAACTGACTGTCTACAAGTCTCCCTGGTGCGGTTGCTGTACCGGGTGGGTTAAACATATGCAGGCGAACGGTTTTGCCGTAAAGGTTATCGAGCAGGAAGACCTGTCGCCGATTAAGCGGCAATACAGCATCCCTGAAAACCTGGAATCTTGCCATACTGCTGAAATCGACGGATACATAATCGAAGGCCATGTTCCTGCTGAAGATGTCATACGCCTTTTGGCCGAACGGCCCAAAGCCAAGGGCCTAGCCGTTCCCGGCATGCCTATCGGCTCACCAGGAATGGAGCAGGGAAACGAGAAAGAACCCTATCCTGTCGTTTTGTTCGGGGACGACGGAATGTTCATCTATTCCCGTCATTAAACAGTCGTCAATTCCGCGAAAGCGGGACTCCAGTAGTACTAGGTTGTGGATTCCCGGGCCTCGCTGGCGCTCGCCCTAGGATGACGAATTGAAAAACTAGGAATCACCCGACGTTTGAGAAAGCCGGGAAGGTTTCGAGCATCCACTGGGCGACGTCGGCAAGGGATCCGGTCAGGATGGCGATGCCGGTTGCGACAAGCAACAAGCCGATGGTGATTTCCACCTTGTGCATGTGTTTTCGAAAGCGCGCCATGAAACCCATAAAAGGTTTGACCGCAAGGGCTGCGATCAGGAACGGAACCCCGATTCCCGCAGCGTAGACCGCCAGCAGGGAGGTCCCGAACAAAACCGTGTCTCCGCCAGCTGCGACCATCAGGATCGTCGCCAGGATGGGGCCGACGCAAGGCGTCCAACCGAACGCAAAGGCGAGGCCCAGCAGGTATGAACCGGCAATGCCCGAGGGATTTTTCTGCAGATGGAAGCGTTTCTCAAAATTCAGAAAGCCGATCCGGAATAGCCCCATGTAGTGCAGGCCAAAAATGACAATCACTACGCCGGCGATGGTGCTCAATGTATCAATGTGCTGGATGACGATTTGGCTCAGGGCCGTCGCAGTCGCCCCCATCATGATGAATACGGTAGCGAAACCGAACACGAATGAAAAAGCCGAGATGAAGACTCGTTTCGATACTTCTTTGTCGACGCCGCCTTCGGCGGTCAACTCATCAAGTGAAGCTCCGCCAAGGAAACAAAGGTAGGCCGGAATCAATGGCAGAACGCAGGGCGAAAAGAAGCTCAATAGCCCTGCGGTCAAAGCCCCTGCATATGATATCTGGAAGGGGTCCATTTTTTTTAGATTCCGCTGATCCTAATGCTCTTGTTTTCCGGAACGTTGACGACTTTCTGTTTGCGAAGGTAGTCGCTGACAACATCGTAAATGGGTGGGCCCTCGACCTCGGGGTTCACCGACGCCCAGCCGCTGACTACGTAGTTCCTGGCGGGGTCGATGGGCTGGCCGGTTTTCAGCAGGGTCATGTTGGAGATGCGCTCACCAATGGGTTTGGATACGTCGATGGAATAGCCCATGCCGCCTACGCGGACCATGTCGCCGCCCTGCTGGTAATAGGGGTCGGGATTGAAAAGGTTGTCGGCGACGTCTTCCAGGATGGTCTTCAGCAACTCGCCGTTCATTTCGTTGCGGTAGCACTCCGGATACGTGATCGCCGTTTGCGAGAACACGTCGTCGCCGGTGATGTCCGAACCAACGGGCAATGATCGGCCCCACCGGAAGCCCGGCGACAGGGCTATTTCGGCGTCGCGCTCCTGAAGCATCGCCTGACAGATCAAATCGTCGAAGGTTCCATTGAAGTTGCCGCGACGGTACAGGGTACTGTCTGTCGTGGCCAGAACTTCGTTCAACTCTTTTTCATGTGGGGCGCGGATCGCCTTAACCACGGCTTCAATTTTAGAATCCGGCGTGATGGCGTCGGAAAATACCGGCATCAGTTTGTAGCGGTAATCCTTGATCTTCTTATCTTGTACATCCAAGTCCAGGCGGCCCAGGAACTTGCCGTGGGACCCCGTGGCGACCATCAGGGTGTTGTTGACGGTGATAACACCGGGAATTGCGTCGTGGGTGTGGCCGGTCAGGATGACGTCGATGCCGTCGACGCGTGAGGCCAGTTTGCGATCTACATCAAAACCGTTGTGGGAGGCCAGAACGATCAGATCGGCTCCGTCCTCGCGCGCCGCTTCGACATGCCCTCGCACAATGTCTTCCTGAATGCCGAAGGACCATTCCTCGATCATGTAGCGTGGGTTGGCGATCGGAGTGTAAGGGAAGGCCTGTCCGATAATGGCGATCTTGACCCCGCCGCGCTCGAAGAACTTCGTGCTTTCGAAAACCGGTTCGTCGAATTCCGTATCGCGCACGTTTCCGGCCAGGAAGGGGAAGTTCAGTTTATCAATCAATTCCTGGACCCGGTCCGCACCGTATGTGAATTCCCAGTGAGCAGTCATTACGTCAACACCAAGGGCGTTCATGGCGTCGACCATATCTTCGCCTTTGGTTTTCAGCGATGTCAGCGAGCCCTGCCAGGTATCGCCGTTATCGATCAGAAGGGTGTTGTTTGGGCGTTCGGCGCGGACCGCGTTGATCAGGGTCGCCATATGTGCCAGTCCGCCAATACGGCCATATTCTTTGGCCAGAGACGTAAAATCCGTGCTGGAAAATGCGTAGGCTTCCGGCGTTCCGGCGGCCAGGTCGAAATGTTTGAGGAAATCTTTACCGGTGAGGTGCGGCGGCAATCCATTAACGGCGCCGATACCCAAATTGACGGATGGCTCCCGGAAATACAATGGCACCAGCTGGGCGTGAATATCGGTGAAATTCAGCAGGGTGACCTGCCCGATACTGTCGAACTTTAGAAGTTGTTCCTGGGTGATCTTCTGCGCGGCAGCGGCGGCCCCGATTCCTCCAAGGGGGCCGAACATGGCGGCGGTTGCGGCGGTAACCTGTAGGAAATCTCTGCGTGTCAGCATGGGGCTCTTACTTCCGAATATTGCATATATATGAAAATTAAGAAAAAAGGGGCGGCACCCATCCGAATGCCGCCCCTTAATGGGTCACAGCGAGGGAATTACATTCTCACTGAGGGAGTCTCGACCGCTACGCCCTTGGCGCGGTGGGTGATATAGAGCTCCAGATTGGTGTATTCCTCCGAACCCTGTTTGTATGGTTGGGCTCGAATATTCTTGTTGCAACCGCGGAAACGGCGATGCAAAGAGCCAACCTTCTGCCATTTCAAACGATAGCTCGGGAAGCCGTTGGGCAAACCGTTCGAAAGAATATTGGCCCGGATCTTCACGCCCGGATAGTCGATATGGCAGTTCTTGCAGGCCATATCCAGGCCACCGCGACGCTGATTGAAGAACGCCTCGCCCTTCTCAAAGAACGGGGCTGCTTCGCCATCAATCTTGACGTTCAATGGCATGCCTTTGGACTGGTTCTTGATGAATGCCGTCAGGCCGAGCATATTGTCGCTTTCCCATTTCCAGGCTTTTGCTCCCATCCGTTTCGTCCGCTCGGCATTGATTTGATGCTGAATGGTGCGCAGCTTATTGTCTTCTGCGTTGTATTTCGGATAGGTGGTGGAAACGCCCTTCAGGAACTTTTGAGCGTCACCGTGGCAGGATTCACAGGATTTGCCTTCTGTTCCGTCAACCGTTGACCACTGTTCTTCGCCGATATCGACCCACATAAACGCTGGATTCGAGAAATCGTCATCCTGCATGGCCTGGGTTTCCGGGGTTGAAAATTCGTAACCGGATTCCAGAGGGGGCTCTGCCGGCGTACACGCCATTAACAAAGCGCCTATACCCAACAGACCGGCGGCACTCGTGATGTATTTAGTATACTTCATAGTTTAACCTTCCTTGTCTGTTCGACCTTAAGAGACGGTCATTTTTCCCGATGCCTTAATGACGGCGCCGCCGTCTTCGGTCCATTCAAAATCGAATGTTCCGCTTTCGGAGGCCTTGGCATAGAAGGCGAAATAGGGGTTAGCGGCGATAGCCGGATGCAGGTCCGCACTCATCACTTCTTTGCCATTAAATTTGCAGACAAACTTGTTGATGATCTTGCGGGGGATCAGCTTACCGGTTTTCTTGTCCTTGCGGGCCCCAGTCTCCATAACGTGAGACATTAGAGTCTTGAGCTGGATGATGTCCCCGGCCTTGGCCTTTTTCGGGACTTTCACGCGTGGTTTTTTAGCCATTGTCTTAATTCTCCTGAAATCTCTTTAGATCAGCCGCCGCAGCCGCCGATTGTAACTTTGACCTGCTTGGTGCCGCTGTATACCGATCCGTCGCTCATAATTGCGACTGCATTGACGTTCTGGGTCTTGCCCAGACGCATGCGGGTCGATACTTCAGCCTTGCCCATTGCAGGAGACATGTTGAAAGAAACCACTTCCGGATTGGGATTGCCCTCGGCGACGACATGAACAGACTTGACGTAGTCGCCATCGGTCATTGGGCTGTCAACGGTAATGGTGATCGGAACGGTCCGGCCGTTCTCTGCGATTTCAGGCAACTTGACGGTTACCTTGCCTTCCTTGGCTGCTGCGCCGCCGGTTACCTTTTTCAGGTATTCAGCGGCTTTTTCCGGGGTTGCCTCGGCGTTTCCGGATGCCAGGCTGGTTCCAGCAAGTGCGAAAACCCCTAATCCGAAGCTCTTGAGCACCTGACGGCGTCCCAAAACGGCGGTTGTGATTGAATCCTTAGACATTTCTAATCCTTTTAAATGCGGAAATTATTGGGAATAAGAGCCCTTGAGCGTCATCAGGTAGGCGATGATGTCTTCGATTTCCTGAGGTTTAAGGATGGTTTTACCCTTGAACTTTTTCAGAACGTCGGTTGTTCCAGGCTTTAGGAACGCGGGCATAATGGTGTCCGGGTTCAGCACCTTGGAATCGACCAAGCGCATTCTGAGTTCGGCTTCCGAATAATTCGCGCCGACATCGGAAAGGTCAGGGCCAACTTCGCCGTGGAACTGTTCCTCGGGAATCGGCATCACATGACAGGCCAGGCAGTTGCCCTTTTTGCGATGTATAGCGGCCTTTCTGCCTGCGACAGGATCGCCGGCTTTGCCGGTAAGTGATGCGGGAATTGTGTCGTCGACGATTGTGTAATCCGCGGCATTGGCACTGGTAATCAGTGCGCCACAAAGCACAGCGCCGGCAAGGGTGCTTAGAATTGTGCGGTAAGTCATAGTCCCTCCCTAAGCGGTTGCTCGTCAGGTTCCAATGGAAACGCTGAAGAGTTCCATAATCATCCGATACCCCGACCATTGTCTTTTTTTTGAGGTCCGAATGGGTAACATATGCCCCGATTTATTACGGGTTTCTTATATGATCTTTTAATAATCTAAACGACATTAGTCATAAATTGCAAGCCAAGAAAAATCCAAAATAATGCCTAAAAGGCGAGGAAAACAGCGGTTTCCGTATGTTTATAAGGGATATTTCCAGAACTTTTACTGAACGGACCCTATGCTCTGCTTACAAGTGCTTTCAGCGCCCCGCCGAGACTCCCTTCCTCCATGTACTTCAAGCCTATCAAGCCTCCTACAATGATTGAAATCAAGGCGATCAGTGAGCCCAGGGCCAGCGTTGACATGCCCGTAAGGCCCTGGCCGATCGTACAGCCCAGCGAAACGATGCCGCCGACGCCCATGATGGCGGCGCCGAACAGGTGGCGTTTCATATCGTCCGTGTCACTAAAGGCTTCAATGTGAAACGAGCCGCTGAATATCGACATCAGAAAAGAACCGAAGATAACGCCGCCGACGGTAGCGATGCCGAAGTTGATGGTGGAGCCCGTAAAAGTCATAAGGTACTGGATGCTTTCGCCAGCCGGCGAAACAAAGGTGAAGGAGAACAGTGGCAGGGGTTCGAAGTCATCGAATCCAAGAACGCCGGTAATCCACCATCCCAACGGCACCATGGCGCCGATGATCAGGCCGCCGATGATATTTGAAGTCGAGGACCTAAAATCCGCGTCCTTAAAGCAATACACGAGGAGGATTCCGGCGAAGACAGCCGTGAACCCCAGGCGCAGGCTTTCGGCCTCACCGCCGACAGCCATGGCCAGCATGTCGATCATGCCCTGCGAGGAAAGTCCCGATTCCGAAAGGTCGAGGTTACTAAGGGCTTCAAGTTCAACCCGCGCCAGACCGATGAGGCCGCGCAGGGTCATGTAGCCGAAAATTCCCATAACGATGACGACGATGATGGATTTAAGGTTGCCGCCACCGATTCTAACCAGGTTTTTATTGGCGCAACCGCCTGCCATCGTCATTCCGAAACCGAAAATCAGGCCTCCGATTATTGCGCCCAGCCAGCCAAGATTGGAAGTTTGATAAATGCTTTCGTACAAATCGACGAGCCCCAGAATATGCAGGGCTTGTGATCCGATAATCGCGACAGCCATTGCCAGCATCCAGGAGCGAAAACGGGAATAGTCTTCCATGAAAACGATATCGGACAACGCACCCATGGTGCAGAAGTTGGTTTTGTTGGCTGTTGCTCCAAAGACAAGACCTGCAAGAAATCCTGCAATTCCAACAATTGTCGTGACCGGCATTTCTTCCATAGAATTCCCCTAAGACTCCCTTTTGTACACCTGCATTGGACCGCTGGGCTCAGCAACCGGACGGACCGCAGGCTCGTCGAATATTCAGTTTGTATAATATAATTTTTTTATCACGTATATTCGTTTTTCCTAAATTTGTTATAAATTTCTATTGTGCGACGCAATATAAATGGGAAGTTTCAGTCTTAACCTACTGTTTCACAAGGATTTGAAGGATATGCGCTGTTTTGTAGGCAATATGTACTACCTTTTCACCTTTAACAGGGGTATATTAGCGAATTCTAATTGCTTCGACTAAGTGCCAGGCAAAGGCGCACATAGAATTTAACAGGGACATCCCCCCCTAACCAATTTATCGGGAGATTTTGAGAAATGAGTGCTGAGGGCGAGAACGCAAAATCGATGTCTATCATCGTTACCAAGGGAACGCTTGATTGGGCCTATCCGCCATTTATCCTGGCGACGACAGCCGCAGCCATGGACGTAAAGGTTACGATGTTCTTTACCTTTTACGGCTTGCAATTGTTGAAAAAGAAACTCGATCACCTGCAGATTTCAACGCTTGGCAACCCGGCCATGGAAATGCCGATGATGGGAATGCATATGACGATGCCGAACATCATGTCGGCGCTGCCGGGAACGGACGCCATGTGCACGGCCATGATGAAGAATTTGATCAAAAAGAAAGGCGTAGCCTCCATACCGGAACTTAGGGAAGCCGCCATCGAATCGGACGTTCAATTGATTGGCTGTCAGATGACTATGGATCTGTTTGAAATGGAAAACCATGACCTGATCGATAATATCGAAATCGGCGGCGCGGCCACGTATATGGAAAACGCGCTTAAATCGGATATCAATCTCTACATTTAGCGTTGATTTTGGGGTGCGCCGTTGAATTCGGCGCAGGGCTTGGGAGCTTTCGAAAATGAACGTTAATACGACCGATGGACCACCAATCGCATCCAATGGTGAAGCCGATCCACTTGATCTAATATCGGATCAAACGCCGCTGAGCAGGTTGTTTAATCTGTGCAATGTCGAGCAACACCAGGAGTTTGAGCCGGAACGGCGGTCTTTACGCATTCATGGCCATTCGACGACTATTCGCCTTGAGCGGGCTTACTGGACCGTATTGGAGATCCTTGCGGGTGAGGAGGGATTGGGAATTGCCGCCCTAGTAACCCGTATTCATGATCACTGCCAAATTGCCAACGAGAAAAATCTGGCTTCGTGTTTGCGCGTGGTTTGTTTGAAGTATATCAATATCTGTACTTGATGAAGAGCTAATATACTGGTTAGATTATACAAAGGCCGGATCATTACACTTTGAGTTTAACAGGAGACCAAGAATGACAACGACACTCGACACCAAGGGTATGAATTGTCCCTTGCCCATTTTGAAAGCGAAGAAGGCAATCAAGGATATAGCCGCAGGTGAGACCCTTCAGGTCCTTTCTACCGATCCTGGCTCAGTCAAAGATTTTGAAGCCTTTTGCCGTTCTACGGGAAATGAGTTGCTGGAAAGCACCGAAGCCGACGGCGTCTTTACTTATATGATTAAGAAAAGCGCCTAATAAACTGTATTTGAATAAAAATACATTTTTATTTGGGCCGGCTTCCTTGTTGTGGATTCCGGCCCTTAGTTGTTAGGGGCATAAAGAATTAGATACCTGACAGCGTTCTGGAATTAGTATTGAAAATGTCAATTTTCGCCTGTTTACGCTTCCAAAAACTGACTCTCGCAATGTTCTATTTGGCCACGCTTTTATGCCTTTGGGCGCCAAAGGCCCAGGCGGCCGAACTGGTCATTTTCGAAAGCGAAGCCTGCGAATGGTGCGAGATATGGAACGAGGAAATTGGCGTTTTTTATTCTAAAACCAGCGAGGCAAAAGTTGTTCCGTTGCGTAGGGTCGATATTGACGATGATCGGCCTGATGACCTCAAACACCTGACTGGGCTGGTTTATACGCCAACCTTTATCATTATGCAGGAAGGCAAGGAAGTCGGACGCATCATCGGTTATCCCGGTGAAAACTTTTTCTGGCAACTTCTTAATGAAATCCTTGAAAACAAAGGGTTAATCGCGGCTAACGGCTCGTAATTGAATTAACACCGGGCGGGGTGTTTGAAAATCAGGGGATAGATTATGATAAAATCTCGATATTTTGGGGCGATCGTATTTTTATTGGCAACTTTTCAACTGGCTGCTCCCGCGCGGGCGGAAGAGGAAAAACTAGTCAGTTATCAGGCCATGAATCTGGAATTGGCGATGAAAACCGCGCAGGCTACGATGCAGGCATGCAGGGATGAGGGTTTCCAGGTCTCCGTCGCCGTAGTTGACCGTTCCGGCGTTCTACAGGTTCTAATCCGCGACCAGCTTGCAGGCATTTTCACGCCGGATGTTGCGATCCGCAAAGCCCGTACCGCCTTGAGCTTTCACTCGGATACGATCGATTTGTCGGAACCCACTCAGAGCGGTCCTGCCGCCGGAATCCGCCATGTCCCCGATGCTTTAATGGTGGCTGGCGGAGTCAGAGTTGACGCCGCGGGCAGTATAGTCGGCTCTATTGGCGTATCCGGCGCACCAGGTCCCGAATCCGATGATGTTTGCGCCCGAAAAGGAATTGAGGCGATAAGCGATATTATTAATTTCTAACCGACTGTTTTCTATACATTCCTCAAGGTTCCATGTTATTGATTCCATGGTGAGTTTGGGAAAGTAGGTTAATGGAAACCGCTCAATGACTGGGCGTCCCAATAAGGCTTCGGGTCGATCAGGTAAGACAAAAACTGCAATGGCCGAATACGATACTGCGGATGTACCAGTTGTTGGTGACGGCGGCTGGGCGATTAATCTTGTCGAACTGGCGACGGATCTGATCTGCCTGTGTCGTCATGGCAAAATCCTCTACATCAATTCGGCCGGTTTGAAGCTGCTAAACCTGACTTCCGCTCCAAGAGCTAAAGGAAGAGATTTTGCTGAATTTCTGCACCCGGAATATCGCCAGATCGTTTCCGATTTTCTGGAAAACGGTTTTGCCGAAGAGGACCCGCTACCGCTTAAATTGAAGCGAGGGCGTAAAGCACAAATCGACGCGGAAATTGTGTTTTCGCTGGTAGGAAAGCCGGGGGAGGGCCTTGTTTGCGTACAGGCTCGCGACATTACCGACAAGCTCAGGATAGCCGAGACCGTACTCAGAAGTGAAAACCGCTATCGTTCGTTGGTCCAGAGCGCGATGGACTTAATCTGTGTATGCGAAAACGGAGAAATCACCTTCATTAACGCTGCGGGCGCTAAAATTTTGTTTGAAAAACAGCCCGATACCCTGATCGGTCGTAAGCTGATCACACTGTTGCACCCTGACTATCACGATGTTCTCGCCGAGGGCCTGCAGGGACTATCAGACGAATTGACCAATCAATCCGGCGCCGGTTCTTCGATGCCGCTGAAATTTGTTCGGGTCGACGGTGAAATTATTGACGTGGAAGTGGCGATCATGCCGTTTGGCAGTCCCGGCGAAGACGCCTTCATGCTTGAGGCGCGCGACATAACTGAAAGGCTGCGTTCCACCAATTCCCTGCGCGAGCGGGAACAACGATTAAATGGCGTTTTGAACACCGTCGCCGACGCCATCATCACTATTGACGATATGGGCGTAATTCAATCGTTCAATCCTGCCGCGGAAAAAATCTTCGGGTATCAATCGGATGAAGTAATTGGAGAAAACGTAAAAATTCTGACACCCGAGCCCCATCGCTCAAAACACGATACCTACATTAAAAACTATAAGAAAACCGGCAAAAAAAAGATCATCGGAGTGCTAGATCGCGAGGAGATGGGGCAGCGAAAGGATGGTTCCCAGTTCCCGATAGAATTGTCGGTTACCGAAATGCAACTCGGTCATTTGCGATTGTTTACCGGCATCATCAAAGATATCACTGTGCGCAAAAATGCGGAAGACGCTCTACTGCAGGCTCATAATGAGTTGGAAACCAGAGTACAGGAACGCACGAAGGAACTGACGGAAGAGATCGGAGTACGTCGCAAAGCCCAAGAAAAATTGCGCTTGGCAGCGGAAGTAATCGCCAACCTGACAGAGGCCGTCGTCATTGTTGACAAGCGTTTTCGGACTACTGGCGTCAATACGGCCTTTTCTGAAATTACCGGCTACAAGGAAGAAGACGTGGTCGGAAAAATGCCGCCTTTCTACAAGGCCCTTAAGAGGGACCGCGACCTGTTTGAGCGGATGTGGAGCGAGATCGAAACCAAGGGACACTGGGAAGGGGAGTTTTGGCATAAGAAGAAAAATGGCGATGATATTGCGGTCCGGCTTTCGGTTTCCGTCATCGCGGATTTGGATGGCGGCGTCCTTCAATACGCATCGGTTTTGACGGACATAACCAAACGAAAACAGGACCAGGAACGCATCTATTATCAGGCCAACTATGACGCACTGACTGAGTTGCCGAACCGGGCCCTGTTCCATGACCGTCTGAACCTCGGGCTGGCGAATATGAGCCGTTCCGGGCGCAAACTGGGCCTCCTATTCCTGGACCTGGATGGATTTAAACTGGTCAATGACACGTTGGGGCATGATATCGGTGACTTATTGCTGCAGGAGGCCGCCAAACGTTTGAGAAAATGTATTCGCAGCGGTGACACCGTAGCCCGGTTAGGCGGCGATGAATTTACGGTCATCATGCCCAATCTGACCGATCCCAGACATGCGCCCCTGCTGGCCCAACGTATGCTTGATACCCTTTCCAAGCCTTTCAATTTAAAAGGCCATGAATCATTTGTGTCTGGTTCCATCGGCGTGACGATTTATCCAGACGACGCTTTGGACGCCAATGACCTGATCAAAAATGCCGATGCCGCCATGTACAGGGCGAAGGAGCAGGGCAAAGCCAACTACCAGTTTTTCACACCTGATATGAATGCCGAGGTGAAAGAAAGACTGGTCATTAAAAACGGCTTATCAAAGGCTCTCGAAGTCAATGAATTTGAGCTCCATTATCAGCCGAAACTGGAAATTTCTACGGGTCGAATTACCGGCGTCGAGGCGCTGATGCGTTGGCAGAGCAAGGAACTAGGGCTAATCTCGCCGGTCAAATTCATACCTATCCTGGAAGAAACGGGCATGGTTGTTGAAGTCGGAGAATGGGCCCTGAGAACAGCCTGCGAACAACACAAAGCCTGGTTAGCTGCCGGGATTCCTCCCATTCGTATCGCTGTAAACCTGTCGGCGAGGCAGCTTCGCGAAACGTCCTTTGTTCCCATGCTGGAAAGGGTTTTGAGTGATTGCAATGTGGGGGCGGAAATTCTTGAAATAGAAATTACCGAAAGCATGTTGATGAGCGACTCAGCCAAGGCGGTCGTCGCGCTGGATGAATTGCATAATCTGGGCTTGCATGTGGCCATGGATGATTTTGGTACCGGCTATTCGTCGCTCAGTTATTTGAAGCGTTTTCCTATCGATACCATCAAAATTGATCGCTCCTTCGTTGCCGATATCGCTACAAATGAAGATGATGCCGAAATCATAAAAACAATTATCAATATGGGGCAAACGTTGAACCGCAAGGTCATTGCCGAGGGTGTCGAGACCGAAGAGCAATTGTCCATCCTGCGTCAATATGAATGCGATGAAATTCAGGGATATTTCTTCTGCATGCCCAAACCGGCGGATGAGTTGACCGATTTCTTCAAAAGCCAGAAGCCGAGAAAACGCAAAAGGGTTGCCAGCTAAGTTTCGCAACGATTCCGCGCTCTACTAAAAGACGATTACAATGCCCTAATACACCAGTTCGTCTTCTTCGGAACCGCTTGAGATGACGATCTCGCCGGC
>CAZBEC010000007.1:0-62698 GCA_964490815.1 uncultured Thalassospiraceae bacterium
TCGAGACGGCTTCCCTTTCGGCCGTGGCGGCCATATCGGATCCGCTTGCAACCTGACGGCTGATTTCGGCGATTGAGGCGGAAAGTTCCTCTGCCGCCGAAGCCACGGTCTCAACATTTGTAGTCGTACGGCCTGACGCTTCGGCAACATCCAGGGATCGGCTTGAAGTCGTATCGATCTTGCCGCCCATACTCTGGGCGATATCGACAATGTTTGTGGCGCTATCGCTGACGGAGCTGACAATGCCAGTCACTTTACCTTCAAGTTCTTTAATGGCTTCATCGAGGAGATTTCCACGCCGTAACTTTTCCTCCTGTTCGGCTTCTTGCGCGACGGCGAGTTCTTCGGCCTTGATCATGTTTTCCTTGAAGACCACAACGGCTTGCGCCATGTGACCGATTTCATCGCCACGATCGGCGCCGCTGATCTCGACCGATTTATCACCTTCGGCCAGGGTCGACATGTTGCCTGTCATTTGAGCAATCGGACCGGTAATGCCGCGAACGATAAAGGTAACCAGGGCCGCCGTTACGACCAGAAGAACGAGGGTGATGATCGCCATGGTATAGAAAGTTGCGGAAGCGGAGGCATGAACCCGATCGGTAAGGTCATGCAGATCGGAAGCGATCTTGTCTTCGACAACTTTCAACAGGTTAATTTTCTTTGTGATAGTGCCAAACCAGTAAGGTCCGGTAACGCCCTCGACGGAATTGGTGATCGGGTTTTCGATGGCGATCTTGCGCATGCGGTCAACCTCTTCTACGTCCTTGCCGACCATGGTCGCTTTCAGGAAATCCCGTTGCTCCTGGCTGGCGTAAATATCGAAAGCCCCCAGGAAGGTATTCTGCATGGCGATCAGTTGGAGGAATTTCCGATAGATAACCGGCTTAAACTTTCCAGCGCCGAATCCGGCGCCGCCCATGGCGCGTTCGATACCGGCGCGTTCCTTACCCTGAAGAAATGAAGTGTAGGCAGTTATGGATTTTGTTACCTCAGCGATTGTACTTAAAACAGCCATCTCTTCGACAATTTTCAGAAGTTTGGCTATCGTCGGAGTATAGTATCCAGCCATTTGCGGCACCGTGATAGAACGCGCCTGAACGCCTTTGCGCGTTTTTTCCAACTGTGACAAGGCATTCGTAGCAGCCTTAACCTTATTCACCAGAACGGAACCGAAGGACTCGGCATCGAAAGTTTTCAGGGCCTTGTCTAAATTCGCGTGCTTTTTCGAAGACAGAGCCCATTGCTGGGGAAGTTCTTGAACAAATTTAGTGCCTTTGGAACCAATAAAAACGGCGGAAGTTCCGCGTTCTTTTTGAAGTTCGTGAACCAAGGCACTGATCGTCGGAGCCAGATCAGCCAATTCCTGCACGCTTTCGATTTCGGCGACGATACCGCGCTTGTCAATAATCGTCATACCTGAAAAAGCAAGCAGACCAACGACAGGGAGAACCAACGCAATTGCAATTCGTAGGCCTATTGGGGTGTTTTTGAAAAATGTTGACATGGTCGACGGCTCCTATTTCCCTCAAAACTCTGTAACCATTAAGTTAATTTGCATCTCACAGAATTCGTACTTCTCAACCGATATTCAAAAAGAACAATATCCAAGTGGGTTCGACCGCTTCTTGGGTTCGCAATCAACCTGATAGGCTTTTTGAAAAACGATTAACTAGCTGAGATCATGCAATACAGATGCTTCGTAAGAAATTCTGAACGGTTTCAAAATGTGTCAATTTATGTCCACAAGTGCGTAGTGGATATTGAGCTATAGAGGGCTTCTCGCCTTTGAAAGAGGGCCGCAAGTCAGCTTAGGAATTTTTTGGAATCCGGGGATTATTCTACAATTTCAATCTGCGGGCCATGACCATGATCAATGCAATGTCGGATTAACGAGATATACTGGCCTCATACTAAACGCGGCAAAAGGAGGCCAAGAAACTGAAGCCACCTAAATATGCAAGAAACATATCGAAAAAATTTTTAATGGCCCGATAATTATCATCGGGCGGCGCGATAAGCGCCCACATAAGAAGCCCCGCCCAGATGCGGGGCTTTCTTGTTATTGATGAGGCTTTCAACCCGTCACTTTCCGACTCTCACCGGATTGTTACTTGCCTGTCAGGATAGAACCGGTAGGTTGAACGTGGTTCGTCAGAAGGACGAATATTTACATGGGAGAACCTACAATGAAGATACTTACCCTTGCGCTCTGCATAATTTTAGGTGGGTATGTGATAAGCGAGATCGTCGTTTACACAGACCCGGTTATTCAAGACACCTTTGCAGGCATGACCCAAGAAGAAATTGATCACGGAGTTTCGTCGCTAACCTTGGCGTCTGGCGATGATGTCGAAATTGATGAAGAACCGGATTTCGAAGTCATGGCGATTGAGGAGGATGAGGTTGTCGAGGAAAAATCGATTATCAAGATCGGGACCTTTTAACCCAGCGTGTTGATAATTCGAAGGAAAAGGCCATATGCCCAATCCAGATGACCTCTCAATATTTGCAGGCACGCTGGCTGTTTCGGTAGTCCCGGGCTATCGGAGCAATATTGGCGAATTGATTGTGGAAATCTGGTGCGGGCGGCCGCATGCCTGGGAAAATCTTCCACCTATTTTACTGACTGCGATGCCTGAACCTGAGTAGGGTGCTAAGCACCGGGAGCATCAGGGCAAAGAAGATACGCAAACCAATCGGATTATTGAAAACAAACTTCGACATGGAACCAGCCTCCATTAGCTATCTGCGATTAATAGAAAGCATAGCGTCTAATTGATTCCGGGAAATTTCTGGGGCGTTTTTGAATAATTCGAAATATGACCGAATATGTCCTCAAAAAAGAGGGCATAAATTATAGGCGCCAACGCAAATTACCTTGTGGCTTCGCAGTCACTTGGATATTAGTTTGCGCCAAATATCACCACCCTGCCAGATGGACCGCCTGATGATACCGACAGAAGAACAACAACTCATTCGCGATATGGCGCGTGAATTCGCCAAGGATAAGCTCAAGCCCCATAGCGCCGAATGGGATCGCGATTCCACTTTTCCTCTGCAAACCTTGCGTGAAATGGGTGAACTAGGCTTCTTGGGCATGCTGGTACCCGAAGAATGGGGCGGTCCCGGCGCTTCCTATTTGTCTTATTCCATGACCCTGGAAGAACTCGCGGTCGGCGATGCATCGGTAACGACCATCATTAGCGTTCAGATGCTGGTAAACAACATCCTTTATCAGCGCGGCACCCAGCAACAGAAAGAACGCTGGCTCAAGCCTTTGGCTCAGGGCGAGGCAATTAGCGCTTTCGGCCTTACCGAACCTCATGCGGGTTCGGACGCCTCAAACTTGAAAACGCGAGCCGTGATGGACGGAAACGAATGGGTCGTCAACGGTACCAAGCAGTTCATCACAAACGGGGCCCACGCAGATGTCATCCTGCTTTTCGCTGTTAGCGAACCAGGTCAGGGTTCACGTGGCATATCGGCGTTCCTTGTCCCGGCCGATACGCCGGGATTTCAATGCGCGCGCAAGGAAGAAAAAATGGGGCAACATGCTTCCGACGCCACTCATCTGGTTTTCGACAATGTACGCCTGCCAGCCGACGCCATCGTCGGCGAACCCGGCGAAGGTTACAAATATGCCCTGCAGAACTTGGAGGCGGGCCGCATCGGTATCGCATCCCAATCCATCGGCATGGCCCGAGCTGCCTATGAGGCCGCCGTCGACTATTCAAAGGAACGCTCCTCGTTCGGCAAGCCAATTAGCGAGCATCAGGCGGTGGCGTTCAGGCTGGCGGATATGGCGACAAAGATCGAGGCAGCCCGGCAACTTACCTGGCATGCGGCAGGTTTGCGAGATGCGGGAGAGCCCTGCCTGAAGGAAGCCGCCATGGCTAAGCTATTCGCCAGCGAAATGGCGGTAGAGGTATGCTACGACGCCATCCAGACCCATGGCGGATACGGATATATTCAGGATTACGGTGTCGAACAGATTTATCGGGACGCCCGAATTACCACAATCTACGAAGGAACCAGCGACATCCAACGCATGTTAATCAGCCGAGAAATTCTTAAAGAGTAATTCGGTAATTGACCGACCAGAGAATCACCACCTCTTAGGCCGCTTGCCCGTGACCCGCCTTCTTGTGTCCAGCTTCCGTCGCCGCATTTCTGAAATAGGTAAGGATAAAGAGGCGAATTGCTGATGTTCGGTTGGAGACGCTCCGCCGTTTTTCAATCATTGTGCATATTTCATGAATGGATTTGTTTTCTCGCTTGCAGATTTCTTCGAGGGCTTCCCAAGCTTCTTTTTCAAGACGAAGGCTTGTGCGTCGACCCCTGATAATCACATTCCGGCTAACGAGTGAATAGTCGTCGTTCATTTAATTTGACCCACCAATTAAGGAACATGAACCTTTAAGTGTCGTCATTTCATTTAGGTAAACCATGATCGCTTATTCAAGCGGATCACTACCGGATTTCGGTAGTCGAATGGCGCCTATTGATCTCTGCGGCAACCGCGAGCAGGTTGTCGATAACTAAACGGCTTGCTTCTTCCCACTTTCTTAACGAGTCATTGTCGGGACACAGTGAAATCATTCCTTTCTCCGTGCGACAAAACATTCCTGTTTCAAGTAATCGGTTAACCCGACCGCGAACCGTTTCGTAAGGATTGCCCGTAGCTTCGGCTAATGAGAGGACGTTGATTTCCTTACCGGCCGCGTGCGCCATAAGAATATGTCTGGCGATATGAACGAGATTGGCGTCATGAATGCCGTGTGTTCTCCAATTGTCCTGCGTATGACAGAAGAAGGAAATTGCCTGAAGCTGGTCTTGGGGTGTGTAACGCATCGCCCGCTCCTTTTTTTCGGATTGGAATGATTACAGTTTCCCTAACGATTATGCTGTGGACGACCGGCTTTTTCTAGAAGTCAAAATAGTTTAAAGCCCTGAAAACTACCATCTTGGCAGGTTTTAATTAAAAAAAGTCGCAAGGATGTATAGGCGACTGAACCGAAGCGACAAATGTTTGCCGGGAAATAGATTTTAAGTATTGTGAATCCATCGTCATAAATTTGATTTTTCTTGGGAATTTTCCATTTGATTAACCGGCAGCGACTTACCGCTATCCTCAATCTGGCCGTGCCGATTATCGGGGGGATGCTGTCCCAGAACGTGCTCAATCTTGTCGATACCGCCATGGTTGGCGTGCTGGGTCCGGTCTCCTTGGCGGCCGTGGGCGTGGGCAGTTACTTCAACTTTATGTCCGTTGCGGTTGTCATCGGTCTGGCCTCCAGCGTTCAGGCCATGGTGGCCCGCCGTAAGGGTGAGGAGCGAACTTCAGAACTGGCCGTACCGCTGAACGGAGGGTTGCTGATGGCTTTGGTCGTCGGTCTGCCGTTGGCCTTGGGGATGTACATGGCCGCACCCACTCTGTTTCCCCTGCTCAACCCCGACAATGGCGTGATCGGCGAAGGGGTTCCCTATTATCAGGTCCGGGTGATGTCCGCTGTCGCCGTCGGCATGAATTTTTCCTTCCGGGGTTATTGGGCGGGCGTCGGCATGACGGGGCTCTATTTACGTACCCTGTTGATCATGCATGCGTGCAACATCGTGCTCAACTACCTGCTGATCTTCGGCAAATTCGGCTTTCCGGAACTGGGCTCGTATGGCGCCGGACTAGCAACGACCCTGTCGCTTTATCTGGGCACCGGCATCTACTTCATCCTTGCTATTCGCCGGGCCCGGCCAAGGGGTTTCATGAACGGCATTCCGGGAGCGGAAACCATGAAGACCATGATCCGCCTCGCCGTGCCCTCGGCCCTGCAACAGTTTTTGTTCGCCTCAGGGGTCACATGCCTGTTCTGGATTATCGGACTGGTCGGGACCAACGAAGTGGCCGCCGCCAACGTTTTGGTCAACCTGATGCTGGTGGCCATGCTGCCTTCCATGGGCCTGGGACTAGCGGCATTGACCCTGGCCGGGGAAGCCCTGGGGCGCAAGCAACCGGATGACGCCAAACAATGGGGCTGGGATGTGGTCAAGGTGGCCGCGGTATTTATCGGCCTGCTCTCGCTGCCCGCCCTTTTCTGGCCAGAACTGTTGCTTTCCGGGTTCCTGCATGAAACTGAACTTGTTGCTCTGGCGAGCGGACCGTTACGCCTGATCGCAGCCACTATCATTCTTGATTCCGTCGGCATGGTGCTGATGAATGCGCTTTTGGGTGCGGGGGCGGCTCGCCAGGTGATGGTTGTTGCGACGGCTACCCAGTGGATCATCGGGCTGCCGTTAGCCTATCTGGCAGGGCCTGTCCTCGGCTACGGTTTGATGGGGATATGGCTGTGCCAGGTCGGCTACCGCATCCTGCAGACGGGAACTTTTGTCGGTCTGTGGGCTAGCGGGAAGTGGGCTTCGATTAAACTGTAATCGGGATTAAAAAGAAAAAGGCGGCCGCCGGTTGCCCGACGAGACCGCCCTTCCTCAAAATTCCTTAAAACTCCGAAAAGTCCCTGGGAATATTGAAAGTTCCGATTATCTTGGTCTTCCTTGCGGTCCACCGCGAACCTCGAAACCATGTGTAGGGTACGCCCGCAAAAAGGCGTCGACAAGGCCAATACAATCCACATGCCTGTGGAACATGGGGATAATGCATCTTCTGGCCGGTCCATACTGTTTAGAGTCTGGGAGGGCGTTGAAAAATGTCCGTAACTTTACGAGAAAGGCATTGGGGAGTATCATAATGGGGTGCTGACGGCTTGAACGAAAACGGATTGAGGCGATCAGATAACAAAATACGTAGCTGCTCAGCAGGACGCTGGGCGGCTTTTTTAATGGGAAAATTGTTATGAAGCGGCTTTTGATGATGGTGATGGCGGTAACAGTGCTTACAGCATGGGACACCACCTACCCAGCCAACGACGCTTCCGAAGGCGCGACACGGGGTATGTGGACCCAAATTGAAGGCAGGGCGGACTGCTTTGCATGGGACTACCTGGATAATCCGAGCGAAGGGATGACCTGGTCAGGCGACTGCCTGAACGGCAAGATTGATGGTTACGGCAGGCTAACGTGGAAATACACGGAAAATGGCGCACGCCAGGACATAACCTACTTGGGTACGGTCAAAGCGGGAAAGATGCATGGGCGCGGCCAGGTAATGTTCGCCGATGGTGAAAAATATGATGGCGACCTGTTGGATGGTGTGGCGCACGGGCAAGGAGCGTATTTTTACCGCGACGGAACAAGTTTCAGCGGAGACTGGAAGAACGGATGCTTTAAAGGTAGGCCACAAAGCGTGAGTGGGGCCGGTTCATGATTGTGCGCTGATGGAACGACGACTCTGCTCGGTTTGCTACCGCAGCCTGGAACCCTCATCGACTTTTGGGCCCGTGGACAGTGGGCGAACATTAAATTGTAGAATAAGCCAAAGGATTACACAGGAATTGCGCAATTTGGCGGCACGGGTTTCCTATTAGCCGATTAGACGTCAACCAGAGCAGTTTCGGGTCTTATTCAATTTCTGAAGCCTTTGCATCGGCCTCAAATTCCTTGTCCAGCCCGGCTTCCAGATTTTTGAAGTCTTGGGGCACAGGCAAGCCTTCGGCCCGCATGGTGGCGATAAGTTGCTTGAGACGCATTTGAATGGCATGGGCGTCGCCTTGGTCGCCCTGCATATCAGTCATTAACCGGGACAATTCGGCGTTATAGTCAATTTCGGCCATGGTTTTCGCCTCCTGTTAGAGTGCCAACCCCGCTGCAAAACAGTATACCCGAAAAAAACCTCTTTGTGACGCGCCAGAAAAAAAACCAGAATACTAAATCTTGGTTTCTGTTTTTTGTTTCGAAGTGCTTTGCCAACTGTCGCCGGCCGCGACCACACAACTGATTCCGCCCGGCTGCGTGACGACGATTGAAAAGGTTCCTTTTTTAGAGGCAAATACCTCAATCACCGATCCATTCGAGGCCAGGCCGAGGGATACCGGTTTTTCCTCGTAACCGTTTTTCAGTTTTTTTACGAATGCTGACCTGTCGCCGCATACCGCCTGGGCGAAGGAGTCATTTGGCAGGGCACTAAACGCGATAAAAGCGGTGGAAATAGTAAGTATTGTCTTTCTCATGGCCTAGCTCCTTTAAGGATGCAAATGGCCCCCCAAGAGATGCGACACGAAAAGGCGTTATCCTGTTGGGTTCGCCGTTCTCCATAGGTGTCGCTTGGCCCTACTTTATACATGATGAATGCTACCACTTGATTAACGAGCCCGGGTTTTAGTCCCGGCCGGGGATCCGGTGGCGATAGGTACACGGGCTAACCTCTGCTATAATTCAGAGGAGCCGATTTAGGCACTCCTTAAAAAGACCAGGAGGTCAAAATGTTACCATTACTGCCGTTGGCCGTGGGAGCCACCGTCGCCGGGGCATGTTTTGCGGTCGGGAGGAAACTTGCGGATTCCTATATAATTCCCTGGGCGTCAGATACGGTTGAAGACTTGAACCAACGCTGGGACAGGTCGGCTGAAGAGCACAGGAAGCGCCTACTTGATGAAATAGACCCGGGCCCCACGGAAGAGGCCGCATCAAAATAGTCGCGGCTTTCCTTGAGTAAAATCTCATAATTCTATCATGATTCTAATGCAATGCTGCATTGCAGCATAAACGGTTCTCATTTCTGATTAATAGCCTAAGTTCTTGTTTGTAAGTGAGGTGGCGAGGTGAAGCGCCATCGGAGCGTTTTTCAACCTCAAAACCAAGAACAAGGATATCAGTTATGGATAAATCATATATCTCCCAGGTGGAAGCCGAGGCCCACAGGCTTCGTGCGCAAGCCTATTCAAACCTTATCAGTAATATTGCCGCTAATGTCGCCAGGCTTTTTTCCACAGCTTTTCAATGGGTCGCTGTGGAGATAAAAAAGAACCGCGAGCGCAATGAGCTGTACGCTCTGGACGCCCGCTCGCTTGCCGACCTCGGCATTACAAGGGGTGATATTGACGGGATAGTAGACGGAACGGTTACACGTGAACTTTACCGGCCGGCCCCCAAAAACGTCACCGTTCTAAAGCAGCCGAAAGTAGAAACGGCGGAGCAGAAACTGCACGACGATTCCTCTATCGCCGCGTAGCCTGATTCAATTATTGGCCTGCATCGATCCGCCGGGGTCACGGGTCTTCAGGACTATTGCGCAAATCCGTACGGAAAATTTAGGGTGCGGGCAGCTAATGGTGTAGAAGTGTACGCCCTTCTTGAGGGTGGTATATTGAACCATAAGGCTGAAGCCATGACAGTACCGTTTGTTTTGTCGACTGTTATTCTTCAGAAATTGAGGAATAGGTAGATGGACGTTTTCAACCTAATAATACTCGTCGTCCTAGCAGTGTTCGTCGTCAAGGTAATTTGGCGATATCGCCAGATCAAGAAAGAGATGAGGGAAGGGGTCGATGACCAGAGCTAAAATCTGGCGCGGAATTGTCGGCACGGGCGTCATTGTGATTTTTGCACTGGTCGCCCTATCGATTTTTGAAGGGCGATATATAGAAGCCGTTGCGATTGGCAGTATTGGTTCCGTTTTTGCCTGGTTTGCATTGGGGGCGGGTAAAATCGGGGGTTAGTTTTTTGGGTAGCAGAAACTGGCTTCATCTCGCACCCATTGTGTAGGTTACCTTGTTCCCCTTGGCGTCAGATCCTTCACCGGAGGTGTCTTTACCCGGACCGTGTGCCACTGGTTCGCTCCTGCTCAAAATACTGACCGGAACACATCCCAGCCTATTCCGGGGTATGTGGGCCCAAAAGAAATCAAGTTAAGATAAAGAATAAATGGTGCGGGCGGCCGGACTTGAACCGGCAAGGCCATTCGGCCGAGAGATTTTAAGTCTCTTGTGTTTACCAATTTCACCACGCCCGCATACAGGTATAAGAACCTTTGGCCGGTGATCGGCGATTAGGCATATAACACATTTGTCCAGATGTGCTAACACTGAGAACATGCTGGACGCAAAAAAATCTCACACCCCCAACCAGCCGCCGGAATTCGACGCCGACTTCCAGAAGCATCTGGATGATCTGTTTGCCTGGCGGCGCGATGTGCGCCGGTTCCTGACCGACCCCATTGATCGAAGCGTGATCGATGAGCTGATCGCCACCGCATCCATGGCGCCCAGCGTCGGCAACAGCCAGCCATGGCGCTTCGTTACCGTCGATGATTCAAAGCGCCGCGCAGCCATTCGCGCCAATTTCCAGGCCGCCAACGCCGACGCACTGGGCGACTACGAGGGCGAACAGGCGAAGCTGTACGCCACATTAAAGCTGTCCGGTCTGGATAACGCGCCCGTGCATCTGGCCGTGTTCGCCGACGTCAACACCGGGGACGGCCACGGCCTGGGCAAGAAGACGATGCCGGAGACACTGGCCTACTCCGTTGTCGGGGCCGTGCAGACACTGTGGCTGGCTGCGCGCGCGAGGGGCATCGGCTGCGGCTGGGTATCGATCCTGGACCCGGCGCAGGTTAACGCTTCGCTGGACGTCCCCGCCGATTGGCTGCTGGTAGCCTACCTGTGTATCGGATACCCGGAAGAAGAACACATCGATCCGGAATTAGAGCGCCACGGCTGGCAGGATCGTCTGCCCGGCGACGAGATACTCTTCAGACGCTGAATTTTCACAGGATTCTAGGCTGGCGTTTCGTCGTGATATTCAACGCCAAAGCCTTCAACCAATTCACGAACGGCCTGGGTAGCGGCCTCAAGAGCGCCTTCGTCCGCGCTACGCATGACCAGCGCCGTTCCCAGCACGCCCTTCCTGAAAAACGGGTAGCTGCCAATTTCAACGCTTGAGTGGGCGTTTTGAATTACACCTAGACCCTTCGCCAGATCTCCTTCGCCCGTATAGGCGATTATGGTATGAGACTGCATGGGCTTGCCGCCGGAAAGGCGATCCTTCAGGGCCTCGTACATAGCCTGCATGATCACCGGCACCCCGGCCAATACGAAGACGTTTTCAACCTGATAGCCGGGCGCCTTGCTGATCGGGTTTTCGATCAGAGAGGATCCGACGGGGAAGTCGGCCATTTTCAGGCGTTCCTCGTTCAGGTCTTCCGGGGAATAGTGTTCCAGGAAAAGGTCGACGATTCTCTGATCCCGGTAAAGTTCCACGCCGAAGGCCTTGGCTATGGCGGCGGAGGTTATGTCGTCGTGGGTCGGGCCGATACCGCCTGTGGTGAACACATAATCGTACTTGGCGCGGCATTCGTTGACGGTTTGAACGATCACGTCGGTGTCGTCGGCGATGACGCGTGCTTCGGCAAGGCGAACGCCGATTTCGTTCAGGCGCTCACCCAGAAACGCCAGATTCTTGTCCTGGGTGCGCCCGGACAGCACTTCGTTGCCGATGATGATGACGCAAGCCCTACTCATAAGACGTCCTCACAGCCAGTCCCTCAATATCGCCACCAGCGGAACGTCGGCGGCGGGCATGGGTAAATTTCGCATATCCAGGGGGCGAACCCATTTCAGTTCCTGTCCCTCAAGCGGCTTCACCATACCCCGCCAGACGCGACAAACATAGAGCGGCATGAGCAGATGAAACGCTTTGTCCCCCGCCTCGCCCGCGTCGTATACGTGGGAAGCGAAAGCCAGCGGCGCCAGGCAGCTCTCGGTTATGTCGATATCCAGCTCTTCTTCGAGCTCGCGCACCAATGCGGTTTCCGGCGTCTCGCCTTCATGCACCTTGCCGCCGGGAAATTCCCACAGGCCGGCCATCGGCTTGCCTTGCGGGCGCTTTTGCATCAATACCCGGCCATCGGTATCGATAAGGGCGACGGCGGAAACAAGCAACGTCGGCACCGATGGGTCTGGCTTTTTTACCTCTGCGCCATAGCAGGCTGTATCAGGATCGATAATCGGCATTGATGGTTATGTATCCGTGAGTCAGATCGCAGGTCCAGACTGTCGCTTCACCATCCGAGATACCGACATCTACAATGATATCGATGTCAGAGCCCTTCATGTGTTCGGCGACAGGGGTTTCGTCGTAGTCGGGGATCACCTGCCCGCCATCGGTTATGGCGACGCCGCCGATCTCGATCTTCAGTTTGTCGCGATCCGCTTTCTCACCAGCCTTGCCTACGGCCATGACGATGCGGCCCCAGTTGGCGTCCTCCCCGGCGATGGCGGTTTTGACCAAAGGTGAATTGGCGACCGCGAGGCCTATGCGTTTGGCCGCCGCGTCATCATCGGCCCCGGTGACGGTGACGGAAATAAACTTGGAAGCCCCCTCGCCGTCCCTGACCACCTGCCCGGCAAGATCGACCAAGAGATAATCGAGCTGTTCGCGGAAATCATCCAGCGGAGCGGAGGTATCATTTCCCGCCGCACCGGTGGCGAACAGCATCAGGGTATCGCTGGTGGAGGTATCGCTGTCCACGGTGATGGCGTTGAAGGACTTATCGCACGCGCTAGCCAACATCTCCTGCAGGGCTTCGCTGGGGATAGCGGCATCGGTAAAGACAAAAGCCAGCATGGTCGCCATGTCGGGCGCGATCATGCCGGAGCCCTTGGCGATACCGTTGATGGTTACCTCAACCTCACCTATCGTGGCGGTGCGGGTGCAGCCTTTCGGAAAGGTATCCGTGGTCATGATAGCTTCGGCCGCGGCCTGCCATTTGTCGCCGTCCAACTTATCGTAAATGCCCGGCAATGAGCCCGTCAGTTTGTCATCCGGCAGCGGTTCGCCGATCACACCGGTTGAAGCGACAAAAACCTTGGAGGGTCGACACGAAAACAGATCGGCGGCTGCTTCAACCGTACGCTCGACGGACTCCACGCCTGTCTTTCCGGTAAAGGCGTTGGCGTTGCCGGAATTGACGATCAACGCTTCAGCCTGACCACCTTTAAGTGCTTTGCGGCACCATTCCACCGGGGCTGACGCCGTCAGCGACTGGGTAAATACCCCGGCGACTGTAGTACCGGGAACCATTTCAGCAACCATCAGGTCGGTGCGCCCTTCGTACTTAATCGCGGCCTCACCCGTGCCCAGCCTAACCCCGGTCACGGGCGGCAGGCTGGGGAACCGTTTCGGGGCTAATGGTGACTTTTCCGTCATTTTTGGAGTTACCCTTTTATTGGGCGGCCGCGCCGTCCGTCATGGGCGTTCCGTCCAGATTGAAACGTTCAATTGTCGCACTTTTACGCAAGTTCGTAAGGTAGGCGGTACCTATTTCACGGGACACGGCCTGACGCAATTGCATGGCGACTTCTTCAAGCTTCGGCGGCTCCGTCGTGCGGCGGTCTTCGACCTTGATAACGTGCCATCCGAACTGGGTTTGCACTGGTGCATTCGTCGTCTCGCCGGGCTTCATAGCGAAGGCGGCGTCTGAAAAAGCAGGAACCATCTGTCCCTCGCCGAAATACCCCAAATCACCACCTCCGGGGCCCGAAGGACCTTTCGAACGGGTCTTGGCCAGTTCGACAAAATCCGCCCCACCCTCAAGTTCCTTGATCACTTCCATGGCCTGAGCTTCAGTTTCAAGCAGGATATGCCGGGCCCTGACCTCTTCCTTTACCGCCGCTTCCTTGACCATCTTCTGATACTGTTTTTCCAGGGCCTCATCGGTGATGCGCTGCTCGATATAGGCGACCAGGAAAGTGCGCTCCAGAACCTGTTCTTCGATACGGGCCATTTGCTTGATGACTTTTTCGTCCTTGTGAAGGTTGACCTTGCGCGCTTCGGCCGCGACCAGTTTGCTGTCAACCAGGGAATTGACCAGCAGTCCGAAAACCGCTTCCAGGGGAACCTCGGCAAACCTTTCAGGCAGACGCATGCGCGCGTCTTCAAGATCAGAACGGAAAATTTTGATGTTGTTGACCGTTGCGACAACTGGGTCGTCCTGGGCCATGACGGCCAAAGGAGCCGACAAGGTCAACATTAAGGCAAGCAACGAGCAGCGAAGGGTGAAGCGAAGCATAATTGTGGATGTTCCTTTTCTTGGATGGACCATGGATACAAATATCCATGTCCTTTAAATTCGTGCTACAGGGATAAACCATATCGCCGCCGCGCAGACAAGTACTCTCGCGGCGGACAAACTTCGCCGCCAACAAAGGAGCAGACAAGTACTCTCGCGGCGGACAAACTTCGCCGCCAACAAAGGAAAAGTAGCAGTTAATGGCGAGAACTATTTTTATATTGGCACTCGTTCTTTGTTTGGGTAGCTATTTCGCGTTCCCGGCCATGGCGGATGAACAGGGTTTTGGGCCCGGTTCTTTTACCATTCAGTTCGAAAACGATCGCATCGCCAATACGGATCGCCATTACACACATGGGACGCGCCTTTCATGGACGTCCGAAGAATTGAAAGAGCCGCCGAAGCAAGCCTCCTGGCTGCCCGAAGCCATAAACCCCTTCGATGAAAGCGGCACTTGGCGCACGGCAATCGCGTTGGGGCAAAACATCTACACACCGGAAGACATAGGCAAGGCGTCCCTGATCACCGATGATCGTCCTTATGCCGGTTGGCTGTATGCTGGGTTTTCCCTGTTCAATGAAAAGCGGCCGCAGGCGGAATCCAAGGCATGGGATTCCCTGAACACGATTGAACTGGATGTCGGCCTTGTAGGTCCGCAAACCTACGCCAAAGAAGTCCAGACCAAAGTTCACGAATACATTAACGTGACGCGGCCAAGGGGCTGGCATCATCAGTTGAAAAACGAACCTGGATTTGCGTTGCTTTACGAGTGGAAACTTCGAAATCGCCTCGCCAATGACCCTAAAAAGTTTTCCATCGATCTGCTGCCCCATTCCGGCCTGAGCCTCGGCAACGTGGATACCCATGCCAAATTGGGTGGTATGATCCGGGCCGGTTATAACGTTCCCGACGATTTTGGCCCGCCCCATATCCGCCCCGGCGTTTCCGGGCCAGGTTATGTGGATTCCATCAAGGATGCGGGGTTTTATGTTTTTGCAGGAGCCGAACAAAGGCTTGTCGGCCGTAATATCTTCCTGGACGGCAATACCTTCGCTGACAGTCACAGTGTGGATAAAAGACCGCTCGTAAGGGATGTGCAAATGGGCGCGGCCATCATCCTGGGACGGATGACAATGGCTTATTCCTTTGTTTTGAGATCCAAGGAATTCAGAGGCCAGCCGCAGCCGGATCGTTTTGGCGCGTTTAGCCTGTCGTTCAATATGTAAAGAGCTATTCGGCGGCCAGATCGGGCGAAATCTCTGGCGCATCTATTTGCGGTGCTTCTTCATCGCCGCAACTGCCATTGCACTTTCGTTTTATGACTTCGGTCAGTTTGCCAAGCAGGAACATTTCGTCCTCTCCAGCCAAATCTGGAGTTTCCTTCAAAATTGCCGTCATATTCTCCAATGTCATGCACATTTCGGCGGCATGGTGATATGTGGTTCCGTTCAGTCGGTTGGAAATGTCGACGGCGACTTCGTTTAATCGCTGAAACTGCTCTTCCATATCAAAGTCGCGAGCGAAGATATCGCCATTTTGAACCTCGATTATTCGTTCCATAAGCCAATGAACCGAATAGGCATGGCGTTCGACTTTTTTCTCATTGACGATGCTCATGGCTCTGGTTACCGCCTTCTTCATGACGCCGCTTCCTCTTGTTCCGCTTAATCGTATGAACAAAGGATTTGGTGCAACGATCGAAGGCAGCGCGGATTTTTCCTCTCGAGCTTTACTGCGACGATCAGGGCCAATGTAATCGGATGTCACAATAAATGGTTTGCGCCCCAGGCTGAACATCAGTAGCCGATCACGTAATTGTTTGGAATCAATAGGTTTTATCAGAATATCGTCGGCGCCGGAATCGATGACTTTGCTGATCAGATCTTTATCGGACTTTGAAACCAGAATCATCGCGATCGCAAACGGGTTGTCACCAATCTGACTATGTCTGATTTTGTAAATGACTTCGGAAAGATCGCCTTCTGGAAGGGTGGTGTCGCCGATCAGCAGGTCAACGCCGCCTTCCTCCAAAGCCTCGTGAACGTCTTTAATATTACCGGTTTCCATGATGTTCTTGCAGCCTAGTTCCTTGAGAACACCCAGAAATTCCTTTCTAACGTTGGATTTGGGTTCAGCCAGCAAAACCTTGATGCCTGCAAATGGATTATTGTTCATTGTTTTACCCCTTTCCAGTTCCGACTTATCCTTCTTTGCCGGATTTCTTCCTTCCTAATGTTCCGCTACCGTAACAACCTCGCCTCTAATCTGACTGTGACGCGCATCACAGATCTGGATATTTCTTCAAAAATGGCAAATTCAGTTAATATTTGCCTCAATTTCCATGCCTCACCGCATTGACACGAGACCATATGAACTCTATCTCTTGCATCGGCCGGGGGACGATCTTTCGGTCTGCTCAGCCAATCTTTCTTTAGAGGTCATTATGATCGGCGCCATAGCCCGGCGATTGTTCGGTTCTGCCAACGAACGCTTCCTGAAAACACTGCAAAAAGACGTCGACGCCATCAATGCACTTGAGCCGCATTTGGAGGCCTTGAGCGATGATGAATTAGCTGCCAGAACGCCATGGCTGAGAGAACGTCTGGCGGCTGGCGAGACCCTGGACGATTTGCTTGTCGACGCCTTTGCAACCGTTCGCGAGGCCGCAAAGCGGACTCTTGGACAGCGCCACTACGATGTACAGATGCTGGGCGGCATGGTGCTGCATCGCGGCATGATCACCGAGATGAAAACCGGTGAAGGCAAGACACTGGCTTCGACACTACCCGTATACCTGAATGCGCTAACTGGCAACGGCGCCCATGTGGTTACCGTTAACGATTATCTGGCCCAGCGCGACGCCAACTGGATGGGGGCGATCTATGGCGCGCTTGGCATGACTTGCGCCCATATTATTCATGGGCTGGACGATGACGAACGCCGCGAAGCATATGCCTCGGATGTAACTTACGCCACCAATAACGAGCTCGGCTTCGATTATCTGCGTGACAACATGAAATTCACCCTTGAAGACATGGTGCAGCGTCCGTTCGGTTTCGCCATCGTCGATGAAGTCGATTCGATCCTGATCGATGAAGCCCGCACGCCGCTGATCATTTCCGGTCCGACCGAGGACGCCGCCGAGCTGTACATCGCCATAGACAAGTTGATCCCAAAACTGGGTCCTGACGATTATGAAAAGGACGAGAAGGTCAAAGCGGTCACCATGACCGAGGTTGGTACCGAAAACGTTGAACAATTGATGCGCGGCGCCGGTTTGTTGACCGAAGGCGGTCTTTATGATCTGTCCAACATCGCGCTGGTTCATCACGCCAACCAGGCGTTGCGAGCCCACATTCTGTTTGAGCGCGACACCGACTACATCGTCAAGGACAACAAGGTCATCATCATCGATGAATTCACGGGCCGTATGATGGAGGGGCGTCGCTATTCCGATGGCCTTCACCAGGCACTGGAAGCCAAGGAAGGCGTCGAAATCCAGAACGAGAACCAGACCCTGGCCTCAATTACCTTCCAGAACTATTTCCGCTTGTACCCGAAGCTGGCCGGCATGACCGGTACAGCCATGACGGAAGCAGGGGAGTTCTCTGAGATTTATGGCCTGGAAGTGATCGATATCCCGACAAACGTACCCTGTATCCGAAAAGACATGGATGATGAGGTTTACCGTACCACGGCGGAAAAAGACGCCGCCATTCTCGAGTTGATCAGAAAATGCCAGGAACATTCCCAACCGGCGTTGGTCGGCACTGTTAGCATCGAAAAATCCGAACATCTTTCAGCGTTGTTGAAGAAGGAAAAGATTGAGCACAATGTGCTCAACGCTCGCCACCATGAGCAGGAAGCGATGATTATCGCCAAAGCGGGCGAACCGGGCGCAGTTACAATTGCAACCAACATGGCTGGCCGTGGCACCGATATCCAGTTGGGTGGCAATCTGGAAATACGTTTGACTGAAGAGCTGGCGGGGAAAACGGATGAAGCCAAAATAAAGGAGCTAACCCAAAAAATCACTGCAGAAGTAGAGACCCGCAAAAAACAGGTGCTGGAAGCCGGCGGCCTATTCATCATGGGCACCGAACGCCATGAAAGCCGCCGCATTGACAACCAACTGCGCGGCCGCGCGGGCCGTCAGGGCGACATTGGCGCTTCAAAATTCTTCTTGTCTCTGGAAGACGATTTGATGCGTATTTTCGGATCTGAACGCATCGACACCATGCTGCAGAAGTTGGGTCTTGAAGATGGCGAGGCGATCGTCCACCCGTGGGTCAACAAGGCCCTGGAAAAAGCCCAGCAAAAGGTCGAAGCGCGAAACTTCGAAATCCGTAAAAACCTGCTGAAGTTCGATGATGTCATGAATGACCAGAGAAAGGTCATCTTCGAACAACGCAAGGAGTTGATGGCGACTGAAGACGTCTCGGAAGAAATCAACGAAATGCGCGCACAGGTTATCGACGATATTGTGGCCCGCTGTATTCCTGAAAAGGCTTACGCCGAACAGTGGGACACCGATTCTCTTCACGAGGAAGTCCTGCGAATTTTCGGCAAAGACGTTCCCGTCAAGGACTGGGCCAAGGAAGAAGGCATTGCCGATGCTGAAATCCGCGAACGCCTGACCGATGTCGCCAACCGTCTGGCGGCTGAAAAGGCCGTTAACTACGGTTCCGAAGTCATGCGCTCGGTGGAAAAGAGCCTGCTTCTGCAAATGCTCGATCAGGTCTGGAAAGAACATCTACTGACGCTCGATCATTTACGGCAAGGCATTGGGCTGCGCGCGTATGCCCAGCGTGACCCGCTAAACGAATACAAACGGGAATCCTTCAATCTTTTCGAGGAAATGCTCGACACCCTGCGTGAACGCCTGACTCAGGTTCTGTCCCATATCGAATTGCAAATGTCGGCAGATGCCGAGGAACTTCTGTTCCAGCGCAGCGAACAGGAAATGACTGAAACCCGTGACGATCCCGCTTTCCAACATGCTGACAGCGCCGAAGCAGGCGAAAAAAGCAAATTGGCGACGCCTATAAAAAGCCGCCAAGCGGCTTCGGACCTGGACCCGGAAGATCCATCGACGTGGGGGCGCGTTGCACGTAACGCACCCTGCCCTTGTGGAACAGGTAAAAAATACAAGCACTGCCACGGCAAGGCTTAGCCGAAATCAAGGTGTAAAGTGCCCTTAAAGGGCATACTTCATCGATCAGTTCACTTTTTCATTTTCTGCATGTATCGTGTTGAAAAAGAAGGAATAATTATCTGATGTCCAAGTTTCCGATGATGCGAAGAGCCTGGCTTTTCCTGCTTCCGGTTGTGGCCGGAGCCATTGTACTTGGCTTTTCCTTCAAGATGCGTCCAACACCGGTGCAGCTTCCGCAAAATGAAAAGGCCACCAGCGTTCGCGTCATAGAAGTCCCTGAAGTGAAACTTATCCCCCGCGCTATCGGATATGGCAGCATTAAGCCCGCGCGGGTTTGGCAAGCGGTCGCTGAGGTTGCGGGAAAAGTCGTCGAAATTCACCCACAGCTGAAAAAAGGGGCGATCATCGCCAAGGGTGAAATCCTGCTGAAGATTGACCCGACAGACTATATCCTGGCCACCGTACAGGCCGAAGCCGATATTCGTGCCATAGGCGCGCAGATTGAAGAATTGGCCGCCCGCGAGAAAAACACTCTTGCCTCCCTGAAAATAGAAGAACGCAGCCTGAAATTGATTCGGCGAGATTTGGAGCGGAAACAGAAACTGTTGAAACAGGGCACCGTTTCCCTTTCCGCCGTCGATCTGGAGGAACGCAATTTCCTGAATGGCCGCCAAAGTGTTCAATCCCTTCGTAATACCCTGAACCTGATTCCGGCTGAACGCGAAGTGTTGAGCGCCCAGCATGCACAACAACAAGCCCGACTCGAAGCGGCGCGTCTGGACCTGGAGCGCACCCAGATTGTCGCCCCTTTCAACAGCCGAATTGCTGAAGTGAACATCGAGGCGACGCAATACACCGGGCTTGGCAAGGTTCTCGCCGTTGCCGATGATATCGGGGTAGCGGAAGTAACCGCCCAAGTTCCCATCGGCCGCCTGATCAATCTAATTTCCCCGGACACCCCTGTACCCGACCAGGCCGCCGGAATCATGAGCAGGCTTCCAGACTTATTGGGATTTGAAGCCGTGGTGCGCTTGCGCGCCAGTACCGTCAACGCCGAATGGAAGGCTCGGTTCACCCGCATTAACGACGCCATCGACCCCGAAACCCGTACCGCCGGGGTTATTGTCGCGGTTGATGATCCCTACGGGCAGGCGCTTCCGGGCTCCAGGCCTCCGCTGACCAAGAACATGTTTGTCGAGGTGGAAATCAAGGGGCGGCCCCGTTCCGGTCAAATCGTTGTCCCGCGCTCCAGCCTGCACGGCGAGTCGGTTTATGTCGTCGCAGACGGGAACCGGCTTGAAATAAGGCCTATTGAAACGGCTTTCGTCCAAACGGATTTCGCCGTCGTGAAGAGCGGCCTAAAGGCTGGAGAACAGATTATTGTTTCCGATCCGATACCGGCGATATCGGGAATGCTGCTGGATATTTCTAAAGATGCGCAGACCAGCGAGAATTTGATTTCCGCGGCTGAAGGCGGAGGAGAGGTTCGGTGATCCGCTTTTTCGCCACACATCCAACGGCGGCGAATTTACTGATGCTTGCCCTTATCGTCATCGGATTAGCCGCCGCACCGTCGGTCAAACGCGAAACTTTCCCGGATATCCCTCCTGACGAAGTGACGGTGCGAACAATTTACCCAGGCGCCAGTGCCGAGGAAGTTGAAACCGCTATTTGTGAACGACTGGAAGATGCAGTTGATGGCGTAAGCGAAATCAGAGAAATCCGTTGTGATGCCGAGGAAAATGTTGGTACGGCGACGATTAAAATGAGGGAAGGCGCCGACATTGACCGTTTCCTGGACGATGTAAAAACCGAAGTTGAAGCCATCGACACGTTCCCTGAAACCGTCGAAACACCGGTTGTTACCCAAAAGGGGCGCACAGATTTTGTAGTATCCGTGGCAGTTGCAGGCCCGATGTCGCCTTCTCACCTGAAAGCATTTGCCGAACAACTGAAAGATCAGATGCTCCTGATTGGCGTCATTTCACAAGTCAATATCAAAGGCTTCTCCGATCACCAGATCAGAATTGAAATCCCGGCCCTGACTCTCAGACAATCGGGATTGAGCATTTCGGATATTGCAGAGGTTATTTCGCGCCAGAGCATAGATTTGCCCGCCGGGGCCATTGAATCTTCGAACCGGAATACGCTGATCCGCTTCATGGACGAGCGCCGTTCAGTTGATAGTTTGCGTGAATTGATCGTGGTTTCGTCGGAAAGCGGTTCTGAGGTTCGTCTGGGTGATATAGCCGAAATTTCGGATCGTTTCGAACTGGATGAAGAGAAAATCATTTTCAACGGCCAACGCGCCGCGTTGTTGGAAATCACGAAAAGCAAGAACGAAGATACCCTGAAAGTCGTCGACGCAGTTTCGGCTTTCATTGAAAACCAGCGCCAGATCGCCCCGCCCGGAGTAGAATTCGAACTGACGCAGAATATTTCCTCCATCGTTCGTGATCGCCTGAATATGTTGCTGGATAACGGACTTCAGGGTCTGCTGCTGGTTTTTCTAACCATGTGGCTGTTTTTCAGCTTCCGCTTTTCTTTCTGGGTCGCCATGGGATTACCGATTTCGTTCCTTGGCACCATCTTCATGATGTCGATACTGGGTTATTCCTTCGATATGATTACCCTTGTCGGACTTTTGATCGCCGTTGGCCTGTTAATGGACGACGCGATTGTTCTATCGGAAAATATCGCCACCCATTTGAGCAAGGGTGAGTCGATTACTGAAGCGGCGATTAAAGGGACTAAACAGGTAGCACCGGGGGTAATCGCCTCATTCGTGACAACAGTATGCATCTTTGGTTCTTTGCTGTTCCTGAAAGGTACAATCGGTTCCATATTGAAGGTATTGCCGCTGATCCTGATCACCACTCTTAGCGTCTCCCTGATCGAAGCTTTTCTCATCCTGCCTCACCATCTTTCCCACGCCCGTAAGGGCCAACGGGACAAAGAACCTAGCCGTTTCCGCATACGGTTCGAAGAGCGCCTTGACTGGGTGCGTCAACAATTCGTCGGACGGCTGGTTGATGTAGCGGTCGAGTGGCGATACTTAAGCGTTGGCGTGGTTGTCGGGTTCTTCTTGATAACGATCTCAGTCCTCGCCGGGGGCGGCCTGAAATTCCTCGCCTTTCCCGATATCGACGGTAATTTGATCGAAGCTAGGATTCTTTTGCCGCAAGGGACGCCCCTGCACCGCACCGAAAAAGCCGTCGGCACCATTACCAAAGCCCTGAAACGGGTCGATAGGGAATTAACGCCGTTGCAGCCGGATCAACGCTCCCTAGTGGAAAACATTAACATTCGCTTCGGCACAAACAGAGACGCCCGTGAAAGCGGACCTCACGTCGCCACCATTTCTGTTGATCTTCTGGATGCCGAAATTCGCAACGTCGCGTTGCTTGAGATACTGAACCGTTGGCGTGAAGAAAGTGGAGAGATGACCGACGTTTTGGCGGCCAATTTTGTTGAATACGCTCACGGTCCTGGCGGACGCGCAATTGACCTACGGCTGCACGGTAAAGATTTGTCAGAGCTAAAAGCTGTTTCCATGGCCATTCAGGAATGGCTCAACACCTATCAAGGAGTGTTGGATTTACACGATGATCTCAGACCGGGAAAACCCGAAATTAGGTTACAACTGAGTGAAGGCGCGCTTTCACTTGGGTTGGATGCCAGTGGAATCGCCGGACAGTTGCGTTCCGCCTTTTTCGGCCGTACCGCGAGCGAGATTCAGGTTGGTTCGGAATCAATGGAAGTTGATATTCGTCTGGACGCAAAAGACAGAAATTCGCTGGCCGATCTGGAATACTTTACGGTAACGACGCCAACGGGCAGGCAAGTACCCCTAGGCGCCGTTGCGTCGCTTCAACGTGATCGAGGCTGGGCTCGCATCGTGAGGGTTAACGGCCAGCGCACCGTCACCCTGCAAGGCGATGTCGACCCTAAGCTCACCAACGTAGCGGAGATCATTGGCGACACCCGGGCACGCTTCCTCGATGATTTACTGGAAAATCACCCCAACGTCAGTCTTTCTTATGAAGGGCAGGTGAAAGAAGGAGCGACCACCGGGCAGTCCGTTATAAAAGGGTTCGCCCTCGGCCTGATTGGCGTCTTCCTGTTGCTTTGCTTCCTGTTCAAAAGCTATCTGGAGCCACTTATTATTATGTCAGTCATTCCCTTGGGGTTAATTGGCGTGGTATGGGGGCACTTATTAATGGGGCTGGACTTGTCGATGCCTTCCATTGTCGGGTTTGCTTCCCTGGCCGGAGTCGTCGTAAATGACTCCATCCTTCTCGTCCATTTCATAAAAATTCGAAGATCGCAGGGAATTTCGCCCGTCGAAGCGGCAAAAATTGCAAGCCGGGAGCGCTTTCGCGCGGTTCTTTTGACTTCACTGACAACCATTGCCGGATTGCTGCCCTTGATGCTTGAACAAAGCCTGCAGGCTCAGGTTCTGGTTCCGCTGGTCACTAGCTTGAGTTTTGGCTTGATTGCCTCTACCGCTCTAGTGTTATTTGTAGTTCCTGTTCTCTACTCAATATTTGATGACTTTGGATGGACCGCAGCAATTGAAAACACCCGGATCGCACCCAAGCTTGACTCAAAAGCCTGAAATACCAAAATTCCTTTATATTCTTACTCACTTCCTGGAGTCGAAGGCGTGATATTCCGCCTTTTTAATATACTGGCTGTTAGTCTTCTGATCCTGTGGCCTAACGAAGGAAGCGCCATCGGCCAAAAAGAAGCCCTGGCAATTGTCGGTGATGATACGCCTATCGATAAGCTTGCCCTGTCTACTTACAATGGCATCTCATTAATTGGTCTGGCCCCTCCTGCGGGAAAGAAGTTCGACGTTCCCATCGTCGATCCAGATCAAGCCTTGAAGATCATTGAAAAAGCGCTTGCCCTAATCGAGAAAAACTCACCGTTCAGCAAATCCCAGATAGAACGGCTAAAGAAAAATGGGCCTGTGACAATTGTTTATGACCCGCGTTATCCGGACAAGTTGGCCAATATGAGTTCAATTCAAGTCGCCTTGTTCTCTCCGCTCTATTACAAGCGCCTAAACGGCAAGGGTAAGAACAGCAAATTTCTCGTCATCGTCAGTCGGCATGGGGTCAAATGGCCTTTGAAAGAACTGGCGGCAGTAATGGTTCACGAACTGGTCGGGCATGGCATTCAGCACCTCAATAATCGCTGGGGGGAAATGCGCCTTATCGATATGGAGTGCGAAGCCTGGTTGTATGAGGAAATGGCCTACCAAAACCTGAAAATGGATAAATTCTCAAACGAGATGATTGATTTTAAAAGGCAACTCGAAAAACAGTGCGACAGCTTCTTACGTTATCTTCGAAATCATGATCCCAAGGGATTGGCGCTCTGGGAAACGCTTAATCCGAATGTCCCACGACTGTTGAAGCACTTCACGAAATACCTAAAGACTCTTTGAAATTTACTCCGGCAACTGCGAGCCTATTTTAAGAAATTTCTCGCGCCGCCTGCTCTTCAGAACACCGCCATCCATTCCGGAAAGGTCCTTCAAGGCGCCTTCAATGGCTTCTCCAACCGCACTGATCGTCGCCTCGGGGCTCCGGTGGGCGCCGCCAAGGGGCTCGTCAATTATGCCCTCAATCACGCCATGCTTGAGTAAATCCTGGGCCGTCATTTTCAAGGCTTCGGCGGCGTCTTTCGACTGTTCTCCGTCACGCCACAGGATGGAGGCGCAGCCTTCGGGGGAAATCACGGAATAGATGGAATGTTCCAGCATTAACACCGTATTGGCCGCCGCCAGCGCCATGGCCCCGCCGGAACCGCCTTCACCGATAACGATGCTGATAAGAGGAACCTTGATCTGGATACATGTTTCAATGGAGCGGGCGATCGCTTCCGCCTGTCCGCGGGCCTCGGCGTCGACACCCGGATAAGCTCCCGGGGTGTCAACCAGCGTAATGACAGGCAGGTTGAAACGGTCGGCCAATTCCATCAAACGGATTGCCTTGCGATAGCCTTCAGGACGGGCCATACCGAAATTGTGCGCGACTCTACCATTGGTGTCCGCGCCTTTCTCATTGCCCAAAACGACAACCGATGAGCCCTTAAATCGTCCCAGTCCGCCGATCAGCGCCGGGTCTTCGGCAAAGGCGCGATCGCCAGCCAAGGGAGTAAAATCTTCAATTAGCGCCGAAATATAGTCTACCGCATGGGGCCGGTCGGGATGACGGGCGATCAATGTCTTTTGCCATGGCGACAACTTTGCATAGGTTTGGCGAAGAAGCTTGTCCACCTTGCCCTGCAACTTAGTTACTTCATCGGCAATATTGACTTCGCCGTCGCTAGACAGGTGCCTGAGTTCCTCGATTTTGCCTTCAAGGTCGGCGATCGGTTTTTCGAAATCAAGATAGTTATGCATTGGCGTTATCTATCACACGCTTTAGGGAATACACAGGCAAAAAAAGCAGCGCCCCTTAAAGGTGACGGGGCGCTGCTCATTTCTAAAAGATCAGTAATACCCGGTCAACCGGCGGCCGCAATTTCCTCTGCTTTCTTGACCAGAACTTCCGCTTGCTTGATCGAAGCTATGTCGATCAGGCGGCCGTCAAGAGCAACCGCACCTAAGCCTTCCTTCTGTGCCTCTTCCATGGCTTCAAGGATACGCTTGGCCTTGGTTACTTCCGCCTCGGACGGGCTGAACAATTCGTTGGCCAATGCGACCTGACTGGGGTGGATCGCCCACTTGCCTTCGCAACCCAGCACGGCCGCTCGATTGGCCTGAGCTGAATAACCGTCTGGATCGGAAAAATCGCCAAATGGGCCGTCGACTGGTCGCAAACCATTCGCGCGCGCGGCGACGACCATGCGCGAAATAGCGTAGTGCCACATGTCGCCCCAATGGTAGTCGCGGTTCCCCTCGCCGTCATCATCTGTCAAAACACCATAATCGGCGTTGGGCCCGCCAATATTGGTTGTGCGAGCTTTGGTCGAAGCAGCGTAATCGGCGACACCGAAATGCAGCGACTCATTGCGCGGGCTTGCGGCGGCTATTTCATTGACATTGGCCATTCCCAGCGCCGTTTCGATGATCATCTCGAAACCGATGCGCTTTTTGTAACCCTTGGCTTCTTCTATCTGAGTAACCATCATATCGACGGCGTAGATATCTGCGGCCGTTCCCGCCTTGGGAATCATGATCAAATCCAGTTTGTCCCCGGCCTGTTCAACGACGTCAACGACATCGCGGTACATATAATGGGTATCCAATCCATTAATTCGAACAGATACGGTTTTCGTCCCCCAGTCCAAATCGTTCAGAGCCTCAATGATGTTCTTACGCGCTTGCTCTTTGTCGCTGGGTGCAACGGCATCTTCAAGATCAAGAAAAACAACATCGGCATCGCCCGCAGCGGCTTTTTGAAGAAATTTTGGATTGGAACCCGGAACGGCCAGTTCGGAGCGGTTTAATCGCGCCTGGCATTGTTCTACGATGGTGAAACTCATAGTCGTCTCCAATGAAAAAACTGAAATAAAAGATCCTTCCCGTAGGCCCGGGTCCCCTTTTAAAGGTTTTTCCAAGTCTTTGATCCGGGCGGGACGGTGATGCCCTTGATCTATTCCCGCTACCCAATCATGTCAACAGAATAGGAAACGGTTTCCACGATGCGGGAAGGCGTGTATGCTATGTGAGATACGAGCCGCCAATTCTTGTATGGAGAGAGTCGTGAACCAGTCCGTGAAAACTTCCGCAATGCCGCCCCAAAAGGCGCACAAGGAAAAGAAGAAAACTTCGAGTCGCAACCCGCAGGTACAGTCCCTGACGCGTGCATTGATTATACTGGAAACCCTTGCGATTCATGACAGAGGCCTGTCACTTACTGAACTAGCGCGACTGGGCGGGTTGCCAACCTCCACCACCCATCGACTGTTAACGACTCTTGAGAACCGCCGCTTTGTTCGTTTTAATCGAACCAGTAATATGTGGTCGATCGGGGTACAATCCTTTGTCGTCGGCAATGCATTTGCGAGATCCCGAAACTATGTTCCGTTGGCGAAGATCTTCATGCGCCACTTGATGGATCAGTCAGGTGAAACCGTCAATCTAGCAACCCAGGACCAGGAAGAAATTGTCTATTTAGCCCAGGTCGAATGCAGGGAAATGATGCGTGCCTTCGTGCGACCCGGTTCACGGGCGCCACTACATTGTTCCGCCGTCGGCAAGGCATTGCTTGCCGCCATGCCCGAAGTCGACCGCAACCGGATCACCCAAAAAGATAAGGCCGACGGCACAAGAGTATACTCTGCAGAATTTCTGAAAGGCTTGAATGAGGTAGTCCTGAATGGATACGCGCTGGATGACGAAGAACAGTCTATTGGCATGCGCTGCGTGGCTTCGGTGATTTACGATGAAAACGGTGGTCCGTTGGCGGCTGTTTCAATTTCCGGACCGAAAGCGCGAATAACGGATGATCGTATCCCTGCCCTGGGCGAACTTGTGCAACAAACGTGTAAAGATATCACGGCTGACTTTGGCGGCAGGTTGCCATCGGAAATCGACTTGCCAAATCAATCGGCGTCGAACGCTTGAGTTTTCGCCGACAACCAAAACACCAGCTGAATTCATTTGTTGGAGTGTAGTTTCTATGAACACCAAGCCTGTTATCCTCGTTACCCGAAAACTGCCCGATGCCGTCGAGGCGCGATTGCAGAGGGACTACGCGCCTATTCTTAATCCTGACGACAAACTGTACAGCGCGGAGGAAATCATAAATCTGTCTGCCAATGCCGAAGCCATATTGCCTTGTCATACGGAGAAATTTTCAGCCGACTTGATCGGCCGTTTGCCCGCCAACATCAAGGCGATTTCCAATTTCTCGGTAGGTGTCGATCACTGCGATCTGGAGGCCGCCAAGTCCAAGGGCATTATCGTCACCAATACCCCGGATGTGCTATCCGACGCCACGGCCGAAATCGCCATGCTGCTGATGCTGGGCGCGGCGCGGCGTGCCAGCGAAGGCGAACGCCTGGTTCGCTCCCAAAAGTGGCGCGACTGGTCACCCAGTTTCATGGTTGGACGCCAACTCACTTCAAAGCGTTTTGGCATTATCGGCATGGGAAGGGTCGGACGGGTCAGCGCCAAACGCGCCCGTGGCTTCGACATGGATATCCACTATTACAATCGAAATCGCCTCAACCCCGATAAAGAAGCCGGCGCAATATATCATGAAACGATTGAATCATTGCTGCCAAACTGTGACGTGTTATCCCTTCATTGTCCGGCGACCCCAGAAACCGCGGGGCTTTTAAACAACGAGCGGATTGACTTGCTTCCCAAAGGCGCCATCGTCATCAACACCGCACGCGGTGGAATCATTGATGACGAGGCCCTTATCACGGCGCTTAAATCCGGGAAACTGTGGGCCGCTGGACTGGATGTTTTCAATGGCGAACCAGAGGATATTCATCCCGAATACCGCGCGCTGAAGAACGTTTTTTTGTTGCCACATATTGGCAGCGCGACAACCGATACCCGTGACGCAATGGGCTTTCGCGCTTTAGATAATTTGGATTCTATCTTCGCGGGCAAGGAACCTACAGACCGGGTTGCCTGATATCATCACAGTCTATTGTGAGTAATGGAAAAAAATTTCTTCCCATAATGCGGGATCGTTCTTGCGAATCTTTCTAAAATGCCCGAAATTACTTATCTGTCGTGTGTTACCGTTGAAAATTGGCGCATCAAGCCGATTGACGGCAAACTATCCGAGATTTCGGCACAACAGGGGGCAAGAAAAACCGTTAAAACTTCTGTCGCCGTATCGCGGGTAAATTTTGGTTTCGGGATTAACAGGCCCGGAACTTTCTTGGGAGGAGTTTTCTAAAATGTCAAAGAAACCAAACTCACGTCGCAAGTTCCTTAAAGCAGGCGCGGCAGTTGCTGCTGGCCTGGGTGTAGCAACGCTTGCCGCGTGTGAAGAAAAGAAAAAGGAAGAAGCGAAGGCTGCCGCACCCGCTGCACCGGCAGTTATGAAAAAAGAGCCGGTCGTTCTCAAGGTCCAGGCGGCCTGGGGCGGCGGTATCTTTCTTGAGAACGCCAAAAGCTATGTTGACCGTGTCCACGCAATGGCCGGCGACGCCTTAAAGATCGATCTGCTATCGGTGAACTCGGTTGTGAAAACAAGCCAGATGCAGGACGCCGTCCACCGTGGCGTTCTCGACGGCGCACACTACGTCCCTGCTTATTGGTATTCAAAGTCGAAGGCCGCGTCCTTGTTCGGCACCGGCCCCTGCTTTGGCTGGTCGGCACAGGAGCTTTTGGGTTGGATCCACTATGGCGGCGGCATGGAATTGTTCAACGAACTGATGGGAAGCCTTGGGCTAAACTTGGTCAGCTTCTTCAACAGCCCGATGCCTGCCCAGCCGTTGGGGTGGTTCAAGGAAGAAATCAAAGATTCTTCCCAGATGAATGGCCTGAAATACCGTACCGTTGGCCTAGCGGCTGACGTTCTGCTGGAAATGGGAATGTCCGTCGTTCAGTTGCCCGGCGGCGAAATCCAACCGGCGATGAAAAGCGGACTTATCGACGCTGCTGAATTCAACAACCCAACCTCGGATAAAGACTTCGGCATGCAGGATGTTTCCAAGCACTACCATCTGGCCAGTTTCCACCAGTCGCAGGAAGCCTTCGAGATAACCTTCAACAAAGCGAAGTACGAGTCCCTTCCCGCGGAGCTTCAGAATATTCTGAAATATGCGTCCGAAGCTGAGAACTCGAATTTCTACTGGCATAACACTCTTCGATATGCCGATGATCTGGTCAGATTGCAAAATGACCATGGCGTCAACGTATACCGCACCCCGGACTCCGTCATGGCGGAACAGTTGAAGGCTTGGGACATTGTTGTCGACCGGATTTCCGGTGAAGATCCATTCTTCGCCAAGGTTGTCGCTTCACAGAAAGATTATGCTAAAAAAGTGATGAACTACTTGTTGCTGAACCAGCCCGATTACGGTCTGGCTTACAAGCATCACTTCGGTTGATCTAACCTGTTTTTGCGAGTCAACGTCGCAAAAAGATGCTATGGAGGGACAGCTTAAAAAGCTGTCCCTCTAGTCGCTAAAAAAAGGCAGGAGACACCGTCGTGGCGCCTATTATTCATGCAATCGAAAGCCTCAACATATGGATTGGGCGCGCATTTGGATGGTGTATTCTCATCCTGACGCTTTCTGTATCTTATGAAGTCTTCGTTCGATACGTCCTGAATGCGCCAACCGTTTGGGCCTTCGACATGATGGTGCAGATGTATGGGGCGCTGTTTCTGATGGCAGGTCCCTACGCCCTTGCCCAGGACACCCATGTGCGCGCTGATGTAATTTACCGCTTTTTGCAGCCGCGTTGGCAGGCGCGACTAGATTTCCTTTTGTACGTTGTTTTCTTTTTTCCAGGCATGCTCGCCCTATTCTGGTTTGGCTGGGAAATTGCAGCCGATTCATGGCGCTACGAAGAAGTAAGCTGGAATAGCCCAGCCCGTATTCAGATCTATTTCTTTAAAACCCTGATCCCACTGGCAGGCGCGCTGTTCATCATCCAGGGAATAGGAGAATGCATGCGCTGTTACCTTGCAATGAAATCCAATGAATGGCTCCCGCGTCATGAGGATGCCCAGGAAACGGAAGACATTCTTACCGGTCAGGCGACGAAACTTGAAATTGATTAGCCCCCAACTTTTACTTTATCTGTTTGAGACGGAGCCAATGGCAGCATGACGAACCCCGAAGTAGCAATTCTGATGCTATCCCTATTCATCGTGATGGTGCTTTTCGGGTTTCCCGTCGCCTTCACCTTGCTGGCCATGGGCGTTGGCTTTGGTTTTTACGCTTATAACGATGCCGGCAGTATCGAAACCGTCGCGGATTTTTTAAACAACAGAATTTTCTATCTGCTGAATCAGAACACGTATTCGGTGATGGAAAACGACACCCTGGTGGCGATCCCGTTGTTCCTGTTCATGGGTTATGTGGTTGAACGCGCCAATATCGTTAACAAGCTTTTCTATTCGCTGCAGATGGCGGCCCGAAACCTGCCGGGGTCCATGGCCATCGCCGCGTTGATAACCTGCGCAGTCTTTTCGACGGCGAGCGGCATTGTCGGCGCCGTAGTCACCCTAATGGGACTGTTGGCTTTCCCCGCCATGGCCAAAGCCCATTATGACAAGAGTTTTGCTTCAGGCGTCATCTGCGCTGGCGGCACGCTCGGCATCCTGATCCCGCCCTCGATTATGTTGATTGTTTATGCAGCCATTGCTGAGCTTTCGCCATTGCGCCTTTACGCCGCCGCCATGTTCCCGGGGCTCTTGCTGGCAGGGGCATATATTGTCTATGTGATTATTCGAGTCGCAATTAAACCATCAATCGCGCCCAAGCCGCGTGAAGAGGACATTCCGCCAAAACGGGTCGTTTACTGGCAGTTGTTGACGTCATTCGTTCCCCTGACGGTTTTGATCATGCTGGTATTGGGATCCATTTTGGGCGGTCTTGCGACACCGGCGGAAGCCGCAGCCATGGGGGCTTTGGGGGGGCTGGTTTTAGCTTTTGCCTACAAATCCCTCAACTGGGGAATGTTGAAGGATTCCGTCTATTTGACGGCGAAGGCGACGGCGATGGTGTGCTGGCTGTTTGTCGGATCATGGACATTTGCCGCAGTTTTTTCGTATTTGGGTGGCCACGAAATCATCGAGCATTTCATTCTTGGATTCAACCTTGCCCCTTGGCAGTTCCTGGTACTGGTGCAGGTCATCATCTTCTTGTTGGGTTGGCCGTTAGAGTGGTCGGAAATCTTGATTATCTTCGTGCCCATCTTCCTGCCCATGCTGGATGCGTTCGGGGTTAATCCGTACTTCTTCGCAATGCTGGTTGCTCTTAACCTTCAAACGTCCTTCTTGACCCCGCCCATGGCCATGTCGGCCTATTACCTGAAAGGCGTTCTGGGCAACGTGATCGAGTTGATGGACATTTTCAAAGGCATCATGCCGTATCTGGCCATCGTCATAGCGATCATGGTCCTGATGTATCAATATCCCCAGATCGCGCTTTGGTTGCCCGACGCATTGTTTGGAAAATATATACCATAAGCAGTGGGGACGAACTAATCGCTGGAGAGAAACATTATGTCCAAGGCTACCGTTGAAGTAATTTCCGGATTTGTCGGCTCGGTTTTGGTCGCCCTGTTTGTACTCGGCTTGGCGGAAGGCATTTCTTCGGGATTTGCCGGTTTTTGGGGTGGGCTGCCGTTCTGGATAATCAGCCTCGCTATTCTGGCGTTGGTTTTCTATGACTTCTGGAACACTTGTCTGCGTAAGAAAATCAATGGCAATGGCAATGGAAACGGGAATGGCACCAATAACAACGCTTAAAGGCTCCTCCTATGTCACTGATTGAACTCTCCGCCACCCAAGCTTTGGAGAAAATACGCGCCGGTGAAATCAACTCCGAAGAACTAGTGAAGGCTTGCCTCGGCAGGATCGATCAGGTCGACGCTGATATCGAGGCCTGGGCGCATTTAAATCCCGAATTCGCTATAGACCAGGCCCGAAGGCTGGATACTCTACGACAGGCCGGGGGTCCGGTCGGACCACTGCATGGAATTCCCGTCGGCGTAAAAGACATCTGCGACACCGAATCCCTGCCGACCGAAAACGGCACAATTCTGGATTCAGGGCGGCAGCCTGAAGAGGACAGCCGGGTCGTCCGCCTTTTGAAAGAAGCGGGCGCCGTCATCATGGGCAAAACGGTAACGACGGAACTCGCCGTTTTCGGCCCAGGAAAAACAAAAAACCCTCATAACGCTGCTCACACACCGGGCGGCTCGTCCAGCGGCTCCGCTGCAGCCGTGGCCGCCAATATGGTGCCATTGGCCATTGGCAGCCAGACAAACGGTTCCATGCTCCGTCCTGCATCCTACTGTGGCGTTATCGGCTTTAAACCAACCCATGGATTGATCCCCCGAACCGGCGTTCTGTCTCAGTCCCCACCGCTGGACACCATCGGAACCTATGCTCGCACCCTCGAAGATATCGCCTTGTTGACTGAATCACTAATCGCATCCGATCCAGGCGACAAATATACCCGCGCCCGTGCCCTCCCCGCGCTACGTAATACAGTACGGGAAGATCCGCCGATGACGCCTGTCGTCGCTTTCGCCAAAACGCCGATGTGGGATCAGGCAGGACCGGAAACAAAAGAAGCCTTTGCCGAAATAGTCGAGGTACTGGGAGACGACTGTAGCGACCTGCCCCTGTCGGAGCCTTTTGATCATCTGGTCGATATGCATCGCCACATAATGTACGCAGATCTGGCAAAAAGCTTCGCGGGCTACTTTGAGCGCGGCAGGGAAAAGCTGACCGATACTCTTTGCAGTATGATTGAAGAAGGCCAAAAGGTAACCGCAGTCCAATACAATACAGCCGTCGACGGTCAGGACCTCTTAAACAGGGGTTTGAACTCGATTTTCGATCACTATGACATCATCATCACCCCGGCGGCCACCGGCGAGGCGCCGGAAGGTCTGGAATCGACAGGCAGCCCTGTGTTCAACACTCTGGCGACCTATTGCGGCGTTCCCGCGATTTCTTTGCCGCTGATGGAAGGCCCCAACGGTTTGCCGCTGGGCGTTCAGGTCATCGGCCCGCGCGGTGATGACGCGCGCCTGCTTAGGAACGCCAACTGGCTGGTGCAGCGAGTCCTTGGCTAGGTTAAACGCCTCATAGACCAAATTGATCCAAAAGAGACAAAGCCTATAAACTACGCTATTCTCACAAATAGCAAGGGACGCTGGGGTGAGCTTCCTTCGAAAGGAGAGGGGCACATGTATGGTTTGGTCAACCGCTTTCTAAAGGACAAGATTGTCGAATTCTACGGCAAGGAAATCTGGGAAAAAACAGACGAGAAGATCAGTGAAGACGTCAACTTCTTCATTGGCATGGAACAGTACCCGGATGACATCACCTATAATATCGTCGGCGCAGTGTGTGAGGTTAAAGGTATTCCCGCGCCAGAATTTCTTGAAACTGCGGGAAGACAATGGGTTCCCTACACAGCTGATAGCGATTTCGGCACCTACTACGCCATGGCGGAAGATCTCTTCGCGTTTCTTAAAAAGTTGAACTCAATCCACTCGGCAATGAGAACAAGCATTCCTGAATTACGGCCACCCGTATTTAATATCGTTGAATGTGACGATAAAGAAATGCGCCTTCAGTATGTCTCTGAAAGGCCCGGCTTAACAACATTTGTTGCCGGCGTACTCACGGGACTGGGGAAACATTATGGTCAGGAAATCGACATCGAGATCACAGCGCAGAAGCAAAACGGCGCTGACTATGATGAGTACCTGATTACGATTCTTTAAGGTGGAGGCCTAACGTGGGTGACAGAGACCTTCGCCTCAGCTTGCAACTCTGCAACGAAATATTTCCATTTCATCTGGTGCTGGATGAAAAGCTACATATTGTGCGGATCAGCGATAAATTCCTAAAATTGGTCCCCAATTTTAGGAAGGGGCAAAGTTTTCAGAAATTTCTCATCAGCGAAGAAGACGAAGGCCTTCTCACTTGGGATCAAATCGATAAGCGGATTAATGTTGGCTACGTTTTCAAAAGCACTGAGGCGACGAACCTCCGCTTTCGGGTTGGGTTCTATTTAACTGAACCCGATAGCCTTCTCTTGGTGGCTTCTCCGATTATCTCAAAATCCGAAGACATTATGGAGGCTTCGTTAAGTTTTGATGATTTTGCGTCTCACGATACAATTTTAGAGCATATCTCCGTCGTCCAGACGAAAGACAGCATGTTCAAAGACTCCCGTGCCTTTGCTGATCGCCTGGAAAAAATGATCGAGGAAAGAACTTCCGAGCTAAGAAAAAGCAGAGAGAAACTGAACGAAGCTCAAAGAATTGGCGGATTGGGAAGTTGGGTTATGAATGTTCGCACGGGAAAGGCCAGTTGGTCAGACGAACGATTTAGAATTTTCGGGTACGAACCAGGGGAAGTCGAGGCTAACTTTGAAAATTTTAAAAGAAACCTGCATCCCGACGACCTTGAACGAGTGGTGTTGGAACTGGAAAAAGCCTCAAAAAACAGAGAAAAATTTGATTCTGAATACCGCATTTTCCGACCAAACGGTGAAATGAGGAATATCCATGCTATAGGTGAATTCGTGGGTAGCGATGACACGTTGTCAGGCACGGTAATGGACATTACCGAACGCAAACAGGCGGAAGAAAAGATTCTGTCGGCCATGCAAAAGGCCGAATTCGCCAATCGCGCTAAATCCAGCATGCTGGCTAACATGAGCCACGAGTTACGCACGCCTTTGAATGCGATCATCGGTTTTTCAAGCACAATGATTGAGGAGACTTTTGGCCCTCTAGGAGACGAAAAGTACAGGGAATATCTTAGCGACATTCATCAATCTGGAAGTCATCTTCTCAATCTCATTAATGATATTCTTGATATTTCAGCAATCGAGGCCGATGCGTTGGAATTGCAGGAAGAACACATTAACACAACGGAGATTGTCGATGTTTCGATCCGTCTCATCGCACCGAGGGCGAAGGATGGAGACGTTAAACTCTCATCGCAAATTGACCCTAAAATCCCATTAATCTATGCGGACAGCCGACGCGTGAAACAGGTTCTACTCAACCTTCTGAGCAATGCGGTAAAATTCACGCCTGAAGAGGGAGAGGTATCGGTAAGCTCAAAGTTAAACGACAATGGTTCCCTTGCGATTGCAGTTCGCGACAACGGCATTGGCATGAATGAGGATGAGGTAAAGCATGCCATGAGTAAATTTGGCCAATTGGATACGTCTCTTTATCGCAAACACGAGGGAACCGGCTTGGGATTGCCACTGACCAAAGGCTTGATGGAGTTACACAACGGCGCCATGGAGATCCACAGCAAGAAAGGCCAAGGCACCATGATAACGGTTACTTTCCCCAAAGAACGGGTCATCCACAGTTTGTGACATGGGTAAAGTGAATCACCCAGTGATGTGTGATGCTAGCTAATCACTATTTCGAGAGGCCCTTCGCTAGCCGCTTGCATTAAATTGAAAACGGACGCTCTACATCTTATATTATTCGCTGGTGCTGAATAGAAAATCATAATCCTAAAAGCGTGGACGGTCATCATGACTGCATCAATGATGCGTAAATGGCTTGCCATATTCTTCGCCTGCATATGCATTGCTTCGACTGAAAGCAAAGCAGAGGAAATTTCGATCTCGGTACTGGATTTCTGTCCCCTCCACTGTATCGGCGGCGATGGAAACATAAATCCCGATCAACCTGGCGCTGTCGTTGAAATCTATCAAAAAATATTTGGGGATGCAGGTTACAAGGCTATTTTCCGGGTTCTTCCTTTCAACCGGGGAATGATGGAAGTCAGCGGCGGCAGGATTGACGCCATCAGTGGCCCTTTAAAGTTTTCTCCCGAAGCCCTTGAAGACAAGATCAGGCAATGGCCGGTAATTGGCCCCCTGTATGGCCGATTGATCTATCCTGAAAAAACCATTGGGACTCATCAGTCTTCGTGTTTTTTCGTCCGGGCAGATTCAGATTGGGTCTTTAAAAGCGAACGTTCATTGGATTCCCAACGATTGGGGACCGCAAATGCCCATGATTACGGACCGCTGATCAACGCGTATATAGAAGAAGCCTTAAAACGTGGAGACCGGGCGCATGTTCAGGAACTTAGCGGAGATAATATGTTCCTGAGGAATCTTAAGATGTTGGTCAGCAATAGAGTCGACGTCGTACTTATCGATCGCACCTCAGGCTCCAATACGATCAAGCGCGCGGTGGATAATGGGGATCTTCCTGTTGGATCGGTCAAACTATCCCAATGTATCGGCGAGACCCAGAACCTGTTTTTGGCTTTTAGTGGCCAGTATCCGGAACGCTCGAAGAAATTATCTCGAGTATTTGATAAAGGCATTGAACAAATCAGGAAGTCGGGAGAGTTGAAAACCTTGTTGGGTAAATACGGGTTGGATGACTGGCTGGACAATTAGCGAGAACTTTTCTCTACTTCTTAGCCAGCGGATGGGCGTTGTCGAGTAATTGTCGAAGGCGTTCTTCCAGGACATGGGTATAAATCTGGGTCGTCGCGATATCCGAATGCCCCAGCATTTGTTGCAGGGAGCGAAGATCCGCCCCATGAGCCAATAAATGGCTTGCAAAGGAATGACGCAATACGTGGGGCGACACCCTTTTGGGGTCGATGCCGGCCTCGATGGCCAGTTCCTTCATCATCTGGCCGAAGCGGGCTCGTGTGAGGTGCCCTTGTTTGGAGCGCGAAGGAAACAGCCAGCGCTCGCTAAACGATTTTCTTCCTTTCGGAAAAAAACTCTCCCTAACATCCCGGTAGGCGTCGATAGCGTCGCTGGCTGGTTCGCTCAACGGCACCATCCTCTCCTTACCACCCTTACCACGCACAATAAGTATGCGCCCGTCGCGGCTTAGACCTGAAAGGGGCAAACCGACGAGTTCGGATACACGCAACCCCGTCGCATAAAGAAGTTCCAACATCGCAATCAGTCGCAATCCTTCACTTCCAGGTCTGTTTTCCGCCGCCAGTAAAAGGCACTCAACCTCATCCTCGCTAAGATACTTGGGCAAGGTTCGCCCTTGACGGGGGCTATCGATGGCGCTTGACGGATCATCCTCGCGCACTCCTTCCGCATGCAGAAATTTGAAAAATTGCCTAAGTGCAGACAAGCGACGAGCGCTTGTGGATGGCGCCATTCCAGCACCGGAAAGCTTCTTCAGATAGCCGCGAATGATTGTCGAGTCGGCACTTTCCGGTTGACGTTTACGTGCCTGGGAGAACGCGGCAAAGTCCGTTAAATCCCGACGATAGGACTCGAGGGTATTTTCGGCCGCTCCCCGTTCAACCGTCAACATTTCAAGAAAATTCTCAATATGTCGAGACGGTTGGTTATCAGCCATTGACGCTACAACCCCGCCGCCACCGCCGCTTCAAGTGCCAGGGTACGGACTTCCTCATCAAGGCCGATCGCGCCTAGACTCCGCATAACCTGCCCCAGGACAATCGGTTCAGCCAGACCGGGCCCCCCTTCCCCCAAGGCGATCAGGGAAAGAAGAATAATTTCACCGACCCGGACCCGCTTTTTTGCAGGCGATGGTATTTCAATGGGAGCCGCCTGAGCAACGGAAACAACTGTTGACGGTGTAGCGGGCTGAACCTGTTGAGTTGTGGCTTCTTGCGAAGGAAGCACTACGTCTTCTTTCGTTTCCGGCACCGAGTTTGCAGCGTTAGTGGCATCTATCAATGAACGCCACAATGCTGGATTCGGCATCGCCATGGTAATTTGCTGCGGGCCATCCAACAGGGCGTCCCAGGCATCGCGCGGTACGTTTTCGCCAAGCGCATCCAATAGCGTATACAGTAAAGCAGCCTTGTCCCGGGCGCTTTCATCTTTTTTCAACTGGTTCCACCAGTTGGCCAATTGTACAGCGCCCCATTCGCGGGTTTGGGAAGATCCGGCGATGCGGGCTACGGGTAACAGCGCCTTTAAGGCTTCGGCAGCTTCCGGATTATGCTGCGCGCCGGCCTTCAGTAAATCGAACCAGGGGGATGCCGCTGCATCTTCGCCACTTATCAGGAAGGCGCGGATGGCTTCCGGCGCAAACCAGATCAATTCAGCAGACGGCGGTATTCGCTTCAAAACCGGAATGAAGACCCTAACCGTCGATGTATAGCGCCCCCCTTCCCTGCCAAGCGACAGGGCCTTGGCAGTGGCTTCGGCCTGAGCAATTGGCAACGTCTGGATAAGCGAGGTTCTATACAACAACGCACGGCTTAGGGGGCCGCTTTCGGCCTCTGCTTTGGACAACGGATTGGCCAAATCCTGCTCGCTAAAAGAAACGCTGGTGTAGAGCTGGCGAAGAGTGTCGACGTCAAGAGCGCCGGCGATTTCAGCACGCTCAGCGGCTTCAAGACGTATTTCAACTGAAGCGTTAGGGCTAATTGCGATGGTTCTTAAAACCCCGGGGCGGCTGGACGACACCACATCGTTGGGCAACTGGGATTTCGACACCCGGGCCATTGATAAGTGCATCGGCGTCGGGTCGGACAGTTGCTTGATTGGCATGGCGTTACCGCCAAGGGCTTCAACCAGTGAATAGAAGGCATCATCCTGATCGCCTGTTTCCTGCAACAGGGAAACACCTAACGCTGCTTTGTCATGTTCACCGGCTAGAGCCTGGCAAAAGATAAAGGCTTTCTGCCAATAGGCGCTGTCATGATTGCTGATTTGACCGGCAGCCAGCGAACACGCCCTAGCATTGTCATTGGCCAAGAACCTAAGATCCGCTTCATAGCGCACCAGCTGATCAATATTGGCGCGCCCCGGCGTCGCATCAAGCAGGCGACTGACGCTGAGCGTATCGCCCATGGCGGAAAGCAACCCGACCCGTCGGGCGACATAGCTGCCATCACCGGCCATACCGGCTGGCAAGGTTGCGGTGCTCAGCAACAAGCGGCGCATCAGGTCGCGCATGATTTCCGAACGGATATTGACAGGAAGGCGTTCCAACAGTGTTTCAAGCATGCGACGGGATGTCCCCGACCACATATCCACTCCGAAGCCACCTTCTTGCTCGTTTAAGACACCCGCAGTATCGGGGTTGATGGTTTGCAGGGTATCAACCTGAATGGACGTGCCGACGCTTCCTTTGGCGACTGTCGCAGCAGGTGCCGCCGGGGTGGGCGTAACCTGAACCGGCGCCGATGACTGCTCGGGAGCCGGAGATTGGCTGGGCGGTTTCAACTTCTGCGGCGGCGCCAGACGAACCGGGCCGCTTTGGGCATCAGCATGCTCAATCTGAAAACAAGAGACGGAAAACGCCAAAGCCATCGCAAAGACAATGGCGCCAGAACGAGGGGTGAATGAATTAACGCGGAAAACGGTCATCGGGCAGGACTTTTTCGATTGTGGTCATCGGCGCCGGAATATCCCAAGTGGCCAAAAAGGCCGAACCTCCGACTATGATCGCGACTACGGCGGCCAAGACTAATCTGGAAATATTTCTCATATCGATCCTTGTAGCCAGTGTACGGCATACGTCAATTGGAAAAGGGCAAAATTCTAATACTTAAACTCTTTCTAGTATCTTTATTTCGATGGGGATTATGGTAATTACAGACTATGGCTATTTTTCGGCAGTTTAGATCAAACAGCTATCAATTGAAGCCATTTGATAGCTGATAATTTTATCGATTCCAAAGTGTAGAGCAACCTAACTGCCCTCACCTGAAGGGAGGTTGCTCTATCTTCTTGAAATTACTCGTTCAATACGCACTATATCCCTTTAAACTAACTATCGGAACACCGGCAATGGCGGATAACCCCGCGCCCCGCATCGACCTCAAGAACACCAAACCGGTTGTTATGATCGGATTGATGGGGGCTGGAAAAAGCCAAATCGGCCGTGAATTGGCGGCGAAGCTAAACTTGGTTTTTGTCGATGCAGACGAGGAAATCGTCAAAGCCGCTGGCTGTTCCATATCGGATATCTTTGAATTATATGGCGAATCGGCGTTTCGCGATGTCGAGCAAAGAATTATTTCCCGCCTGCTGGACGGCAAAGGAAAAATAATTTCTACAGGTGGCGGCGCTTTTATGAATTCTGAAATTCGCAGAATCATCGCCAAAAAAGGTATATCTATCTGGCTCAGGGCGGAACTTGAGATCCTTGTAGAACGAACGGGCAGGCGCGGCGGTCGCCCTCTGTTGGAAAAGGGCGACCCACGTGAAATCCTGAAGGGACTGATGGAAGAAAGGTATCCGGTGTATGCTGAAGCTAATATTGTTGTCGATTCGCAGGATGTCCCAATCGACGAAACCGTAAATGAGACAGCCGCCGCGCTGACCGCATTTATCGCCAATGAGCAAAATGATGAATGACACGCCCGCCCACCTTTCATCAAAGCAGGGATTATTGCGTCTGGATTTGGGTAATCGCTCTTACGACATTGTCGTTGAAGAAAACCTTCTTTGCCGAGCCGGGGTTTTAATCGCCGATATAATGAAAGGTAACAAGGCGGTAATCGTAACGGATACCAATGTTGCGCCACTGTATCTGGAAAAACTGAAACGTACTTTGTCCGAAGCAGACATAGAGCACGCAACAATCATCGTCCCCGCCGGCGAGGCGAGCAAAAGCTTTCAGCAATTGAAAGATCTTACCGATCAGTTATTCGCTAAGGGAGTGGATAGAAGCGCAACGTTGATCGCTTTGGGCGGCGGTGTCATCGGCGACCTGGCAGGTTTTGCTGCAGCCGTCACCATGCGCGGTATCGATTTTGTGCAGATACCGACGACGCTTCTGTCACAGGTGGATAGTTCCGTAGGCGGAAAGACTGGAATCAATTCCCCGGCAGGCAAGAACCTGATCGGCGCCTTCCATCAGCCGCGTCTTGTTTTGGCTGACTTGACTACCTTGGATACTTTGCCAAAAAGACAACTCCTGGCCGGATACGCGGAAGTGGTGAAATACGGTCTGATCGACGACGCGAACTTCTTTTACTGGCTGGAAGAGAATGCATCCGACTTGCTGAAAGGGAACAAGGAACTTCAACGCCACGCGGTGCTAAAAAGCTGCGCCAGCAAAGCGGCCATCGTTACCCTGGACGAAATGGAAACAGGGGTCAGGGCTTTACTTAACCTGGGCCACACCTTCGGTCATGCCTTGGAAGCCGAAACCGGTTATTGCGATGATCTACTCCATGGCGAAGCTGTTGCAATCGGGATGGCCTTGGCTCTAGATCTGTCGGTAAAATTGGGCCTTTGCCCGCAGGTAGACGCAACCAGGGTTCGCTGTCATTTCGAAAGCGTCGGTCTGCCTACCGACTTAAAAGATCTCGCGACATCCACATGGACGGCGAACCGGCTGATCGAACATATGGGGTTGGACAAAAAAGCCCAAGGCGGAACCATCATTTTTGTTTTGGCCCACGCTGTCGGTGAAGCCTTTATCGCCCGCGATGTCACGACCGCAGATCTTAGCGATTTTCTGAACGACGCCCTGAAAACCATTTAACGCTCAACAACTGAGAAACAGTCATGTTGATTATACTAAGTGCAATTTTCGTATTGCTTTTGCTGTCCGCCTTCTTTTCAGGCTCCGAGACCGCCCTTACAGCAGCCTCGCGCCCGCTGATGCATCAGTTGGAAAACAACGGCAATCGGCGTGCCGGAACCATCAATCGGCTGATCGAACATCGCGAACGCCTTATCGGAGCCATATTACTCGGCAACAACCTGGTCAATATTCTGGCTTCGGCCCTGGCGACCAGCATCATGATCACGCTGTTCGGGGAACCTGGCGTAGCCTACGCGACACTGACAATGACGCTGCTGGTGTTGATATTCGCCGAAATCCTGCCAAAGACCTACGCCATTCGAAATGCCAACCGCATGTCGCTGGCGATCGCTCCTTCTGTAAACGCCCTCGTGCTTGTCCTGGCACCGGTAACCCACATGATCAATTTTCTTGTTCGTGGCGTTTTAAAGCTGTTCGGGGTAGAGCATGCCGATGACGCGTTTATTTCATCGTCCGAAGAACTTCGCGGCGCAATCGAACTTCATGCCGACGACGATCGGGCTGTCGAACATGAACGCGCCATGCTTAGAAGTGTCCTGGATTTAGCCGAAGTCCAAGTTAGCGAAATCATGGTTCACCGTAAGGATGTCGCCATGATCAATGCCGACCAGCCGGTTGACAAAATTGTCGAGGAAGTCCTGGCCAGTCCTTTCACCCGCATTCCACTCTGGCGCGGTCAGCCGGAGAATATTGTAGGATTGTTGCATGCCAAGGCCCTACTGCGCGCTGTTCGGGATATGGATGACAGCTTGTCAAAGGAAGATCTGGCGAACATAGATGTTAGCTCGCTGGCGGCCTTACCCTGGTTTATCCCTGAACAAACGACCTTGCTTGATCAACTGCAGGAATTTCGTAAGCGGCGTGAGCACTTCGCTCTGATGGTCGACGAATATGGCAGTTTCATGGGTATCGTTACACTGGAGGATATCCTGGAGGAGATCGTCGGTGATATTTCGGATGAACACGATATTGCCGTTCCCGGCGTCATTCAGGATTCCGACGGCAGTTTCACCATTCAGGGCGGTGTGACGATACGCGATCTGAACCGGGAATTTGGGTGGCGCTTGCCCGACGAGGAAGCCGCGACTATAGCCGGATTAATCCTGCATGAATCACGGCGTATCCCGGAACCAGGGCAAGTCTTCACCTTCCACGGCCTAAGGTTCCAAATCCTGCGCCGCGTCCGCCAACAGATCACGTCAGTCAGGGTAAATCCCATGAAAGATCTAGAAACAGACATGGAATCGGATGAAACATAATTCATCTTTAATAACAATAAGTTAGCAAATAGTTCAGGTAAAATTGCTTTCCTTTTTTGATTTTTTCCCCATATAATTTGGGGACATTATATTCATGTCGCCTACGTTGCCTGGATTCCAGGCGCCGGAAGAACCGGTCTGAACATTTGGAAAGCGAGTAGGTCGATTCTATAAAAAGATCGGGGTATAACCCGCCGAAAATCGCCCTTATTTGCGAGGAGGTGAGCCCTAATGCACAGATTAATTATACCCGACGTGATAAAGGAACATGCGGTGATGGCACTAAGGCGGGACGACACCGCTTTTAACGCAGCGCAGGAAATGAAAAAATCCAATATAGCGGCTATTTTAGTTACTGATGAAGACGGCAAATTGGAAGGCATCGTTACCGAACGGGATTTAACTCGGCGGGTTATAGCAGATGGTTTGGCGCCACAGGATGCCCTTCTTGGCGATATTATGACGCCTGATCCTGATACATTGGATCCAACCGACAGCGCCGGCGACGCACTGGAAATGATGCGCAAGCGCAGTTTCCGGCATTTACCCGTGTGCAAGGATGGCAAAATTCTTGGCATGGTTTCGGTTCGCGATTTATATGCGGCGGTGAAAGCCGACCTGGAAGACAATATCAAAGAAACAGAAGCCTTCGTTTTCGGTGATCGCTACAGCGCCTGACATTTTCGTCCGGTTAAGGGGGTATAGCCTTTCCTCGACCAGCGGGAGAAGGAAAGGTACAGTCTCGTGCGCTCAACAAGATGGTTTTATCAAATACAGAGGTCTAAATGCCACTATCAAAACCCGCCCCCCGCAATCATATCCACACTCGGAAAATCGAGGCCAAAGGGTTCCAGCGTGACGATGGACTGTGGGATATCGAATCACGACTGGTGGATACCAAGACATATTCTTTCGACAACACCGATCGGGGTATGATTAACAGTGGCGAGTCCATTCACGATATTTCCATTCGCATCACCATTGACGACGATATGACCGTTCAAAACGCCGAAGCCGTTATCGACCAGGGCCCCTTTACAATGTGCGGAGACATCACCACGGCCTTCAATGCGTTGAAAGGATTATCCGTTCGGCCTGGCTGGCGAAAAAGCGTCCTTCAACGTCTGGGCGGAACAAAGGGATGTACGCACCTTGTCGACATGCTGTTGGGTCCAATTGCCGTGACTTCCTGGCAAACAGTAAGCCCGGCGCGTCAGAAAAGAAATGAACCCTCCCAAGACGTCAAACCGCCACTGCTTAACAGTTGCCATGCATTTTCGGCCGCCAGCCCAATTGTCAAGCGCGAATGGCCGAAATACTACAATCCAGAAAAATAGAGCGTTAAGCCCCGTTACCGTGGCCTGCTTTTTGATGTCCTTGTTCGGTCGCCGCCGCCCTGAAGTATGCAATTATAAAGGCGCGAACCGCGGACGTACGGTTCGAGACATTACGCCGCTCTTCGACCAGAGTGCATATCTGGTGGATTGATTTATCTTCCCGGTTGCAGATTTCCGAAAGTGCATCCCAGGTTTCTTGTTCCATTCGAAGACTAGTTCTTCGACCGCTAATGGTTACATTACGGCTTACAAGTGAATTGTTCTTATTCATTTTTCCAACGCTTATATTTCAGTTTTTTCAGGTTAAATATTAGCAGTTGTATAAGCGTCGAATCTTCGGCCCCCAACTGCCCCCAAGCTTAAAAAGAGTATATTGAAATAAGCCTATCAAGAAAACTGTAATTACTCTTAGGTTACGACTTTTTTTCCTCACTGGGTGCTATGGTTTGCAACGACAGCGCGTGTACTGGGCCGCTCATTTCCTCGGAAATTGCCTGAAAAACCATCCGCTGGCGCTCGAGGCGCGATTTTCCTTCAAAAATTCCTGATACTATTTTTACGTTAAAATGACTTTCGCCCTCGGGATTCGCTCCTGCATGCCCGGCATGCTTATGGGATTCATCAATGACATCCAGTTTTGTCGGTGAAAGCGCCTCGATCAGTTTCTTTTCAATAATTTCGCTTACCCGCATGTCGGCATGTACCTTTTCCTTTTTTAAGTCGTTGTGTGGAGAAAGAATTGGTAGTTTCCCCCAATTGTTTCAAGGGTGATTAACCTAATGAAGGCTGAACGCCAACCCTATCTTTTACTGGCAGCCGTTATTTTGTTGTGGGGCGCCAACTGGCCGATCATGAAAGTCGGGCTGGAGTACATTACTCCCGTTTGGTTTGCCGCAACCCGGCTAATACTGGGGTCTATTTGCCTGTTCCTTCTGGTCTGGGTAAAAGGATGGTTTGAATTTCCCGATCGCAGGGATTGGCCGGTTCTACTATCTGTCAGTTTCCTGCAACTGGGTTTCGGGACCGCCCTTATGCATATGGCCCTGAGCGTTGTAGAGGCCGGTCGATCGGCGATCCTGGCTTATACGACGCCTTTGTGGGTCACGCCGCTGGCTTTTTTCATTTTGAGAGAGAAAATCGGCCGCGCCAAAGCATGGGGTATGGCGCTAGGTTTGACCGGCGTCGCTATTCTTTTCAATCCGGCGGAATTTGATTTTTCCGATACGAACTTACTGATTGGGAATGGGTATTTAATCGCTTCGGCGATACTGATGGCGGTAGTAATTATCCACGTTCGCCACCATCGAATGGTCATGACGCCCTTGCAAATAATGCCCTGGCAGACTCTGATCGGCAGTATATTTCTGGCAGTTAGCGCTTACTTCATGGAGGGCGTACCTGAACTCGACTACTCGCCCCCGCTTGTTGCAATTCTTGCCTACAACGGGCTTATCGCTTCAGGCTTTTGTTTTTGGGCCTACCAAACTGTCATGCGCACACTTCCTGCTACCAGCACGTCATTGGGGTCCCTGGCCATCCCAGTAGCCGGGATGTTGTTATCCACACTCACTTTGGGAGAGCCGTTGACGGCAGGGAACATTGCCGGACTGATTTTGATATCTTCCGGTGTAGCCATTCTTTTTGTCGGTGACTATTTTTGGAAACGAAAAAAATAACTTGTTCGAAAGCTTGCCTTAAAAGGGACGAATCACCATAGTAAATGGAGTATTCGAAAGCCATATTCCTATGACGCGAAAAGCGCAGAAACCCAGATCAGTTCACTCAAACAGCATGTTCGGTGAGGTACCGGAAGTGCAAGAGGACGCACGCGTTTGCGATTGGCCCGGATGCGACGGTGTCGGGGAGCATCGTGCGCCGCGCTCACGCGACGAATTGAATAGTTTCCATTGGTTCTGCCTGAATCACATTCGCCAATACAATAAATCCTGGAACTATTACGAAGGTATGAGTGACAAACAGGTTGAAGCGGACCTCAGGGACGACACGTCCTGGAACCGGCCATCCTGGCCTTTTGCCGGTATGGAAAAACCCTTGAATTTTAAGGGCGCCGGTCCCGACATTGATGATTTCGGTGGCGCTTTTGGCAATCCTGATGGGGATGAAGGCAGTTCAGCCTCATCGTGCCGTCTCGAACCGGACACGCCCCAAGCGGAGGCAATGGCCATTCTGGACCTGACACCTCCGGTAACACAGGATGAAATCAAGCAGCGGTACAAGGAACTGGTCAAACGCCATCATCCCGACGCAAATGGGGGTGATAAGGCCGCGGAAGAGAAGTTCAAGCAAATTTCCCTCGCCTATGCGACGCTGACAGCGGCGCCTGTGAACTGAATTTCGCCTTAAAGCTTTTTTCACGGCAGGCAAAAAAATACAACGAAATGCGTTGACGCAAAGGCCCTTCGGCCTTAACTGATCTCTTCATATATTAGAAATATTAGAAAATCACTGGAACCTTCGCTATGACAACTACCGAAACAACACCCACGGGAGAACCCAAGTTCCCGCTGAACGCGCCCGACATTACTATTTCGGTGCGACAGACTTTCGGTATCGATAGCGATATCGAAGTCCCTGCATTCAGCCAGGGCGAGGAACATGTTCCGGAAGTGGATTCCGCCTATCAATTCGACAATGACACGACGCTGGCAATTCTTGCGGGTTTTGCTCACAACCGGCGCGTCATGATCCAGGGCTATCATGGTACTGGCAAATCGACTCATATCGAACAAGTAGCTGCAAGGTTGAATTGGCCCTGCATTCGCATCAACCTGGACAGCCACATCAGCCGCATCGACTTGGTCGGTAAAGACGCCATTGTCTTGAAAGACGGCAAGCAGGTTACGGAATTTCGCGAAGGCATTCTGCCTTGGGCCCTTCAACACCCGACCGCTCTTGTTTTCGACGAGTACGATGCAGGACGTCCTGACGTTATGTTCGTGATTCAACGCGTCCTAGAAGTCGAAGGAAAGCTGACCCTTCTCGACCAAAACAGGGTTCTGCGCCCTCATCCCTACTTCAGGTTGTTTTCAACGACGAATACCATCGGTCTCGGCGATACCACCGGGCTTTATCATGGTACTCAGCAGATCAACCAGGGCCAGATGGACCGCTGGAACATCGTTTCCACTTTGAATTACCTGCCCCATGACGACGAGGTCGATATCGTCATCGCCAAGGTCAAATCTTATGACACGCCGGAAGGCCGCGAGAAGATGAGCGCCATGGTCGAATTGGCTGACCTAACCCGTGCCGGATTCATCAATGGGGACATTTCGACGGTAATGTCACCCAGAACAGTCCTAACGTGGGCCGAAAACGCCGAAATCTTCGGCGATCTGAAAGTTGCTTTTCGCCTGACGTTCCTTAACAAGTGTGACGAGATCGAGCGACCGGTTGTTGCCGAATATTATCAACGCTGTTTTGGGGAAGAGCTGCCCGAATCCGCGGCACAGGCAACCGTTCTTTAACCTCAAGAGGCTGTAGGCGATGAGTTGGAGTGAGACTCCTTCCGAGAAAGTCAAACGGGTTACAGCAGCGACCTTGAAAGCCATAGCAGGTGATTCAGAGGTCGAGGTTGCCTACGCCTCCGGCAATGAAGCCCGCGTCGCAACCAGCGGCGCCAGCGTCCGTCTTCCCACGCCTCCGGATTCAAATATTTCAGAGAGCGACGTCATTCGCTTGCGAGGCGCTTCCGACGCGGTTGCCCTAAGGCTGCGCTACCATGACAGCGATGTGCATAGCCGCTGCCGCCCGTCCGGTACGGATGCGGCGCGCGTTTTCGAGAGAGCCGAACAAGTCAGGGTCGAAACCCTGGGCGCCCGACGTATGTGCGGCGTCGCCAAGAATCTGTCGGCCATGCTGGAAACCCGATGCCAGGCAAACGCCCCTGATCCCGCGGCGGATGAAGGCCGTAATGATGCCCTTCTGGCCGAAGCCGTTGGCCTGCTAGTCCATGAAAAACTGACGGGAAACCAGCTTCCGGCCGCAGCTGAACCCATTCTTAGGCATTGGCAGTCTTACATCGATGAACACATCGGTCCTCAACTCGAAGAGTTGAGCGAAACGGTTCAGGACCAGGAGGCCTTTGCCGGGGCCATGAGCCAAATGATCAAAGACCTGGATCTGTTCGACGATGACGACACCGAACCCGACGAACAACCAGAAGACGGCAGCGATCAGCAGGAACAGGCCCCTGAAGAGCAACAACAGGAACAGGACCGGGACAGCCGCCGTGACGCCGAAACCGAAGACGGCGTCGGCGAAGTGGAAGAAAGCGCATCCGAAGCGGGAAGCGAAGAGGAAGACGGTGACCAGGAAGGGGGCGAAGACCCCGCCGGGCCAAGCGACCACAACGAACAGTGGCCAAGCAATGAAGCCTCAAGCGCCCTTTATCATGCGTACTTCACAGCCGCTGACGAGGTTATTGGCGCCGAGGAATTATGCGAGCCGGAGGAACTAAACCGGCTGCGCACTCAACTGGACCAGCAACTTTCACGCCTACAAGGTGTTGTCTCGCGCCTGGCCAACCGCATGCAGCGTCGCCTGATGGCGAAACAGACCCGTTCCTGGGAGTTCGACCTTGAAGAAGGTCTACTGGATGCCGGTCGTCTTTCAAGGGTGGTCATCGATCCCGTACACCCCTTAAGCTTCAAACAGGAAAGCGATACTGAATTCCGGGACACTGTCGTTACATTGCTGATCGATAATTCCGGTTCCATGCGTGGCCGTCCGATTACGGTAGCGGCGATGAGCGCCGATATTCTGGCCCGAACTTTGGAGCGTTGCGGCGTCAAGGTCGAAATTCTCGGGTTTACCACCCGTGCCTGGAAAGGCGGTCAGGCTAGGGAAAAGTGGGCGGAAGACGGCAAACCATCAAATCCGGGCCGGCTCAATGATTTGCGTCATATCGTTTACAAAGCGGCGGATATGCCCTGGCGACGGGCACGTCGAAATCTGGGCTTGATGTTGCGTGAAGGTCTGTTGAAGGAAAACATCGATGGCGAGGCCCTGATGTGGGCCCACAACAGGCTGCTGGGCCGCCCTGAGTTGCGCCGTATCCTTATGGTGATTTCAGACGGTGCCCCCGTCGACGACGCCACGTTATCGGCCAATCCCGGAAATTATCTGGAAAAGCACTTGCGAGATGTTATCGCGTGGATAGAAAATCGCTCGGAAATTGAACTGACGGCTATCGGCATCGGACATGACGTCACGCGCTATTACCAGCATGCGGTTACAATTTCTGACGCTGAGGAACTTGGCGGCACAATGATGCAGAATCTGACTGATCTGTTCGACAGCGACAACAAGGATACCGCGACGCGTCAACATGCCACCAGAAATCCGTCGTCTCCTCGCGGCAAGCCCTTGGCCAGCACCCATTGGTAAATCCTGCTTGAAAAATATTGGGGCGTTGTCAGACGGCGTTTGGAACGTTATGTTTCTTGCAAATATCGTTTGAAAAATAGAGTCTTAGATGTCTGAGAACAAATACCGTCTTATTACCCGCGCCGATTTTGACGGGGTCGTTTCGGGGGGACTGCTGATAGAGTTGGATATTATCGACGAAGTTCTTTTCGTCGAGCCCAAGGACATGCAGGACGGCAAGATCGCCGTTACATCCAACGACATCACCACCAACCTTCCTTATGTGGAAGGCGTTCACATGTGTTTCGATCACCACTTGAGCGAAACCGTACGCGTCGGCGAGCAGGCCAATCTGGTTATCGACCCGGACAAGCCTTCTGCGGCGCGGGTTGTCTACGATCATTATGGCGGCGCGGAAACCTTCCCCAACATTCCCGACGAACTGATGGCGGCGGTGGATCAGGCGGATTCGGCTGATTATACGGAAGAAGACATCTTCGCGCCCGGTCCGTGGACCCTGCTTAATTTTGTCCTTGATCCACGCACCGGTTTGTCCCGGTTTGCCGATTTCGGCATTTCCAACGAGCAATTGATGAAGGATATGATGGTGTATGTGCGTCATCATCCTGTGGAAGAAATCCTGAAGATTCCGGATGTCGAAGAACGCGTCCACGTCTATGAATTCAACGAGGAGTTCTTTGAGTTGCAGATTAGGCGTTGCGCCAGCGTCCACACAAAACTGGTGGTGGTCGATCTGCGCAATGAAGAGACCATCTATCCCGGCAACCGCTTTACGGTTTATGCGGCGTTTCCGGCGTGCAACATCTCCATTCAGGTCCTGCCCCATGCGGACGATCCGTCAAGGACGGTTCTGGCCACCGGCAAATCGATCCTGAACCGCACCTCGAACACCAATATCGGCGCGCTGATGCTAGAATACGGCGGCGGGGGGCATGACGCAGCGGGCACCTGCCGAGTCGCCAACGAGGACGTCGATCGGGTCCTGGACGAGCTGATCCAGCGCATTAATACCGACGGATAGGGATCCGATAAAAAGAACCTTCCATTTCGGAAGCCCTCCTAAAAAACAATAAACACCAGAACTGTCAGGAACCCGTAAGGCTTTCCCAACATTGTCCTGGTCGAGAAGGGAGCAACATGAAAAAAATACTAATCGTCGATGATTCCAAGGTCATTCGTATGGTCGCCAAAAAGATCATGCATGAGTTGGATTTCGAAACTCAGGAAGCAGCCCACGGCAAGGAAGCCCTGGAAGCCTGTGAAAAAGAGATGCCCGAAGGCGTTCTGCTGGATTGGAACATGCCAGTCATGAGCGGAATCGAATACTTAAGGGAATTGCGAGCCATGCCCGGGGGCGACGCACCGATCGTCGTCTTTTGCACAACTGAGAATGACATGGAGCATATTCAGGAAGCCATGACCGCCGGAGCCAACGAATACATCATGAAGCCATTTGATAGTGAAATTATTCAGGCGAAATTCACCCAGGTAGGTCTTATATGATCATCTTGGCTGGAGATAAATTATGACGCCTGAAGATATTGATCTGTTCAGCCGGATCGTCAAGAAACGCTCCGGCCTGGTCGTTACGCCAAACAAGGCATATTTGCTGGAAAGCCGCCTGATGCCTGTGGCCCGCAAGCATAATCTTGACGGGCTCGTCGGACTGGCCGCTACCGTGCGCGCCAGTTCTCCTGAGGTGCTGCTGGAAGACATCACCGAGGCGATGACAACCAATGAAACTTTCTTCTTCCGCGATACCGGTCCATTCGACCGATTTCGTGATGATGTTCTGCCGCCATTATTGGAAAGCCGTGCGGCATCCAAACATTTGAGAATTTGGTGCGCAGCAGCCTCTACGGGCCAGGAACCGTATTCCCTCGCTATCATCTTAATGGAAATGGCAAGCCGTCTTGCTGGCTGGCGGGTTGAAATACTGGGAACGGATATCTCCAACGAGGCCCTGAACAAGGCAAAGGAGGGGCTTTACTCCCAGTTCGAAGTACAGCGAGGACTGCCCATTCAGACATTGGTGAAAAACTTCACTCAGGAAGACGGCAACTGGCGAATCAGCGAGCAAATTCGCACCATGGTTAACTACAAACATTTCAATCTTTTGGACAATTTTTCGGGCCTTGGGCGTTTCGATATTGTTTTTTGCAGAAATGTTTTGATTTATTTCGAACGGGACGACAAAGCTCAAATTTTGGACAGAATCAGGAAGCAAATGCCCAACGACGGCAGGTTGTTCCTGGGAGGTGCCGAGACAGTCGTCGGCATCTCGGACAAGTTCCAAGGTATGCCCGAACTGCGCGGGGTTTTCGCGCCGATCTAATTCCAGGGAAGAACGCCATGTCTGAGAACAAATACCGTCTTATTACCCGCGCCGATTTTGACGGGGTCGTTTCGGGGGGACTGCTGATAGAGTTGGATATTATCGACGAAGTTCTTTTCGTCGAGCCCAAGGACATGCAGGACGGCAAGATCGCCGTTACATCCAACGACATCACCACCAACCTTCCTTATGTGGAAGGCGTTCACATGTGTTTCGATCACCACTTGAGCGAAACCGTACGCGTCGGCGAGCAGGCCAATCTGGTTATCGACCCGGACAAGCCTTCTGCGGCGCGGGTTGTCTACGATCATTATGGCGGCGCGGAAACCTTCCCCAACATTCCCGACGAACTGATGGCGGCGGTGGATCAGGCGGATTCGGCTGATTATACGGAAGAAGACATCTTCGCGCCCGGTCCGTGGACCCTGCTTAATTTTGTCCTTGATCCACGCACCGGTTTGTCCCGGTTTGCCGATTTCGGCATTTCCAACGAGCAATTGATGAAGGATATGATGGTGTATGTGCGTCATCATCCTGTGGAAGAAATCCTGAAGATTCCGGATGTCGAAGAACGCGTCCACGTCTATGAATTCAACGAGGAGTTCTTTGAGTTGCAGATTAGGCGTTGCGCCAGCGTCCACACAAAACTGGTGGTGGTCGATCTGCGCAATGAAGAGACCATCTATCCCGGCAACCGCTTTACGGTTTATGCGGCGTTTCCGGCGTGCAACATCTCCATTCAGGTCCTGCCCCATGCGGACGATCCGTCAAGGACGGTTCTGGCCACCGGCAAATCGATCCTGAACCGCACCTCGAACACCAATATCGGCGCGCTGATGCTAGAATACGGCGGCGGGGGGCATGACGCAGCGGGCACCTGCCGAGTCGCCAACGAGGACGTCGATCGGGTCCTGGACGAGCTGATCCAGCGCATTAATACCGACGGCTGACCCCCTAAAGGTATTTTTCGAAGAAGGCGACGGTGCGTTCCCACGCCAGCTTGGCGTCGCCTGCATCGTAGCGATTACCGGTCGGGTTAGCGAAGGCGTGGTCAGCCTCATACCAATGGGTCGTGAACGCCTTATCGGCCTTTTTCATTTCCTTTTCGAATCCAGACACCATTTTTTCATTAATGAACTTGTCCTTGGTACCGAAGTGTCCCAGAACTGGCCCCTTCAGATTAGCCAACTCGTCCGCCTTTTTATTGACCCTGCCGTAATAGACAACAGTGGCGTCCACTGGGACAGCCATCGATACGTTCAGGGACCAGCCGCCGCCAAAGCACCAACCGACAGTGCCGATTTTGCCTGTACCCTTTTCATGATTTCTAAGCCACCCAGCCCAGGCCGTGAGGGTATCCGTCGCTTCTTTCGGATTGGTGCCGCGAGAATATGAACGAGCGTCATCGGCTTTTGTAGCCACTTTCCCGTCGTACAAGTCGACGGCCAGGGCAAGGTAGCCCTGATGAGCGAATTCCGCGGCGACGGCTTTGATCTGATCGTTCAAACCCCACCATTCGTGGACCAGCAGAATAGCCCCTTTTACCTTGCCATTGGGCATAGCCAGCGCGCCTGTCACACTACGTCCGCCCGCCGTGGCGATCGAAATGGATTCAAGAGACGAGGCCGCAGCGTGAGCCAGAATGGGATCGGCCAGAACGGCGGCGAGCGGGATGCCCTTGGCGATCCCCGTGACGACATCGCGTCTGCTTACGGTTTCAAGCATGATGATCTTCTCCCCTAATCATAGAATTGATATGGTTAATTCAAATTTTGGTAGGGAAGCTGAAAAAACAAGAAAAAAAGCCCGCTATAAGCGGGCTTTTTCATTCCTGGGAAACTTGGGGGGCTCTTTTAGGCCGCCGCCTTTTCCAACGCCTTTTTAACTTGGCGTTTAATACCGACGGCTTCAACCGTCAATTTCGTGTTGGCGGTGCCCAGCAGGAATTTGTCCAGGCCGCCTTTGTGTTCGATCGTGCGGATGGTACGCGCAGCAAGGCGCAGGCGAACCTGTTTGCCCAGCGCGTCGCTCATGATCGAAACAAACTGCAGGTTCGGCAGGAAACGCCGGCGTGTTTTGTTGTGAGCGTGACTCACATTGTTGCCGGACTGGACACCTCTGCCCGTAAGATCACAGCGTCTTGCCATCGAAATCGTCCTAAAATCAAATATTAAACCAAGAGCGCGGTTTTTAAGGGATTGCCAGTTGTCCGTCAAGGACAAACATGCCCTTTTTGGCATCTAGATGTGAGGCAATTCCTAAACCAGCGTCCCTGACTGCCAATCAAACAAAATTGATGGCCTTGTTCAAGGGCAACTCACGGATACGCTTGCCAGTCGCCGCAAATATGGCGTTAGCCAGCGCCGGCGCGGCGGGTGGTGTTCCCGGTTCGCCTATCCCACGTAGGCGCTCGCCGTTTTCCAGTATCCTGACCTCTATCGGCGGGGCCTGATTGATCCTAATTGCGTCATAGGTGTCGAAATTCGTCTGCTCCACTTTCCCGTCCTGAACCGTGATTTCGCCCATCATGGCGGCGGCAAGACCGAAATTGAGCCCGGATTGAACCTGCGCCTCAATGTTTCCGGGATCAAGCGCTGTTCCCACGTCAACGGCGGCGAACGCCTTGACTATCTTGATCCCGGCGAGAGTGTTCGCTACTTCGATGACCTCGGCCACTGGTACGCCAAAAGACAATACATAAGCCACACCCCGGCCATGCCCTTCAGGCAATTTCGAGCCCCATTTCGACATTTGGGCGACGGCTTCCAAAACTAAGCGGCTTGGTCTGTGACCCATCATCTTCAAGCGCATTTCAAGGGGATCGGCATCTGCTGCCTGAGCTAGTTCATCTATCATACTCTCGTGGAAAAAACCATTCTGTGAAGCACCGACGGACCGCCAGAAACCAACTGGAACCATTGCCGGAACGCGATAACCGGTAACCCGGTAGTTTTCGATGTCGTAAGGTTGTTCCCACGCCCCCTGAACGATGGTTGCATCCGGACCAGGCGTCGGAATGCCAAAGCGCCCCATTTGCGATTCCGATACTGAAAGAGTCGAAAGATCCAGGTTCACGGCTTTCGGCAGCCCATCCTTCACCGTACCCTTGAAGCGGGCCATGGCCAGGGGGCGATAGATATCGTGGGTCATGTCTTCTTCACGAGACCAGGTTAGCTGAATGGGCGTACCTTCCATCGCGCGTGCCACTTCGATGGCGTGTTTGACGAAATCCATATCGGCGCGACGGCCAAATCCACCGCCCAGGTATGTCGTATGGACATTAATGTTTTCCGCTTGAACGCCGGTAATCGTCTCTCCTTCGACAATGATCTGGGTTGGAAACTGGCTTCCCGCCCAAACATCCAGTTTGCCGTTCCTCAAATAGGCCGCTGCGGTCATCGGCTCCATGGTGGCGTGGGCTAGATAGGGAACCTGGTATTCGGCTTCGACAACCGTTGCCTCTTGCAAGGCACTGTCGACATCGCCGTCGTCGCGAAACCGTTTATCCAACCGATCTTCGCTGAACGAATCGCTGACCGCGGCAAATTGCTCCTGGATGCTCGCCGGATAAGGGGCCGCGCCCCAGTCAAACTTTATGGCCTCAATCGCCTGAAACGCATACCAGGTGTTGGTCGCAACAACGGCAACGCCACCTTTCAAAGCGACAATCTTTTTAACGCCGGGCATTTTCTCGACCCTTGACGCTTCGAAAGACTTCATTTCTCCGCCGAGACGGGGGTTCATTTTTACGGTTGCATGAAGCATGCCGTCCAGGCGCACATCCAGGGCGTAAGTAGCCGTGCCCGTGCACTTGGCAACCATATCGACGCGCGGGACGGTTTTGCCCAATTGCTTCCATTCTGAAGACGGCTTCAGTTCGGGACTGGCCGGCGGCTCGATACCGGCCGCATCAGATGCTAGGTCGGCGTAAGGGATGCGGATGCCGTCGTCAGCAACGACCGCACCCATTTGGGCTCTCAACGTGCCCGCCGCAACCCCAAGGCGCCCGGCGGCAGCCATAATCAGAACTTCCCGGGCGGCGGCCCCGGCGGTGCGCATTTTTTCATATGCGTCGACGCTGGACGACGATCCGCCGGTCATCTGCATGCCCATGAACTTTGCCGGCACCTGCATGAATTCACGCATGGTTTCGGCCGTCCAGCTATGATCCGTCGGCGGGAACGGCACCCCTTCTTCCAGAATGGCGGCGTTGTAATAGGCTTGCGAGGCCGGGCCGTGGACGACGTTGACGTCCGCTACATCCACTTCCATTTCCTCGGCGACCATCGCCGCCAGCGTCGTGTAAACCCCCTGCCCCATCTCTGCGCGGGGGGTGATGATCGTCACTCCGTCTCCATTGATCAGTATGTAAGGCGTCAAGGCGGCTTCACCTTTAGCAGGATCTGCTTTCAGCGGATTATCGTAGGGCTGCCGGTACGCCCAGTATCCGAACGCAACGCCGCCAAACAGGGCCACGCTTCCAAGAAGGAACCCACGACGGGCTATTTTTCCAATACTTGCCATCGTTCACGCCCCTATTAAACGCGCAGAGGCGTCGTGAATGGCTGCGCGAATTCGCGAATATGTTCCGCAACGGCACAAATTGCCCGCCATGGCTTCATCGATATCGACGTCGCTGGGCGTCGTGTTGTTTTGTAGCAGGGCGACCGCCGACATGATCTGGCCCGACTGGCAGTAACCACACTGGGAAACCTGCTGATCTATCCAGGCTTTTTGAACCGCGTGCAGGGTTTCCGGCGTTCCCACCCCTTCAATGGTCGTAACCGTCCCTTCCACTTCGCCGACGGGGATAGAACACGAACGAACTGACTCACCGTTCATAAGAACCGTACAAGCGCCACACTGGGCGATTCCGCAGCCATACTTGGTGCCCGTCAGCCCCAACTCATCGCGCAGGACCCAAAGAAGTGGAACATTCGCCTCCACCTCAACGTCGTGGGTTTCGCCATTTACAACTATTTTCATGTACGCGGTCTCCGCAAGCAGTCATTAAAAATCCAATGATTACAATATGGGGAGATCGATCGGCGCAGAAAAGGATTATCGACGTCCGCCGGCCAGACGCGTACTTTGCGGATGGGCGCGAAGCCGCCCCATGGCCCAGACTCCGAAGAACGGCCCCAGTGCCAGGGGTGCAAATGCGTAATGCCACCCCGCCGCATCGACGAAGACCGGCATCAAATGGATTGTAATCAGGGTCAGGATAAATCCGGCGCATGTTTGTACTGTCAACATTGTTCCGATCAGTTCCGGTTCAGACAATTCCGTTACGCTGGCTGAAAACTGCGCCGAATCGGCGATAACCGTGATGCCCCAAATCAGGCATAAAGCCCCTAACAACATTGGATGCGCTCCAAACAGCAATCCCACGCTCAACGCACAGGCGCCGCTAGCGGCCATGGCGCCCATGGTCAGAGCCGTGCGGCCATAACGATCCGCAAGCCAGCCGCCGGCCAGACATCCCAGAAGCCCACCCAGACCCATCACGACAAAGGTTCCCGACCGGGCCAGAAAGTCCGGTTCATAGCCGCCAGAATTGATTTTGAAACTGGCGCTCAGGAAAACGCCGATCCAGGCCCACATGGCGTATAGCTCCCACATGTGGCCGAGGTAGCCGAAATTAGCCAGGCGAAGCTCGGGTTTGCGAAACGCCAAGGTCAGGTGATGGGGGGAAAATGCGCGTGGAACAGCATGGCCGGGACCCAGCCTGACGAAGTTGATGACGACCGCCGCCAATAGGGCGGTGACAGAGGTCGCTGAAATGGTAAAGCGCCAGTCGACGCCGCCGAAGGCGTTGAACAGATGCGGCGAGGCCGAACCCAAAGTCAGCGCACCCACCAAAATGGCGACCAACAGCCCCAAATCGCCCTTGGCCCAACTGGCCGCCATTTTCATGCCAACGGGGTACACGCCGGCCATGCACATGCCGGTAATAAATCGCGCAGCGTAAACCCAGGTGGTTCCGGGCTCGACCAATAAAATGGAGGCATTGGCCGCTGCGGCGACTAAAGTCGAGGCCATAAAGAAACGCCGGGGGTCCAGCCGGTCGGCGAGCCCGAGGACGGCGCTGGAAAGAGTTCCAAAAACAAACCCGGCCTGAACCGTGCTGGTGAAAAGGGAAACCTGGGTATCGCTCAAGCGATATTCCGTTAGCAGCGACGGCACGACGGCGGAGGCCGAAAACCACAGCGCCAGCGCAGCAACCTCGCAGATCGCCAGCAAGGCGATGGAATACACCTTCATCAGAACCCTCCCATAGCCTTTTTATTTAGGCAGAAAAGTATTCTCGCCAAGGTATATTCTCTTTGCGCCACCAGAACAAATAGGGCCCACGGAAAACCGTGGGCCTTTGGGCTTAATACTGAACGCGCCGGGGATTTAACTCATCGCCTGCAACAAATTCTCATCCAGTTTGTCGAGGAACTGCTGGGTCGTCATCCAGCCCTGGTCCGGGCCGATCAGTAGCGCCAGGTCCTTGGTCATGAACCCGGACTCGACGGTTTCGATGCAGACCCTCTCCAGTGTGTTGGCGAACAAGACTACTTCCGGGGTCTCGTCGAATTTGCCACGGTAGTGCAGCGCTCGCGTCCAGGCGAAGATCGAGGCGATCGGGTTGGTTGAAGTTTCGCGGCCTTCCTGATGCTGGCGATAGTGACGGGTGACCGTGCCGTGGGCGGCTTCGGCTTCGATGCAATCGCCATCCGGCGTCATCAGAACAGACGTCATCAGGCCAAGAGACCCGAACCCTTGAGCAACAGTGTCTGACTGAACATCGCCGTCGTAGTTTTTGCAGGCCCAGACAAATCCGCCTTCCCACTTCATAGCCGAGGCGACCATGTCGTCGATCAGGCGGTGCTGGTAAATGATGCCCTTTTCTTCAAACTTTTCCTTGAATTCGGCTTCGAAGATTTCTTCGAACAGATCCTTAAAGCGCCCGTCATAGGCCTTCATGATGGTGTTCTTGGTCGAGAGGTAAACCGGCCAGCCCAGATTGAGGCCGTAGTTCATGCAGGCCCTGGCGAACCCGCGAATGGAATCATCCAAGTTATACATGGACATGGCGACACCGCCGCCGGGGTAGTCGAAGACCGTGTGTTCGATGGGCTCGGAGCCGTCTTCCGGAACGAACTTCATGGTCAGGGTACCGGGGCGGTCGATAACCATGTCGGTGGCCCGGTATTGGTCGCCGAAGGCGTGGCGGCCAATGACGATGGGGCGCGTCCAGCCCGGAACAAGCCGCGGCACGTTTTTGCAGATAATCGGTTGGCGGAAGACGGTTCCGCCCAGAATGTTGCGGATGGTGCCGTTGGGCGACTTCCACATCTTCTTCAGGCTGAATTCCTCCACGCGCGCTTCATCCGGCGTAATGGTGGCGCACTTGACGCCAACACCGTATTTCTTGATGGCGTTGGCGCTGTCGATGGTGATTTGATCATCGGTTTCGTCGCGTTTTTCGACGGACAAGTCGTAGTATTTCAGATCGACGTCCAGATAGGGCAGGATCAGCTTGTCCTTGATGAACGCCCAGATGATGCGGGTCATTTCGTCACCGTCGAGTTCGACGATGGGATTAGCGACCTTGATCTTAGCCATGGCTACTAGTCTCCTTAAATTTTCATCTAGTTGGGGCGTCCGCCGGGGTGCGCCCCGAGACGTAAAGATTCAAAAAAGACCTTGTTAACGGACGGGCGGAACATAGGCCCCGCTAGCCTTCTTGGCAAGGATTCAAAGATGGGACGTCAGAACTTCTATATCCGGTTCCGGCGCGTTTGCCAGGGCTTCAAACACATCGTCAACATCTTCGACGACGCTGAAAAGGTCGGCGATTCCGTGATGGCTGTAGCCGCTATCGATGACGTTTTGGAGCAATTCGCGGAAAGTGCGCCAATAATCATTAATGTCCACCAGCACAACGGGCTTCCTGTGCTGTTGCAATTGTTTCCAGGTCAGGATTTCAATGGTTTCATCCAGAGTGCCAAGCCCGCCGGGTAGCGAGATGAATCCGTCGGAAAGCTCGAACATCTTGCTTTTGCGCTCGTGCATGCTTTCCACCACTATCAGCTCGGAAAGGCCCGGATTGCCGACTTCGAATTCCTGGATAAATTCCGGGATAACACCGGTTACATGGCCGCCATTTTCCAGCACCGCCCGGGCAACGATGCTCATCAAGCCGATGTCGCCGCCGCCATAAACCAGCTTGATGCCGCGATCAGCGATGGCATGGCCAAGACGCCGGGCAGCTTTTTCGTGGTCCGGGTCCAGCCCGGCGCGCGATCCACAGAATACACAAAGGGAACTAATTTCACTCATTGCGACAAGATAGCCAGACTGAACGGAAAGTCCATTCAGAAAAATGCTTGTTTTAGGAGCATTAAAAAATGGAAAATCTTCAATCGCCCCCATATAGAAAGGTGCATAAAACTAAAACTTGGGAGATTTCAATGAACAGTCAACTTAGCCGAATTGTTTTCGCGACAATGGTCGCAAGTTTTCTCATTCACGGTTCCACACAAGACGCCCTCGCGGATGGACATGAAATCAAATACCGCCAGGGGATTATGAAAGCCGTTGGCGGCACCATGGGATCGCTGGCCGCGGTGCTTAAACAACAGGCACCTAAAGAACATGCCAGGCCTCTGGCTTTGACCATGAGGAATTTGGCAAGCCTCGTTCCGGAAGTATTTCCCTCAACTTCCGATTTCGGCGAAACGGCCGCCCTTCCGGCAATTTGGGAGAAACCACAAGAATTCAAGGCCACCCTCAACGCTTTTGTCCTAGCCGCCGCCATACTTCCCGATGCAGCAGCCAAGGGAGGTGAAGACTATAAAATCGCCTTCGTCGCACTTGGTAAATCCTGCAAGGGATGCCACGAGAAGTTTCGCAAGAAGAAAGACAACTGAATCCTGCTGACTTTTTTTAAGATCAGCGACATGAACGGTAAATACACGCGACGATTGGCCGCTGTGCTTGTAGGGCTTTGCCTGACGGCAAGCACAGCGGCGGCCCAGAAATCCGGACACATAGAAAGAGGCAAATACCTGTTCGACGCTGCCGGATGCCTCGCCTGCCATACGGATGTAAAAAACAAGGGGGCGCCCCTGGCAGGCGGACGGGAATTAAAGACACCTTTCGGGGTTTTCTACAGTCCCAACATAACGCCGGACCCGCAAAACGGGATCGGGGACTGGTCGGACGCCGATTTTATCCGCGCCCTGCGCCACGGTAAAAATCCCGACGGGGTGAACTATTTTCCGGTCTTCCCCTATTCGTCCTATACGATGATGTCAGACGGCGACATGCTGGATATCAAAGCCTATATGTTTTCGTTGCCAGCGGTAGGCGCACCCAACCGTCCCCATCAACTGTCTCCCCTATTTAGCTCCCGCTTTATGGTTGGCGCCTGGAAGGCCGTCAATTTCAACGAAGGTCCCATGCAACCGGTTGCCAAAAAAGGAAAAGAGTGGAACAGGGGTGCCTATCTGGTGGAAGCCCTTGGCCATTGCCGTGAATGTCACACGCCGCGCGATCGCCTGGGAGGCTTCAGGCAACAAATGCATCTTGCGGGAACCAAATACGGCCCTGAGGGTGAAGTCACGCCGAACATTACGCCCGATAAGGAAACCGGCATTGGCAAGTGGCCCGACCGGGACCTGAAAGACCTTTTTTCAATAGGTTTGATGCCCGATGGCGATTTCGTTGGTGGAAGCATGGGTGAATTCGTCACCAACACGTCGTCGAAATGGACGAAAGAAGACGTCGATTCGATTATCATTTACCTGCGCAGCATCGCTCCGGTGCGAAACAAGGTTAAAAAGGATAAGGCAAAAAGCGGCGACGATTGGCAATAGGCATTAGTATCAAGTCAGTGTTGCTAAGGTATTTGGATCAAACGCGGAAAAGTTGCTCGATTCTTTAATAACGATCAAATTATCTGCATTTAAGTGATTCCCCTTAAATGCAGTTTGATTAGAGCAACCCGCGTTCTATCAAACGCGGAAAAGTTGCTCGATTCTTTAATAACGATCAAATTATCTGCATTT
>CAZBEC010000007.1:62798-230684 GCA_964490815.1 uncultured Thalassospiraceae bacterium
AAGTGATTCCCCTTAAATGCAGTTTGATCTAGTCTTATCCATCTGATTCGCATTCGGAGAATCCATTGAACAGACCGTTTCTAATAGCAGTCATTGGCGTCGTCGTTGTTGCCGTCGCAATCGGTCTGAATTTCGTCTCATGGCAGCCAGACGAAGCCCCGGACCCCGCGCCACCCGTTGCTGAAGAACCTGCTCCTGAGCCTGAACCGAAAAAAGCCGAACCCGTCAAACTTGACCCGCCAACGTTCGATGTTGTACGCGTCAACCCCAACGGCGATGCCGTCATCGCGGGCCGCGCCGCGCCGGCCAGTACGGTTGTAAATATCGACAACGGCAAAGAATTCGGCCAAGTCCAGGCCGACGATAGGGGCGAATGGGTTTTCGTGCCCGAAGCTCCGCTAAAACCGGGAAGCCATACCTTGAGCCTGAAAATGCTGGTTGGGACCTCTGAGCCGGTCATGTCCGTCGAAGACGTCGTCGTAATCGTTCCAGAGCCGGGCAAAGATATCGCTGGGCGCGCTGGAGACAGCCACGTCCTGGCCCTGAAAATGAACCCCGATGGTTCTTCCACCGTACTTCAAAAACCAAGTGGTCGCAGCCCGATAAAATTAAGCGTCGATGCCGTCGATTATGATGACGATGGCCGCCTTTCCATCAGCGGCAGCGCGCAACCGACAGCTATTATCCAGCTATATTTGGACAACACGTTTATCGGACACGCAAGAACAGGCGAGGACAAGGGCGAAGGAAGCGGAATCTGGTCAATGAACCCGGATGACCCGGTAAAACCGGGCCTTTACACGTTACGAGCCGACCAGGTCGATAACGGTGGCAAGGTCGTCCAACGGGTTGAATTTCCGTTTTCACGAGCCGAGCCAACGCCTGAAATGGTCGAGGAACTGGAAAAAGACAATACTGTTATCGTTCAACCCGGCAACAGCCTTTGGCGGATTGCCCGAGCCAATTACGGCGAAGGGTTGCGTTTTACGGTTATCTACGAGGCGAATGCCGACCAAATAGTCAATCCGGACCTGATTTATCCCGGTCAGGTTTTCAAACTGCCTGAAAATCAATAAGATACCCCCACAATCGCAGATTTGGATGCTTCGAAGAAGGAAGACGCTGTTTTGCTTAAGATCGTTATGGTTCCGATCAACCCCGCCGGATGGCCATTTATTGGCATTTTTGCGGCCGTCACCATTGGGCTGTTTTTTGTCGCCGAACCATTAGGCTGGATCGGCGTCGTCCTGACAGCTTGGTGCGCTTATTTTTTTCGCGACCCGGACCGCGTAACGCCAACCCGCGACGGACTTGTAATCTGTCCTGCTGACGGCGTTGTACAGTTGATAGACGAAGCTTTACCGCCGCCGGAACTGGATATGGGCGAAGGAATGCGCCCGCGGGTTTGCGTCTTTATGAATGTCTTCAACGTGCATGTGAACCGGGTTCCCATGAATGGCGAGATAACCAAGGTGTCCTATCGCCCTGGTAAATTTCTCAATGCCTCGTTGGACAAGGCATCGGAATTCAACGAACGCATGAGCATTCGCATGACGACTTCAGACGAACACGACATCGCCTTCGTACAAATCGCGGGACTGGTCGCCCGGCGCATTAAATGCGATGTTGTCGAAGGGCAGACAGTCAGCGCCGGGGAACGCTTTGGGCTGATCCGTTTCGGCAGCCGTGTGGATGTTTACCTGCCAGAAGGCGTTAAACCCATGGTGTGCGTCGGTCAAAGCACCACTGCAGCCGAAACCGTCCTCGCCGATGTGCGCGCCTTGGAAGAAGCCCGCACAGGTGAGATACGCTAGGAAGAGGGAAAGGCAACAATATGGCCGGTCGCCGCAAACGGCCCGAGTGGCTACACATCAATAAAATGATCCCGAATTTCCTGACGATTCTAGCAATTTCCGCTGGAATGTCGGCGATCCGCTTTGGCCTGGATGACAGATGGGAACATGCGGCGTTAGCGATCCTGGCCGCTGCTATTCTTGATGCTCTGGATGGTCGCATAGCCCGTATCCTGAAAGGCGCCAGCAAATTTGGCGCCGAACTTGACTCGCTATCCGATTTCTTAAGTTTCGGCGTTGCCCCGGCAATGATGCTTTATCTATGGGCGATGCAGGATTTCGGACGTTTCGGATGGATGCTGGCACTGCTGTTCAGTGTGTCGATGGCGCTTCGGCTTGCTCGTTTTAACACCATGCTCGAAGATGAAGACCTTCCGCCATGGACAAGTAATTTTTTCGCTGGCGTCCCAGCTCCGGCCGGGGCCGGATTGGTGCTGATGCCGATGATCCTTTCCTTTCAACTGGGAGATGATTTTTTTCGTTCGCCCATCGTTGTTTCGTTTTACCTGATAGGGGTCTCCGCCCTGGTCGTCAGTTCCATACCGACTTTTTCGTTCAAGAAAGTCAAAGTGCCGTCAAACCGCGTGGTGCCGTCGATGATCGCAGCTGGAGCCTTCGTCACCGCCCTTGTCAGCGCCCCGTGGACAACGCTGTCCGGGGTGTTGATCGTTTATTTGGCGACCATTCCCTTCAGCATTAAGACTTACCGGAGACGCATGGCGGAGGAACCCATCGTCAGATCCGAGCCTGAGGAATCGTCATGAGTTCGATCGAAAAACTGAAACAGGGCTACAAGACCTTCCAGTCCGGCCCATTCAAAGCCCAGAAAGAAGTTTATGAAGAACTGGTGGACAAAGGACAAAAGCCGGACGTGGCCATTATCGCCTGTTCCGATTCACGGGTCGATCCGGCAATCGTCCTGCAGGCGGACCCGGGTGAATTGTTCGTCGTGCGTAACGTCGCCAACCTTGTGCATCCTTACAACGCGGAGGGCCCCTATCACGGCACCGGCACCGCGTTGGAATATGCGGTCCAGCATCTGAAGGTCGGCAACATTATCGTTATGGGTCATGCCCATTGCGGCGGCATCAACGCCTTGCTCAATCCTCCCGACGATGGATCGATGGAGAGTTCCTTCATTCCTTCCTGGGTGTCGATTGCCGAAAGCGCCGCCCTGAAGGTCAAGGAAACCATGCCGGAAGCAACGGACCAGGAAAAATCCCAAGCCTGCGAACAGGGGGCGATTCTGGTTTCAATGGAAAACCTTATGACCTTCCCATACATTCGCGAAAATGTCGGCAATGGCAAGCTGAAGCTGCATGGATGGTATATCAACATTCGTGAAGGCGAGTTGAGCACTTACAACGCGGACACAAAAATATTCGAACTGGTGGAATAATCCCCACTAGATTTCCTTACGGCTAACCGCCAGAAAACGAGCCGAAAGCAACAGCAGCGATAGGATGGTCGCAAAGAACACGGCCTCGTAAAGGCCAATCGCACCGTGCCCTTTTTCAATCGCAAGCCACCAGCCCAAGGGTAGCATCACCAGCAGAAAGGCGATGTTCTGAATCAGGGCGGGCGCCCATATGCCGCCCGCGCCACGTACGGCGTTAACCATCACGGATTGACCACCATCGGCAATGATGACGATGCCACAAAAAGCAATCAGCGTTGCGGCAATGGAGATGACCTCCGTGTCGCTACTGTAGGCACTGGAAAGCAGGACCGGGAATAAACCGAACGACAGCCCTATAAGTCCCATGAACACGGTATTGACGGCTAAGCCCGTCCAGCCTGCCAGTTGGAGATCTGCTCGGTCACCTCTCCCCCAAGCAATACCAACCCGTACAACTGTCGCCGAGGCAACACCCAGGGACACCATGAAAGCCATGGAAACCAGGTTATGGGCGATGGAATAAGCCGCAAGGGGCACTTCACCCAGCCAGCCGGCAAACATACCCATACCGGCAAAAGCCAGCGACTCACCGCCGATGCTGAAGGCGGAAGAATAGCCTATATGTCGCTGTTCGGCCCAGGCGCGCCAACCGCCTTTCGGCGCCAGCCTGACACCGAATTTTTCATGATCCTTCATCATCCAAATGTAGAGGACAACGGAGATTGCCAAAAGCCATCGCACGATGGCGGTAGCGATGGCCGATCCTTCCGCGCCCATGGCGTCGAAGCCCCAATGCCCATAAACAAGAACCCAGTTAAGGCCGACATTAACCACATTGGCGACAAGCATGGCGTACATCGTCGGCTTGGGTTTTTTGATACCTTCCAGAAAAAACGAACAGGTAATGCCCACCATGTATGCCGGAAGCCCAAGGCCGAGAAGAAACATGATGCGTCCCCCGTGGAGCGCGAGATCATCGGTTTGTCCGGCCGCAATCAACATTCCCTCGCCGAAAAGCGAAATGACACAGCCAAAAAGGCCCAAATAAATGGCATAGGGCATGGATCGCCGCCAGACCGCCCCACATTCGATGAAGTTTTCGGCCCCATAGGCGGCCGAAGTCTTCACCACGGTTCCCATTACCATGCCAAGCAAAATCAGGAAAACCGGCACGAAAGGCATATGCCCGATGGAAAGATAGGCGAGTTCCGTCGTCGAAAATTGCCCTACCATGACAGTATCGACCAGCGCCATGGCCATGACTCCGGAACGAGAGACGATGACCGGCCAGGCCAGTCGAAGCACTTCCGACAAATGGCGGGCCAGGCGCTTCTTTAGCCAAATTTCGCCTGAGGGTTGCTCATGAATCTCCATCCCCCACCCTTACCCTTTTGCTAGGGCAGATGGCGACAACTTTTTCACGTTTAAAACGAGGAGTCGGGTTCTTCCAGAAAAGCGATCTCTTCAGGGGTGCTTTCCCGAGCCAATGCAGCGTTTCGGTGAGGGAAGCGGCCGAATCGGGCAATGATGTCATGATGAGCAATTGCCCATTTCAAAAGTTCTTCGTTACCCGCGGCCTTGAAAAATTCCATGCAGCGGCGCTGATCGTCGATGGATTCGGAGTGCTCAAACGGGAGGTAGAAAAACATCTGAGTTGATTGTGGCAGGTTTTGATCAAACCCCAAACGAGCGGCTTCATTGGCGAGTGACAGCGCCCTTCTGTCGCCGGCGAAGGCCCGTGCCGTATCTCTGAACAGGTTCCGGGGAAATTGATCCAGTAATATGATCAGAGCAAGGCAGCCCATCTGGGATTCGGCCATACGGCCGTAAGCGCCATCAATGGCGGCCTCGACATCTTCCAAGAACAATTCGCGGATTTGATTATCAAAATCCGGGTCCTTGACGAACCATTCCTTACGGCTGGTTCCGAAAACATCTGATCCTTCCTCGCCCAGCCAGAAATCAAGCACGCGTTTCGTTAGCGTCAATTCCTTCTGGCGCGCGTCCCTATCATTCAGGTTCATGATATCTCCGCCTTTTTCCCTACTCTTAGTTGATATAGGGAGAGGCGGACTATCTTGCCAGCCTATATGTTGGAGTCAGGCATCGCGGCCTTCTTTTCGGCGATAAAGGCCTGTAGGGCTTCGTCTATGGCCGGGTCGATTTCAGGCTCCTGATAGGCTGCCAGCCTTTCTTTCCACTGTGCATTGGCGCGCTGGGCCATGTCCAGAGAGCCTTCTTGTTCCCACTGTTCGAAGGACTCATAATTAGCGATAGGGGAACGATAGAAAGCTGTTTCGAAATTGGCCTGTGTATGGGCGCATCCCAGATAGTGGCCGCCGGGGCCGACTTCGCGGATGGCATCCATTGCCTGCCCGTTCTCGCTCAAATCGATGCCTTGGGCGATATTTTCCATCATGCCCAATTGATCGGCGTCCATGATGAATTTTTCGTAAGAACTGGAAAGCCCACCTTCCATCCAGCCCGCGCTATGCAGCATGAAATTGACCCCGCCCATAACGCCGGGCCATAGAGATTGGGATGCTTCGTACGCGGCCTGCGCATCCGGCAGCTTGGATGTGCATAATGTGCCGCCCGAGCGAAACGGAACCCCTAAGCGCCGCACCAATTGCGCTGCGGCTAGAAGAACCTTGGTCGGTTCCGGCGTTCCGAAGGCGGGCGCGCCGGATTGCATGGACATGGACGATGAAAACAGGCCGAACACGCACGGTGCGCCGGGATTAACCAATTGGGTAAAGGCGATACCGGCCATGCCTTCTGCCAGGGCCTGGGCTAGAATACCGCCGACCGAAGCCGGCCCCATGGCCCCGCCGATAATAAAGGGTGTAATGATCGTAGCCTGATTGGCCCGCGCATAGACCTTCAGCGTTCCCAACATGGTTTCATCAAACGTCATCGGCGAATTGGCGTTGATCAGCGACAGGGTGACGGCATTCTGCTTGACGAACTCTTCGCCGAAAACAATTTCAGCCATTCGCACTGTATCGGCAGCGCGCAATGGATGGGTAACCGATCCCATGAACGCCTTGTCTGAATATTTGATATGGGAATAAATCATGTCCAGGTGGCGCTTGTTGACCGGAAGGTCGACTGGTTCCGTCACCGTGCCGCCGGAATGATGAATGGCCGGGGCCATGTAGGCCAGCTTCACGAAATTACGAAAGTCCTCGATGGTGCCATAGCGCCGCCCGTTATCCAGGTCGTGAACAAAAGGCGGGCCGTAAACCGGCGCAAACACCAGGGCATTGCCGCCAATCCTGACGCTGCGAGCCGGGTTGCGCGCATGCTGGATAAATTCCGACGGCGCGGTTTTTATCAGTTCGCGAGCCATGCCTTTGGGCAGGCGCACCCTTACGCCATCCACGTCGGCACCCGCGTTTTTCCAGATTTCCAACGCTTCGGGGTCGTCGCGGAATTCGATGCCGATCTCCTGCAGGATGGTTTCGGCATTTGCCTCGATGATTTCCAGGCCTTCCTCGTTCAGGATTTCCGTAAGCGGAAAATTGCGCGAAATATAGGCTTGAGTGACTGCCTGTTGGCTCTGCCGGGCTTCGCGCCGGGCCTCGCGGCCGCGCCTGCGTCCTCGTGCGGTTGCAGCGTCAGTCATCGGTTATGCTCCATCAAAATGTAACGACCCTTTGCATATAGGACCACAAAAGGGTGCGCACTAACCCGCTCGCGCCGCCAACTGTTTCATTGACGCCATTTGACGGCGAAAAAGGGAAACATCCGTTACGGCGAAAAGGAGACATCTTTCGTCGCAGCGTGATTAGCCGACGTCGTCTCGCCCTTGCTACGAAAAAACTGTAATATTTAGAGGGTTTTCCTTAATGACAATGCGGGAGCAGGGCTCATGAAATCTCAAGCGGATGTCGTGATTATCGGACTCGGTGGCATCACCGGGGCATCAGTGGCGCATCACCTCATCGAGCGGGGCTGGGACAACATTATTGGCATCGATAAATCGGGCGTCCCGACCGATATTGGCTCTACCGGACATGCATCGGACTTCTGTTTCAATACGATGCACGACCAGATGACGATCTTCACCACTCGCTACAGCATCGATTTCTTCGAGAACCGTGGCCGGTATTCGCGCATCGGCGGCTTGGAAGTTGCCCGCAAGGGCGACGATGAACGGATGCGCGAGCTGGAACGCCGGGTCAGTTCAGGTCGCGCCTTTGGCAACCGCGTCGAACTCATCACGGCCAAAGAGGCCAAAAAGCGTATGCCGCTCATCGAGGAGGACATGATCCAGGGCGCACTGTGGGACCCGGACGCAGGCCTCGTCATTCCCCGCTCCCAGGTCGTCGCCGGAGAAATGATCCAGGAGGCCGAAGATAGCGGCAAGCTGGAAGTCATGGCCAACACGCCGGCAACGGGCCTCGACATTGAAAACGGCCGCATTAAGGGCGTCGAGACATCCCGTGGTTATATTGAGACGCCTCGTGTCGTCGTCTGCGCCGGACTCTGGGGTCGCCTGATTGCCGAAATGGCCGGCGAAGATTTGCCGGTCATGCCGGTCGACCACCCGCTCACGTTCTTCGGGCCGCACACGGAATTCGCCGGCACCGGCAAGGAAATCGGCTATCCGCTGCTGCGCGACCAGGGCAACTCCGCCTACCTGCGCGACACGGGCGATCCGGAAACCGCTGAGGGCGGCCAGATCGAATGGGGCTATTACGAGGAAAAAGAACCCCGCATGTGCCATCCCCGTGACCTGCTGGAAAAGGAAGAGGCACGCCTGTCGCCGTCCCAGCGCGATCTGGAAATGGAACAGATCATTGAGCCGCTGGAACGCGCCATGGAACTGACGCCCATCCTGGGCGAGTTGGGTTATAACGAGAAACATTCCTTCAACGGCCTGTTGCAGGTCACCGCCGACGGCGGCCCGTCGATCGGCGAATCGCCGGACGTGCGCGGGTTGTGGTACGCTGTATCGGTCTGGGTCAAGGACGGCCCCGGCACCGGCAAGGTTGTCGCGGACTGGATGACTGATGGCCGGACCGAGTTCGATCATCACGGAATCGACTACGCGCGCTATTATCCGATTCAGAAAACCGAACCCTTCATCCATGATCGCTGCTACGAGACGGCCTTCAAGATCTACAATCCGCCGGTCCACAACCGCGAGCCCTACTCAAAGGGCCGGAATCTCCGATCGGCGCCCTTCAATATCCGTGAGCAGGAACTGGGCGGCTATTTCATGGAGATCGCCGGATGGGAGCGCGCCCATGGCTACGCCGCCAACGAAGAGACTTTGCTGGCAAAATATGCTGATCGCGTACCGGAACGCCTAAACGAGTGGGACAATCGCCACTTCTGGCGGGTGTCGAACGCAGAACATCTGGAGCTTTCGGAGAACGTCGGCATGGTCAACCTGAGCCACTTCGCGATCTACGATGTTTCGGGCCGTGATGCTGAACAGCTTATGGAGTATGTGTCCTCAAGCAAGGTCGCAGGCGACACGCCGGTGGGCAAAGGCGTCTACACCAACTTCCTTGATGCAGAAGGCGGCGTGCAAGCGGATTTGACCGTATTGCGTCTGGCCGAGGATCGCTTCCGCGTCATCGATGGCGCCGACGCCGGAATGCGCGACAGCACCTACCTGCGCCGCATGGCCCAGGACAAGGAGTGGTCGGCGTATGTGGAAGACCGCACCGATCACTTCGGCTGCATCGGTGTCTGGGGGCCCAATGCGCGGGCCTGCCTCAAAAAGCTGGCTGACAATCCGGCCGGCCTTGATCCAGAAAACTTTCCCTTTGCCGCAAGCCAGGATTTCACGTTGCGAGGTGTGCCAGTGAAGGGTTTCCGTATCTCGTATGTCGGCGAACAGGGTTGGGAAATGCACTTCCCGCTCAGCTACGGCTTGGCCCTTTGGGACATGTTCCGCGACATCGGCATAACCCCGATTGGAATCGAGACCTACGCCAACAGCCGCAGGCTGGAAAAGAGCCTGCGCCTTCAGAACGCGGACCTGCTGACGGAGTACAATCTGCTCGAAGCCGGGCTTGCCCGACCGAAGGTAAAGGCCGCTGACTTCCACGGCAAAGCCGCCAATATCGAGCAACGCGCACGGGCTAACCAACCGGCTTATCTGTGCACCATGACCATGGTCGACAACATCGATAAGGACGGCGTACCACGCTTCCCCGTAGGCAACTGCCCAATCGTCCATCCGGCGACCAATGAAGTGCTGATTGATGAATTGGGGCGGCGTTCTTACACCACATCCATTGCCTACGGCCCAACGCTCGGTAAGAACATCGCGCTTGGCTACCTTCCGTTCGAACACTGCGAAGAAGGCCGCCAACTGGAAATCGAATACTTCAATCAGAAGTTTCCGATCGAAGTCGCCGCCGTCGGCTATAAACCACTTTACGATCCGGCGAACGAACGGCCTAAATCGTAAGCTTCTTGTCAAAATATATCCGATTACGCCTAATCGGCTCGCTTTAATAAGAATCGGTCAGTTTCTCACCTTAAGTTTGAACACATCGTGTTTCAAACTTAAGGTGAACTGATCTGGAGATTGAAATCCTCGGCAAACGTTACAAAGCCAGAGGACAATTTTCCAATATCCTTTGGAGGAAAAAATGCACTATTTCGGTTATGGATCCAATTTGAGAGCCGCCTTTGTTGCAGATCTTCTCCCGGGCGCAAAATTTATTATGAAAGCTTATTTGCCCAATTATGAGGTGCAATGGCGAGCATGGAGGGAAGAGTACAAGGGAGGAATCAGCAGCATCATCGAGACTCCCGGCGAGATTGTTGAGGGCGTTATTTACGAATGCAGCGAAGAGGAAATCGAAGCGCTCGACTACAGGCCGGGTATTTATGTGCCTGAATATAAACGGGAGACATTTATGGTCCTGGGCGAAGACGGCGAGTGGTATTCGACGGAGTTATACCGGCTACGGGATCCGGGTGGCCCTTTCCCGCCTTCCCGCATCTACGTAACGGGCATGCTCGAAGGAGCTAAGGAGATCGGACTGAGTCCGGATTATATTGAGAAGATTGAAGGATGGCTTAGCGAGAGCGTAGAGGCTGGCTAGGTATATCAATAGATTGGAGAGACTTGATCTCAATCAGGGCTTAAGTGGTTCCTGATAGTTTGCATTCCTTAGCTTGTCGAGCGCCAAACCGCGATTGGGCCACATGCGGATCCCTCCGATTAGTTATGCGAGAATCCCTTATTCGCCAATTTCTGTTTCGACCAAAGCTACGACTGGTTCGACAACTACGAAGGGCATCAAAATCTAGTCGGAATTTGCGTCGGCAAGCAGAGGCATCTCCCCTATATTCTCTTTGGGCACATTAAAAATTCAAGATGGGGTAACTAAATCAATGTTCCATATGCTTTCGTGTTTTGACCTCAAACCCGGCGAAGATATTGACGCCTTTCAAACCGCTTATTCGGAATTCGTCGCCGACATGAAAAGCACCGATATGGTTGAAGACAGCGGCCCCATCGGCCGCCGGCAATCGGACACGTCGATGGATACGGACGAAGAACGCGATCACGAATATTTTTCGATCATGACTTTCAGGGACCGGGCTCAGGTAGATGTGGCTTACGCCTACATCATGAAACATGTCGAGCCCGGCGAGTCTTCACACAACAGCGTCCTTGAAAAAGTTGAAAACCCCGTCTTCATCTGCTGGCAGGATTTACCTTCCCACATTCGCGGGAATGACGGCTAATTTAGGGATTGCGAAAATCCTTACGCCGCCAGAGCCCGCATTACCGCTTCAGGATCGCGATCAATGGCGAGCAGCAGCGCGCGCGCCGGGCCTTCGGGAACGCGGCGGCCCTGCTCCCAGTTGCGCAAGGTGTGTGGGCTGATTTGAAAGGCCTTGGCGAAGCGATCCTGGGAAAGACCGGTCTTACGGCGGATTTCCGCCACGTCCAAAGCCGTCATGATCCTCAACTTGCCTTCTTCAAGGGCGGCATCTAAATCAACACTATCCGTCGCCGATCCGTCCTCTGTAGCATGGCGGGCGATGTCTGCTTCTGTTGTGGAATCAATTTTTTTGCGATTGATCCGAGCCTTGCGGCGCGCTTTATCGGGCGAATATTTTTTCATAAACCTGACGTTCCTTGCGACTGGCGAGGCGGGCCGAAATAATCCGCCGGATTTCATCCCGCCACGTGTAGACAACGAACAGAATATCCTCCTCCACCCGACCAATGGCCTGGACACGGCGTTCGCCATAGTCCGCCCGCTCATCGTCCATTTCCAGAATAGGACCTTCAAAGATCAAAGTCGCATAGGCGAAATCAAAACCACGGGCCTGATAATTGGCCTCGCTCTTTACCTCGTCCCATTCGAATAAGAATAAATTATCAGTCAATGGCGGATATAAGTCAATGGCTTATTAAAGAGGAATATTTTGAATAGGTGCATCTAAAGCCAAACTCTCGTCATAGCCATAGGCGCCCCTTGATTGCGCAATGACTAGTCCGTTTTAAAAGTTCGCCACAATATTACGCCAGCAATAACAACGCCTATCAGCGCGTAGAAAAAATACCCACTATCTCCAAGCGTCGCGATAAGTGCACCTAACCCACTCATTGTTGAATGATCGTTTTCACATTTTCCCCTGAAAAAACCTTACCAGTCTTCCCGAATAACGAGCAACCATTCTTTTACGATCTCTCCAATTATTGCCCTTCTCCGGCAAGCGAGACTTAGGGAACCAGATGAAAGAAAATATGGATTCCCGCCTGCGCGGGAATGACGGCGGTTTTGGAACAGCTACCGTCCCGGCTTTTCGGGAATAGGCGGGCAGTTGGCCATGTAGGTTTCCATCTTCTCACGCAGCTTGTCGCCGATGGTGACCGGCTTGCCTTCGTCACGCATATCAATGGCAACAAGCACGGATTTGGCGCGCAGGCGTTCCTCGCCGTCGACGGAGCCGATGAAAATAATGGTCATGGACGAACGGCCTATTTTTTCCAGATACATGGAAAAAGTCAGTTGTTCGCCCAGGCGGCAGGGCTTGGCGAAATCGCATTCGGTATGGGCAGTGGGAAGGCCATATCCTTGATCCATAATGATGGAGGCGTAATCGTGACCAAGCCCCAGGGTAAAAAAGTCCTCCACCACGCCCTGGAACATTTCAAAGTAGCGCGGAAAAAAAACGTAGCTGGCCGGATCCGTATGGGTGAAGCGGACTGGCTGGATCGTTGAAAAAGGATATTTTGCGGACATTTTTTTGCCTAGCCTTATTGCGATATTTGAGCCTTCTCCGGGTTTTGCCCCAATACTCGCCATAACATAGCCTACAAATTTCGATCAGGAAATGATCTGTCTACTAATAGCGCTGGCAATGACGGCCAGTGATTAATAAGGAATGTCGTTTTTCGGAAAATTCAAGTCTTCGACAAGACAGTTGAGGACGATTTTTAAATTAAGAATTTCCACAATGGACTGTTGGGCCAAGGGCTTGCTTGTCAGAGGAGATTGGTGATGAGCGATCAAGAAGACGACCTGGATCTGAACACGCTGGATGACGAAGAACTCGTGCAGCAGATGCATGATGATTTGTATGATGGATTGGCGGAAGAAATCGATGAAGCGGTTAGAATCCTGCTTGATCGCGGCTGGGAACCCTACGACGTTCTGACCAAGGCCCTGGTTGAAGGCATGCGCATCGTCGGCGTCGATTTCCGCGATGGCATCCTTTTCGTGCCGGAAGTCCTGATGGCGGCCAATTCCATGAAGGCCGGCATGGCGATCCTGAAACCCCTTCTGGCCGAAACGGGCGCACCAAAGATGGGCAAGATGCTGATCGGCACCGTCAAGGGCGACATTCATGACATCGGCAAGAATCTGGTTGGCATGATGATGGAAGGGGCTGGTTTCGAGGTAGTCGATATCGGCATCAACAACCCGGTTGAAAGCTACCTGGAAGCCATTGAAGAACATCAGCCTGACCTGCTGGGCATGTCCGCCCTGCTGACCACCACCATGCCCTACATGAAAGTGGTGATCGACGCTCTGGTCGAAAAAGGAATTCGCAGCGATATTGACGTACTGGTCGGCGGTGCGCCTTTGAACGAGGCCTTCGCTGAAAGCATCGGTGCGGACGCCTATTGCCGCGATGCGGCGATGGCCGTTGAAACGGCCAAGGAAATGATGTCCCGCCGCCAGGGTTCCGCGGCCGCCGTCATGGCCGGGGCCAGCTAGGCCGGTTTCAATGTCACATTCCGTGGCAGCAGCACCCTCAACGCTTTTGATTGCTTGCGGCGCGCTAGCCCGTGAGATTACGACTCTGAGGGAAAATAATGGATGGCGACACCTGGAAGTCCAGTGTCTTCCCGCAAACCTGCATAACCGGCCGCAGTTGATTCCCGATATGGTTCGCGAAAAGATCCGTAACCAACGGGATAATTTTGAGCGCATATTGGTGCTCTACGGCGATTGCGGCACCGGCGGGCTGTTGGATCAGGTTCTTATCGAAGAAGGCGTTGAGCGCATTGATGGCCCTCATTGCTATGAATTTTACTCTGGAAAACAAGCTTTTCAGGAAATGAGCGATGCCGAGCCTTGCTCATTTTACCTGACCGACTATCTGGTGCGCCATTTCGAGACGCTCATCATCAAAGGTCTCGGCATCGATCGCTTCCCACAATTGCTTGAGGAGTATTTCCGCAACTATACGAAGCTGGTTTATCTGGCCCAGTTTGAAGACGAAGGCCTTAAAGTGGCTGCCGAGGCTGCCGCCGAACGGCTTGGACTTGAATACGAGTACAAATTTACTGGTTACGGCGGCCTTGAGAGCTTTATCGCCCCGGACGAACCTGAACTAAAAAAAGAAGCCGGTTGATGGCGGCCACTCCTACATACCAGCCCGCTGGGACCAGCCACATTGGACGCGCCCGGCGAAGGTACACTATTCGCCGCTGGTCGGTACGCCACGCCCGTGCCCTGGAGTGGTTTTACAACGTCTTCGCCGATGTGCTGCTGGAACTGCACCCTTTGTGGAATTTGATCGGTTACAACCGCGTTGAAGCCCCTGTCGTCGTATTGGAACGGGCGGTTAAGGGATTCTTGTTCGACTGCCAGATGTGTGGCCAGTGCGTTCTCTCCTCGACCGGCATGTCATGCCCCATGAACTGCCCCAAATTGTTGCGTAACGGCCCTTGCGGCGGCGTACGCGCCAATGGCAACTGCGAAGTGGAGCCGGAAATGCCCTGTGTATGGACGGAGGCCTGGAAAGGCAGCCGTAAGATGAAAAATGGGTCGGCAATCGAGAACGTGCAACTGCCACATGATCAGAGCCTGAGAGGCACTTCATCATGGCTTCGCGCCACCGCCAATCGGGCCAGTCAAAAAGCGGCTGAGAGGCAACAATGATCGACCATGATCCCAACGACCCTAGTACGCCCCTGCCCCCCCTGCCCGGCCACTCGTCACGTGGACGCCTCGAGCGCATTCTCAGGCAAGGCGATTTCGCCATCACAGCCGAACTGAACCCGCCCGATTCGGCCGATCCGAACGAGGTCTACGAACAGGCTGATGTCTTTGAAGGCTGGGTTGACGGCATCAATGCGACCGACGGTTCGGGCGCCAACTGCCACATGTCGTCGATGGCTATTTGCGCGCTGTTGACCCGCACCGGCCATGCCCCGGTGATGCAGATATCGTGTCGAGATCATAACCGCATCGCCATTCAAGGAAACGTTCTGGGCGCCGCAGCCATGGGGGTCAACAACATCCTGTGCCTGACGGGCGATGGGGTGCAGGCCGGGGACCAGCCTGGAGCCAAACCAGTGTTCGATCTGGACAGCTTGTCCTTGCTAGCAACCATTAAGCAGATGCGCGACGAAGGCCGGTTTCTTTCGGGACGCAAAATTACCGAACCGCCTCAGGTATTTATCGGAGCCGCCGCCAATCCCTTCGCGCCGCCCCATGATTTTAGGGCCAAGCGTCTGGAGAAGAAAATTAAGGCCGGAGCGCAATTCGTTCAGACCCAGTATTGTTTCGACGTGCCGATGTTGGAAGACTATATGACCCAGGTGCGAGACATGGGCCTGGATGAAAAATGCTTTATCCTTGTCGGCGTTGGCCCATTAGCTTCGGCAAAGGCGGCGCGCTGGATTCGCACCAATGTCCCGGGCATCCATATTCCGGATTCCGTCATATCGCGCCTGGAAGGTGCCGAAGATCAAAAACGAGAAGGCCGTAATCTTTGCATCGAAGTCATTCAGCAGGTTCGCGAAATGAAAGGTGTAGCGGGAATTCACGTGATGGCGTACAGACAGGAAGAACTGGTCTCGGAAATTGTCCATCAATCGGGCGTGCTGAAGGGGCGCAAGCCCTGGCGCAAGGAGATCAACCCCGGCGACATCGCCGCCGCAGAAGCCATGGATGCCTTGTTGCACGAAGTGGAGTAATGTCCTGCGCCAGAAAATCATGGTCGCAAACGGGAAAGTCATGCCCTTCTTGTACCCATAGAAATGAATTTATCAGTTTAGTCATAAGTGAGCGAATACCATGACCGAGACCATTATCAGTTCAGCTTCCAAAGAAGTCGTTATCGGCTTTGAGCGGCCCTTCGTTATTATCGGTGAACGCATCAATCCGACAGGGCGAAAGCTTCTGGCCGCGGAAATGGCCGAAGGGGACTATTCAAGAGTCCAATCGGACGCCCTGGCGCAGGTTGAGGCCGGCGCCCATATGCTGGACGTCAATGCAGGTATCCCCATGGCCGATGAGCCCGCCATTCTGGCCGAGGTCGTGCAACTGGTGCAATCGCTTACGGACGTCCCGTTGTCTATCGACTCGTCAATCGTAGAGGCCCTGGAATCAGGTCTGGCGGTTTATAAGGGCAAGGCACTGGTTAATTCCGTTACCGGTGAGGAGGAACGTCTTGAGTCAGTTCTTCCGCTGGTCAAAAAATACGGCGCGGCCGTCGTTGCCATATCGAACGATGAAACGGGTATCTCGGAAGATCCGGACGTTCGATTTGAAGTCGCAAAAAAAATCGTCGAGCGCGCCGCCGATCATGGAATACCGGCGTCCGATGTGGTTGTCGATCCCCTGATCATGCCGGTCGGGGCCTTGAACGATGCCGGGGCGACGGCATTCAAGCTACTGCACCGACTGCAAAAGGAGTTGAAAGTGAACACGACCGGCGGGGCCTCGAATGTCAGTTTCGGACTGCCCAATCGTAATGGCCTAAACGGCGCATTCATGTCCATGGCAATCGCTTCAGGCCTGACATCGGCCATCACCAATCCGCTGCACGGGGAAGTTACTACCGCGATCATGGGCGCCGACGTGATGATGGGACATGATCCCAACTGCAGCCGCTGGATCGAGAAATTCCGTGAGCCGGCGGCCGAAGGTGCTGCAGGCGGGGGCCGCGAAGGCCGCAGGCGTCGCAGGCGCGGTTGAGCCGTTGGCGGAAGACTTCCTGATAGTCTTTACGCCGTCAGGCAAACGGGGGCGTTTCGCCCCCGGCACCCTTATTCTTGATGCCGCTCGCAATCTTGGCGTTGATCTGGATTCAGTTTGTGGCGGCCGTGGTATATGCGGTCGATGTCAAATCGACGTCGCCGAAGGGGAGTTCGCTAAACATGGAATTACCTCTCATCCAAGCCATCTGAATTCCCCCACAGAGCAAGAGAAACACTACAACAATACCAAAGGCCTAATTGAGGCCCGCAGGCTTGGTTGTCAGGCTCGTATTACAGGTAACGTCGTCATCGACGTTCCACCGGAAAGCCAGGTCCATCGCCAGGTCGTTCGCAAAAGCGCGGATGCCCGCGAAATCATAATCGACAGCGCTATCCATCTTTATTATGTCCAGCTAGCCACCCTTGACTCAGAAGGAGTTATTGAAGCCCTCAAACAGCAATGGAATATGAAGGGAATTGAGATTGAAATTCCCGCTACGACTGCGCTGAGAGATATTCTCGGTTCCGGTGAAAAATCTGTGACCCTTGCCATAAAGGACGCCAAAAAAGTCATCGCCGTCTGGCCCGGCTTTCACGAGTCTGTATACGGCATCGCCTATGATGTCGGCTCGACCACCATTGCCGCCCACCTATGCCATCTGACCACAGGGGAAGTCCTGGCGTCGTCAGGATTGATGAACCCGCAAATCCGTTTTGGTGAAGATTTGATGAGCCGCGTTTCCTTTGTGATGATGAATCCGGGCGGCGAAAGGGAACTGACGGACGTCGTGCGCGGAGCCTTGAACACGCTAGCCCAAAACGTCGCCGAAGAGGCCGGTATTGAAACGGGCGATATATTGGCTGTTACGATTGTCGGAAATCCCGTGATGCATCATCTGGTACTAGGGTTGGACCCGACACCCCTCGGGGTCTCTCCATTTAAATTGCGGGTCGATAAGGCACTCAATATGCTGGCCAGCGAGATCGGGTTGAACCTGAACCCAGGTACGCGCGCCTATGTCCCGCCTTGTATCGCCGGACACGTCGGGGCGGATACGGCCGGCGTTATTCTGTCGGAAGCGCCCTATAGGTCGGACGAAATGACCCTGATCGTGGATGTCGGCACCAACGCTGAAATCGTACTGGGCAACAAGGACAAATTGCTCGCTTGTTCCAGCCCGACGGGACCGGCATTCGAAGGCGCACAGATATCATCCGGACAGCGTGCCGCTCCCGGAGCCATTGAGCGTGTTCGAATCGATCCCGATACCCTGGAGCCGCGTTTCAAGATCATCGGCAGTGACAAATGGTCCGACGAAGATGGCTTCCAGGACGCAATCGCCAAAATCGGCATAACGGGAATTTGCGGTTCAGGCATAATTGAGGCTATCGCGGAAATGTTCTTGGTTGGCATCGTCACCGAAGATGGGATCATCAATGGAGATCGGGCGGAAATCTCGCCGCGAATTGCCGCCGAGGATCGCACATTTTCATACCTGTTGCATGAAGGTGAGCCTCGCATCATCATCCGCCAGAACGATGTGCGCGCCATTCAATTGGCGAAGGGTGCGCTTTATGCTGGCGCTCGATTACTGATGGATCGCTTTGAGATTGACGCGGTGGACCGGATTAGTCTAGCCGGCGCTTTTGGCAGCCATATCGATGTGAAGTATGCAATGGTGCTGGGATTGATCCCTGATTGTGAACTGAGCAAGGTGCAATCTGTGGGCAATGCAGCGGGAACCGGGGCGCGGATCGCTCTTTTGAATAATGGCTCCCGTATTGAAATTGAAGAGGTTGTCGCGAGCGTGGAAAAGGTGGAAACTGCCACCGAACCCGCATTTCAGGAACACTTTGTAGACGCGATGGCCTTTCCTCATAAAACGGCAGCTTATCCGCACCTCAAGAAGGTCGTAAGCCTGCCAAAAAAAATAGAAACAGCTAACACGTCGCGTCGTCGTAGACGCAAATAGTGGCCATGCTAGATCGAACGTTGAAGGGCGGTTCAATGAACCGCGAAGTCTGGCGGCTGGCTGCCCCTATAATTTTGTCCAATATATCGGTGCCTATGTTGGGAGCGGTCGATACCGCCGTTGTCGGACACTTGCCGGGGCCTGAATATATCGGCGCGGTTGCAATCGGCGCCTTGATAATTTCGTTCATTTATTGGGGTTTTGGTTTTCTACGAATGGGAACCACCGGTTTTTGCGCCCAGGCGCTGGGAGCAAAAGACAGCGACGAGGTACGCTCAGTACTGGCGCGCGCGATTATAGCCGCCATAGCATTAAGCTTTGCTGTGCTGGCCTTGCAATGGCCAATCAAGGAATTGGCGTTCGGGTTGATCGATGCCAGTAATCGAGTCGAAACGCTGGCTCGGGACTATTATCAAATTCGTATCTGGGGAGCACCCGCCGTTCTAATTAATTATGCACTGGTTGGATGGTTCATTGGCATGCGCAATACGCGCGCCGCTCTAACCATTCAGTTATACATGAACGGACTAAACATACTGCTGGATCTCTGGTTTGTGATAGGCCTGGACCTAGGCGTATCGGGAGTTGCCTGGGCTTCGCTGATATCGGAAATCAGTGCAATTGGCGTAGGACTATATTTAACCCGTAAAATCCTCGTTGGTTTCGGCGGCCATTGGATCAAAGACCGCATTTTTAATGGCGAAAGACTGGCGCGAATGGTTGCCGTCAATCGTGACATCTTTCTGCGTACACTTTGCTTGCAGGCGGCCTTTGCCTTGTTCACGGCACTGGGGGCCAGAATGGGGGACGCGGTACTGGCCGCTAACGCCATTCTGCTTAATTTTCAAAGCATTATGTCTTACGCCCTGGACGGTTTTGCCCATGCAATCGAGGCGCTGGCCGGTGGATATCTTGGCGCCAGGGACAGGCATGGATTTCGTCAGGCGGTAAAGGCGTCGAGCCTGTGGGCGCTGGCTTTCGCTGTAATTTTCTCACTAATCTACGCCCTGTTTGGCGGCATTCTCGTCGATATCATGACCGATATTAACGATATTCGCGCCCTTGCCCGCGTCTATCTGCCGTGGATGATCGTGACGCCTCTACTATCGGTTTGGAGCTTCCAACTGGATGGCATCTTCATCGGCGCGACACGAACGGCGGACATGCGAAACGCAATGCTGTTTTCCATAGCCATTTACGGCTTGGCTTTGGCTCTACTCGTTCCCTACTTTGGAAACCACGGATTGTGGGCGGCCTTCGCAGTCTTGATGGTCGCACGCGCCGTTACGTTGGGTCTGTATTATCCTGCCCTTGAAAAAAGCGTCGAGGTTTAAGCACCCACGGGCACCCTTCGTTCTTCGCTAGGAGTCCGCTGGAAGAACTCCCTGTAACACTTGGAAAAATGTGACGCTGAGACGAACCCGCAAGCGAGCGCGACATCGAGAATAGGCATGGAAGTCTGCAGCAAAAGGAAGCGAGCCCGGCTAAGACGCAGTTCAAGGTAATAGCGGGTAGGCGCGTGATGCAGGTATTTCCTGAACAGCCTTTCAAGTTGCCGTGTTGACAGGTTGACGCTTTTGGCCAACTCGGCACAACTTACCGGCTCTTCCAGCGTTTCTTCCATGTGCGATATGACTGCCAGAAGCTTAGGATGGCTGACGCCCAATCGGGTCCGCAAGGCCATGCGCTGGCGTTCGTGGCCGTCGCGGATGCGATGATGAATCATCATGTCGGAAACAAGCGAGGCCGTATCGTGGCCATATTGCTGGGCGATGATATGCAACATCATATCCAGCGCCGAAGTGCCGCCGGCGCAGCTGAAACGGTTGCGATCGATCTCGAACAAGTCGTCACTGACTTCGATATCAGGAAATTCTTCTGCAAATCCATCCATATTCTCCCAATGGATGGTGCAGGTGTAGCCATCAAGTAAACCCGCCTGCGCGAGAATGCGCGAGCCAGTACAAACAGCACCTAAGGCTGCGCCGTGAGACGATAGACGACGAAGCTTGGCAATCAGTTTTGGATCCGCCTGTTCATGAATATTGGCGCCGCCACATACGATAACGCTTGGCAGGACATCGACGTCAGCATAGGAGCCATCGACTTCTACCTTGATGCCGTTACTAGCCCGAACGGGCGCGCCGTCTAGGGAATAGCAGTTCCAGCCGTAAAGTTCGCTGTTAGCGACCCTGTTTGCCAGCCTGAGTGGTTCAATCGCCGATGAAAAAGCGATGAATGAGAAATCGGGAACAAGAAAGAACCCTATTTTCTGCAGCGGTCCGTCAACGTTGGAACCATCCATGTCATTTCCCCTTAGTACCCCACAGTTAACCCGCAAGATCAGACGGTGACATCGCCGCCTGAATACTATTTTCTTTATACCCGAAAAAATGTCCTGTCCATACGAAAATGTCGTATTTGGAACAATTATCTCTTGCAGTGAGTTAGGGATCAGATGATATCGCCGTCCAGCTCGTAACGCCCCTGGGGATCTTCAATTTCAATTACCCACAAATCCGGATCCCTATCGATCTGACGTTTGATGTAGCCCTCGGCATCGATTTCCGAGATTAACTCCCCACCGCCGCCATGCATCCAGCCGGGATTTCCGTCGAGGTCACGCACCTGTGACAGGACGGAACAGCCATTGGCTCCACGATCGATCTTCAGCAGGATTGCACCGGAATCCGGATCACCCTTGTGGCGCACGATGAACGGAATACAGTTTAAATCACACGTTCGCACTTGTGCCTGCACCCACAATCCTGCTTTGATTTTAGAGGTTGCCCACGACATTGAAATCGCTTTCAACAATTCGATGATGAAGCAAACCTAACAGTAATTATTCTTTCCGGCCAACCATTGAAAATGCGATGATTGGTGCTGGTCCTTTTCGCTAATTATTCAGGTAAATAATGTTTTTCCTTCACCCGACTCTCGCCGCGGATACTTTGGAAATTGCCAGTTGGGACGTTTCGCGCGTGTTGTTGATGAAGGACGCCAATTATCCATGGCTGATCCTCGTTCCAGCGCGGGAGGGATTGAGTGGCCTGCACGAGTTGGCCGAGCCCGATCGTGCGCTGGTCATGGAAGAAATCAACAGGGCTTCAGCAGCTCTGAATAAAATCTACAGTCCTGATCGCATCAACGTCGCAGCTCTTGGCAATGTCGTTGAACAGTTGCATATTCACGTAATAGCCAGATTTCAAGATGACGCCGCATGGCCAGACCCGGTTTGGGGTGCGCAACCGAGGCTGATCTACAATGGTGATCAACTTGAACGTACCGCCCTCAAATTAAAAGCTGAACTGTAGGTCCCCTAAGTATGAATACGTCTCGCCTGACTAGCCGTCCCATAAAAATTGATTATCAGCTGGAAGTCGCCGGACTTGGGCGAAAGTGTATTGGATTAATCCTGCTGAGTACGGACCTGACACTTGAACGCGATATCGAGCGCATAATTCCATCGGACCATGTCGCGACATTCATAAACCGGGTGACCTATCACAATCCCATGACGGTTGAGAATTTGGCGGCAATGGAAATCGGTCTCGTCCAGGCTGCCAAAGATATTCTTCCCGGCGCGTCACTCGATGCCCTGGCTTTCGCCTGTACATCGGGTAGCATTGCCATTGGCCCGGAAAAGGTTTTGGACCGCCTTGAAGAGGGTCAGCCCGGCGTCCCCGCAACGAGCCCAATAGCAGCTGCAATAAAAGGTCTTAGATACCTGGACATTTCGAAAATCGCCTTGCTGACCCCATATCATGATGAGGTTAACCAACCGATCCTAAAATATATTGAAGGAAATGGAATTGAGGTCCTTTCCATGTCCACCTTCGATATGGATTCAGACATCGATGTCGCCAGAATACCGACGAGCGCAATCATTTCTGCCGCCATAGAAGCCGATCATGGCGAAGCTGAGGCTGTATTTCTGTCCTGCACTGCATTGAGGGCAGCTGAATGCATTGACGAGCTTGAAGACAAGCTTGGCAAGCCTGTTCTATCCAGCAACCAATGCATGCTTTGGCATGCCCTCAGGTTAGCAGGAAATGACGGTAAGATAGTCGGATTTGGACAATTAATGGCCGTTTAACTTAACGGACGATCAATACATTGACCTCGGCCAGGTTCGAAACCTTGCGTGAGACACTGCCCAGGAACATGCCCTTGAGTTCACCATGTCCCCGCGTCCCAATTATAATCAAATCGGCACTTTTCTTTTTTGCAAAATCGGTTATTTCGGTTGCCGGATCTCCAACGGCTACCTTCTGATCGGCATTCATGAGGCCCTGTTCTTTCGCCTTTTTGTCGGCCATTTTCAGGGTTTTCTCGCCGACGAACCGTAGGACATCGCTACGTGGGCCCTGGATATGTTCGACTTCCGCCATTCGCATGACACTTTCAGGCAGTTGCATGTCGCGAATGACGTTCAGGAAGCTCAATTTGGCATCCAGGCCCTTGGCCAGATTGATGCCCATTTCCACGGCATTGTCCGAAGATGGCGAGGCATCTACGGCGACGACAATATGATTGATCATGTTAGCTCCCCAATTATCCAGATCAGACAATACCGCGCAGGCGCTCATTGCGGCGCCTGAGCAATTCGATGGTTGCCAGCAATGCAACGGAAATCAGCACCAGGATCGTCGCAACAGCCAGAATGGTCGGACTGATCTGCTCTCGAATACCAGCCCACATCTGGCGCGGGATCGTACGTTGCTCGAAGCCCGCCAGGAATAACACCGCCACCACTTCATCGAAAGAAGTGATAAAAGCGAACAATCCACCCGAAATCATACCGGGCGTAATCAAAGGCATGGTCACCTTGAAGAAAGTATAGGTAGGCGAAGCCCCGAGATTATTGGCCGCGCGGACAAGGCTTTGGTCAAAACCGGTCAAAGTCGCCGTTACCGTAATGACAACAAAGGGGGTACCAAGCGCAGCATGGGCGAGGATAAGCCCGACATACGTTTGCGTCAGACCTACTTCCGAATAAAAGAAATACATGCCGGCTGCGGAAATGATAATCGGCACGATCATTGGAGAAATCAGTAATCCCATGATGACGCTTCGGTAAGGCATTTCCGAACGGCTCAGGCCCAAGGCGGCGACCGTGCCCAAACTTGTTGCGATAATAGTAGCAAAAAATGCGACAATGGCGCTGTTCTTGGCTGAGTGAATCCACTGCTCGTTGTTAATTATGTCTTCATACCAGCGCATGGAAAAAGCGTCCGGATCGAACCTCAACATTCCTTCGGTAAAGGAAAAATAGGGCTCGGCATTAAAGGACAGCGGAATGACCACCAGGATAGGAGCGATCAAGAATAACAGGATCAGCCCGCATATAATCCGGAAAGTATAGTACCAAGTCGTTTCAAGTGGTCCCGCGTAACTTGGAAGCATGTTTGACTATCCCATTTTCATATTGTCGACGCCGACAATCTTCGAATACAGCCAGTATAGGATCAGCACCCCAACCAACAAAATACCGCCAAGAGCCGCCGCCAGCCCCCAATTCAGGGATCGCTGCATGTGGAAGGCGATAAAGTTTGAAATCAGCTGTCCGGTGCGTCCGCCGACCAGGGCCGGGGTGATGTAGTACCCAATGGACAGAATGAAGACCAAAATCGATCCGGCGCCGATACCCGGAACGGTTTGCGGCGCATAAACGCGAACGAAGGCTCGCACCGGGTTGGCGCCCAGCGACAAGGCGGCCCGCATATAGCTAGGTGGGATCGTCTTCATCACCGAATACAAAGGCAAAACCATAAACGGAAGCAGGATGTGCGTCATGGCGATGATAGTGCCTGTCTGGTTGTAAATCATCTGGACGCGGCCTTCTTCACTAACGATATGCAAGAAGACGAATATGTCGTTCAGCACCCCATTGGTTTGCAAAAGCACGATCCACGACGTCGTTCGCACAAGCAAAGACGTCCAAAACGGCAGCAGAACCAAAATCATCAACAGGTTTGAATACTTCAGGGGCAGAGTCGCGAGCAGGTAGGCGACAGGATAGCCGAGCAACAGGCAAAGGGCTGAAACCAGAAGACTGATATAAAGGGTGCGACCGAATATTTGAACGTAAATCTGTCGTTCTTCGTCCTGCATGACGACTTTGTTGTCGACGTCATAACGCATGTCCACGGCCGCTAGATATTGGGACGTCGTATAGGGTTTCCCCATTCGTTTGAGGGTGACCCATAACTTTCGATCATCCCACTTGGCATTAGCCTTGATTACGGCTTCTTTGAAGGGGGCCTTCATTCTTTTGGCCTTGCGGGCGGTTGAGGTAAAGACGCTGCGAACTCCCGCCATCTCAAAGTTCATGCGAGTTGCTACGCGGCCAATCGTCTTTGCTTTACGAGCCTCAATCAGGTCAGCTACAAGAGCGGCGAAGGCTTCTTCCCCCGGTACATCCTGACCGTCCCACTGTTCCAGGACGGCGATAGTCTTGGGCATGTTCTCATTTACGATGGGGTTGTCGACACTTCGAAAAAGCATCAGGACAATGGGGAACATGAAAGTGATGAATATGAAAGCGCCCAGAGGAAGGACAAGCCCCGCGGCGGTCAACTTGCGTCTGCGAAGGGTCTTTTGAAGGCGCTGCTTCAGCGGAGTCCCATCTGCAGCTAGAACCACGTCCCCTGCCGCCGTCGCCATTGCCTGTTCACTCACCAGAGGGCTCCTAAAAACTAGATTAAAAAATTGCCGGTCTTTGAAAAATCAAAAAAATAAGGACTGCGAACCGGGAAAGGCTTTCGCCATTTCCCGGCCCAACCGAAAGTCCTTACTTGGCCAACCAGGCGCTGAATCTTTCGTTCAGTTCATCTTGGTGGTCAGCCCAGAACCCGAAGTCGTTTTGCAACGCGTTCTTAAAGTTCGCAGGTGCCGTCGGCATATGCGGTTTCATGTCAATGCCGGTATCGGCGTGCTTGGCAACAAGCGGGGCAGCCGATTTACGGACCGGACCATAGGAAATATAGCTGGCTTGACCGGCGTTACGCTTGGTGTCGGTCGAAAACGCGATGAATTTCTTCGCATCCGCTACGTTCGGGGCGCCTTTCGGGATGACCCAGAGGTCAAGATCCCATACCTGGCCGTCCCAGACGATTTCGAATGGTTTCTTTTCGGAAACCTGGGCATTGAAGATACGGCCGTTATAGGCGGTGGACATCACGACTTCACCGTCAGCAAGCATTTGCGGAGGCTGAGCGCCAGCTTCCCACCACACGACATGGTCTTTGATGCTGTCCAGCTTGGCGAAGGCACGGTCGACACCCGCCTTGGTGTTGAGCAGTCCATATACTTCCCCAGCCGGAACGCCGTCACCCATCAAGGCCATTTCCAGGTTCGGCTTCGCACCTTTACGCATGCCGCGCTTACCGGGGAAATCCTTGACGTTGAAGAAATCGGCCATGGTTTTGGGAGCATTGCCTTTGAACTTGGTCGTGTCATAAGCATAAATCGTCGACCAAACGATATTGGAAACGGCGCATTCGGTCAGTGTGCCTTCGATAAAGTCGCTAGCGGCAGGCGTTCCGTCGTCGCCAGCGGGCAGGATCGAATGATCAATTGTTTCCAGCAGTCCTTCGTCGCAACCGCGAACGGCGTCGGACAATTCAACGTCGACCAAATCCCAGGTGACATTGCCGGATTCGACTTGCGCCTTAACTTCGGCCAAACCACCGTTGTAGTCTTCTGAGTTGATTTTCTTGCCGCCCTGGGCTTCCCATGGTTTGTGATACGCTTCGACTTGACTCTTGGTATAAGCGCCGCCCCATGAAACAACCGTCAGGTTGCCAGCGGAAGCGTAGCTTGCGGCGAGAATACCCGCTGCAGCTAGGGTTGACATTAATAGTGATTTTTTCATCTTACTTTCTATCTCCCTTGGTTTTGGTGTTGCCGTTTCTTTAGCGGCAGTTCTCGGTTTAGGTCTCTCTGCATTTTTTATTTTTTGTGTATTTTTCCCCGGAGACTAGCGGGGTAATTCATAAATTCATGGTCCTTCATAAATATCCAACGCGCGGCAATCATCAACCGTCCATCCGACCTTAACCATATGGCCTTCCGTCATCTGTGCGTGCCCGGAAGCATTCGGTACCTTGACGATGAAATCATCATGACCACAGACATTGACGCGAGTACGAATATGGTCGCCCAGATAAATCAGTTCTTCGACCTTTCCTTCGAAAACGTTAGGGAACTTGCCTTCCGGAGGATCGATTTCAACCCTTTCGGGCCTGAGCGACAGAGACGTTCCCTCGCCAACGCCGCCTGCGTTAACGTCAAGCGCCTGAACGACGCCACTGCCGGGAATATCGACGACGCAATTGGAGCCGTTCTTCTCTTTCACTGTACCTAGTAGTTTGTTGTTCTCGCCAATAAACTGAGCGCAAAATGCATTATCGGGTTTCTCGTATAGTACGTCCGGCGACGCCAGTTGCTGAATGACGCCATCATTAAACACGGCGACGCGATTGGACATCGTCAGCGCTTCAGCCTGATCGTGGGTAACGTAAACAACCGTAACGCCCAGGCTTTCATGAATATGTTTGATTTCGTACTGCATTTGCTCGCGCAGTTGTTTATCCAACGCGCCAAGCGGTTCGTCCATCAACACCAGTTCAGGATCGAATACCAGGGCTCGGGCAACGGCAACACGTTGTTGTTGACCACCCGAAAGCTGCATCGGCCGACGGTGGCCGAAGTCTCCCAATTGCACCATGTCGAGCGCTTTCTGGACCTTGGCGGCAATGTCAGACTTGCTCATGCCTCGCACTTCCAGCGGGAAGGCAAGATTTTCAAACACTGTCATATGCGGGAAAAGGGCATAATTCTGGAACACCATACCGATGCCACGTTTATGTGGCGCGACATTATTGATCGGCCTTCCATCAAGGGTAATTTCGCCGTGGGTTGCTGGTTCAAAACCAGCCAGCATCATCAGGCAGGTCGTCTTGCCCGAACCCGACGGACCAAGCATTGTCAGGAATTCACCACGGGCAATATCCAGATTGAGGTTTTTAACGACGAGCGTTTCGCCGTCATAGCTCTTCTGAACCTCCATGAACCGCACAAGCGGGTCGTTTGGATCTGACATCTTTCCTCCCTGTCGAACCACCAAATTTCGGTAGCCCTTATTTATTACTTCCCGGGCGGCTTTTTGCCTTTTTACCGGTTTTTCAGCACGTTTGGATCGCAATGGGACCAGACGATACATTTGATTTTCAAGACGGTAACACGATCTTCCAAAAGAAATCAAAGACCGAAATTCGATTGTTGGGCATAACCGAAGGAATCTTTCCTCATAGCGACACCGCACTTATTCAAACGCGCACGCAAGAACAATTCCGACAGAAACATGCTTTGCGGTTTTCACTCCTCAACCGAATAACCTCATTTCATAAATGAAGAATTCCTTCGCTGTTTAGAGTTTTAAACCACGATTTCGTGAAAAATAAACGCGTTTAAAAAATTATGCAAATGTTTATTATTGCACGATCCTCTATTTCAAATTTTTCTATTTATCAATAAGTTAACTAACAGCCTGAGCAGAACCTTAAGGATCTTTAATTTAGAAGTTTATTATTTTAAACGAATACAGATGTAAAAAACTGAGGGAACTATGGAAGTCGATATTGGTAAAAGGCTCAAGAAAATCCGCAATGCTCATGGACTTTCGCAGCGCCAACTTGCGAACAGGAGCGGTGTGACCAATGGGACGATATCGATGATAGAGAAAAATCGGACCAGTCCTTCAGTAGCATCTCTAAGGAAGGTACTTAATGGCATACCCATGTCTCTTTCGGAGTTCTTTGGCGCAGATGAAGACGACGAAGAAAAGGTGTCCTATTTTTTTATCAACGAAGAACTAAAAGAATTGAACCCCAGCCTGTTGAACAAGATTGGCGCTACTCAAGAAGTGGATGTTTCGTTGAAGCAGGTGGGCGATGCTTCTCGTCATTCCCTGCAAATTCTATTTGAATCCTACCCCCCGGGCGCCGATACCGGTGAAGACATGCTTTCTCACGAAGCGGAAGAAGGAGGCATTGTCATTTCAGGAAGCATAGAAATTACCGTTGAAGATCGTGCTCAGGTTCTCCATGCCGGAGACGCTTATTTGTTCGATAGCCGCCTTCCCCACCGTTTTCGAAACATCGGCAAGGTAGAATGCACGATAGTCAGCGCCTGTACGCCGCCTTCATTTTGATGCCATCCCACTTTGACTAACGACCTCCAGATAGGGCAAGGCCTTGCGGGCCTTCAAAACTTCCTCACTATCAAGACAGGCCGCTATGACTTCCTCGCCGCCGCCGGCTGACGCTAATTCATTTCCATCCGGACCCACGATTACGCTTTCTCCAAGGTATTCACTGTCTCCCTCACAGCCGGCGTGATTGGCGTAAAGCAGGAATACGCCATTTTCGAAGGCTCTAGTCGGGATCATCTTTTGAGCGACGATTGACCATTCGGCGCGAAGGGCAGTTGGGGCAAAGACAATTTCGGCCCCTTCCAATGCCGCTTGGCGAGTAAATTCGGGAAACTCCACATCGAAACAAATTAGAACCCCGAAACGGCGTCCCATAAAATTAAAGGCCCCATTAATTTCGCCTGGGGTGAAAATCTCCCTTTCAAATCCCGGAGGGAGAACTCGTTTGCGATAATCAAGTAACCTTTCGCCGAATTTGCCAACGACCGCGAAGGCATTGTAGAGATTTTGCCCTGCGCTTTCGGGATATCCGATCGCAAGCGCTGTCTTGTATTTCGCCGCCATTTTGGAAAGCCGAATTAAGGAAGGTCCATTTGAAGGCTCGGCAAATTCCCGAATTTTGTGTCCGACGTCATACCCACTTAGAAACAGTTCCGGGCACAGCATCAGGTCGTAGGTGCCGGAGCCGGCTTTCGCCAGGCGGGCCTCAAGGCGATCCAGGCGATCCGATGGCGTAGCGACCTGGGCCTCTGGCTGATAGATGGCTGCGTTGAGGATTGTCACGATTTTGTCACTAGCAAGTCACGTGGATAGTCGGTCAGGAATTCAAATCCATCCTTGGTTACGACGATAGAATCGCCAATACGCCCACCAAACTCGCCATCAACCGATATGCCGCCATCAACGGCAAAGGTCATTCCGGGTTGCAGCACTGTTTTGTCACCCTTTTTCAGCTCCGGGGCCTCAAGATAAGCCACGCCGATGGACCGGCCTGTACGATAGGAAGTCTCATACCCCTTGGCGGCGTAGACCTGGTCGGCGGCATCGGCGATATCCTCCGCCAACACACCTGGCCTGATGGCGTCGAGAGCCGCAGCCTGAGCTTCTATAGCCGCCTGTTGAACCTTGGCGGCCGCTTCCGAAACCTCACTTATGAAAAACATTCGATCAAAGCCCAGTTTGTACTGCTTGAACTGCGCCATGTTGCAAAAACAGAAGTAGACCGGATCGGCCCGTTCATACTTCTTGACGCTGGCCCTTCTGTGAACCATCGAGGTGTCAGCGCCGCTTTGCATGATCTGCAGATTGTGAATCATCGGCGAGACGAATGATTCCCATCCCCGTGCCGTTAGAAAACTGGCTGCCTTTCTGCTCCCGGCGGCGATAATGGCAAGTGCCGTTTCATATTCCTGCACTCCCTCCGCCAGGGATTCTTCGGCGGCTTTCATCATTTCGCCGGCAATTTCACCAGCCTGTCGCATGATATCTATTTCCAACTCGGACTTAATCATCCGCATGCCACCTAGAACCGGCGAAACGTCAAAAAGCTGAGCCCCTGGATATTTCTCATCCAACCAATTTCTGACAATGGCGGGCAGAACGCCCCCCTCAACACCCAAACGCTTTAATCCATCTCCAAGAATGTTGCCCAGGACGTTTTCCCACTTGTTTAATCCCGCATCTTCCCAGGTTTCTATTTCTTCAACCCACGTCATGGCCGAAACCATTTCACTTTCCATCAGAGGCGTCAGAACGACAGGGGCCTCGCCGGAGCGAAAGACAAGAAATGTTGGGCGACCGAATTCAATGGAAAGATAGCCCCAGAACCCAGCCAGATAGGCTATGGATGATTCGTCTGTAATAATGACGACTTCATGGCCTGCCTCCGCGAGCCGTTTCTGGAACTCAGCGGTTCGCTGCTTTGCCTCATTGAGTATTTCCGTCATCCAAGATTTCCCTTTTTTAGAGGAATTGAACCTTATTTCGCTTCTAGTGTGCAGGTTGTTTGCGATGCAGAACATCACAAAATGAAGTTTCCTTTCAACTATGCTTGAATAATTGATATCGGCCCCTATACGGTAGATGCCATGAAAATCCTTGCCTGCCAGATTGAGGTTCCAACCGTCGTCACGGCGGACCAGCGCGATGACCATGTCGGGCTTATCGCCTCGCTGTTGATTGAGCATATCAACGATGCAGGGGGTGTCGATCTGGCTTTGTTGCCGGAACTTTCTACCATCACCTATTCGAAAGAGGCTTTTGATAACCTCGAAGAGTTGGCTGAAGACTTGAGTGGAACGTCTTTTTCGATCTTTGCAGAGGTCGCCCGAAACACCGGTGCGACGATTTGTTTCGGCATGCCAAGGCGGGCGGACGACGGCACGTTCAGGATTTCCCAGGTCGTAATCGACGATAGAGGTGAACTGGTCGGTTATTACGACAAATTGCACGTTGCGCAATTTGGTGAATCAATAGAAAAGCCGTATTTCAAGCCGGGTCGTCACTTGCTTATCTTCGATGTCGCAGGCATCAAAACCGCACCAATTATTTGTTACGACCACCGCTTTCCGGACCTGACCCGGACCCTGGCTATTAAACACGGCGTCGATCTGATTTTGCATCCAGTGGCTTTCTATCGCGATTCAACATTCGCCAGCTGGCATCAGTTCGCCATTACGCGCGCCATCGAAAATCAGGTCCATCTGTTAAGCCTCAACCGCGCGGGAGAGAATTATGGCGATTCTATTTTCGTGCCCCCCTGGATTGAAGGATGGAAACAACCACTGGAATTCGGCGATGAAGAATCGTTTCGTATAATCGAAGTGGACAATGACTTTACGGCGGAAATGAGACAGCGCTACCCTTATCGTAAAGACAGCATCGGCAATTACGTCGACTTACCGCTGCTTTAGCACTGTTTGGAAAGCTATCAGGGGGCGAATAGGAGCAATGGACACATGAGCGGAAATGTATATGCCGCCGTTGATCTTGGCACCAATAATTGCCGGCTCCTTGTCGCGCGGGTAAAAAATGGCTCTTTCAAGGTTATCGACTCTTTTTCACGCATTGTACGACTTGGCGAAGGCTTGACCCAAGGAGACCAACTCAGCGAACCGGCAATTGAGCGCACTATTGATGCATTGGAAATCTGCGCCCAGAAGATGCATTCGAATGAAGTCGTCTACTCGCGCTCCATCGCAACCGAAGCCTGTCGCCGGGCAGCTGATTGTGAAGCTTTTTATGAACGAGTATTGCGCGAAACCGGAATTAGGCTTGAAACTGTCTCCCCCGAGCAGGAAGCGCAACTTACACTGGACGGGTGTGCGCAACTCCTTGATGAAGAAACTTCGCAGGCCATAGTTTTCGACATCGGCGGTGGAAGCACTGAATTGATTTGGGTCGAATGTCCAAAAGGCGGCAAAGCCGTTGTTCTGGGCGTTTTGTCCTTACCTGTCGGAGTCGTTACCCTGTCAGAGAAATATGGCGGCGGTATGATCGAACGGTATCGTTACGAAGAAATCATAGACCTAATTGATAAAGGGCTTAGGCCTTTCGACGAAGAACACGGCATATCGGATTTTATCTCGTCAAACGAAATTCAGATGCTTGGAACGTCAGGCACGGTTACAACCCTAGGCGGGATATACCTTAACCTGGAGCGCTACGACCGCTCGCAGGTGGACGGACTGGATATGCGGGTGGAGACTATTGCCGCGATAAGTGAACGCCTGGCTAGAATGAACCATGCTGAACGTGCAAGAAACGGCTGTATTGGCAGGGACCGAGCAGATCTTGTCGTCATGGGCTGCGCTATAATGGAGGCGATATGCCGCCGCTGGCCGTCTCAAAAAGTGCGCGCCGCCGACCGCGGCATTCGAGAGGGCTTGCTGATGGGGCTGATGGCGGAAAACGGCGATATGATCAACGGTGCCATTTCATGAGCAGAAAAAACAGTGGCGGCAAGGAGGGACGCAACAAATCCCGCGGCGACGGCGGCCTAACCGGACGCAGCCTTCACACCAAGGTTCGTACGGCGAAGGGCCGCAAACTATCTTCCACCCGCTGGCTACAGCGTCAACTTAATGACCCTTATGTCGCCGAAGCGCGAAAACAGGGGTATCCGTCTCGCGCCGCATTCAAATTGATCGAACTGGATGAAAAATTTCATTTTCTGAAACCCGGGAAGCGCATTGTCGATCTAGGCGCGGCGCCCGGCGGCTGGACGAAAGTCGCCGTTGAACGCTCTAAACCGGGTGGGGAAAACGAAAGCGGCATCGTCATCGCCCTGGACATCAATGAAATGGAGCCCGTATCGGGCGCGACTATATTGCTCCACGATTTCCTGGATGAAGAAGCCCCTAACCTTTTGAAAGAAGCCCTGGGCGGCCAAGCCGACATTGTTCTAAGCGACATGGCGGCACCAGCCACCGGACACGCGGCGACGGATCACCTGAAGATCATGGCATTGTGTGAGGCGGCACTGGAATTCGCCTACGAGGTTTTGGCTCCCGAGGGTGTATTTATCGCTAAAGTGCTTCAGGGCGGCACCGAAAATGAAATGCTGGCGGCAATGAAACGCGACTTTAGAACCGTACGACACGCCAAGCCACCAGCCAGTCGCTCAGACTCGGCTGAAATGTATGTCGTAGCAACCGGATACCGGGGAGACTAGATAGAGTATAACAGGACTTGGAATTGCTCACTTTCTCTGTATGATAGCGCGCCAATTCAAGACGAGGATTTGGCATGAGTATTAAAGAAGCCCTGACATTTGACGACGTTCTTCTGGTCCCCGCCGAATCGAACGTCCTGCCTGCCGAAACCGACACCACCACCAGTCTGACGAAAGATATCAATCTCGGTATCCCGCTGATCTCGGCAGCCATGGATACGGTGACCGAAAGCAGCCTCGCCATTGCAATGGCCCAGGCAGGTGGCATAGGCGTCATTCATAAAAATCTGACGAATGAAGAACAGGCCGGTGAAGTCCGGCGCGTCAAAAAATTTGAATCGGGAATGGTCGTCGATCCGTTCACAATCGATCCACGCGCAACCCTTTCGGACGCCCTGCGCATTAAGGAAATGCATAACATTTCCGGCATTCCGGTCGTCGACAAGGATAACGGCAAACTGGTCGGAATTCTGACCAACCGCGATGTTCGTTTCGCCGACAACCTGGATCAGCCAGTCGGCGAATTGATGACTACTCACAGCGACGAAACCCCGTTAATCACTGTCGGCGAAGACATCACCCGCGAAGAAGCAAAGCGATTGTTGCACCAGCATCGCATTGAAAAGCTGCTGGTCGTCAACAAGGAGTTTCATTGCATCGGGCTGATGACGGTCAAGGATATTGAAAAAGCCCAGCAGTTCCCGAATGCGTGCAAAGACGAGTTGGGACGCCTGCGCGTCGCCGCCGCGACTGGGGTTGGCAATGACGGCCTCGGTCGCGCTGAAGCACTGATAGACGCCGGTGTTGACGTGATCGTCGTCGATACCGCCCACGGGCATTCATCCGGGGTTATGGATTCGGTTACGGCGATCAAGAAGCTGTCCAATTCGGCCCAGGTTATCGCCGGAAACATTGCGACCCCAGACGCCGCCAAGGCCTTGATTGACGCGGGCGCAGATACAGTTAAGGTCGGCATCGGTCCGGGCACCATCTGCACCACGCGTATGGTCGCCGGCGTCGGCATGCCGCAGTTGTCTGCTATCATGGAGGTCGCCGAAGTCTGCTCGAAACAAGGAATTCCAATTATTGCCGACGGCGGCATCAAGTTTTCTGGCGACGTCGCCAAAGCAATCGCCGCCGGAGCCACCTGCGTGATGATCGGCTCGCTTTTCGCCGGTACGGATGAAAGTCCGGGCGAGGTCTTCCTGTACCAGGGCCGCTCATACAAATCCTACCGCGGAATGGGATCTTTGGGCGCTATGGCGCGGGGATCGGCTGACCGTTATTTTCAGGAAGATGTTTCCGACAACTTGAAACTGGTGCCGGAAGGAATTGAGGGGCAGGTTCCCTACAAAGGACCGGTGGGCAATGTCATTCATCAACTTGTCGGCGGACTGAAGTCTTCCATGGGATACACCGGATCGGCCACCATCGCAGACCTGCATTCAACGGCCAAGTTCCGCCGCATCACGTCAGCCGGATTGCGCGAAAGCCATGTCCATGATGTTACGATCACCAGGGAAGCGCCGAATTATCGGCATGGCGACTAGCCCCGCAAGCGCCGGACGGTGCTTCCGGCTTCTTGGCTGGTTCTCTGGAAGTCAAAATAGACTAGTCGACAGGATCATATCATGACTCCCGGGGCGCGGCTCGCCGCCGCTATCGAAATTCTGGAATCCATCGACCAGACGAACACCCCAGCGGATGTAATCATCCGCGCCTATTTTCGGCCGCGCCGTTACGCTGGTTCGAAGGATCGTCGTGCCGTGGGCGGAAAGGTTTTCGATGTCATTCGTCACCGCGCCCGCCTGAATTGGTGGATAGCAGGCGCGGCGGGCGACATAAAACCATCGGCCCGCCTGCAAGCGCTGGCTTCCGTACTGATCCTTGATGGAGAATCCATCAGTAACGTGAAATTACTTTTCAATGGCTCTTCCCATTCTCCGCCACCGCTTGATCTGGAAGAGATTCAAACAATCGAAAATCTATCCGGTAAACCTGTACTTCATGAAGCCATGCCGCCGGGCGTCGTTCATGAGGTCCCTGAATGGTTGGAGGAAACACTTTTAGACCTTTGGGGAGATAAATTTGCACATGAAATGACCGCATTGAATGCCCCGGCGCCGGTTGATATCCGCGTCAATATCGGACGGGTTAGCCGCGATCAGGCGCGTAAATCACTCAGCATCGACAATGTTAAGACTGAAAATCTGGACCTTTCCCCGGTCGGTTTACGCCTGATGGAGCGCACCCGCCTGGAAGAAACAAAAGCATATAGAAAGGGGCTGATCGAAGTTCAGGACGAAGGATCCCAATTGATCGCTCTGCTTTGCCAGGCCAAGGCCGGCATGACCGTCGTCGATTACTGCGCCGGCGGTGGCGGAAAGACTCTAGCGCTAGCCGACGCCATGGCGCTTCAGGGAGGCGCAAGCGCCAATAGTACGTTAATCGCCTGCGACATCACCGCGCAGAGGCTGTCGGGTATGGATGATCGATTGAAACGCGCGGGCGTAAAAAATGTTCAGAAACTTGTTTTAAATGACAAGACCTCCCTCGCAGCCCTGGCGGGAAAGGCGGACAAAGTGCTTGTTGATGCTCCTTGTTCGGGCACGGGCGCGTGGCGACGCCATCCAGAAGCGAGGTGGCGACTGACGCCTGATCGCCTGGAGCAACATATCGCCGATCAAAGAAATGTTCTTGAAGAAGCCGCAAAGCTTGTCAAACCCGGTGGGCAACTGATCTATGCGACCTGTTCAATACTTCCCGCCGAAAACGAAGCGCAGGTAATGTCGTTTCTTAGTAGGCACCCGACATTTTCTTCAATTCCCATCGCCGAAGTCTGGTCTAGTGTCTCAACACTCCCCTGCCCTCCTTCAGGAACCGGGATTCTACTAACGCCTGCCGGCACAAGTACGGATGGTTTTTACTGCTCTGTGCTGGAGAGAAAGTCGTAGCTTGATTGCAGTCTTTCATAGCGGCAGATCTCGGAAAAAAATTGGTGTTTTCACCTTTTTCAATCCCCACATGTATTGCCGAATAAATTGGTATGGGATGCAACGTGGGAAGAAACAAACTAACGGCCTTGCAACGTTTGGGCGCACCCGGACTGGTTCTGATAATCGGTCTTGGTTTTTCTTTTGCCTTTTTCAATGAACTGCTTGAGCAAGACCGTAATATTCAGGAAGAAACTTTTCGGGAAGCAGCCCGCCAAAGGCTGTCAGCAGTCGAAAAACGCATCTCCTCCGAATTGACCGTGCTTCGTTCAATTGTCGGATTTTATCAGGGGTCAAATTTCGTTGATTCTCAAGAATTTAGATCCTTTATCGACACAGTTCTGACGAGCGGACGCAGCTTCCAGGCGTTGGAGTGGATACCCCGAATTCCAGCAGCTGAACGCGAATCCTACGTCCAAAAAGCCCGCGACAATGGCTATGCAAATTTCTTCATTAAGGAGAAAAATGCTGAAGGAAAAATGGTGCCTGCCGGCCCAAGGGAAGAATATTTCCCGGTTTACTACGTAGAACCATATGCAGGTAATGAAGGGGCTCATGGCTTCGATTTGGCCTCCAATGAAATCCGGCTTAAGGCGCTCCGGCAAGCTCGGGATACTGGCTCCATGGTTGCGAGTTCCCGAATAAACCTGGTCCAGTTAAAGGAGAACAATGCCGGCGTGCTTGTGTTCGCTCCGATTTTTCGAAAGAACTCGGCCTACGGGACTCTCGCAGAACGCCGCAAAACCTGTCAGGCTTCGCCCTGGGCGTTATCAGGGTTTCACGCCTTATTTCTGGAGTCTTCAGCGAAAAAAAGAGTGACCAACTTCGTCGACCTGCTGGTATCGATCTCTATGCATTTGAAGAAGATGGGGACAAAAACCATGTCCCGCTTTACACACACTCATCACGCGCCCGAGAAACCAAAGCTCCGGAATTAACATTCGAAGACGCGCAAAAAGGCCTAATCCTCAAACAGCCCTTTAACGTCGGGGGGCGAGTTTGGACGATCATCGCCAGACCGGTTAATCCTGATTACGGAGCCGGCATACCAATCCAAAGCTGGTTTGCTCTCTTCGCATCGCTGGTAATAACTTTCCTGATTTGCGCCTATGTGGTTTCCATCACCCGCCGCACACGAATTGTCGAAGAGATGGTACTGCAAAGAACCGTCGAACTTGAGGAAGCCACTCAAAATGCCAAGGACAGGGAATCACGCATTTCGGTAGTTTTGGACACAGTTGTCGACGGTATCGTTACCATTGATCACAAGGCAGATATTGAAAGTTTCAATCGGGCGGCTGAAAATATTTTTGGGTATTCCCAAGAGGAAATGATCGGGAAGAACTTGGGATTGTTAATGGCGGAACCATATCGAACCCTTCACGAGAGCTATGTCCGGCAATTCCAAAGAACACAGCGCATAAGCATAGTTGGCAGAACCCAGGAGATAATTGGCTGTCGGAAAGACGGCTCGACATTTCCGATGGAAATGGCGATGGGGGAGATGAGAATAGGCGGCAAAAGAATGTTTACCGGAATATTGCGCGATATTACCGACCGTAAACAGGCGGAAAAATCAAAGGCGGATTTTGTTTCTACTGTCAGTCATGAATTGAGAACGCCCCTTACTTCTATCAAAGGGGCGTTAGGCTTAATCAGGTCAAACGCGGCGGGAGAACTTCCCGACAAACTCAAGTCCATGTTCGATATCGCCTATTCCAACAGCGACCGCCTTGTTCGCTTGATCAATGACATTCTTGACGTAGAAAAAATCTCCGCAGGGAAGATGGAATACCGCATGGAGACTCTAGACCTTGTAGACTTGCTTGAGCAGTCTATCGAGGCGAACAAGGGTTTCGGTGATGAAAACGGCGTTCAATTTAGCCTGATCATGGAAGTCGCCGATGCAAAAATCTATGGCGATTCCGGCCGCCTGATGCAGGTTCTGGCGAATTTGCTTTCGAATGCGGCAAAATTTTCACCTGAAAATGACCGTGTCAAAATGAACATGTCCCGTGAAGGACAATGGCTGAGAGTATCTGTCAGTGATAACGGGCCGGGAATTCCGGAAGAATTCCAGAACAAGATCTTTGAGCGTTTTTCCCAGGCAGACTCGTCGGATACCCGTCAAAAGGGCGGTACAGGACTTGGTTTGAATATTTCCAAAAGCATTATCGAAACTCATGGCGGCCTGATTGATTTTGAAACCGGCCCTGAAAAGGGAACAACTTTCTTCTTCGACCTTCCCGTGCTGAATGAAAAAAAGGGAGGAATCAAAGCCGGTTCAGACTCGGTTATCTCGCCTAGAATTTTAATTTGTGAAGATGAATCCGATATCGCGACATTATTGGAACTTATGCTCAGGCGGGACGGATACCAGACGGACACGGCAAGGAACGCAGCCCAGGCCAGTTCTCTTGTTCAAATGAATGAATATGACGCTATGACTCTGGATATTGGCCTGCCTGACCGGGATGGAATATCACTTATCCGAGAACTAAGGGAAAACCCGAAAACCCGTGATTTGCCAATCATTGTCGTTTCCGCAATGGCCAATGAAGGCGCCGAAAGCCTGAATGGCGATGCGGTCGGGATTGTCGACTGGATTGAAAAACCGATCGACAAGGAAAGGCTGTCAGAGCAATTGCATCGCACCTTAGCCCAATCCGGTCGGAATAAGCCAAATATCCTGCATGTAGAAGATGATCCGGATATCATCAAAATCGTCTCTGAACTCGTTGCCGACTACGCAATTGTTTCTCCGGCCATGACGCTTGACGATGCGAAACAGTCATTGTTAACCCGTACCTATGATCTGGTAATTCTGGATCTGATCCTTCCCGATGGATCCGGCGAAGATGTGCTGCCGTTGCTAAGTAATAAGGATGGACGCACGACTCCGGTCATCGTATTTTCCGCGAAAGATTTTTCCGATGAGCGTAGCGAAAGATTTGTTGCTTCTTTAATCAAGTCCCGCACCACTAACGAAAAATTATTGGGAACGATTCGCTCTGTTATCGAAACGGGACAACAAGCCCACGGCGGCGTATAATCCCTATTATGACTGCCGAGAACCGACCAGCACCGCCACTACCCAGTTTCATCACTTCTGAGGATGCTCGCCAGCGGGAATTCCATGGAAAAACAAAGCGCGCACATCAATCTGAGGCTTCTTCGATAGACGTCGATCGGGTGGACAGAAACATCAACGAATCTCTACGCAGGCAAATCGTAGAGATCATCAACAAACACCCCGATCTAGCATTATCGATTATTCGTGGCTGGAAAGATCAAAATGGCTGGAAATAAGTTATTAAATACCGGCTTCGCAGTGGATTCCGCAATTGGCCCTATTTATCGATTAGTCGGCGGATTTCAATTGGCTTTCTATCCGTGACATTACTTCTTCCATGGTGCCCTCTAATTGACTAGCCAAGTCTTCGTCTTTTGGACCTACCATATCTTGCAATCGCGACAGGTGGTCTTCAAGGGCGCTAGCATCCAAATTGTCAGGAATTTCAACGGCTTCTTCGAGGGACGCGTTGTCCAGTGAATCCAGCAGGACGAGCAAGCGGTCGCTATAATCCATGCCTTCGCTCTGCAAGCCCAAACGTAACTCCAAATCAACTACCCGGTTATAGAGTTCCGCGACGCTCATTTTCTAAAATTACCTCAGGAATTCACGTTCAGCCTATCTTACACACATGGCTGTGATAGCGAAAGATCGCAAGGAAGGATTCTAATATCTCACTAAATAGCATCATCATGCTTGCCAATTTCCTCGAGCAGGCCTATGGATACCAAGACAACCCATCACTGGGGGGAGCCGAGGTTTCGGCTGAGAGGTCTCCGCAAGAATGAGACGACCCCTTGAACCTGATCCGGTTTATTCCGGCGTAGGAACGAGTGACGCATGATCGAAGCAAGTAATAGCTCAAATCCAACACATTCAGTCGGAATAAACGTGCAAGGCGCCCGTCTTGCCTGGCACGAGACAGTTTTGTTTGACGGATTGAACTTGGAACTCAGGGCGGGACAATGGACCTGCCTTCTAGGACCTAGTGGAATTGGGAAAAGCATGCTGCTGCGCCTGATACTGGGGCTTGATGGGCTTGAAGGAAATTCGGACGCAATTTCTTGTTCCGATGGATTGCCATTGGGTAACCGTGTCGCCTTTATGGCGCAACGGGACTGCCTATTTCCCTGGCTGAGCGTCCTGGACAATGTCCTCGTCGGGCGCAGGCTAAGGAATCAAGGCTTATTAGATCCGCAAACCCGTGACAAGGCGTTGCATTTGCTTGCCGCTACTGGCCTAGGGGACGTTGCTAATGCCATGCCAGAAACCCTGTCAGGCGGAATGCGGCAGCGTGCAGCCATCGCCCGCACTATGATGGAAGACCGGCCCATCGTATTGATGGACGAGCCATTCTCGGCGCTGGACGCCATTACCAAGGTTCGGTTGCAGGGACTGGCGGCAGATTTGCTGCGCGACCGTACGGTATTGCTTGTCACCCATGATCCCTTGGAAGCTCTACGCTTGGGACATTCGATTCAAGTAATGAAAGGGCGGCCCGCCGTTCTGGGAGACCCGATTTCACCCAAAGATCTCCCTCCCAGAAGTGTCGATGACCACGATGTGCTTGAGCTCCAAGGCGAGCTTTTAAAGCAACTGGCGGAGGCGGTCTTATGAAGATCGCCCGCCCTCTCATTATCCTGATAGGACTGGTAGCAATTTGGCAGGCGGTGGTATTCGTCACTGGTGCGCCACCCTATATCCTGCCTGGCCCGGTTTCCGTTCTTAACGCATGGGCTTCCCGTCCGGAGCTGTTTCTGGATCACGGCGTGGTTACATTGGTCGAAATCCTTCTGGGGTTGATATTCGGATTGATTCTGGGCGTCACCAGCGCCCTTGTTATGGCTTATTTCCGGCCAGCCCGCGAATGGCTACTGCCCGTGCTTGTGGTATCGCAGGCAGTCCCCGTTTTCGCCCTGGCTCCGATCCTTGTGCTGTGGTTCGGGTACGGCATGGCTTCGAAAGTCGTTATGGCGACGTTGATTATCTATTTTCCTGTTACGGCTGCATTTCATGACGGTCTCAGGCGTACGGAGCCCGGCTGGGTTGAACTCGCCCGAACCATGAATGGAACCCGCTGGACGATCCTCCGCCATGTTCGCATTCCGGCAGCATTACCGGCGCTTGGATCGGGTCTTCGGGTTGCTACTGCCGTCGCCCCCATCGGGGCCATTGTCGGAGAATGGGTCGGCTCAAGTTCGGGGTTGGGTTACCTTATGCTTCACGCCAACGCCCGCATGCAGGTCGACGTCATGTTCGCCGCCCTCTCTACCTTGGCCCTCTTGGCCGTCGTCCTTTATTTCACCGTCGATTTTTCCGTCCGCCATTTCATCAAATGGCAGCCGGATACCCATCCCAACGAATCCTAAACATTGACTGAGGAACCTATGAAAAAACTTCGCACAGCCATTACTTTTTTGACTTTAGCCGCGGCGACTTTAAGTGCCTTGCCTGCCCAAGCGGCTGACAAAATGACGGTACTGCTGGACTGGTTCGTTAACCCGGATCATGCGCCCCTGATCGTGGCCCGCGAGAAGGGTTACTTTGCGGATGCCGGTCTGGATGTTGAGCTGGTGGCCCCGGCCGATCCCAACGATCCTCCGAAACTGGTTGCGGCAGGAAAAGCCGATATCGCCGTATCTTATGAACCGCAACTGCACATTCAGGTCGAACAGGGCTTGCCGTTGGTGCGCATTGGCACTTTGGTAGCGACGCCTTTGAATTCTCTGGTTGCCCTAAAAAGCGGACCAATCAAATCCATCGCCGATTTGAAAGGGAAAAAGATCGGTTATTCCATCGGCGGATTTGAGGACGCCATCCTTGGAAAAATGCTCTCTAATGCTGGTTTGGGCTTGAAGGATGTTACCCTGATCAATGTCAACTTTTCGCTGTCACCTTCGATTATCTCTGGTCAAGTCGACGCTGTTATAGGGGCTTTTCGTAATTTCGAGTTGAACCAGATGGACATCGTCGGTAAACCCGGCATAGCCTTCTATCCGGAAGAAGAAGGCGTACCACCTTACGACGAATTGATCCTTGTCGCCAATAAGTCGACCCTTGGCGACGCGCGTCTGCGCAAATTCCTCAATGCCGTCGAAAAAGGCACCCAGTTCCTGGTCAACCATCCTCAAGAGAGCTGGAAATTGTTCATCGGCGCCCACAAGGATTTAGATGACGAGTTGAACAAACGGGCCTGGGCTGCGACCCTGCCCCGTTTCGCTCTCAGGCCCGCTGCTCTGGATAAGGCCCGTTACGAGCGCTTCGCGGTTTTCCTGAAAGAGCAAAAACTGATCAAGTCAATCCCGGCGCTTGATACTTACGCCGTCGAATTGCCCTAAAAAAAGAAAAATTAGGCCGTGATCGATTTCATAAATCGATCACGAATTTCCGCAGGCCCGATTGGCAGAATGTCGATACCGGGCATAAGGCCGATTTCAGCCTTAATAACCAAAGTATGCATCTCGTCTGCTGTGAGCGCCTTTTTCACAGTGGGCGAGATGTCTTCTTCGCGTTCGATCAATATCACGTTAGGAATGGAACACCCCTTTGCGATCTGATCGAGGCGAACGTTTTGGGCTGTGAATGACGGCTGGAATCCAGTCGATCCATTGGCTTCATTGTCGACAATGATATGAACCAAATTTCCCGGCGCATTAAATCCCATAGTGGCGAAGGCGCCCATGTTCATGACGTTGGCGCTGTCGCCATCCAGTACGACAACCTTTTTCGTCGATGACATGGCGAGCCCCAGTCCAATGGATGAGGCCATGCCCATGGAACCCAGCATATAAAAGTTGCCAGGCCGATCTTTTATTTTGAACAATTCCTGGCATGGCTGGCCAATGGTGCAGACAACCAGTTCATCGGTGATCTGTTCCATGACCTTTTCGAAAATTTGATGGCGCACCAGTTCGGTCATTGGCTCAGGCTTCCCAAAAGCTGAAAGGCAGCAAAATGCCTAAGGAATGCCCCTCGAAAAATGCAGAGGCTATTTCAGCGTCAATCTGTTCCAATTGATCCGGATGGGATAGGGACAGAATTCTGACGCCCGAAGCCGCCATGACGTCTGCAACAGCGTCGCCCATCACTTTTTGCGCCGCGACAGGTTCGCCTTCGCTGCCACGGTGACTGATCACGAAAATTATCGGAATTTTGTAGTAATTTAGCAATGAACAGACGGCGTTGACCGAGTTCCCGAAACCTGAATTCTGCATCACCAGCGCCGGTTTCCGCCCGGCCATATAGGCCCCGGCCAGAATACCGACACCATCTTCCTCCCGCGAGACCGGGGTATAGAGAATTTCATCGTCTTCCCCTAGCCGTTTCAACAGGCCATCAAGCAACTTACAGGGCACAGAAGCGAAGAAATCCAGTCCGTTGGAACGTAATCGCTCGTATAATCGATCAGTCGGTGTCATGGCCGTGATCCTAGTCGAATTCTTCAGGTCTTGAAAATGAATAGGCGAGGGACGTGTTTATTCATTGCAGAATTAGGCAGTCATGCTACTTAAAGCCAATGGGCAAATCAGATGCTTTCAGGAAGGTAATAAAGAAATGAGTTCAACGCCGAATATTCATTGGCTTGGCGCGGGTCTTTCATCTGGCCCCGGTATCGCAGCCCTTGTCCGCCGACGGGGCAATGTCATTTTGTGGAACCGGACGCAGGAAAAGGCGCAAGCCTTGGCCGACGTCATAGGGGCTCCCGCAGGTCTCGCCGTCGAGGCCCTGGATTTTAAGCGGCTGGCCGAAAGAGTCGAGCCGGGGGATGTGGTTGTCTCCATGTTGCCCGGTGCTTTTCATACCCAGGTTGCCGAGCTAAGCCTGAAGGCAGGGGCGCATATGGTCACCACCAGTTACCTGACGCCCGAAATGGAGGCCTTGGATGAAGAAGCACGGGCCAAGGAACTGGTCGTTCTGAACGAGGTTGGCGTCGATCCGGGAATCGATCATTTGTTCGCGCAAATCCTTGTCAATGAAGCCCGGAATGCAGGTGTTCTTGGTGAAGGACACAGCGTTGCATTCGAATCCCATTGCGGTGGTGTTCCCGCTATCGCCAATGATTTTCGCTACAAATTCAGTTGGGCTCCGTTGGGCGTTTTGACGGCACTTCGCAATCAGGCACGATCTATCAAAGACGGCGCCGAATTGGTAACAGACAAAGCTTGGACAGGAGTCGAAAATATCGAGGTTTTAGGAGAAACTTTTGAGGTTTATCCGAACCGCAACAGCCTGCCCTATATCGAGGAATACGGCCTGGCCGATGTCGCCGATTTGCAGCTTTTCGTACGCGGCACCCTGAGACTACCGGGCTGGAAGGAAGCCTGGGCAGATATCTTCACCGCCGTTGAAACCGGCAGCGATGAAAGCCTTAAAGGCCTCAGCGAACAACTTTGGTCGGATTACGCCTACGGCCCTGACGAAGAGGACCGGGTTATCCTATATGTATCGTTGAGCAGCAAAAACGCCAGTGGCGAAACCTGGAAAGCATCCCTCAGCCTGGATGAGACGGGAACCGGGTGGCAGACGGCGATGGCCCGAACCGTTTCGCTGACCGCGCAAGTTGCCATTGGCGCCGTGCTTGACAGCAAGTTGGAACCGGGTGTCCAGGCGGCTACGCGCGATGCCAACCTTGCCAAAGAGTGGCTCGGTTTACTCGCCGAGGATGGCATCTCATTCCACGCCGAGAACGTCACGCTGTAATATTGGCACAAGTTCAATTTGAGTCTGTTAGCTGACACAGATTTTCGCTATGTTCTGGCTCCCATTCACTAAACTTGAGTCTCGTGTATATGAGCGAACGCATCCTTATTATTGATTTCGGATCCCAGGTCACCCAGTTGATCGCCCGACGGGTTCGGGAATCCGGTGTTTACAGCGAGATTCACCCCTTTAACAGCGTCACCGTCGACACCATTAAGACCTATGGTCCCAAGGGGATAATCCTGTCAGGCGGCCCGGCTTCGGTAACCGGCATAGACACCCCGCGCGTTCCCGACGGTCTGTTTGATATGGGCCTGCCCGTGCTGGGTATCTGTTACGGACAAATGGCGATGGCCGACGCTCTTGACGGTAAAGTCGTCTCGTCTGATCATCGGGAATTCGGCCGCGCCTACGTCGACGTTATTGATGACTGCGAACTGTTTCACGGGGTTTGGGATGTGGGCTCCAAGGAACAGGTATGGATGAGCCACGGCGATCGAATCGATGAACCGCCCGAAGGCTTTCGCACCGTCGCCACGTCTGACGGCGCACCCTTCGCCACAATCGCCGATGACAACAGGCGCTTTTATGGCCTGATGTACCACCCGGAAGTCGTCCACACGCCGCACGGGGCAAAGTTGCTGGAAAACTTTACCCATCGGGTCTGCGGCTGCAAAGGTGACTGGACAATGGCTGGATTCCGCGAGCAGGAAATCGCCAAAGTGCGCGACCAGGTTGGCGACGGCAAGGTTATCTGCGGTTTGTCCGGAGGCGTCGATTCATCGGTCGTGGCGGTGTTGTTGCATGAAGCCATCGGCGATCAGTTGCAATGCGTTTTTGTCGATACCGGTTTCATGCGCAAGGGCGAAGCCGAAGAAGTCGTCACCATGTTCCGCGATCATTACAATATTCCGCTGGTTCACCGCGACGCGTCCGAACTCTTTATCGGCAAGCTGGAAGGCGAACCCGATCCGGAAAAGAAACGCAAGATCATCGGTGCAACCTTCATCGACGTGTTCGAGGAAGAGGCCAACAGGATCGGCGGCGCCGACTTCCTGGCCCAGGGCACCCTGTACCCGGACGTGATCGAATCGGTCTCATTCACCGGTGGGCCTTCCGTCACCATCAAATCGCATCATAACGTTGGCGGCTTGCCCGAACGCATGAATATGGACTTGGTCGAACCCCTGCGGGAATTGTTCAAGGATGAAGTCCGCGAACTGGGCCGCGAGTTGGGCCTACCGGACCGTTTCGTTGGCCGCCATCCTTTCCCGGGACCGGGCCTCGCCATTCGCCTTCCCGGCGGAGTCACTCGGGAGAAACTTGAAATCCTGCGCAATGCAGACGCCATTTATTTGGAGGAAATCCGCAACGCCGGTTTGTACGATGCAATTTGGCAGGCGTTTGCCGTATTGCTGCCTGTTCAAACCGTCGGTGTCATGGGTGATGCGCGTACCTATGACTATGTTTGCGCCATCCGCGCCGTTACTTCAACTGACGGCATGACGGCGGATTTCTATCATTTTGACATGGAATTCCTTGCCCAAGTATCCAACCGCATCATAAACGAGGTGAAAGGCATCAACCGGGTGACTTACGACATCACTTCGAAGCCGCCGGGAACGATTGAGTGGGAATAAGGTAGCCACTTTATTTTTTCGATAACAACACCATATTTAACTTTAGATTCGCTGTTTAGGTGTAACCCATTGATTTTCCATTATGGGGTATTTAGCGTAGCGCCTGACCCTTCCATAGCGGAAAAATCAGGCAACGATTTCAGCGGTTACAGGAATGGCTACCTCGAAACGCAAATTCTATCTATTCGCAGCAATTTTAGCGCTTCCCTTCTTGCCAACCATGGCGGAGGCCGCGTGTCCCGACTTCCCTGAAGTTCCCTGGTGGGGAGAGATAACCCATGAAGGTGTCGTAGGATACGTAAACCAGAAACATGGTGGTGAATGGGCCGGGTACCTGGACAAATGGCGTCGTCAGTTGGCCAAAGTCAGAACCATCCACAGTCAGGGCAAAGGCATCAAAATTCCCAGTAGCGGCCAGACTGTTAAAGGTCAACCCCTTGCCGATTACATCACGAAACTTAACCAACGGGTTGAAATCAACGAATGCCTATCAAAAGAAAAGGGGGGCGAAAAATCCGTCGTAAAGAAAAAGACACAAGTCAGAACCCGTAAAGTGACGCCCTACGGAGAGGGCGTGATCGCTTACAAAGCCGGCGATTTCAAGATCGCCCATGATTTATGGATTCCCATCGCCAAAAGTGGCAATCCCAAGGCCCAGAATGCTCTTGGTCTATTGTATCGTAAGGGCCTGGGCGTCGATGCGGATATAGAGAAATCCCGTCAATGGTATTCAATGTCGGCGACCCAAGGCGATCCGGTTGGCCTATTTAGTCTGGGAGATATTGGCCTTGAGAAGGCAAGCACCAAAGAAGACACATTGCAGGCCATCAAGCTGATTTTGAATGCGGCAAAGAAGAATTACTCTCCCGCGCAATACTCTTTGGCTGTCGTTAATCACAACGGCAAAGGGGTTGAGGTCAATAATGCCGAAGCCTATTTCTGGGCGATACTGGCGGAAAAGAATAAGTTCAAGAAAGCTACGGCTTTGTTGGAAAAAATAGGGTCAATCGTTTCGGATACCGACAAAGCCGCCCAGGCCAAGCGAGCAGAGGAATGGCTCACAAAAAACAGGAAATAGGCTATTCAAGCGGTAGCTCACTAACTAAGATGATTAGTGAAAAATTTTCCAAGTTTTTTTAGGCGTCACCCCGAATAATTTTTCCATGGCTGATTTAAGAACCTCCATTCTGGTTGTTGACGATAGTCCGACTGTCTGCAAATTCATTTCAAGCGCTCTATCAAAAGCGGATTATCAAGTGACCGAATCCTATGACATGGAAACGGCGCTGAAGTCATTTGATTTGGCGCGACCGAACCTAGTCCTGACAGACATAATGATGCCCGGCATCGGCGGGTTGGCGGGTATTGCTATGGTCCGCTCGCAATGGCCGGAAACGGCAATTATCGCCATGTCTGCGGGCGCCGAATCGATGGAATATCAAGACGCACTCGCTGCGGCTCGGACCATGGGAGCCGACGGCGTCATACGGAAACCTTTCAAACCGGAAGAACTATATGAACTGGTAGGAAAAATTCTCAATCAGTATGCCAGTTACACTAAACGCAAACGCATTCTCGTCGTGGATGACAGCTCTACTATCTGTAAATTGCTAACGCGGGAGCTGAATACGTGTGGCTATATTTGCGATTCAAAAACCAGCATGGAGGAGGCGCTGGAATCGGATGAAGTTGTGGGTCTCGATCTTGTCATCACGGACATTTTTATGCCTGGCCTGGGCGGAATTGCCGGCATCGCCCACATTCGCAAGAATTGGCCGGATATCAAAATTATCGCGATATCTGGAGGATGGGAATCAAGCAACGGTGAAGACGCCCTTTCAGCTGCGAAGAAAATAGGCGCAGACGCCGCTATAAAAAAGCCATTTGATATGGCCGTACTGGGCACCACCATTGAAAAGGTACTGGGCGCATAACGCAGCCTTTCCCCATCAATAAATTTCCTCTCAACGGCGTTAAATCTAGCGCCCGCTTTTCTCGCGACCCTTTTTTTCTATAAAACGAATAAGCAGCCAGATTGGCAACATGATAGCGACGCCCACGGCGCCAATTTTCAGATAGGCGATAATCTGCCCTACTGCTACAGACATGACTGAATTTCACGCATTGTTTTAGTGACGAGTAGCGTCTTTAGGCACGTCTTCAGAGAGGAGTTCCTCGACAGCGCGAGTCACCTTCAACCAGATAAATCTTCCTTCCTGGTCTCCTTCGCGGGCCAATTCATCGGCCTTAATGGCGGCACCATTGCGGGCCATATCGCCATATTGATCAACGAGAAGGCTTGCGCAGCGCCAAATTTCGGCATTTGATTTCATGGCTTCCCCTTTACCTCTAATGGCGTTTCATTATCTGAGTGATGCTGACGCCCAGACGGTCTTCAATGACCACGACTTCGCCCTTGGCGATGATGTTCTCTTCGGCATGTAATTCGATTTCTTCGCCTACGAGACGCTCCAGTTCAACGACAGCGCCACGGCCAAGTTTCAGGATCTGGCTTATCGGCATCGTCGCGGTGCCAAGAACAGCCGTTACGTCAACGGAAATTCCGTAAATCGCCCCGACGACCTCTTGATCGTCGTCGCCAGGGACCATATCTCCCATTCCGTTAAAATCGTCGTCTTCAGCCATGAATCAATTCCATACCGCATTTTACCCGCTTTAGCTGGCGGGCGTCCAACGTTTCAGTGTAAACACGCCTGTTCAGGTTGGGCGACACCCAACATTCCATCTACTAGCATGACCAGTCGCTTCCAGGTTCTATAGCCCTCCATATCTCCGGCGCTCAGTTTTTTTCCCGCCTGCATATTGGCGACAAGTACCGCGTCTTTGCCATGCCTTCTCAATAGTGTATCGGCCATTTCGTAGACCTCCGCGTTGGAGAGATGCTCCCCTGGATTTCGCTCATCCATTTTTGTTTTTCATTCCTTTAGGCTGCTTCGCCGTCACTCACCGGTGAGCACTTATACCAGCGCTCCTCCTCATACCAAGCGGCGTCATCGGCGCTGTTTTTTCGATCATGAAGTTGGATAACCTTGTCGCCGACTTTTGTATCAACTACGGCCCAGGATTTGATTTCCCTGACGTATCGAACCTGATAGCGCATGTAGTTATCTCCCTTATGCAGAAGAGTCCCAATTCACCTGATTTAACGTTATCAAAGCTTTCTCAACAAAACGTAAACAGGGTCTGACAGCAATTTGAACGACTTTATAATGGTTTGTTTTTAAACGAATATTTATACATTTACCGTTACCCAGTTTGGATTAATTCCAGTCCATATTTGTCAGCGGGAGGATTAGGGAGTATGATGGTTGCTTACGCCGTCAATTTTTTCAGATGCGAGAATTAATTTGTATGTAAGCGTGCGCGATAACAATGTCGAACAAGCCCTGAAGGCGCTGAAAAAGAAAATGCAGCGCGAGGGATTATGGCGTGAAATGAAACGCCGCCGCTCATATGAAAAACCATCCGAACAGCGAGCCAGAAAAAAGGCCGAGGCTGTCAGTCGTGCGCGCAAGCTGGAACGAAAGCGCCTTCAAATCGATGGATTCTAGCGCTCACGCCCTAGCGAAACTTTCTACAAGTACCTATATACCCTAGATATACGGCCCACTCGTTGGGCCTTAATTGTATTGAGTGACCATGCGCAGAATCGACCATAATCCGCAGCAGGCTGAAGCGTTAGGCGATTTCGACACCGTACGCACCCTGATGCCCTATTTATGGCCCAAGGATGCATTGGGCTTGCGCATTCGAGTGGTTTTTTCGTTGATCCTGCTTGCGCTCGCAAAACTGACGACGGTCGCCGTTCCCGTAATCCTTAAATACGCAGTCGACGCTTTGACGGAGCCGGCTCCTGGCGAAGGATTAAGCGCTGAAACCATCGTGATCGCCGTCCCCGTAGGCTTATTGGTTGCGTATGGGCTTGCTCGCGTGCTGTCCCTCGGATTCAAAGAACTTCAGGGCGCGCTGTTTGCCAAAGTCGCAGAGCGGGCCATTCGCCAGGCGGGGGTAAAAACCTTCCGCCACGTTCACGACCTAGCGCTACGCTTTCATCTGGACCGTCGAACGGGTGGCTTGAGCCGCGCCATAGAACGCGGCACCAAGGGCATTGAATACGTGCTGCGTATGATGCTGTTCATCATTATTCCCACGATGATCGAAATCGTCATGGTCCTGACCTTGCTGTGGGCCATGTTCGACGAGTGGTTTACCCTGGTAACGGCCATTACCATCGCCGGTTACGTCGTGTGGACTTTGATGATCACCGAATGGCGGATCAAATTCCGTCGTTCCATGAATGATTCAGACAGCGAAGCCCATACCAAGGCCATCGACAGCCTGATCAATTACGAAACTGTCAAATACTTCGGTAATGAAGAACACGAAGCGCAACGTTTCGATAAGGCCCTAGAAAGCTATGAAAAGGCCGCCGTAACGGCGAAATCGTCTTTGTCGATTCTCAATACCGGACAGGGCGCCATTATCGCCACCGGGGTTACCATTATCATGATCATGGCAGGCTACGGGGTAACAGGCGGAACCATGACTATCGGTGATTTTGTCCTCGTGAACACTTACCTGCTGCAACTCTACATGCCTCTCAACTTCCTGGGTTCCAGCTACCGCGAGATCAAACACTCCCTGATAGATATGGAGCAAATGTTTTCGCTTTTGAACGAAGAGGCAGAAGTTGTAGATCATGTTGAGGCGCCGGAACTTTCCGTCAATGGGGCGGAAGTGGAATTTCGCGACGTCTCCTTTTCTTACGACCCCAACCGGCCAATTCTGAAAGATGTGTCCTTTACTGTACCCGCCGGTAAAAGCGTCGCTATCGTCGGACCAAGCGGGGCGGGGAAATCAACCATTTCACGGCTGCTCTTTCGTTTTTATGACACCACTAGCGGCAATGTTCTTATTGATGGTCAGGATACCCGCAAGGTAACCCAATCGAGCTGGCGCGCCGCGATCGGTATCGTCCCCCAGGATACGGTGCTGTTTAACGACTCCATTTATTACAATATCGCCTATGGCCGACCGGGTGCGACTCGGGAGGAAGTTGAAGAAGCCGCCAAACTGGCCTCGATCCATGATTTCATCTCCGCTCTGCCCGACGGCTACGAAACTGTCGTGGGTGAGCGGGGCCTGAAACTGTCAGGCGGAGAGAAACAGCGCGTCGCCATCGCCCGCACCATCCTAAAGCGCCCACACATTTTCCTGTTTGACGAGGCCACTTCGTCACTGGATACCCACACGGAAAAAGAAATCCAGGAGTCCCTGAAACAGGTTTCCAGCGGGCGCACCACCCTGATCATCGCCCACAGGCTTTCCACCGTCGTCGATGCAGACGAAATAATAGTGCTGGAAGAAGGCCGCGTCGCAGAGCGCGGACACCATGCTGACTTGCTAGAGCGTAAAGGCCCTTACGCCGCCATGTGGGCGAAACAGCAGGAAACAGATCATGCTCGTGAAGTTCTTGAATATGCCGACGAGGATGAAAAGGCCCTAATGGAAAAAGAAACCGCCGAGGCAGCCGCTGAGTGATTAAACTGCGTCGTCCCGGATAATCCAACCGCCGCCCAAAACCCGCTCGCCATCATAGAAAACGCAAGCCTGTCCCGGCGCAACGGCGCCTTGGGCTTCGTCCAGTATGACTTTGACCTTGCCATCATTCATAGGCCGGATGGTAGCTGGCGCGGCGGGCTGGGTTGAGCGCAATTTGACCTGCACCTTGACGCCCACAGCGGGAATGTCCCTATTCCCCAGCCAATTCACGTTGTCGATTGTCAGGCCCTTCCGCTTAAGGGCTTCCTCGGGTCCGACGACTACCTGCGCTGACACCGGATCAAGGCTGATCACATACAGCGGATCGGGCGCTGAAATTCCCAATCCCCGGCGCTGGCCGACGGTGTAGTTGATGATACCCGAATGATGGCCGAGAACGTTTCCATCCAGATCGACGATGTCCCCTTCGATCATGGCGTCCGGGCGCAACTTGCGGACCACATCTTTATATGATCCTTCCGGTACGAAACAGATATCCTGACTGTCGGGCTTCGACGCTACGGGCAGGTCGTATTTACGTGCCATTTCGCGTGTCGCATCCTTATCTTTATCGCCCAGGGGAAACCGCAAATAGTCAAGTTGATCCTTGGTCATGGAAAACAGGAAATAGCTCTGATCTCGCTTGGGGTCCTTACCCGACAGAAGCTCTGCTCCTTCGGGTCCCATTCGGCGGCGAACATAGTGACCTGTAACCAGCAGGTCGGCACCCAGGTCTTTGGATTTAGCCAGAAGGTCGGTGAATTTGACTGTCTCGTTGCAACGCACACACGGCACCGGGGTTTCGCCACGCAGGTAGGTATCGGCAAAATCTTCGATGACCGCTTCCCTGAAAAGGCTTTCGAAATCTAGGACGTAATGGGGGATACCAATCGCATCGGCCACGTTGCGGGCATCGTGGATATCCCGCCCGGCACAGCAGGTACCCGGCTTGGAAATGGCTTTGCCATGATCATATAGCTGCAAGGTGACGCCGACGACGTCATATCCTTCAGCCTTCAGCATGGCCGCGGTCACCGAACTGTCCACCCCACCCGACATAGCGACGACGACACGGGTTTGCGATGCCGGTTTGCCTAGGCCCAAGGAGTTCATTTCACTATTCATAGGGGGGAATATAGGCGTTTTAAACGTCCGCACAATGGCTCTTGCCATGTCGGCCCAGGCGTTTTGCGGAATCCTTCCGCCAGTCGAACAAAATTAGAAGACTCCTGTATGGCTGATGGGTTAAATTTTTCTCGTCCGGAGTACGAGGGACGGGGCAAAACTTGAATAAATCGATACTTGAACGGACCGATTGGCCGAAAAAGGCTGATGGCACGACAGATTGGGAGACCCTTTTCGAAAAGAAAGAGACGGGTCTGATCGCTATCGCCTACAGCGCCACTTCCCCGGCGGAACTAAAACAAAATACGGATGTCATCATCCGAACGATCTTCAATCGTAAGCGTGATCAAGCCCTATTGGGAAAACTAACGGCTTTTCTGAATAAGCTTATTCCCGACAATGCACCCAAGGATCACCTGCCGGCCTTGCAGGCTCGCGTTCACGAACTGCTTGAGAAGATTAAGGAAGAAAGAATTAAAAGGGCGGCTGTTTCCACCGCAAAAAAGAGGAAAGGAAACAAATCGAACAAAAAAACTGCACGTCGCCCCAGTCGATTCGTCGGTTTCTTCAGACGCTGCAGCGATGTCCTTGGGATTTTTCTTTCCCTGTTTAAGAAAAAGCCGAAAAAGAGAAGAAAAAGAGGGAAGGAAAAAACCCGATCTCAAAATGAGGGCGATAAAGAAATCTACTTCCAACAAGCCGCCTACGTGGATGATGGCGGGAACGGCGACACCCAATGGGAAGATTCCGATCTTTATGCCATGAAAGAAAACGGTAACGTTGAACCGGGTGTATTCGACGATAGCGTAGAAGACGAAGAAGACGGCAAATACGAAAGCTGGGATGATTATTAATTCTTCCGCAACCACTCCCCAATCGCGCCTCCGATTTCATCCGGAGAGTCTTCCTGAATAAAGTGCGAACCCTTGACGCAAACTTCCGTCTGATTTTTCCAGGTCCGGCAAAATTCCCGCAAAGGCCCAATCAGGATGGCTCCGGGGTCGGCGTCGACAAACAATTTTGGGATCTCGTTTGTCGTCATCCAATCGGCGTAGTCACCAACGATTTGATTTACGTCCGCGGGTTCGCCATCCAAAGGTATCTGTCGCGGCCAAGTCAAGGTCGGTCGGCGGTCTTCACCCGAATTCGAAAAAGGGCGGCGGTAAACGGACATTTCCTCATCCGTCATCTTGCGCAGGATCGAGCCGGGCAACACCCGCTCAACGAAGATATTGTTCTCCAGGACCATCTTCTCACCCGCCGGAGAGCGGAAACCTTCGAAAACGGGCCGGGCGTCAGCGTTGAATTCATCCCAGTTTATAGGGCGAACAATCGCCTCCATATAAGCGATCCCGCGAACCGTTTCCGGATGCCGGCGGGCCCAGTCGAAGCCTAGAGCCGAACCCCAATCATGCACAACAAGCGTGACGTTGCTGGTTAGTTCCATCGCATCGAAAAAACCATCCAGATACTCCCGGTGCTCGACAAAGCGGTAACTGTTTGCTCCGGAGTTTTCGAGCTTTTGTGAATCCCCCATGCCGATTAGATCGGGGGCGATACACCTTCCCTGGTCTTTCAGGTGAGGCATGATGTTGCGCCATAGATAAGACGATGTCGGGTTACCATGCAGGAAGACAATCGGTTCGCCCTGACCCATCTCTACATAGGCCATGCGTTTGTCGTTTACCGTGATCGTTTTCTTTGGATGTTCGCTGGCGGAAATCATGTGAACGGCCTCGTTGGTTTTTGATCCGACAATGATCGGGCCGATCCTAGCGTTAGTCAATCGATTGCCTATTTTTTACGGACGTTCGCGTTCGGTCCATTGCATTAAAATATACGCAATGAGCCCAAGGACGGCGAAGCCTGCAACCAGGGGTACTAACGTGCCATCGAACAGCCGGCCGATTAAGGTTCCCAATGTCACTGAAATCAGGGTTGATATTGATCCGATAACAGCGGCGCCGACGCCTGCGATCCGGCCCAGCGGCTCCATGGCCATGGCGTTTAAATTGCCGAACAACATACCGAAGAAAAAGAAGACAACGATAAAAAATGCCATGTTCAGCCAAAATCCAGCAACCCCGCCCATGGAGTAGATATAGGCTAAAAACGCAAATGATATGACGGTCTGGCCAACTAGCGCATAAATCGACAAATGGCGCATACCGAATTTCAGCACCAGTTTCCCATTTACGATGGACGCAAATCCTATGGCCAGTGCCAGGATTCCGAAATACAGGGGGAACATTTCAACAACGCCGTAAATGACGCTAAACATCTGCTGGGCACTAGCCAGATAGCCGACAAAGGCGCCAAAAATCATACCCATCACAATGGTGTAGCCGAAGGCGATACGGTTACGGCAGGTTTCCACGATTCCCGACCAGATTACGCTTGCCGAAAATCTGGCACGCCGACTAGGCGGTAACGTTTCCGGCTGGCGCACGGCAAACCAGGCCCAGACAATGGTGCTAATGATCAAAAAGGTAACAAAAATCGCCCGCCAATTAAAAATCATAAGAACACCCTGTCCCAGCGCTGGCGCTACGGCGGGCACAAGAATGAACACACCCATGACAAACGACATGATGTGCGCCATTTCACGGCCTTCGTACTGATCCCTGATCAAAGCAATGCACACGATGCGCGGTCCCGCGGCGCCTAGCCCCTGCAGCAAACGCCCCGCCAGCATTACATCAAAGCTGGTGGCAAGGGTCGACATCAGGCAGCCAGCCATAAAGACCACAAGCCCCCAATAGATGGCCCATTTTCGTCCGATGCTGTCTGAAAGGGGACCAAAGAACAACTGCGCCAGTCCCATCCCCAGGAACAATGCCGAAATCACCAGTTGCTGGTCATTCTCGACTTCAACATGCAAGTCCTGACCAATAGCAGGAAGCGCCGGCAACATGGCATCGATGGCAAGCGCGATCAACGAGATCATAAACGCCATCAGGGGCACGAACTCGCCCAGAGACAGCGCTGGCTTGGTTTGTGGTGTCAAAGAATGCTCACATCACGTTATCGGCGACGTAGGGATTGCTTTTGCGTTCGTTTCCAAAAGTCGATGCCGGGCCATGACCGGGGACGAACGTAACGTCGTCACCCAAGGGCCATAATTTCTGGGTGATGGAATCTAGCAACGTCTGGTGGTCGCCTTTGGGAAAATCGGTTCGGCCGATGGAACCCTGAAACAGTACATCACCGACAATCGCAAGTTTCTGATCCGGACTGTAAAACACCACGTGGCCCGGCGTATGCCCGGGACAGTGGACCACGTCCAGTTTCAAATTGCCGACGCTGACGCTGTCGCCGCCTTCAAGCCAGCGTTCGGGCACAAAAGTTTGCGCAGGAGGGAAACCATATTCCTGCGATTGTCTGGGCAGCCCCTGAATCCAGAAATCGTCGTCTTTGTGGGGGCCTTCAATGGGAACGCCCAAACGTTCAGCCATCTCCCCTGCTCCCCCCGCATGATCAATATGGGCGTGGGTGATCAGTATCTTTTCAATGATGACTTCGTTTTCTTCCGCCACCTTGAGGATTTGGTCAATATCGCCGCCTGGATCGACAACCGCGCCTTTCATGGTTTCGGTACACCACAAAATGGTACAGTTCTGTTCAAACGGGGTAACGGGTACGACTACGGCTTTCATTAATCTCTAATCTCTCTCATCCAACCAAGCCATTTGAATGGCCTCTAGTATTTTCTCACTGGATTTTTCCGGTTCATCGTCGAAACCGGGCAGGTCCTGCACCCAGTGCCACAAATCAGTAAAACGAAGGTTTACGATGTCGACATCCGGATGGGCGTCTTCAAGCTCAATGGCGATATCATGAATATCCGTCCACTTCATTGCCATGAGCTATTTTCCTAGTCCACCAACATATTACGGGTCGCCGCGGGCAGGGTTACCTTCAAGCCGTCCAGTTCGTCGGACATCTTGATTTGGCATCCAAGGCGGGAAGTATGGGTAAGGCCAAAGGCAAGGTCTAGCATGTCTTCCTCTTCTTCGGAGGCCTCGTCCAGTTTATCGAACCATTCCTTATCGACGACAACATGGCAGGTCGAACAAGCCAACGAACCCTCGCATGCGCCTTCGAGCTCTATTTCGTTTTTGTGCGCGACCTCCAGTACGGAAAGTCCGTTCGGGGCGTCGACCTCCTTGGTCGTTCCGTCATCGGCGACGAAGGTGAGCTTGGGCATCTGGTCGTTCTCCTGAAAAATCAATAAATGAATTAACAACGGGGCCTTTTAAACGTTTGGGGCTTCCTCATCAAGGGCATCGACCTCAACACCGCGCAAAGCGGAACGGATACCCCGGTCCATACGTTTCTCGGCGAAGGCTTTGGTCGCGGCTTCGAGCTTTTCCGCGGCGGCGTTGATTGCATCACGGTCCTCGCCCTTGGCCGTTTCTTCCAATTCCTGAACCACCGCCTTGATGGCGTTAAATTCGTCATCGCTTAGAAGATGTCCGTCATTGGAAAGGGCGGCGGAGACGGCATTTAGGTTTCTTCCGGCTTCGACCCTGGCTTCGGCCAACAAGCGCATGTCCATGTCGTCCTTGGCATGCTTCATGCTGTCGTACAGCATATCAGCCATTTCCTCTTCGTTGATTCCGTAAGACGGCTTGACGGCGACCTCTGCTTCTACGCCGGTGGTGTCTTCGGTGGCGCTGACCGTCAATAGCCCGTCGGCATCGACGGCAAAGGTGACCCGAATACGCGCGGCCCCAGCCGTCATGGCGGGAATGCCATGCAACTCGAACCGGGCCAGCGATCTATTCTGGACGACCATTTCACGCTCGCCCTGGACGACATGGATCGCCATTGCGGTCTGGCCGTCCATATAGGTTGTGAACTCTTGGGCTTTGGCCACCGGGATAGGGGTGTTGCGAGGAATGATTTTTTCGGCCATTCCGCCCATGGTTTCGATTCCCAGACTAAGCGGCGTCACATCCAGAAGCAGGGTGTCGGATCCAATAGTCAGAGCCTCTGCCTGCAAGGCGGCGCCGACAGCGACAACCTCGTCGGGATTGATATCCGCCAATGGCTCCTGTCCAAACAAATGAGCGACCTTTTCACGCACCAAGGGAACACGTGTCGATCCGCCAACCAATACAACGCCCTTGACTTCGTTTGGAAGGACGTTCGCATCTTCCATCACGTGTTTGCAGATTTTCAAAGTTCGCTCAACCAGTTCGTCAACGAGTTCGTCGAATGTGGAGCGGTCGAGCTTATGATTGGTCTGGACGCCATCGACATCAAGCATCCATTCGCCGTCATTGGCGTCGCTCAGGCATTCCTTGGCGAGACGGGCAGTCATCAGAGCCATTTTTACTTCGCCACCGGTCAGTTCTTTCTCGCCTTCGGTCGCATCCCTGCCGGACAGGAAGTATTCAGCAATGGCATGATCGAAATCGTCTCCACCCAGGGCCGAATCACCCCCGGTCGCCAACACTTGAAAAACGCCTTTTTCCATACGCAGGATCGAGATATCAAAAGTACCGCCACCCAGATCGTAAACGGCATAGATACCCTCGGCCCCTTTATCCAGGCCATAGGCGAGGGCGGCTGCCGTCGGTTCGTTGACCAGACGCAGGACTTCTATTCCCGCCAGTTTTGCTGCGTCCTTGGTGGCGGTGCGCGCTGCGTCATCGAAATAGGCGGGTACAGTAATCACGGCCTGATCGACGACATGGCCCAGGTGCTCTTCAGAGCGCTCTTTCAGGGCGCTGAGGATATCGGCTGAAATTTTCACCGGCGTCATTTTGTGACCGGCTACGTTCAGATGAACCATACCGGTTTCGCCTTCGGCTTGCGGGTCGACATCGAACGGCAGCACGCCGGCCAAGCCTTTTACATCTTCCACGCCCCGTCCCATCAAACGTTTGATTGATCCAACGACGCAGTCCGGCCGATCAAGCAGAAGATTGCGCGCCAAGCCGCCGACAATGGACGATCCATCAGGCGCGTAAGCGACGATGGAAGGAACCAATGCTTTTCCATCCTCGTCGCGAAGCACTTCCGGCTTTTGGTCGGCGCTGACTGCGACAACCGAATTGGTGGTACCTAAGTCAATGCCAACGGCCAGACTTTCTTCGCCGGCATGGGGTGTCGGCGTTTCGCCGGGTTCGTGAATTTGTAAAAGAGTTGCCATATGCCTTAGATCATTTTCATTCTTTGGATGCGGGTTTCTTCCGCCAGTTTTTTCAAATACTTAAGACGTGTCGTAAGCTTGCACGCCCCCTCAATATCGTCATCGCCGAACAATTTGGAAAGTTGCTTGATGCAATGCTCTATATCATTTGCGGCGCGAACCGACAGGGCGTCGACTTCATCTGGCGTGTTAGCCTCGGACAAAGCCTCGCGCAATTCCATGGTCTCCATGAGCAACTCGGTGTCGTTGACCAGATTGCAACCTTCCGGGAGTACTTCCGTACCTTTCAGATGAACCAGATAGTCGGCTCGCTTTAGCGGCTCCTTCAAAGTTTCGTATGCATCGTTGACGGCAGTTGCCTGTTGCTGGCTCAAGGACTTTTCCTGTGGCGAGCGGGTGGCAAACCTGTCGGGATGCAGATGGCGCTGCATATCGAAATATCGTTGATCCAGGTCCGGGATATCAACATCGAAAGAAACGGCCAGCCCCATGCGCTGAAAGTGGTTCGATTGCCCGGGCGGCTGCACTGCTCCGCAGGTTTCGCAAAAAGGCGTTACCGGTTGAACAGGCCCTTTGCACGACCAACAGGCGATCAAGCCAATTTGGTTTTCTTTCGGTTCTCCGGAGGGAATATTGGGGCCTTCCATCAGTCTTAAATCTTCACTTCTTGTGCAACCTACGTTTAGTAAATGCAGTTTGATCTTGTGGATACAACATGGGCCGCCTCCGGCTAAGGAAAACGGCCCCGACTGCTAAAGTCTTTATACCCGCTTAAACGTGGAAAGATTCGCCGCAACCACAGCGACCCTTTTCGTTGGGATTGGAAAAGACAAATCCGGATTCCAGTTTGTCTTCCACATAGTCCATTTCGGTGCCGATGATAAACATGGTCGCCTTGGGGTCGATAAGGATAGTAACGCCCTTGTCTTCCAAGATTTCATCGAAGGGGCCCTTCTCGTCGGCAAATTCCAAGGTATAAGACATGCCAGAGCATCCCTTGGTACGCACGCCAATACGAATGCCCACCGAATCTTTGCCCCGGGAACTCAGTAATGCCTGGACCTGTTTCGCCGCTGCGTCGCTGACCGTCATCATTGCTGGACGTTCATTCATGTTTTTTGGTTCTCCATACTCGCTTCCAAGAGAAGCCACTTTACTCGGCGGCTTCGCTTTCCGGGTCCTTCTTGGATTTGTAATCCGAAACCGCTGCTTTGATAGCATCCTCGGCCAGAACCGAGCAATGAATCTTCACCGGCGGCAATGCCAATTCCTGGGCGATATCCGTATTTTTGATTTCCGCGGCCTCGTCTACGGTCTTGCCTTTGACCCATTCGGTCACAAGCGAAGAAGACGCAATCGCCGATCCACAGCCGAAGGTTTTGAATTTGGCATCCTCAATAATGCCGTCTTCGTCCACTTTGATCTGAAGTTTCATCACATCACCGCAAGCCGGTGCGCCCACCAATCCAGTACCGACCCCATCGTCATCCTTATCCAGGGTCCCAACATTGCGGGGGTTTTCGTAGTGATCTAGCAGCTTGTCGCTATAAGCCATAATATTAGTCTCCGTTAGCGAGGTCGGGAAATGTCCCGACAGTTAACCAAAAATCAGTGTTCCGCCCATTCAATGGACTTAATATCAATGCCCTCTTGCGCCATTTCCCAAAGCGGGCTCATTTCGCGTAGTCGGGTAACTTCAGTCGCGATCTTGTCGACGGCATAATCCACCTCTTCTTCCGTCGTAAAACGCCCCAATCCGATTCTCAACGACGTGTGGGCCAATTCGTCTTCTACCCCCAAAGCACGTAGCACATAAGATGGCTCCAGCGAAGCCGAAGTACAGGCCGAACCGCTGGATACAGCCAAATCATTGACGCCCATCATCAGGCCTTCACCTTCCACGTAAGCAAAGCTGAGATTCAGGTTTCCAGGAATGCGCTGCTCCAAGTCACCATTTAGGTAAACTTCGCTGAGGCGCTCGTTGATGCCGCTATATAGGCGCTCGCGCAGCATCTTGAGACGTTCGGCTTCGGCGCTCATTTCCTTCTGAGCCAAGGCGCAAGCTTCGCCAATTCCAACGCACAAGGGAGTCGGCAGCGTTCCCGAACGCATGCCGCGTTCCTGACCGCCGCCGTTGATCATGGCAACTATCCGAACCCTTGGCCGGCGACGCACATAAAGGACGCCAATACCCATGGGGCCATAAAGTTTGTGGCCGGAAATGCTCATCAGATCGATATTCATCTCATCCACATCAAGAGGGATTTTACCGGCCGCTTGCGCCGCGTCTGTATGGAAGAAAACGCCTTTCTCACGGCACATGGCTCCGATTTCCTTGATCGGTTGGATAACGCCGATCTCGTTATTTACAGCCATAATGGAAACCATCAGGGTGTTTTCGGTAATCGCCGCCGCCAGGTCGTCAAGACTAATCAAACCATTCTGCTGAACGTGCAGGTAGGTGATGTCAAATCCTTCCTGCTCGAGATGGCGACAGGTATCGAGCACACATTTGTGCTCGGTAACACAGGTGATGATGTGATTTTTCCGGTCCTTGTAAAAATTTCCAACACCCTTCAGTGCCAGGTTGTTGGATTCAGTCGCACCCGAGGTAAAAATTATTTCCTTCGGCGTCGCACCGATCAATGATGCGACCTGGGCTCGGGCTTCCTCAACGGCATCTTCCGCATCCCAACCATAATGATGGGTGCGGGAATGGGGGTTACCATAACGATCGGAAAAGAACGGCAACATTTTCTCTACCACCCGTGGGTCGGTTGGCGTCGTCGCCTGGTAATCCAGGTAAAGTGGTGCATCTTTATTCCACTGGCCTTTTCTCGTACTCATTATTTTGTCTTTTCCTAATTCAAATTCCAAATTTTGAAACGCTTAGATAGTGATCTCACAAGAGCATCTCAAGCCGCCGGTGAAGTTATTTCATCCTTTAAACGGCGAACATACAATTCCCGCCAGGCAGCCAGAAACGCTTCTACGTCTTCAATTGTGGTGGGCCATCCAAGCGATACCCTAACCGCTGTCCCGGCGATATCATCCGAGACCTGCATCGCCTTCAATACTCCTGAGGCTTTCGCCTTCCCTGAGGAACAGGCGGAACCCGCACTAACGCCAACGCCTGCCAAATCGAAGGCCATGACTTGCGTCTGGCTGTCTGTGCCCGGCATTGTCAGGCAAGCCGTATTTGGCAACCTTTCGACTTTTAAGCCAAAGATCGTTGCTTGTGGTTCAATATTCTTGACACCCTGCTCGATAGAGTCGCGCAAATTAGCTAATCGCGAAAAATCCTGGAGGCCCTCAAGGGCCGCCACTGCCGCTGCCCCGAAGCCCGCGATACCGGCAAGATTCTCCGTACCGACTCTATAGCCACGTTCTTGCCCGCCACCGAACAACTGTCCTTTCAGATCGACAGCCATGCCGGGAATGACCAAGGCTCCTACGCCAGCCGGACCGCCAATTTTATGGGCGGAAAGGCTCATCATATCGATCCCTAACTCGGCGACGTCGACGGGAATTTTTCCCGCCGCCTGGATCGCATCGCAATGAACAAGGGCGCCATGACGGTGAGCTATGGCGACGACATCGGCAATCGGTTCGATGACGCCAGTTTCATTATTCGCCAGCATGACGGAAACCAGGGCCGGTTTTGAGTCGGCCATCAGTTGCTGGTTCAGGCGGTCCAAATCGACAATACCATTCTCGTCGACAGAAAGAGTTTCTCCGTCACAGTTTAGAACCGATGGGTGTTCAACGGCAGAAACGATCAGTCGCTCACGCCCCGAACCTGTGAGAGCCAGATTATTGGCTTCGGTTCCACCACTGGTGAAAATCACATCTAATGCAGAGGCGTTAACAAGAGCCGCGACATCGGAGCGCGCCTGCTCCATTATTTTACGCGCTTCACGCCCGGGCCCATGCTGGGATGAAGGATTCCCGACACGACCCAAAACGGACGTCATCGCCAGAACCGCTTCGGGCCTGGGCGTCGTCGTCGCGTTATGATCCATGTAGGCGTAGTCGCTCATGTCCTGCCTTAATTTCCGGGGATGAAAAAAATGCGACTCAAATTAGGCTTATTGAGCCGCAGCGATGGTTGCATCTTCGCTTTCGCGATCGGCCATCTGCAGACCGCTGGTCCCCAGAATCCGGCGCTCGCAGACATCGGCCAGGGAAATAGAATTCAGATACAAATTGATCTGATTGGTCAGTTCCTGCCACAGATCGTGCGTAATGCACCGGCTTTTGTCGTCGTGACATCCTTCAGCCGAGCCGCTGGCACAACGCGTAGCCGATAATGGCTCGTCAACAGCAGTAATAATATCCGACACCCTTAGGTCTTCGTAGGAACGGGCAAGCAGATAACCACCGCCTGGACCGCGTACACTTTTAACCAGTCCCTTGCGACGGAGCTTTCCGAAAAGTTGCTCCAAATAGGAAAGCGATATTTCCTGGCGTTCTGCGATATCGGCCAGAGATACCGGCCGGCCTTTCTCTGCGGAGCAATTCGCCAGATCGACCATGGCCATCACCGCATAACGTCCTTTAGTACTTAGTCTCACGTCATCTCTCCTTGAAAACACTTAGCTATCATGACTTCCCGCCGGAAGCCGCAATTGCCTTTTTTTTGCCATCCTCATCTTCAGTCTTCGTTTCGACGATTTGATCGCTGCCTATTTCCCCTTCAAGGCGGCTTTCCAAATCTTCCACATGTTTCATCAGGCCAGTGACCTGATGGCGCAAATCTTCGATTGTGCGCAGAACCGGATCGGGAACACCCTCAACCGGCTCACCATAGGCGACAAATTCCTTCGCCTTTTTCTTGTCGCGCGGCATCACTACTCGAGCCGGGATACCAACCGCCGTGACACCGGGCGGGATATCCTTGTGAACAACCGCATTTGCACCAACGCGGGCACTTTCACCAATCGTTATCGGGCCTAGAACCTGAGCCCCGGAACCGATAATAACGTCATTGGCCAGGGTCGGATGACGCTTTTGGTTTACTTGCATATGGGAATCCACAGACGGCGATACACCCCCTAATGTGACACCTTGATAAAGGGTAACGTCGTCACCGATGATTGAGGTTTCGCCAATGACAATTCCGCTGCCATGGTCAATTACGAACCGGCGGCCAATTTCAGCGCCGGGATGAATTTCAATCAGCGTCAATAGCTTGCCTATAGAAGAAATAAAGCGCCCCAACAGCCGCCAATTGTGCCGCCAAAGCCAATTTGAAAGCCGATAAAACAGCAAAGCATGAAATCCTGGATAGCAGAGAACAATCTCAAAGCGGGACTGAGCCGCGGGATCGCGAGCTAAAAATGCATCAGTATCTTCTTTAAACCTCTTGAAAATCATCCGTTTTTCTTTATATCTGTGGCAGCGGGTCAGCCTGCCGGTGTTGCGCAAAAGTACGCCCAAGGCGTCCAAGCGAATAACCCTCGGTACATAACAGGAATATAATATGCCCGACTTCTACGGTCAAGTATTAGCCGGTAGTTATATGCGTTTCAATGTCTTAATACCCCTGACAATATACTCGGGTATTACGGCAAATCACCCTCTCAACAACCACCAGAATCAGTCAGGAAGCCATGCCTGAAGTCATTTTTAACGGCCCTGAAGGCCGTCTCGAAGGTCGTTACCAGCATTCAAAAAAGGCCAATGGGCCGATCGCGCTGGTCCTTCACCCCCACCCCTTGCACGGTGGCACCATGAATAACAAGGTGACCTACGCACTTTATCAAACCTTTATCAAACGTGGATTCTCTGTACTTCGTTTCAATTTTCGCGGAGTTGGCAGGTCTCAAGGACAATTCGATAGCGGAATCGGTGAAATGAGCGACGCCGCTGCTGCGCTCGATTGGATGCAGACCCATAATCCAAATGCCTCGACCTGTTGGATCGGTGGCTTTTCGTTCGGTGCCTGGATCGCCATGCAATTGATGATGCGCCGCCCCGAAATTGGTGGATTTATTTCAATCGCCCCCCCTGCGGACGCCTACGACTTTACTTTCCTGGCGCCCTGCCCGGCTTCGGGACAGATTATTCACGGCGACAAAGACGAGGTCGTACCCAAGGATTCCGTCGATAAACTGGCGCAAAAACTTTCAAGCCAGAAGAATATCGTCATTGATTACGACGTCATTCCGGGCGCTGATCATTTTTTCTCGAAAGATATGGACACGCTGAATGAACTCGTCGGCAATTATCTGGACAAATCATTTTCGGATAAAGCCGCTTAAGCGGCAGCGACATTTCAAATTTAACGGGGCGCCGCATGATAGCGGCGCCCTTGTTGTATCAGCCCGTTCTGGCGCCGGGTCATTTTTTCTAAAGACGTCAAAGCAGCGAATACTGAAAATCGAACTCTCGCTCGGGGTGAGACACCACCCGGCCTACCGAAGGCGAAGGAAAATGAGCGGTCAAAATTAGGCAGGCGCTGTCACAATGACTTTCCAGGGTGTGTCGACGGGTCTTGGCGGAAAGCACTTTATCGTGGTCGAATTTGGGGCTCCATTCCGGGTAAACCAATTGGATTGGGCTGTGGATCATATCTCCGATCATTAACGCGTTTTGTCCCTGGGAAGAGATATTTACCCCCACGTGTCCCGCCGTATGACCGGCCAATGGGGTTAGCCAAACTTCGTCGTCAAGGGCGTAGTCCGTGTCGACCAAAACTGCTTGCCCTGCTTCCATAATGGGCAAAACGCTTTCAGTAAAGACGGCGGAACCTCCCGCTTCGCTGGCGGCGTATTCTTCTTTGGCCAGAATGTATTTGGCGTTGGGAAAAGTTGGAACCCAGCGCCCATCCAGCAGCCGCGTATTCCAGCCGCAGTGATCCACGTGCAAATGGGTGCAAAATACGTAATCGATATCCTATGGCCCAACCCCGGTTGCGATCAGCTTTTGCAGCCAGGACTCGTTACGAAGGTCTTTCCATGCCGGGACGCCATCGTATGACTTGCGGCACCCGATGCAGGTATCAATCAGAATATTGTGATGGCGGGTGCGCACCAGATAAGACTGCACCGGAAGGATCAATTTACCCGTTTCCGGGTCGAGCGACTTTGGCTCAAGCCAATGACGATGTTGTTCAACCGCTTCAGTTACGGATTCACCAAATAATTCCTGGGGTGGAAGAAAAGGTGCCTCCAATTCGAGAATACGGCTAATGGTGATATTTCCTAATTGCTGAATATTCATGTTTCGAACTCACCAATTCCTAATTCGGAAACTTTAAGTTGGTAGCGGCCCTTCCCTTTGCTAGTCCAATCTAGGTCTTATAGTGGACGCCGCCGCTTGAAGGTCGTGGCACCCCTGTTGTTTTCGGAAGGCTCAAGGGTAACCCGTAAAATGACCGAATGGCTAGAAAGCCGAAGGCTTGCGCCTCGAGCATATCGCCATCGCACCCAATTGACTCGATGGGGTCAATCGGCGCATCCAATTGACCACTCAGCATTTGCATGAGTTTCTTGTTATGACGGCCACCGCCGGTAACAAGCCATCGCTTTGGTGGTTCCCGCATGTGCTCGAGCGCCTTGCAAACAGCCTGAACGCTAAAAGCAGTCAACGTCGCTGCGCCGTCCGCAGGTGACAATCCTGAAACAATTTCCATGGCCTTCGGAAAATCGTCACGGTCCAGGGATTTCGGAGGACTGCCATTAAAGTAGTCGTTATCGAGTAGTCTCTCCAATCGTTCTTCATCGACGACACCTTGGCATGCAACCTTGCCACCCTCATCCATAGGGAGACCGAGGCTGTCCCTAACCCAATCGTCGATCAGGGCGTTTCCAGGTCCAGTATCAAACGCCAGGATATTGGTCTCATCGGCGTTTTCCCCCCTGCCAATCCAGGTGACATTCCCGACCCCCCCAAGGTTGAGAACAGCCAATGGTTTGGGTAAATCTCTGGATACGGCGAAATGATAGAGCGGGGCAAAAGGCGCGCCCTCGCCGCCTTGGGCGACATCGTTGGAGCGGAAATCACCTACGACATCAATTCCGGTTTCTTTGGCCAACAAAGCTGGATCGCCGATTTGCACCGTCAAGCGATCCTGGGGCCGGTGCAAGGTTGTATGTCCGTGAAATCCAATGAGGTCAATGTCATCTGCCTTGAGATCATTTTCACTGAGGAGACTCTTGACCAACCTTGCGTGACGCCCTGTCAACTCCCGGGCCACATCGGCGACGCCATCCGTGTCGGAAGCCTTGCCAAGGCAACTTCGTAATCTTTCGCGGAAGGCCTCTTCATAGGGATAGCTTGTTGACGGACCGGTCTCCAACAGACGTTCGCCATCACTAATGATTATCGCCGCGTCAATCCCATCTATAGACGTCCCACTCATCAATCCAAGAGCCGTCAAAGGTTGATGATCCGCCATTTTCCCCTATCCTGTCGCAATCCTCGCCGCGGCCATTGTATGGAAGGCCGGGAGTGTGTTAATACCCCGTCTTTCCTTCAGGTTAGAGAACGATTGAAACAATGGCTAGTCATCGCTCAGAATTTATCCGGAACGTAATCGAACGCGGTTACATGCACCAGTGCACCGATCTGGATGCGCTGGATGAACTGGCAGCCCAGGGAATAGTCTCGGCATATATCGGTTTCGATTGTACTGCGCCAAGTTTGCATGCCGGCAGCTTGGTGCAAATAATGATGCTGCGCCTGATGCAGCGCACCGGACATAAACCCATCGTCCTGATGGGGGGTGGAACCACTAAGGTCGGCGATCCCTCGGGCAAGGACGAAAGCCGTCAACTTCTGGATGACGACGCTATCGCCGCCAACATGGCGGGAATTAAGAATGTCTTTTCCAAGTTCCTGACATTTGGCGACGGTCCAACTGATGCCATCATGGTCAACAACGATGATTGGCTGAAGGATATTCAATATGTTGATTTTTTGCGCGATTACGGCCGTCATTTCTCGGTCAACCGCATGCTCGGTTTCGACTCGGTGAAGATCAGGCTGGAGCGCGAACACAACCTTAGCTTCCTGGAATTCAATTACATGATCCTCCAGGCCTATGATTTCCTCGAACTCAACCGCCGCCATGACTGTGTGCTGCAAATGGGCGGTTCGGACCAATGGGGCAACATCGTCAACGGCGTCGAATTGGGACGCCGGATCGATCAACGGGAAATGTTTGGCCTTACAACGCCACTTCTGACCACATCCTCAGGGGCGAAAATGGGCAAGACAGCGGCCGGCGCCGTTTGGCTCAATGCCGATATGCTCAGCCCGTATGACTATTGGCAATACTGGCGCAATACGGAAGACGCGGACGTCGGAAAATTCCTGAGGCTGTTTACTGACTTGCCCTTGGACGAAATTGCCGAACTTGAAACCCGTCAGGGAACAGAACTGAACGACGTCAAAAAAAGGCTGGCCACGGAAGTAACCGCCTTGTGCCATGGCCAGGACGCGGCCCAGGAAGCCGCGGAAACAGCCCGTCGCACTTTCGAAGAAGGCGGCCTGGGCGACGCCCTTCCGAGCGCAGATGTGCCAAGGCACGACTTGGAATCTGGGATTGCAGCATTCGAGCTTTTCAAATTGGCAGGTCTGGCTTCATCGAATGGCGAGGCACGACGCCTGATCAAGGGTGGCGGCGGCAAGCTAAACGATGCCAAGATAGGCGACGAAACCATGACCATTACCATGGACGACGTCAACGCAGAAGGCGTCATCAAGCTATCGGCCGGCAAAAAACGTCACGCGTTGGTTAACCCGATCGAGTAGATAAATACGAATTCGCTAGAAATTCTTAAAAGCCTGTTTGAAGGCTTCTTTGTCTTCCGCTTGTTCAAAGTAAACAGCGATTTCTTTCTTGCCCATATTCGGGGCTATCGACTCGATAGACACATCCCAATCGCCGGCACATACATTTTCCAGTAAATTTTCAATTTGTTCTACAGAATAGGATGTTTTGATTTTTACTCCGGTCGTCAAATCAGACATTTGTACCTTTCCCTATGAAAAATTTCATTCGAGAGAATATTTTGCTATGCAATTTTTTCAGGGAAATTACTGGTTTGTTTCAAAATATGTCTTGCTGGATTCGGCGCTGGTAGTTTGCGTAAAGGAGCTAAAGGCCCTCGGTTTTTCCAAAAAAGTTCTTTCGTTCCGACTTTCCGGTTCCGGCGCTTTCGGTATCCTTATTGGGACCATCTACTAGGATGCCGAACAGGTTTCTAAAAATGCCCGGCGCCAGCGCTGATAAGGGGTTAACCTTGACTTCCGGTTCCTCCAGCGGGCCAGTCATTTCGTAAGTGGCGGCAAAAACACCGCCGCCTTCTTCTGTACCGGTCAACAGCGTGCCAATAAGAGGTATGTTGCCTAGTACGCTGTTTAAGGCGTAGGCAGGTACCACAGTGCCTTCGATATCGACGACTTCGGCATGGGTATAAATGCGCCCCTTTGCCGTGTAGCCCAAAGACAAGCCAGTAGCTTTTGCTTTTTCAACTTCAATGACGCCATCTTTCATTACGAAAGGAACTTTGAATTCGCTGAAGCTCAGGCCATCCCCTTTCAGGGCGTCACCAATACCAGTCAAGGTTAGAATGCCAACAAGGCGCGCCAAGGCGGGTGCCTCGACAAGCCGGTAGTCACTGATAAGAACTTCCCCGCTCAAAGGATGGCCAGGAATAGTGTCATCAAACGTAGCATCCAGATCGAGAGTTCCTCCTATCATGGTGTCATATACATCCAGCGACCGCAGCAAATCGCCAGCGTCGTCAGCCTTGATCGCGATTTGCCGCTTTCCCTTGCCGTTGGGCGTGAGGCTGACCTGGAATCGTTTGCCGCTGCTAAGTGCGCCATCTACTTTCATTCTTCGCCAACGATTATCAGCGCGAGCAAATGTGCCGGTTATCTGTTTCAGGTAACGCTTGGGGCCTATCCAGACCTTGTCAACCTTTGCTGACAGGCTGAGTTTCAGGCCGAATCGGTCCTCTTCATCCGGCGAGGCTTTGAACAGGTCCTCAAACATCGGTGAAAGATCAAAACTAGGGCCGTGAAAACTGACCGTCCAGCCGCCGTCATGACCGGGAATAATGACACCCGACAGGTCAGTCCGATTAAAATTGATCTGGCTGAAATCAACTTTATCCAACCCGGTTCCATCTTCGGCATAGCTTGCTGAGCCATTGATTCGCAGATCGCCGGCGGCCAATGAAAATCTTGGAATGTCAATCAGGCGGGTTCCATCGATTTCAAGATCGACTAGGGCTAATCCGGCGACACCGGTTTGTTTCGACCAACCCATTGCCGGAGCATTCAATAAAACGTCCGCCAAATCCAAGCGAACCTGAACTTGTCCTTTCCCATCGTCATGGGTGGTCAATTGTATATTTGCACCGACGCCGCCCTCAATAAAATCGCCATGCAAAGGTGACAAATCGACACCAAGATCGCTCAAGTTCTGAATATTGTCGATATGCGAAGCAATTTTATATTTGCTGCGATAGGGCGCTTCGGTTCCGAAATTACGCCGCCAATCAAAAGAAGCCGGGAATTTACCCAGTTTGACATCACCCTTCAGGTCCAGACCATGTTTATCGGCCTTCAAGTCAAGTTGTCCATTGTTGATACCCTGGCCCAAAATAATATTGGCGATAGATACGTCATGCATTTTGGCTGCGACAGAAACATCAATTTTGTCGATGGTTAAAGTCTTCTCCATCATGAAACCGAGTTTTATATGAGCGTCGGCTCCGCCATCCGCGCGTTCGGGATTAATCCCAATGGCTGAAGAAAAGTTTAGCGGCTCACTTTCAATCAATTTTAGGCCATTCTTTAAAGGGCCTTTGACAAACAAATCCACGTCAGCATATTGGTCAGCCTCGTCAAGCCCTCTAAAAGTGATGATGCTCTTGCGGGTAGTTAAACCTTTGGCCTGAGCATGGGTAACAAAGATGTCAAATTTCTTTTTGTTGAAACGGGCCGTAGCATTGGCGTTGTGTGCCTTAGGCATCGGCGGCAGATAATCAACCGTAACATCGTCGATTTTCATATCACCGTTCAAAGAAACCAGTTCGACGCCACCCTCTTTCGTAGAAAGCAGCTGCATGGTGGCGCGGGCCTCAGGAACCAGGCCACCTGAAATATGTTCTACGACCCATTGTCGAGCGCTAGGCGCCAGTCCCTTTGGCCAATAGATGGATAGTTGGTCAGGCTTCATGTTTCGAAGAACGCCACTGGCTCCAACTGATACGTCCCCATCTTTAACGATTAAATTTAGAGCTATAGAAGCATTTGGGCCGCCCAAATCAAGCTCGACTGCATCAAGTTCAAGGCGTCCCGTTTCGCCAAGGAAACGACCGCGAGCATTCAAGGTTCTAAGCGGCATTTCATGATCAACTGGGGTCGGCAGGTAAACCTTCCCCTTGTCGCCGAATTCAAGGGTCAGATTATTAATTTCGTATTTGTCCGGGGTGCCTTCATATCGGCCGCGGATCTCCATACTTTCCACATCGACCCTCTGAGCGAGAGATAGAAGGCCTAGTTTCTGAGCAGGTTTAACCGGCAGTGAAAGGGCTCCATTTGCACCGGCCACATCAAAACCAACACCTTCAATCGTGCCATCGACAAGCATGGAAAATGTCAAGGTACCCTGAAACGGTAAATCCACTCCCGACAGAACAGCCAGATCAGGTGAAAGACTGGCGAATGCACTCGGCGTGACTTCGTTAAAATCAACCCCGAAATCGAATCTTCCTTCGGACTCCAGGTAGGATCCTAAAACCGAAATATTTGACTTCGTTTCGCCAACCAGCACATCCATAGTGAGGTCACCCCTGAGGCCATTTGCGTCGCGCCAAAGCTGGACTTGGGCGTTTGGAGCACTCCAAGATGTTTGAAGACTTTGGTCGATAACTTGTAAATCGGCATCAAAAATATTGACTCGTGAAAGGAAACTCATCGGGTGAGATGGATCGGGTTTCGCCAGCATCACCGAAAAGATCTGGTGCAGAAAATGCTGGGATTCGGAAGTTTCCGTACTGAAACCAATTTCAAGAGTTCCATCGCGGTGCCGCACCAACTTAAGGTTCGGGCGAAACATTTCGATGCTTTTTGGGGCAATCATCCCTTTGATAAGGGCCTTTGCGCTAAGAGACAGCGATATTTCAGGTACGCTGGCGATCAGGGTATCGCCTTCTCCAAGCGCGCGAAAATTTAGAACCCGGATATCCAGCGTGCGTTCCCAACCTGCCCAAGTTAGGATTGTGTCGTCCATGCGAACGCGAAACGATTTATGGAAAGTCGCCAATGAGGATTCGATATACGGCGTAAGAAAGGCTAGCGAGATGGGTCCGCTCGACAATTTCCATGCGGAAAGGACCATCATAATGGCCAATCCGGCGCCTAACCCACCTAGCAGGTGTATTAGCCCGCGAAATACTCGTCTGAAAATTCGATTTCCCATTTTCTCAACAACAGTTTATCGCCACAATAAGCGCCGAAATCCTGACACAATGGCTGTTGCTATATCATTTATCAGAGTGTGGCGAACAAAGAGTTAATTATTATGCACGATTTTGGCGCCACATCCGACGAAAACCGCACTCTCATCGTTATCGATGGTGAACGAGCCGCCTTGGGGCAGGAACGTTGGCAGGACGCCGTAAATCGCTGCAACGATAAAAGTATTGCCGATCAGTCCCAAGGGATGAAGGCCGACGCGCGTGCCAACAACCTGATGGAAGCGATTTTTTCCTATAGCCCTTATTTGACTCAGATCATTGTTTCCGACCCGGCGTTTACATGTTCGCTATTTCACGAAGGCCCCAAATTTGTAATGAAAAGGGTTCTAGAGGAAATCGAGGCAGCGCATGGCGATATTCCGGCAACGAACGATGGTACTGCCAAACTGTCGAAAATCCTCCGCCAGGCGAAACGTAGGGCTTCCCTAACTATAGCTTTGGCCGACATCTCCGGCGAATGGGAACTTGAACAAGTAACGGGCGCGTTGTCCGATTTAGCCGAGTCTGCGATTTCCACGGCGTCGGCCCATTTATTGGCCATTGCCGCTTCCCAGGGTGCGTTCATACTTGAAGACATTAACGAACCGGAAAAGGGCTCAGGCCTTGTAATTCTGGGTATGGGAAAGCTTGGCTCGCGGGAACTAAATTATTCCAGCGACATTGATTTGATTATTCTTTACGACCCGGACCGGATAAACACGGAAAATCCAGAAGGTCTGCAAAATAATTTTGTGCGCTTCGCCCGCGCGCTAGTTAAATTGTTGGAAGAGCGTACCTCAGATGGGTACGTCTTTCGCACCGACCTTCGCCTCAGACCGGATCCTGGCGCCACCCCATTGGCCCTTTCCGTTCTTGCAGCAGAAAACTACTACGAGAGCATTGGCCAAAATTGGGAACGCGCGGCAATGATCAAGGCCCGTCCAGTCGGTGGCGATCGCGAAGCCGGGGAAGCTTTCCTAAAATGGCTAACGCCTTTTATATGGCGCAAAAACCTAGATTTTGCTGCGATAGAAGACATCCATTCCATTAAACGTCAGATCAATGCTCATCATGGAGACGAAGCGATTACTCTTGCCGGTCACAATCTCAAGCTAGGCAGAGGTGGAATTCGCGAGATCGAATTTTTTACCCAGACCCAACAGTTGATCTGGGGTGGAAAAGTGGTGGAACTGCGCCCTGCCCCAACCCGCGAAAGCCTTGCCGCCCTAATGAAATTCGATCAAATCACTGAAACAGTTCGCGATGATATGTTAGCGGGATATAGCTATTTGCGGCGGGTTGAACACCGTCTCCAGATGATAGATGACAAACAAACGCATTCCATACCGGAAGGCCAAGAAGAAATTGAGGCTCTGGCGGCCTTTTTGGAATATCCTGATGTAGGGGAATTCGAAAACGAGTTGACCCATCACCTAAAGACCGTCGAGGCTCATTATGCTGCATTGTTCCAGGATTCGCCCTCCCTGGGCGCCGATGACGAATTGTCAGGCAATTTGGTTTTCACCGGCGGCGACAGCGATCCGGACACGATTAACACCATAAAACGATTGGGTTTCGATAATCCAGGCGTCGTCGACACCACCGTCAGAGGGTGGCATCACGGCCGATACAGGTCCATGCGCAGTGCGCGATCGAGGGAATTATTGACGGAACTTTTCCCGATGCTATTGAAAGCCATCGCCGCAACACCCGATCCGGATGCAACCTTCCTTAAATTTGACGAGTTTCTGTCCGGCCTGCCGTCCGGAGTACAGTTATTTTCCATGTTCTATTCCAACCCCGGCCTGCTAGACCTTGTCGCAGAAATCATGGGTGGAGCACCACGACTGGCGGAACATCTAAGCCGTCGGCCGCACGTACTGGAAAGCGTCCTGACACCAGGCTTTTTCGACACCCCCCCTTCGAAACCGGAAATGATCGGCGAATTGGACAAAATCCTGGACCGCACCGGCAATATTGAGGATGTCCTTGTGGCGGCACGTCGATGGGCCAATGACCGTCGGTTTCAGGTCGGTGTGCTGAGTCTGCTTTCGACAATTGAACAGGATGAAGCCGCCGCATCCCTTTCCGATATTGCCGACACGGCGCTAACAGCCCTTTACGACAAGGTCGAGGAGGAAATGGCCGCGCAGCACGGCTGCATCCCAGGTTCGGCTATGGCCATCCTTGCAATGGGCAAACTTGGCAGCAGGGAGATGACGCCTGAATCAGATCTCGATCTGGTATTCGTTTATGATATGCCGGAAAATTCCGAAAGCTCCGACGGGCCAAAACCCTTAACTCCGGGGCATTATTTTGCCCGCCTTGGACAACGTCTTATCAATGCAATTACGGCGCAAACGAGCGAAGGCGATCTTTTCGAGGTGGATATGCGCCTGAGACCTTCTGGCACAGCCGGGCCGATAGCGTCCAGCCTGGATTCCTTCGTTCAATATAACGATGAGGATGCCTGGACATGGGAGCACATGGCTCTTACCCGTGCCCGTATCATCAATGGACCTGAATCCCTCAAGGCAAAAATTTCGACCGTTATCGAAAAGACGCTGACCCGAAAAAGGGACGAAGAAGCGTTGCTTAGAGATGTCGCCGAAATGCGGGAGCGTATGCTAAAGACCCATCAAACGGATTTCATCTGGGACGTCAAACATATTCGTGGCGGACTCGTTGATGTTGAGTTCATTGCCCAGTACCTTCAACTGCGCCATGCCCAAAATCATCCCGGTATTCTTGATAGGAATACCAAAGGGGCGCTCAAAAAGTTGGCCGGAGACGGGTTTCTTAATTCATCTATCGCTGCCGATCTGATTGAAGCTGTTGACCTATGGCAAGGCTTACAGGGAATGCTGCGCCTGACGATCCCTCGAGAGTTACGCAAACGGCGCGAACACGAAATTCCTGAGAGTCTTCAGGAAAAATTGGCGCGAATTGGCGGGGCGGAAAATTTCGAAACGCTGAAAGAAAAGATGTCGACAACGGCCACAACTATTTTGGGGCACTTCAATGCGCTAGTCGCTGATCCGGCTACAAGTTTGCCGAAAAAAGGAAATGGCGAAGTATAGGAACCATCATCTAATTTCCTAGTTCATTTCCAATATTTTCAAATGGATCACTGGCTAGTAACCTCTCCAGCCGGTTCATAATCGGCGTGAACTCCTCTCCCAGATAATGATAAAGCGGCGCCTTTAACAGGACTTCTTCTCTTTCAGGCGGAGGTGAAAAGGCGTTTCTCTTCAATCTTGCTACCGTGCCAAAATCGGATGCCAAGAAGCCTTTAATCGTGCCCTTGTTATAGGCATCGTGCATTTGTATTTCATCTGGAAAGGCCCTGCCTCCCCTTGTCTTCATATAGTTTTCCTGCCAAACGACACCCAAGAGGTAGCCGATGAGGTGCCGTTCGTTTCCCTTAAGTTCGGGATTTACCCATAAAGAATTGGCCAGGACAAAGAGTGGTTGTTTAGACCGGATAAAGGGGCGCTCGTAATGTGCTTCAGCCAACCTTAAGCGATAAACTTCGCCATCAATCAAACCGGTGTTGAAATGATTGATCCCTCTTCGACCAGGCAATTTTACAAAATCGACGTCGCACCCCAGTTTGACATAAAGGGATTGCAGGACTTTGGTTGCCGCCATATTGAGCGCATCGTTAGGAATGCCAGCGATTGTTTTCGGACATTCCGAATCGGACGCATGGGCAATTCCCGCCCACAAACTAATGAGAAAAGCCAATATCGGAATAGTTTGCAATCGAAATAGCATCATTCAGCGATAGTCATAAAATTAATGAAACATTCGCTTATTCAATTATTAAATATGCGGCGCTTCCTATCCTTCAAAATTAGCGCCATAAATATCTGGTTATTTATGTAATTTTTTCAATCCCTTATATACGATTGTTATCAGTTAAAAGCGTACTATCCATAAAAGCTTCAAAGTTATTCATAAGGAGAAACTAAATGTCTGTAGATGTCGGCTCAAGAGCTCCTGCATTCGATTTACCATGCGACGATGGCAGCACATTGTCTCTCAACGATTTCAAGGGAAAAACCCTCGTACTGTACTTTTACCCAAAAGATTCCACCCCCGGTTGCACGAATGAAGCCAAGGACTTCAGAGATCTAAACAGTCAATTCAAAAAAATGGGCGCCGTTGTCGTTGGGGCGTCGAAAGACAGTGTAAAAAGACATGTAAACTTCAAAAACAAGAATGAACTGCCGTTTCCTTTGTTATCAGACGAAGATGGAACCTTGTGCGAGGCCTATGGGGTTTGGGTTCAAAAGAAACTTTACGGGCGTGAATACATGGGCATTGAGCGCACCACTTTTCTTATCGACGATAAAGGCGTGGTAAGGCATATCTGGCGAAAAGTGAAGGTCAAGGGCCACGCCGAAGAAGTTCTTGAATTCTTGAATTCCAAATAACGGACAGAGTCCATCGATTGCTCCCGCGCCCATCATGGCTATAATAGCGAGAAGATATCTAAAAAACTGAATAGACAGGGGCCGGGTAGGATTTACGCAAATGAGCGACGAAGAAGAAGAAATCGAAGAAGAAGAAATCGAAGAAGGTGAAGACGGGGAAGAAGAAAGTTCAGGCGGCGGCAAGAAAAAGCTATTTCTGATCATCGGTGTCGTGGTTTTACTTTTGGGCGGCGGTGGCGCCGGTGCCTACTTCATGGGTTTTTTTGGAGGTGAAGCCAAGGAAGAGGTAGTTGAAGAAGTGCCTCCCGGTCCACCGGTTTATCACGAATTCCCTCAGTTGGTGGTTGACCTGAAAAAGAAAGGCAAGCGCACCAATTACGTCAAGATCAAGGTTGTTGTTGAAATCGTCACCCGTGACCTGCCTCTTTTAAAAGAACAGGAACTGAAGATCGTCGACAAGATGCAAGGCTATCTGCGTTCGCAAACCCGCGATGACGTCGCAGGTGGCGCAGGCACCGAACACATGCGGGCAGGCATAACCAAAGTCGTCGAAGATGTTATGGGAGATGTGAAGATCGAAGGCATTTTATTTCGGGAAATTTTACTGCAGTAACTAATCTTCCTTTCCCTTGACCCTGGCGGCCAGAGCCGCGGCCATAAAATCATCCAGATCTCCGTCCAAGACGCCTTGGGTATTCGACGTTTCGACTTCGGTCCGCAAATCCTTAACCATTTGATAAGGTTGCAGGACATACGAGCGAATTTGATGTCCCCATCCAATATCAGTTTTGGCATCGTGTTCCGCCTGCGCATCCTCTTCGCGCTTCTGCAGTTCCAGTTCGTACAGACGGGCTTTTAACATTTTCATGGCGGCGGCGCGGTTCTTGTGCTGTGAACGGTCGTTCTGGCACTGCACGACAATGTTAGTCGGCAGGTGAGTAATGCGAATAGCGCTGTCGGTTTTATTGACGTGCTGACCACCGGCCCCGGACGCCCGATAGGTATCGACCCTCAAATCCTTATCCTGGATATCGACTTCGATCGCATCATCAATTTCGGGATATACCCAGATTGAGGAGAAACTTGTGTGACGGCGCGCACTGGAATCGTAGGGCGATATCCTGACCAGCCGATGTACCCCACTTTCCGTCTTTAGCCACCCATAGGCATTGTGGCCGGAGATTTTTACAGTTGAAGATTTAAGTCCAGCTTCTTCGCCTGCGCTTTCTTCAAGCCACTCGACCTTATGGCCCTTGGATTCTGCCCAACGCGTATACATGCGAAGCAGCATTTCGGCCCAGTCCTGGGCCTCCGTACCGCCTGCGCCGGCATGAACTTCAAGATAACAATCATTGGCGTCTGCTTCGCCGGAAAGGAGAGTTTGCAACTCCGCTTTTGCAGCTGTTTTGTGTGCTTTTTCCAGTGCGATTTCGGCTTCGGAGACGATGTCGTCATCTCCCTCGGCTTCTCCCATTTCAAGAAGTTCGACATTGTCCTCTAGCTCTTGGGCTAGACCGTCAATCGATTTCAACCCATCTTCCAGGCGGGTTCGTTCACGCATCAGGGCTTGAGCGCGATCAGGATCGTTCCAGAAATCAGGATTTTCAGTTTCGGCGTTCAGTTCATCCAGACGGCGCAAGGCATTATCGTAGTCAAAGATGCCTCCTCAACAGTTCCAGAGACTGTTTGATTTCTTGGGTTAAGCTCACGATTTCTGCGCGCATTTTTTTGGTTCTTTCAGAAAAAAATAGGGGAGTTGCTTGGTTTTAACCCCGATCGCGGATCAGATCAAATAGCTCTAATACAATCCGCCTGTGCCGCTGGCTGGCGCTCCGCCGTATGAAGACAAGCCTCTCAACACCTGGGACTCGCCTGTTGGTACTGTTCCGGGTTTGAATGCCTCCAGGATCACCTTACTTTCCCCCGAACGGGCAGGACGTCCTGTCGACGCATTTACCCTGACGAGGCGAATTCCAGGTGGAATCCTGAAGGGCGTCGCCGTACTGTCGGCCAACGCCTCCCTCATGAATTGGCGGAATATCGGGGCGGCAACAGAGGCTCCCTGCTCTCGCTTTCCCAGGGAACGGGGTTCGTCAAATCCGGTAAAAACGCCGACGGCCAAGTCGGGCGAAAAACCGATGAACCAGGCATCGACACTTTTGTTGGTTGTCCCCGTTTTTCCACCAAGTGGCTTTCCCACCGAACGAATTGACCGGCCCGTTCCACGATCAACCACGCCCTTCAACATTGAAACGATTTGGTATGCGCTGGCCGGGTCGGATAACTGCTGGCGCAAATCAGGCAACAATGGCACTGGCTGTGATGTCCAGAATGAGGCGAGGCAATCACGACATTTTCGTAAATCATGGCTAAAAACCCTGCGGCCATGCCGGTCTTGAATACGATCGATCAGGGTTGGTCTGATTTTCTTGCCACCATTTACTAACATCGCGTATCCGGTCGTCAGACGCAGCAACGTCGTTTCTCCTGCCCCCAGGGACATCGCAAGTTGCTCAGGCATGTCGTCAACCAAACCAAAACGGGTTGCGTATTCGGACACCTTGTCCATACCTATGGTCTGGGCAAGTCGAACTGTCATCAGGTTGCGGGATTTTTCAATTCCCAGTCGCATCGTACTGGGGCCATAAAATTTCTTGGTGTAGTTGGCGGGACGCCATTTCGGCAGGCCGGGACCTTGGTCGATAACGAACGGCGCATCCAGTATCAGGGTCGAGGGAGAATAACCAGAATCAAGCGCGGCCAAATATACGAAGGGCTTGAACGCTGACCCTGGTTGCCTTTTGGCCTGGGTGACGCGATTAAATTGGCTTTTGGCGTAATCATATCCGCCGGACATCGCCAGAACCCGGCCAGTGTGCGGATCAAGCGCAACCAGCGCGCCTTCAATTTCCGGAACCTGTCTAAGTGCGTATGTACCGGCTGGAAATAAGTTTCCTTCCTCGTCGGCCAGAAGGCCTTCGACGGCAATGACGTCGTTTACATTCAATACATCAGAAGGCCGTTTTACACGCGGGCCCAGTCTTTCGCCTTTCGTCCAAGGCCTGGCCCACTTCAATTGCGCCAGAGGAATATGACCTGTTGAACCATCCGAAAAACCAATACTGGCCTGCTTTTCACCCAGTTCAAATACAATTGCCATCTTCCAATTGCCAAGTCCTTGGATCGGTTCAATAGCTGCAATCTTCTTTTGCCAGGGTTCGCTTGCGTTTTTGTCTTCCAGATGCAGGAGAGGCCCACGCCAGCCATGGCGACGATCGTAAGCCTCCAATCCATTCCTGACCGCCCTATTCGCAATTTCCTGGAATTTGGGATTCAATGTAGTACGGACAGATAAACCTCCCTTATAAAGTTCCTTTTCGCCATATCGTTCCGCCAGTTCCCTGCGGACTTCCTCAGCGAAAAATTCAGCCGTAACAAATTCGGTTTCGTCCCGCTGGTGAATTGTAAGCGGCGTCGCAAGAGCCAAATTCGCCTCATCCGAAGTAATGACGCCGTCTTCGAGCATACGGCCGACGACCCAGTCGCGACGCGCGACAGCAGCTTCACGCTTGCGCACAGGGTGATAATTGTTTGGCGCTTTGGGGAGCGCCGCCAGATAGGCGACTTCCTCAATCGTTAACTGATCCAGCGGCTTGTTGAAGTAATTCAAGGCTGCTGCCGCTACCCCATAGGAACCGTAACCCAAATAAATTTCATTAAGGTAGAGTTCAAGAATTCTATCTTTGGTGAAAGCCCGTTCAATGCGGAAAGCCAGAATGGCCTCCTTGACTTTCCGGTCCCATGACACCTCGTTGGTTAACAAAAAGTTCTTCGCCACCTGTTGGGTGATTGTTGAAGCACCTACCATCCTTCGCTGTTTGCCCAGGTTCTTCAAATTGACGATGACAGCGCGGCCTACACCGATAAAATCGATGCCGGGATGGGAGTAAAAGTTCTTGTCTTCCGCCGACAAGAAAGCATTGACGACGCGTCTAGGCATTGCCCGTATGGGGACAAACACGCGCCTTTCAATCGCGTATTCAGCCAGCAGCCGACCGTCGCCCGCATGTACCCTGGTCATCACCGGTGGTTCATAGTCGGCCAACTGACGGTAATCCGGCAAATCTTGCCCGAATTTGTTAAACACATAAATCACCCCTCCAACCCCGATAAAGGCCAGAATAATCAAGAAACCAAGGAAGGTGAGTAATGCTCTGATCATCGCCCTAAACTAGGAACCCCCGTGGGAATTTAAGTGTCAATTAGAACACAACGTATCATAGGCTAACCCGCGCCCATTCTGATATATGCGAAATTCAGGCGAAAAATCTATAGTCCAAATGTGGCGGAGATAGGGTGCGAATTGTCCGAATGCCTTATTTTTTATAGGCCTCTTCAATATTCGAAAAATAATCCGTCACGGCGCGAACCATTCCTCTGGCAAGTTTGGCGCGGTATTTTTTATCCTGCAAAGCCTTCTCGTCGCTGCGGTTAGACAGGAAACCCAGTTCTATAAGGACCGATGGCACATCCGGGGCTTTTAGAACGGCAAACCCGGCGAAACGATGGGTTTTACGAAGTAGTTTGGTTTGTCGGCGAAGTTCTCTAACCAGTCCCGAGGCGAATTTGGCGGATTGATTCATGGATTCTCGCTGAGCCAAATCGATCAGGATATTGGTGACTTCTTTTGTTTCTCCCACAAGATTGATGCCTGCGATCAAATCCGCCTTGTTTTCTTTTTCGGCTAAAGCGGCAGCCTCTTTATCTGAAGCCCGCTCCGACAGGGTATAGACGGAAAGACCGCGGGTTTTGCGATTCTTGATAGCGTCGGCATGGATAGAAATAAACAATTCCGCGCCGGCGTCCCGGGCCCGGGTCACGCGGTCGCGCAAGGGAACAAATATGTCGCGGGTGCGCGTAAGCCTGACGTGAAATTGGCCCGTCTTTTCCAATTGCGCCTTTAGTTCGCGTGCCATCGCCAGAACAATGTGCTTTTCGTAGATTCCGCTAACGCCGATGGTGCCCGGATCAACACCGCCATGGCCGGGATCAATTGCAATAATTCTTTTGGCTGGCGTTTCAGGGACAATATCCGGTTTAGCCTTTGGGGGTGTAAAAAGCGCCGGAGAAACAGCTGACTGTTGTTTTGTGACGGTTTTTTCTTGAGATGTTTTCGGCGTGCCAACAAAATTTTCGGCAGAAACCTGCCCCAGATCGACAACCAATCGAAAACTGCTTTTTCCGTCAGGATTCAAAATGAAAGTTTTTTCGATACTTGGTGGATGCCCCACGTCAAGAACAATTCGAGATGTACCGGGCTGGAACAAACCATAACGAAGCCTCTTGAGCAAACCAACGCTTTCAGGCAAAGGCCTTGCTGGCAATCGCCAGCCGACTTCAGGCAAGTCGATGACAACGCGATACGGTTTGGAAAGCGCAAATACATTGAAATCAACCTTATTGGTCAAATCAAATACCAGCCGAGTCGTCTTTCCATGGTGTCCTACACGAACATCGGTAACGACAGCCTCGGCGGCTTGTGCGCTTACGAAGCCAAAGCCTGCAAATAGAAATACAACGCCAAGCACGGATATACTGAGTGCGGAGTTAAGCTTGAAAATAGACAGTATCCTGGAGCACAGGCGCATGGTTCACCATTAGAATGGACAAGCACCGGGTTGGTTTCGAACCACCCAATTGATCCCTAAAATAAAAACGTTAAAGCAACAATACGATTGTCGAACTAAAATCCTACCGTTATGTTAACAGCATGACGTTAGAGATTCAGTTTTTTTGAACGCTCTAGTCAGAAATTTCCGGATGGGAGCGCCGAACGAGTTAGAGCCATCCCTGTCCGCTATTATTGAGATGAAGTTTTAAACGAGTTTTTTTCATGCCGGATCGAGCAGCGCGAACATTTTTGAAGGAAGCACCGTCCCTGTTGACGGACGCCAATTCGTTCGAATGCGCCGCCGGCGTTTCACGAACACGCATCGACCACATTTACGGATTTACTTCCGGTGATGGACCGATGCCTTGGAGTTACAATTTTAATGTCTACCAACAGAATGCTAATCGACGCCGCCCACCCGGAGGAAATCCGGGTCGCGGTACTTAGTGGGAACCGTCTTCAGGATTTTGATGTCGAATCCACCGCCCGCAAACAAATCAAGGGCAATATCTATCTAGCCAAAGTGATCCGGGTTGAACCTTCGCTTCAAGCGGCTTTTGTCGATTATGGAGGAAACCGTCACGGATTCCTTTCCTTCAGTGAAATTCACCCCGATTACTACCAAATCCCAATTGAGGATCGCCAGGCGCTGCTTGAACACGAGGCTGCAGAATTGGCCGAGGAAGCCTCGAAGGAAGCAGAAGAGGACACCGAGGAAGCAGAGACCAAAAATGAGTTCGATGAGGACGATCCCAATTCCGGTGAACTTGAAGTCCAGGATGCAAGCGATAACGTTGACGGACAAATCGACAGCGAAAATGAGCCACTAGAAAATTCTGTTGAAGCTTCCGATGGCGAAAATGAAGAGGATGACGGTAGCGAAAACGACAGTAACGGGGACATCGATATCGATGAGGACGACGAGGAGGAAGGCGCACCGAAGAAAAACCGCAAGGGTGTGGAGACCCTGGGGGGGGATGATTCCGATGACACCCGTCCTTCACGCCGCACGCCTAGCCATCGCCGCTATAAAATTCAGGAAGTCATCAAACGTCGGCAAATACTGCTGATTCAAGTCGTTAAGGAAGAACGTGGTAACAAAGGCGCTGCTTTAACAACCTACATTTCCTTGGCTGGCCGCTATTGCGTGTTGATGCCCAACACGGCTCGCGGCGGCGGCATCTCGCGCAAGATCACAAACGGCGGCGACCGTAAGCAACTGAAAGCTATTCTGGCGGAATTGAAAATACCCGAAGGAATGGCAGTCATTGTTCGTACCGCTGGCATCAAGCGCTCCAAGGCGGAAATCAAACGCGATTATGAATATCTGGTACGATTATGGGACAGCATCAGAGACTTGACCCTCGAATCAACTGCTCCGACCCTAGTTCATGAAGAAGGCAATCTGATCAAGCGTTCGATTCGTGACCTTTACACCCGCGATATTGAAGAAATCATTGTCGCAGGTGAACGTGGTTATCGCATGGCCAAGGATTTCATCAAACTTTTGATTCCAAGCCATGCCAAGCGCGTCCAACCATACGGTATTACGACGGAACCGATTTTTCAGCACTATCAGGTGGAAAGCCAGCTTGACGCGATTCATTCGCCAGAAGTTCAAATGAAATCGGGCGCTTACATTGTCATTAACCCGACCGAGGCCCTCGTATCAATTGATGTCAACTCGGGCCGTTCGACACGGGAGCGAAATATCGAGGAAACCGCTTTTAAGACTAACCTGGAAGCTGCGGACGAAATTGCGCGGCAATTGCGCCTTCGCGATCTGGCTGGTTTGATCGTAGTCGATTTTATCGACATGGAAGTATCACGCAATAACAGTCAAGTTGAGAAGCGCCTAAAGGATGCGATGCGGAGCGATCGTGCTCGTATTCAGATCGGTCGAATCAGCCCGTTCGGCCTGCTAGAAATGTCGCGCCAGCGATTGAGAATGTCCCTGATAGAAACCAGTTCGGAACCCTGCCCTTATTGCGGCGGAACGGGTATTAGGCGCTCAACGGATTCGGCGGCTCTTGTTGCCCTTAGGGCCATTCAGGAAGAAGCCAACCGTAAGCGTGCTAGTGAAATAATTATCCACGTCCCGACGGCGGTTGCTCTTTACATTTTAAATCAAAAGCGACCGGCCCTGGCCGAAATTGAACAAAATACGGGGATTTCCATAACTGTCACCGCCGACGAGGCGTTGATACCTCCGGACCTGCGTATTGAGCGCATCAAGGCATCCGGTCAAATAGAAACAGTGGCCTCCAGCGCGACTGGCGGCGACGCGCAGACTGATGAAAAACCAGCGAAACGGCGTCGTCGTTCGCGTCGCCGCAAATCTTCAGATGTCGAGCCCGACGTGCAAGATGCTCAAATTGGCGCAGATGGAGAAGCCGATAAAAGTGTACCAGCCGAAGTCGCGGCAAGCGAGGAAGAGACGGCTGAAAGCAAATCTCCAAAGCGCCGTCGTCGCGGAAAACGAGGCGGCCGACGTCGTCGCGGCCGTACCGATGATCAAGGTGTGAAACAAGAAGCACAGAGCGAAGCCGTGACGGAAAGCCAGGAAGCCGATTCAGGCGAAGTTCAGGAAACTACCGCCTTGGCTACCGACGAAGGCCAACCTGACGTCTCTGACGACACTAAGGAAGTCAAGCAGGACGAAGCAACGAAAGAGGACAAACCGGTCAGGAAACCGTCTCGTCGACGCAGCCGCGCTAAAAAGGCAGAAGCAGAGACCGAAGCTCACAAGGCTGATTCCGATGACAAAACCTCAGAGGTCTCCAACGATGTTGTGACCCCCGAGGTAATGACTAAAGAGCCTGGGGAAGAAAAAGAGAAACCGAAACGCCGACGTCGCACACGCAAGAAAGTGGAAGAACCAGCACTCAAGGAAGCCGGACCTACGGAAACGGAGCCTAAGGAAACGGAGGAAAAGGAAGTTGGTTCGAAAAAAGCCGGTTCCAAGAAAGCGGAGCCCGAAAAAACCGTATCAAAGGAACCGGCAGAGGTTGCTCCAGAAGTAGAGAAGAAACCCGCAACGCCGGAAATCGACCCGAAATTGGTTGCCGAGGCGGCAAAAACCACCGTTATAAATATCGGTGACGGAAATACGTCCACAGCAGACAAACCAAAGCGGGGTTGGTGGAGACGGTAGGCAGGTCCCTAACTTTTCCAGTCAATTAAGCGCCTGGCAGCTTCGGCCATATGGTCAAAGGGGCCGGCAAAGGAAAAACGCACGTAGCGATTACCGCGTTCTGGATCGAAATCGACTCCGGGGGTAATGGCTACGCCCGTATCGTTCAAACAACGCCGGCAAAATTCCTCACTGTCATTAGTCATGTGAGAGACGTCCGCATATAAATAGAACGCCCCGTCGGCATGCGATAATTCTTCAAACCCTGCTTTGGGCAATAATTCCAGAAGCAATTCTCTGTTGCGCCGGTAATTTTCAACATAGCTATCCAGTTGCTCCCTACAATCAAAGGCGGCAATGGCGGCGATTTGTGAAAGCGTCGGCGGAGAGATAAAGAGATTCTGCGATAGGCACTCGACAGATCGAAGTATAGTTTCAGGAACAACCATCCAACCCAGGCGCCAGCCTGTCATTGAAAAATATTTCGAGAAACTGTTGATGACAACCGCCTCATCGGTATAAGCCAATACGGACTCTGCACGCGCCTCATAGGTAATTCCGTGATAGATTTCGTCTGAAATCAAGCGAATGCCACGCCCTTCGCAGTAGTCGACCAGCGCTTTTATCTCGTCGGGAAGGATCATTGTTCCGGTTGGGTTTGAAGGGCTCGCGATGATTAATCCGTCCAGATCGCCTTCTACCTTGTCGAGAATGGCGGGCGTGGGCTGGAAATTTGTATCCGGACCAACAGAAAGTCCAATGGGCTCGATATCCAAAGCTTTTAGGATATTGCGGTAAGCTGGGTACCCCGGATTGGCGAGCGCCACTCGGTCGCCTGCTTCGAAGACGCTAAGAAAGGCGACAATAAATGCGCCAGATGAACCTGTCGTAACGGCAATCCTATCGCTTGGCACCTCAAGACTGTAGTAATCCTTGTAATGTCTGGCCAACCGGTCTCGCAATTCCGGTATGCCAAAAGCAAGGGTATAACCGATCCGGTCGCTTTCCAGCGCCGCGTGCGCAGCCTCCAATACGGGCGCCGGCGCCGCCGTTCCAGGTTGGCCGACTTCCATATGCATCACGTCTTTCCCTGTCGCTTCGCGCTCGGCTGCCGCGCGCATGACGTCCATGACGATAAACGGCGGTATATTTCCGCGAAGGGCAGTTTTTAGAGTCATGTTATTGGTCTATTTTCAGTGCCAGGCCGTATCCCCTGGGATCCGTGGCTACTTCGCAGCTATTTGGGTCGTATGGCAGGCCTTGCGTACACCCAACAGCATTCACTTTTCCCAAAGATGGCGTCGCTGCCACTCTATGGCCTTTTTTTATTAGCGAATTGATGATCTGTTCATCGTAGCCCTGCTCATAATAAACGATATCCGGTACGCCGCTGTGATGCAGGCGCTTAGCACGCATGGCTTCTTCGAGAGACCCTACGTGAACCGCATTTTCAATGGCTACCGACATTAGAGCTGTCGGCGCGGTAACGCCGCCGGAAGCCGCGCCCGCAAAAAAGAAGTCATTGGTAAAATGATCAACGGCCAGAATTGGTCCCAGAGAAATCGGCCCGCGACCCGTTTCATCCGGTTGCGAGGCCATCAATATACCTGTATTTCCTGCAATTAGTCCGTTGCCAAACAACCCATTCATTGTCAGGGCGCAAGCAATTCCCGCACCGTCCTCATCCATTACGGCAAACGTCGTCGCCGAAGGGTCTTCCGCTATTTCAACGGAATTTGGAACAGCGACGTGGCTGTCTTTGCTGTAACTGTCCATCAAAGGCGCGATTCTTGACAATGAAACAAGGTCAAATGGTTCTACGGAACTTCTACCGTCAGGCTGCAACCAGCGGCCGCGGTCCGAGAATGCTCTAAGGGCGGTCTCCATCATTAAATGGGGACGATCTTCTTTTGGGGTATTATGCAAACGCTGATTTTGAAGCATCATCGCCAGCATTTCTGCGGCCACGGCGCCGCCTGCCGCCGGAGGAGGCGCAAAATGAACGGAAATATCCCCCAAAGGCACTTCTATTGGATTTCGCCATATCGGTTTGTAACTGATTAAATCGTTGGCGCTAAGTGCGCCTCCTCCGGCCTCTATGGCAGCAGCCAAATTCTCCGCGCCGGGCGAACGGTACAGGGCGGCTAAGCCATTCTCTCGAATTTCACTTAAAATCTTCGCCAAACCGGGCTGCAACCAATTATCACCTTCCTGAAGAAGTGCGCCCGATACAGGGCGAGCAAATATCCTGCGTGTAGCCGGTTCTATCAGCAATGAATTACCAATTTTTTGTAAATCATGCGAAAACGCTCGCGATATTTTTAAGCCAAATCGAGCAAGGCCTTCGGCCGGGGCTACAAGTTGCCTCCAGGGAAGTCGTCCGTACCGTGAATGCAACGCATGAAAACCGGCAAGATTTCCCGGTATGGCATTTGGGCGTTTGCTGGCATTGGCGGACGATTGAGGAGATTTAGTAAGGAAATCGAGTACTTTGGTTACATTGGTCTGGGCATCATGAACAATGCATACTCCACCACCGCCGAGGCTTGCCGTGGACGGCATGGTAACAGCCAAATTGAAAAAAATGGCCGTCGCGGCATCAACCGCATTGCCTCCTGCTTCCAAAACATCCCGGCCAGCCAAAGCCGCACGCGGCTCATCGGCGGCCAACCCGCCCAGAAAACCTCGCGACGCCTCTTCTTCTCCTCGACGGATGCCTTCTGCGAGCTCCGAAAACTGATCACTAAGTTCGTCCATGGTTTCGCATGCCGCAACGCCTAACATAGGGACGAGCAATATTAACGTCCGGCAGATGAATTGACTGAAACGCCATGTATCACTACCTTTTGCAGTGATGACTGACTTTATGAAATTAAAAAAATACATTCGATTATCGATTGCCATCAGGTGGTTGATAATATTCTCTTTTCTAGCCTCAACTGGTTTTGTAGCAGCAAAAGCCGAAGCCAGAAAGCTGTCTATTATCCGCGATGCCGAAATAGAAAATACCATTCGCGCCTACGCGACGCCACTGTTCCAAGCAGCGGGTCTCGAACCATCGGCTATTAATATTTACCTTGTCAAAGACAAAACCCTGAACGCCTTCGTGGCAGGGGGGCAAAAGTTGTTCCTTAATACCGGTCTCTTAATCAAAAGCGACAACGCCGGACAAGTGATTGGTGTCATCGCTCACGAAACCGGTCACATAGCCGGTGGCCATTTAACCAGGACCCGTGATGCTATGGAAACAAGCTCAACTTCAGATATTTTTTCCATGGTGCTGGGTGGTATCGCCGCGGCGGGTGGAAGAAGCGACGTCGGCGCTGTAATCGTAGCGGGCGGGCAGCAAATGGGGTTGCGCAACTTCCTTCAGTACAGCCGAACCCAGGAGAGTGCAGCGGACGCTGCAGCCATGCGTTTTCTCGATTCTACTGGGCAATCGGCCAAAGGCATGCTGGAGTTTTTTGAAAAAATAGGCGACCAGGAATTACTAAGCGTCAAACGCCAGGATCCTTATTACCGATCACACCCTTTGACGAGAGAACGTGTAAACAGAGTAGCCTCTTTTGTTGAACGTTCCCCAAATTCCAACAAACCGGAAAAACCGGAATTTGTTATAAGCCACGCACGTATGAAAGCTAAACTGCAAGCGTTCATAGAACCCATTACAAGGACGCTGCGACGCTACAAGGAAAATAGTAATAGTCTTGAAGCCCGATATGCTCTGGCCATAGCCTACTATCGCAGGCCCGATCTGGAGCGCGCAATCCCGTTGATTGACGGTTTAATCAATGAACATCCCGCCGATCCCTATTTCCAGGAATTGAAAGGGCAGATGCTTTATGAAAACGGTAAAATTGCCGAATCTCTTCCGTATTACGAAAAAGCGGTAATTCTGAATCCCAGTTCCAACTTGCTGCGCCGCGGATTGGGTAAAGCGCAAATGGAGAGTGGCGACAAGGCGCATCTTGAATCCGCCATTACAAATCTTCTGATCGCCGCTACCGCCGATAAAACGGATCCCTTCTCATGGAAACTATTAGGAACAGCTTACGGCAAGGCGGGAAAAATGGGGGAAAGTTCGTTGGCCCTTGGTGAAGCGGCCTTATTGACAGGAAAAAAGGCAGACGCCAGATATCACGCAGAACGCGCATCTTCACTCCTTAAGGAAGGGTCGGTCGGCTGGATGCAAGCGCAGGACATCCTCCATTCATTGGACAGCAAGAAAAACCAATGACATTTCGAAGGATTGCCTTCAAACCGGTCGTCATGGCTATCGCCATGTTGGGTGGCCTGCAAGGCTGCGCTGTTGAACAAGCAAGTGTCGCCCCTGAGGGACTGTTGGAAGTCCTGGGTCCCTTTCCCGGTTTTTCACCAGTTAAATTACCCGGTGATTGGGCCGTAGAAAAAGACGGCGAACTCAATGAAAGTCAGCTTCAGATTGTTAACATGGATGGCGTCCCTTCTCTGAAGGTAACCAATGGAGAAGAGTCGTTTGTCGTTGTCAGGCGCACCAACGCCATGATGCTGGCGACGCCTTACCTGAGTTGGTCTTGGTATATTGAACCACCCTCGGCCTCCGGATATCACCCAGTACGTCTGGTGATAGGTTTTTATGGCGGTGACCCGGCTAGTCCAAGCCGCGGAAGCGAGCCCTTGAGGTGGCTGGGAAGTACGCTTCCTCCTCATGACCGCGCACTCTCTCTGACATGGGCAGAATCAGCGCTGCAACGAGGTACCCTTTCGCCACTGAAAGATAAAAACAAACGAGCTGCTCCTCGTTATACGGTTAGGGGCGGCCGGGAAAACGCTGGTTCCTGGTGGCTTGAGACTGTTGATCTTTCCGATATATACCGCAAAGCATGGCCAAAAGACGAAGGAGGCGATACGAGGATCGTTTTTATCGGCATTGCCGCAAGTGGAGGTCGTACGCCTGCTCCAGCCTTTGTTTCAGGCATTGTTCTTTCCAGATAGAAAGCATTCAAATTACTGTGATAATAGGACTAGTTCTTGTGTCCAACCAATCGCTGACGCATTCTGTCGCCCAACAAACGTAAATAATTTCGAGGTTCCAATCGACATGCTCTCAAGAGCCACCGCACTCACTTCCCTGTTCATTTTCGTACTTGCCACGTTTGCAGTTTTTACTCCCGTTCAAAAGGCGAGCGCCGATGACGGATTGAACGAAGAACAGAAAAAGGACGTCGAAAAAGTCGTTCAGGAATACATCCTGAAAAATCCAGAAGTCCTGATGCGCGCCATTCAGGAGTACCAAATTCGCCAACGCATCGCCGAGCGTGAAAGAGCCAAGAAGAACCTGGTGAAGCTGGCTTCCGTTTTACGCCAAAACAAAGCTTCGCCGGTTATCGGCAATCCAGACGGGGACGTTACCATTGTAGAGTTCTTCGATTACCGCTGCGGCTATTGCAAACGGGTATTCCCGACCATCCAGACCCTACTGAAGGAAGACGGCAATATTCGCTACGTGCTGAAGGAATACCCTATTCTGGGCCCAGATTCACTTGTCGCCTCGCAGGCTTCCCTGGCAGTGTGGGAGCAGGAACCTGAAAAGTACCTGGCATTCCATTCGGCTTTGATGAAAGTGCGTGGACAATTAAGCGATACAAAGATTCTTTCCGTCGCCAAGAAATTGGGACTGGATACTGACGCGATCCGAAAAGGGATGGAAGGATTGGTGGTTAGAGGAGAGTTAAATAAGAATATGGAACTCGCCGAGAGTCTTGGCATTTCGGGCACGCCAGCATTTATAATTGGCGAACAACTAATCCCGGGCGCCGCCAATCTGCAGGAATTGAAAAAATTCGTTTCAGCGGCTCGAAAAGGCTAGCTATTTCCTATTTGACTTTCAGGATGGAAAACCGGAAGCCGTTTGCCCCTTCCACCAACATAAGTAGCGATTTTTTGCCGTTGGTTTTTGCTTGCTCATACATCTTCACCAGTTCATTGGGATTCCATACGGGTTTTTGATTGACCTGATGGATTATTTCGCCACGCTGTAAATCCAGGGCCGCGGCTTTTTCAGGGTCGATCAGGGTGATCACAACACCAGTCGAACCCCAACGAATGGCGAACCTGTCTCGCACTTTTGGCGTTAAGGCGGTCAGCGTTAATCCTACTGAGGGAATGGATGCGAATATTCCTTTTTTAACTTTCCACGCCGGAGTCCACTTACCCGTCTTCATCGTCAGTTCCAGGGATTTACCTTCACGGATAACCGTGATTGGAACGCTGTCCCCGGCTTGTAGTTCCCTAACCTTTACGACAAGCTTTTCAAAGGTGTCGATCTCGACTCCGGCGAAAGCGACAATCATGTCGCCACGATGAATGCCGCTTTTATCGGCTGGTCCCCCAAGGGCGACGTCGCGAACAAGAACGCCTTCGGGTTTATCTATACCAAACGCCGCGGCAACTTTTTTGGATATTCCCTGCACCTGCATTCCAACAAAAGCAGCTTCCGCCGTTACTGAGGATGAGGCAGAGCAAAGAAAGAACCCTGCCAGCAGAAAAAGGGTGCAGAACCTGTAACTTGTTCGCATAAGGGCTCCTTACCCCTGAAAAAGATTAACAAGTCTAGCAACTTAAAACCAGAAGTCTCAAGAATTACTGACAATCAGGTTGAGGAATTTCCTCCAGGCTTTCCTGTGTCAAAACGACGGTAAAGTCCTGATAATCGAGTGTCAGCAGCGGGGTAATGCCGTTGTCCAGCTGCAAGATTTCCACCTCGTATTCGGGAGCCGACTCTTGCGAATCAAGCTCGAAGAAGCCCATACGAATGTTCCATCCCGGACGCTGTGACAATGGTCCAAGAGCCTTCAGTTTCTCTTTTGGAATATGCTCAGTCGGCTTCAGCTTTGGGCCAATGAAAGCCGTAACCTGTTGTGGTCCTTCCCCATCCGCCCCATCAAAAACGGCGACAGAGACCTGCCTTTTGCCCGCGAGGGCTTGATCGATCAACCAAATCGAATGCCCAAGTGGAAACATGGTGCCTTCAGGCAAGGGAATTTTTTTGCCGTCAGGAATTTTGTAGTTTGCGTTCCCTGTTCCCCCGGCAGAGTTTTTTAGCGCCCTTCCCCTAAAATCTTCGCGTTCACCGTTTACATTGTTCGATGCAAAAAACCTGTATCTGACGCCATCGTCCGATTCCCAAGCGGTAAACCGTAAATCCTGCTAAATTTCGCCTCCATCCGGCGTAGCCAGATCCATGCGAAGAGTCTGTGACATTGTCCATCCGTCACATGTTCGTTCCATCGACAATCCCATGTTTCCACGTGCGCCGACAAAACTACTTCCCGCCCTGACAGAGCCTAGTTTCATTGAATAGAAAGCTTTGTGAGCGACCAAATCGGCGGCCGAAACTTCCTTTGCGCCAGCAAACGCAAAGATCAACCCAACGATAAATAATGTTCTCAATCGAATATTTCTCATAAACACAACTTTACGGCAGTTTTACCAATAACTGAAAGCTGTAGTTGCGAAATTTTTCGGATAACGATATCCAAGCGTATGAAAATTCTTAGCGTATTCGGCACCCGCCCTGAAGCCATTAAGATGGCCCCCGTAGTGAAAGCCCTTGAAAAGGCCTCGGGCGTCGATAGCGCCGTTTGTGTTACAGCCCAGCATCGCGACATGCTTGATCAGGTCCTAGGACTGTTTGATATCGAGCCTGAATTCGATCTGGACATCATGCGCCAAAATCAGGATTTGACTCATATCACGAGCGCCGTGCTGACGGGACTGGGCGACGTGCTTGACGAATACGGCCCCGATCGCATTCTAGTCCACGGTGACACAACCACCACTTTCGCCGCCTCGTTGGCCGCTTTTTACCGTAAAATTCCCGTTGGTCATGTGGAAGCCGGTTTGAGAACGGGCGATATATATGCACCCTGGCCGGAAGAAATGAACCGGCGTCTGAGTGACGCCATTGCCGACATCTATTTTGCACCGACTGACTCATCGGCCGAAAATCTGCGTCGAGAGGGCTACCCTGAAAGCAGCATTATTATTACCGGCAACACCGTTATCGACGCTCTTCTTGAAATTTCGCAAAGACTGAAAGACGATAAAGCCCTGCAAACGGCCCTTGCGGATCAATTCCCTTTCCTTGATCCCAGCCGCCGGTTGGTTCTGGTTACCGGCCACCGCAGGGAAAATTTCGGCTCCGGTTTTGAAAATATATGTCAGGCGCTCCGCGATTTGAGCGAGAGAGAAGATGTTCAGATCGTTTACCCGGTTCATCTGAACCCAAACGTGCGCGAACCGGTTAACAGAATTCTTGGCGATAATTCCAATATTCATCTGATTGAACCACTGGACTACCTGCCGTTCGTCTATTTGATGGATTTAAGCTACCTCGTCATTACAGACTCAGGCGGCATTCAGGAAGAGGCACCGTCTTTGGGAAAACCGGTTCTGGTAATGCGGGAAGTGACAGAGCGTCCTGAAGCTGTCGACGCAGGGACGGTCAAACTGGTTGGTACTGACAGGAACAGAATCTTCAATGAATGCAACCAATTGCTGGATGATAAACAGGCCTATGCCATAATGAGCCGGTCCCACAATCCTTATGGCGACGGCTTGGCCAGCGGGCGAATTGTCGACGAGATACTCAGATTAAACTACGCTAATGTGGAATCACATTAACGTAGATAAATTGATCGTTTTTTAAAGAACCGAGCAACTTATCCGCGTTTAAGAAAACGCAGGTTGCTCTAAGCGGGGGTAGTTAGGTGACGCCTGAATTTGAAAAAATCTGTGTTGTTGGGCTGGGTTACGTCGGTCTTCCTACGGCCGCCGTTTTTGCCTCGCGCGGCGTGCAGGTCGCCGGCGTAGACACCAATATAAATACCGTTGAAACAATCAATCAGGGCCGAGTGCATATTGTCGAACCGGATCTTGATATCATGGTCAACGGCGCGGTCAGCGCCGGCAAACTGAAGGCAACGACCTCTCCCGAAAAAGCCGACGCTTACATCATCGCCGTTCCGACGCCTTTTACAAATGGGAATAAACCAGATTTGAGTTTTGTCGAAGCGGCAGCGCGATCCATTGCCCCGGTGCTGGAGATTGGTGCTTTGGTGGTTATCGAATCAACTTGTCCGGTCGGCACCACTGAAAAAGTCTGCGCGTGGTTGGCCGAAGAAAGAAGCGATTTGAGTTTCCCCCACGTTGCCGGTAGCGAAGCCGATGTTCAGGTGTCTCACAGCCCGGAACGCGTGCTTCCTGGCCGGGTGTTGCTGGAACTGGTTCGAAATGACAGAGTGGTCGGCGGCATATCCCCAAACTGCGCAGAACGAACCAAGGCGCTTTATAAAATTGCGGTTGAAGGCGAATGTCTGCTGACCACCGCGGCGACGGCGGAACTGGTTAAGCTTTCTGAAAACGCCTACAGAGACGTCAACATCGCGTTTGCCAATGAATTATCGCTGATCGCCGAAAAAATGGGCATCAATGTCTGGGAAGCAGTCGAACTGGCCAACCATCACCCACGCGTCAGCATTTTGCAGCCCGGACCCGGCGTTGGCGGACACTGCATAGCCGTCGATCCCTGGTTCATTGCCGATTCGGCTCCCGACGAAAGTCCTTTGATCCAAACAGCTCGCAAAGTGAATGACGGCAAACCGGAACACGTGGTCAATCAAATACTCGCCGCCGCAAAGGAAAAGGGCGCGAAATCCGTGGCTTGCCTGGGGCTTGCTTATAAGGCCGATATAGACGATATGCGCGAAAGCCCGGCTGTCGCTATAACCGCCGCCTTGGCAAACGCCTTTGACGGGGAAGTTCTTGTTGTCGAACCCAACAGTCCGAACCTTCCGGACCCATTGAGTAATATCGCAAATGCCCAGCTGACCAGCTTGGAAGACGCCGTAGGTATATCCAGCGTCATTGCCCTTCTGGTTGATCACCAGGCCTTCCGTGAAATGGACAGAGCCCTACTTGAGGGCAAAGCCGTAATCGATACCCGCGGAATTTGGCGCTAACAAAATCGGTAACACTCTAACTTCCGTCTAAACCAAAAATTATTATCTCTTTTTAATATTAGATTTTTCATATATAAGAAGAGTTAGAGATTTCGTGGGGACGAAAGAGAAGCGCTAAAAGTGCACCCTCCATGACCTATTCGTAACAAAAATACCCGCCCGTTGTTAAAGGGAGGGGGAGGCGAGCGTTAGCGTGAAAGCACCCGAACTACACAGGGACTCCGATAGCGGACGGACCGAAGTCAAAACTACGACATGCTATATGTGCGCCTGCCGATGCGGTATCCGCGTTCATTTGCGGGACGACGAGGTTCGCTATATTGAAGGCAATCCCGAGCACCCCCTGAACCAGGGCGTTATCTGCGCCAAGGGTGCTTCAGGCATTATGAAACAGTATTCCCCGGCGCGCCTATTGAAACCCCTGAAAAGGAAAGAAGGCACGGATCGTGGCGCAGGATCGTTTGAGGCAATCACCTGGGAGGAAGCATTCACAACCATTGAGGAGCGTTTGGCCCATATTCGTGCAACTGATCCTTCCAGACTCGCTTTTTTTACCGGGCGCGACCAGATGCAGGCCCTAACCGGTTTATTTGCCAAGCAGTTCGGAACCCCTAACTACGCTGCCCACGGCGGATTTTGTTCCGTCAATATGGCCGCAGGTTTGATCTACACTTTTGGCGGATCTTTCTGGGAATTCGGCGGGCCGGATCTGGAACGCGCCAAACTGTTCGTCATGATCGGAACGGCCGAGGATCACCATTCCAACCCGATGAAAAAGGCGTTGGGCGACTTCAAGCGTCAGGGAGGGCGCTTCGTCGCCATCAATCCGGTACGCACAGGCTACGCCGCCATCGCCGATGACTGGATACCCATCAAGCCCGGCACCGACGGCGCCTTATTATTGGCCTTGATTCACGAAATCATCAAATTGGGCCTGTATGACCGGGATTTCCTGGTCCAGTACACCAACGCCCCGGATCTGGTGAACCAGGACGAAAAAAGCGACGAAAATGGCCTGTTCATCCGCACTGACATTCCCATTCGCGAGGGATGCATCGACCCGCAAAACAAGCTGTGGTGGGACCGCATTACCGGTGAAGCCGTAGACAACCGCTGGCCGGATTCCGATCCGCGCCTTTTGGGCGATTACGCCCTGGAAGATGGCACGCCGGTAAAACCGTCCTTCCAGCTATTAAAAGAACAGGTTGAAAAATACACCCCTGAGTGGGCCGCCAATATTACTGGCATTTCGGCCGATACCATTCGCGATCTGGCCCACGAGATGGGCATTACTGCGCGGGATCAGAAAATCGAATTGCCCATCGCCTGGACTGACGCTTGGGGGGAAGAACACGAGCATATAACCGGCTCTCCGGTTGCTTTTCACGCCATGCGGGGGCTTGCCGCTCATTCCAATGGCTTCCAGACTATCCGGGCCCTGGGTATATTGATGACCATATTGGGCACCATCGACCGCCCGGGTGGTTTTCGCCATCGCGCCCCTTTCCCACGCCCTATTCCACCCTGCGCAAAAAGCCCCAACAGTCCCGACGCCGTGCAACCAAACTCGCCCTTGGACGGCATGCCGCTGGGCTGGCCCGCCGACCCGGATGATTTATTTGTGGACGACTCGGGAAACCCGGTCCGGCTCGACAAGGGATTTTCATGGGAGCATCCTTTGAGCGTTCACGGCCTGATGCACAACGTCATCACCAATGCCTGGCGCGGCGACCCCTATCCCATCGATACCCTGTTCCTGTTCATGGCCAACATGGCGTGGAATTCGTCCATGAACACATCTGACGTCCGCAAGATGCTGACCGACAAGAATGAAGACGGCGAATACAAAATTCCGTTCGTCATCGTGGCTGATGCATACCGGTCGGAAACGGTCGATTTCGCCGATCTTGTTTTACCGGACACAACCTATCTGGAACGCTACGACGTCATGTCCATGCTGGATCGACCGATCTCGGAATTTGAAGGCCCCGTCGATTCCGTTCGCCTACCCGTCCTGCCGCCCAAAGGGGAAAGCAAGCCATTCCAGGAAGTTATCATTGAATTGGGTTCTCGGCTGGGATTGCCTGCATTCGTGACCAAAGAAGGCAAACGCAAATTCAAGGATTACCCGGATTTCATCGTCAATTATGAGACCGAACCCGGCTCCGGAATCGGCTTCCTGTCCGGATGGCGCGGTCGAGGCGGCGAGAAGTTTATGGCTGGGGAGCCCAACCCCCGCCAATGGGAGATGTACGCCAAAAACAATAATTACTATCACCATCACCTGCCCCGTTCGTACCAATACATGCGCAACTGGAATCAGGGCTATTTGCAATGGGCCGAACACCATCGTCTGATCAAGCAGAGCGGCCCGATCCTATGTCACGTCTATTCGGAAGTGTTGCAAAAGTTCCGCCTGGCGGCGCAGGGCAAACGCCCCGGCAAACAGCCGCCGGAACATCTTCGCGAACGCATCGAAACACATTTCGATCCCCTGCCGTTCTATAGCGAACCGCTGGAATCCCAGTTGATCGATACCCGCACTTATCCGCTGAACGCCATCACCCAGCGCCCAATGGCGATGTACCATTCGTGGGACAGCCAGAACGCCTGGCTGCGGCAAATTCACGGCTACAACAAGCTGTTCATGCACCCGTCAGTCGGTCGCGACAACGGATTTGAAGATGGCGACTGGATTTGGGTCGAAAGCCCCACCGGCCGCGTACGCTGCATCGCCAGTTTTTCACAGTCCGTCGAACCCGGCACGGTTTGGACCTGGAACGCTATCGGCAAGGCTTCCGGCGCATGGGGACTTTCCCAGGGAGCCGAAGAATCTAACAAAGGCTTTTTGCTCAACCACCTGATCCGTGAGGAACTGCCCGCGCACGAGGCCGGGGATCATATCTCAAACTCTGATCCGGTAACGGGGCAAGCCGCCTGGTATGACTTGAAAGTTCGCGTCGCCAAGGCCGACGCGCCAGAAGATATTCCACAAACCTGGCCCCAGTTCCCGACCAAAAAAATCATCCCCGGCATGAAACTGTTCTCCGGCAATGTACGTAAGTTCTTCGCTGGAAAGGGAGAGACAAAATGAGCGAAACCATCGCCAAGCAACTCGCCCTTGTCATCGACCTGAATGTCTGTGTTGGCTGCCATGCCTGTGTCACCAGTTGCAAGGAATGGAATACATCCGGTTGGGCCGGGCCAATGCCTGATAAGAACCCGTATGACGCCGACCCGGCGGGTGTCTTCTTCAACCGGGTTCAGACCTATGAGGCCGGCATCTTCCCTAACACGGAAACCATCCATTTTCCAAAATCATGCCTGCACTGCGAAGACCCGCCCTGCGTTCCGGTATGCCCAACCGGGGCCAGCTACAAACGGCCGGAAGATGGCATCGTCTTGGTTGAATACGACAAATGTATCGGCTGCAAATACTGCTCCTGGGCCTGTCCTTACGGCGCGCGGGAGTTCGACGAAGAAACCGGGGTAATGAAAAAATGCACCCTGTGCGTGGATCGCATTTATGACGAAAGCATAGAGCCGGAACGCCGCAAACCTGCTTGCGTTCTGGCCTGCCCGGCGGGAGCGCGTCTGTTCGGCGACGTCATCGATCCCGATAGTGAGGTATCCATCGCCATTCGCGAGGAAGGAGGCTATCAGTTGATGCCGGAATGGGGCACCAAGCCAGGCAACCACTACCTGCCGCGGCGCAAGACCAAACAGGTCATCCATGAAGACGAATTAGTTCGCGCCGACAACCCGCTCAGGAAAGAAGGGCCTCTGCCCAGAGCCAAAGATGGTACGCCGTCTCTCGACGACGTCACCAGTTGGTAGGAGGTGGAGAAATCATGAGACCTGCTTTTTCAGTCATCTTTTTGACGACGCTTATCGGGGTTGGTCAGGGACTATTCCTAGCGCTCGTCGCCGGCCAATTCTATTGGGTCATTGGAGCGACGGAAGTTCCGGACCCCAATGGGTTCTACGCTTCGGGATCCCTGCTCGCGTTGTTGTTCCTGGGCGGAGGTTTGTTTAGTTCGTTCTTCCATCTGGCCCATCCGGAAAGGGCGTGGCGGGCGGCGACACAATGGCGCACTTCATGGCTTTCACGTGAAGTTCTGGCTCTTCCCGCTGTCATGGGACTGCTGGTTATATATGGCGGCCTGCACTGGCTGGACTGGAAGCCTGTGCTAATGACTTTCGGCAACATGAAAGCGCTGGATCTGACTATCGCGGCCGGGTATCTGGGCTCTGTCCTAGTTGTGGTGCTTTTCATTTGCACCGGCATGATCTACGCCTGCATGAAATTTATTCAGGAATGGGCCACACCGTTGACCGTACTTAACTTCGCGTTGATGGGCACTAGTTCAGGTTTTGTCCTGGCAACGGGATACGCCGGATTTATGGCGAACCCGCTGGCTGATTTTTTCGCCGCTGGCGCCTTGTTACTGACCCTTGCCGCCATGCTGGGCCGCATCGCAGCTTTGGTGCGCAACAAGAACATTAAACACCTGTCGTCTCTGCAATCCGCGGTGGGCCTGCATCACCGCAACCTGCGTCAATTGACGCGAGGGTTTACCGCAGGCGCATTCAACCTGAAGGAATTTTTCCACCCTGGCAGCCCTTCACTTTTGCCGGTCTTAACCGCGGCCTACATGGTAGCAGCCTTCATTCTACCGCTAATCCTGATGATTTTCGCCTGGAGCGTCAGCTCTATAACCACCTTCGCACTCGCCTTCGCCTTTCAATATGCAGGCCTTCTTGTCGAGCGCTGGGTCTTTTTCGCCGAAGCCAGTCACCCGCAAAATTTGTACTATCAGAAGGTAGCCTAAAGCCGTCACTTAAAATTATGTCTTTCATCGTTCCGTGCGGGGAATTAAGAACAAGAGGACGATTAAGTCTTCCTTTTAATTATTTGTGTAGAGATTCCAGATAGATGAAAGACCAGAATTCGATGATAATGTATTCGCGAGAACTGACCGTTTCCTGGGGCGAATCCGATCCCTTCGGACTGGTCTATTACCCGATGATGTTCACATGGTTTAACGAAACCGAACATGAGCTGTTGCGGGCCCTTGGTTTTCCAACCAACAAGTTGATCAAGGAAAACCGTACCGCCTTCGTTATGGGCGACGTTCATTTCCGTTTCGTCGGGCCGGCCGCTTACGGGGATAAAGTGCGCACCACCATTCAGTTGCACAAGATGGGCGAGAGCACTATTCACTGGGACTGCAAAGCCGAACAGGTAACCAGCGGTGAAACGATTACCGAGGGCCGCGCCATTCGCATCTATGCTCGCATTAAAGATGACGGGAACCTGGAAGCCTGTCATATCCCTGACAACATCCGCAATTCACTGTTGCAGCCCGGCGGATTGATAAGCCTGCCGGATCACGAAGAATGAGTGCTGGGATCGCCACAAGCCCAACAATTTCTGGTCATGCCTGCCAGGATTTCCGAAAGGATTCTTGTATGGCCGATATTTCTGATGCGATTTTCTCATCAAGCGGAGTAGGACGATGTGTTTCCAGAATATGACGTAAATCCGCATCAATTCGATCAAACAATTCTACGTCGTCCAATGCTCCCGAACTCACCGGCAGGTTAGCCCCCAGATACTTTGCGTTCCAGACCTCTGTACGGCAATAGCGGGCGGTGTGTTCCTGCGCTAGATAATTGCCTTGCGGACCTTCCTGTCGCGTCAAGTCCATGGCGAGCGTATCGTCATTGACTTCAATGCCTTTCCACATGTTGCGCAACAGTCCGGCTAGCTCATGAACATACAACAGTGCATGCAGGGAGTAGGTAATACCTTCGTCAATGGAACCCATGTAGTCGCAGGTTGCCGGACGGCTGTAAAAAGTCTGCATCATGCCCGCCGTCAATTCCCAAACAGCATCCTGATTAAAGCGCCTGGATTGACAGCAACCGGCAATTCCAGTTAGCGAGGGAATGCCTAACTCCCGGCTTATCTGGCACATGGCCATATCCGCAAGCGAAGTTTGCGAGAAAGCGCCTACCCCACCGGTTGCGGCTTCCATAAAGGCTGCATCGGAGCCGCCGATGCAGAAGGCTCCCGGCTTAATGAGTTGCGCCAGCACCATTCCGGCCAGATCCGTTGCGACACTGTGTACAAGGCAACCAGCCAGCGTAATGGGTGCAGAGGCGCCGCCGATTGTTATTGTACCCATACACAGCGGTATACCTTCTTCGACGGCCGTTATTAGTTGGTCCGTATGGGTCTTGGCGTAGAAGAGAGGCAGCGGCGTTATCAGGTGCGTAAAATAAGGTTTGTCGCGAAGGGCTTCCCGCGATCCCCGTATGGCAGTGGCCATGTCGATAGCGACTTCCAGAGACTCCGCATTTTCGCACAGGTATTCCAACGGCTTGGTTGTGTTCATCGCCATCGTGGCGAATTCATCTATTTCGCCAAACACATCAGACTGCGCGACATTTTTGACGCCCATGCAGACACCATCGATATTGGGCAGAGCATCCGCTACGCGGGCGATCATTGCCAAATCATCGCGTGTGCTGTCCCGATGTTCGCCTGTTTCCAAATCATAGACTTTTATACAGGTCATACCGGTCAGAAACCGCGTCGAGCGATTGTTGATTTCGAAAAAGTCCGTCGCGTCCCGGTTCCACAATTGAACTGATTTCGCCACCGTCTTAATTGCGCTGTGAACCAGTTCAGAAGGAAATTTCACGACGCCATTTCCATCAATCTGACAGCCGGCGTCCTCAAATAATTTGCTGACGGTTTCATCAGGCTCAAAGCCGACCCCGGCATCCCGCATGAGTTCGATTGCGGCCTCTATTATGCGCCGGGCATCACCATTGCTGAGTACGTCGTAGGCTGGAGAGGGCCCGTCATGCATACCTGTTTCGTTCCACGAAAGCGCCGGTTTTAGATTTTCTTCGCGCGCCGCACGCGCTTTCCTGCGTCTCATCTTCACCCTTATTTTCGGTCCAAAAGGAGAGTTCTAGCCATCTTTCAACTTCCAGATGGGCAGTGTAATGGCCCTGTTCATGTTGTGGTACGCTTAATTTAATCGCCGGTCAGAAATTATTTGGTCGTCTGACGCTCACGCCTTGTGAATCCTCAGGCGTTGCGCCATTTGTCTAAGCTGACTATCGTCATGTAGGTGATTCGCATCAGCAAGGAACGATTCTCAAGGGGGAGAAGATGGAAAACGGCAACGTCATTACCCAAATATTTCTGCCTTTGTCATTGGCTTTCATCATGTTTTCGGTGGGGCTCGAATTGACAATTCAGGATTTCAAAAGGGTCGTCGTACAACCCAAGGATTTCATTGTCGGAGCCATCAGCCAGGTGGTCCTTTTGCCTCTTGTCGCTTTCACTTTGCTTTCGTTTTGGTCGATTGAACCGGCCTTGGCAGTCGGCGTGATGATTATCGCGGCCTGCCCTGGCGGGGTGACGTCGAACCTGATGACTTATCTTGCACGCGGCGACACGGCTTTGTCCGTTTCCATGACGGCGCTCATCAGTCTGGCGGCGGTTATGACCCTGCCGTTTATCGTCAGCTTTGCCATCATCCACTTTATGGAAGCTGCCAGCGCCCCTGAACTTTCAATCGGCAAAACGGTTATTGGCGTTTTTGGCATAACCACAGTGCCTGTTATTATTGGCATGGGAACCAAGCGATACGCCCCGGGCTTCGCAGAAAAGTTTGAACGCATCGCCCGGATCATTGCAGCCGTTCTTTTCGTGGTGATTATTTTTGGCGCTATTTATGCCGAAAGGGACAACGTCGTCGATTATTTCAGGCAGGCAGGCCCGATAACATTAGCCCTTAATCTGATCATGATGGCGTTAGCGCTTACCATCGCCAAGATGAGCAAGCTGGGCGAACCCCAACAGACGGCCATTACCCTTGAATGCGGCCTGCAAAATGGGACGTTGGCAATTTTCGTGGCGGTTACCCTGATTGGCTCGCAGACAATGATGATACCCGGGGCAATCTACAGCTTGCTAATGTTCCCAACAGCCATAGTCTACTTGTTTATCGTCATCAGGAGGCGCTCGGCTCAAGCGACAAATTAAGGCATTCATCCACCTGAGCGGTTTGTGGGCATCCCTAAAATTCGGGATCGCCGACATTGTATGACTTGATAATTTCCTGATAGCGCCCGGACTCTCGTAGTTCTTTAAGCCCGATATTGAAAACCCTGCAGACTTCGTCTGATTTAAACACTGCGCTAAAGTGGCTGGGTTCAAAAAGCCGGTGATGAGTAACTTTTTGAACTTCCGGCACCCGGCTTAAAACCGATGGATCTCTGCTGAACCATTCAAAGATATACCGGTCCGCGATGACAACGTCGATCCGCCGCGAATATAGAAGTTTGTTCTGCGCGCTTTGATCGGCGAGTTCCCGGTAGTAAGGGTTTTTGATCGCCATTTGATGAAATTCATCGCCCAAGTAATTCATGGCGTTTTGAAAGCCGATGACGCTTTTATCACGTAGATCGGAAATAGAGTTTATTTCCAGGTTCCTGTCAGTCAGGCTTATGGCGAAGTTCCAGTAGGTAATGTGTGAATCGGTATAGCAGCCCGGCAAATTTTCTAAACCCGTCGACATAATGCCGTCGATATCATTATCTTTCAGCATCACAAGTGTTCGGGCTAATGGAACGTATATGGGCTCCATCTCATAGCCTTGTGAGGCCAGCACTTCTTTCAGAATATCGAATTCTATTCCTCTGGCTTCATCCTTGATCACGTAGGGCGGAATCCACAAACCCACCGCTACTTTCAGCGTCTTTGCGAATGCAACCGATGAAATTTGACAGGCCAAAATCAGGAATAGAAAAAGGCGAACTTTCCCATTCTTCAAAACAGGACTCCCGCATCACGATTGATTTCACCCACAAACATATTACCAAACATAGTATGGAATGCGGCATCAATTCTTCGGGAGCACGCTAATAAATCTATTTATCCTTCCAACCGGCGTAGCCATCCCGGGTCTGCGGAAGCTTGCGGTCCAGCAATTTGCCGGCAACAACGGTGCGCAGGATTTGCGCGGTGCCACCGCCGATGGTGAACATGCGGGCGTCGCGGACCATGCGTTCAAGCGGCAGATCACGTGAATAACCGGCGGCCCCGAAAACCTGCAACGATTCATTGGTGACTTTGATCGCCGTTTCCGACGCCAGTATCTTCGCTTGCGCCGCCATGGCAACATCCGGAAAGCCGCCATCGGGCGCGCTGGTTGCCGCCCGGTACAGCATCAGGCGGGCTGCATCAAGCCCCGTGGCCATATCGGCCAGCATCCACTGCAAGCCCTGAAATTCACATATGGGCCGGTCGAACTGCTCGCGGGTCTGGGAGTATTCCAGAGCCAGATCGAAAGCTCCCTGGGCGATGCCCAGCGCCACCGTTCCCGCTCCAATACGCTGACCGTTGTAGGCTGTCATCAGGCCCGCAAAACCCCGCTTCAATCCTTCGGGAGGGGCCAGCATCATGTCGACGGGAATCTCCAGGTCGTTAAAAATAACTTCCGTTTCGGGAATGCCGCGCAATCCCATTGCCGGTTCGCGCTTGCCAATTTTTAAGCCGTCGGGCGTTTTTGCTTCGGGATCGCGAATGGCGATAAAACCGGCGATGCCCAACTCTTCACCATTTTCGTCAAAGGCGCGTGCGAAGATCAGATGCAAGCGAGATACGCCCCCTCCCGTGATCCAGTGCTTGGTGCCATTCAGGACCCAGCGGTCGCCTTTTTTGTCGGCCCGGGTTGTCATCTGTGTCGCCGCCGATCCGGCGCCCGGTTCGGTGATGCAGATGGCCGGTTTATCGCCGGACAGTACGCAGTCAGCCGCCAAGCGTTGTTGTTTTTCCGAGCCATAGGCCATGATCGCGCCGATGGCGCCCATGTTGGCTTCCACGACGATACGCGCACTGACGCCGCAGGCCTTGGCGATTTCTTCGATGACGATCACCGCATCCAGATAAGTTAGTCCTGGCCCGCCGTGACTTTCAGGAACTGTCATGCCCATGAAACCGGCATCGCGCAACTTATTCACGTTGTCCCACGGATAGGCCTCTGTGCGGTCGATTTCCGCCGCATGCGGTTTGATTTCCTTGTTGGCGATCTTGCGCGCAGTTTCCTGCAACTGGCGCTGGGTATCTGTCAGGTCAAACATGTCTGGACTCCTAGCAGAAGGCTTTCTGCGAATAGAATGTGCTAATTTCAGGAAAAAACAAAGGAAGGGGTTTTTTATTCGACGTACAAAATATTGGGTTAATTATTGTTGGGGTGGAAATAGGCCGAATTATAGATCTCCTTCAACCGGCCCGAATTTTTCATGTCTTTAATAACGGCATCCAATTTAGGTATTAGAAAGGCATTCTTTTTATTCACAAAATGATAGAGCGGTGAGGAAAACAAGGGATCACCCGCTACCCGCATACCACTGTTGGGGAAACTGTTTTGAATTTCAGCCAATCCGGCTTCAAGAACTGCTACAGCTACTTGAATTCGACCTTTTTCAAGCAAAAGAAACAGATGAGTCATATCGTTTGAAAGAAGCCTATTAAAATGCCTGGTATTGATTTCCGAGTATCTTACGCCACGAATGACGCCTATTTGAAAAGCCTCAAGGTCCTCCCAGGTATTTATCGGCTTTTCCACTGATTTAGTGAATGCAACACCTTTGAAATTTATTATGGGCGTTGGGACTGGAAGAAGGTTCTCAAATTTTTTTTCCGTTCCCGGAATGCGAGCTACATCCCCATCTGTCGTTCCATCATTTGCAGCCACCAGAGAACGAATACCGGGCAATAAACTAACGCTCACCCGGATTCCCAAGCGGTTATATGCTTCGGTTAGAATTTTTATAGCCGCCGAGTGTGTTTGTTCATTATCTATTGCGGAAAGATGGACTGATCTGGGCAATTCATCTGCAGCGCCCCCGGTAGCAGTGACTCCGGAGAATGTCAGGGGAATACAAAACACTATGAAGATGCGCACATATGACAACATTGAGATCATTGCCTATTCAACTTTTCAGGTCCTCAATAAATGTCGCTCTACACCAACCAATTTTCAACTCAATCGAACAGTTTCGGCCAAATTTTTCCTGAAGTGTTTTTCTATTTCGTCGTTCCGCCACGACTCTTCACTTCCAGTCCACAAAAAAAGCCCCCATTGGGGGCTGTTTTATGGCGGGCAGTGAGGGATTCGAACCCTCGATGAGCGTTAACCCATACTCCCTTAGCAGGGGAGCGCCTTCAGCCACTCGGCCAACTGCCCGTTGGCGATGTTATGGCCTGAAAATCCGCGCCTTACAAGTGGTTAAATCGGCTCCGCGATATTGTAGGAGACGATGCCGCCGGTCAGTCTTTTAAGTTCCTGCACCGTTGTGGGAAAAACGCAATGCTGGTGTCCGGCGGCTGCGAACAAGGCGTCAAAACGTTTCAGACTGACATCGATAGCTATGGGGAGATCCATTTCGTGGGCGATCGGGGCGCAGCCGCCGATCGAAAAACCCGTCGCCGCCTTGACGTCGGCGGCGCTGGCTTTGGTAACTTCCCCTTCCAGATTGAGGGCGCGTGGCAGGTTTTCCGGTTTGCATTTGTGATCGCCCGCAACCAACGCCATTACCGGCTGTTCGCCAATGACAAAAACCAGGGATTTAACGATCGCACCCAGCTCGGCCCCAGTTGAATTTGCGGCGTCCTGGGCAGTTCTGGCGGTCTCTTCAAGTTCGATGACCGTATCGTTCATTCCTGCGTCAGTCAGGGCCTTGCGGACCTTTTTTACGGACGGTCTTTTTAGATTGCTCATTTCCCTCTTCCCTCTTTTAATCCTCCGGCACCTGCATGCCTTTCTCAACAGCGGGACGGGCCGAAAGCTTGTCGAACCAGCCTTTCACGGCCGGAAAATCACCCAAATCGATCTGATGCCATTCGTGGCGCGCTACCCATGGAAAGGTAGCAATATCGGCGATTGAATAGTCTTCTCCGGCTAGATTGGGGGATTTGCCCAATTGCCTGTCCAGGACACCATACAGCCGCTTCGTTTCTCCATGATACCGATTCTTGGCGTAGGGAACATCCTCCTTTGCGAAACGCAGGAAATGGTGGGCCTGTCCGAACATTGGTCCGACTCCGCCCATCTGGAACATGAGCCATTGCATAACCTGATAACGGGTCCTTGTATCGGTCGGAAACAACGGGCTTTTCGTTTTTTCTGCCAAATACATCAAAATAGCGCCGGATTCGAAAAGTGAAATCGGAGACCCGTCTGGGCCTTCATCGTCGACAATCGCCGGAATTTTTGAATTGGGGCTGATGGCGACGAAAGCTTCTGAGAACTGATCGTCCTGCAGGATGTTTATCGGATGCACTCTGTATGGAAGCCCAAGTTCCTCCAGCACAATAGATACTTTTCGCCCATTCGGGGTGCCCCATGTATAAAGATCAATCATAAGCAGTCTCACATTGGTTTTTTGTCGTCCGTTATTATCCCTCTATATGGACGACAGATGGTGAGCTGTGCAACAATTGAGACAATAAATTCCTGGGACCAGTAAGTTGGATAAAAATTTATCCCCTGATGATTGAGAGAGGGTACCCCTTCATGGGCTTGTCTATTCGTTCAATTCTTTTAGCACTTCTTCTCATCGCCGGACTTTCCTTCGGCGCCGCACCTGTCTTGGCTGAAGATGAAAAGCCGGCTGAAGTCAATGAAACGAAGGAACAGGAAGTCAGCGACCCATTGGAACCCATTAACCGGGTGACATCAGGCTTCAACAGGATTTTCCGAAAAGTCATCGCCGATCCGGTGGTTTCGACCTACAAAGCCGTAACGCCCGATCCGCTGGAAAGAGGCATTTCCAATTTCGCCAGCAACTTGACGGAACCGGTAACCGCCGCCAGCAGCCTGCTTCAGGGCGATACGGAAAACGCTTCCATTGCCTTGGGGCGTTTTCTTGTAAACACCACGGCCGGCGTTGGCGGCCTGAACGATGCCGCAGGCGATCTGGGCATGGAAGGGAATCAGGAAGATTTGGGCCAGGCCGCTGGCGCCCATGGCATGGGAGGCGGTGCTCATATCGTGCTTCCAATTCTGGGACCCAGCAACCTGCGCGATGTTACCGGCGATGTATTAACTGGCCTGGTTAACCCCCTTCATGCGGCGACTTCGGCCGCCAATGCGGGTACCAATTACGCCGAAAATCGCGATGAAATTAACGCTATGACGAAGGATGCGGTCGACCCTTATATTGTGGAGCGGGACAGCTACGAACAAAACCGCCGCTACAAGATTAACAACGGTGAGAGTCAGTTCATCGATATTCCCGACTACGATGACGACGAACCCGTCCCTTCAAGTCAGTAAGCATTAACTATTTTCCGCTAAATTTCAGACTGTGATGCCCGTTACTGTGATGGGTTTTTAAAGTTCCTATAAAGCAGCCGGAAATTTACCGGAGATACTGCCAGTGAGCACTGAACGTTTAAAATCGACCAGTCAGTATGAAGCGGCCCTTGCTGAAATTATTGCGATTCAGTCAGCCGATGCCCCTGCAGACCTGGGAAGGCTGGAAGAATTGACGATGCAGATAGAAGAGTTTGAACAGGATATGTGGACGGATGACCTGTTTGAGGGATTTGACTCCGTCCGTCTAAATTTCTGATTTTGAGAGGATGAGAGGACAAAGCTCTACAAGGGGAAAATAACCAATTGCTTGGTTGTTTGGATTTATTCTGATATTGTCGGCATATCAATTTTGAGACCTGATGAACGTAGAAACGTTCTGCTGTAGAGCTTAGAAAGAGGGAGGGCTGCGCGATGGCGCAGGCGGGTTATTCCCAATCATATACGTTATCCAGTTCCGGCGCTTCGGTTAAAGTGCTGCAGGCTGTCGATGGCGGCCAATTGACGGTCCCAGGCAATGCCTGGCTGTTGAAAGCTGACTTCGCGCCTCAAGGATCCGATCTATTGCTTACGGGGCCGGACGGCGCACAGGTTCTTGTCCGCGATTTCTACAATCTTGAGACCCCGCCTGACCTGCTGACCGATAGCGGTGCGATGATATCCGCCGATCTTGCCATCAGGCTGGCTGGTCCGGCCGCTCCAGGACAGGTCGCCGCGCTCGGCGTCGAATTGGCTCAAGCCGGGGAATCAATCGGCCGGGTCGAGGCCACCGACGGCCTTGTCGAAGCGATCCGTGTAGACGGCACCAAAGTGGCTTTATCCAAGGGTGATGACATCTTCCAGGGTGATACTTTGGTCACTGGCAAGGGAGCGGCGGTCGGCATTACGTTCATTGACGACACCACCTTCTCGCTGGGCGAGGAAGGCCGTATGGTCATTGACGAGATGGTCTATGACCCCGGCACTCAGGAAGGCGGCTTCAACGCCAGCCTTGTACAGGGCGTATTCTCGTTCGTCAGCGGCCAGATCGCCAAGACCGGTCCCGATGCGATGACGGTGTCGACCCCTGTGGCCACCATCGGCATACGCGGCACCAAGGTTGCCGGGCGAGCAGCCCAGGAAGGGTCCGACAACACAATCTCCCTGCTGCCGGAAACCGATGCACAGGGTAACCAGATCGTCGGCGAACTGGCGGTGACCAATCAGGGCGGCACGGTAACCCTGAATGCGGTTGGTGCAACTGTGCAAATGTCCAGTGCTTTTGCGCCCCCGCCCGCACCAGTCGTCTTTTCGCAGCAACAGCTTCAACAGAATTATGGCGCAGCCTTGACCACCCTTTCGACGACAGCCGCCGCAAAAGCCAGCGCCGACGCCGCCGAAGATGCCGCGCAGGCCGAACAGGCCGAGGCTGAGGCTCAAGCCGCTGAGGCCGAAGCTGAAGAAGCGGCGGCGGAAGCTGAAGCGGCGGCTGCCGAAGCTGAAGCGGCGGCAGCCGAAGCTGAAGCCAGCGGCGATCCCGAAGCCATAGCGGCAGCCGAAGCGGCGGCGGCTGAAGCCGAAGCCAAGGCTGCGGAAGCCGAGGCCAAAGCTGCGGAAGCCGAAGCGGCAGCCGCCGAAGCAGAAGCCGCCACTCAGGAGGCGGAGCAATCGGCGCAGCGCAGTGAACAAGCCAACACCGAAATGCAGGCTCAGGCGGAAGCTTTCGCCGCTTTCGGCGGCCCCGTCCCAGGTGACGGACCTTCTGGCGCCGGAGCAACAGGAGAAGAACCCGGCCCGACCGATGGAGACGCTCCACCGGATGGAGGCAATCCTGAAGGAGGGGACGCGCCCCCTGAAGGCGGTCCGTTGGCGGATGACGGCAGCAACCTTCCCGGTGACGGATCGCTGCCCGAGGAAGGACCACTTCCTGAAGGCGATGGAAATCTTTTTACTGGTGGCGGCGCCGATCCCTTTCTAGGCGGTAGCGATCCCTTTTTTGGAGGCGGCGATCCGTTGATCGGCGGCAGTGGTGACGATCCCTTATTTGGCAGTGGCGATCCTTTACTTGGTGGCGGTGGTGATGATCCCCTGTTCGGCGGCGGCGATCCCTTGTTTGGTAGCGGCGGCGATCCCTTGTTTGGTGATGGCGACGGACCTATCTTCAATGACCCGGACGATCCTCCTCCCCCGCCGGGGGGAGGCAAGGAAGGAGATGGTGGTGGCGGCGGTGGCAGTAGCAGCTCTAATGCGACGCCGAAAGTGACGATGCAAAACGTTGCCGTACATTCCGGCAGCAACCTCGGATTTACCAATGCGGCAAATTTTGACAGCCTAGTAACCAACAGCTTCCAGGCGGGTGCAAGCGGTCTCGCCGATGTCGACAACGACGGCGATTTGGACGTCGTTATAAATGGTTATGATTCGGTTGCCGGTTCATCCTCGGCCGATACCTACGTCGGCCTTAACGATGGTAGTGGAAATTTCACATACTCTGCTACCAATATGAACAAGAGCATGGGCCGGTTTGAGCTAACCGATGTTAACGACGACGGCAAAATTGATATTGTCGGCGTTGAAAACAGTACAACGTCGCAACCGGTCTACTTCGGCGACGGGGCCGGCGGTTTCACGTCTTCAGGACAAACCATCAGCACGACGGGGGGCATCGTTGGGGCTCTCAACGTCGGCGTCGCTGACCTTAATGGCGATGGCTTGAAGGATATGTTCGTAAACGTCGATTCCGGCAACAAGGTCTATCTGAACGCTCAAAACGGCGATGCGGCCGGCACATTCACCGATACCGGCCAATCATTGGCTACCACCAAAGGGACGCCAAGTTACCGTGCGGTAGCTTTGGGCGACATCGACGGGGACGGAGACATTGACGCCGTAACCAGCAGTTGGGCTGAAGCCGGCGATGTGTGGAAGAATGACGGCTCCGGGACTTTCACCAGTCACCAAGTTCTCAGCACCATCAGCTCTTCGGCTGGCAACGGCATAGATCTGGGCGACCTTGACGGGGATGGCGATCTTGATCTTTTCGTCTTTAACCGGGGCACGACCGTCGCCAACAGGGCAATGCTCAATGACGGTACGGGAACGTTTACCGATACAGGGCAAAATCTGGGGGCGACCTCGGGCGGGGATACAGTACGCCAGGGCGGCCAGTTGGCTGATATCGACGGTGACGGGGATTTGGACGCCATTTCGGCAACCGACGGCAAGATGGAGATTTTCATCAACGACGGTAGCGCCAACTTTACCCAATCGTCTCTCAACGTCGGCACCGGCTGGTCGACCCAGGTTCATGCTGGCGATCTAAATGGTGATAGCACAAAGGATGTCCTGGTTGCCAATTATGCGACGGGAAGTCATATCCTGACCAACGACTTGCCTGTCGTAAACGCCAAGGTCGTACACGACAACACCTTCACATTCGAACGTGTGACGTTCGGCGTAAATGATGCCGACAATCCTTCTGCCTCATCACTGACCTTCACGGTTAGCGCCATTCCCGCCAACGGCAGCATCAAGCTAAGTGGCAGCCCACTTTCCGTAAATGGCACGTTCACTCAGGCCGATGTTAATGCGGGGAATGTTACCTACATTCACGACGGGACGGCTACGACCACGGACAGCTTCCAGTTCACGGTATCAGACGGTGTTACCACTACCGTAACCCAGACATTCAACATGCAGGTGACGTCGGACGAATTTACCGGCGGTTTCGGAAAAGACTCCGTAACCCTGAGCGCGGCGCAATCCTCCGCGCGCGTCGATTTGGCGGAAGGAACGGATTCCCTGACGTTGGCCAATGGCACCAATAATGTGATTGTCGCCAATACGGAAACCGTGGTTGGGGGCAGCGGCACCGATTCCGTTGTCATCGGAAATTCGGGGCCGATTACGTCGCTGCAATTTGACGGCACCGATGATTACGTTCTATTGCCCGGCACCGCCTACGACAATATCGCCGCAGGTACGGTGGAGGCCTGGGTCAAGGTAAGCGATTTCAACAGCGCCAATATCATTATAGCCAAACAGAAAGACGGTGTGGACACCATGGGCGTTTTCGGCATTGGCGGCACAGGAGGCTCCGGCTTCACCAGCACAACCCAGGGCGCTTTGACATGGCACGGCTGGAACACCGGCGGCACGGCTGTCAGTTCCGGCACTATCACAGCCGGAGAATGGCACCATGTGGCGGTAACTTTCAGCACTAGCCAAGCCAGATTTTACATCGACGGAGTTCTGGATAGCACCATCGGCGGCAATTTCCACGTTCCCAGCAACACCTCTGCTGACAGCACTATCGGGGACTTGATTACCGGTGGAACCACAAACTTCGAACCCTTTGGCGGCGAAATTTCATCTGTCCGGGTGTGGACGGCGGAACGAACTTTGAGCGAAATCCAAAGCGATCTAAGCGGTTCTCCAATCGGCGATACAACGAAATTGGCCGCGGAATGGCTTTTAGCTGACGGCAGCGGCACCTCCATCGCCGATACCAGTAGCAACAGCAATACCGGTACACTCTACAACCAGACTGGAGGGTCAGAAACCTGGATCACCAACAGTTCCAGCACTAACACGTCAACAACGCTTAGCGGTGTTGAGACAATTGTTGGCAGTAACGGGGCCGACACAATTACCGTCAGCGGGTCAACCGCGGCGACCATCACGGGCGGCGAGGGGGCAGACACAATTACGGGCGGTACAGGCACAGATTCCATCACCGGCGGCAAGGGTGCGGATACCCTGACCGGTGGTAGCGGTATCGACACTTTCACGGTCATCACCGCCGACGTCGCCGCAGCAGGAACGACATCGGCAGCCTATGACACCTTAAGTGATTTTACAGCAGGGGTAGGCGGCGACATTTTCGACTGGGACACCGCATTCAGCAACGCTGGAAATACCATTGGTGCAAGCGGCGCTAACATCCCATCAACAGGCTTCCTGTCCGCTGCCATTAGCGACACCGTCATCACGGGCTCCACTACGACCGAAGACGTCTACTTCGAATTCACCGGCGCTAGCCTGGGTTCAAATGACATAGTCGTTGGCTCAACAACATCGGCCACAATTGAAAGTTGGGCTGCCGCAGCCCTTTCCACTGTCGATCATGCATCGGGCGATAACCTGATTTTCGCCATGTACGACAACGGCGCGACGTCCGCTTCCGTGGCCTTCCTGGAATTTACAGGAGACGCAACAACAACCGGCATCACCGCCTCGGAACTTCAAGTTATCGCAGTTGCAGACGTCGCCCAGGACAGTCTCGAGGCCAACAATATTACCTAATAACTCCCTCTTTGCGGCGTAAGGATGTCTTTTTGTCGGCGATTCAGTGAATCGTAACTTTTTGCTCCTACGGTAGTCGCCATTGACGCCTGACACGGCGTCATCAGTCCGGCAATTCGATAAAAATAATATCGAAAAACAGAAAATAATGATGATTTTGTGACGTACGTCACAGCGACTCGATCTTATTTTCTCTTAACTTATCGTTGGAAGGCCGGACTCCTTGAAGAAGGCGTTCCTGAATCGATGCCGCTTCTATTGAGCGGGATCAATTCATTAGCCCATAAATGATTTATGGTAACAAAACTGTATGCGGCGCTGGTTGATAACCCTGTTGTCGAAAAGCGCCCGATTAAACGCCTTCAGAATGAAGACTTAAGCGAGAAGAACTCATGGCACAGCAAGCATTTTCGACGACATCCTCCCCCTCCATTAACGTCCTTGAAGCCGATTCCGGTGGACATCTAACCATCCCGGGGGAATCTTGGCTTCTGAAGGCCGATTTTGCGCCCCAGGGTTCAGATTTGCTGCTGACTGGCCCTGACGGCGCACAGGTCCTGATTCGCGATTTCTTCAATCTCTATACACCGCCCGATCTGATTACTGAAACGGGCGCGATGATCCCCGCCGATCTGGCCGTCAAGCTGGCAGGTCCCGCCGCGCCGGGCCAATTCGCCTTGCTGGAAAACGGCCCCTTCGCTGAACTGGCGCAGGCCGCTGAATCCATCGGCCGGGTCGAGGCCACCGACGGTCTGGTGGAAGCGATTAGAGTTGATGGCACCAAGGTAGCTTTGTCCAAAGGCGACGATGTTTTCCAGGGCGATACGCTGGTTACGGCCAAGGGTGCGGCTATTGGTATTACGTTCGTCGACGACACCACTTTCTCGTTGGGCGAGGAAGGCCGCATGGTGATTGACGAGATGGTTTACGATCCCGGCACCCAAGAGGGCCAATTCAGCGCCAATCTGGTTCAGGGCGTTTTCTCGTTCGTCAGCGGTCAAATCGCCAAGACGGGTCCCGAAGCCATGACGGTAACCACGCCTGTGGCCACCATCGGCATTCGCGGAACCAAAGTTGCCGGGCGCGCCGCTCAGGAGGGCTCAGACAATACGATCTCCCTGTTGCCCGAGGTCAATCCCGACGGCACCCAGACAGTAGGTGAATTGTCAGTGACCAACCAGGGCGGCACGGTGACCCTGAATGCTGTCGGTGCGACGGTACAAATGACGAGCGCTTTCCAGGCCCCTCCCCCGCCGGTGGTTTTTTCACCGCAGCAAATCCAGCAGAACTTCGGCTCAACCCTGACAACCCTGACAACGACGGTCGCCGAAAAAGCAAATACGGAAGCTCAGCAAAACGCCCAGGAAGCCGAGCAGGCCCAAGAACAGGCCCAAGCAGCGGAAGTTGAAGCCGAACAAGCGGCGGCTGAAGCCGAAGCGGCTGCTGCTGAAGCCGAGGCTGCGGCAGCGGCGGCTGAAGCCGCGGGTGATCCGGAAGCCATAGCGGCGGCGGAAGCGGCCGCGGCGGAAGCTGAAGCAAAAGCGGCTGAAGCGGAGGCCAAGGCGGCGGAAGCCGAAGCCAAGACCGCAGAAGCGGAAGCCAAAGCGGCGGAAGCGGCGGAAGCAGAAGCCATCGCCGAACATGCAAACAACGAAATGCAGGCCCAGGCCGAAGCCTTCGCCCAATTTGGCGGTCCCTCCCCTGATGGACCCGCCGAGGGTGACTCGCCGCCCGAAGGCGAAGCACCCCCGGACGGTGAACCGCAGGCCGGTGACGGCGAAACGCCGCCCGATGGCGATCAGCAGGCGGCGGACGGCGAAGCGCCTCCTGACGGTGAAGGTGAACCCCTGCCGGAGGGCGAAGGCGATCAATTGGCCGAAGGTGAAGGTGGCCCCATTGGAGAAGGCCCCGGACCAGAAGGACCCGGTCCGGACGGCGGCGCGATTGACGAGGCCGCCAGGGAAGCGACGCAGGCAGCGCTTGATGCGGGCGCTACCCAGGAAGAAGCCGCCCAGGCCGGATTCGAGGCTGCCCGTGAGCAGGCTATTGCTGAGGGCGCCACCCCGGAAGAAATCGCGGCGGCCGAACAGGCTTTTAATGATGCCTTGGCTGCTGGCCTTAGCCCGGAAGACGCCATGCAGGCGGCGGGCGACGCCGCCGGTCAGATTAATCCTGAAGGCCCCGGAGGTCCCGGGCCGGACGGTGGCGATCCCAACCAAAGCCTTCCCCCCGGCGTCAATCCGGCGGAAGTTGAGCAGGCGGCAACGGAGGCCTATGAAGAAGCGCTGGCCAGCGGCGCATCCCGTGAAGAAGCGCAGGCAGCGGCCAACGAGGCGGCCAGTAAAACGGTGATGGCGATCGTAGAAAACCAGCCCTTTACCGAGGGTAGCGGCTTTGGAGATCCAAGTTCACAAGAAGGCATTGGCGGTCCGACTGCCGGTGAAGGTGATCCGAATGCAACGGGAAACCTTGGCGGCACCACAACCACTTCCGGAGGATTATCCGGCGGCGACCCTTTCTTTGGTAGCGGCGGCGGCGATCCCTTCTTCGGCGGAGGAGACCCGTTCTTTGGCGGCGGCGATCCCTTCTTCGGTGGCGGCGATCCTTTTTATGGCGGCGGTGATCCGTTATATGGGGGAAGTGGTGGCGACAATTTTTATGATCCCTATGGCGGTGATCAGCATGATTTCCATTTTGAGTTCAATCCGTTGCTGGACACCCAGGTTATCAATCTGGGTGGCCCGGAAGATGGCCCAATAGATGGGGGTATTATCGGTGGCGGTGGATTCAAGGAAATCTTGAATGCATCTTCGAGTAATGATGCCCTTGTTGGTGGAGACGACAACACCCAATTCGTCATGACCCAGGGTTCTACATTGGGCGGCGATGATACCGTCAATGGCGGTGGCGGCACCGACGAAATCGCTTTCAAGAACCTTGACGATCTGTGGATGGTCTACAATGCGGACGCCAATCCACCGGTAGCGTCCTATTCGACCAGCGACAGCTCCGTCAATGGCACCGTTACGTTGACTTCCGTCGAACAGCTATTCGTCAACGACGGCACTGTTTCCCTATCGGATGCCTCAACCAATGGCGCGCAAACAAATGCCAACGGCATTCGTCTGGCGTTTTCCGACACGGATACGGGTTTCGGCTATATCTGGGCGGGATCAAGCGCGGGCAACACCATCGATTTGCGCGACACCGATTCGGCGAAAACCGTCGGCACGGTGACTCACACCATCGACGACACCAAGATTCTGGGCAGCATTATCTTCGGTAAGGAAGGCAACGATGACATCACCGGCACCAAATCCGGCGATACCATCTTCGGCGGCGCGGATAACGATACCTTCCGCATTCAGGAAGCGGATTCCAACAACAGCGACATCATGCTGGGAGGCTCGGGAGACGACACCTTCCTGATTACGGCCGATACCGGCGATAACACTATGGCAGGCGGCTCCGGCACGGACACCGTCGATTATTCAGGGCTAGGCACAACCTTGACAGTCAATTTCGGCTCTACGTCCATCGGCGTCAACCGCTCGTCAAATCAGGACGGCCTGAACGGTATTGAAACCCTGATCGGCGGCGGCAACAGCGATACCTTCGTCATTAATTCCGGGTTGACCGTGGACGTCAATATTGATGGTTCCAGCGGCGTTGGCGATACGATCCGCACTTTCTCGTCCGGCGTCACCATGAACGGCACGGTGTCCAACGTCGAAGTGTTTGCCATTTCCGGCTCGAACGGCAGCGACAACATCACAATTTCAGGCAATTTTGTCAGCGACGCCGACGGCACGCCGACAAACCACGCCTTCAACGGCGCTTTCGGCGGCGCGGATAACGACACACTGACCGGTAACGCCAGCGTCAATTACCTGACCGGCGGCACCGGGGCCGACACCATGGACGGCGCAGGGGCGAGCGACACCTACTATCTTTCGGCATCAGCAGGGGATTTTGCCAGCGGCGAAAGCATCGCAGATACCGGCGGCAGCGGAACTGACACCGTTACCATGACCTCTGCCGGAGCTGTCGATTTTAGCTCAGGCACGTTAACAGGCATTGAGACACTCAATTTCTACGGTGCGGACACCGGCACCCAGGCGACCATGACGGCGACCCAGATGAACGCTATCACCACTTACGGCAATTTGGGCGGCAGCAATGATCAACTTATCCTCAGTTCGGCGGCGACGGTCAACTTGAGCTCCGTTTCGTTGAGCGGATTGGAACTGATCAAGGGTTCGTCGGGTGGTGAAAACATTACTGGCTCTACTGCCGGCGACACCATCGAGGGCGGATCCGGCGGCGATACTATGAACGGTAATGGCGGCGCCGATATCTTCCAGTATTCCGAACTCACCGACGGCGCGTCGGCCAATGCCGTCACTGGTTACGACACCCTTCAGGGATTTGCCAGTGGTACGGAAAAAATTCACTTTGCCGGAAATCTCGCGGCTACGATTGACGATGTTTCTGCCAATTCGGTTCTCAATTGGACGACGGACACGGGTAGCGGCACCGCCGTCGATATCACATCGACGAAAGAAGCCTTTCGCATTACCAGCGCAGCGGGTCTTTCCGATGCTGACCTGATAACGAGTGGATGGGCCAATGTTCTAGGCCAAATTAATACCAATACGATTACGTCCGGTGATGGCGATGACGCGATAATAGCTGTTCAGGGAACATCCGATACCGCGATCTACTACTATCTGGAAGATACCGGTGGTACTTCGAATAGCGTTGAAGCCACTGAGTTGACCCTCGTCTCTCTCGTTGATAACGCACTGCTCGAAACATCGGATTTCACGACGGCCTAAGTGGATTGTCCCGAACCTGTTACTCACCATTCGCGACAATGGCGCAACAACCAGCACGGTTGCGTTTTTCGAGTTTACGGGCGATGCGACAACAACCGGTATCGACGCCACTGAACTGCAATTGGTTGCCGTTGCTGATATTGCACAGGATTCGCTCGAGGGTGGTAATATCACCTGAAGGCGGAAACTTTCCTGCTCGTCATCCGGTGGAATTGTAGGCTTTGGTCTCTAAATTAGATTCCAACTAATATGTGTATTATTTGTATCGATTCGATACTTCTGCGACTAACCACGTTTACAAACATATGTTTTTGTATACAGTGATATCCGAGATTCCTCTTGGGGTGGAATTTGAACTTTCTTTGATGCCGCTTACACTTTCGGCGTCAGGTATTTATTTCAGGGTATCCTCGGCAACAGGGTGAACCCCGTATAACCGAACCAAAGGATTTGCGCAGGGATAACCCCTGCGAAAGCCGTAAACGCTTCTTGGGGGAGGCGATATCCGGATGGTGCAAACGGGGACTAGCGAACAATTTTCGCATACGATTGAGAACTTCCAGATATTGCATGCCGAAAGCGGCGGCTTGCTTACGATCCCAGGCGACTCCTGGCTTCTAAAAGCTGATTTTGCGCCCCAGGGTTCTGATTTGTTGCTGACCGGCCCTGACGGCGCACAGGTTCTGATCCGCGACTTTTTCAATCTTGATGTCCCGCCCGATCTTGTCACCGACACCGGAGCGATGATCCCTGCTGAATTGGCCGCCAGGCTGGCGGGTCCCAGCGCACCGGGACAATTTGCATTGCTGGAAAACGGTCCCTTTGCTGAAATCGCGCAAGCCGCCGAATCCATCGGCCGGGTTGAGGCCACCGACGGGCTTGTGGAAGCCATCCGTGTCGACGGCACCAAGGTGGAACTCGCCAAGGGCGACGACATCTTCCAGGGCGATACGCTGATTACGGGCGAGGGCGCGGCCGTCGGTATTACATTCGTAGACGACACCACCTTCTCGCTGGGTGAGGAAGGCCGAATGGTGATCGACGAAATGGTCTACGATCCGGCGACCCAGGAAGGCGCCTTCAGCGCCAATCTGGTGCAGGGCGTGTTCTCGTTCGTCAGCGGCGAAATCGCCAAGACCGGGGCCGATGCGATGACGGTGAGCACGCCGGTCGCCACCATCGGCATCCGCGGTACCAAGGTTGCGGGCCGGGCCGGGGCGGAAGGCTCGCAGAATACCATCTCGCTGCTGCCGGAAACCAACCCCGATGGCACTCAATCAGTGGGACAACTGGCGGTGGCTCCTCTCGGGGGCGGCGGACCACCGGTTGTACTGAGTTCTATCGGCGCAACGGTTCAAATGACGAGCGCATTTGAACCGGTACCCCCGCCGGTGGTTTTCTCCCAGGAACAGATTCAACAGAATTTCGGGTCAACCCTTACAACGTTGACGACGACGGCGGCCGCTAAATCCAGTGCCGAGGCCGAGCAGGCCGCTCAGGAAGCCGAGCAGGCCGAGGCTGAAGCTCAGCAGGCTGAAGCTGAGGCGGATCAAGCAGCTGCAGAAGCCGACGCAGCAGCAGCTGAGGCCGAAGCGGCAGCGGCGGAAGCCGAAGCGGCGGCGGCGGAAGCTGAAGCGGCAGCGGCGGAAGCTGAAGCGGCGGGTGATGAAGAGGCAATCGCGGCTGCCGAAGCGGCGGCGGCGGAAGCTGAAGCGGCGGCGGCGGAAGCTGAAGCTAAGGCGGCAGAGGCTCAGGCTCAGGCGGCGGAAGCTGAAGCGGCCGCAGCGGAAGCTGAAGCTGCGCAAGCGGAAGCTGAAGCAGCGGCGGCGGAGGCAGAACAAACAGCCCAAATAAGCGAACAGGCCAACAACGAAATGCAGGCGCAGGCCGAAGCCTTCGCGACCTTCGGTGGACCGCCTGGCGACGCTCCACCAGATGACGGTGGACCAACAGAAGCCCCGAAAGAAGTCAGTGACGGAGACGGTCTGCCACAAGGCGAAGGCGATCCCGCAGGGGAAGGCGATCCATTGGCGGATGGCGACCCATTAGCCGAAGGTGATCCCTTAGCGGATGGCGACCCATTGGCCGAAGGTGATCCCTTGGCGGAGGGTGATCCATTGACAGAAGGTGACGGCCTACCACTTGGCGAAGCAGATGGCCCCTTGACAGGAGACGGCCCTCTGACAGTGGACGATCCCTTTACTGATGATAATCCATTTTCCGATGACAATCCTTTCGGGGATAGTAATCCTCTAATTGGTGACAACCCTTTCAACGATGATGGCCCCCTTCTTGGAGGACCTTCCACGGATGACATCCTGTTCGGTGGCGATGATCCGTTTGATGATCCGTTTTCGGATTTTGCTTTTGATCCCCTGAACGACCCCTTGAATGACCCATTTTTCGATCCGATTTTCTTTGAGCCACAGGAACAGTTTAATCCCGAAAACCTTACGCCTGAGCAACAAATCGAAGCGAGTATCAACGTCGCCGAAATGATCATTGCAGCGGTCGCCAACTTCGCCGTAGATTCAACGTCGGTGGGCGCGACGCTGCCGTTTACATCCAACCCGCTGGGCGATAACGCCTCGGGCGCGACTTTCACTGGCGTCGATTTCGGCACCATCAACGGCGTCTCTTACTCACTGGGGGCCGGGCTGGTTCTTTCCAGTGGCGATGCGACTCCGCCCACCACCAATTCCACCCCCTATTATTCCTTCAGTTCGGGCGGCGCGGTTGGAACCATGAATATCGGCGGAGTCAACAAAGCCACTTATGACGCCACGGTGCTGACCTTCGATGTCACCATTACCGACGCCACCGTCACTGGTCTAGTCTACAACTGGATGTTCGGGACCGAAGAATTCCCCGACTTCGGTTACACCTATACGGACTTCGCCGCAGTCTATGTGGGAGGCACCAATTATTTGGCCTTTGATGACGGCTCGCCGGTTCAGTTCGTCACCACCGGCGGCTCCACCGATGCCGAAGATGCAACGATTGACTACTTCTACGACAACACGTCCTCGGGCCTGAACATTGAATATAACGCTGTCACCGCCCCGGCCTATATGGCTGCACCCATCGGCACCGGCACAACGACCATTCGCATTGTTGCCGCCGACACCAACGACGACGCCTACGACAGCTCGCTCTATATCTCACCTGTTTCACTGGCTTACGCTTTTTCCAGCGCAACCAACGGCACTGACGTGCTGGCTGGTACTTCCGGGGATGACACGCTGGCCGCAAACGGCAGCGATACCGGCAACGACATCGTTTTCGGCATGGGTGGTTCCGATACGATCTACGGAAATGCCGGCAATGACATCCTGCATGGCAATGATAGCGCCGATACGCTCTACGGCGGCGGTGGCGCAGATAAGCTATTCGGTGGCAACGGCAACGACAATCTCTACGGCGGGGGAACCAGCGCAAGCGGTGAACGTCTGGACGGTGGCGCAGGCGACGACACCTTCTACATGGATACGAATTCCACTGCCGCAACGGCTATCATCGGAGGAGCCGGCACCGACACCCTGAGGTACAACAATTACGGCGGAAGCGTCGATTTCGACATCACAGCCTCTTCCGTTTCCGCAACCCACGACTCAAGTGTAACCGACTCGATCAGCGGAATAGAAGATATTCGCGGCGCAATCGGCAGTGATAATAGTTACACCTTCAGTGGCGATACGACGAGCCAGGGTGTTACCGATATTTATGGCGGCAACACCAATGACACCTTCACCTTTAGCGCCAATTCGACCGTTGCGTCGAATATTACGGCCATGAATGGTGATGATACCTTCAACATTGGGGCAGGAGCCGTCTTCACCGGTACAACTTTCGCCGGCGGAAGCGATAACGATACTTTCAACGTAGACGCCACCGCCCTTGACGGCGCCGTCAGGGTGATAAACGGGGGCGGGCAAACTGATACCCTGAATATAACAGCAACGACGGACGTAAATCTAAGCGACGGCGAACTGGCCAGCTTGACTCTGCTTGAAACCTGGAAAATGCAATCGGCGGTTAATTACGTCGTCACCCTGCACTCCAACAGCATCACAACCGGACAATCGATGACAGTTGATGCCACCGGATCCACCTCGCTGGTTCTTGACGGCACTCTTGAAGACAATGGCTTTATAACCTCTGTTACCGGGTCAGCGGGCGATGACACCATCACCCTTGGTAAAGTCGTGACCAGCGGAACCTATGCCCTGTCAACTGGCACCAATACGCTTAATCTAGCTAACGGCACAAACACACTGACAGTTTCCGGCACCGCGCCCAGCGTCATCATGTCCGGCACCACCGCTGTCAACGACTTGACGCTTCTTTCGACTGTTTCCGGCGTCTCTTTTACCGGCACTTCGAGGGTGGATGATGTTGTCGAGTTCGCCAACGGAACCAACTCTGTTTCTCTGACTGACATCGAAGAAGTGACGTTGGGAGGCAGCACCGTGGTAAATGAATTAACCGTCACTAATGCCCAAAACGGCACCATCTTCAATGGCGATCCAGGCTCATCTGGCAACACCCTGAATCTGGCGGATGCCGTGAATGATGTTACCGTTGGGACCATAACGACGGTAAACGGAGGTTCGCAGGCTGACACCATAACAAACAACAGTTCATCGGGGGCGACGATAACCGGTAACGGAGGAAATGATATTCTCACTTCCGGAAGCGGTCAGGACACCTTTACCTTTACCGCTGCCGCGACAAATGGCACCGATCTTATCATCGGTTTCACAACGGGTGCCGGGGGCGACAAGTTGAGTTTCGGAGGGCTTGGCCTTGATGGGGCCGGTTCAGGAAGCAGCACAAGTGTTGTCGACGCTCATAATTTTGGGGGCGATGACACCATGGCAGTAGGGAAAACCATTGCCCGGTTTGACGATGCATGGTTCGCTGGAGTTGATAGTACCGATACCTTTGCCAATCAGGTTTCGGCTTTCATGACCTTCGTGAACGCGACGACTTTGTTTAAAGACTCCTTCGGAGCCAACGACAAGCTGGCGTTGATTGTAGATGACAGCAACTCCAGTAACGATGTCAGAATTTGGCATTGGGATGATTCAGCCGGAAACAGCGATGGCGTTATCGACAGCAATGAAATTACCGATATTGCGACCGTCGATAATATCGATATCTCGGACGGAATTAATTTCGTCTGAGGTTTAGGCGAGCCAGCAACTACCCTTTTAGCCTGCGCTCCAACAGATCAAGCCGGTCCTGGCCCCAGAAAGGCTCGCCGTTCACGATATAGAACGGTGAACCGTAGACGCCGGCTTCGATGGCGCGGTTGCAGTTTTCTTCCAGCACCGCATCACCGGCTTCGGTGAGGGATTCTTCGTATAGAGCCGTGCCGTCGAACCCGCTGAGGTTGGTTATGGCGACGATGGTATCCGGATCTGTGATATCGCGTTCTTCCTGCCACACGGCGCTCAGGAAGCCCAGCGACAACCCGCCAATATCACCGCCGTGCTTTTTTACCAACCCGGCAACCTTCGCCGACGGCGCGTCATCGACAGGAAAATGTCTGGGTTCGATGTTTATTTCCAGGCCCAACACTGCGGGCCAGCGCTTGAGTTCCCACATGCGATAATCCTGGCGTTGTTGTGCGCGCTTGGCCAAGGGTATGCCGCCCGAAACAGGAAATATTTTGGACAAGGTAAGGGGGACAAAATCGATTTCGGCATCATATTTTTCTGCCATCTTACGTAAGCGTTGATGCCCCATAAAAGTCCAAGGCGAAACGTGGCTGTAGTAATAATCGATTTTCATTTTAACGCCCTCAGCTTTTCAGTTTATCCCTCAACAGCTTGTTGACCATACCCGGATTCGCTTTCCCTTGAGTCGCCTTCATCACCTGGCCGACGAACCAGCCCGCGACCTTCTCGTTGCCCGACTTGAACTGTTCGACCTGTTCCGGGCTGTTCGCGATGACCTCGTCGACAGCGGTCTCTATTGCGCCGGTATCGGTGATCTGCTTCAGACCCTTTTCCTCAACGATTACGTCGGCTTCCTTGCCTTCGTTGACCATGATCTCGAACACATCCTTGGCGATGCGGCTTGAAATCGTATCGTCTTTCAACAAATCCAAGAGTTTGCTCATGGATTCAGCCGAAACGGGGCTTTCGGATATACCAACGCCCTTATCCTTCAATACCGCGAACAGGTTGGTAATAACCCAGTTGGCGGCCAGTTTGGGGTCATGGCCTTCGGCAACTTTCTCGTAGAAATGTGCGGTGTCCCGCTCGGCCACCAGCACGCCCGCGTCGTAGGCTGACAGACCGAATTCGTCCATATAGCGGGCCTTTCGCTCGTCGGGCAGTTCCGGCAGAGAGGTGCGAATGTTATCGACATATTCCTGGGTCAGGTTGAGCGGCAGCAGGTCCGGGTCCGGGAAATAGCGGTAATCGTGGGCATGCTCCTTGGAACGCATGGAGCGCGTTTCGCCGTTAACGGAATCGAACAGGCGGGTTTCCTGCACCACCTCGCCCCCATCTTCATAAACATCAATCTGGCGCCTGGCCTCAATTTCTACCGCCTGCATGGCGAAACGGACGGAGTTGACATTCTTGACTTCAGCCCGGTTACGAAGGTCCGTCTCGCCCACTTTACGCACCGATACGTTAACGTCGCATCGCATTGAGCCTTCGTCCATGTTCCCGTCGCAGGTGCCAAGATAGCGCACAATGGAGCGAAGCTTGCGCAAATACGCGCCCACGTCTTCCGGGCTGCGCAGGTCCGGCTTGGAGACGATTTCCATCAGGCCGGTGCCGGAGCGGTTCAAATCGATGAACGAACGCTTCGGGTCCTGATCATGCATGGATTTGCCTGCGTCCTGTTCCATATGCAGGCGCTCGATGCCGACTTCACGCGTAGAGCCGTCGTCCAGATCGAGGATTACCGTACCTTCGCCGACAATAGGGTGATAGAGCTGTGATATCTGGTATCCCTGCGGCAGATCGGCGTAAAAGTAGTTCTTTCGATCAAACACCGAGTACAAATTGATTTCGGCCCTCAGGCCCAAACCGGTACGTACCGCCTGTTCGATACAATATTCATTTATAACAGGCAGCATGCCGGGCATTGCAGCATCAACCAGCGAAACCCGCGTGTTGGGTTCACCGCCGAAGGAAATTTCGGAGCCGGAGAACAATTTGGACTGAGAGATAATCTGTGCGTGCACTTCCAGCCCGATAATGACTTCCCAATCACCAGTGTCGCCTTGAATAACATAACTCATGGCCTAGCCCTCCCCTTCAGGCGTCGCGTCGAAACCGGCGGCGCTTTCAAGAACGTCCGCTGCGCGCAGCACCGTTTCTTCATCAAAGGGCTTGCCAATCAGCTGCAGGCCCAAGGGCAGGCCGTCATCGTTCAGACCCGTCGGCACTGAAATACCGGGCATTCCAGCCAGACTGGCAGGCACGGTAAAGACATCGTTCAGATACATAGCGACGGGATCATCCATTTTTTCACCGATGGCGAAAGCGGCGCTGGGAGCAGTCGGCGTTAACAGCACGTCAACCGCATCATAGGCTTTCATGAAGTCTTCCGAGATCAAGCGACGAACCCTTTGGGCCTTACGATAGTAGGCGTCGTAAAAACCGGCTGAAAGTACGTAAGCGCCGATCAGGACACGGCGCTGGACTTCTTCGCCGAAACCCTCGCCGCGGGTGTTGGCGTACATGTCGTCCAGGCTGTCGCCTTCGACGCGCAGGCCGTAGCGCACCCCGTCATAGCGGGCCAGGTTGGCCGAGGCCTCAGCCGGAGCTACAATGTAATAAGTCGGCAGAGCGTGCTGAGTGTTGGGCAAGGAGACATCAACAATTTCGGCCCCCGCATCTTTCATCATGGCGACGCCTTCAGACCATAGTTTTTCAATCTCGGGGGCCATGCCATCCATGCGGTATTCCTTGGGAATACCGACTTTCAATCCCTTAACGTCACCGCTTAAAGCGGCTTCGAAATCAGGTACGTCGATGGGGGCCGAAGTCGAATCCTTTGGATCATGTCCGGCCATAGCGCCCAACATGATAGCGGCGTCACGCACGGACCGGGTCATGGGTCCCGCCTGATCAAGGGACGAGGCAAAAGCCACAATGCCCCAGCGCGAGCAGCGGCCATAGGTGGGTTTCAAGCCGACGGTGCCGGTAAACGATGCCGGCTGGCGGATCGAACCGCCTGTATCGGTGCCGGTTGCTCCAAGAGCCAATCGCGCGCCGACGGCTGCCGCCGAACCACCAGACGACCCGCCCGGCACCAGATCCTTGCCATCTTTGCCCTTCCAGGGATTGATGACGTTGCCGTAGTAACTGGTGATATTGGCCGACCCCATAGCGAATTCGTCCAGGTTGGTTTTTCCCAGCATCACCGCCCCGGCATCGCGCAGGTTGGTTGTTACCGTTGATTCATATGTCGGGGTAAAGCCCTCCAGAATGTGCGATCCGGCAGTGGTCTGCACCCCATCGGTACAAAACAGGTCTTTTACCGCGACAGGGATACCGTCCATGGGACCGGCGGAATTGCCCCCAGCACGGCGATCATCGGATTCCTTTGCCCGGTTGCGGGCGATCTCCGGCGTTTCGGTGATAAAGGCGTTCAGTTCCCTTCCCGCTTCAATGGCTGCGATATGTGCATCGGCCAGTTCTACCGCGGTAAAGTCGCCGCCAGCCAAGCCATCGCGGGCTGCGGATATTGTGAGATCTGTCAGTTTCGTCATTATGCCAGCCCCTATTCAACGACCTTGGGAACGGCGTAATAGCCGTCCTCGGTATCGGGGCCATTGGCCAGGACTTGATCGCGGCAGTCACCGTCACTGACCTCGTCGGCACGCAGTGGCAGCGTAACATCTACGACGCTGGCGAGAGGTTCAACGCCGTCGGTATTGACGCTGTTCAGTTGCTCTACCCAATCCAGGATGCCGGAAAGTTCCCCGGCCAGATGATCCAGATTTTCTTCCGGCACGCGAATTCGCGCCAGATTGGCAATATTTTTGACGGTTTCTTTATCCAGCGACATGGAAAGCCCAAACCCTATTTAAATTGAACTAGAAATCGGCGCGGAAGGTAACACCGGCTAAGGTCAGGCGCAAGAAGGCAAAGCCTATCTAACCATCGCCATTCACCAGCGCATTTGAAAGCTGCTTCCAGACCTTGGCATTCCAGGCGTCAGGAGCGATTTCAACTGCGGCAGACAAAGCCTCGGCGATAGTGTTAGCCGGTCGCTGCTTATCCTTTGGCGTTCGACCCATTTCCTTGATGGAAACCCCGGCGAAGATGATTTTCTTTTCTTCCGGCAGGTATTCAAACGTCGTCGAGAATATCTCGTCGTAGCCGTTTTCGACCTCCATCAGGTCGATACTGATCTGAAAGGCCGGCTTATGAGTCAGACGGTAGGGCACTTCCGTCATGAACATCGGAGCCAGGACATGAAAGGGCTTTCCTTTATCGTTGCAACGATAGACGATCTCGTAATCGGAAAAGACGTAGTCTTCACCGTCGACGGTATTTTTCCCACGAAATTCAAAGGTGTATCCGCAAGGGGCGTGTTCCTCGATCAGCACTTTGCCGGAAATGCTTTCTTTCAGCGTGCCGTCTATCATAGGCAAAAGAATAGGTGCATAAATGAACCCAAAATCCTTGCCATCCTTTTGAACCGCCATCCAGCCTGCGCCGCCCTTAGCGCGGCCGACGACTTTGACCTTGGTTCCGGATTTTACCTTTCCAACCCTTTTGGCTTCTGTTTTGGGCCCAGTGCGCACGTTTGCGCCCTTGGTAACCAAATAGGTACCGTTGATGGCGGTAACATCTATCCCTAAAAATTTCCTGTCTTCAGCCAGCGTCGGATCGATACACAAAGCAATGAGCGCGAACAAAACAGTAGCGGCGACTCTGCGATAGGCGGCCATTGGCATGCGATATCTCAAAATAAGCAACTCGCTGAAATAACAGGAAGAATTGCTTGAAATAATAGCGAATTGCTTTGATCGTCTCTACCGTCTTTTTAAATGACGCCGATGCAGCGGATAGCTACTGTAGGCTGACAGAATTTTAAAATTAACTGGATGCAATTATGGCCGTATTGGAACTCGCCCAAATGTCCCAGGCTCTCAAGACAGGCGAGCGACTATTGGGTCTGGATTTTGGAACCAAAACCATCGGTCTGGCATTAAGTGACGTCACCCTGACTATCGCTTCGCCACTGGAAACCATCAAGCGAACGAAGTTCACCCAGGATGCCTTGAAGTTAGAAGCCCTAATCGGCGAACATGAAATTGGTGGTCTGATTCTGGGCCTGCCGGTCAGCATGGACGGTACCGAAGGCCCTCGCTGCCAATCCACACGGCAATTTGCAACCAACCTGCTGGATCGGCGCGATATTCCCCTGGCATTCTGGGATGAGCGGTTATCCACCGCCGCTGTCGAACGGGTCCTTATCGGCGAGGCAGATATGACGCGAAAGCGCCGGGCGGACGTTGTCGACAAGGCCGCAGCCGCCTTTATTCTGCAAGGCGCCCTGGATTTTCTAGGGGCGAGCGCAAGATGATCCCAATCTTTTCCGCCTTGACGCCTGTCTTTTTGATGATCGTGCTCGGGTACATCCTGAAGAAACGAGCCATCCTCAGTGACGCTTTCTGGTCGCCTGCCGAAAAAGTCACCTATTTTCTGTTCTTTCCTTCGCTGCTGCTAGCCAACACGGCCAAGGCGGAATTCGGTGAAATCGCCGTTGCGCCGATGATTTGGGCAAGTTGTTCAGGTGTCCTGATTATATCGGCCCTGACCGTATTGGTCAGACCGAAACTTAAAATTGGCGGTCCGGCGTTTACATCGGTTTTTCAGGGAACGATCAGGCCCAATGTTTACCTTGGCATCGCCGCCGCCGTAGCCTTGTTTGACAACGCCGGATTGACTCTGGTCAGCGTTCCCGTCGCGGTTATCGTTCCGCTGGTCAATATTCTTAGCGTGATCGTTCTCGTTCGACATGCGACTTCAAGCGGGGAAATTCCCAGCTGGACCCAAACCCTGGGACCGGTCGCGCGAAATCCATTAATTATAGCCTGCGCCCTAGGCGCTTTGCTTAACGTCACCGGAATAGGCCTGCCGCCAATTATTGGACCGTTTCTGGAAATTCTCGGGCGCGCCGCCCTACCCATCGGCCTGCTGGCGGTCGGGGCCGGACTTGATTTCGATGCCATGCAAAAAGCTGGAGTCACCGTTGGTTTAACCACAGCAACCAAACTAATGGCTCTGCCCGCAGTGACATATTTGACGTGTATGGCATTCGGCGTCAGCGGATTATCACAAACAATCGTTGTGCTGTATGCGGCTCTTCCTGTTTCAGCCACCTCTTACGTTTTAGCCCGTCAAATGGGCGGTGATACGGCTTTGCTGGCGGGCACCATCACGGCGACAACAATGTTCGCCATGGTCACCATGCCAATTACTGTATTGTTGTTGAGATAGCGCCGTCTGATCTAGGAACTGTATTCAAGCAGTTTCAGCAATTCGCCAGCCTGGCGGGTGAAAGCGACTGATGTTTCCTCATCGAAACGTTCCTGCCACTGGCCGATAATACCGTCAGGGAAAGCCACTCGGCGGCCTACTTCGACGCATTGGGAAATGATTTCCGGATCGTCGTTAATCCCCAAAAAACGGCAAAGCCTTTCCACATCGGGGGAAGCTTCGGTATGCAAATCTTCGCAACGGATTTCCAGGTAATTATCCCCGTGGCTACGGCCAAAATATCGCGCAGCACCGACGGCACGCGTCCAGTTTCCGGCAAATGATTCGGCAAACGCCGCAAAGTCGGGAAATTTGCTCGTGAATCCTTGCGGATTGAGACGGAGGTTGTATTCGTATACTGAAACGGCTTCGTCCCGGCCATCGCGAATGACATGAACGATCATGGCTTCCGGGAAGATTTCTATCAGGTTTTCAACATTCAAGGCATGCTCGGGTGTTTTCTCGCCTATGCACAAAACATCTTCGTCGCCGGCCCAGCGGTCCAAAGTCAGTGCCGCAGCGCTGGCCATCAAAAAACGAACGTCGTCATTGGTGTAGGCTGCCGAAGGCCCTGGGTTGGCGGCGCTGATACCGGCGGCTTCCATACGCGCCTTGTCCGTTAACATATGTTTGTTGTAATCGGCGAAAGCCTTGCCCAGGAGCGGGAACAGGGCATTGGTGAAATGTCCCTCGCCCTTACAGCAGGCTTCAGGATGGGAATTGATGGCGTGCTGGAGCCACACCGTACCGGGCCGGGTCAGCCCGACGATGAAAAAGTGTTTTTTCTCCAATACCTTCGACAGACGAATCAAACTGCGTCGGTAGTCTGTAACTGTCGTAGTCATGCCAACCCTTAATCGAAAGGCTTCCGAAAGCGGAATTCTTTGCCAGAACGAAATATTTTGCGCACTGTACCTGTGAATTCGCTTCCTGCCAAATCTTAAGCAGGTAAATTTTCTCAATTAAAACTGATGCTTGCGCTTTTTACAAAGCCTCCCTATTGTGCCGCTTTATGAGCGAAATCGCGTTGGGTCAAATTCGTTTTCCGCATAGCCATCTTCTCGGCATAGAAGGGCTTTCACAGGACGTTATTTCGCTTCTTCTGGACCGTGCAGAAAGTTTCGTCGAACACAATCGGCAGACCGACAAAACTTTGTCGTCTCTAAGCGGACGCACCATCATCAATCTGTTCTTCGAAGACTCGACACGAACACGAACGTCTTTCGAACTAGCCGGAAAGCAACTGGGCGGTAATGTCATTAACATGTCGGTGGCGACCAGTTCGGTCAAGAAGGGGGAAACCCTGATCGATACGGCGATGACCCTTAACGCCATGCATCCGGACGTCCTAGTCGTACGCCACAACCACTCGGGCGCCGTTCAACTGTTATCCCAGAAAGTCAATTGCGCCGTCATTAACGCTGGTGACGGTCGCCACGAACATCCGACCCAGGCCCTGCTCGATGCGCTGACCATCCGCCGCCGCAAGGGCCGGATAACTGGCCTGCTGGTTGCTATATGCGGTGACATCACCCATTCCCGTGTGGCCCGGTCCAACATTCATTTGCTGAACGCAATGGGTGCCCGTGTCAGACTGATTGCGCCAAAAACCCTGATCCCGTCTGGCATTGAAGGCCTGGGCGTGGAAGTCTTCAATGACATGAACGAAGGCCTGAAAGACTGCGACATTGTGATGATGTTGCGCTTGCAGACCGAGCGCATGCAGGGCGGGTTTTTCCCATCAATAAGAGAGTACTTTCACTTCTTCGGCCTGGACTACGAAAAACTCGCCAACGCCAAGGAAGATGCCCTGATAATGCATCCAGGGCCGATGAACAGAGGTATCGAGATCGCCTCGGAAGTAGCCGACGATATCGGCAGGTCAGCCATCCGCGAACAGGTCGAAATGGGCGTGGCCGTTCGTATGGCCTGCCTTGAGTTGCTAACAATAAATCGACCCGAAGGAGACGGGTCATGAGCCGGGTCGCCTACGTAAATGCACGTCTGCTCGATCCTGCCAGCGGGCTAGATAGTCCGGGCGCACTTTTGAGCGACGGCGAAGCGATAAGCGATTTCGGCCCCGGCCTTTTCGCCGATGGCGCGCCGGAAGACGCAACCATCGTCGACTGCGACGGCCTATGCCTGATGCCGGGTCTTGTCGATATCAGGGTACAGTTGCGCGAGCCGAGCGAAGAACACAAAGGAACGTTGGAATCAGCCGGACGGGCGGCGACAGCGGGTGGCGTCACCTCGATGGTTTGCTTGCCAAATACCAATCCGGTAATCGACGATATGTCGGTACTGGAATTCGTCGCCAGACGCGCACGTAAACTGGGTCTGGCGAAGGTGTACCCATACGGCGCCGTAACCAAGGGACTGGAAGGCGAAGAACTGGCCGAAATTGGGATGCTGTCGGAATCAGGTGCGCTAGCCTTTACCGACGGCGTAAAGGCCGTAAGCGATGCCCGGATCATGCAGCGCGCCCTGAGTTACGCGTCCAACTTCGGTCACATGATTATCCAACACCCGGAAGAACCATCTCTTGCCTCTGGCGGGGCGATGAATTCGGGACAGACCGCGACACGCCTGGGTCTTTCCGGTATTCCACGTGAAGCCGAAATAATAATGGTCGAGCGCGATATCCGCCTGGCGGAGATGACCGGAGGAAGGCTTCACTTTGCCCACCTTTCAACAGGCGAAGCCATTGATGTAGTGAGGAAAGCAAAAGCCCGGGGCGTGAATATCACTTGTGACACCGCCCCGCCCTATTTCGCCCTCAGCGAAATCGCCGTGGGTGAATACCGCACCTTTGCCAAGCTATCGCCGCCACTTCGGGCAGAAGAAGATCGATTGGCCGTGATAGAAGGCCTGAAAGACGGCACTATCGACGCCATCGCCTCGGATCATGCGCCCCACGATGAAGAATCGAAACGCCTGCCATTCGCACAGGCGGCTTTTGGCGGCGTCGGGCTGGAAACCCTACTGGCGATAACGCTTGAGCTTTACCATAACGACCACCTTGATCTGCTTTCGGCCTTGCGGATGATCACGAGTGCCCCGGCGGATCTTTTGAAACTTGATGCCGGACGATTGAAGAAGGGCGCACCCGCCGATCTCACATTGATCAACCCTGAAAGAGGTTGGAAGATTGATGCACGTAATATGTTGAGCATTTCGAAGAACTCGCCATTCGACGGCAGGCCGGTGCAAGGCATGGTATTAAGAACCGTTGTCGACGGCCGCACTGTTTTCGAACGGGATGCCTGAGCATGGAGGGTGAACTTGCTCCCATACATTTCCTCGCCCTGCTGGCCGGCTATCTGATTGGCTCTGTTCCTTTTGGGCTGGTATTAACCAGGCTAGCGGGGTTAGGCGATATCCGCGAGATTGGTTCGGGCAATATTGGCGCAACAAACGTACTGAGGACCGGAAACAAGCCGCTGGCCCTGGCTACTTTACTACTGGATACGGGCAAGGGTGCGGCGGCGGCCTTGATCCTGCTGACGATCGACCCCTTGGCTGGACTCGTCGGCGGGGGTGCCGCGATCCTTGGACATAATTTTCCTGTCTGGTTGAAATTCAAAGGCGGTAAAGGCGTTGCTACGACTCTTGGAGTCCTGATTTCCGTCGCCTGGCCGGTAGGGTTGGCCGCCTGCGCAACGTGGCTGCTGACCGCCATTATTTTTCGTTATTCTTCTCTGGCGGCGCTGGTGGCGCTGAGCGCTTCCCCATTTTACGCCTGGTGGCTGACCGGCGTCGAAGTCGCCATGCTCGCAGCATTACTTGCACTCTTGTCGGTCGTTCGCCACCACGAAAACATCGCCCGCTTGCTTAAGGGGGAGGAATCAAAAATCGGCAGGAAGAAATCACAATAGTCCGAACATGGGAGCCAGTGATTCGCTCGAGCATTGTTAGATGACTCTATCCTTGGGGAAAGTTACCGTTATTTCCGTTCCATGATCTTTCTTACTTCTGATCTCCAAAGTGCCACCATGTAATTCCATAAGACCCTTGGTAAGGGGCAGTCCCAACCCGGTCCCTTCGTGCTTACGATTAAGGCCGCTGTCCAGCTGTCCGAAGGCGCTCAAAGCTTTTTCGATTTCTTCTTCAGCCATACCTATTCCGGTATCACTGACGGAAATGGAAAGCGTAGAGTTGCCGTTTATGCGTGAACTCACCGAAACTTCCCCGTCTTCCGGCGTGAATTTGACGGCATTGCTCAGCAGGTTGAGCAAAACCTGTTTTACCCTACGTTCATCGCAATAAATCAGCGGAAGTTTGGGATCGATGGACCTGTTCAAAATTACCTTGCCTTCGTCCGCGCGATGCCTGATCAGGCGTATTGACGCCTCAACAATGTCTTTCATGCTTACATTTTCTTCATGCAGTTCCAGAGCGCCTGCTTCAATGGCGGAAACATCCAGAATATCATTAATGAGTTCCAGAAGGTGTTGGCCGGAAAGATGAATGTCTTCAAGGTATTCCCGGTATTTTTCATCGCCCACTGGACCGAAGATTTCCTGTTTCATGGAATCTGAAAAACCGATGATAGCGTTGAGCGGGGTCCGTAGTTCGTGGCTCATGTTTGCCATCAGGTCCGACTTTGCGCGGTTAGCTGCGTCGGCGATTTCGTGTGCCTGAATGAGATCTTGTTGAATGCGTTTGCGTTCTTCGACTTCTCCACGGAGCTGTTCGGTTCGCTCGTGAACCCTCAATTCCAATTGATCATGGGCTAAACGCAGTTGTTCCTCCGCCGTTTTGCGGCTTGTGATGATGGTAGCGATTCCCTGATAGCCCAGAAACTTCCCATCTTCGTCAAACATTGGGTCGCCTGATACGCGAACCCACTCAGGCGGATTGGCTTTCAATTCAAACTCGAAATCCCGGAATTTCTCGTGAGCGTTCAATTGCAACTTGTGACGAGCCCATTTCTCGTCGTCCAAGAGGTCACGCTTGCTGGCATTTTCCCAACGGGGAATCCCGGTAGCTCCTTTCTTGGGCAGGCCCGGAATTTCACGATACCCCCGATACGAGACCAAATTGTGTTCACTGTCCGTCTGCCAGAACCAGTCGTTTCCTATCTCCGCCAATGTACGAAACTTCTCTTCACTTTCGCGTAAAGCGGATTCTGTTTTCTTAAGCTCGGATATATCGGTACGAATTCCGACCGTTCCTCCGTCGGAAGTTCGCTGTTCGCTGACTTTAACCCAGCGGCCGTCTGACAAATTCTGCTCACTATTGGCGGCCTGCTTGCGATGCTGTTTCAGGCGTTCTGTAATCCATTCTTCTTCGTTGCCGATTGCAGCAGGAACCTCTCCGGCATATACGGACAACCTGATGGCATCTTCGAATTTGATACCTGGTTGAATTTCTATCTGAGCCGGGTACATTTTTTTATAAGTTGAGTTTGCGACCACTAGTCGATCGTTTTCGTCATAGAAAACAAAACCCTCCTCCAAGGATTCAATAGCCTCTCGCAGTATTTGTGTACTTTTCTGTCGGGCGTTTTCGGCACTCATTCGAACGCTGATATTCTTTGTAGTACCCCGGTATCCCTTGAAGTCTCCTGAATCATCAAAAACCGGTACAGCGTTGCTGGACAACCATACTGTCTTTCCGTTTGGATGGGTTCTCGAATGAACATAATTGACAATAGGTTTGTGTGCCGCCAAGTCCGCCAGATAAGGCTCCCGCGTTTCTGGATCAATATTAGGGTTACCTATCTCCTCGCTGGTCTTTCCTATTACTTCGTCTATAGATACCCCTGAAACTTCACTGAATCGCTCAGAGAGCGCCGATACCCTGAGATTTTCATCCATTTCCCAATAATAGTCCGAACTGGTTTCGGTATAATTTCTGAATCGCTCTTCACTGGCGCGTAAATCTCTTTCCGCCTGTTTACGTTCGCTAACGTCTTCGTGGGTCGAAATGATTTCGGACCAGTCATTTTCCCGGCCCTGGACAACGCGGGTCGTGCATCTGATCTCAATTCCAGATTTATCGATCTTTCTGTCCCGGAACTCCTTCGTGTAGGTTGATTCACCTTCCGCCAGCGCCGCGATTTCACTGATGTAGAAATCTCTCCAGTCGCTATCCTTCCAGATATCGAAATTATCCTCATATTCATGGTATTCCTCGAATGAGGTCGCCCCATACATTTCGATTAAAGTGTCATTGGCATCGAGCAAACGGATACCCATTATGGCATCCATCAGTTCATTTTCATGTTCTTGAAAATATTTCCGGAAATCAGTCACGCCTTCTCTGACCAACCGGTCAATCCATTCTTTGACTGACGAATAATCTTCAAGTAACACCCCTAAGGGAGACTGGTGGTAAAGTGTTCTGAACCTTTGCTCACTATCACGTAAAATTCTTTCAGCCTGTTTGCGTTCGGTTATGTCCGTATAGGAAACAACCAGTCCCTCGTCGTTTGTGCGCTCAAACAACACCTCATAAGTGTTTTCACCGGCCACTGTTATTTCGGCCTGATCCTGTCCCCCCTCCCAAAGCATATTGATACGGTCATCAGCCAATTTTTCGGGATCGCCTTCGCCGAAATCACCCCTTTTTGCAATAAAAAGAGTCATTTCTCTATTAGACATGCCAGGCATCAAAAAACCGTCGGGAAAACGCAATACCTGCTGGTAGCGTTTATTCCATGCCACCAGATTTCGCGAACCATCAAACATCACGATGCCCTGCATGACGTGTTCGAGAATATTTTTTAGATATTCGAATTCCTTGATCAATTCCAATTCCTTAGCTTGATCTTGTCCTTGACAGGGCAAAGAATAATTTTTCAGCAAAACCGATGCTGATTATGCATACAACAGTATAGAACCATTTTCGCACGGATGGAAAAGCCTGGCTTGACGCAAGCGTCTGCCTCGGTCAATGTTTCGTCCCATGAGTGAAAAACAGATATATACACTCTCGCAATCGGAAAAATTGGAATGGCTGCGTTTGATCCGCAGCGAGAATGTCGGACCAATAACTTTCTTCAGGTTGCTTGAGCGATTCGGCACGGCGCATATGGCGTTGAAAGCACTGCCAGACCTTGCGCGCGGAGGTGGAAAAAAAACAATCCGCATCGCCACTAAGGCAGCATGTGAAGATGAAATTGCCTTGCTGGAGAGTATAGGCGCCAAATTGATTGCCAGAGGCGAAAAGGCGTACCCGTCGCTGTTAAATCACATTGAAGATCCGCCGCCTTTGATCAACGTCCTTGGACATCCCCATCTATTAACAAAAAAGTCCATCGCTGTCGTTGGCGCGCGGAATGCTTCAATCAACGGTAAAAAATTTGCTCGCCAGATTGCTCACGATTTGGGTCGTGGAGGCTTGATGGTGGTATCCGGCATGGCGCGCGGCATTGACGCCCAGGCCCATGCCGGAGCGCTGGATTACGGCACGGTCGGCGTGCTGGCGGGCGGCGTCGACGTCATATATCCAAAGGAAAATAGAGGCTTGTATGAGGAACTGAAAGAACGCGGCGCGCTCATCTCCGAAATCCCGCCCGGAACTCGCCCTCAGGCCAGGCATTTCCCAAGGCGCAACAGGATTATTTCCGGAATAGCCAGGGGAGTCGTCGTTATCGAAGCTGGTTCGAAATCCGGTTCACTTATCACAGCCCGAATGGCCCTCGAACAGGGTCGCGAAGTATTCGCAGTTCCCGGCGCACCGGGTGACCCCAGATCAGTGGGCGGCAACCGGCTAATCCGATCCGGGGCCATATTGATCGAAGAAGCCGAAAATGTTTTTGAGGCTATAAACGGCCTTAGTCAGACTGCGTTAGGCGAGCAGGAAGCGTTTGATTTTGAAAGAAAAAATGAGTCCCCTCCTGATGAAAAAGACGTCAAAAAAGCCCGCCCCATCATCGAAGAAAGTCTCGGCCCGGAGTCCGTTTGGGTTGACGAAATCATCCGCAACTGCCAATTGTCCCCTGCCGTGGTGTCGATGGTACTGCTGGAATTGGAACTTGCAGGCCGTCTGGAAAGGCATCCCGGGAACAAGGTTTCGATTGTGCTGTCTTAAGCGGAAGTCTGAAAAAACATATGAACGTCGTTATCGTCGAATCGCCTGCCAAGGCCAAAACCATCAATAAATACTTGGGCCCTGACTTCAAAGTACTGGCCAGCTATGGCCATGTCCGCGACCTGCCGTCCAAGGATGGTTCGGTTCGCCCAGATGACGATTTTGCCATGGAATGGGAAGTCGATTCGCGCTCGCAGAAGCAGATCAAGGAAATCACCGCTGCCGTCAAGGGCGCCGACCACCTTTATCTGGCGACTGACCCCGACCGTGAAGGTGAGGCAATTTCCTGGCATGTACTGGACGTGCTTGAAAAGAAGAAAGTCTTAAAAGACATCGATGTGAAGCGCGTCGTCTTTAACGAGATCACCAAAAACGCCATCCTTGAGGCTTTCAAAAATCCCCGCGACTTGGACATGCCCTTGATCGAAGCCTATCTGGCCCGCCGTGCGCTCGATTATCTGGTTGGCTTCACCCTGTCACCGGTATTGTGGCGGAAATTGCCGGGTTCGCGTTCAGCTGGACGGGTGCAATCGGTGGCTCTGCGCCTGATCTGCGAGCGCGAAACCGAAATTGAACTTTTCAAGCCGCAGGAATACTGGTCCGTCAAGGCTGGCTTCAATACTCCCGCTGACGCGCCTTTCAAGGCGTCACTAACCCACCTGAACGGCGACAAGCTGGACAAGATGTCTATTGGCAATCAAGAACAAGCCAATACCGCTGTTGCGGCAATTGAATCCGCCGAATTCAGCGTTTCCAAGGTGGAACGCAAACAATCACGGCGTAATCCTACCGCGCCATTCACGACCTCGACCCTTCAGCAGGATGCTTCTCGTAAACTTTATTTCAGCACCAAGCGAACCATGCAGGTGGCGCAACGGCTGTATGAAGGGTTCACGATTGATGGCGAGACGGTCGGCTTGATTACCTACATGCGTACCGACGGTGTCCAGATATCAAACGATGCCATCAATGCCGCACGCGGTCTGATCGAAAAAAATTATGGCGCCAATTATTTGCCCAACTCGCCGAGAATTTATAAGACGAAAGCCAAAAATGCGCAGGAAGCACACGAAGCCGTCCGCCCGACAGACGTTACACGCAAGCCCGCTGATGTCGCCCAATATCTGGATAACGATCAGCTTAAACTGTACGAATTGATCTGGAAGCGTACCATCGCTAGCCAAATGGAGGCCGCGGTGATGGATCAGGTGGCGGCCGAAATTTCTTCTCCTGACAAACAGACGATTTTACGCGCAACCGGTTCGGTTATAGCGTTCGACGGCTTTCTTAAGGTCTATCAGGACAGCCGCGAAGAAAAGAAAGGCGATGACGAGAAAGATCGCATCCTTCCCGAATTGAAGGAGGGCGACTCGCTAACCCGTACCTCAGTTGAACCGGAGCAACACTTCACACAACCGCCGCCTCGCTACTCCGAGGCGTCGCTGGTCAAGACAATGGAAGAATTGGGCATCGGTCGCCCTTCAACCTACTCGTCGATTATTTCCGTACTGCAGGATCGTAATTACGTCATCCTGGAAAAACGCCGATTCCAGCCCGATGACCGCGGCCGCCTAGTCACCGCCTTTCTGACCAGTTTCTTCACCAAGTATGTGGAATACAATTTCACGGCGGAACTGGAAGAAAAGCTCGATGATATTTCCGGCGGACGAATTGAATGGAAGGAAGTCCTGCGGGATTTCTGGGAGTCCTTTTCGAACGCTGTGGCCGACACAAAGGATTTGCGTGTTCGCGAAGTCCTGGATGCATTGAATGAACTGTTGGGGCCTCATTTCTTCCACGATCAGGGTAACGGCAAAGATCCGCGGGCCTGTCCTACTTGCGACGACGGGCAATTGAGTTTGAAGTTGGGTAAGTTCGGCGCTTTCATTGGCTGCTCTAACTATCCCGAATGCCGGTATACGCGGCCGTTGGTTGTAAGCGAAGATGACGGCGCCGGTATTGCTGACGCCGGACCCGTGGTGCTGGGCAATGATCCGGCTACAGGAAAAGAAGTATCGCTTCGCAAGGGTCCCTACGGCACCTATGTGCAATTGGGTGACGTTGAGGAAATTACCGAAGGAAAGAAGAAGAAAAAAACAAAACCTAAACGCGCCTCACTCCCTCGCGGCATGCCGCCCGCTGATGTCGATCTGGACAAGGCTCTGGGGCTGTTGGCTCTGCCGCGGGATGTCGGCATTTGGCCCGAAACGGGCGAAATGATTCAAGCCGGATTGGGGCGGTTCGGCCCCTACCTGAAATACAGCGGCCTGTTTTTATCGCTGAAGGGCGATGACGATGTTTTGACGATCGGGATTAACAGGGCAATCGATCTGATCGAGGCAGCGCCGAAAAAAGACCCGCCGAAGGTGCTGGGCGATCATCCCAAGAGCAAAAAACCGGTCAGCATCAAAAGCGGCCGCTGGGGGCCTTACGTCTCCCATGGCATGGTTCGCGCCAACATCCCGAAGGGAACGGACGCCGATACCCTGACTCTGGATGAAGCCGTTGCTCTTGCCGACGCCAAGGCGGCAGCCGGTAAGAACGGCAAGAAAAAGACGACCGCAAAAAAGAAACCGGTCAAAAAGAAGACTGCGAAAAAAACCGGAAAAAAAGACGCCGCTGCAGCTGAAGGCTGAGCAATTTGGGTAAAAAGCCAAAAAAGACAGCGCCTTTTCCCGGCAAGGACGAAATCCTGAAATTTATTGAGGATACACCGGGCCGGGTCGGTAAGCGCGAGATCGCCCGCGCCTTCTCTCTCGATACCGAGCAAAAAATGAAGCTTAAGAAAGTCCTCAAGGAGATGAAGGAGGATGGTCAGATACAGCGCGGTGGCAGACGTTACTCTGAACCCGGAAGCCTGCCGCCGGTTGCAGTCGTTGTCATAATCGGCCCAGATATGGACGGTGAAATCATAGCCCGTCCGATGACCTGGGACGAAGAAATCGAGCCGCCGGTTATCTACATGGCCCCCGAAAAAAGAGGCGCGCCTGCCCTCGCTCCGGGAGACCGTGTGCTGGCCCGCCTCACCCGCGCCGAAGACAAGTCCTTCGAAGGCCGCACCATCAGGCGCATTGGCCAAAGTGCTGAAAGGGTTATGGGTGTCTATTCCCTGGTCGAGGGTCAGGGAAGGCTGAAATCGACAAACCGCAGGGCCAAGGGAGAATATTTCGTCTCCAGGGTCGATTCACTTGGTGCGCAGGAGGGCGATCTTGTTCGTGCGGAAGTACTACCCGGAAGACGCTCAGGTTTGCGACTTGCGAAAGTGTTGGAACTTCTGGATACAGAAGGCGGTGCAGCGTCGATCAGCCTGATTGCCGTCCTTGATCATGAAATACCAACAGAATTCAGCCCTGAAGCCCTTGATCTGGCCAATGCGGCGAAAGTCGCAACCTTAAAATTAGGAAAGGGTAATCGTGAAGACCTGCGCGATATCCCGCTAGTCACGATTGACGGTGCGGACGCTCGGGATTTCGATGACGCCGTTTTTGCCGAACCGGACACAGACAAGAAGAATCCTGGCGGTTGGCACTTGATTGTCGCCATTGCCGATGTCGCCTGGTACGTCAGGCCTGGCGACGCCTTGGACCGGGAGGCCTACACCCGTTCCAACTCAGTTTATTTCCCGGATCGGGTCGTGCCCATGCTGCCCGAAGTCCTCTCAAATGGCTGGTGTTCCTTGAAGCCTGAGGAAGAGCGCCCCTGCATGGCGGCCCATATCTGGATAAATAAGGATGGTGAACTGGTCGCCCACCGGTTCGTTCGCGCCTTAATGAAATCACAAGCGCGGTTGACATACGGGCAAGTTCAAGCAGCCCATGACGGAAACCCGGACGAAACAACGGCATCGCTCTTGGAATCGGTTATCTCTCCACTTTATGGGGCTTTTGAAGCCCTTAGCAATGCAAGAAAGAAGCGTGGCGTGCTGGAGTTGGAGTTGCCCGAGCGGCGCATTATTATTGGTAATGACGGCAAGGTCGATCGGGTTGAAATGCGCGAACGTTTCGACAGTCACAAACTGATCGAGGAATTCATGATCACCGCCAATGTGGCCGCAGCGGAAACTCTGGAGAAAAAACGCCAACCCTGCATGTACCGCATTCATGACGAACCCTCGATGGACAAGATGGAAGGACTTAGGCAATTCCTGGACAGCCTCTCCATTCGTTTGGCCAAGGGACAGGTAATTCGGGCCGAGACCTTCAATCGTATTCTAGATAAGGTTAGGGATACGCCACACGCCAACTTGGTCAACGACGTGGTCCTTAGAAGCCAGTCCCAGGCTGAATACGCACCCGAAAATATTGGCCACTTTGGCCTGGCGCTCAGAAGATATTGCCATTTCACATCGCCTATCCGACGCTATGCGGATCTATTGGTGCATCGCGCCCTTATCAGTGGAATGGGCTTGGGCGAAGGCGGCCTTAAAGATGGCCTCGAAGATTTTTCCCGTATTGGCGAACATATTTCTAAAAATGAGCGCCGCGCCGCGGCTGCCGAACGCAGCGCCGTTGACCGCTTTGCTGCTTCCTTCCTGGCGGAAAAGGTGGGCACAGTTTTCAGCGGCCGGATCAATGGCGTTACGCGTTTTGGCCTATTCATCACGTTGGATGACACCGGCGCCGACGGGTTAGTGCCCGTTGGATCTCTGGGTGACGATTATTTTGTCCACGATGAGGCGGGTCACCTATTACAAGGACGCAAATCAAAACAAATTTACCGGCTTGGCGACAATGTTGATGTTATGCTGATGGAGGCGGATCCGGTTTCCGGTTCAATGGTGATGCACATATTGGACACCGGACCCAATATGTCTTCCGGGAGTTCTAAGCCTCGCGCCAAAAACCAAAAAAACACCAGAAAATCCAAATCAAAGTCGAAGGCCGGACGCAGAAAAGCCAGGACAAAAAAATCGAAATAACGTCCCAGCGGTGACCGTCCTTAAATTCGGTCCAAATGAAAATGATGACGCGAAGATTAAAATCGGTGAAACTTCCACGATGATATCCTTAAACGGCAAATTTTTTGGGTTGGCCTCGGTGCTCGTGATCCTTGTCATCACGGGTTGCGCACAACAGCGCCCCAGGTTGATTGCGGACGAGTCTTATCCCCTGCCCGCAGCTAGAGAGGTTTTCTCGGCGGGATATGGAAGCATCTTCGAGCGATACATCGAGATAACGACACCGGCAGAATTCGTAATGGAGGGGCTTCACGGACTAGGTTCCCTAGATCCTACGATCACTGTTAACGCAGAAAATAGAGAGATAATCCTTAAGGTCTCTAACAAGATCGTTGGCCGATTTTCCACCCCGGAACCAACTGATACTGAGGGTTGGGCTGAATTAACCGTCAACCTAACCGCGACCGGACGACAGGAATCTCTGGAGTTGAGAAAAGCAACGCCTGAGAAAATTTACGAAGCAGTTTTTGATGGTATTCTTTCCAGCCTGGATATCTATTCTCGATATGCTGGGGCCAAGGAAGCTAAAAGAAACCGCGCCAAACGCGATGGTTTCGGGGGTATCGGCGTAAAATTTAAAATTGTCAACGAGTTACCCCAGGTAACATTTGTTATGCCTCATACGCCGGCAAAGAAAGCCGGCTTAAAGATGGGAGACCGGATCTCCCATGCGGGGAAGGATTCCTTGAAAGGTCTGATACAGAGGCAGGTGACCGAAAGGTTACGAGGCCCTATTCATTCCAAAGTCGCCCTGACGGTCCAACGTAAAAACTCGCCGTCTCCTCTAATTTTCGAAATTGAACGCGCCCATATTGTTCCGGACACTGTTTCCTACGGCCATCAAAACGGCATCGTTTTCCTTAAAATCAGCAATTTCAACCAACGCACCGCCCGAAATACTTTGAACAAGCTCAAGAAGGCCCGTTCCGAACTGGGTGACCGCGTGAAGGGTATCGTTGTCGATTTGCGGGGAAACCCCGGTGGGCTTTTAAAACAAGCTATCAAGGTCGCCGATCTTTTCCTGGCTCAGGGACGGGTATCCGAAACCCGCGGGCGGCATCCTGACAGCCTGCAATTTTATGATGCGGGAGGGCGTGATATGGCCCATGGACGTCCGGTTGTCGTTTTGGTAGACGGAAAATCCGCTTCCGCCGCTGAAGTTGCAGCCGCAGCCCTTCAGGACAGGGGCCGGGCCGTGGTAATAGGCACCTCCTCTTTTGGAAAGGGGACAGTCCAAACAGTAGTCAGATTACCCAACGAGGGAGAAATTACCTTAACCTGGTCTCGGCTAATCGCCCCTTCTGGGTACATTTTGCATGGCCTTGGCGTTTTCCCCACCATTTGCACTAGCGGCACAGACGGAAATTCATTGAACGGTGAACCGGTAATTGCAAAAGCCTTGAAAGAGAGAATCAAGACGACTGCGGTAATGGAAGCCTGGCGAAGGACGAGTTACCAGGAGAAGAAACAGCGGCAGGAATTGCGCGCCTTTTGCTCGCCCGAGCGCCGCAAGAAGAAGCTGGACAGCAAAGTCGCAGAGGCTCTGTTGACCAACAAGACACTTTACGCTCGCACCTTGAACCTTTCGACGTCGGCCGCGGCTGCTCGATAAGGTGTTCCATAAGCCTTGACAAGGGCCATGCGCGCTGTATGGTGCGCGCCCTGACGCTAACACATTTTTTCTATTCGGAAATTAAACGATGGCAAAGCCAAATACCATTTTGATCAAACTGGTCAGTACCGCCGATACTGGATTCTACTATGTAACCAAGAAGAATCCCCGTAATTCGACTGAGAAGATGGAATTTCGCAAGTACGACCCCGTCGTGCGGAAACACGTGATCTTCAAGGAAGCAAAGATCAAATAACCCAAGTAGTACTTTGTCTCTTGGGGCATTTTTTGCATTACCCGTGTTTGACACGGCTCATGAAATCATCCATCATTCAATCGTAACCGGTTGCAGAAACGATTTTTCGTTTTCCACGGCAGGTTAAGGTCTTGCTTCCGGCTATCACCGGCAAGGCAGGGAATTAAAACCAAAAAAAGTGGATTCCTGAGCTTATGTCCAAAACTATCCTGATTGTTGAAGATAACGAACTGAACATGAAGCTCTTCAATGATCTTCTTCAGGCGCACGGGTATGGAACGGTTCAAACAACTGACGGACGCGAGGCTATTGGTCTTGCACGCGAACACCATCCAGATCTCATCTTGTTGGATATCCAGCTTCCCGAAATTTCTGGGCTTGAAGTTACTAAAATGCTGAAGGCGGATGATGACTTGAAGGATATTCCTGTCATCGCGGTTACCGCATTCGCCATGAAAGGTGACGAAGAAAAAATCCGTGAAGGTGGTTGCGAAGGCTATATCGCTAAGCCCATTTCCGTTCCGAATTTCCTGGAAACAGTTTCCTCTTTTCTAGGCTGAATAAACAGACATCTATTCGCCTCTGACTTCTTCAACCATATCACGCAAGCGCTGAATGTCCTTTATTATCAGGGCATTTCCTTTCTTCTCGACAATATTCCTGCGTGCCAGGTCGTTCATGACTCTAGCTACGGTTTCACGGGTTGTGCTAACCCGGCTGGCGATATCATTGTGAATTGGAATCGGATCTATTATTGCGGTTTTAGTCGTTTCGGAAACGTCGCCCGCCTGCCGGAGGAGATCGGCGTGAACCCGGTTGTTGGCCCCCAAAGTGCTAAGATCCATTATCCGTTGCGTCGCCCCTCGCAGCAGTTGCGACAAATGCTCCATGACTTTCAGCGCCAAATGGGGATGATCCTCCAGAGTTTTAAGAAAATATTTTTGGGGCAGCGACGCAATCATTGAATCGGCGATGGAAATTACTCTCGCGGACCGCGGCTGCGAATCAATTGCTGAAAGTTCGCCAAAATAGTTCCCTGCTTCCAATTCATCCAAAATGATGCCTCGTCCGGAAAACGAATAGTTGACGATTCGAACCTTTCCGCTAATGACGAAAAAGACATCACGTGATTTACTATCGCGATCAATTATTTGTTGATGAGGGGCAAAACGACGCCATCGACAATGAGTTTCCACCGCCGCAAGTTCATCCGAATCCAGGGCGGAAAAAAGATCAACGCCCCTTAGGGTATTTTCGACGGCCTCGTCCAAGTTCTTTTATTCCCCCGGTATTTAGATCAGGCCAAGTTGACGGTACCCATATTACAGATATTCTCATTGATAGCGAGGGGCAGGACACCTAATTTCCACTCATCCTAAATGTTGTTTTTTTGTTTATAGATGCCATAGCTGTCAGCACCCTGACCGGGTTGCGTCGCATCGATCAGGCGCTTATCTTGCCGGTTCACAAATCAGTCCCAAAGCGGCCCGAATGAGGGGAAGAAAGTGAGCGAAAACGAACCCAGCGGCACGATAGCCGTTGTCATTCCCTGTTATCGGGAAAAATCGCGTATTCTTGCTGTTATCGGGGCCATCGGCAACGAGGTAACCAATGTCATCGTTGTCGATGATGCCTGTCCCGACAAAACGGGCGAGTATGTAAAGGCCAACTGTACGGACAATAGGGTCGAAGTTCTAATCCACCAGACCAATAAGGGTGTAGGTGGCGCTACCATAAGCGGATACAAGCGAGCGATTGAATCAGGCGCCGAAATAATCGTAAAAGTGGACGGCGACGGGCAAATGGATTCTTCGCTGATCCCGGAACTCGTTGCTCCACTCTTGAAAGGCGAAGCCGATTACGCCAAAGGAAACCGTTTTTACAATTTGGATGGCCTGTCGGAAATGCCACGGGTCAGAATTTTGGGCAACCTGGCCCTTTCCTTTGCATCAAAAGTATCAAGTGGGTATTGGAATATTTTCGATCCGACCAATGGCTTTACCGCAATTCATATTGATGCAGCCATGCACCTTCCGTTTGACGAGATCAATAACGGCTTCTTTTTTGAATCGGACATCCTGTTTCGCCTGAATATGATGCGCGCAGTGGTTATCGATATACCGATGCCCGCCCGATATGGTGATGAACAAAGCAGCCTTAAAGTACGTAATGTAATCTTCAGTTTTGCGGCGTTGCATTTTGCCAATGCCGTTAAACGCATCTTCTACAGCCATTTCATTCGTGATTTTGGGGTTCCATCCATTGAACTGATTTTGGGGAAACTGTTGCTTTTGTTTGGGATTTTGTACGGAAGCTATTCGTGGCACCAGAGCTCGGTCACTGGAATCCCGGCAACCGCAGGTTCCGTGATTTTAGCGGCCCTGCCAATTATCTTGGGATTTCAGATGTTGATCGCATTTTTGAACTTCGACACCAAAAATGTGCCCTCTAAGCCATTGAATCGGCGCGTATTGTAGGGTCTCCCAACTTTTTTCTAATTTCCACTTTTTTTATTCATGCGAATCACAGAGTGTGATCGCACATTGGTGCTTCTGTTTTAGAAACAACTTAATGAAATTGTAACTGATTTGGACCTATCGTCGATTTTGGAGCTTTTCTGTAAGCCAGCAATGAATCTGCTTCAGGTTCAGCCCAGCCCCAACAACATGAAGAGTGTAGGCTTTGAGTTCGCAATCAAATAAGAAATTTCAAGCCCCTACAAGGGATTTGCCAGTTGTAAATGCCAAGACCGATCTTCCGAAGGTTCTGGGCGCAATGGAAAAGGCGCTCTGCCGGCAGCACATCATGTGGCCTCATGAGGGAGAATTGCCCTGTGAGTTGGAAAAGCCTTGTTCAAAACGGCAACTCTGCCGCGATATGGCCCAAGAGGTTATGGATTTCAGACATACCCTGGGCGACGCCTGAGTTAACTAAATAGTCCCAAGAGTGACGCCTCCGCGGCGTGGATCGCCGAAACCATTCAAATGAGCGTTTGCCGAGTCAAATTGAACGGCGTGAACGCCCCCAAAAAACAGATTTTGCCCTGACCAGACTTTCATTTCTCCGACTTGAGCACGAAGGGAATTTAATTCTGCCTCATTGAATCCGTTCTCGATGCTCAGGAGCCCCTTCTCAAAATGCATTCTCGAGCTCTGCACTGCATCCATTAAAGGCATGTCGAAATCGACCAAATTCAGCATCACCTGAAGTATCGCGGTTCTAATTCTGTTAGAGCCTCCTGAACCCAAAACGGTTATACCGCCATCGCGGCGTTGAATCAGGCTAGGCGCCATCATGGAACTCATGCGAATATCTTCCGGCCACAGGTTAAATCCATGGGGATTTATGTCTTCTTCGCCCAGCATGTTATTGACCATGATTCCCGTACCGGGAACGATATAGGCTGCTCCTTCTCCATTCGATAGCGTCATTGCCGCAGCGTTACCTTCCGCGTCGATAACGCTGATATGTGTCGTGCCGCGCCTGGCTTTCGGATGGCCCAGAATTCTGGATCGGTATATTTCCAGAAATTCCGGATCGAGCATTGTATTGCCAACCTCAATTTCAGATTCTTGATGAAGATTGCTTTCTACCCTCGCCTCATTGGTAAGCATCATTGAATTAGCCAGTAGTTGCAGATGCCTGGACGACCCGAATTTTTCCCCTCTTAAGCCACAATCGTTCAGGAGCGCCATTGCAAAAGCTATCAGAATACCTCCAGTTGACGGTGGTGGATTGGTCAATATTTTTGCGTCTCCATAGGATATATCCAGTGGATCACGACGTTCCAATTGATAGGATTCAAAATCTTCACGGCTAAGATATCCTCCTCCTTGGGCGCATTCAGCTGCAATGGTCGCAGCGATTTCGCCACGATAGAAAAGGTCTTCGCCTTCACGGGCGAGGACATCAAGAACATCAGCGAATGCAGGAAAGGCTAATCTATCTCCCTCAGAAACCAGTTTTCCAGGTCGCTCGGGATTACCGTAGGCCTTCAGTGAAATTTCATTCGAAATATAGATTTTTTCGACGATAGTGAAAATGTAATCCTGGAGGCGGTTAATAATAACGCCGTCTCGCGCCAGTTTTCTTGCCGGTTCGACGATATTAGCCATGGGCATGGAGCCCAGATCACCATGGACACCAAATAGCCCCTTGACGGCGCCCGGTGTCGCCATCGACCCGAGACCAATATGAAACTCCTGTTGGGCTTCGCCGAAATCGGCAATGATCGGAAAGAAATCCACCTCCTCGAGCACTCGGCGGTGGCGTGGGGTTTGAGTGAAAAAATCATAAAGGACAGGTTTGCCACCGCTTCCGGCTGGGCGGGCAAGTAAAAAACCACCCCCGCCCAGCGAAGCCAATACTGGTTCGGCCATACAAGCCGCGCATAGTGCCCCAAGAGCAGCGTCGAAGGCGTTGCCGCCTTCTTCCAGTATTATTTGCGCCGCTCTTGCCGTCTCCTCATGACCGGCGGCGATTACGCCTTTTGTCCTCATTGACTCGTCGCCGCCTCGTTATTTGCGAACCCGGTATGATGGGAATCGTATAGTAGCCGTGGTTCCTTTGTGTATTTTGCTTTCCAATTCCAGCGTACCGCCATGAATTTCCATCAACCCAAGGCTCAACGGCAGGCCGAGACCGGTCCCCTCATTTTTTCTGGCAAGAGCGTTATTAACCTGACCAAAATCAGTCATCACCTTTCTGATATCCGACTTTTTAATACCGATCCCATTGTCACTGACGCGAATAACCATTTCATCGCTATTATCTAATTTGGCTTCAATCCTTACTTCACCACCCGGTTGCGTAAACTTGATGGAGTTGGATAGTAGGTTAAGCACAACCTGAATTACCCGACGCTCATCCGCATACAAAGATGGTAACTTTTTAGGCAGGCTTTTTCTCAGCCTCACTAATCCGTCTTCGGCTTGTTCTTTAACCAAACGTAGCGACCGTTTAACCAGAGCGTTTATGTTAATTCGGCTCTCGTCCAATTCGACCGCGCCTGCTTCAATCTTGGAAATATCCAGAATATCGTTGATCAACTCAAGCAAGTGGATGCCTGAATCATGGATATTTTCAATATATCCAGCGTATTGCGGCTGAAGTATCGATCCATACAATTCGGATCGCATAGCATCCGAAAACCCGATAATAGCGTTCAATGGCGTTCGCAACTCGTGGCTCATTCCCGCCAGGAAATCAGATTTCGCTCTATTGGCTATTTCCGCCTGATCCCGGGCTTCGCGCAAATCTTGTTCGGCCTGGCGCAGTTCCGTTATGTCCGTCAGCAAAATCAGGATACCGCCTTCTGTAGTGGGGTATTCGATGACATTAACCCAACGGCCATTTTCAAGGTTTTGTTCAAAGGGTTTTCCCGGATTGGCGTGGCGGTGCATTCTTTCTTTCAGCCACTTATCAGGCGCGGCCTTTGAGCCCTTGAAAATACTACTTCTAGATATATGCCACGCTATTTTTCTGAACCTGACGCCGGGAACCAATTTGTCCTCCAGTACGGAGAAAATTTCCCTATATCGACTGTTGCACATGACCAAACGGTCATCTGCATCAAATAATACCAGGGCGTCAGAAATTCCTTCTATAGCGTCGCTCAACTGTTGTTGGGCATCCGCTGCATTCTTTTCGGCCTCCACCTTGGCGGTGATATTGGAAGCTGTACCGCGAAAACCGCGAAAGCGGCCCTTGGAATCAAAAATTGGTTTGCCGCTGGCTCTTAGGTGCCGGATATATCCATCGGGGTGATTGAATTCGTATATGAAATCGCGAAACGGCCTGTGATTTTTCAGGTCTTCCACATGTTGAGCCCATTGTTCCTGCTCCCGGTCGCTACCGCGGGTGATATATTCGACGCGTGACTTGCCCAAAACATTCTTTGGGTCGATTTTGAGGGAGGAACGGAAATTGTGAGAAAGATAGGTGTAACGGAATTTTGAATCGGTTTCCCATTGCCAGTCAGTCGCTGATTCAGCTATGTCACGTTGGCGTTGCTCACTTTCTTCAAGCGCTATCATCATCCGCTTGCGTTCTTCTACTTCCTCTCGAAGCTGCCTAGTTCTTTCCTCAATACGGAGTTCAAGTTCTTCGTACGATTTCCGTAATTTTTCCTCGATCCGCTTTAAGTCGGTGATATCAGATTGGATGCCGACGACGCCTCCATCGGAAGTTCGGCGTTCGCGAATGTTCAACCATTTCCCGCTTCTCAACTTAATTTCAAAGGAGCCCTTTAATCTTTCGTGGTGCTTTACCCTGTCATCGATATAGGCGTCGGATTCCTTCCAAGTCTTATCGACAACATTTTGTTTTACGTCCAGCTTGATCAAATCCTTGTAATAAACACCCGGCTTAACAAGTTTGGGATCATACCGGTAGATATCCATCCACGTCTGGTTGAAGCTGACGAGACGGCCTTCGGAATCATACAAGGCGAAGCCTTCGGACATATTATCCAGCGCGTTGGAAAGAATTTTCTCGGTTGATCTTGCGCGTTCTTCGCTATCCCTAAGTGCTCTTTCGGTGTTTTTTCGCTCGGTGATGTCGAAGGCGAATAAAAGCATGTGCTTTTCGCCTTCGATGTCTATGAGTTCTCCATCCACCAGCAAATCTAGAATTCGGCCATTCTTTTTGCGAAGGGACACTTCTAACCCTTGTACGCGCCCCTTCGAGGTCATCTCCTGTACGAACGTTAAGCGATTTTCCGGGTCAGGCCATAATTTCAATTGAAGAGTTGTTTTGCCAATAACTTCGCTGCGTCTAAACCCAAATGCCGATAACCAAGCATCGTTTACGTCTGAAATTAGTCCGTTTCTTGGCGTGGTAATGATGAATAGGCCTGGTCCCAGTTGGAAGGCCTTGGAAAATTTCTCTTCGCTTTCGCGCAACTCTTTGTTCTCGCTGTAAGAATCACACGCAGATGCAATGGCCATACTCAGTAGTTCGCTATCGACATAGTCCCAGGACAGACTCCATACATTCGTGCCAAAAGCCTTTTTTGCCAAGGCTGTGCCTTCGCCTCCTTCGGGCAAGATAACGGTCGGGATGTTATTTGCATCGGCCAATGCAATAATATTTCGGCCGGGCCTTATACGCTTTTTCTCCCAGGGAGCAGCATTAAGGATAACCGCTTCAAACGACTTACTTTTAAGTTGGCTATTGGCTTTTTCTGGGCTTTCCGCGTATGACAAACGGAAGCGCCCTTTGTCCAGCATCGCTCTAATTTTTCTTGCCTGCGCTTTACTCGCCAAAGCGACCAATAGGTGGCGCTTAACTTCTTTTTGAGTATTACTCGAGTTCAAATATCCACGCCCCAGGTTTAGAACAAATCATTTAATCAACAACCCCCGCCGCGAGGCCGTAGAAAATACCTCTTCACAATATGTCTTGGATGAAATTTTCTCAACTCCACAAGGACAGTTCCGGGATATGATCAGCCACTATTTTTTTTGGACACTTAGAACGAATGCCATGACCTCAGTACTTTCCAATTTTGAATTTCGATTTTTTTTCCAGAACAAAGTTTCTTTTCTCTGTTCGTTGTTCGTCATTGTCGCGTTCACGGCGTTTCCGCTTCCGGTGAATGCACAGGAAAAGGGGCATGCAAATCCAATTTGCGTCCAGACGGGAATTTGGCAAGATCTTAAAGGCGGAACGAATATTCCTGAAACCCAGCTTCTGGATCTAATGGCGAAGCGCCCGGTGGTGTTGTTAGGAGAATCCCATACCAGCGCCGAACATCATCGCTGGCAACTACACGTCCTTTCGTCTCTATATGGCCGCAACCCGAACATGGTATTGGGATTTGAGGCCTTTCCCCGGGTCGCGCAACCCGTACTCGATCGGTGGACAAGGGGTGAGCTAAGCGAAAAGAAATTCCTTGATATGGTGCGCTGGGATCAGGTTTGGCGCTTTGATCCCGGTCTTTACATGCCGTTTTTCCACTTTGCTAGGATGCACCGAATTCCCATGCGTGCGCTGAATGTAGAACGAAAATTTGTTCAGCAGGTCAGCAAAAACGGTTGGGCTTCCATCGCCGCCGATCAACGTCGGGGAATTGGCAATCCTTTGGCGCCTTCTAAGGCTTATCTGGACAGCCTGAAGGAAGTTTTTGGGCTTCACAGGGAAGAAGATAACGAAAGAGATAAAAATGCAGAACTAAGCGAAGAAGAAAAAAGAAAATTCAAAAGTTTTGTCGAAGTCCAAACCATCTGGGACAGAGCCATGGCAGAAGCAATTGCAGACGTGAGCGCCGCAGGGGGAAATCCCCTGGTCGTCGCTATTGTTGGACGTGGTCATGTTGAATACGGATATGGCATACCCCACCAACTCGCCGATTTAGGGATCGACAATGCGGCCGTCCTTCTACCCTGGGATAGGGGCCTTCCCTGTAATGAGTTGAAAGCGAAAGACGGCACTCGGGTAGCCGACGCCGTCTTCGGTATTAGCCCGCCGAGGGAAGCCGATAAACCGTCAAAGCCCAGGCTCGGCGTGCAAATTGAAAATGCCGAGGAGGATGGTCAAAAGGGTGTAGGCATAGCGAAAGTACTAGAAGGAAGTGTTGCAGATGCTGCAGGACTTCTGAAAGGTGACCTGATCGTCGAAGCTGCAGCCCTTAGAATTACCAAAACACGAGACCTCATAAAGACAATTCACAGGCAGTCGCCCGGCACCTGGTTGCCTTTGCGTGTCTTTCGAAATGGTAAATGGTTGGATATCATCGCAAAATTTCCTGCCGATAAAGAACATCCGAAACGATAATGAAGCTCCGTTTTAAAAATTTACTGCCGGTATTCTTCCTCTATTTGGGACTAGTTATTTATTCCAGCGCAGCATATGGCGGTGTAACGAACTTGCACCACGATATGCAGGTAGAGCTAGATCCTGCCGCCGGTTCCTTGCACATCTCTGACCATGTGCGGTTACAAGGAAGCGGTGAGGCATCTTTCCGCCTAGCCGAAAACATGATTATCACCGGCATTCGTGTAGACGGAAAAATTGTCGCACAAAGCAGACGCGGCGGCGCTTTGAAATTGAACCTTGGTGACGAGGGCAACCATCGAATCGAAATTGATTATAGGGGTATTTTATCAAGCTTTCCGAACCAACCTCGAACTTTGGAAGGCGCCCCGCTAATCGTATCGCCCGAGGGTAGTTACCTTTCACCTGGTGCCGCATGGCATCTGATGGCCGAAGGGGTATCGGCCACCTACCAAGTGAAATTAATTCTGCCCGATGCTCAAAAAGCCGTCGTACCCGGAAGCCTTGTCCAAGAAAGCTCAAGCGCGGGCATGTACCAGGCCGTATTCAAATCAGACATTCCAACTCATGGTATTATTCTGATCGCCGGACCCTTCATCGTAAATGAACGGCGCCACAAGGATGTGGTTCTCAGAACTTATTTTCCACTCGAACTGGAAAAATTGTCGTCCGGGTATCTGGATTCTACGGCACAGTACATTGATCTTTTTTCAGAACGCATCGGCGACTATCCGTTTCCGTCTTTCAATATCGTGTCAGGCCCCTTGCCAGTGGGACTGGGCTTTCCTGGCATGACGTACATCGGAGAGCGCGTTTTGCAGTTGCCGTTCATCCGTTTCACTTCATTAGGTCACGAGGTACTACACAATTGGTGGGGCAATGGCGTTGAGGTCAAATACTCGCAAGGCAATTGGGCCGAGGGTCTGACGACCTATATGACCGATTATGCTCTTGCAGGAATCCGCGGGAAGGAAAATACGCTGCGCATGAGGACCGAATGGCTTCGAGATTATGCAGCCCTGCCGCCAAGACGCGATCAGGCGGTTAGAAATTTTGTCTCCCGAAGCCACGATGCCTCCCAGATCATTGGATACAATAAGGTGGCATTTATATTCCACATGCTTGAACGGCGGTTAGGCAAGATAAAATTCCGGGAAGGTATCCAGGCGTTTTGGACCAAGTACAAATTCAGATCAGCCGGCTGGGTCGATATTAAAGAAATCTTCGAAGATATTTCAGGAATGGATCTGAGTGTATTCTTTGAACAGTGGGTCGATCGAAGCGGCGCCCCCAAGATTCAGCTATCCAACATCCAGCAAGTCGCGAACAAATTAACCTTCGTCCTAAGCCAGCCGGACTTGCCTTATTCCTTGAATGTGCCTATCAGGTTGAAAACCAAGACGGGTGAGGAAATTTTTCAAGCCAGTATCGACGGCAACGCCTCGAAAATCGAGTTGCCACTACCCTCGCCTCCGGTTTCTCTATCCGTTGATCCTGATTTTGATATTTTTCGCAGACTCGACGCCACGGAAGCGCCGCCGATTTTGCGAGATACCACCCTGAACGCCGACACGATGGTCATATTCGCCGGTTCCGACAAAATAATGGAAAAAGTGGCAAAAAACCTGGCCACTAAACTAATGGACGGTCCTCCACATTTTGCAAACCCGTCAAAAGTCGCTACCCATGGCGGACCACTATTGATTTTTGGGCAAACTCTGGCCGTTCAGGAACTCCTTCATAGCGCTAACTTGCGGACCACGCCAAAAATGCTGCTTGGACGTGGAACGGCCAGAGTATGGGCATCGCGTCAGCAAAACTCCAACGGAAATCTTCGCCCGATATTGGTTGTAGAGGCTGAAGATCAAAAAGCGATGCAGTCCTTGATCAGGCCTCTGCCTCACTACGGACGCCGGGGATATCTAATCTTTGAGGGTCGTAGCGTTTTAGAGGACGGGGTTTGGCCGACAAAGACGGGCCCACTGTCGGTCGTTTTCGACTGACTGTTCAAGGTTTTTTCAGGCTGCAAGTATCAGAAAAGCAAATCCCGCCGCGAGGCCGACAACAAGGCCCACGCCGAAAATTCCACCAGGTTGAAAGACAGGAATGCGTCGTACTGATTGGAACGCACCAGCCATCGCTATTGACCCTTTTCCCAAAAAAAGTACCCCGAAGCATCAAATATTGCTCCGGCCCAAATCGATGACGTAGAGATTGACCGCTATAGATTAACAATTTCTTGCACCCGATATTTCCAAAACGGAAAAAATATACAAGGAATTAACTGAATTTTTTCGTATTGCGGGTAGAATTGTTGACATACAACCCACCGACGCCGAATAATCGAGCGATCCACTGGGTATTTTCTGCTTGTTTCTTACGTTGAAAGGCTCGTTAATGAGGCGTCTATTCATCCCTTCATTTCTCGCACTATGCTTGGGTTTGTTTTTTTCCTCCTCCGGCGCACTGCTGGCTCAGGATTACGGCGAAGCGCTGATGAATGCCTTCTCTTACAGGCCAGTCCCCAAAGACACGACATTTCATGTCCGGCCTTTAGACAACTCGGATCAGAATTTGGCTTTGAAGAAGGAATTTGAACGTATTCTTAGAACCAAGGGTTATTCGCTGAGCAACGACTCTGAGCTCGTCATATCGTTCGAAACCCGTGATGAACTGGGCGCCTATTCGACTCGCAACAAAAGAGCCGTTCTGGAACTTGATGCGCATGGCGGGCGCGAAGGAGGAGAAAATGCCAGAATGCGCTTTAACCTGTTTGATAGCAACACCGGCGGAGTCTTCAATCAGGGTAAAGGCGAAACATCGATCATGACGCCTTCTCAATATCGCCTGGACGTCACAATTGATAACCGTTCAAATGGTAAAAGGCATTGGCAGGCTTGGGCCGTAGCAAACCTGGATCAAACCGACGGCGAAACTTTAGTCAAGGCTATGGTGCCGGAAATAGTCGGAAACATGGGGAAAACGGTCAAAAGTCATACATTTGGGCTTTTTTAGAAACATTGTCGCCTATTCTTTTCCATTTGCCCGTTGAGCGGATTCCGTAGTACTAGATCACAACGCCTGCGCCGAAAATAATTGCAGGTAGCTCTAACAGCCGTAATTTGGTTGCAAGCGTTACATACTCAAGCAGCCATATCGTTTTCACATCCAACGACGCCCACAGTCCCAAACTATGAGCGAATTTTCCGATATAGCCCTACTACCAGCTGGCATGTGCGATGTGCTCCCATCTGACGCAGAAAATGAAGCCGCGTCGACAGAGCATTTGATCGCCTGTTTTTCAGCCAACGGGTACGAGAGGGTAAAGCCGCCTCTGATTGAATTCGAGGAAAGTCTATTGACGGGCGTCGGTGCGGCAATGTCGGCGCAGACATTTCGAATAATGGACCCTGTATCCCAGCGGATGATGGGCGTTCGTGCGGATATGACGCTGCAGGTAGCTCGTATCGCTACTACCAGGTTAAAGAACGCGCCAAGGCCTCTTCGTCTATGTTACGGCGGGCAGGTATTAAGAGTCCGTGGCACACAAATGCGGCCGGAACGTCAGTTTGGTCAGGTTGGTTCGGAACTGATCGGCAGTTCGGAACCAAAGGCGGATGCAGAGATCATTCTGATCGCTGCTGAAGCCCTGAATGATCTAAGCATCATTGATTTGTCTATCGATCTCGCTTTACCGACGCTGGTTCCGGCCGTTATCGGCCACTTGAATATGGGATCGGAAAATATCTCTAGCCTCAAAGCTGCACTGGACCGAAAAGACGAGGCTGCGGTAAAGGGTATGTCGTCACAGCTTGGAGAACAGGTAACCTCGCAATTAATGGCCTTGATGCGGGCGACCGGCCCAGCCGATGAAGCCCTCGCAGCGCTTGAAAAAATTGATCTACCGAAGAATGCTGCTGCGGAAAGATCTACGCTTGGCGCGGTGATTGAAAAAATCCGTTGCGGAGCGCCTAACCTTAGCCTGACCGTCGATCCGGTTGAAAGCCGAGACCTTGAATACCATACGGGTGTCACTTTCACCATATTTGCTGAAGGTCATCGAGGAGAACTCGGTCGCGGGGGACGCTACCTTGCTGGCGGCAACGGCAAGGTGGGCGAACCTGCCGTTGGAATGACTTTATATATGGATACAATTTTACGCGCCGTTCCCCCGACTTCTCCGGGTAAACGTTTATACATTCCCACTGATACCGATATATCCGATGCCCGAAAATATCGGTCCGAGGGATGGATCACGGTGGATGGATTGGCGACAGAAGTAGACTCCAAAGAAGATGCAAGACGCCTAGGGTGTTCACATTTTCTATTAAACAACAAAATTACCTCCACGAAATAAAAGGATTATCAAGGCATGGCCAATGTAGTTGTCGTCGGCTCGCAATGGGGTGACGAAGGCAAAGGAAAAATCGTCGATTGGCTTTCTGAACGCGCTGATGTCGTGGTTCGCTTTCAGGGCGGTCATAACGCCGGGCACACGTTGGTCATTGATGGCGTTACCTACAAACTGAATATGTTGCCTTCGGGTGTCGTGCGGGGCGGAAAAATGTCCATTATCGGCAACGGGGTCGTTCTCGACCCTTGGGCGCTGCTTACCGAAATTGACAAAATCAGAGAACAAGGCATCGACATTTCACCCGATAACCTTCGCATCGCTGATAACGCCCCATTGATCCTGCCCTTACATGGCAACCTGGACAGAGCACGCGAAGAAGCCTTGGGCAATGCGAAAATTGGGACGACAGGTCGGGGAATCGGCCCGGCATATGAAGACAAAGTTGCAAGACGGGCCATTCGCGTCGGCGATCTGGCAGACCCTGAGGTACTGAGCGATAAAATTGATAAGATGCTGTTCCATCACAACGCCTTGCTCAGAGGATTGGGGATGGATGAAGTTGATCCGGGTGACCTTATCGAACGACTGGGTGCGTTGGCGCCCAAACTGCTGCCTTTTTCGGGCGCCGTATGGAAGGAATTGGATGAAGCAAGAAAATCCGGCAAACGAATTCTTTACGAAGGCGCGCAAGGTACCATGCTGGACATCGACCATGGCACCTACCCGTTCGTCACCTCCTCAAACGTCGTCGCCGGACAGGCGGCTGCCGGTTCCGGGCAAGGCCCAGGGGCGATCGACTATGTTCTTGGCATTACCAAGGCTTATACGACCCGGGTTGGCAGCGGCCCTTTTCCGACAGAATTGGAAGACGAAATTGGTCGGGGATTGGGTGAGCGCGGCCATGAATTCGGCACTGTTACAGGACGACCAAGAAGGTGTGGCTGGTTTGATGCCGTGTTGGTTCGCCAGGCCGTTAAGGTTAATGGCATCAATGGTATAGCCCTCACCAAAGTGGATGTATTGGATGGCATGGATGAATTGAAGGTCTGCACCGGCTATCGAATTGACGGTAAAGTCTACGATCATCTTCCCGCTTCAACGGTTAAGCAGCAAAAAGTAGAAGCGATTTATGAGACTTTGGAGGGATGGTCGGAAAGCACCGAAGGTGCGCGTTCTTGGGCCGATCTTCCGGCTACGGCTATTAAGTATATCCGTCGAATAGAAGAACTGATCGAGGCGCCCGTGGCATTGCTTTCCACCAGTCCTGAACGCGAGGATTCAATACTTGTTCACGATCCGTTCGCCGATTAGCAACGGTTAACCGATTCGAAACATTACGATTTTTCAAACATGGTTAACGAATCCGTTGGGTTTTCAATATTTCATTGTAAATCAATGGTATACCGGCTAAAATCGTCTCTCGGGTACGGAATAACCGACCAGAAGGTACGGCCCCGCCCCGTGTTTGGAACAGAACAATGGCTATCTCGCCCCAAGAAAATGGTGCAGGTGACCAGGCGGTCGGCAATTCCGGCCCGGTCCTAATCAACGACCAGTATCTGGTCGATGCAAACGCCCCTATAGAAGAATTGGATATGCCTTCGGCAAAGGCGTACGCAGTTCGTGACAGGCGAAATCAGGAAATAGAACTCTTTGCCCTGATCTGCACGCCTGGGCTGCCCACCCGCATGGAGGTGATGCGCAAACTCAGGGACGAGCGCCATTCCGGGCTGATGCAAATGGTCAGTTGGGACGTTGCCTTCTGGCCGCCAATCAATCAGGAAACCATAATCGTCATCTACGAACGCCCACTTGGCGGAAGCGTCGCCGACGCAATCGAAAACGGCGAGTTTACGGTAAACGAGTATGAAGTTCAGGAGACGTTTATCGAACCCCTGTACACAGCCATTAAAGAGATCGAAATGCGCGGCGCCAATCATCGCGAAATTCGTGTTGAGAACTTGTTCTTTATGGACAAGGAGCGCACCCAAGTCGTAATGGGCGATTGCGTAACCTCACCGCCAGGATTCGACCAACCCCTTATTTATGAACCGGTTCCACGCGCCATGGCCTCCCAAGGCGGCCGGGGAAGCGGCGATATCAGCGATGATTTGTATGCTCTTGGAGTTACTATCGTCGTGTTAATACTTGGCAAGAAAATGGTCCAATATAAATCCGTCGAGGATTTATTTACGGCAAAAGTCGAACAAGGAACCTACGCCGCCCTATGTGGGAAAAGGAAAATACCAGTCCCCCTTATCGAGCCCCTGCGCGGCATTCTCAGCGATGACCTCAGTGAGCGCTGGGGAGTCGATGAAATGAACCTATGGGTTTCCGGCAAACGACAAACCCCGATGCAGCGCAAGCCGGCCAAGAAATCTGAAACGCCGTATATCTTCATGGAAAAGGAATTCCGGAATCCTATAAGCTTGGCTTTCGCATTTACCAAAAACGTCAAAGAGGCCGCAACGGCGATCAAACACGAGGACCTGGAAAACTGGCTTAGGCGTAGCCTGGGTGACGGAGATATGTCCGATACCGTCAATGCGATCGCGGCTTCGGCCGCCATTCAGGAAAACGAATTTCGCGGCAGTGACGACTATATTGTAACAAAGGTATCAATGCTTTTGGACCCTTGCGGCCCCGTACGGTACAAGGGCTTGTCTTTCATTCCGGAAGGTTTCGGCCCCGCCTTGGCGGTTGAACTATTGCGCCGTAACAGTATGCAAATCGCCGCGGAAGTCATAAGGCACGGCATACCCGACATATGGTATTCGGCGCACACGGACAAAATCCGTGATGAAATGTCATACGAGTATCAGGGCGTTTTCGCCAGAATGAAGGGAATTTTGCAGATTAATGGTCCTGGATTCGGAATCGAAAGATGCCTATACGAACTCAATAGTTCCCTTTCGTGTCAAAGCCCACTTATAGCAGAACAATGCGTTATCAATATCGAAGACCTGTTGCCATCGCTTGATGCGGTCGCCGATAGGACTGACAAAAAATTGCGTCCCCTGGACCGTCACGTGACAGCTTTTATCGCTGCCAGATTCAAGGAGCGCATCGAGCCGCATTTGAGAGCCCTTGCCGAACCGAAGGATTCTTCATTCCTGATCGGGATGCTCAGCTTATTGGCTTACCTGCAGTGGAAATTAAAAGGAGAATCCGTTTACGGCCTGACCAGTTGGGTTGGAAGCCAGCTCGCCCCTGCAGTGAATACCTATTTTAGCCGGGCGACGCGTCGTGAAATTGAGCAGGAGATGCCCCGCGTTGTCCGCCAGGGAAGTCTTCCGGAACTGTTCGACCTGATAGACAACGCCGAGAAAAGGCGTCAGGACACAGAAGGTTACGAAGAAGCCCGGTTTGAATACGCCACGGCCGAAGATCAAATTCAAGAAATAGAAGGGGGTGAATTGTCTTCGCCAGAGGCCGCCCAGGAAATGGGGCAAAAATTTGCCTCTACGTCGTCGGTTGTTATTTCCATGATCGTTGTTTCAATCCTTATTCTCGCTGAGTTCTGGTGAACATCATGGCTAAAAAAGCACAACCAGCCCCTCAACCAGGCAGTTTCCGAAAAGGGCAATTAACACTTTGGTTTTCTGTTATTTTCGTTGGATTGGTAATCTGGCAATTGCCGACAGTAATGCTGATGTTCTTCGGGTTATTGCCGACAATCGTATCGGTAATTATCGACAGAAGCCCTAAAAAGCACGCCGCTTTTTGCGTCGGCGGAATTAACTTTTGCGGGGTTTTCCCTTACATGATGGAGATGTGGACCGGTAGCAACACCATAGATGCCGCGATGCTGATCCTTACGGATGTGTTTTCCCTGGTCATTATGTATGGGGCCGCCGCCTTTGGCTGGATGATTTATCAATCCCTACCGCCAATCGTTGCAACCTTCTTGACGGTAATTGCCCAAAGCCAAGTATCTTCTTTGCGCTCGACCCAGCGTCAACTTATTGAAGATTGGGGTGAAGATGTAGCGACGCCACAGGAAGTCCTGGATATGCGCGATCAATTTGGTGAAGACGAGGTGCCGGAAGATGATCTCGCGCCTGCTCCTGTTAGCGTGGGAGATACAGATACGGAAACCCTGCTTGACGGCATCGACAACTTGCTCGCTGGCGGAGGCGCTCCGGCTGGACCGCCTCAAGGGGCTCCGGGAGGGGAGGCTCCTGCAAACGGCACGCCACCCCCGACTAATCCCAAGACAGCCTGATCAGAATGATTTCTGTAATCAGCAACTATAGCGCTGATTAATTACGGCGTTCCTGACAGATTTCTGGACTTTTTCGAAAGCCCGGACTTCAATTTGGCGAATCCGTTCCCGGGATATGCCATATTGTTTGCTCAGGTCTTCCAAAGTCGTCGGATTATCCCTTAGACGGCGTTCTTCCAGAATATGGGATTCCCGGCCCGTCAATCCTTCCAGGGCATCGGCCAGCAACTCGCGGCGTTGGCCAAGAATCTCGCTTTCGGCATATGTTTCCTCCTGGCTTTCATTTTCATCTTCCAGCCAGTCCTGCCATTCACCATCGCCATCAATACTGAGAGGCGCATTCAGGGAATGATCCGATCCCGACATGCGGCGGTTCATGTTGATCACTTCTGTCTCCGAGACATTCAGGCGATCAGCGATTTCGGTAGTATGCTCCGGCGTCATATCGCCTTCTTCGATGGCCTGAATTTGCCCTTTCAGCTTACGCAGATTGAAAAACAGCTTTTTTTGGGCTGCCGTTGTTCCCATTTTTACCAACGACCAGGAATGCAGGATATACTCCTGGATGGCCGCCCTGATCCACCACATGGCGTAGGTGGAAAGGCGAAACCCTTTTTCCGGATCGAAACGGTTGACGGCCTGCATCATACCGACATTACCTTCGGAGATAAGTTCGCCTACCGGCAAACCGTACCCGCGATACCCCATGGCGATTTTTGCAACAAGCCGGAGGTGGCTTGTTACAAGACGATGAGCAGCGTCATTGTCTTGTTTGTCGCGCCACTTTTTTGCTAAGCGAAGCTCTTCTTGTGCTTCTAACATTGGAAAATTTCTAATTTCCTGAAGATACCGGCTCAGGTTGCCTTCGGGGGTCGTATCAAAATTAAGCGATAAAGAACCCATTTTTATTTTTCTCCTTAATTAGCCTCCTTCCCCCAAAAAGCTGGAGCAATAAATGTCCATGCCCTACACATCACCCCCGTGATGTGTAGAAATAATAACCAAGGATAATGCTCAGGTATAGAAAAAAGTTAGAATTTCACAAAAATTTGTAATAAGGCTTTGAAATATTCAGGCATTTCACTTTTAAATCGCAATTTTTCGGTATTTTTGCCCCCAAAAAACCCTAAAGTGTATGCGTGTAATACCTGATGGTCCAATTTTTCAATTTTTGCGACCGCAGATTCGCTTAATCCCCGACGTTTAGCCTTCCCACCGCCGCCATACAGTGGGTCGCCGATAACCGGATGACCGAGTGAGGCCATATGCACCCTGATTTGATGGGTGCGTCCCGTGGCCAACCGGCATTCCACCAAAGAAGCCACCTCTCCATAGGATTCAACCGTTTTGAACCTTGTAAGCGCCTCTTTACCGCCCTTTTTTACGATCGCCATTTTCTTCCGATTTGAAGGACTGCGCCCAATAAAGCCGGAAATCTCTCCCTGTGATGGCGTGGGAATCCCCCACACCAGGGCGTAATAGGCGCGCTCGATGGAGCGCCCGGCAAATTGTTCACTCAAAAAACGATGGGTGACATCGTTCTTTGCAACCACCATCAAGCCACTGGTCCCTTTATCTAGGCGATGGACAATGCCCGGGCGTTCGACCCCGCCGATGCCGGACAATCCTCCCCCGTCGCCCGAATCACGGGCATGCCCCAACAAGGCATTGACCAAGGTGCCGTCCGGGCTGCCCGGGGCCGGATGAACGACGAGCCCGGCCGGTTTATCAACAACGATGACGTTATCGTCTTCATAAACAATATCAAGGGGAATGGACTGGGGCTCGGGTGCTGCCGCAGTCGGCGCCGGCACTTCCACGATGAAAGTCTCCCCTTCATGGACCTTTTGCGAAGGATCAAGTGCCGGTAGCGGCAACGCTTCACCTTGGACCCGGACGCTTCCTTCTTCTATTAGAACCTTAAGGCGGGTGCGTGAAAACTCGCTCAATTCTTCCGCTAGGAATTTATCAAGGCGGTTACCGGCCTTGCCGGGAGGCACCTGAACGGTGTAAGTGAGGGGCGAATTTTCTTGCTTCATAGGATTAGACTGTACGGGATTATGCAGGCACTCAAGGGTTTAGTGGCCGGATTAGGCGTTCTGATCGTCATCGCGATGACGACGATCGGTTACGGATTGTACCGCAAGGCGGACGATCCTGATTTCAAGTTCTTTTCTTTGGGGGGCGAAACGAAGTCTCAGGAAACGGATCAACCCCCTGCCCTGCCCACGCCTTCAAGCGTTAACACTGCCACGCCTAATATGAAGCCAATGGCTTTTGGCGATGTGATGCTTTCGCTGCCGAAGGGCTGTGTTATATCCAACGTAAGCGGCGACGGCACGCGGATTTTTTTGAAAATCGGTCCGTCTGGCCCAGCATGTGAACGCGTCCTGGTGGTTGATGCAGCCAACGGGTCGCTACTGGGAACGCTTAAGGTCGCTCCATGATCAATGTAAGCGCCCGGTTGATGGATCAGATCATCCAGGCCGCCGAGGATGCTTACCCAAACGAATGTTGCGGTTTACTGGCCGGTCATGGAGATTTGGATGGAAAAGTCACCATCACGCGAGTCCAGCTCAGTAAAAATGTTGTTGAAGAACGCAAAACAGACCGCTTCGAGGTTGACCCCAAGGTTCGGTTCACCCTGATGCGGGAGCTAGAGGGCGGCCATGAACGGATCGTCGGTCATTATCATTCCCACCCCGATAATCTCGCCCAGCCATCCGAGCACGATTTGAAAATGGCTTTCGAGCCCGACCTGCTATGGTTGATTGTCGGCCTTGCCGATGGCGTTGCCACTGAAACAAAAGCGCATAGGGTTGACGCAGATGCATCCGCGTTTCATGAAATATCGATATCGATAACTAAAGATGAGGAGCCGTCATGAATTTTTGCAGCGACAACGTAACCGGCGTCAGTCCGGAAATCGCCGCCGCGGTGATGGCCGCAAACGACGGACCGGCCATGCCCTACGGCGCCGACCCGGCGACGGAAGGTGTAGAAAAGACTATCGCCCAATTATTCGAGGCCAAGGCCGATGTCTTCTTGTTGCCTACAGGCACGTCGGCGAATGCGCTGGCGCTGTCGGTAATCACGCCACCCTACGGCAGCATATACTGCCATCCCGAAGCTCATATTCAGGTTGATGAATGCGGTGCGCCGGAATTTTATACAGGCGGCGCCAAATTGGTCCCGTTGCCCGACCGGGGCGGCAAAATTTCCGCCGATGATCTAGCCGATGCCCTGAAGGACGAACACGGCGACGTACACCATGTTAAACCCGCGTCCGTCAGCATCACGCAGACCGGCGAGACCGGCGCCGTCTACGGCATTGATGAAATCTGCGCCATCGCCGCCGTCGCCCGCGATCATGACCTTAAGGTGCACATGGACGGGGCCCGCTTCGCCAATGCCGTTGCCGCTTTAGCCTGTTCACCGGCGGAGATAACGTCAAAAGCCGGTATCGATATCCTGTCATTCGGAGCCAGCAAGAACGGCGCGTTTGCAGCCGAATCCGTCGTCCTGTTTACACCGGGTCTGGCGAAGGAATTCGCCTACAGGCGCAAGCGCGCTGGACACCTGTTTTCAAAGATGCGTTTCCTGGCAGCGCAGTTCGAGGCTTATCTGACCGACGATTTATGGCTGAAATCAGCCCGTCACGCCAACGATTGCATGAAGATTCTCAGCGATGGGTTGGCGCAAATCAGCGATGTCGACGTGCTATTCCCGGCCGACGCCAACATGCTTTTCGCCCGCCTGCCCAACCGGATGATACAGGATCTGCGCACCGCCGGTTTTGCTTTTTACGACTGGCCGGGCGAAGAAAGATCGGTAATACGCCTGGTTACCGCCTTCAACACGCTTAAAGAAGATGCCGATGCCTTCGTAGCCGAGGCCCGCAGGCTGTCCAACGCTTGAGGCGTTGGCCGGAAAGGCCTTGATCGTTCGCAAGCAAGCCTGATAAGGATGGGAAAGGCCCCTTAAGTCCCCTTCGTCTAGAGGCCTAGGACACCGGCCTCTCACGCCGGCAACACGGGTTCGAATCCCGTAGGGGACGCCATTTTCTTAAAATGGTATATAAATCAGGCACTTACAAAG
>CAZBEC010000008.1:0-212235 GCA_964490815.1 uncultured Thalassospiraceae bacterium
ATCGCCGCCTTTTGCGCGCCGGTTAGGTTACGGAGTTCGTTTTTTGATTTTGCCAATTTTCGAAAACCTGCGCTCGAATTTACCCATTAAAAGAGATTCGCTAAAAATATTTAAGAAATTACTTATTGGTATCAAGAACCTACTTCTTCCCACGAACAACTCATGCGTAACTCACCCGCTGTGTTGGCGACAACAGCCAGGCACGATTTAGCTTGTTCCTTGGGAATCCAAACGCTAACACGGATTTCGTATTGGTCATCGCCTTCACCCGGTAATTTGTCTGAATTCAATCGCACGATATTTGCATTAAATTGGCCGAAAACCTCACACAGACGCGCTATAAGTCCCGGCCGATCACCCCCTTGAACGCTGATGCGATGGGTGATGTATGCCGATTCGCTGTGAACGGGAGAGAGATCAAAATTTGTTACGCTGAGTTCCGCATCTTCCAATTCGTCAAGCGAGGAAAGCGCATTGTCCAGCTCGCCTAACTCAAGGCTGCCAGGTAACTCGCATACTGCGGTAAATTCCGCTCCTTCGCCCAGAACGGCGAATGTCGTGCTGCCCAGGTTGACGCCCAAATCATAAAGTTGGCCGGTTATTGCTGAAACAAGGCCGACGCGGTCGGGGCAAATTATGGAGACGAGGGCGTTTGTGGCCATGATTCTTTCTTTCTTTAATGAATTCCTAAGGTTGCCTCTGTCAAAATATAAGCTTGGAGGAACCCATTTGTCAGTCTTAAGCGACATTTTTTGCAGCAAAAATGACAATCCTTGAGAAAGATAGCGGAGCAGACTCCGTTGCGCGTCACTTCATTCCGGTTGACGGAATTTTAGCAGGCCGTGCAAACATACAGGATATATGGAACAGATGACGCTGATGTTTCGCTTCGTTTTAGTGCTATTGACCCTGCTTTTTGTTTTATCTGACGAAGGGATCGCTCAGCAAGCAGGACAATCGACACCTGCTCAAGGCGCCACAGATGTTGGCAAGCAGGGTAAGGCGATGCTGTACAGGGATCCCAAGCAAGGATTCCTTGTGGCCATTCCGCCGGGTGCAATTGTCGAACAAAGCGATGAAGTCAGCGGTATCGCAATGAAATCGCGCAAAGGGTACCTGATCACCTTACAAACAGGGATCGCCAAAAAAGGAACACCTTTACCTGAATTAATAAACAGGCTTGAACAAAAGTACCTTGGTAACGGCCGCCCCTGGTCGCGAAAACTTGGAGAACAGCCAACCAGACTGGCTGGTCTCAATGCCTTTGAATCAATGTATGAAGGTGCCGGATCCATGGTCCGCGTGGTGCTGGCGCGGGGTACAAATCTGGATTACGCCTTTATATTCATCGCCCCGCCACAGGAATTCAATAAACTGGTTGCCGATTTCAATTGGGTTTTACAAAGCTTCCGTCCTGCCCCGGTTACGGGCTCAGAACAGGTTTCCACGGCCCAAAGCGATGGACTGGTTGAAATGATAAGCGGCAAGGTTCGCCATCTCGATGACAGCGGACTTGGAATTGAGATCGACTACCCGCTTTCGTGGACTGTCGAGCGGGGAAAGGGGCCATTCGTCACGATCAGTGGCCGCAAGGGAACACCAGCGTATTTCGCAACGGTAAATATTCAAAACGTGCAACCGCAAACTGGCGGAAATGACCTCACCCAGGCAACGTTGAACGTGGTTGAGGGCCTAAAGAGTCAACTCTTGGCGGCTGACCAGAATGCCAGTTTCCCGGGCCAGGGCGCCTATGTTTATTCGAGAAATGGATTAACGCTAAATGGATTGCAGTTTACCGTCGCGTACGAACGGGACTCACGGAAGTTTCGGCAATGGACGATAGTTCTAGCGCGGCCCGATAATGGCATTGTTCATGTTTGGTCCTACGCCGCGCCGGACGACCGCTATGACCGTTTTGGCGCGGTAGCAGGAAAAATGCTGGAATCCTGGGAAATCATAGCGACAAGCCAATGATTTCATAAACTTTCCCGGTCTTTCGAGCTATGATAGAATCCGACCAAATCCTTACAAGGGAAGAACAAAATGTCGGACAGGGTTCTCGAACGTAAAACATTCCAAAAGGGCGATAAGATCTTCAAGGAAGGCGAGGATGGCAACCTTGCTTTTGTCCTGCAGTCGGGGGAAGTGGAAATCGTCAAAAATGCCGGAGAGGAAAACGAATTAGTTCTGGCCACGGTCGGGCAGGGTGGAATCATCGGCGAAATGGCTCTGCTTGACAACTCGAACCGCATGGCGACCGCGCGGGCCTCAGTCGGTGGCGCCGCCATCGTTATCAGCCGCCAGATGTTCGAAGCAAAAATGAAAAAGGCCGATCCTTTTATCAGGGGATTACTTAATATTCTGGCCGATCACGTCAGACGCATGTCTAACGAAAAAGCCTCCAGCTAACTTCTACTTGATTCGGCCGCCCAGGAGAATTCCCCATGTATGAGGGGTTCGAGAATATCCGCGTCAAAACCGAAGGTGCAGAGATCAATCTGCTTCAAGGGGGAGACGGTCCGCCGCTGCTGTTGTTGCATGGTTATCCGCAAACCCATGTCATGTGGCATAAAGTAGCGCCGTGGCTTGCCCGGGATTTCAGGCTTGTCATTCCAGATCTGCGCGGGTACGGCGATAGTTCCAAACCACCAGGTGGAGACAATCACGAAGGATATTCCAAGCGCTCAATGGCGCTGGATCAGGTTCAGGTCATGTCCCGGCTTGGATTTGAGACATTCTTCGTCGCTGGCCATGACCGGGGTGGCAGGGTTACCCATCGTATGGCCCTTGACCATCCGGAGAAGGTTTTGAAGGCATCCGTTCTGGATATCGTCCCAACCCACAAAATTTTCACCACCATTAATCAAAAAGTTGCCAGCGGATACTATCACTGGTTTTTCCTGATCCAGCCGGATGGTTTGCCCGAACACCTGATCGGCGGCGATCCTGAATTTTACCTGCGAAGAAAGATTGGAAAATGGAGTGCGGATCAGGACGGATTCACCGACGAAGCATTGGCTGAGTACATCCGCTGTTTTTCCAATCCAGAAACCATTCATGCGTCCTGCGAGGACTACCGAGCGGCGGCCGGCATTGATCTTGAACATGATGAAGCCGATTTGGCGTCGCCTATTCAGTGTCCCTTGCAGGTGCTATGGGGAAAGAGAGGATTGATGGAAAAGGCTTACGATGTCCTTGGAACTTGGCGCGAACGCGCCGCCGACGTTTCCGGTCATGCCATCGATTGCGGCCATTTTCTGGCCGAAGAAAAGCCCGACGAAACTTACGAAGCTCTTTTTGAGTTTTTCAAAGAGTAAGTTGCTTTCCATTGCGCATTAGTCGATTGTGTCGCCATGACCGATAGCGACGAAATATTTAAGACTCAGGCGCACGATGGTAATTCGAAGAAACCGGCCAAGATCGGGTTTCTGGGGAAGTTGCGCGCCTACTTCCTGGCTGGCGTTCTTATCACGGCGCCGATCTCTATCACCTTTTATCTTGCCTGGCTGTTCATCAACTTTGTAGACAGCAAAGTCACACCGCTAATTCCGCTGAAATACAACCCGGAAACCTATCTGCCATTTGCGACCCCTGGGCTGGGCCTGGTTGTCGTTTTTATTGTGCTCACCTTGATAGGCGCCTTGACGGCGGGATTTGTCGGGCGTTTGTATCTGCGTACCAGCGAAAGGTTGCTGAACCGCATGCCGGTGATCCGTGGTATTTATGGCGCGATCAAACAAATTCTTGAAACAGTCCTTGCCCAGCAGTCAAACGCTTTTCGCGAGGCCGTACTGGTTGAATATCCCCGGCGCGGCATTTGGGCCATCGCCTTTATTACCGGACGAACCGAAGGCGAGGTGCAGAATATTACCGCGGAAGAATGTATCAATATCTTCCTTCCCACAACGCCGAATCCGACATCCGGATTCCTGTTGTTCGTTCCCAAGAAAGAGCTGACGCCGCTTTCCATGAGCGTGGAAGAAGCGCTGAAAATGGTTATTTCCGGCGGTATCGTCACCCCGGAAGATCACCGACCGCCTGAAGAATGGGATACGCCGCTGGTGTCGGCGGCAACTTATGAAGATGTCGATGTTCTGCGTGAAAAGGAACGCGCGCCGGTCCTGATACCCAAAGACCATGATTTCAACCCAAAGGGTATGAAAGACTGAACAATCAGCCTTAATGTTCAGGCCGACGATCTAATCACTGCTGAAACCGGCAAGTTTGTGGGAACCATCGCAAAAGGGTTTGTTTTTGGATTCGCCACAGCGGCATAGGACGGCCTTTTCACCACGCCACGCCAAGCGCCCGCTGCCCGTTGTTATTGACAGGCTGCCTTCCACAAATAAAGGACCGTCCTTCTTGGGCCTTATTGTCAGTTTTCCTCCATTTACGAGGTCTTGCGCCCCATTGTCGCCGATCGCGCCGGTGTCCCTGAAATCAGCTTTCAGGTGCGTATTGTCGCAAAAGGGTTTGTTTTTTGATTGGCCACAACGACAAAGGGCGGCCCGCGTACGAATGCCTGTCATGTCATCGGGAGCGCCGTCGATTTCAAGATCGCCGGAAACATAAAGCGGTCCGTTGTAGGCAACGTTGATGGTATTTTCGTCTGGCGCACATTCCCTTCGTCCTGATTTGTCCTCGTAGGTCAAGGCCCCGGTTGGACAGCGCTCGCAAACCTCGGCGACCTCCACGGGGGCGATGCCGTCCGGCGCACACCATGGATCCCTGCCGGCGACAAAAAGCTCTCCCTTCGCTTTGCCGCATTCGGTGATGTGAATGCAAAGTCTCCGGTCCCAGAAAACATCGATTTCCTCGCCTGCAAATTTGAAGACTTGTTTGTTTTTCATTCTTGCGCCTCCTTTTGCATAGAATATTCAGATTCCACATATGGCTATAGCTTTAAAAAAATTGAAGTTTTTGTTGGCGGGCTACGGCTAATCAGAGTGCATTTTCCCCGTTTTTTGGTATAACAATCCTAATTCACCGGGGGGAGAAGAGGATGCGATCATTTTTGCTTTTGGTTTTGCTGCCGTATTTTGTTTTCGCTATTAGCGAAACTAAGGCGGCTAACCAGCCAAGTGAAATCGTCAGTTTTTCCATTGCCACGGCGCCGCCGACGCCTTTCCAGCGTCAAAAGCTTGGCGAAAGGGTGGATAATCCTTCCGGCCCAGAATTGAAGGGACGTTTGGCGTTGCCCGGATCGGATAAACCGGTTCCTGCCGTCGTTATGGTGCTGCCCTGTTACGAAGGCGATGTTTTCGCTTCGTGGGCCGGTCTTTTGAAGGAATGGGGCTACGCTACGCTCAGTTTTACCCGCTGCAATCAGCAGGATAAAATTTTCCAAGGGCCCATCCGCGCCTACGACTGGAAGGAAGGAGCCGAAGCCGCCTTTGGGGCCTTGAACTAACTCGTCGAACGACGGGAAATTGACGCAAGCCGCATTGCTATCATGTCCTGGTCCCGCTTCGGTATGGTGCCGCTTAGTGTTTTGAACGAAGCAGGCTTTGCACAATTTTATGAAACCGGGTTTAAAGCCGCCGTCTCCCTCTATCCCTTTTGCTCCTTTGCTCGCGGCCCCCATGACGGCCCCATATTGGTGCTGACCGCCGCGTCTGATGACTGGGTGTCCAGCGAGATTTGCCAGCGTATGGGCCGTGAAACGGCGGGCGATGCCCATCCGGTCAACGTTGTTGTATTCGACGGCGTTTATCACGGCTTCGATCTTCCGGCCTTCGGCCCGCCGAAATACAGGGAAAAGGCAATAAATCCGGACGGCTTCAACGCCGGCGGGGGAACCATGGGCTACGACAAACAATCCCATGAAAGAGCTATAAAGCTGGTGCGGGAGCACCTGACGGCGCACTTGTGAGGGGTTAACCTGATCTCAGATATCTCACTGCGGCGTCCCGCTCGAACAGGTAAAGCAAAGTCCTAAGGGCTTTGCCGCGCTCGCTTTCCAGATCCGGGTCTCTGCTCAGAACCAATTTGGCGTCGTCGCGGGCCGTCGCAAGCATATCAGCGTGAGCGGTAAGATCGGCGAGGCGGAAGTCGGGTAGACCGCTCTGGCGTGTACCAAGAAGTTCGCCTGCACCCCGCAGTTCCAGGTCTTTTTCAGCTATGATAAAGCCGTCGTCGGTCTCGCGCATGGTGTCGATGCGCTGGCGAGCGGTTTCACCCAACGGTGATTGGTAAAGCAGCAGACAAAAGGACTCGTCGTCGCCCCGGCCGACCCGGCCACGGAGTTGGTGTAATTGGGCCAAACCGAAACGTTCGGCGTGTTCGATGACCATTATGGTGGCTTCGGGAACATCGACGCCGACTTCGATTACCGTAGTAGCGACAAGAACACTCAGTTCCCCAGCGGCGAAAGCGGCCATCACTTTGTCCTTTTCCGGCCCCTTCATGCGGCCGTGGACGAGACCGACTCGGTTCCCGAACACCTGCTGCAACACCCGATGACGGTCTTCGGCCGCCGCCACGTCCAGGACGTCCGATTCCTCGACCAGCGGACATACCCAGTAAGCCCGCGCCCCTTGATCTACTTGCCGTTTGACGCCTAGAACCGCCTGATCCAGTTTGATCAGGCTCAGCTTGGTGGTTGTGATCGGTTTGCGCCCGGCCGGTTTTTCGACAAGTCGCGAAACATCCATGTCGCCGTAGGCGGTCAGCATCAGAGTGCGCGGGATCGGCGTCGCTGTCATCACCAGCACGTTGACGGCTTGTCCCTTGGCGGCAAGACTCAGGCGCTGATGCACCCCGAAGCGGTGTTGTTCGTCGATCACTGCCATTCCCAAATCGTCAAAGGCGACATCATCCTGGAACAGGGCGTGTGTGCCAACGGCCAGATGGGTTTCGCCGCTTTTCAGCCCTTCGAGAATGGCTTGCCGGTTTTTGCCTTTCTCCCGTCCCGTCAGCAATTGCACACGAATTCCGGCGGCTTCAGCAAAGGGCTCTATGGTGGCCAGATGCTGGCGCGCGAGGATTTCCGTCGGCGCCATCAGCACGGCCTGGGTTCCGGCCTCGACGGCGGCCAGCATGGCCAACAGGGCGACCACGGTCTTGCCGCTGCCGACATCGCCTTGCAGGAGACGAAGCATACGGGTGTCTGAGGCCATGTCGTCGGCAATTTCCGTGAGTGATGTCTGTTGCGAAGGGGTAAGCGCAAAGGGCAGGGCGGCCAGGACCTTTTCCTGCAGGCTACCGTCACCGCTAATACCGCGCCCTGCCGCCTTATGCATGTGCAAACGCATCAGGGAAAGCGCCAACTGATTGGCGAGCAATTCGTCGTAAGCCAAGCGCCTGCGGGCCGGCGCCGTAGGCTCCAGATCGTCCATGGAAATTGGAGAATGGGCCTCCAAAAGTGCCTCATTCCAGGGTTTCCAGTTATTTTGCTTGAAATATTCCGGATCGAGCCATTCATCCAGCTCGGTTACCCGCTCCATCGCCCCGGCCATGGCTTTTCCGAAAACTTTCAGGGAAATCCCGGCGGTTAGCGGATAGACGGGCTCGACTGTTTTTAGCTGATCGATTTCAGCCACCGTACCGATACGGTCCGGATGGGTCATTTGCATTTCCTCGCCAAATCGCTCGCAGGTACCGCTTACGACACGGGTTTCGCCCTCCGGCAGGGTTTTCAACAAATAGTCCCCATGGGCATGAAAAAATACAAGAACGAGCGTTCCAGTATCATCGGAGGTGACGATTTTGTAAGGAAGGCGTTTGTTAGGCGGTTTGACGTGTTTATCTACTGTCACCGTCAACGTCGCCACCCGTCCTGGCTGAGCTTCGGCGACCGTCGGGGAGTATCTTCGGTCGATCAGGCTGCTAGGCAGATGCCAGTAAAGATCAACAATGCGCTCGCCGCACAGGTTTTCCAACCCCTTGGCGATGCGTGGGCCGATACCTTTCAGTTTGGTTACCTGTTCGAACGATGGATAAAGAATTTCAGGGCGCATGAGCTTCTTAATTGGCTGATATCACTGGCTGACATTCATGTGTGAAACGACTATACACGTCCCCACATTAAAGGGAGCCGAAAATTGTCAGAAGAACTGGACCCCAGACGCAAACAACTGCTTTTCCGCAGCCATCATTGCGGCATGAAGGAAAACGATATCCTTCTGGGGCGTTTCGCCGATCAATATATCGCCGAATTGAGTGATGATTTACTTGATCAGTTCGAAGCCCTGATGCGTCATAACGACATCGATGTAATGAACTGGATTGTCGGTAAATCCGAGGTTCCTGAAGGCTTCGACAACGAACTAATGGCCTTGATTCAAAGATTCAATAAAACGGCATAAGCGCTTGGAAAAGATTCAAAAAATCCTGTCCGTCCCGGGCGCAGTCGAGGTCACGGGCGCACCTGGCGGTTTTGATGCGCTCGTGCTGTCGGCGCTTCTGGAAGATAAGGCCGGAACCGTTGTATTCGTCGCCCGCGACGACATCCACATGGCCGGAATGGCCGAGGCCATTTCTTTCTTCGCGCCAGAGGTCGAATGTTTGGAATTTCCCGCTTGGGATTGCCTGCCTTACGACCGCGCCTCGCCCAACACCGCCATCGTCGGCCAACGAATTGATACTCTGACAAAATTGCTAGAAGAATGCGATCGCCCGCGCGCCCTGTTGACCACGGTTTCGGCCCTTTTGCAGCGAGTTGTGCCCCGTGAAGCTTTTTCTGGTGCAACTTTAAGCGCCAAAACGGGAGACGCACAGGATCCCGACCAACTTATTGAGTTTCTGGTCGCCAACGGCTATGGCCGTTCCGAAACGGTGATGGAAGCCGGTGAATTCGCCATTCGCGGCGGCATTGTCGATGTTTTTCCGTCAGGAGCGGAAGCAGCCCTCAGGCTGGATTTTTTCGGCGATGAGCTGGATACAATTCGCACTTTTGACCCCGTCGATCAGCGCACCATCGGGAAACAGGATTCCTTTACAGTCAAACCGGTAAGTGAAGTGCCGTTGAGCGAGGCGGCGCAATCACGCTTTCGGTCCGCTTATCGCGAGCTTTTCGGGGCCGCTGGCAGCGACGATCCTCTGTACGAAGCGGTTTCCGCCGGTCACCGTCATATCGGCATGGAACACTGGCTGCCTCTGTTTCATGAAAAGATGGAAACCTTGCTGGATTACGTGCCCGGCGCGCCCGTCCTGCTGGATCACCAGTGGCAGGAGGCACAGGATGCGCGCCTGGACCTGATCGCTGAATACTATGTCGCACGGCAAACCATCGCCGATGGTGGCTCGTCTGACGGCGTACCTTATTTTCCTATCCCGCCTGAGAGGTTGTTTCTGGACCAAAAAGGCTGGGACAAACAGCTAGGCGGTCATGCCCTTGGCAGATTGTCGCCTTTCAGCGCCCCTGAAGGCGAAGGTGATGACGGAATAAAGCGCATCGATATGGGCTGCAAGGCGGGCCGCGACTTCGCAGAAGCCCGTTTGCAGACAGACGTCAATGTTTTCGACGTTCTGGGCGAACATATCGAGCATCAGCATAAACAGGGCCGCCGGGTCCTGCTGGCGGGTTTTACCCGTGGTTCGCTTGAACGCCTGGAAACGGTCATGCGCGAACATGGCATGAGCGGTCTGGCTCGCGTCGAAGACTGGTGGGAGGCAGAGCGCCTGGGGCCGCAAACTGTGGCGTTGGGTGTTCTTGGCGTCGAGCGTGGGTTTGTCACCGATGATCTTTGCGTCATCAGCGAACAGGATATTCTCGGCGACCGTTTGAGCCACGCCGCCAAGCGCAAGATAAAGCCGGAAAACTTCATTGCCGAGGCTTCCAGCCTGCATGAAGGCGACCTCGTCGTTCATGTGGAGCATGGCATCGCCCAATACGATGGGCTCGAGGCCATTGACGTTTCAGGCGCGCCGCACGATTGCCTGCGGCTTGTCTATGAAGGTGGCGACAAGCTTTATCTGCCCGTGGAAAACATCGAACTGATCTCCCGTTACGGCTCTGAACAGGCAGGCGCACAGCTGGATAAACTGGGTGGGGCAGGGTGGCAGGCCCGCAAGGCCCGCATGAAAGAGCGCATCAAGGAGATGGCGGGCGAACTGATCAAGGTCGCCGCCGCCCGCGAACTGCGCCCTGCAGCCCGCATAAGTCGGGACGAAGGCGTTTACGACGAGTTCGCCGCCCGCTTCCCTTACGAGGAAACCGACGATCAACGCGGCGCCATCGAGGACGTTCTGGGCGACCTGACCGGCGGCAAGTCAGCCGACAGGTTGATCTGCGGCGATGTCGGATTCGGCAAAACCGAGGTGGCGCTGCGCGCCGCCTTCGTCACCGCCCTGGCTGGCAAGCAAGTCGCCGTCGTCGTTCCCACGACCCTGCTTGCGCGCCAGCATTTTCAGAATTTCTGCGAGCGCTTCAACGAATTCCCAGTTCGTGTCGAACAAATTTCTCGCCTAGTCAGCGCCGCCAACGTCAAGAAGATTAAAGAGGGCATGAAATCCGGCGATGTGGATATCGTCATCGGTACACATGCCTTGCTCGCCAAGGACGTGGGTTTCAGGGATTTGGGCCTGCTGGTCGTTGACGAGGAACAGCATTTCGGCGTGGCTCACAAAGAACAGCTTAAAAAGCTGAAATCCGATGTCCACGTGCTGACACTGACGGCGACGCCGATACCGCGCACCCTGCAACTGGCCCTGACGGGCGTCAGGGAAATGAGCATCATCGCTACGCCGCCGGTGGATCGTCTGGCCGTTCGGACCTTCGTATTGCCCTTCGATCCTGTGGTCGTGCGCGAGGCTATCCTGCGTGAGCGTTTTAGGGGCGGGCAGACGTTCTATGTCTGCCCCCGCGTCGCCGATATCGCCTCCGTCTCCAAGCGGCTGAAGGAACTGGTGCCCGAGGTCAAGGTGGTTTCCGCCCATGGGCAGATGACGCCTAACGACCTTGAAGACGCTATCGGCGCGTTTTACGACGGCAAGTACGATGTGTTGCTATCGACCAATATCATCGAGTCCGGCATCGATATGCCACAGGTCAACACCATGATCATCCACCGCGCCGACATGTTTGGGCTAGCCCAGCTTTACCAGTTGCGCGGCCGGGTAGGGCGATCGAAGATTCGCGCCTACGCATATCTGACCCTGCCTGAACGCAAGAAACTGACCCCGGCGGCAGAAAAACGTCTTGAGGTCATGCAGACCCTGGATAATTTGGGGGCCGGGTTCTCGCTTGCCAGTCATGATCTGGATATCCGAGGGGCCGGCAACCTGCTTGGTGATGAGCAGTCTGGCCACATCCGTGAGGTCGGCATCGAGCTCTACCAGCAAATGCTGGAAGAAGCAGTGGCCGAAGCCCGCGGTTTAGACGGTGGTATTGGTGCTGACGAAGAATGGAGCCCACAAATTGGCATCGGCACGCCAGTGTTGATACCGGAAGGCTATGTAAGCGACCTGAATGTCCGCATGGAGCTTTACCGGCGTTTGTCCAGGTTGCACGAACCGCAGGAAATAGAGGCGTTTGCTGCCGAATTGATCGACCGTTTCGGCTCCTTGCCGGGCGAGGTGGAAAACCTGCTGGATATCGTCGCCGTCAAGCAGTTATCCAAACGAGCAGGGGTCGACAAGGTCGACGCCGGACCGAAGGGCGCGGTGATCTCGTTTCGCAACAACGAATTCGCCAACCCCGCCGGACTGGTTGAATTCATTTCTGATCAGGTCGGCACCGCGAAACTGCGTCCCGACCACAAACTGGTCTTCATGCGTGGGTGGGATAGCCCGAAGGACCGGTTGGCCGGCGTGCGTCTTTTGATGAGGGACATAGCCCGCGTGGCGGAGGCCAAGGTTTAAAGAGCCTTAAGAACCTCGCTTAAGGAATCCAACTTAAGGGGTTTGTTGATACAGCCCAGGACATTCAGATTTCGCATTTTTGCCATTCCTTCGGCTACGGACACTGTCAATTCATCAATGCCGCTGACGAGAATGATCGCGCCGCCGAAATCGCGTTTGGAAAGGTGCTGCATGAGCTCCACCCCGTCCATCTCCGGCATCCGGATGTCGATCAACATGATATCCGGTTCTTTCGAGTTTGAATCTAGGATATCTAGGGCTTCAACTCCATTTGAAGCCGTCGCAATGTTTATTGCTCCCAACTTTTTCAGGACATTCGTGTTGACTTCCTGAATGAATGAATCATCGTCAACCAGCAGGAACGAAAGAGATTGAATCGAAGTTTCGGCGTCGCCATGCATCGGATTACCCCATTTTAGATTAACGCCTTCGAATGCGACTTATACTAGGAAATCATTGTCAAATTTCCAATGAAATCATTTACAGTGACTTTTTCCCGGTCTTTTACAAAACCCTGTCACTAGGGAATGTCACCGTGATCATCGTGCCTTGACCCTTGGCACTTTTGACGTCCATTGACCCGCCATGTAAATCCATCAATCCCCTGGTCAGCGGTAACCCCAAACCTGTACCTTCGTGTTTGCGGTCAAGCCCACTGTCCACCTGTCCAAAAGTACTCAGCGCAGTTCTCAATTCTTTTGGGTCCATGCCAATGCCAGAATCGGCAACGTGAAAAGAGAAAGTGCCATCAATATTCTCATTGGCGCTAATTGAAACTTCTCCTCCTTCAGGGGTGAATTTAACCGCGTTGCTAAGCAAATTGAGAAGGACCTGTTTTACCCTGCGCTCATCGACAAAAATCAAAGGTAGATCAATAGTAACCGTGGAGCTAAGCGTCACCTTGCCTTCGTCCGCTCTGGGCCTGATCAAGTTGAGCGAACCTTCAACGATCTTGGCGGGCACGATTTTTTCCTCATGTAATTCAAGGGCGCCCGCTTCGATTGCGGAGACGTCAAGAATATCATTGATGAGTTCCAGAAGGTGTTTGCCGGAATGATCGATGAATTCCAGGTACTCCCTATATTTTTCATTGTCGATCGGGCCAAAGGTTTCCTCTTTCATCGTACTTGAGAAACCGATTATCGCGTTGAGGGGCGTGCGCAACTCGTGGCTCATGTTGGCAATCAGATCCGATTTCGCCCGCCCAGCGATTTCCGCTTGCTCTTTGGCTGCCTTTAGTTCCTGTTCCGCCTTTTTAATACCTGTTACATCGCGAGCCGCGCCGCGATACCCCAGGAATTTGTCTTCTTCGAAAAAGGGTACGCCGCTGATACGAATCGTATAGATTTCTTCATCGAGGCCGGCATAGGGAAATTCAAAATCACGAAATGGTTCGTGGCTATCCAAAGTGGTTACGAACTCACCCCAGAATTCCATATCGCCTTTTACAGGTCCGGGAAGTTCCCATCGGGTCATCCCTTTAACTCGGGCAAAAGAAAGGCCCGCTATTTCATCTACACGTTCGGACTCCCAGATAATTCTATGCTGGTCATCCGTAGACCAGAAATAATCGGATGCCGATTCGGCTATATCCCTGAATTTGGCTTCGCTTTCTTTCAGGGCTTTTTCAAGTTGTTTCTGGATGGTGATGTCCCTTGCAAAGATAGCGATCCGAACCACGTCGCCATCGTCATTCAGCACGGGATAATAACTGCTGTCGAACCATCGGCCCTCATGTTGGTCCACATTCTTCAAGGAAAGACGAGTGTGTACAACATCCTTAACCCATTGCATCCGGCGCTTGCCGGTTTCGGTTGGTGGATTAGCGAACATGGGCTTCCCGACGAGTTCTTCCTGAGAAACTCCAAAAATATCTGCCATGGCCTGATTGGCGATGCAGATTTCTGCTTCAGGAGTGATCAACGCCGCATAATCGGCCGTTGCATCCAGGAAAGTTCGCAACATTTCCTCATTTTCCTTCAGGGATACTTCAATCTTTTTGCGATCGGTAATATCCCCCATGGACCCTGCCATGCGATAGGCCCGGCCACCAGCGTCTATAAGGGCCTTGCCTCTGTCATGGACCCAGTACTGTTTGTCATCAACAACGAGGCGAAAATCGCAGGTGAAGAATTCCGTTTCCCCTTTCAGATGACTGGCCACGCCACCTTTAAAGCGATCCACATCTTCCGGATGAACAAATTTCAACCAGTCTCGGGTCCTTATCGACGGCCTGTTTTCCAATCCCAGTATTTTTTGATACCTTGGCGAGATATTTAGAATGTCTTTTTCTATGTCCCAGTCCCACATTCCATCGTTGACGCCCTCCATGGCCAGAGCGTTACGCTCCTGGCTAATTCGCAGAGACTCTTCAACTTTCTTGTATTCGCTGAGGTCCGTAACATTGGCGACCATATGCGGTTCATCACCAATGATAACCAGCTTGGCATTAAATAGAGTCGATATGGGAGCGCCGTCAGCCCGGCTGAAAATCACTTCGCGGTTTCGAATAAAGCCATCTTTCTGAAGCTTTTCTAGAAATGATTCTCGTTCAATCGGATCATGATAAAAACCCGGAGATTTTTGACCAATCAGTTCCTCGACTTGGTAACCAAAAAGTTTTGCCGTCGCGTCGTTGCAATACCTGATCTTCCCGTCTGATAGTCTCTTGACGATAATGACGTTTTGTGAGGCGCCCAATACCGCGTCAAAGAGAGCTTCGCGCTCCTCCAGTGACTTGGCGGCGAGTTGCCGGTCGTTAATCTGTTCTGCTTTTTGCAACAGTTGCAAAATGATGCTGGGGATCAGGTCCAGGTAGACATTCTGGTTATCCTTGACGATGTAGTTGCTAACGCCAATGGACAATGCCTCCGCGGCCAGCAGTTCGTTGCCCTTACCCGTTACCATCATGACGGGGAGATCACGATTTTGCCCAAGCAGTATTTTGCATACATCAATCCCGGACATATCTGGAAGTTTATAGTCGACGGCAACAACATCGTAGGGATTTGAGGCGTGGAGTTCGAGACCGTCCCTGCCGCAAATTGCGACATCTACGAAATATCCCTGATCCTTAATGACGCTTTTAAACAACGCGCCTGTATCGGGATCATCCTCGATATATAGGATTCGTGGTTCTGTTTTACTCAGCATACTCCGGAATGATTTCAGCAAATACCAATAGGATCAACTCATATCGGTAGATAGATCAGCAAGGAGTCGCTTTTCCGAACAACTAAAAAACCCTTTGAACAAGGGGGTGGGGGACTTGATCAATGATGTGCTGCATGAATATCTCTCGATATTGATCATTTTTCCCGTACCAGTTTTCGTATTCAGCCAGCATATCGCGCAGCAAATCCTTCGTCAGCAGTGAGTCAATGACCTTAATGGCTTTCCTTCCCACATTATCATCCGAACAATGGGCAAAGAGGTCGACGTAATTATCAATTTCTTGAATGTTATAGAATTGATACGGGTTCGGCCGTCCCTTAATCGATTCGTACAGGGATTGAGATCGTATCCCCAGTAAATAATCGACCCGGCTGCCGATTAGCTTCAGATTGAGTTCCACCTGTCCAGGATTAAACATGTAGACGTTTTCCTCTGACGCGTATTTTTTAAGAAGCGCCTCCACTCTGGGACCGTACAGCATTCCACTAATAGCACCCAATACAAGGTTGCCATTTTCAAGCAGTTTTGAAAGAGACAGCGTGCGTTCAGGAGGACCAAAATACTGTTGCCGGGATTTAAGCGTAAAAACACCCATCGGTGGCTCAATGGAATGAGCCTTGGAATGCAGCATCCCCTTTTCAATATGGCTTAGCCACGCAACAGGCGCACAGGTATTTGGTTTGACGACCTCGACGTTGTAGCGGTTCACGTTGGCCATCTTGACGACATGCTCGTACGCCGGCAAAGCATCCATCAGTTTTTCAAGAAGCCGGTCGCCTACGCCTTGCCCCTTCAAGCTTCCCTGGTCGATAAAATAAGGGGCTTGCTCAAAAATAACCCAGTTGAGAAGGGGGCGGTCCGCTGACCACGCACGACCTGGGGGAAAACTGAGAATAAGTGCGGCGATTGAAAACCGGATGATGTTAGCAATCATATCCAAAAAAAATCCCGCCCAAATCGTTGGTGAACCGAGTTTGTATTTTGTTCTTAGCTATAGCACATAGGGAAGGGGGTAATCTAACTTGAAGCCGCTCTGTTCTGGATTAGATAGGCACGTAAGATGCAGGGTTCCAGGGAGTAATTGGGCCTCTATCCCAATCAGCGAATAACCGATATGTTTTTACCGGGCTTCCTTACAAATTAAGAAAATCTAGGATACAAAAAATGATTAAACCCATCAGTCGCTACCCGGTACCCGAAATCAATGATCTGCCTGAAGACATCAAGACCAAGGTCTTGGCGGTTCAAGAAAAGGCGGGCTTTATACCGAATGTTTTCCTGGCGCTCGCCCATCGCCCGGATGAGTTTCGTGCCTTTTTTGCCTATCACGACGCCTTGATGGAAAAAGATAGCGGCCTATCCAAAGCGGATATGGAAATGATCGTTACCACAACTTCAGGCGCCAACAATTGCCAGTACTGCGTGGTCGCTCACGGGGCTATCCTGCGCATTCGGGCCAAGGATCCCCTCATCGCCGATCAGGTGGCCGTCAATTATCGCAAGGCTGATATTACACCACGTCAACGCGCCATGCTGGACTTCGCTATGAAAGTCTGTGACGAGGCCGATACCATTAGTGATGCGGATTTCGATATCTTGAACGACCACGGCTTTTCGGCTGAAGACATATGGGATATTGCCGGGATCACTGCCTTCTTTGGGCTTTCCAATCGCATGGCAAATTTCATGTCTATGCGCCCTAATGACGAGTTCTATTCAATGGGCCGCTAGATCATGGATTAGAAAAGCCCGTGGAAGGGGGCCTAATTCCACGGGCCATTGCCATCGGTTCAATCGTTTAGCAATCTAGATTAGTAGGTGCCTTTTTTGCCTGCACCTGCGTAAACAAAATCCCAGGACGTTTTGAAGGGCTTCCACCATTTCCCAACTCCGGTCTCTTTGTCAGTATGGCGTAGGAAACCAGCAGTGGGAGGTGGTGCTATGTTGAAGGTGACGCGGTATTTCCCTGCGCCATCCATTTTGACGTTCTGACCGTAGTGAGGACCGTCAGCAGCGCACATGGGCAGGAAAATTCCGAAGGTTGACCAATCGGAACCCAGCTTCTCAACCTTGTAGGTAATGGTCAAAAATGGAATCCATTCCCCTTCACCGAAACCGTTGTTATTACCCTTCAGGGCATGGATATCCGCCTCCAGATGAATATCCGTCGGGCCGTCGCTTGGAAGCACCGGCTCCATGGTAACCGATTGCAGGTAAACGCCGGCGATCTCCATCCCGTTCTTTTCAATCGGATCACCGACTGCTTGTTCTCCGGCCAATGCCGATGACAATGATACGCAGGCCATAGCCAGGGCGGCCAATGCCGTCTTAAAAATTTTCTTCATTTCGAGGAACTCCAGTTGAGAATTTTTCAGTTTTCAGACTATAAATGCGATTAATAATCATTCGCAATTACATAGTCAACAAAAACTTGAACCCGAAAAAAAAATTTTCTGGCTCGCTACAGATTTACCGACAGTACTAAAGCCCAAAAATGGCTGGCCACCAGGCAAGTCCAACCATCAGACTGCCGAACGTTCCCGGTACCATTGCCAGCCAACGATTACTTTCTTTAACGCCTTGGTTTTCTAGAATTTTATATCCCAGCCGTATGCACCAGAACCATGCTGCGCCAAATAAAATTCCCTTTGACCAGCCGATAATTTCTTCGCCAAAACCCATCCAGCCAAAAACGTTGAACAGTTCCGAACCGAGCCCGATAACCAGTGAAACCATAGCGATTGGCGCGTACTGGTAGCCCAGTTCAATGAACCGTGAACGGAATGTTTTGTCGCCACCAAATTTCCCTGAAAGCCAGGCGGAAATGCCAGTTGTGATAGTCAATACGCAGGAAAAAAGAACCATGAACCCACTCATGAAAGTAATAATCGAGAAGAAGTCGATCCAATTGAATACTTCGCGCCTGTCCGGATGCACGGACATTAACCAGGATGGCCCAGGATCACCGACCCAGAATTGCTCACGGTCTATGAAAAACTCTGCAATCCCCAGACGCAATGTCATGTAATGGGGCAAAATAAGCCAAAGAAATCCTCCGATAGCGATTCCCGTTCCTAGAAAGAAAAAGATGATTTCCCAACCATTTGGATGGTGATCGCGAATGTTCTCCACTTCCTCTCCGGGCGGCCGCAGTCGCATTGCTACAGTTCCCTTGGCATTTGGATTGACGCAGCGAAAGCACTCGATGCAATGACGGGATTCTTCCTTGCGCGGCAAATCGATCATCGTTGGACAAACACCTTTTTCGGTCCAACGATCGCCACCTGGTGCTTTTCGTTTCGGTGTGAATTGCACAGCGCCAATGCGCGAAAATACGCCCAGTAGCAAGCCAATGGGACACATGTGCCGGCACCAGGCCCTTTTACGTTTGCCGTAAAAATATCCAATAACAATGGCCATTAGAATGGTTCCGCCAAATACCTCGGCTATGGCTTCCGGGTGATCGCGAACGCCCACGGTTTGGCCAAGAACCGTAATAAACAAAAAGCTGACGATGGGTGTTCCTTCCCAGCTAAGCCATCTTGGAATGGCCCGTTTAAGTCCAACGCCATTCGCCCATTCTGATGCTGCGCCCATCGGGCACATAATGCCGCACCAGCTGCGCCCGGTGAAGATTACCGAAAGGAACACCAAAGGGAACCACAGTCCCCACATCACGTAATTAGCAAATGTCGTAAAATGGGTAAGAGGGTTCGCGTCTTCCGGCGGGTCGGGCAGAAAGACCGGTCCCAGGACAATGGCCAGAAAAAGGATGAACATGCCCGCATGAACGATTTTCAGTTTGTTTCTATGCTCGAAAAAGAAAATTTCAATCCGCTTCGCCAGGCGTCGGAAAGTTGGGCGTACATTTGGCCGACTTATGTCCTGAGATCCAGCCATTTGGGTGGTTTGATTGACCGGATTCATGGCGTTTGGGGCTTTATTTTCGCCATTGAAATTTTGCGTTTCCTGATCACCCACCAGGCTACAGGAAGCGGCGCCAGTAACAGGGCCTGGGCGGCCATTGTTTCAACACTTGGAAATAGCCCAAGCCAGACGATGCTGGGAACACCATCAACGGGTGTGATGGAAATCCACCTGGCTTCTTGCAATTCAAGCACGCCCTGGCCGGCAAAAAGTAACGAAAGATAGTAGAGCAGGGCGGCCGTGGCGGTGAAAAACAGGCCTATTGGCAGTTTCAATGATGCGGTGCGCATCGCCCAGTAAATGAAACAAAGGGCGATTGAGGCTACAACAAATCCACTCGCGATCGCGGTACTTTGCCCGTCGTTCCCAGCTAACAGGGCTTGATAGAACAAAACGGTCTCGGCGCCTTCCCGGTAAACGGCGAGAAAGGCGGCAAACGCCAGAGCAAAAATTTTGTTACCGGCTACCGCCTTTTCGATTTGACCTCGAACGTAGGCCTGCCATCGGTCTGCCTCGCTCTTGGCGATTAACCAGTAACTGACATAGAAAAGCACCAACGAAGCTATTAGCATTGTGATGCCTTCGAGGGCTTCCTGTTGTTCGCCGGAAACTTTTAGCACTGCGCCCATCAACCAGGCGGTGGCGAGGCTTGCAACCAACGCTGCGCCAACGCCATGCCAGATATAACGGACTCTCGTCTCGTTTCCGGATCGTTTAAGGTAAGCGACCAATGCGGTGACGACCAGGATGGCTTCGAAACCCTCGCGCAACAGAATTAAGAAAGATTGAATCGCTGCGTTCCAAAAATTCATGGTTTCGGATTTCTGCGCCGCAGCGGTTGAGGCTAGTTCAGCAATCAACAAATTCCATGAAGCGCTGACGTCATCCCTTGGTTTGCCATTGTTGCTTTTGCCGATAACCTTGGCGAACAGGGATTCAAGATAGGTTTTCCGCTCCGGTTCGGCCAGGCCCACGGCCATTTCCATGCCGGAATCTTCAAACAAATCGAAATAAATGTCGGAAAATGCATCCCCCGTTTTTTCGCCGTCCGCCGGGTCGTATTGGGAAATAGCCGCGTCACCGGCATTCCTAATTTCTAGAACAACCGTGGCGAAATCCACCTGTTGCCTTTCCGCTGCGAACGCATCCAAGGAAAATCCCAAAAAAAGGGCGAGAACGAAGAAAAATCTTTTCATTGGTTTACCGCAAAGACTTCTTTCGGAACGCCGGCTTGGTCCAGAACGGCTGCGTCGTGCGATAGGGTTTTGCGAAGGCCTTCGGCGATAACGTGCAGGTCTTCAATTGGCGCGCCTTTTTTAATGGCCTTGCGCATGTCGCCAAATTGACGTTCGACAAGATAGGTGTGCTTTGCGCCAATTTCCTTACGCATAGCCGCTTCCATCTTCGAGCTTTCGAAAATACCAAAATAGGCGTGTTGCACTGCCTTCTTGGCACGTTTGGCGTTGCCTGCTGCGTATATTTTCTCCGCGTCGCTCAATACAAAGGCGATCTCTTCAGAGACCCCATGCCAATACCCTCCCTGCGCAAATGCAGATGGGGAAAGCGCCAACAGTGCGATGATCAGAACAAGTTTTTTCATGATAATGACAATCATTAGCAAAAAGTAATTCGCGCATGATAATCATTCTCATTTGCAACGCAAGCAATAACTTCAATTTAAATGTGGTTTTTTACGCCGTTTTTTCCAGTTGAGGAAGGGGAGCTACTTATTCTGAAAAAGCGTACAGCCAAAACTTTCGCTACACTCGAACTGGGCGAATTCGTCGTCCATGCGAGCGATGGCTTTAGCCGGGTTGGTCATCATATCGGCGATGCGTTCGCAGATTCCGAAGCCGTCCTTTTCGCTTTCGTTTTGTAGTTGGGGGTTTTCCTCGAAGCGCCACGAAGCGCAGTCTCTGCAAAAGCCGCTCATGTTCCAGTTCCTGATTCCTTTCCGGCGCTTATGGTGTCCGCGGTAGGGGTGAATTGCAAGATGGATAATCGAAGTAATGATTGAGCGGCTTGTTTCAAGCCGCATCCGTCGCGATCGCCGCGTCCAGCATGCGGCCCAATACATTTGGGTCCTGGGCGCCGGAAATGACCAGATGATCGTTGAATACGTAGGATGGCACGCCGTTGATTCCCAAACGGTGAGCGCGGGCATTGGCGTCGTAAATTTCAGCGATGCCGTCGTCAGTGTCCAGGTGGGCGGCGAAGGCATTCGCATCCAGGCTAAGGTCGCGGGCGATTTCAACCAGAACTTCCGCCTCGCCGATATTCTGGCCATTGACAAAATAGCCCTCGAACAAAGATTCAACTGCACATTCAGTCTTACCTTCCTGTCCTGCGAATCGGATCAACCGATGGGCGTCGATGGAATTTGGAGTATGGCGGATGGTGTCGAAGTTGAAGCCGATTTCAACCGATAGGCCGACATCGGCAATGGCTCCATAGACCCGCCGTATGCGACTTTCCGATCCGAACTTGCCGGCCAGGTAAGAGTTTCTGTCCATTCCTCCGGTAGGCAAATCCGGATTTAGCAGAAACGGATGCCAATTAATCTGAAACTCAAAGTCGTTGCGTTCTTCCAAAGTCTGTTCAAGTCGGCGCTTGCCGATATAGCACCAGGGACAAATGGCGTCGAAAAGGAAGTCGATTTGCATCGTGTTCAGGCCTTAAAAAAATTGCGCGATATGAAGGTTAATCGAGATGCGCGCGCGCCCTTTCTATCAAGGCGTCAATGGTATCGCCTTTTTCGATGCCAGCGATACCGAATTCAACGGAAATGGTCACCGGCTGATAGACTTCCACCAAGGCGAAGTCGGTATATGTCAAAACGCCGGCAATACGATTCATTACGTATAAAGCTTCGTCCACCGGAGTGTCAGGCAGGGCGATGCAAAAATCATGGCCTTGATAGTGGGCGACCATGTCCTCAACCCGAACCATCGCATTAATCCATTGTGACAGTTGGCGCAAAAGGTGGTCACTTGCAGCCTGACCGAATTGGTCGTTTACTTTCGGCGCGTCGGGGAAAGAGAAAAAAACCAGTGTCAGATGTTTGTCCCTGATGCGCGCCGCCGCGACCAAAGATTCAAGGTGGGCGCGCATGAAGTCAAAGGTATAAGCACCGGTTCGAGGATCGGTGGTCTCAGGCGTCAGGCATTTTTCCATTGCTTGACGGATCAACCAGCGGCTTTGCTGACGACGTCCGAGGATAGATAGCGCCGCAAACAATTCGCCTCCTTCAGCACGGCGCGGAAGGACGCGCGTTGCTCCGCCCCATATGGATTCAATGGGGTCAATGCCGCCCTCGTGAGGGTTGATAAGTACCACTGGCATATTAAAAAGGCGGGGACTCAAACGAATCTGTTCACACAAGTCCATTGCCTGTTCGGGGCTCATGGTTGAGCCAACCTCATCTATGGCAAGAAAACAGGCGTCAAAAAAAGGTTTCGTACTGAGCAGCAAATTAGCGGTGAAGGCGCTGGGTGTGCTTGTAATGGCGCAATTCTCTCCCATCGCTTTTTTAAGCGCCTCAACCTCGCCAAGGTCACGGCCGATCTGTAGAAGTTCGAGCTTTGGAGCACTGTCCGTCGATATTGAAGCATCAATTTCGCCGCCGAATCGTTTTACCAATCCGGCCCTTTCGGCCAGTTCGCGACGCATAGTGGCCAGGCGTAGTAAAGGCGCCAGTCGCAGGCGCATCTCATCAATATCCAGTGGATCGGTGAAAACGTCATCGACTTCGATTTCGACGGCTTGGGAAAACTGGTCTTCTGAGCCGTCTGCTCCGAAGACGACGACAGGCATACCTGTTGCGCCGGAAGTACCTATCAGGTTTTGCGCCAGCTCCCAACCGTCAAATATGGAAGTGGCCAGGTCGATCAAGGCAAGATCAGGTTTGCCGATGCGGGCTTCTTCAAGCAAACCGCTCGCTGTCGTGCACCTCGTCACTTCATAGCCGAAGTCAGACAGACCTTGTGCAATGTCGTTAAGGCGTGGGCCGCTGTTTGATGCAATCAGAACATTTGCTAATCGACTCACGGCTTCGTCACACCTGATTATTGAAGTTGTCAGGACGCGCCCCTGCGCCCCGAATCAGTTAACATTATGAAGAAAAAGCGGTTTTGGCGAGCGTTTCAGGCATGATTTTAGAAAAATACTCTGAAACAATGCCCATCTTGTTCCAGTGAAAGCACATCGAAGCATGACGACCGTCATCCATCAATCTTACAAGACTGAAGGAGTGCCTGCCTGGATAGACCGGTGCTTAGCTACCGTGCGTGAATGGGCTGCGAGTCGCGGCTTCGAATACAGGTTTGCAGGAGATGAGATTTTCGATTCTTTACCCGCCGATTACCGGGCCAAGGCGGCGGGCCGAATGCCGATTCTCAGTGATTTGGCCAGGCTGATCATGGCGCGGAACCTGCTAGAGAAAGGCTTCAAGCGAACAATCTGGATCGATGCAGATGTTCTTGTTTTCGATCCTGATGAATTCGATATTTCGGTTGAAAAGGATTTCTCCTTTTGCCGCGAGGTCTGGATACAGCCCGACGCCAAGGGCCGCTTAAAGGCCTATCGAAATGTCCACAACGCGGTGTCGGTCTTCCTGGAAGGCAACAGTTTCCTTGAATTCTATATTGACGCCTGTCAGCGAATTGTCGGGCGAATCGAAGGCGAAGAGGGGCTGGTCAATCAGATCGTCGGTCCCAAATTCCTAGGTTCCCTGCACAACACACTGGGTTATCCGGTGATCGAAAACGTCGGCATGTTGAGCCCCCGTGTAATCAGCGACATTGATCAAGGCGGGGGAACGGCCCTTGAAATGCTGATCAAAGAATCGCCCATACCCATGCAGGCCGCCAACCTGTGTTCGTCTCTGGTTGGCGAGCAAGGTGATGGTGTCGATCTTAGTCACGAAATGGTGGAGCGGGTTGTCGATAGCCTCCTGGGCGGCAAGGGAGGTTTATTGTCCCGGGTTGGTCGCTGAAATAACCCAGGATGAGGAATCCATGACGATACCGTCAGCCTCCGATTTTTGAGCGTTAATGGCCTCTCCAAGGGCTGCTTCGATTTCGGTTCGCTTTTCCTCAGCTTCGTCGCCCGCTTCACGGAAGACCTCTCCGGCAGGGCCGATAGCCAATTGGAAATCAATAGCGTCCTGGACGGTTCTGCCGACTAAAACAGGCGCGTCGACCCGTTTGAATTCTATGTTTTCGAATCCGGCGGCTTCCATCATTTTTGTCACCATTTCCTGATTGGCCATGGAAAATGGCCCCGGACCGCAGGTCAGCGCATCTTCGCCGGGGGGAGGAAGGAACTGCAGGACGATCTGTTTGGCCATGCTGAGCCATGGATTGTCGTCCGACGTGCGCCAGACAATGTGGGTTACGATGCCGCCCGGTTTTAATGCGCTGCGCATGTTGCGCAATGCGGCTACTGGATTGGAAAAGAACATGGTCCCGAAGCGCGAAAAGACGAAATCGTATTCCGGTTCAAATTGTTCGATCAGAGCGTCGCCACGGGCGAACGTCAGATTATCCAGGCCTTCTTCCTCGGCTTCCTTGCGGCCGAAATCCATGAAAGCGTCACAACAATCCAGCGCCACTACGCGACCAGTCGGGCCAACGCGGCGGGCAAGCTTCATTGCCGTGTCGCCGAACCCGCAACCGACATCCAGGACGCTGTCTCCTTCCTTGACCTTCAAGGCAGGAAAAATCGCTTCGCTGTGATGAGTCAGCCCATCGACCAGGATGTGTTTGAATCGAATAAACTTGGGAACCAGAACTTCGTTCCAGAACTGGACGAATTCCGTATCTCCCATTGGGTCAACCGGTAAATCTGCTGGCGGTTCTACGTGAACTGTTTCTGGCATGGACCGTCCCCCTGTTGAAAGGATTCCCGCCATAAGTCGACTTCCCTTTCCGGATCTTTAATTGGGCATCAAATAGCGGTATTTCCAGAAAAAAATTAAGTGCGAATCGGGAGAAGAGAAATAGTCTTTTCGGCCAAAAATTGAATACAGTTTTATGATTTTATTCAGGTTTTGGGTAATTTTTGGCGCGTGACAATCCCCAATTTGCACCTGATAACAAAGGATTATCTCAAATAGTGGGATTATTTTTGTTGTATACAGTTTTTTCGATGCTATTGTTCGCACATGCAACATTGCAATCTTGTAATGTAAAAAATGTAAGGCCGCTAAATGCTCTACCACGCCTATGAATTGACTCACGCTACCCTTGCGCCCCTAAAGGCGATGTCCGAGTTAGGCCAGCAGATCAATTCTTCGATCTACAATCCCTTTTCCTATACGCCTATGGGACGATCGATCGCAGCAGGGTGCGAGGTTTTTAACCGGGTAACCCGGCGGTATGGCAGGCCGGAATGGGAAATCGACTCGACGACTGTTGCAGGCAAGAAGGTTCCGGTTCACATCGAAACCCAATTGTGCACGCGTTTTTGTAATCTGCTTCACTTCCGCCGTGAACTGCCTGATGGCCTGGGAGAAAACGATCCTAAGGTGCTGATCGTGGCGCCGCTATCGGGTCACTACGCGACCTTACTGCGCGGCACCGTGCGAGCCATGTTGCCTGAACATGATGTCTATATCACCGATTGGCGCGATGCCCGCAATATACCTTTATCGTTGGGGTCATTTGATCTGGACGATCATATCGACCTGATGATTGATTTCATGCGCTACCTGGGACCCGACCTGAGTGTTATGGGCGTATGCCAGCCGGCCGTCTCAGTATTGGCGGCGGTCTCTCTTATGGCGGCTGAAAAGGACCCGATGCAGCCTCATGCAATGATTTTGATGGGCGGCCCCATTGATACCCGCGTGAACCCGACCAAGGTTAACCAGCATGCGGAAACCAAGGACCTTTCTTGGTTTGAAAATGCGGTCATCTCGCATGTGCCTTTCCCGCTGCCCGGTTTCATGCGCAAAGTCTACCCCGGTTTCGTCCAGTTGACCGGTTTCATGACCATGAACCTGGACCGGCATATGGAAGCCCATATGGACCTCTACAATCACCTTGTCGAAGGGGACGGCGACTCGGCGGACCAACATCGCAAGTTCTATGATGAATATCTTTCGGTGATGGATCTGCCGGCGGAATTCTTCCTGCAGACGATCGAGACCGTGTTCAAGGAGCATGCGCTGCCTCAAGGTTTCATGACTCATCGCGGCATACCCGTCGATCCGTCGAACATTCGCAAGACCGCCCTGATGACCGTCGAGGGCGCCAACGATGATATCTGCGGTTTTGGCCAGACCAGCGCGGCGCTCAATTTGTGCAAAAACCTGAAAGACGATAAAAAGCTCAGGCATATTCAGCAAAAGGTTGGACACTATGGTGTTTTCAACGGCAAGCGCTGGCGCACGGAAATCCAGCCCCGCATTGCGGAGTTCATTCGCAGCGTCTAATTTCGGGACATTCGTCCCATGAAAACGTACAAGATCGCTGCCATTCCTGGGGACGGCATCGGCGGCGAGGTCATTTCCGCCGGGGTGGAGGTGCTGCAAGACCTGGCCCAGAAAGACGGTGGGTTCGACCTAAAAATAGAAACTTTCCCTTGGGGCGCGGATTTCTTCCACGAGCATGGCCGGATGATGCCTGCCGATGGCCTGGAAACCCTTAAGAAGTTTGACGCCATCTATTTTGGGTCTGCTGGCGATCCAAGAATTCCCGATCATGTGACACTGTGGCAACTGCGCCTGAATATTTGCCAGGGGTTGGGTCAGTACGCCAATGTACGCCCCACAAGAGTATTGCCGGGTGTCGAAAGCCCGCTGGGAGGGATCGGTCCCGGGGATTTCGACTGGGTTATAGTGCGCGAAAACTCCGAAGGTGAATATGCCGGTGTCGGTGGTCGCGCCCACCAGGGTTTCGATGAAGAAGTCGGCATGGATATTTCGGTATTTACCCGTAAAGGGGTTGAGCGAATTCATCGCTTCGCTTTTGAATTGGCCAGGTCGCGCCCTCGCAAGTTGTTGACCATGGTCACCAAGTCCAACGCCCAACGCCACGGCATGGTCATGTGGGATGAAATTTTCGACGCTGTTAAAGCCGACTATCCAGACGTGGTAACCGACCGGATGCTGGTCGACGCCATGACCACCCGTATGGTGTTGGACCCACAAAGCCTGGACACCATCGTAGCAACGAATTTGCATGCGGACATTCTTTCCGACCTGGCTGCGGCGCTTTCCGGAAGCCTGGGCATCGCGCCGACGGCGAATTTGCGGCCCGAAAAAGACCTGCCTTCCATGTTTGAGCCGATTCATGGTTCCGCCTTCGACATTATGGGTAAAGGAATCGCAAACCCGATTGGCTCCTTCTGGTCGGCTTCGATGATGTTGGAGCACCTGGGGCAAGATGCGGCAGCCTCGCGCCTGATGAGCGCCATTGAACGGGTAACGACTTTGGGTGCCGTTATGCCCCGCGATCTGGGAGGGGAAGCGACGACAAAACAGGTGACGGACGCTGTGGTCGAAGCCATTCGAATCGCCAACGACTGAACATTTTGTACTGAATATTTTCAACAAAAACCATTTTCCAAACTCAATCAACCAAGTCTCAGGTTGAAAAATAATCAATTATTTGTAAAATATATTGAACACGCAGTCAGTTTGCGCGACAGTCCAACTGTTACGCCTTTTGACTTAAAGATGAGTGCCTTTCGATGAGCGACCATACTGCTTCGTACTACGCCGCAACCGCCAACGACGATACCCGACATCCCGTACTGGAAGAGGCAATAGTTGCCGATGTGTGTGTTATCGGCGCTGGTTTTACCGGCCTTTCTGCCGCACTGCATTTAGCCGAAAAAGGCTACGAAGTCGTGCTTCTGGAAGGCGAACGGGTCGGCTGGGGCGCTTCGGGCCGTAACGGCGGCCAGATTTGCACCGCCTATAACAAGTCCATGGATGACATCGAAAGGTTAGTTGGCAAGGATGGCGCCAAGGCTATGTGGGATGTGGAACTGGCGGCCAAGGATTTGATTCGTCAACGTGTCGAAGGCCACGACATCGATTGTGACCTGTCCTGGGGCTACCTGCATGTTGCGACGAAGCCCAGCCACATGGCCTGGGTACACGATACCCGCGACGAATGGGAACGGTATGGTTACACGGACACCGCCGTTTACGATAAACAGCAACTGGAACAGCGTCTGGGTTCGAAAATTTACCATGGCGCGCTGTGGGAAAAAAATGCGGGCCACATCCATACCCTGAATTACGCCCTTGGCCTGGCCCGCGCAGCCAAGGAAGCCGGCGTCAGGATTTTTGAAGAATCGCGGGTAACCAGAATCGACAAGGGAAGTTCACCCCTCATTACTACGTCGAAGGGCAGCGTCAGGGCGAAGTACCTAGTCGCCGCCGGCAACGCCTATCTGGGGAAATTGATTCCGCATCTTTATCATCGCGTCATGCCTGTAGGCAGCTTTATCCTGGCGACAAAACCATTGGGCGAGGAAAAGGCGCGTTCCCTGATTCGCGACAATGAATGCGTCACCACGACAGATAATATTGTCGATTACTACCGGCTTTCGAAGGACGGACGTATGTTGTTTGGCGGACGGGCTAACTACAGCGGGTACGAGCCTGCCGATCTGTTTTCCTATATGCGCCCACGCATGCTGAAGGTTTTCCCGCAGCTTGCCGATGCCGAGCTGGAATATTGCTGGGGTGGAAATATCGCCATAACGCTTGACCGGATGCCCCACGTCGGCTCGATGGACGGCAATATCTTTTTTGCCCATGGTTTTTCCGGTCATGGGCTGGCGCTTTCGGGCATGTGCGGCAAGTTGATTTCCGAAGCTGTCTCCGGCACAGCGGAACAGTTTGACGTGATGGCGAAAATTAGGCATCAACCATTCCCGGGTGGGCCAATTCGCATGCCGCTTCTGGCGCTTGGCATGATGTATCATCGCCTGCGCGATTTGTTGAGTTGATTTGAACGAGTAAAGCTTATGGACGAAGTTTCGCAATTTTTAGCCGACCACCCGGATGTCGAAACCTTCGACACCATCCTGCCCGACCTTTGCGGCGTCATTCGTGGTAAACGCATCGCCCGCGATGGAGTGGAAAAAGTTTACAAAGATGGATACCAGGTCCCGGCTTCATCCGTTCTGCTGGATGTTCGCGGCGACACTGATGATCCCGAGGGCAGGGGGGTAAGCGACGGCGACCCGGACGTAACCGCCCGCCCAATCCCTGGAACGTTGGTAACGGTGCCATGGTTCGAAAAGCCGATGGCCCAGTTAATGGTGTCGTTTTATGAGGAAGACGGCAGCCCCCATTACTTCGATCCGCGCCACGTTTTGCAAAGGGTGCTTGATCGATTTACCGATCTGGGCTTAAGGCCCGTTGTCGCCCTGGAGCAGGAATTCTACCTGCTCGATCCGGAAGGTGGGCTTGAAGGAAACCCGAAACCGCCAATTCTGCCTTCAACCGGACGCCGGGCATCTGGTACCCAGGTCCTGAGCATAAGCGATCTTGAAGGCTTTGCCTTGTATCTGGATCAGGTGGCCGAAAGCTGCAAGATCCAAAAAATTCCTGTCGGGCCGGTTACATCCGAATATGCGACTGGGCAGTACGAAATCAACCTGAAGCACACGGATGATCCCCTCGCGTCTTGCGATCACGCCATGTTGCTTCCCCGCGTAGTAAAGGGGGTGGCTCGTGCGCACGGTGTCGATGCGACGTTCATGGCCAAACCCTATCCGGATCAATCCGGCAGCGGCATGCATATGCACGTCAGTTTATTGGACGAAAAAGGGAATAACGTCTTTTCCGGCGGCGATGAAACCGGCAACGAGACCCTGCATCACGCCGTCGGCGGCTTGATGGACACGATGGCCGATACGGTCGGTTTGCTCGCCCCGAACATCAATTCGTACCGGCGTTTCATGCCCGGCACCTACGTCCCGATCAGCCGTTCCTGGGGCGCCAACAACCGGTCCGTGGCCGTCAGAATCCCCGCCGGCGATGACGCCAACCGGCGACTGGAACACAGGATAGCAGGTGCCGATGCTAATCCATATCTGGCCCTGGCAGCGGTTCTGGCAGGCATGCACTACGGGATCACAAAGAAGATTAGCCCGCCGAAACCGTTCACTTCCGATGCGACGGTTCAGTCGGACGATACCATACCGAAACAATGGCACCGGGCCCTGGATGTTCTGGCCAAATCGGATGTCATGGCCGATTACCTGGGCGAGGATTACGTCAGGATATATGTGGCCTGCAAGCGCGACGAGATGACCAGCTTCATGTCGGAACCGACCCCTCGTGAATACGAATGGTACCTAAGACCCCAAGGATAAGTTAATGAGCCGCGACCCCAGATATGACATTCTTTTCGAACCGGTAAAACTGGGCCCGGTTACGGCGCGCAACCGCTTCTACCAGGTGCCTCACTGCAACGGCATGGGCCACAGGAATCCCTCCAGCACTGCCGCCATGCGTGGCATGAAGGCGGAAGGCGGCTGGGCCGTGATCTGCACCGAAGAATGCGAAATTCATTACCAGTCCGACGTATCTCCTCACGCCGAGGAACGCCTATGGGATGACAGCGATATTCCGCATCTGAAACGCATGACCGACGCCGTGCACGAGCATGGATCGTTGGCCGGGATAGAGCTGGTTTACCAGGGCCATGAAACGCCTAACCGTTACAGCCGAGAAGTCCCCATGGGCGTTTCCCATCTCGTCGGTGCGGCTTATGATCCGGTGCAGGCTTACGCCATGGATAAGACCGATATTCGAAATGTCCGCCGATGGCATCGCGAGGCGGCAATCCGCGCTAAAGAGGCCGGGTTCGATATTATCTACACCTACGCCGGACACAATTTGACGATCCTCCAGCATTTCCTTTCCCGCCGTTTCAACGATCGAACCGATGAGTACGGGGGCTCGCTTGAAAACCGTGTGCGTTTTTTTCGCGAAGTGATCGAAGACACCAAGGATGCCGTCGGCGATACCTGCGCCGTGGCTGTGCGTTTCGCCGTCGATGAACTATTAGGTCCGGATGGAATCACCGCCCAGGAAGAAGGCCGGGAAGTCATCGAAATGCTGGCCGAGCTGCCCGACCTTTGGGACGTCAACATCAGCGACTGGCCGAATGATTCCGAAACTTCCAGGTTCGGCGAAGAAGGCGCGCAGGAAAAATATATATCGTTCGTCAAGAGCGTAACATCGAAACCGGTGGTCGGCGTCGGCCGCTTCACCTCTCCGGATGCCATGGTTTCGCAAATAAAACGCGGTGTCCTGGATATGATCGGATCGGCCCGTCCCTCCATTGCCGATCCTTTTTTGCCCAACAAGATTGAACAGGGCAGTCTGGACGATATCCGCGAATGTATAGGCTGTAATATCTGCGTCAGCGGTGACAACACGGTTTCGCCCATTCGCTGCACGCAAAACCCGACCATGGGCGAGGAATGGCGTCGCGGCTGGCATCCGGAAATCATCCCGGAGAAAAGGTCCGAGTCAAAAATTCTCGTTGTCGGATCCGGCCCCGCAGGACTGGAATGCACTCGCTCACTGGGTAACAGGGGATACGACGTTGTCCTGGCCGAGGCCGGTACGGAACTGGGCGGGCGCGTTGCAAAAGAATGCAAACTGCCGGGACTTTCGGCCTGGGGCAGGGTGCGCGATTACCGGGTCGGGCAGATCGAGGTCATGCCCAACGTGGAGATTTATCTTGATAGTGAGCTGAGCGCAGATCACGTCCTCGAATTCGAAGCCGACCATGTAGTCTTGGCGACGGGCTGCCATTGGCGACGTAACGGCATGGGGCGAGCCAACACAAAGCCGGTCCCGGGCTGTGACGGTGCCAACGTTTTTACGCCGGACGATCTTATCAACGGCGAACAGGTAAGCGGCCCCGTCATCGTATTCGACGACGATCACTACTATATCGGCGGTGTTATCGCCGAGTTACTGCGCGGCCAGGGCCATGAGGTTACATTGGTCACCCCTGCCAGCGAAGTATCGACCTGGACGCAGTACACGTTGGAACAGGCGAGAATTCAAACCCGCTTGCTGGAACAGGGAATTGAAATCGTCACCTGCCAGAACCTGGGCGCGATCCACGCCGATCATGTGGAATTGAAATGCGTTTTCACGGGTAAGTTGACCCAGCACCCGGCCGCAAGCGTCGTTTTAGCAACCATGCGCCTGCCCAATGACGAATTGTACCAAGCGCTTTTAGACAAGGGTTCCGTGACGAGAATTGGCGACGCGCTGGCGCCTGCCACCATCGCCCACGCCGTCTATGCTGGTCATCGATTTGCCCGGGAACTGGACGAGCCGAAAAGAGAAGGTGTCCCGTTTAAACGTGAACTGGCCGCATTGAGCGGGAATTAACAGGAGAAGAATGCCATGGAAGTTCAACCAACTTATTCCGGATTAAGGTCCTTCCTGCAATTGCCGGTCGAAACGGAAGATGGCGGGGCGCCGGATGTTACCCTTGTTGGCATTCCCTTCGACCTGGGTACGACCAATCGTCCTGGCTGTCGTTTTGGTCCGGCAAGCATTCGTGATGCCAGCCTGATGTTGATAGACGGCGAACATCCAAAATTGCGGGTAAATCCCATGGAAGACCTGCGATGCATTGACGCCGGGGATCTCGACGTTGCCTGCGGTTATCTGGATGAGACCCTTGCACTGATAGAAAAACAGGCTCGCGAAATCGAAAGCCATCTTGTGGTATTAGGGGGCGACCACACTATTACCCTGCCTATTTTGCGCGGGAGAGCTGAAAAACACGGCGAAGGTTTGTCACTGGTCCACATCGATGCCCATGTCGATACATGGAAGGATAACTTTGGAACTCCAATAGGACACGGAACGCCTTTTCATTACGCGGCTCAGGAAGGGTTGATTGATGCCAGGCGCAGTATCCAGATAGGCATTCGATCGCCGGCCGGTAACGAGGTAATGGATTACACTACCGATGAACTCGGATTCACGGTTGTTTCAGCTGAAGATGCTCATACCATAGGCGTCGATGGTGTCGTCCAGAAAATCAAAGACACCGTTGGCGACAATGCGGTTTATCTGACTTTCGATATCGACGGTATTGATCCCTCCCAGGCCCCGGGCACCGGAACGCCTGAAATCGGGGGCCTATTCACCTGGCAGGCCCTGGCGATTATGAAGAAACTGGGCGACCTGAACTGGGTTGGCATGGACATGGTTGAAGTGGCGCCGGCTTACGACCAGGCGCAAATCACTTCGCTTGCCGCGGCTACGTTCGTTTGGACGTATCTTTGCCTGATTGCCGCCCAGAAAGGGGAACGGGGCATCGGGAAATGAGTATTGATATTGGCGAGCGCCTTAAAACCATTCGCAATATTCACAACTTGTCGCAGCGCGAACTGTCCCGCAGGGCGGGAGTCACCAATTCGACGATTTCCCTGATCGAGCAGAATCGGGTCAGCCCTTCAGTGGATTCCTTGAAGAAGGTGCTGGAAGGCTTTCCCATGAGCCTGATCGATTTCTTTACTATGGAGATGAAGCCAAAGGAGGCCTCTTTTTTCACTCGTGATGAACTGGTCGAGCTTTCGGACAGTGGCTCTTCGCTTCTGCTGGTTGGTGCAACGCGCAAGAACCGCAAGCTTCGCCTTTTGCACGAAACCTACCCACCGGGGGGAAGTTCCGGCGATGACATGATCACCCACGAGGGGGAGGAAGCCGGGATCGTTACCAAAGGCAGCATCGAGGTTACGGTTGGAAATGAAGTCAAGGTTTTGAACGAAGGCGAGGCCTACTACATTGACGCCTTGATCCCGCACTGCTTTCGCAATATCAGCGACGAAGAATGTCAGATCGTCAGCGCGGCGACACCGCCTAACTTCTAAGCTGGCTTATTAAGCGATCAAACCGCGATCCGGATTGGGTTGCGGGACGGTACTTTCGCTAACGGATGTAATCGTTTCCCCTTCTTCCAGTCCAGACTGGGCGACCGCTTTTGCTTCCTGAGCCGATCCGGCGCTCATGCTGATGGCGCGAATTTCACCCGATCTTTTAGTAATCATAACCGTGAACGTATATGTCTCGCCCGGGGTGGGGCCTCTACGTTTACTGTCGGATTGCAGTCCTGCGCCCTCGGAGGAAGCAATGGTCTGGCGGGCCTTTTCAATACCTTCCGGTGATGTCGCGCCACTTGGTGCGGCAGGCGTTTCGTGGCCGCGTTGACTGAGTGGGATGTCTTGAATGATCTTGGAGTTGATGTCGCTCATCGATTGCTTCCCTCCAGCAGGGTTGGAAACTAGATCCGATCACGTTTAATCGGAATCATTTCTTGGTTCCAATTAGGCGTGTGAATCGGCTCGCGCTACAAGAAGCGATCAGTTTCTCACTTTTAGTTTGAACACGATGTGTTTCAAATTAAAAGTGAACTGATCTGTGCAATAGCATACCACGTATGCCGTCACTTGTTTAACAAACCGTTGATGAACGAAGTGTAAGCGGGGATGCCGCCTCGCTTACACTTGGCTGTTGAAGGGGTAGAAGTTGTCTAAATTCCCAGGTCCTTTGCCGTAAGATCCAGGCAAATTCCCGCTTTTTCAACCAACTCGTCAATTTCGCCTTTGGTCAATGTCAGAGGCGGCGAAATCAGCATGCTGTCGCCGGTAGCCCGCATAATCAATCCATTGTTCAGACAATGATTGCGGCATATGACGCCAGCGTCTCCGCTAGGGTCGAACAGCTGGCGGGTGTTTTTGTCTTTCGCCATTTCGATGGCGGCGATGAGGCCGATGCCACGGATTTCGCCAACCAGGGGATGATCTTCCAATTCGCGAAGGCGGCTTTGCAGATAGGGACCGGTTTCGTTGCCAACCGTTTCGACAATTTTTTCCCGTTTTAGAATTTCGATATTGGCGAGCGCAACGGCTGCAGCGACCGGATGACCGGAATAGGTGAAACCGTGATTGAATTCGCCACCTTCTTCAATCAGAACATCGGCGACGCGGTCGTGTACCATGACCGCGGATATGGGCAGGTAGCCCGACGACATTCCTTTTGCCATCGGCATCAGGTCGGGCCTGATGTTGTAAGTATCGCTGCCGAACCAGTTGCCTGTGCGCCCGAAACCGCAAATGACCTCGTCGGCAATCAGCAAAATGTCGTATTCGTCGCAGATACGCTGAATTTCAGGCCAATAGGTGTCAGGGGGAACGATAACCCCGCCGGCGCCCTGAATGGGCTCACCGATAAAAGCGGCTACTGTTTCAGGACCAAGTTCCTTGATTTTGTCCTCCAGCGCACGGGCGGCCTTAAGGCCGAATTCGTCGGGACTCTGGTCGCCGCCAAGATGATACCAGTAGGGCTGTTCGATATGGACGATGCCGGGAATGGGAAGTTCACCCAGTTCATGCATGTAGTTCATGCCGCCAAGGCTGGCTCCCGCCATTGTCGAGCCGTGATAGGCATTGTCGCGGCTGATGATGGTTTTTTTAGCCTTACAACCTTTCAGGTCCCAATAACGGCGAACCATGCGAACAACGGTGTCATTGGCTTCCGATCCGGAGTTCGCGAAGAACGCATTGTTGAATCCTTCCGGTGTGATCTCTGCCAACGCGGCCGATAGTTCGGTTGCGGGCATCGTTGTCGTCTGGAAGAAGGTGTTGTAGTAGGGAAGCTCCAGCATTTGCCGGCTGGCGACGTCCACCAGTTCCTTTCGCCCATAGCCGACATTGACGCACCAAAGCCCGGCCATGCCATCCAGTATTTTGTTGCCTTCGCTGTCCCAAAGGTAGGCGCCTTCGCCTTTGGTGATGACGCGCACGCCATTTTCATTCAGTGATTTGCTGTCCGTGAAGGGGTGCAGATGATGCTGTGCATCCAATTGTTGCCATTGTTCGGTCGTATTGGAGATTTGGTTCATGACGTCACCTGCCTAATCTTGAAGAGTGTTGAATATTTTTTACATCTATCTTTGCCGTTTGTCTATCTGTTTGCGGCACGCCTTGGCGAATTCCTGGAAAAGAGACAGATAAAAAGGATGCTTCAGGACTTTCCATTCCGGGTGCCACTGAACGGCGGCGGCGAAAGTCTTCGCGCCTTTAACGGAAACGCCTTCGATAAGCCCGTCAGGCGCCTTGGCTTCCCAAGAAAGATCATCGGCCAGCCGGTCAATGCCTTGTCCATGCAGGGAGTTTACCTGGGCAGTGGGTTGATCGAAAAACGTTGAAAAAAGCCCATCCGGGTTAATCTCGACGCTGTGGACGGGAGCATAGCGCTCCTCAAGCACTAGACTTGAATCCTCGCGGTGATCCAGCATGCCGGGGACTTCCTGAACCTTCTGATGCAATGTTCCGCCATAAGCTACATTGATTTCCTGAAATCCCCGGCAAATGCAGAAAACGGGAACGCCTGCGGCAACCGCCTCGCGGATAAGCGGCAACGTCGTTGCATCTCTGTGTGGATCATGCAGCGTGCCTTCCTGAGAGCTTTCACCTTCGTAGTGATGGGGCTCGACATTGGAAAGACTGCCGGTAAACAGCAATCCATCTACGTGGTTCAAAAGCGATTTTCGGTCCAGGGCGTCACCAGTTGTGGGAATGATCATCGGCACCGCTTCGCAAGCCAATTCGATCGCACGGGTGTATTTCCGGCCCGCGCAATCGAAATCCTGACCGTCGATATCCTTACGGCATCCCGAGACGCCGATCAGAGGGGGGAGGGTTGTTTTGCTCATTATATTTTACATTTAACACGATATGAGTTCTGGCATCAACGCTCAATCTGTGACAGAAATACCGCAAGGGCAACGGAGACTGAGATGGGCGAGAGCGAAAAAATCTACGACAACCTGTCCGACCAGGCAGTGATCAATTTTTTATTGATCTCCGTAGCCGGTATGGGACTGGTCATAGGAATGTCGTTCCCCCTGGTGACGTTGAACCTGGAACGCATGGAATTTGGTTCGACTCTGATCGGCTTAAACAGTGCGGCCGGTTCGTTCGGCATTCTTTGCGTGGGCATGTTTACCGGGCATCTATTGGTCAGGCACGGTGCTTTGCCGATGATGATTGCCGCCTGTCTGTTAACCGTGGCTACCCTGCTCATGATGCCGATGACCGAATCGGTCGCAGGTTGGTTCGTCTTAAGGTTCCTGGAGGCTCTGGGCCTGGGCTTCCTTTGGCTTATCACCGAAGCCTGGTTGAACGCCTTGGCCGGAGACGAAAAACGGGGCCGTGTCATGGGTCTATACGGCATGGCTTTCTCTGGTGGTTTTGCCTCAGGCCCCTTGCTGGTTTCAGTCATTGGATCGCAAGGCATGCTGCCTTTCGCGATTACCGCAGCAATTGCGGCGATTGCGTCCTTACCAATGATTTTACTGGCTGGTACCCACAAGGCCGTGGAAGAAGAAGAAGCCAAAGGGCATTTGAAAATTTTTCGATTGGGCCTTTTTGTCTTTTTCGTCGCCTTTGCCGCCGGAGGATTTGAAAGTGCGGTTTTCGCCCTTATTCCTGTTTATACCCTTAGCGAGGGTTTAAGCGAGAGTTTGACTTTATATGCCCTGAGCGCGCTGTCCGCCGGTGGAATTGTCATGCAATACCCGATGGGCAGGCTAGCCGACACTTTTGGGCGTTATGCCCTTATGGTGGCGATCACAATTGGCACCTTGCTGAGTGTGCTGGCCATTCCCTACGCCATCCATACATTACTGCCGCTGTTGGGCGTGTTTTTTATCTTCGGCGGTAGCATTTTTGGCCTCTACACGCTGGGGCTGATTTTGATGGGGGATAGATTCGGGGTGGAAAGCCTTGTTGTAGCCAATGCCGTTTTCATCATTGCTTATGAGGCTGGTGGAATCGCGGCTCCTTCGGTTGCAGGCGTGGCCATGGATATATGGCCGCAATCGGGATTCATCGGTACGCTGGTTGTTTTTGCGGTTCTACTTGCGGGCGTGACCATCATCAGAAGAAATCGTTAGGCCATATCGATAGTATCGCGGTTTTTTTTTAGCGTTCCTAATGCAAAGGCGCGCACATCTCGGCAAGCCACGCCTCGTCTTCGTTGTCCAGTTGACCTGATGCCGCGTCGAAAACCCGCTTATGATAATTATCCAAATAGGATATTTCCTGATCGGTCAGCATTTTCACATCTATCAGACGATGATCGAACGGAACCAGGGTCAAAGGTTCGAATTCCAGGAACGATTCCGCTATTTTGCTTTTCCTGACGACAAGCAAATTTTCGATGCGTATGCCGTATCTGTCGTTCAGGTATAGACCCGGCTCGTTGGAAAGGATCATACCGGACTCGAACGGAATCGTGCTACCGGCAGCCAGACGGTGCGGCCCTTCATGGACTCCCAGGTAAGAGCCGACCCCGTGGCCAGTGCCGTGATCATAATTCAACCCTTCCCGCCAAAGGTACTGTCGGGCAAGGGCATCAAGTTGCCCGCCGTTTGTGCCTGCCGGGAAACGGGCCGTAGCGATGGCGATGTGCCCCTTTAGGACAAGGGTGAAGTGCCTGCGCATTTCATCGGTTGGCTTGCCAATGGGAAGGGTACGGGTGATATCGGTTGTTCCGTCCGGATACTGGGCACCACTATCCAACAGCAAAAGAGAATCCTGATCTAACGTCCGGTTGCTTTCTTCCGTCACCCGGTAATGTACGATGGCCCCGTTGGGGCCGGCCCCGGCAATAGTGGGAAAGCTAAGATCCCTGAACTGATCGCTTTTGCGGCGAAACGCCTCAAGCTTGTCAACCACCTCAAGTTCGCTGAGTGTCCCGCTCGGCGCTTTGTCGTCAAGCCATTTGAGGAAGCGGATCATCGCTATGGCGTCCCTTTTGTGGGCGGCGCGGGCGCCTTCTATTTCGGTCTCGTTCTTTCGCGCCCGTCCCAGTTTCGTTGGGTCCGTATTAAACGAGATTTCCGCGCCCGCTTCTTTAAGTTGGGCAAAAATCCAATCCGTGGCCGAATTTTTGTCCAGGTTGACTTTCAGACCTTCCCTTCCTGCTTCAGCCAATTTATCTGCGAAAAAATCGATGTCGTGCAAGGTGGTTCGATTGCCAAGCTTCGCGACAGTCTGGTCGGAAAATTTTTCAGGATTTACGAATAGATCCGCATGGCCGCTGGCGCGAACGATTGCGAAACCCTGGGTAAGCGGCGTGTACAGGGTATCGCCGCCGCGAATGTTAAAAGTCCAGGCCACCCCGTCCATTTCGTTCAGGACGATTGCATCCGCGCCCGCTTCACTCAGATTTTTTGCAATGGCGTCGATTTTTTCGTCGCTGTTTTGCCCTGTATAGGCGACGTCATGATGGCTGACAGGGGCGACAGGCGGGGAGGGGCGATCCGCCCAAAGTTGGTCAATGGGGTTTTCGTCAACGCCAACGGCTTCCGCATCCTTCTCTTTCAACGCCTTTTTCAGGGATTGTACATCGGCGATGCTGTGCAGCCGTGGGTCATAGCCAATGCGCGCCCCGGCCTCTACTTTGCCCGAAAGCCATTCGCTGGGGGAAGGATCGCGGTAGTGGTGTATTTCCACCAACGCGGCGTCTACCTGTTGTGAAGCCTGAAGCGTATAACGCCCGTCAACGAACAAATGGACCTTATCCTGAAACAGAATGGCCGTTCCCGCTGAACCCGTAAAACCGGTAAGCCACCTGAGTCTCATATTATTTTCGGATAGATATTCGCCCTGGAATTCATCGGCCTGGGGGACGATAAAGCCCTGCAGGTCCGAGTCTCTGAAAAATTTAAGGGCCGCGAGAATATTTTCGTTGCTTTTTCGGGTCATGGCGTTCTTTTTGCGTCACTTAAAATCAATGGGGAACTTATTGCACAATGGTGTCCTATCTAGATAATGGGGGGCCAAAAGGGAGGCGGCAAGTGAACAGTGACGATCCGGAAAAAAAACAACGATTTGCCAACATCGTAAAAGAAGACCTGTACGCCATTGATTATACCGCGCAAGCACTGGGTATTACGATTGATGCCGTTGATTTAGGTTACGCCAAGGGATCCATGACTGTTCGCAAGGATATGCTGAATTCCCATGGAACTTGTCATGGCGGGATGCTTTTCACACTTGCCGACAGCGTGTTTGCCTATGCGTGCAATTCGGAAAACAAGGCGACCGTGGCGCTATCGTGTACCATCGATTACGCCACGCCGGCTTTTGAAGGGGAACGGCTTATCGCCGAGGGCGGACGCAATTTTCGAAATTCCAGAACGGGCACATATGACATCACCGTCACTAAGGAAGACGGCACAACGGTCGCTCTTTTTCGTGGCGGATCCTATCAGTTGAACTCTGAATCCGTACCAGGCCTGAATGACCGCCTGGAAATCGACAAAAATTGACGACGATCATTTGTGTAAAAAATTTGAATGCGCTATTGTGTACCGAATTAAGTATTTAGTTCTTAAGGGGAGTCACTCAAAATGAATGCCGATGCGCCGTCCAAGGCCGATCTTGATCCAATTGAAACCGCTAGCCGGGACGAAATAGGTGCGTTGCAGCTTGAACGCATGAAATGGAGTTTGAGCCACAGTTACAACAACGTCGCCCATTACAAGAAAGCATTTGATGAGGCCGGCGTTCATCCGGACGACCTTAAGGAACTTTCCGATCTGGCCAAGTTTCCCCTGACCGTGAAAGACGATCTACGGCAAAACTATCCGTTCGGCATGTTCGCCGTGCCGCACGATCAAATCGTCCGTATCCATGCCTCCAGTGGCACGACCGGTAAACCGACCGTCGTCGCCTACACCAAGAACGATATCGATATGTGGGCCGGGTTGATGGCCCGGTCCATCCGCGCCGGTGGCGGACGCCGTGGCGACGTATTGCATAATGCTTATGGTTACGGGCTTTTTACCGGCGGTTTGGGCGCTCATTACGGGTCCGAAGCCCTGGGATGCATCACGGTTCCCATGTCCGGTGGGCAGACGGAAAAGCAAGTTCAGCTAATCAATGATTTCCAACCACGGATCATCTGTGTGACGCCGTCCTATCTGATGGCTATTGCCGATGAATTTGAAAATCAAGGCCTCGATCCCCGAAAATCGACCCTGCAGGTAGCCATGCTTGGCGCCGAACCCTGGACCCAGGAAATGCGCCTGGAAATTGAAGCCCGTTTCAATATGGACGCCATCGATGTTTATGGCATGTCGGAACTGATGGGGCCGGGTGTATCGTGCGAATGCGTGGAAACAAAGGATGGCCTGCATATCTGGGAAGATCACTTTTATCCGGAGGTTATTAATCCCGAAACTGGAGAAGTGTTGCCTGATGGCGAGCAGGGCGAGTTGGTATTTACATCGCTTTCCAAAGAAGCCTTTCCGATCGTGCGTTACCGCACACGCGATTTAACCCGGCTGCTTCCCGGTACGGCCCGCACCCACAGACGCATGGAAAAAATCACCGGACGAACCGATGACATGCTGATTATTCGCGGCGTCAACGTTTTCCCGTCGTCTATCGAGGAAATTCTCCTCAAGGACGGTCGCTTATCTCCTCACTACTACCTGGAGGTGAGCCGAAGCGGCCGCATGGATGAACTGGCTGTCTTCGTTGAAATACGCCAGGATGCTAAGGATACAAGTGAGGAAACCCGCGCCGCGATCGCAAAAGACATTGTCCACAACGTCAAGTCCTACATCGGCGTATCCACGACTGTAAATGTTGTGCCGGTTAATGAAATCGAGCGCTCCCTTGGCAAGGCGAAAAGAATCATAGATAAACGCTAGATAACGAGGTTGGTTTTCGGAGCGTTTAGCGATTATGAGCAACTACGACATTGCCCTCGACAGGGCGACGGAAGTGTTGGGGACCAGGGAACGAGCGGAAGATTGGCTGGAAAAGATGAGCGGAACGCTCGGAAATTCGCCTAAGGATCTGCTTTCAGATGACCAGGGGCTGAACAGGGTACTCAGGCATATTCACAGCGTTGAGTTGGCGCTGGATACGGATTGATCCAGCTCTCATCGCGCCGCGCCGCATCATTATCGGACGAAATAACAACACACTGAAGCTCCAATAAAAAGAGCAGCGGTGTGGCCGTTCGCCTTTGGCGGACAGCATAGCCCTGTATATCGATTTCGGTTTACTTTAACATAGCGCCTAATATTCCGAGGATTTCAATAAGGGGAAAAGGGGGTTTTCTCAGTTATTGGAGGCCGGAATTGCTATGAAAACTGCGAAATTTCCTGTCCTGCTCGCCTTAGCAGGTTCCTTTTTCCTGTTTAAAGCGAACGCCGCCGATTTTCCTGATGATGCCCACTTTTTCGACGGCAAAACCATGCGGGGCCACCTCAAGGAAAAAGGATGCAGAAAGTCCTCCGGAGCTCCTTCCTGGTCCGCCGACCTCGTTGAAGGAAAAGTTACCGGCTTTTTGATGTCGTCTACCCGGGACAATGAGCCCGGAAAAGCGTATATGCCGCAGCATTTTTCCTTACCTGTAAGGAAGGATGGCACGTTTGGCAAAACCGGCGGCGAAGGACCACAACGTCTTTGGCTTCGCTGGTGGGCGCCTAAAAGCTCCCAATACAGTTCGACGGGATCCAGATCGGGACAGGCTCACAAGTACGTTGCGAGAAAGCCAAAGTACCAATGGGTTTCAGGGAAAGTGCTGAAAAATGGCGACATCAACATCCATGTCAGGTTCGGCGCTCCTGCTCATAGTGGCAGTTTCTGCAGCGGCTACGCCTATTTCAGAAATGACATTTCCGATGAGGTCAAGATCACCATGGCCGTGGAAAAGGACCCAGAGCTTTGCAGCGGTGATCTGAAGGCATTCAAGAAACGCGCATCGGACCACATCCAAAATCTGAAGAAAGCCGGAAGCATTTCCAAAGGCAAGGATTACGGCCACATGGATTTTCGCTTACGACGGATTTTTACGGGTAAATGTTAAAATTCAGAAGCACCAGAAGCGTAGGCCATCCATTTGAATTGCCATGGTCTGATAGCCGTTCATGATGTAGTCGAAGGCGCTCACACTTGCCCCATATGCAGGCGGCCCCAGCGCTACAATAACCAGCAGGGCGGCCAGTCCCAGTTTCAAAGACGTCTTGCTCATGGTCTCGATTATAACCTGTTTTCAGCTTCAACGACAGTTATCTGTGAACCTTCACAAATGCACGCAGGCATTCTCCTTAATTTTTTCGCATTCATTTTTGAATGCACTCGCCAGTTCTTCGCTGATGGTTTTGACGTCGGATTGCAGATCGTCTAACCGTAATTGAGTGGAATCGTGTCGTGGTTCCAGACTGAATGTGGTGTCAGGGTTATTGGCGTCGGAATGAGTCAAAATCACGCCCCACCGGGCGGAAAGCCGATTTTGCGTGAACAGGTGTTCAACGGCGTTGGCCAAAGCCCTTACATGGACGACTGAATCCGAATAAAACCAGACACGCGGGATTTTCCATAACGAACCGGACGGGTCATTGTGTCCCTCGCACGACCAACAGGGATAAAACACGCCGGTTTTTTTCAGCTCAAACACCAAGGGAACAATCTTTTTCTCAACAGGATATTCGTCAGTGTCACTGGATAAACGTACCGGCGCCTTTTCGCAGTCGCGATGGCAACCGGTTGATGGGTCATAGTCATTACAGTCATCAACACACACCGGATCAGGCCGGGGGCCCATTTCACGCGCCCTTTGAATTTCCTTTTCGACCGCCTTTTTTCTCAGCGACGAGCCGTTGCGGGGTTTGATTTGCACTTTTCCACGTCCTTCGTCGGCGGGAGGAGCCAACATCTTCTACGTAATAAATAGCCGCAGACGAAACAACCCGGTTTGCCCAAGAAGTAGCGAGTATAGTGAGAAATTTTGCCCCTAATATGACTTCCGATAGGAAATTTTCGAATAAAGCCTGCTCTTTTGGCGCAAAAATAGTTTGGGCGGCGAACATTTCGTGATACGAAAACCCTCTCGACGTTAAGGTTTTTAGAATAATTACAAACAAGCGAACGAAAATATGAAGAATGAACAGGCTCAAGTCGCTGAAAAGGCGGCGGAAATCAGGCCATTGTCCGGCAACGAGGCTTTTGCGCAAGGCGCGTGGGAAGCCGGTGTCAAGGTTGCGGCCGCCTATCCCGGTACGCCAAGCACGGAAATTCTTGAGAATGTAGCCAAATATCCGGAAGAAGATATCTACGCCCAGTGGTCGACAAACGAGAAGACGTCGCTGGACGTAGCCATCGGTGCATCGTTCGCCGGTGTGCGCTCCCTTTGTGTGATGAAGCATGTCGGTGTGAATGTCGCCTCGGACGCCCTGATGTCACAAACCTACATTGGCGTTAACGCTGGCCTGGTGCTTGTTGTCTGTGACGACCCGGGCATTCACAGCTCGCAGAACGAGCAGGACACCCGCATGCTCTGCCAGTTTGCCATGGTTCCGGCACTGGAACCTTCGGATGCACAGGAAGCCCTGGAATTTACCCGCATCGCTTATGATATCTCCGAAGAGTTCGACACGCCGGTCATCGTTCGCTCGACAACCCGTCTATCTCATACCCGCAGTCCTGTCCAAATGGGCGAGAGAAGTGAAGTAGAAGACAGGGGCTTCGTTGAGAACCCCACGAAGAACGTTATGATTCCGTCCAACGCACGCGTTCAGCATCCCAAACTGGTCGAACGTGAGGACGGACTAAGGGAATACTTTGAAAAGTCAGATCTTACCCGATGGGAAAAGGGTAGTTCCAAGATCGGCATCATCACCATGGGAACGCCTTACGCCTACGTCAAAGAGGTGATGGGTGAAGCCAGCGTTCTGAAATTGGCGGGCTCGTACCCATTGCCGGAAAAGAAGATTAAGGAATTCGCTGATTCCGTCGATCGTCTGTTTATAGTCGAAGAACTGGAACCGGTCGTCGAAACCCAGGTGAAAGCCATGGGCATCGCCGTGGAAGGCAAGAAGTACTTTTCGCGCCTGGGCGAGTTTTCTCCCGAGTTGATCCGCGCCGGGTTCGCCGAAGCCGGCATTATTGACAAGGCGGAAATCCAGGAAGACTGGAAAGTATCACAGACCATTCGTCCGCCCGTTCTGTGTGCCGGTTGCCCCCACACCAGTTCCTACATGGCGTTGCGCGCCCTGGACGCCCGCGTGGCGGGCGATATCGGATGCTACACCCTGTCCACGGTGCCTCCCCTTCAGGCCATCGACACATGCGTCTCCATGGGGTCTTCCATCGCCAACGCCATTGGCATGGCCAAGGCGGGCGTGGATACAAAACCAATCGTTGCTACCATCGGTGATTCCACCTTCTTCCATTCGGGCGTTCCGCCGCTGATCGACGCTGTCTATAACGAGGCCGATATCACCATTATCCTGCTGGACAACCATGTCACCGGCATGACCGGTGGTCAGGACCATCCGGGAACCGGCCTGACCCTTAGAAAGAAAAAGACGCACCGGGTTGATTACGAAGATGTGTGCAAGGCCATTGGTGTCAAATGGGTCAAGAAAGTCGACTCATACGACATCGCCGCCATGTATCAGACCTTCCGAGAAGCCATTGATTTCAAGGGAGTTTCTGTCGTTATTTCTGACCGGCCCTGCGTCCTTGATCCCATGAAGATCAAAGGACCGGCTCTTGAAGTGCACTCCAAAAACTGCATCGCCTGCCAGTCTTGCATGAATCTGGGCTGCCCGGCGATTTCGTGGAGCGACGAATGGTACGATGGCCATCACAAGGTCAAAATCGACCAGCAAGGCTGTATTGGCTGCACTTTGTGCGCCCAGATTTGCCCGACCGATTGCATCCAGGCCGTTCCGACCGAATAAAATACTGGGCAACTGAAGATGAACGTCGAAAAAAGTAAGTCCAAATTGACTAACGTCCTGGTCGTCGGTGTCGGCGGACAGGGTGTCATTATGGTTTCCAAGGTGCTGGCGCTGATTTGTCAAAGTAACGGCTATCAGGTTAAGCAAAGTGAGGTCCACGGTATGGCCAAGCGTGGCGGTGGCGTGTTCTCCCACGTGCGCTTTGGTTCCGAGGTCTGGTCGCCGACAATACCCAAAGGCGAAGCGGACATCCTGTTGGCGCTGGAATGGGCCGAAGGCTTGCGCTGGATTAACTACCTGAAGCGCGACGGCGGCCTGTTTATCGCCGATACCCAAAAGATACTCCCGCCATTCGCAGCACGTAATCGCGAGCGTGGGGCAGGCATCGGTTATTCGCCTGAAACGCCCAAGGAAATCCTGGAACTCGTGGGCGACGGCTTTGCCCTGGACGCCACGTCCATGGCCGACGAACTGGGTAACCTGCGAGCCGCCAACACGGTACTGCTGGGTGTCCTGTCCATGGGGCTTGATTTCGAACCTGAGGAATGGCTGGATGTCATCGAGCAGTTCGTGCCCGAGAAATCCATCGAGATTAACCGTCAGGCATTTCAACGGGGCCGTGACTGGTTTGCCGAGATGCAGCACATTCCTATTGAGGACCGTCACACGGAACCCGAAGTTCGTTTCGAAGACGTTCCCCAACAAATTCATGGCAAGGCCAAGTTGGACATCACGTCTGAATGGTGCAAAGGCTGCGATATCTGCGTCAAGATGTGTCCGGAGCGCTGCCTTCGTCTAAACAGCGAGATGATCGCCGAGTTGACAGACCCGGACGCCTGCACAGGCTGCCGTGTATGCGAATGGCTTTGTCCCGACTATGCAATTAAGGTTGGCATGCAGCCGGCCCTGGAAGTGGTTTCTTAGAATACAATGACGACAAAATCCCAAACCCGGAATTTACAGGGCAATTACGCCTGTGCGCTCGGCGCTATCGCCGCCGGTTGCCGCTTTTTTGCCGGATACCCGATCACGCCCTCTTCGGAAGTCGCCGAGGGCATGTCCCGCGAACTGCCCAAAGTCGACGGCGTTTTTATTCAGATGGAAGATGAAATCGCATCGATGGGCGCCATTCTAGGAGCCTCCATGGGTGGCGTTAAGGCAATGACGGCGACCAGCGGACCCGGCTTTTCTTTGAAGCAGGAAAATCTGGGCTACGGCTCCATGGCCGAAGTCCCGTGCGTGGTGATCAATGTCATGCGTGGCGGTCCGTCCACCGGAATGCCGACCCGACCCGCCCAGGCCGACATCATGCAATCCCGCTGGGGCTCCCACGGCGACAGACCTGTAATCGTATTGGCTCCCGCCTCGGTTGCCGAGGTCTACTCAGAAACCATCCGCGCCTTTAATCTGTCTGAAGCCTTGCGCACTCCGGTCGTATTGCTGATTGACGAGGTTATTGGTCATCTGGTGGAAACCGTTGAATTGCCAGAAGAAGTCGAGGTCGTTGATCGAAAGTGGGCCAATGGCGAAACCGACAATTTCCTGCCCTTCGAGGCCGATGACGACCTGATCCCGCCTATGGTTCGCCCCGGCGACGGTCACCGCATCCACACCACCGGCCTGACCCATGCCGAAAATGGTTTTCCGACCCAGGAACCGGCGAAGGTCGATCAGGTGATGGAACGCCTGCTGGGTAAGGTAGACCGTCATATTGATCTAATTGAATCGTTTGAAGCAGTTGACTGCGAAGACGCTGAGGTTCTTGTGGTCGCCTATGGCATTTCCGCCCGTGCGGGGCGCAGCGCCGTCGGCAAAGCGCGTGCTCAGGGCGTCAAGGTCGGATTGTTCCGCCCCGTCACCCTTTGGCCGTTCCCGGAGAAAGCGTTCCATGACGCCGCCGCCAAGGCCAAAGCCATCGTGGTGCCGGAAATGAACGCCGGTCAGTTGTGCTTCGAGATCGAGCGCCTTTGTCCTGATGGAACAGAAGTCGTCAGCATGCCGCGCGTCGACGGTGAGCCTATCGCGCCGGTGGATATCGAAGAAAAGATTGCCTCGCTGGTCAAGAAGGGGAAGAAATAATGGATCATCATCAAGTCGCCTCCTTCGAAATCCGCGACTACCTTCGCGAAGAAATGATGCCCCACTTCCTGTGTCCGGGATGCGGGCACGGAATCGCGGTGCGCGCACTGTTATGGGCTGTTCATGAACTGGGCATCGAAAAAGACAATCTGGCGATTGTCTCGGGCATCGGCTGCTCCGGGCGCATGGGCGCCTATATCGACGCCAATACATTCCATACGACGCACGGACGCCCGCTGGCCTTCGCCACTGGTCTGGCGCTGGCCCGGCCTGATCTGGAGGTTATCGTCATCACCGGCGACGGTGATTGCCTGGCAATTGGCGGCAATCACCTGATTCATGCGGCCCGGCGCAACCTCAACATGACCTGTTTCATGCTGAATAACGAGGTCTACGGCATGACGGGCGGTCAGGTTTCGCCGACCACGACCGAGACCCGCTACACGACGACGACGCCTATGGGCAATACCGAACCGGTTTTTGATGCATGCAAGCTGGCGGAGGCGGCTGGGGCCAGTTTCGTCGGCCGCGAAGTGACCCTGCAGACGCCGGCGCTGAAAAACCTGTGCAAGGAGGCCCTCACCCATAAAGGCTTCTCGTTCCTGGAGGTGATTTCCGACTGCACGGAAATCTTTGGGCGCAAGAACGATCTGGGTTCATCGCCGGAAATGGTGCTCAGTCAGAAAAAGTCAATGCGACCAGAGTCTTATAGCCCGCTATTGGACAATAAAGTCGACCAGCCTTTCCGTCCCAACGTGTTCGAAACCGGCGTTCTGGCCAAGAACGATCGTCCGGAATACGGTCAGACCTACCGGGATTTCGTCGCCGCCAATAAAGAAAATGGAAAGGGCTGAACCGATGAGCGATCAACGTACGGAAATCCGTTTTAGCGGCGCAGGCGGGCAGGGGCTGCAACTAAGCGCTAAAATTCTCGCCTCCGCCCTGGCAGACGAAGGGCATAGTGTCGCCCAGTCGCAGGCCTATGAGCCCACATCCCGTGGGGGCTTAAGCCGCTCGGACCTGATCGTCTCGGACAGCGCTACTGGTTACCCGTTAGCTACCGACCTGGATTACCTGCTGATCCTGGACGATGCCGCACTGGAAGCCTCTGATGGAATCATGAATGTCGGCAGCATCGTGATGACCGATTCACGGCGGGTCACCTCGAAGCTGAAGGGAAAAGCCATAGCCCAGTCCATGCCGTTCAGTGAAACCGCGCTTCAACTGGGGAACGAAAGGGTTGCCAATATCGTCGCCCTGGGAGCCCTGATCGGCAAGAGCGGCATTTGCTCAAAGGAGGTGATGGAGGAAACTATCACTGCCCTGGTCCCGCCCAAATTCCGCGACTTGAACATTGAAGCCTTCACCAAGGGACTTGAACTAGCGGAAGGGTAGTATTACTTGACTTTCTCGAACGGAAGAAAAGCGGAAACAGCTATTCCTATGAGAAAACCCGTCGTCGGTATTACCGCCAACTACTACCTGTTAGACGATCAGTATCCGGTGCAAACAACCGGCCACATAAATATTGAAGCGATAGCCCAGGTTACCGGCGCGGTGCCGATGGTAATACCGTCTTTACCCGATTGTGTTGATATTGATGAGGTCATGGATGTTTGCGACGGGTTTCTGTTTACTGGCGGAAGGCCAAACGTGCACCCGGAGGAATACGGCCACGAACCTACCGAGGCCCATGGCGATTTCGACAGGGACAGAGACCGCATTACGCTTCCCCTGATCCGCGCTTGTGTTGAAATAGGTCAACCGGTACTGGGCTTGTGCCGGGGGTTCCAGGAATTTAATGTCGCTTTTGGCGGCACCCTTCATCCGGAAATCAGGGACATTCCAGGCCGCATCAACCACCGGATGCCGCCGGATGGAACACTCGAGGAAAAATTCGCGCATCGCCATATGGTGCATTTTTCGCCAGGTAGTTCGTTTACCCGGATATTTGGCGCCGATGAAGTGCTGGTTAATTCGCTGCACGGTCAAGGGATCGAGGAACCGGGAAAGCGAATCATGGTGGAGGGACTGGCGCCCGACGGTACCGCCGAAGCCATCTCAATCGAAAACGCCCCCGGATTTGCCCTGGCCGTCCAATGGCACCCTGAATACAACGCCGCTAACGATCCGGTATCAAAGCCGCTCTTTGAGGCTTTTGGCGCTGCCCTTAGGGCCTGGAAGAGCGAATTGGCCCAAGTGGCGGAGTGAAGGCCAAGTATCGCACTCATTTGCGCTTCTCTGGGGGCGCTTTCTTTTATTCAGGAATAGGAAGGAAAGATGCGGTTCAGGCTAGCGACTCTTTAGTAGCTTTTCCCCTTGCAATCCCTGACGTAGCGGAGTATTTAACCGCCTCGCATACATGGTTCGCCATGTAATTTCACACACGGGCTTAGCGGCCCCGGCGCAAATTCGTTGGGATCAGTCGCTCCGGTGTTCGATTTTTCGAACGACGCCCGTGGAGGATCAACCGGAAAAAGAGGAGTAGCCACCAATGGCTCTACCTACGTTTACCATGCGCCAGCTTCTGGAAGCCGGCGTTCACTTTGGACACAACACCCGTCGCTGGAATCCCAAGATGGCTCCATACATCTTTGGCGTCCGCAATGGCATTCATATCATGGATCTGCAGCAGACTGCGCCCATGCTGCACCGGGCCATGACCCTGGTTCGCGACACCGTAGCGGGAGGAGGCCGCGTCCTGTTCGTCGGCACCAAGCGGCAGGCGTCAGACCGCATTGCCGAAGCCGCCAAGCGCTGTGGCCAATACTACGTCAACCACCGCTGGCTGGGCGGCATGTTGACCAACTGGCAGACTGTTTCCAAGTCCATCCGGCGTTTGCGCGAGCTGGACGAGATGTTTGAGGGCGAAACCACTGGCCTGACCAAGAAAGAATTGCTGAAGCTGACGCGCGAGCGCGACAAGCTGGACCGCGCCCTTGGCGGCATTAAGGAAATGGGCGGCAAGCCGGATGTCATGGTCGTTATCGACACCAACAAGGAAGGCATCGCAGTCGCCGAAGCCAATAAACTGAATATCCCCGTTGTTGCTGTTATCGATTCCAACAGCTCGCCTGACGGTATCGACTACCCGATCCCGGGCAACGACGACGCCCTGCGCGCCATCAACACCTACTGCGAACTGATCGCCGGTTCCGTTCTGGATGGTATCCAACAGGAAGTTGTCGCATCCGGTGGCGATCTGGGCGAAGCCGTGGAAGCTCCTGCGGAAGATTTGACCGAGGCTGCCCCGGCTGAAGAGACTGCCCCGGCTACCGAGGAAGCTCCTGCCGAGGAAGCTGCTCCGGCTACCGAGGAAGCCCCTGCTGAGGAAGCTGCTCCTGCAACCGAGGAAGCAGCTGCGGAGGCTCCGGCTGAGGAAGTAAAAGCCGAGGAAAAGGCCGACAGCTGATACTAATTCCGGGTGGGGGCTCTCGCTTGAGCCCCCACCATTTTTAAACTGAATAATCGTTTGAAAGCAAACGATTGAAGATATTATTTAAAAGTGAGGTTTAAGATGGCTGAGATTACTGCCAGTCTCGTCAAAGAATTGCGTGAAAAATCAGGCGCCGGCATGATGGATTGCAAAAAGGCGCTGAACGAAACCGATGGAAACTTGGAGGAGGCCGTTGATTGGCTTCGCACCAAGGGCTTAGCTGCCGCCGCCAAGAAAGCCGGTCGCGTAGCATCTGAAGGCCTGGTGGGCATTGCCGCAGACGGTACAACTGGCGCCGTTGTCGAAGTGAACTCTGAAACCGATTTTGTCGCCCGTAACGACGATTTCCAGGCGTTCGTTTCCAACGTTACCGGCCTGGCCGCCGACGCCGGTGATCTGGATACCCTTAAGGCTGCCGGTTATCCGGGTGGGGACCGCACGGTCGAAGAAGAACTGACCAACATGATCGCCACCATCGGAGAAAACATGGGATTGCGCCGCGTGGAAGTGCTGAGCGTCGAAAATGGCGTCATCGCATCCTACATGCACAACGCCATTTCCGGGGGATTAGGCAAGATCGGCGTTTTGGTTGCCCTTCAATCTGACGCCGATGCGGATAAACTGACCGCCCTGGGTAAGCAGCTTGCAATGCATGTTGCCGCAGCGGCTCCGCAGTCCGTCTCCCGCGACGATTTGGATCAGGAAGCCGTTGATCGCGAACGTCAGGTCCTAAGCGACCAGGCCCGCGAGTCAGGAAAACCCGAGGAAATCATCGAAAAGATGGTGGAGGGACGCATCCGCAAGTTCTACGAAGAAGTCTGTCTGATGGACCAAACATATGTCGTGGACGGCGAAAGCAAGATTTCAAAGGTTCTGGAGGACGCTTCCAAGGAATTGGGATCACCGGTTGCTATCACCGGATTTGCTCGCTTTGCACTAGGTGAAGGCATCGAAAAGGAAGAAGAAGACTACGCTGGCGAAGTCGCAGCCCTCGCAGGCGCCTAAAAGACGACACTATTCCCCGTCAAGCCCTAGATAGGATCTAGCGGCCTGACGGGTTTTTTGTATCCGCAAAAAGCCAAAAAAAAACAAAGACCTTACAGGTTGGCTTGTTGTAATATCTGCTGCGATCTAACAGGGTGATTCTGCGAAATGCGGGTCAGAACCAAAATTTAAGCCGTAACGGAAACAGAATAATGCCGTCAGAGCCAAAATACCGGCGTATCCTTTTAAAACTGTCCGGTGAAGCGCTGATGGGACCGAAAGATTTCGGCCTAGATTCCGAAACGGTTGAACGCATCGCTTCTGATATTGTAGCCGTCCACAATATGGGCGCACAGGTGTGCCTAGTGATCGGGGCGGGCAACATCTTCCGAGGTGTGTCCGGCACTGCTGCAGGGATTGAGCGCACCAGCGCCGACTATATGGGCATGCTGGCCACAGTAATCAACGCGCTGGCCATGCAAAGCGTGCTGGAAAGCCATGGCATTCAAACCCGGGTTCTTTCGGCCATTCCAATGGCGACCGTATGCGAACCCTATATCCGGCGCCGTGCTGTGCGTCACATGGAAAAGGGCCGGGTGGTTATTTTCGCCGCCGGTACCGGCAATCCATTTTTCACCACAGATACGGCGGCCGCTTTAAGAGCGGTGGAGATGGATTGCAACGCCCTGTTGAAGGGGACTCAAGTGGACGGCGTTTACAGCGACGATCCGAAAAAGGTTGCGGATGCAGAACGTTACGACCAATTAAGCTATCAGGAAGTTTTGACGAGGAACCTGCGCGTTATGGATACGTCTGCCATTGCACTGGCGCGTGAAAACGATGTTCCAATTCTTGTTTTTTCAATTCACAATCCGGGGGCTTTTGCCGACGTGGTTAACGGTGGGGGCACCTACACCATCATTTCGCAAGATTGATTGGCGACAGGCGAAAAAAAGGGAAAGACCAATGACTCCTAAAGATATTCAAAGCATAAAAAAGGATGTTACGCGTCGCATGGAAGGTGCCGTCGACGTATTGCACCAGGAATTTGGCGGTTTGCGTACAGGACGCGCTTCAACCAGTCTGTTGGAGCCATTGATGGTTGAAGCCTATGGCTCCGAAATGCCGATCAATCAGGTTGGTACGATCAGCGTTCCTGAACCCCGCATGCTTACCGTCCAGGTCTGGGATAAAACCATGGTAAAGTCGGTCGAAAAAGCAATTATGGAATCCGGTTTGGGCCTGAACCCTTCTTCAGACGGCCAGTTGGTGCGCATTCCGATCCCGGCTCTGACCGAGGAGCGGCGCACCGAACTTTCCAAAGTGGCGGGCAAATACGCCGAAGATGCCCGCATCGCCGTGCGCAACGTGCGGCGCCACGCCATGGATGAATTGAAACGGGAAGAAAAAGAAGGGGAAATCTCGGAAGATGCTCATCATGAATATTCCCAAGAAATTCAGGATCTTACCGATACATATGTAAATAAAATTGACGAAACCCTGGCCCATAAAGAACAGGAAATTATGCAGGTCTAAGACGTGACACCAGTAGATCCCATGAAGGCTGTCTCCCACGGAACGGGCGCCCAAGCCGATCCCCCGACCCATGTCGCCATTATCATGGATGGAAATGGCCGATGGGCGAAAAGTCGAAACCTGCCCAGAACAGCAGGACATAAGCGTGGTGCCGGTGCGGTCAAGACGGCGATCAAGAGCGCCGTTGAAGCCGGTGTTCGCTTTCTGACGCTTTATGGTTTTTCGTCGGAAAACTGGAAACGCCCGTCCAGTGAAGTAAGCGATTTGATGGGGCTGCTAAAATATTATCTGAAAAGTGAAATTTCAGTCCTTCACAGGGAAGGGGTGAAATTCTCAGTGATAGGCGACAGGAAGCGGCTGGGCGAAGACTTGGTTCGTATGATTGAAGATGCCGAAACCCTGACGGCTTCCAATTCCCGTCTGTATCTCACTGTTGCTTTGAGTTATGGCGGGCGCTCGGAAATAACCGAAGCTGCGCGGTCATTGGCCGGAAAGGTGAAATCCGGAGAAATAGAACCCGAAGATATAGACGAGACGCTGTTTGAGGAAAGTCTGTTTACGCACGGCGTGCCCGACCCGGATATATTGATAAGGACGAGCGGAGAACAGCGGATCAGCAATTTTCTACTCTGGCAGCTTGCTTATGCCGAATTCGTTTTCTTGGATACCTTGTGGCCGGATTTCTCCAAACAGGATTTTGATGGGGCTATCGAAGCATTCCACGGACGCGAAAGGCGTTACGGCGCAACCGGTGACTGAGCCCGCTAAAAGTAATTTGTTGACGCGTATTTTGTCGGCGCTGGTAATGATTCCACTGGCGCTAGGCGCTACATATTTTGGATTTCCGTATTTCAATATTCTTGTAGCCACCTGTGTCGCTCTTATGGCCTGGGAATGGCGCAACATGGTTAGTGGTGGCCGGTTTGGATATTCCGGAATTTTGTTGGGCGCAGGGTTGTTGGGCGCAGTTTTCGCCGCCTCGGCAGGCGCTTACACTATTGCCGTCTTAATAACAGGGCTCCTGGGAGTAGTTTTCTTCGCAATTACTGCGGTCAGAAGGCTCTTGATAGGTGCACCGTTACACTCGCAGGAAATGGATCAAGCTGTACATCCAAGCAACAGTTTATGGATGGCTACCGGGGCTCTTTATATTGGAGTTCCTTCCCTCGCCCTGATTTGGATCAGAAATGACTGGGAAAGCGGGCTTGTCGCGGTAATCTGGCTGTTTGTGCTGGTTTGGGCGGCAGATAGTGGCGCTTACGCAGCTGGCCGCTTGATTGGGGGTGCGAAATTGGCTCCCAAAATCAGCCCCAATAAAACTTGGGCCGGTCTTGGCGGTTGTGTTATCTCGGCAGCGGTCGCCGGCGGTGTAATGGCCGAAATGGCTGGCATTGAAGGTTCAATTGAGATTGTGCTTCTCAGTGCTTTTATAGGAATGGCCTCTCAAGGCGGAGACCTTGTAGAGTCGGCGGTTAAACGCCATTTCAATGTCAAAGATTCAAGTAATTTGATACCTGGTCATGGGGGGGTTCTGGATCGGGTTGATGCGTTGTTGGCTGCGGTGGCAGTGGCAGCGTTTATCTCTTTGTTGAAGAAGGGCGCCTTGATGTCATGACAAGACTGCAAAGCAAATCCCAAGCTGTCGTGGCCCCGCAAGAGGAGTGCAGATCGGTAACCATCCTAGGTTCAACGGGATCGGTCGGTTCAAATACCGTAGATATTATCGCTCGTTCGCCTGAGCTCTTTTCCGTTGAAGCCCTGTGCGCCAATAAAAATGTCGATTTTTTGGCTAAACAGGCAAAAACGTTAAAGCCTGGATTGGCCGTTGTCGCTGACGCCGAGTACTATAGTGATTTGAAGGAAGCCCTGTCGGGAACAGGCATTGAAGTTGCCGCCGGGGTAGAAGCTGTAATCGAGGCCGCGATACGCCCTTCGGATTTCGTCATGGCCTCGATTGTCGGCACAGCCGGTTTAGAGCCCACTTTCAAAGCCGTCGAACGAGGCGCAATAGTTGGGCTGGCAAACAAGGAATGCCTGGTTTCTGCCGGCGGAGTTATGATAGACGAAATTAGACGTCATGGATCGACATTGATCCCGGTCGATTCCGAACACAGCGCTATTTTCCAGGTTTTTGACTTCGACGACCCTGAAAAAGTAAGCAGGATTATTCTCACGGCTTCCGGGGGACCATTCCTTGAAAGACATTTTGAGGAAATGGCCGCTATGACTCCAGAGCAGGCTGTTGCCCATCCCAATTGGGACATGGGAGCCAAAATATCCATTGATTCGGCGACGATGATGAACAAAGGACTGGAATTGATCGAAGCTTTCTATCTATTTCCGGTTAACGAAAGCCAGATAGAAATCCTGGTCCATCCTCAATCGGTCGTGCACAGCATGGTGGACTACGTCGACGGGTCGGTTTTGGCGCAGCTGGGAACACCGGATATGCGTACGCCAATAGCCTATGCATTGGGCTGGCCGAAACGCCTGGCGACGCCTGCTCCCCGGCTTAGACTGGAGGAAATCGGCTCCTTGACTTTCCAGCCTCCCGATGAAGGCCGGTTTCCAGCCCTGAGACTGGCCCGAGAGGCACTGAAAAAGGGGGGGAACGCTCCGACAATCTTGAATGCAGCCAACGAAGTGGCGGTAGAAGGTTTCTTGGCTGGAAGAATCGGTTTCCTTGAAATTGCCGCAATTGTTGAAAAGACTCTGGAAAATGCACCGCATTGTGCGCTAGGAACGCTTTCCGACGTTCTTGATGCTGATGCTGCAGCGCGCGAGACCGCAACTAGCTTTATTTAGGGGCAAGCCTTTATTGCGTTTGCCTCAAACTACCTGATGGACTGAGTAACTTTGGAAATACTTATAGACTACGTCATTCCTTTCCTGGTCGTGTTGACCATTCTGGTTTTCGTTCACGAAATGGGACACTTTCTTGTGGCCCGGTACAATAACGTCCGGGTGGAAATATTCTCGATCGGCTTCGGTAAGGAACTTTTCGGCTTTGATGATAAGCATGGCACCCGATGGAAATTCAGCGCGATCCCGATGGGAGGCTACGTCAAAATGTTTGGCGAAGGCGAAAGCGTTGAAGAAGATGATCATGAACGCCAGCTGACAGACGAGGAAAAAGAGGTTTCCTTCCATCACAAACGCCTAGGCCAAAGAGCGGCAATCGTTTTTGCCGGTCCCTTCGCCAATTTTATTTTCGCCGTTATTGTTATGGCGGGGCTTTTTTATGTCACAGGATCGCCTTCTCCGCTGGCCGGGGTAGGAACGGTTCAGAATGGAAGCGCGGCCGAAGAAGCCGGGATCGTTTCAGGCGACAGGATCGTCATGATCGCCGGCCAGGAGATAAAATGGTTTGAAGACCTGCGAGCCATTGTCATTGACAACCCCAATGTCCCGCTAGAGATGAATATTCTACGGAACGATGTCCAGCATACGATTACAGCGACTCCAAAACCCCATGTAGTTACGGAAGAAGGGAAGGATCGCGAGATAGGCTTGCTTGGCATTACGCCGGATCCCAAATTGGTCGAATACGAAAGCCTGGGCCTTGTAGACGCGGTCGTCATGGGTACCGAGAGAACCTATGGACTTACGGTCGCCATTCTTGGCGCTGTCGGCCGAATGATAACCGGCGCCGTTTCCAGGGATGAACTAGGCGGGCCCTTGAGGATCGCCCAGATGTCAGGCCAGATGGCGCAAGGTGGAATGGCCAATCTGATTTTCTTTATGGCGGCTTTGTCCATCAATTTGGGACTGATTAACCTGTTCCCAATTCCCATGCTGGACGGTGGCCATCTTCTGTTTTATTTCTTTGAAGCCATAATCGGACGGCCAATAAACGAAAAAGCACAAGAATACAGTTTTCGTTTCGGACTGATTCTGGTATTGCTCCTTATGGTATTCGTTACTTGGAACGACATAGTGCAGATGAAAGTCTTTGAAAATCTGATAAATCTGTTTAGTTGATCTAAGTGATTGAATCATAGAGTATAATCGTTTCTAATGTGGAAAACTGGAAACGTGATTTGCCCCTTACGAATTTTGGGGGGGCTTGTTTACGTCTTGGATCTAATTGATCCAAAATGATAATTACCCAAGGGGGTTGGTGTGGGGCGCCTGTTTCGCGTCATAATTTTTGTCTGTTTGATCCTTGCGCCAGCAATTGCGCCCGGCCTTTCGGCTGCGCAATCTGCACAAGGCGGAGTCGTGCGCGAAATAATCGTCGAGGGCAATCAACGTATCGAAGAAGGCACGGTGCTTTCTTATATGTTGGTCAAAGAAGGCGACACATTTGACAACCGCCGCATAGACAGATCCCTGAAAAGTCTCTTCGCGACGGGACTGTTTGCCGATGTAACCATGCGCCGGCAAGGCGAGGCCCTTGTCGTCAATGTTGTCGAAAATCCGGTCATTAACAGAATAGCTTTTGAAGGCAACCGAAAGCTCAAGGATGAAGATCTTAGCACTGAAATTTCTCTTCGACCTCGCGTCATCTATACGCGCACAAAAATTCAAAACGACGTAAAACGTATTTTGACTCTTTACCGCCGCAAAGGTCGTTTTGCAGCCACGGTAGAACCAAAAGTTATTCAGCTTGAGCAAAACAGGGTTGATCTCGTTTTTGAAATAAATGAAGGCAAGTGGACCGAGGTTCGTAATATTCGCTTTGTTGGTAACAAAGAATACAGTGATTCGCGCCTGCGTGAAGTCATTCGAACCCGCGAAACCCGCTGGTACAGGTTCCTTTCCTCCGATGACAATTACGACCCTGACCGTTTGGCGCTCGACCGAGAATTGTTGCGTCGTTTTTATCTGACGGATGGATATGCGGATTTTCGAATAGTCTCGGCCGTTGCGGAATTGACGCCTGACCGCAAGGATTTCTTCATTACTTTCACGATCGAAGAAGGTAACCGTTACACTTTTGGCAAAGTTGACCTCGATATCACTCTATTGGATCTAAAATCCGATGATATTGCCGATAGTATGGAACTTGAAACAGGTGACTGGTACGACGCCAAACTGGTTGAGCAGACAATTGATACGATGACCAATGACATTGGCTCATTGGGATTTGCTTTTGTTGATATCCGCCCTCGCATCAATCGTAACAGGGAAGAGCGTACGATCGATGTAACCTTTGAAATAAGCGAAGGGCCAAGGGTGTTCGTTGAACGTATCGACATCGAAGGCAATGTTCGCACAGCCGATGAAGTCATTCGCAGAGAATTCCGGCTTGTCGAAGGCGATGCATTTAATACCTCCAAGCTCAGACGGTCCAAGCAACGGCTCCAAAACCTCGATTTCTTTGAAAAAGTTGAAGTGGAGCAGGTTCCAGGTTCAGAACCAGATAAATCAACCGTTAAGGTTGAGGTTGAAGAAAAATCCACCGGCGCTCTTTCTCTTGGTTTTGGCTTTTCGACATCTACGGGCCCTATGTTTGATATTGGTATTTCCGAGAGAAACTTGATGGGCAAGGGACAAGATCTGAGTCTCAGCGCGATGATTGCGGCCAGAAGATCAAGAGTTGATCTCAGTTTTACAGAACCCTATTTTCTAGATCGCGATGTCGCAGCCGGGTTCGATTTGTTCCATACAGCGACTGATAATCAGGATGCCAGTTCTTTTGATACGGAACAGACCGGTGGCGCTGTCCGTGCAGATTACGCCGTTACCGAACATCTTCGTCAAAGTTGGATGCAAACGATAAAAAAAGTGACAATCGATAATGTTCCTACTAGCGCGTCCAAATATGTTAAAGACGCTGCTGGATCCGAATATCTATCAGAACTGTCGCATGGAATTTCCTATGACAGAAGGGATAGTGCAACTTTCCCCACGGATGGTTATATCCTTCGTGTAACGAATGCTCTGGCGGGAATAGGCGGAACAAAACGCTATCTGCGAAATGAGTTCGGCGCCGGCAAGTATTTCCCCCTGCATGATCAATGGGTTCTCTCCGTCAGAGGAAAACTCGGCCATATTGTCGGACTTGGTGAAGACGTTAATTTGCACGACCGTTTTTTCGTTGGCGGCGACGATCTGAGGGGATTTGCGACAGCGGGTGTCGGTCCAAGGGATAAATCGACTCAAGATGCTCTTGGAGGTGAATGGATGTATAAAGGCGGTGCTGAGTTACAGTTTCCTCTAGGATTGCCTCAAGAATTGGGTGTTTCTGGCAAGCTTTTCACCGACATGGGAAGTACAGGTAAACTAAGCCCCACTGGATCGGATGTTAATGACACGGGAAGCGCCCGTATATCGATCGGTGCAGGTCTTTCCTGGGTTTCACCTGTCGGCCCACTTGGATTTGATTTCGGCTTCCCGATCGCGAGTGAAAGCTTCGATGAGGAAGAGAATGTGCGGGTTAATTTCGGCACCAGATTTTAGGAGTGTATCTGTGAAAAAGCTGATTGTTTTGTTTTCTCTGATGGGACTTCTGTTTCTGGTTCCAACGAAAGCTACTTTAGCGCAAGAAGTAGGGCCCGGGATAAAAGTTGCCGTCATCAATATCAATTACATTCTTAGAAATGGCCTGGCTTTCAAATCCATTCGTGAACAAATCGGCAAATACCGGGAAGTGTTTCAGGGGGAAATTCAAAAAGAAGAAGAATCCCTTCGAAATGCCAATCAGGAACTTGCCCGGCAAAGATCTTTACTTTCGGCGGATGCTTTTACTGAGAAACGGCGGGAATTTGAAAAACGGGTTGTAGGAGTTCAGCGCCTTGTTCAGCAACGCAAAGTCAATTTGGACAGATCCCAATCTGACGCCATGGGGCAAATTCAGAAAGTATTGAATGAAATCGTCACAAATATGGCCAAGGAGCAGGATATTTCTTTAATTCTGCGACAGGACAACACCGTCTTAGCGGCTTCGGCATTGCAAATTACGAAACAGGTTCTTGAACGTCTTGATGCCCAGATACCAACCATCAAGGTTGCTCAACCGGAAAAATAGGGACTTTTGTTCGTAAATGGCGGATTCCCGTTTTTTTAGCGTCACCGGCCCTTTTTCCCTAAAGGAATTGGCGGAAATTGCCGGTGGTTCTTTGAGCGAGGGCGCAGACGGCGGCGCCTCCTTCAGCGATGTTGCACCTTTGGGAGAGGCAAGGGCATCGGACATCAGCTTCCTGGATAACAAACGCTATATTGACAGCTACACAAAAAGCACCGCCGGTGCCTGTATAGTCCACCCTTCACTTGTTTCGAAAGCACCTGTTGGAATGCAACTTGTTGTGATGGAGGATCCTTACAGGGGCTATGCGCGGGTTGCCCGCGCCTTTTACCCCCTTGTTCCGATCGAGCCTCAGATCGCAGACAGTTCAACAATTCACCCAACGGCGGAGGTCGGGAGCGGTTGTCGGGTTGACCCAGGAGTTGTTATTGGCGCCAATACACGTATCGGCGACAATAGCTGGATCGGAGCTAATACAGTAATTGGATCAGGTGTAACAATCGGAAATGACAGCCGTGTCGGACCCTTGGTTACACTGGATTTCTGTAAAATTGGATCGCAGGTGATTATTCACACGGGTGTTCGCATTGGACAGGATGGTTTTGGTTTTGCCATGGGTCCTGAAGGTCACTTAAAAGTGCCGCAGCTGGGAAGGGTAATTGTTGAGGATGATGTTGAAATAGGCGCAAATTCTACAATTGATCGCGGAACGGGTCCGGACACAGTTATCGGCGCCGGGTCAAAAATTGATAATTTGGTCCAGATCGGCCATAACGTCCGTTTAGGGCGTTGTTGTATTGTCGTTTCTCAAGTCGGTATCTCAGGTTCTACGACGGTAGGCGATTTCGCAGCGCTTGGCGGACAGGTAGGGTTGGCCGGTCACTTGGAAATTGGCCCGGGAGCTCAGGTAGCGGCGCAAAGTGGAGTGATGCGTAACGTTGCCGCGGGTGAGAAAATTGGCGGATCACCCGCCCAACCATTCCGGGAATGGATGCGTGGCGTCGCGGCAATAGAAAGAATGTCGAAAAAGAAAGGGAAATAAACGTGCCTAATGACTATACCCCTGCAATAGAAGAAGACATCGACATCGTCCGCATAATGGACATGATTCCTCACCGTTACCCTTTCTTGATGATCGATCGGCTCACGGAAGTCATTCCCGATGTCAGCGCAGTCGGAATCAAAAATGTGTCCATAAATGAACCCTATTTTCAGGGCCACTTCCCTGGCCATCCTGTCATGCCGGGCGTCCTTATTATCGAGGCAATGGCGCAGACATCCGGCGTACTGGTTATCCAGACAATGGGCGCTGAATCGGAAGGTAAATTGGTTTATTTCATGTCCGTGGACAAGGCACGTTTTCGCAAACCAGTAACGCCTGGTGACACTTTATCGATCAAAGTGACGAAACTGCAAAACCGGGGGCCAGTCTGGAAATTTCAGGGGGAAGCTCGAGTTGGCGATACTCTGATGGCCGAGGCGACTTTTGCCGCCATGATCGTGGATAACGAATAATGACTGATATACACCCTACCGCCCTGATAGCTGAAGGTGCCGAAATTGGCGCGGATGTGAAAATAGGCCCCTATAGTATTGTTGGCTCCCAAGTAAAACTTGGCGACGGCGTGGAACTTGTTTCCCATGTGGTTGTTGATGGAATTACAAGCGTAGGTTCGAATACTCGTATCTTTCCCTTCGCGTCAATCGGGCATCAGCCACAGGATTTAAAATACAGCGGAGAGCCGTCGCGTCTTGAAATCGGCTGCAACAATGTTATTCGAGAACATGTCACAATGAATCCCGGTACTGAAGGTGGTGGCATGTTGACCAGCGTTGGTAATAACTGTCTGTTTATGATGGGCGCACATGTCGCGCACGACTGCCATATCAAGGACCACGTCATCCTGGTCAATAATGCGACCCTTGGTGGTCACGTTGTAATTGACGAATGGGCGATCATCGGGGGGCTTTCAGCCGTCCACCAATTCGTCCGCATCGGCCGGCATTCCATGATTGGCGGCATGTCTGGAATCGAAAACGATGTTATTCCTTATGGCTCGGTGATCGGTAATCGCGCCCGCTTGCAGGGATTGAATGTCGTTGGGCTGAAACGCCGCAATTTCGACAGAGAGACCATCCATGCCTTGCGTAGCGCGTACAGGCTGATGTTCGCTCCCGAAGGCACAATGGCGGAACGTTTGGAAGACGTTGCAGAAATGATGAGCGATATCGAGCCGGTGATGGAAATCGTCGATTTCATCCGTGCCGATTCATCACGCTCCATCTGCCAACCCAATCTGGAAGATGCTGCCTAGTCCAAAACTTGGCATTCTAGCCGGTAGCGGCGAGCTGCCGGCTCGCATTATCCAATTCTGTCGCCAAACAGGGCGAGAATTTTTTGTAATTGCCATTGAAGGTCAAACCAGCCCGGAACTGTGCGCGGGCGGAAGCGAGCACGCCTGGGTTCGCTTAGGCGCCGCTGGCACCACCTTAAAACATCTGCGCGAGGCGGATGTAAAGGATTTGGTCATGGCGGGCGCCATTAAAAGGCCGAGTATAAAAGACTTGCGCCCGGACTTGTGGGCGACAAAGTTCATCGCCGCCAGCGGTGCTGCGACGCTCGGTGACGACGGCTTGTTGACGGCATTGATTAGTGCGCTTGAAGGCGAAGGATTTCGCGTCATCGGCGTCGACGAATTGCTGCCCGACATCATTGCTCCAAAAGGAGACTATGGATCAATTTCTCCGAACGAAACCCAGCTTTTCGACATTACTGTTGGGCGCGATGCCGCCTTATCGATCGGCGCCCAGGATAAGGGACAGGGCGCCGTAGCGTTTCGGGGCATAGTTCTGGCCTATGAAGACGAACGTGGCACCGACCTCATGATCGAAGGCATCGCCGATAAAAGGACTAATGATGCAGGAGGCGTACTGGTAAAGGTCTGCAAACCAGGACAGGAAACCCGTGCAGATCTTCCAACAATCGGTGTTTCGACAGTTGAGGCCGCAGCTAAAGCCGGGCTAGAGGGCATTGCCGTGCAGGCCAATAAAGCTCTCGTCGTCGACATGAAAGCGGTGGTTGAGGCCGCAAATACCCATGGAATATTCGTTACAGGAATCGAAATTGAAAATCCTCTGATATACCTGATCGCTGGTGAGGCCTCGGGCGATATCCTCGGTGCTCGGGTGATGGCTCGTTTGAAAGAAAGAAATGAAGGCATTCGATTTGCCGGTATCGGAGGCCCAAAAATGGCCGAGCAGGGCCTCGAAAGCCTATTTGCAATGGAAGAACTTTCGTTGATGGGCCTGGCGGAAATACTTCCGCACATACCCAAGTTAATAAAACGCATCAACCAGACGGTTGGAGACGTCGTGAAGCAAAAACCCGATGTGCTGTTCACAATCGATGCTCCTGGTTTTTGCTTTCGCGTGGCAAAGAAACTTAAAGGAACTAAAACAAAACTGGTTCATTACGTTGCTCCTTCAGTCTGGGCCTGGAAGCCTGGACGCGCAAAAAAAGTAGCTGGATTTTTAGATCATCTACTGACCTTGCTGCCTTTTGAGCCGCCGTATTTTGAACGCGAGGGCCTGGCTTCGACATTCGTCGGCCATTCCGTCGTTGAAGGAGAAGCCGACAAAGGGGATGGAGAGGGATTTCGCAAACGCTACGATATCGAGAAGCGCGATACCCTTTTGGTTATTCTGCCGGGCTCGCGCCGCGGAGAAATTGAAAGATTGCTTGGAACTTTTTGCCAATCAGGCATCCAGTTATCGAGAACCTATCCGAATTTAAAAGTTGTCATTCCTACTTTAGCGGCAAACGTCGAAAGCGTATGCGAGGCGATAAAACCCTGGCCCATCGAAGTCCTGGTGGTAGAAGGGGATAAAGAAAAGTTTGATGCCTTCGCCGCGGCCGATGTCGCCTTGGCGGCTTCGGGAACGGTGGCGCTTGAACTGGCGATGGCGGGGACACCAAACGTCATCGCTTACAGGGTCAATCCGCTAACAGCCTGGCTGGTTCGCAGGCTGTTAAAGAGCCCTTATGTAAACCTGATAAACGTCGTACTTGGACGCGAAGCCGTACCGGAATTTCTTCAGGAAAGGTGTCATCCCGATTTGTTGACGAAAGCCCTATCAGAATTGTTGAGCGATGAATCGGCCGCCGCCGAACAAGTAGAAGCTTCCAATGAAGCGCTCAAAGAACTTGGGCGAGGAGGGGACTCGCCTTCCGGACGCGCCGCGGAGGCCCTGTTGTCTATATTGAAGGAGTCAAAAATATGATTGCTGATCGGGGAAAATTCCGACTGCTTCACACCATGATCCGGGTTCTTGACTTGGATAAATCGCTAGATTTTTATACGCGCCATCTGGGTATGACCTTAATGCGCAGAACTGAATTTCCAGGTGGAAAGTTCACATTGGCCTTTGTCGGATATGGCGACGAAGAAAATGACGCTGTCGTAGAGTTAACCCACAACTGGGACCAAACCGAGCCCTACGAAATCGGCAGCGGGTTCGGACACCTGGCAATTGGGGTTCCCGACATTTATGGCGCTTGCGAGGCCATGCGCAGTGAAGGGATCAAGATCGTACGCGAACCGGGTCAGATGAAGCACGGCGTAAGCGTGATCGCCTTCATCGAAGACCCGGACGGCTACAAGATCGAGCTAATTGAACGATCTTAACAAATCTATCTATTTACGATCGTTTAGCGGCAGGAAATCGCGCTCGACCTCGCCAGTGTACAGTTGGCGCGGGCGACCGATACGCTGCGTGGGGTCTTCGATCATCTCGTTCCACTGGGCGACCCAGCCGACGGTACGGGCAACGGCGAACAGCACTGTAAACATGGAAGTCGGGATTCCCATGGCGCGGAAAATAATACCGGAGTAGAAATCGACGTTTGGGTACAATTTCTTTTCGACAAAGTACTCATCTTCCAGAGCAATACGTTCCAGCTCCATGGCCAGTTCCAGCAGTGGATCATTTTCGATGCCCAGATCGCCCAATACTTCATGGGCCGTTTGGCGCATCACCTTGGCCCGGGGGTCAAAGTTCTTATAAACCCTGTGACCGAAGCCCATCAGGCGGAACGGATCATTCTTGTCCTTAGCTTTATTAATAAACTCGGGAACCCGATCTACCGTGCCAATTTCTTCCAGCATGGTCAGAACAGCTTCATTGGCGCCGCCATGGGCCGGTCCCCACAAGGAGGCGATGCCGGCTGCGATGCAGGCGAAAGGATTGGCGCCCGAAGAACCCGAAATTCTTACCGTCGATGTAGAAGCGTTTTGTTCGTGGTCGGCGTGCAAGATCAAAATACGGTCCATGGCGCGCACAAGAATCGGATTGACTTCATAATCCTCACACGGGTTTGAGAACATCATGTAAAGGAAGTTTTCGGTGAAGTTAAGATCGTTTCTCGGATAGGTGAAGGGCATTCCAATTGAATAGCGATAGGCCGAAGCCGCAATGGTAGGCATCTTGGCGATCAGCCGGGTTGAAGCGACGAAACGATGCTTGGGGTTATTGATGTCGGTACTGTCATGGTAAAAGGAGGAAAGCGCACCGACGATGCCGTTCATAATGGCCATCGGGTGTGAATCGCGGCGGAAGCCCTTGAAAAACAAGTTGATCTGCTCGTGCAACATCGTGTGGTACGTGATCCGATGGATGAATTTATCCAGTTTCTCAGTGGTTGGCAGGTCGCCGTAGATCAGCAGGTAGCATACTTCCAGAAAATTCGAGCCCTCGGCGAGTTGGTCGATCGGAAAACCGCGGTAGCGCAAGATGCCCTTTTCACCATCGATAAAAGTAATGTCCGATTGGCAACTTCCCGTGGAAGTGAAACCTGGATCGTAAGTAAAGCATCCTGTTTCAGCGTACAGTTTCCTGACGTCGATGACGTCTGGGCCAGTCGAACCCTTCAGGACATCCAAATCATAGGCTTTACCGCTACGATTGTCCGTTAGGGTAAAAGCACCTTTTTCCACCGGTGTTGTTTCATTGGGCATCTACAAGTCTCCTACCATTCATTTTTCTTCATTTTGGCCAATATACACCAAAATCCGTTAACCAAGAACGTCATCTAGACGTCCAAGTGATTCATCACGACCAAGAACGTCCATAACGTCGAAAATTCCCGGCGAAATGTTTGAACCGCTCAAGGCGGCGCGCAATGGCTGCGCAAGCTTCCCGAGCTTAATCTCTTGTGCTTCGGCCAGTTGTTTGACGACGGTTTCCATTTTTTCAGGAGTCCATTCATCAAGTTCAGCAAGAATTCCGCGAAGAGCGGCAATTTTCTCCAGGCCTTCTTCGGACAACAACTTCCTGGCTTTATCATTCATTTCCAGGGGGCGCGGGGCAATATAGAAAAAGGCGTTGTCTTGCAATTCGACGACCGTTTTGGCGCGCTCCTTAAGGCCGTCCATACCTTCAAGTATGCGGCATTTTTCTACTTCGTTCAGATCGCGGCCCAAACGCTCGGCGAGAGCCGGTTCGATTAGATCGGCCAGCATGCCAGAATCCGAACTACGCATGTACTGGGCGTTCAAGTTGGTCAGCTTAGCCACATCGAATCGGGAAGGGGATTTTCCGACACCGTCCAGGTCAAACCATTCAATCGCCTTATCTGTCGGGATGAATTCGTCATCGCCATGAGCCCAGCCAAGGCGCAAAAGGTAATTGCGCATGGCTTCGGGTAGAAAACCGTCGTCCCGGTAGGCCTCGACGCCCAGTGCGCCGTGGCGCTTCGACAATTTTGCCCCATCGGCGCCATGGATCAGTGGGATGTGGGCAAATGATGGACTCTCCCAACCGAGGGATTTGTACAGTTGGTGCTGGCGAAAGGCGTTTGTCAGGTGGTCGTCGCCGCGAATGACATGGGTCACACCCATATCGTGATCATCGACGACAACTGCCAGCATATACGTAGGCGTTCCGTCGGCACGCATCAGGACCATGTCGTCTAGTTGATCGTTAGCGACCTTTACCTCGCCCTGAACCAGATCGTTTATCACCGTTTCGCCCTGCGTGGGGGCTTTCAGGCGGATAACAGGGTCAATGCCTTCGGGGGCTTCTTCAGCCGCCTTGTCGCGCCAACGCCCGTCGTACCGCATAGGGCGTCCTTCGGCGCGGGCGTTCTCGCGCATTTCGGTCAATTCTTCCGGCGAGCAGTAACATTTATAGGCCTTGCCATCGGCCAATAAGCGCTCAACCGCCTTGCGATGTTCATCGACGCGGGAAAACTGCGAGACAGCCTCGCCATCCCAATTCAGTCCCATCCATTCAATGCCGGCATAAATGGCGGCGACCGCCTCTTCGGTGGAGCGCTTGCGGTCGGTGTCTTCAATCCTAAGCAGAAACTTGCCGTCATGATGGCGTGCAAAAAGCCAGTTGAATAAAGCCGTGCGCGCACCGCCAATGTGGAGGAAGCCTGTCGGGGATGGCGCAAAGCGTGTTACAACCGTCATAGGAGTATTGGTTTCCTTAAAATGCACGTATATGGTTTGATGGTCGGAGGGCCCGAATAGGCTCGCCTGAATCTATTTGGACCGTTTTTTATCACATTGATTTAGCACTTGCAGCAAAAGCCTCCTCTGAACATGAAGTTTTCTTACGAATGGCGATTAACTATCTGAAAATAAGGAAAAAAATAATTTTCTTATTCGGCCAGGAACAGGCCCGTTTAGTGCTTTGGGCGCCTGTTTGCCTCGGTTTAGGCATTTCATTTTACTTTTCCTTGGGATCTGAACCCCCTTTTTGGGCAGGATTTTTTGGGTTGGTGCTCGGTTTTTCGGCTTTTCGGTTGTCAAAAAACTCGAACCAGCCGGTTTTGCCCACAATATGCATGGGTGCAATCATCGTCGCGTTGGGTTTTTCAGCAGCTCAATGGCGCATGGTTTCTGTCAGCGCTCCGGTATTGCCGCGTGCGATTGGGCCAACCACTGTGGAAGGACGCCTCGTTCATTACGAAGCCCGCGCCAATGGAAGCCGGATTACCCTTGAAAAACCAAGAATTAGTGGACTCGGGCCAGAATTTACACCCAATAGGGTACGTATTGCACTAGCGCGGTCGCAGCCGGATTTAGTGGTAGGCAACTGGGTCAGTTTAAGGGCAAAACTTTCCCCACCGCCGCCGCCGGCGGCGCCCGGCGCCTATGATTTTCAACGCCGCTTTTTCTTCGAAGGCATTGGCGGCCTCGGCTTCGCTTTTGGAAAGGTACGTATCACCTCTTCCGCGGGCGGCGAGACGCATATATCCCCAATCGATTCACTACTGGTGTTTTTTTCTGGCTTGCGCCGTCAAATCGGCAAAAGAGTGCAGGACTCTCTTTTGCAAAAGGATGAAATGGCGGTAGGAGCCGTAACACGCGCCTTGATGACAGGCGAAAGGGGCGGCATTCCAGAAAAGGTGATGGAGGATTTTCGTGACTCAGGAATCGCCCACCTATTAGCAATTTCCGGCCTACACATTGGACTTGTCGCCGGCATCGTTTTTGTCGGTTTTCGAGGCCTTTTGGCTCTGCTCGGTTCTTGGGCTCTTCGCTATCCGATTAAGAAATGGGCGGCCATAGCCGCTATTCTTTCGGCATTGGCCTATGCAATGATTGCCGGGGCGACGGTACCAACTATCAGGGCTTTCCTAATGATCGGATTAGTCCTTACTGCGGTTATCTTCGACCGACGTGGGCTTTCGCTCAGACTAATCGCCTTCGCGGCTAGTGTGATCCTGCTGATCAAGCCAGAAAGCCTGCTGGGGGCAAGTTTTCAATTGTCTTTTGCTGCCGTCACCGCGCTGGTGGCCACCTATGAGGCGCTTTCAGAGTGGAAATGGGTCAAACCCTCAAAGGGCAGGGGGATAGTGGCAAGGATTTTTCTGTATGCTGGCGGTGTTGCCCTGACGACTTTGATTGCAGGAACTGCGACGGCGCCATTTGCTGCTTTTCATTTCAATCGATTTGCTGACTACGGGCTTGCCGCCAACCTATTGGCGGTTCCACTAACGGGATTGTGGATTATGCCGTGGGCTGTTGTGTCTTTCGCCTTAATGCCGTTTCGTCTGGAGGAACTTGCCCTGGTTCCGATGGGACTTGGGGTATCGATGGTCATCGATATCGCCGAAGAGGTGGCGGCCTGGCCTGGGGCCGTGACTTTGCTTCCGGCGATGGAGACATGGGGGATCGTGGCGATAACTTTCGGTGGGCTATGGCTGTGTCTGTGGCGCTACAGATTGCGCTTATTGGGGCTTTTCGGCATAGCCGCAGGGCTGGTTTCCCTCATATGGGTTCAAACGCCGGACATCCTCATCGATGCCAAAGGAAAGCTTTGGGCCCTGAAAGATTCAAAAGGACAACTAACGGTGTCGTCGTTAAAAACGGCCAAATTCACACGTGAGACTTGGTTACGCAGAGCAGCCCAAGAAAACCCGATGACCTGGCAAGAGGCAACCAAGGAGGAAAACCGGTTTCTCGCTTGTGATCAATTGGGCTGTATTTATTCGGTCAACGGACGAAAGATTGCACTGATTGGCGACGTTGGGGCAATTGACGAAGACTGCCGAATGGCTGATATCGTTATATCCAGCGTTCCGGTACGTATCCCTTGCAAGGAACCGGCAATCGTCATTGATCGGTTCGATTTATGGCGTAACGGGGCTTACGCCTTTTGGTTGGACGAAAGTGGATGGGTTCGAATCAAAACAGTAAACGGCGAACGGGGCAAAAGGCCTTGGGTATTACGTCCCAAAAGACGATCCGCCTCCAATAATGCATCTGGCGTTTAATACTTGCGGATAAGGCCAACAAGTTGCCCCTGCACCTTGACCCTGTCCGGGCCAAAAATACGGGTCTCAAAGTCTTTGTTGGCGGGCTCCAGTGCCACGGAATTTCCCTTGCGACGCAGGCGTTTAAGGGTCACTTCCTCGTTGTCGATAATGGCCACGACGATGGCGCCGTTATCGGCGCTGTCTGCATGACGGATAATCACTGTATCGCCGTCGTGAATGCCTTCGTCGATCATTGATTCGCCATCAACCTCAAGTGCGTAATGCCTTCCCGTGCCAATCATGTCGGCAGGAATACCGATTGTGTTGGACGGGTTATCGACGGCTTCGATGGGATTGCCGGCTGCAATCTTCTCATATCGCGGAATTTGCACGGTGCCGCCTTCATCCGGCGAATGGCCGACGGGTTCCGCTCCGGTCATCTGGAAATCACCTTGAATAACATTCGGGGTAAAGCCCTCGGAAGCAGGGTGGCGATGATTCATGTCGATGTTTTCCGGGCGGCGCAGGATTTCCAGCGCCCGTGCCCGATGGGGAAGGCGGCGTATAAATCCACGTTCCTCCAGGCCCGTAATCAAGCGATGAATGCCGGATTTGGAAGCCAATCCTAGCGCATCTTTCATCTCGTCGAAAGAAGGTGAAACCCCACTATCTTTGAGACGTTTATCAATAAAAACGAGAAGTTCGTATTGTTTTTTTGTCAACATTGGCAGCCCCTAGGTTTGATTTTCAGCCTAGAAAAATGATCGGACAACGGGTTCTGAACGATTAGAACAAAAGCAAAACATTTTATAATGTTCTACTTTAGTTCTTTATTTGCGTCAAGACTGATAATTTGCCGAAAATTTACTTTCTTCAAATTGTGAACGTCGATGTAACCTGTAAGCACATACTATCCGGCGGCAGTTCTTGTGGAAGCGCCGATACTGGGCAATACTCAGGTATGGACTTCTCGAGCCAGATCCTTTTCGGGACTTAGGAATAGATCGTGAGTCGCAAACACAGCATTATCACAATGCCGCCTTTTTTGATGGCCGCCGTCGCTTTTGCCGCCATGTGTGTCCTCGCCACCGTCTGGGTAAAAGAAGAATTTGCGAACTTTGAGCGGGAAAGTTCAGCTGCACGGGATACCTATATCGCTGAGCAGAAAAAAATTCTTTCGACCATAACCGAAGAAGTGGTTTCCTTTGTCGAATTCAATCGATCTCAGACAGAGCGAAGGGTTCGAAATGCCATCCGAAAAAGAGTGGAAGAAGCCCATTCAATAGCCACCCATATCCTGAAAAATTTTTCCGCCACCCACAACAAGGTGGAACTCCAGGCAATGGTTCGCGAGGCCCTTCGGCCGATTCGTTTCAACACTGGCCGTGGATATTTCTTTGCCGTCAATCTGGATGGGGTATCGCAATTGGTTGCGGACCGTCCGGAATTTGAAGGAAGAAACAACCTCGATATACGCGATTTGCGGGGCAAATATATTGTTCGCGATACGATAGACGTAGGGCGTGAAAAAGGCGAAGGATTCTATAAGTATTACTGGTCCAAGCCTGGACAACCGCGAGATCAACACTATGAAAAGATCTCCTATGTCAAATTGTTCGAACCGTGGGGATGGGTGATCGGAACTGGCGAATACCTGGTAGATATGGAAGATGACATCAAGCTCGAGGTGCTGAACCGCCTGAGTGAGATGAAGATGAAGGTATTATCCCAAGAATATGTTTTCGCCGGTCAATGGGATGGAATGTCGTTGGCAGGACCGGCGAAAGGCAAAAACATGATCGATGTGACCGATGTAAACGGTTTCAAGATCGTGCAGGAACTGATCCAGACGGCCAAAAATGGCGGCGGGTTTGTCGAATATGTCATTCCGAAATTTGGTCAGGAACGTTCTGCAAGAAAAATCAGTTATGTGGCGGGCATTCCCGACTGGCAATGGTATGTCGGCATTGGATCCTTTGTCGATGATATCGAGCAGCAAATCGCACGAAACGAGGCCCAGTTTCGCCAACGCCTATTTAGGAACCTAGCTATTGCCCTAATCCTTGTTTTGAGCGGCGCACTGGCGGTATTTATCTCGGCGCGAATGCTCTCGCTTAGAACAAGGGCTTCATTCGAAGCTTTTCTTTCGTTTTTCGAAAAGGAAAGGAATGACAGCGGATCTATCGATGCCGATAAACTAGCTTTTCGGGAATTCGCCACCATCGCTGATGCGGCCAATCAGATGGTTACGCGTCAGACCCGCGATATGCGCGAGGCCAGGGATGAAGCGGATCTTGCAAATAAAGCCAAATCGGCGTTTCTCGCCAACATGTCCCACGAATTGCGTACGCCATTGAATGCGATTTTAGGCTTTTCAAGTTCTATCCAGGAGAAAGTCTTTGGGCCTTTGGACAATCATAAATACGAGGAATACGTAAACATAATTCATGACTCGGGAGAGCACCTTTTAGAGCTAATTGACGATATTCTCGACCTTGCGAAAGTCGAGGCGGACGCCATGAACCTGGATGAAGAAACGATGAACCTTGTCCAGGTTGCTGAAATTGTATTCCTTCTTTTGGCGCCGCGCGCCGAAAGGGGGGAAATAACACTCGTCAACAAATTAGGCGAGGATTTGCCCTTCCTGTATGCCGATCAGTTGCGTATGAAACAGATACTTTTGAACCTGATTTCCAACGCCGTCAAATTCTCCGAACCGGGTGGCGAAGTGATCCTCGAGTCTCGCATAAATGATGATAAATCACTGTCTCTGTTAATTTCCGACAGCGGCATCGGCATGGACGATAAGGAAATGAAAATAGCCCATGCGCAGTTCGGCCAGGTTGAGGATACCTTGGCGCGCAAGCAAGAAGGCACCGGTTTGGGCTTGCCGTTGACTAAGCAGCTAGTGGAACTTCATGGCGGCACCATGGAAATAAGTAGCCGGAAAGGCACGGGAACTCAGGTTGTTCTTCATTTTCCTGCGGATAGGGTCATTCCCAAGGAAAGGTTATGACCTAGCCATTTTGTCCCTTAGAGTGAAATAAGTGATCCGCGAAGGAACAGTATTTCCACCCGTTCCCCGGCCTCGATCGCCGGAGCGTGGGGAGCCCTGATGATCAGGCAGTCGGCTTCAGCGAATTTGGCCTGCATGGCGCTATCTTGTTTCGAAAATGGCATCGCCACCCGGTCGCCGTCGGAGCCGATATTCAGCCGGGCGCGCAGGTAGTCCTGGCGTTGGTCATTTTCGCCCAGGTCTTCGCCCAAAACGGCGGTCTGCATAGGGGCATCGATATCAGTCATGCCCAGCATGACGGCAAGGGCGCGGCGCAAGTAAATTACTGAACAAACACCCGTCGAAACAGGGTTTCCCGGCATGCCGAACACAGCAAGGTCACCGATTGTGCCAAACAGTAGCGGTTTACCGGGGCGTTGGGCGATCTTGTGGAATATCTGCTCAAGACCTTTTTCCTGCAGCACGTCGCCCACCAGATCATAATCGCCGACGGAAACGCCACCGATCGTAACCAGAATATCGCAGTCTTCCGCGCCTTCCATCTTGGCTCGCAGATCATCCAGTGTATCGCCGGCGATACCCAGGTCGACCGGTTCGCCGCCCATGGCCGTGATGTAGGAATGCAGCGCAAAACTGTTCGAGGTAATGATCTGCGAAGGCCCCAAGTCGTCTCCAGGCATGGCGACTTCGTTTCCGGTCGCGAGGATTGCGACCCTAGGTTTACGCCGGACGGGCAAGGTAGGGAGGTTCATGGCCGCCGCCAGGCCGATATGGCGAGCGCCCATCACGGTTCCGGCCTTGATCAGAACGTCACCTTCGGCGAAATCCATGCCGGTGGCGCGGATGAACTTGTTTACGGGAACGCTTTCATGAAAGGTGATTTGATCGCCGTTGGCTTCAGTGTTTTCCTGCATTTGCACCGCGTCAGCGCCGGCGGGCAGGGGAGCGCCAGTGAAGATGCGCACCGTTTCACCGACGCCAACAACGCCGTCGTAACTGCCACCGGCAGGGGATTCCCCAACCAATTTAAGGATTACAGGTGCGTTTTGGGTGTCGGCGGCGCGAACAGCGTACCCATCCATGGAAGACATCTCGGCGGGCGGGTGGGACAGCCTGGAGGCCAGATCTTCTGCCAGAACCCGGCCCAGGCAATCTTTAAGCGGAACGTCTTCACTACCCGTCAGGTTAACCGTATCGGTGACGTGTTGAATGGCTTCGTTAACGGAAATCATATTTATTCGGCCTCAAAAATTCCGGATTTTCCGCCAGCCTTGTGGGTCAGGCGGATATTGACGATGCGCATACCCTTGTCCACGGCCTTACACATGTCGTAGACGGTCAGCGCGGCGACGGAAACGGCGGTCAGGGCTTCCATTTCGACCCCGGTTTGGCCGGTAAGCTTGCAAGTAGCGGTGATATCGACCGCGTTGCGATCTGAGTCGCAGGTCAGGTTCACTTTTACCGAAGATAGATTCAAAGGGTGGCACAGCGGGATCAGGTCCGGCGTGCGCTTGGCGCCCATAATCCCGGCCAACTGGGCGATGGAAAGGACGTCGCCTTTTTTTACGTCACCGCTTTGGATAAGGGCCATTGTTTCGGGCTGCATCTCGACGCTGCCTTTGGCTGTGGCGGTGCGTTCGGTGTCGCTTTTTTCAGATACATCGACCATCACGGCATTGCCATTTTCGTCGATATGGGTCAGGTCAGCCATTTTCGATCCTTAACAGATTACGGGTAGCGGTTTCGACATCGTCCTGCCGCATCAGGGATTCGCCGATCAGGAACCGGTTTGCCCCAGCCTTCGCCATGCGGGCAAGGTCTTCGGGGGTATATAACCCACTTTCGCATACAAGGTGACGATTTTCCGGGATTTGGGCGGCCAGTTCTTCGGTTGTTCCTATATCCACCTCAAGGGTTTTCAGGTTGCGGTTGTTGACTCCCAGCAGAGGTGATTTCAGTTCCATCGCGCGTTCCAATTCCGGGGCATTGTGGACTTCGATCAGCACATCCATGCCTAGCTCTATTGCATAGGCTTCCAATTCACTTGCCTGGGCATCCTCCAAGGCGGCCATGATCAGCAAAATGCAGTCCGCGCCAAGAGCTCTGGCTTCAACAATTTGATAGGATTCCAGCATGAAATCCTTGCGCAGAACCGGTAATTCGACGGCGGCACGGGCCTCGACCAGAAATTCGTCGGCTCCCTGAAAATAGGGCTCGTCGGTCAGGACCGACAGACAGGTCGCGCCACCGGCCTGGTAGGCGCGCGCTAACGATGCGGGATTAAAGTCTTCCCGGATCAAGCCCTTGGAAGGAGAGGCCTTTTTGATTTCAGCGATCAGGCCATAGCCACCGTTTTCCACCTTGGAGGAAAGGGCATGGGCGAAACCGCGCGGGGCCGAGGCGGTTTTCGCCGCCTCCTCGACAACAGCAAGCGGCCTTTCAAGGCGGCTGGCGGCGATATGATCCAGTTTATCGGCGCAGATTTTCGCCAGTACGTCGCTCATAAGGTGAATTATCCGTTGGTAATGGCGACGAGATTGTCGAGTGTCCGGCGGGCCGAGCCGTCATCGATGGCTGCGGCGGCCATGGAGACGCCGTCGGTCAGGTTGGGCACTTTGTCGGCGATCATTAGGGCGGCTGCGGCGTTGTAGAGCACGATGTCCCGGTACGGACCTTGCTCGCCCTTCAAAACAGCGTTCAGGGCCTTGGCGTTGAATTCCGGGTCGCCGCCTTTCAGGTCTTCGGATGTCGCCAACGGAATGCCGGCGTCTTCGGGTGAAACCTCAAATTCACTGACCGCGCCATCTTTCAATTCGGCCACGTAGCTGGGACCCGTCGTCGTCAGTTCGTCAATGCCGTCCGATCCGTGCACAACCCAGGCTTTTTCGCTGCCCAGATTGCCCAAAACAGTCGCCATGGGGACAATCCAGTCGCGTGAAAATGCACCTGAAAACTGCCGTTTTACCCCGGCCGGGTTGGTCAGCGGCCCCAAAATGTTAAAGACCGTGCGGGTTCCCAGTTCGACCCGTGGGCCGCCGACGTGTTTCATCGCCCCGTGGTACAGCGGAGCCATTAAAAACCCGATACCGGCCTCAGAGATGGCTTTCTCCACATGGGCCAGGTCAGCGTCCAGATTGACGCCCAGCGAGGCCAGGACATCGGATGCGCCGGATTTAGACGAAAGATTGCGATTGCCGTGTTTGGCTATGGGGACGCCGCAGGCCGCCGTGACGATGGCCGCGGCCGTGGAAATGTTGTAGGTACCAGAACCATCGCCACCGGTTCCGACGATATCGATAGCGCCTTCCGGCGCGCGCACCTTCAAGGCCTTGGCCCGCATGGTTGTTGCGGCGCCCGTAATTTCGTCCACTGTTTCGCCGCGCACCCTCAGCGCCATCAGGAAGCCACCGATCTGCGCCGGAGAGGCATTTCCTGACATGATGATGTCGAAGGCGTCGGTCGCCTCTTCCTGGCTCAGGCTGTCTCCGTTGGCGGCCTTGCCGATAAAGGGTTTAAGGTTATCGCTCATGCCGCAAGTTTCCCTTTCGTCAGATCGATAAAATTCTTAAGCAACGCATGTCCATTCTGGGAAGCGATGCTTTCCGGATGGAACTGAACCCCGTGAATGGGCCGGGTTTTGTGAGAAAGGCCCTGTATGACGCCGTCGGCGCTTTCAGCCGTGATTTCCAGACAATCGGGCAGGCCTTCTTTCAGAACTGTCAGCGAGTGATAGCGGGTAGCAGTAAACGGGCTACCGATTCCCTGAAAAATGCCGCTGCCTGTGTGTTTGATGGTGTCGGTCTTGCCGTGCATGGGTTTTGGCGCCCGCGCTACGGTGCCGCCAAAATGCTGGCCGATGGACTGGTGCCCCAGGCAGACGCCGAATATCGGTAAGGATTCAGGCGCCTTTGCCAGGACATCCAGGCAGATGCCCGCTTTGTCGGGATCGCAAGGCCCGGGAGACAGGACTATTCCCTCCGGTTTTAACCCTAAGGCTTCCTCGGCGCTCAAGGCGTCATTTCGCCGCACAACGACTTCCACTCCCAACTCGCCCATATAATGGAGCAGGTTGTATGTGAAACTGTCGTAGTTGTCTATTAACAGAAACATTACAGCGCTCTATACATAAAAACTTAATGTTTTACTTTGAGTAAAATTGAGGGAGTTTTGTTTTCCCATCCCAGGCCCATCGTTTGGAAAGCCCACAATGCCGCTCACCCAAACTATCGTCAAGTGCGGAAGAAATAATTAGGGACTCGTCTAGGCTGTCCAGCCCTGTTATAGCGGATGTTCATTTATTCAATTTAGAGACGGTAATGGATTTATTTTCCTGGTTTCAGGTTGTCACGATTTGCGCACTGGGGGCCATGTCGCCCGGGCCTTCGTTGGCCGTGGTGTTAAGAAACACGGTGCGCGGCGGCAAGCGGCAGGGCGTGCTGACCGGAGTTGGCCACGGACTTGGCATCTTTTTTTATGCCGCCCTGGTCGTAACCGGCCTAAGCGTCGTTCTGGCCGCCGCCCCGCAGGTCGAGACGATTGTCAGTATCGCCGGGATCATTTTACTGCTGTGGCTGGGTTATTCATTCATTGGCTTCGGACGCAAAGACGAGGCCGAAAAGCATGAAGAAATAAAGGTTTCCGGCCATGGCGGCTTTACCAGCGGGTTTCTGATCGCGTTCTTTAATCCCAAGATCGCCGCCTTCTTCCTGGCCCTGTTTGCGCCTTTTTTGCACGCCGAGGCCAGCACTCTCGAAAAATCGATTCTGGCGGTGACGGTAGGAACCGTCGACACCCTTTGGTATGTGATCGTCGCCCTGATCCTTTCAGGTTCGATGATGACAAAAGTGCTGGAGAAACACGCCCAGACCATCGAGCGGCTTATCGGCTGTTTCCTGTGGCTGGTGGCGGTGGGATTTATTTACAGATTGATCTGAGAGCAACCTGCGTCAAAATAGGCGCAGATAAATTGCTCGATTCTATAAATTTCGATCAAATTATCTGTATTTAAATGAAACCAATTAAATACAGTTTGATCTATTGACCTTCCGGTAGCTGTAAGCCTTACATCTTACTGGAAGGTTGAAAGGCTTGATTTATGGATCAAAGAGCGGAATCACGCATAACGCTACCCGTTGAGGGCATGACCTGCGCCACCTGTGCGTCAAGGATAGAGCGGGTTATCGGCAAATTGCCGGGGATCGAACAGGCCAGCGTCAATCTGGCGACGAAACACGCCGATGTCGCCTACGATCCGGCATCCGTCGGTCCAGCCGACATCACCGCGGCTATCGTAAAGGCTGGATTTAGTGTCCCGCCGCAGTCCTTTGAAATTGCCATTGACGGCATGACTTGCGCTTCATGCTCGGGCCGGGTCGAAAAAGCCCTTGGGAAACTGGAAGGCGTCCGCGAAGCCCAAGTCAATCTGGCGACGGAAAAAGCCAGTATCAGCGTCGAAACAGGGGTCGCTGGCCCCGCCGATCTGATCCGCGCCATCGAGAAAACCGGCTTCGGCGCATCAATGGTTACCGGCGATGATGCTCAATTCGCCGAAGAAGAGCGTCAGGCCAAGGCTCGCGCCCGTCACGATCTGATCGTTTTCGCCGGTTCCGCCTTGCTTACGGCGCCTTTCATGGTGCAGATGGTGGCGATGCTTTCCGGCGGCGGGTTCGACCTGTCTCCCACGATCCAGTTGCTTTTGGCGACGCCGGTGCAGTTCGTCGCCGGGGCGCGGTTCTACAAGCCCGCCTGGGCGGCGCTAAAGGCGGGAACCGGCAATATGGACTTGTTGGTGGTGCTGGGAACCTCCGCCGCATACTGGCTTAGCGTCGCCATGATGCTTTTGCCGGAACTTAACACCGACGGGCATTTGTATTTCGAGGCCGGGGCCGCCGTTATCACCCTGGTTTTGCTTGGAAAACTGCTAGAAAACCGGGCCAAGCGCGGCACAACGGCGGCGATCCGGGCCCTGATGGACCTGCGGCCGGAAACCGCCCGTGTCTCGAGAGAGGGGACGGAGGTCGAAGTTCCTGCAACTTTGGTTCAAAGCGGCGATGTGGTCATCGTTCGCCCCGGCGAGCGTCTGCCGGTAGATGGCGAGGTCATGGATGGGGTTTCCCAATGCGACGAATCCCTGATTACCGGCGAAAGCCTGCCCGTCGCCAAGGGGGAGGGGGACCCGGTAACCGGCGGCTCCATCAATGGCGAGGGTTTGTTGCGTATCCGTGCAACCACCGTCGGGGCGCAATCCGCCCTGGCCCGCATTATCGCCCTGATCCAGAGCGCCCAAGCGACGAAAGCCCCGGTTCAGCGCCTGGTCGACAGGATCGCCGCCGTTTTCGTGCCTGCTGTCGTCGCTGTCGCAGCTGTAACCTTCACCGGGTGGATGCTGTTTAGCGACGTTGAAGCCCCCATCGCCATCATCAACGCGGTGACGGTGCTGGTGATCGCCTGTCCCTGCGCGCTGGGACTGGCCACGCCGACGGCGATAATGGCCGGAACCGGCTCCGCCGCCCGTTTCGGAATCCTGATCAAGGACGCGGAAGCCCTGGAGCGGGCCCATCGCATCGACACGGTTGTTCTCGATAAAACCGGCACCATCACCGAAGGAAAACCCTCGGTTCGCGAGGTCTACGCTGTGGATGGGGATACTGATAGCCTAATTCGACTCGCAGCCTCGGCCCAGCAGGGTAGCGAGCATCCCTTGGCCCATGCGGTGCTGGAATATGCCCCAAATGACTCCCTGAAGCCTCTGAAGACCTTCAAAAGCCATCCCGGGCGGGGTTTGGAGGCTGATCTGGGCGATTTGGCCCTGATTATCGGCAATCGGCGGCTTATGACTGAGTACGACGTTGCGTACGAGCCTCTGGAAGCCAAGTGCGAAGAATTCGAGGAGGCCGGTGCAACGGTCATGTGGATCGCCGAAACATCCCCCGAAACCCGGCTTTTGGGGCTGATCGCCGTCGGCGATGCCGTCAAGCCGGGCGCCGCCGAGGCCGTCAAACAGCTGAAAACAACTGGAATTGAAGCCGTCATGCTCAGCGGCGATAACGCCCGCAGTGCGGCCAAAGTCGCCGCCGATGTGGGTATCGATCGCGTCATTGCCGAAGTCCTGCCTGAAGACAAGGCCCGGGAAGTCGAAACTTTGATGGAAGAAGGGCGGACCGTGGCCATGGTCGGCGACGGTATCAACGACGCGCCGGCGCTGGCCGCTGCTGATGTCGGCATCGCCATGGGAACGGGCACGGATGTGGCCATGCACACGGCGGGAATCACCCTGATGCGCGGCGATCCGGCGCTGATCGCGGCCTCAATAAGGATTTCCGATGCGACTTATAACAAAATCCGCCAGAACCTGTTCTGGGCCTTTATCTACAACGTCATTGGGATTCCTCTTGCCGCAGCAGGTCTTCTCAGCCCCGTCATCGCCGGCGCCGCCATGGCCATGAGCAGCGTTTCGGTGGTCTCCAATTCGTTGCTGCTGAAGCGCTGGCGGCCATAGGACACATCCCTCTCGTCATTCCCGCGAAAGCGGGAATCCATTTTAGTTCTTATAGGTCATTCCTGCTTTTTGCGGTAATGACGATTTGGGGATAGGGGGGTAGATTAAATCCTGATTTCCATGCCGTCGCGGGCGCAGAAGACGCCGTCCCATTGGGATTTGGCCTGATTTTCGATTTCGGTCATGCGGGTGTCGTCATAGTTGGGGGACAGATGGTACATGGCCATTTGGCGGACGCCCGCAAGCTTGCAGAGTCGCACGCCCTCTTCCCATGTGGAGTGTCCCCAGCCCTTTTTGGACGGCCATTCTTCCGGAGCATAGGTGCTGTCGTAAATCACCAGATCGGCCTTAGCGATCAAATCCAGCAAACCTTCGTCATCCTCGCCTTCCACATGTTCGGTGTCCGTCACGTAGCAGACTGATTTTCCTTCATTTTCAATCCTGTACGCGGTTACGCCGCCGGGATGTTTCAGGCCCGCCGTGCGAACCACGATCTCGGGCGAGATTTCGAAGGTATCGCCTGATTGAAAGTTTTCGAAAATGATCTCAGAAGGAAGGTCGCTCAACTGTTTGGGATGTACGTCAGCCGCCATGGTGCTTTCGATCAAATCGATCACATTGCCCATCGCGACGGTATCGCAGCCCTTGATATGAATGGTATGGCCGGGAATGTATATGGGCTTGAAATAGTTCAGGCCTCCGATGTGATCGGGATGAAAATGGCTCATCAGGATCGTGGAATGCCTGACTTTTTGTTTCAGGAACTCATCTCCCAGCCAGTTCAGGCCGGTACCCGCATCAAGGATGATTCTTTCCCCGGCCGCCTCGACCTCAACGCAACAGGTGTTACCGCCGAACTCAAGAAATTCCGGAGCCGTGCAGGGGATGCTACCGCGAACGCCCCAGAATTTTACCCGCATGGCCATGTAAGAACCCCTCGTTATTCTCTGAGCGAACTATAAGTCTTTCAGATTTCAATTTAAAGAAACCCGCTAAAGCCCATAAATGTCAGGTCATAAGGGTGTAAAACTGAAATACCTGCCCCACGGCCAGAGAACCGACGGCGGCGAGCAGCAGGTACCACAGGAATACCGGGCGTTTGACAAGGGCGAAGACGGCGATGGCGGCTGGGATCGAGGTCACCGCGCCCGCCGTCATGAAGGCCAGGGCCGGTCCCGGCGCCATGCCGGTTTCCATCAGGCCTGCGACGAGCGGAATGGCCGCGTAGCCGTTCATGTAGGCAGGAACGCCGGTGACCACGGCCAGCGGCAGGGCCAACGCGCTTTCATTGCCCAGCCACTGGGCGACGGTTTCAGCCGGAAGATACATAACCATCAGGCTTTCCAGAATAAACGCCAGCACAAGCCATTTACCCAGGAAATACAGGGTCTTGTAGAAATCGGCGTTGAATACGGATTTGCGTTCGGGGTCGTTCCAGAACTTCCAGACCGGCTTTTCATCGGCGATCTTCGGCCTGCACAAGCCGCCGCCGACTTCTTCCTTCAGGGGCGAGGCGAAGCCACCGAAATTAATCACAGCGCGGGTGGCGAAACCGCCGAACAGCCCGATGGCGAAGGCGGCGATGGTTTTGGCCACGGCGAATTCGAAACCGAGGCCGCCGACAGTGAGGACGAACATCTCCGGATCCATGATCGGCGAGGAAAGCCAGAAGGCCATGACCGCGGGCAGGGGCACGCCAGCTGCCAGCAAGGCCGCGATGATGGGAATTACGCCGCACGAGCAAAATGGCGACAGGGAGCCGAACAGGGCAGCGGCGGCGATGACCTTCCAGCCGTGGCCGCTGAATACACGGCCGATAACCTTGTCGGCCCCGGCGGCTGTCAGATAAGCGGCGGTCAAGGCGCTTAAGAGCAAGAACGGGGAGATGCCCAGCAGGCTGGAGGAGGTAAATCGCAGGCTTTCCAGGGCCGCGTCACGGGGCAGAGCGATGGCGATGCCCAGAACCAAAAGGATAATCGCCAGTATGGCGTTGTCTATATTGCGAAATCCGCGGCCGATGGATAAAACGAGCGTGCTCATAACTGATCAATTTTCCTCTGTAACGGGTCCAGGCCCTGGCAGCATTCTTCCTTCAGGTAATCGATAGTCGAATCAATGGTCTCGTAGCTGGCCCGGCAGATCAGCTCCCGGCTTTTGCGTTCCTGGGTGACCAGACCGGCTTTAACCAGTTTCTGGATGTGGTGGGTCAGGGTTGAGGCGGGGATGTTAACCTCACTTTGGATCGCCCCGACGTTGGCCCCGTTGTCTCCGGCTTTAATAAGCGCGCGAAATATAGCCAGACGGGTTGGATTTCCCAACGCCTCCAGCCGGGCCGCCATTTCTTCCAGCGATTGTCCTTCAAGTGTTTTCATGGGAGTTAATATAGCACAAATTGATTATAATTCAATACTTCTAGTATTTTCGTAATATATTGAAAACAAGGGAAACATATAAATTTTCTTGAATTTTGTTCGAACCTTCCAGTAAAATGGAAGCTCTCCATGGAAATTGATGATTGAGAGCCAAAATCATGAATATTGGTACCGTCGCCGAACAGACCGGCATGCCGCCCAAGACCATTCGATATTACGAGGAAATTGGGTTGATACCACCGCCGATGAGGGCCGAAAACGGCTATCGCCATTACCAGAACCGTGATGTCGAAACCCTGCGGTTCATCCAGCGTTCGCGCCGCCTTGGGTTTTCCGTCAAGGATGTCGGTAATCTTCTGGCCCTGTGGCAGGACAAAAACAGGGCCAGCAGCGACGTCAAGAAATTCGCCGTGCAGCATATAAGGGAAATCGAGGAGAGAATCGAAGAGCTGAATTCTATCCGCCAAACACTCATCAGCCTGACGAATTCCTGCCACGGTGATGATCGTCCCGATTGCCCAATCCTTGACGAGTTGGCCAAATAGCTTAGGTTCCTCGAACTTTGTTTTTTTAGCCGAAAAGGGCCTTTTTGACCGTGGCCAATGAGCTCAGTAATTTTCGCCCTAATTTCAAGCGGCAGATGACCTATGCCGGCACCTTGCTTGCTGCGATTTTGGCCGCCTACATGATCACAACCCTGTTCATGGATAAAACCAAGCCCCAACCCGATGTAGAAACCAAAGAAAGCGCTACGCAGGCAACCAAAAAGCCCATTCAGCCGTGGTACCAGACGCAAAGTCCGCCGCCGGCGATGATCACAACGCCGGATTTGCCTCTGTTTCCGGAAATTGAGGATGATGAGGCCGGGGCCAAACTCAGCGCCCGGGCCTATGAAGAGGCGTTACCCAAGGAAACCTATGAAAAGGCGCCGGTTGTGCCAATTCTCGGGACAATTGACGCCCGGCCCAAACAGAAACCAACTGTGGCCCCTCAGGTAGCCGCGATACCAAATAGCGCCGTCGCCGGAGTATCTTTACCTCGGTGGCGCAAATACGCCGTGGCGACCACGATCAGCGCAAACGAGCCGCATATAGCCATTGTCATCGACGATATGGGCGTCGATAAGAAGCGTTCAGCACAGGCTATGAACCTAAAAGGGCCTTTGACCCTGTCTTTTCTGACTTATGCGACGGATTTAGAGCGCCAGACGGAAAAAGCCCGCTCAAACGGTCATGAACTTATGTTGCATGTTTCCATGGAACCCGGCTCGAAAGCCGTCGATCCGGGGCCGAACGCTCTGCTGACGGGCTTGAGCGACGGGGAACTTCGCAACCGCCTGCAGTGGGGTTTCCAGCGATTTGATACCTATGTCGGCATTAACAACCATATGGGATCGAAATTTACCTCCGATGTCAGGGCCATGCGTGTCGTGATCGAAGAGGTAAAGCGCCGTGGTCTGCTATTTCTGGATTCACGTACGTCCAGCAAAACCGTCGGCGCGAAACTGGCGCGTAAGATGGGCGTCCCCGTGGCTGAGCGAAATATCTTCCTGGACCACGAAAATACGGTCGAAGCGGTCAATGCCCAACTGCGGCAGGTCGAACGATTGGCCCGGCGAAATGGCGCGGTTATCGCCATCGGCCACCCCCGCGACGCTACGATCAAGGCTTTGAAAATCTGGCTGGAGGGGGTTGAGAGCAGGGGATTCAAGCTGGTGCCCCTGACAGCCCTCGTATCGCTTCCGGGTAAGTCTTGACCTTCCAGTAACTGTAGGGACCATATAGTTTTAAAGCTTAGGGAAAGAGGAATACCATTATGTCGGCAACTTACAGTGTTTTGGGCATGACCTGTCAGGGTTGCGCAAATTCAGTAACCAACGCCATCAAGGCAGCGGCTCCGGGAAGCGAGATAACCGTTGATCTGGAGGCCAAAAAGGTGACGGTAGAAGGCTGCGACGATCAAGCGGTGGTCGCCCAAGCCGTCGATGACGCTGGATTCGAATTTGCCGGTCCGGCCTGAATAAGAATTCTACTTTTTCTCGCGGCAGTTTTCTTCAGACGTATCGTACATAACCTCTCTTGAAAGGGTGCAGGTCATTGTCCTGCTGCCTTTTTTGAAGGTGTAGGTGACTTCATACACCTGCCGCTTCAATTTCTCGTAAGGGGCTTTGCCGGGATACCAGATATCGCGTTCGCTTTTGTCGACCTGCATCCACCCTGCCTGACGCAAGCCGTTAACTGTCAAATCAGGTGGGGAAGCAAGCGAAGTGCTCACACCCAGCAGCAGCGCCAGAGTGATGAAAGCCAGTACAACTTTTAAGCCGGTGTGCTTGTTCATGCCCGCGTGGGCCGGTTGATCTGTCATTTCAGATAACCTCCTGTACAAGCCTCAGTATAGCATAATCGTGGTGGAATTAATACGAATGGCCTATGAAAATTGGGAAATCTAGATCCGATCACGTCTTATCGGAATCATTTCTTGATTCCGATTAAGCGTGTGAATCGGCTCACTCTATTAAAAATCGATCAGTTTTTCACTTTTAGTTTGAATACGTCATGTTCCAAACCAAAAGTGAACTGATCTAGTTCCTTGAACTGGCGAAACGCACGGCTTCCTGCGCGGCGCGGATCAATGCGCGGGCCTTGTTGCAGCTTTCCTGGTATTCGGCTTCAGGATCACTGTCGGCGACGATGCCGCCGCCGGCCTGTACGTACATGGTGTCGTCCTTAACCACGGCGGTGCGCAGCGCGATACAGGTGTCCATATCGCCGTTGGCGCCGAAATAACCGATGCAACCGGCGTAGATGCTGCGTTTTTCCGGCTCCAACTCGTCGATGATTTCCATCGCCCGCACTTTCGGAGCGCCCGAGACGGTTCCGGCCGGGAAACCGGCAAATAGGGCTTTCAGCGCATCGTATTTCGCGTCAAGTTCCCCTTCCACGTTGGAAACGATGTGCATGACGTGGGAATAGCGTTCGATCTTCATTTGGTCGGTCACGTTCACGGTACCGATTTTGGCGACCCGGCCAACGTCGTTTCGTCCCAAATCAAGCAGCATCAGGTGTTCGGCAAGCTCCTTGGGGTCGGCGAGAAGCTCATCTGCCAGTTCCTGGTCCTCTTCCGGCGTTTCGCCACGTGGACGCGTCCCGGCGATGGGGCGGATCGTTACTTTTTCGTCGCGCACCCTTACCAGAATTTCCGGGCTTGAGCCCACAACGGCGAAATCTCCGAAGTTCAGGTGAAACAGGAACGGCGACGGGTTCAGGCGACGCAGGGCGCGATAAAGGGAAAATGGCGGTAACGTGAAGGGTACCGAGAACCTTTGAGAAAGGACGACCTGAAAGATATCGCCGTCCAGGATGTACTCTTTGGCTTTTTCGACCATTTCGTGGAACTGCCTGTGTTCCATGTTTGATACAGGCTCGGGCTTTTCCAATTCCAGGCGTTCGCCCTGGTGGGGCAGGTTGCCTTCCATCATCCTCACAGCTTCGGCCAGTCTGTCAATGGCCTTGTCATAGGCATTTTCGGCGTTGAGCCCGTCGATAGGCCGGGCCGGGGTGATCAGGGTTACGGTGTCTTCGATGGTGTCGAAGACCGCCATAATGGTTGGGCGGACGAAAATTCCGTCAGGGACACCCAGTACATCCGGGTTGATATCCGGCAGTTTTTCCACCAGCCGCACTGTGTCATAAGCCATGTAACCGACCAGTCCAGCGGCCATGGGAGGCAGACCATACGGCAACTCGATACGTGATTCTTCGGCCAATGCCTTTAAAGAAGGGATGGAGGATTCTTCGCAAGGCCGGAACGTCTCAGGATCAGTCGCTGCATCGCGATTGATTTCGCACTTCTCGCCGAAACAGCGCCAGATCAGATCCGGTTTCAAGCCGATAAAAGAGTAGCGTCCGCGAATGGCGCCGCCTTCGACGGATTCAAGCAGGAAACTGTTCGCCTCGTCGCCAGCCAGTTTTAGAAACGCCGATACCGGCGTATCCAGATCGGACACCAGCGTCGTCCAAACGACCTGGGGCTTGCCTGCACCGTATGACTTCGAGAATTCCTCTTTTTCGGGAAATAGGTCCATGATCTGTTTCCCTAACAAAGACCCCTCAGAACTGATTGTTGATCGCTTGGGCGTTGATGGTAACGGGGTAATTCCTGCGCAGGCCATTGGCTAGCTGGCTCATCAGGTCTCCGCGGATCGCATTGGTTAATTCACTGCTGAGCTTCTTTACCTGGTTCGCATCGGCTATCGGATTTGCCGCCACGGTGTCTTTCAGGCGAGCAACCACAAATCCGTCGCCGCCCGGGGCGGATACGGTTTCACCGGTTTTCGCTTCGAACAGTTTGGCGATCAGGTCTCGCGGCAGGGTTGAACCTGCGCCCGAGCGCGCAATCGGATCGGACGTCGTCACTTCCAGTCCCCGATCAACCGCCAGATTGGTGAAATCACCACCGGCTTTCATTCCTTCAACCATCGCTTCCCCGGCTTTTTGCGCTTGTTCACGGCGATGTCGGGCTTTCCAGTCATCGACCACATTCAGGCGGACGATGTCCAGTGGCTTCAGGGCCGGTTCGGTAACGTCATCAACACGAACGATGAAATAGCCTTCATCTCCGGCTTCTGTAAGCGGGCTTTCCTGTCCCGAGGCTGTAGAAAAAGCAATCTCCAGGAATTTCCCTTCAGGCAAACGGCTGACACCGGTATCTGCGGGATTAAGGCCATTTGAATCGACGGCGGCTATCGTTCTCACCGGTAAATTCAGCGCCTGGGCCGCTTCCTCAAGGCTGGAACCGCCGCCCAGTTCGTCTTCAAGGCGATTTGCCAGGCTATATAAAGAATCGATTGCTTCTTCGGCGGCGATATATTTTTTCAAATCATCCCTGACTTCATCCAGCGCTTTTTGACGCGCCGCCGTAACGCCGCGCAGACGCAGAACGTGCCAACCCAGGACACTTTTCAGGGGCTCGGTGAAACCATCGATTTCGAGGTTGAAGGCGGGTTCGGCCAAGCCCGGCATCAATTCGGACTTTTTCATATCGCCCAGTTTAGTAGCAGCTTCGTCCATTTGCGCCAGTTCCAGCGCCACCTTCAAAAAGTCGTCGCCGGTTTTCAGTCTGTCGTAGGCGGATTTGGCGGTGGCTTCGTCGCTAAAACGGATTTGCTGCAGGTCGCGTTTTTCGGGTTCCGAGTATTCATCCAGCCGGTCTTCATACATCTGCGCAATGGCCTCTTGCGAAACGGCTATCTCTTTGGCGATTTCGTCTGCTGTCATGCTGATGTAGGTCAACTTGCGGTATTCTGGAGCCGTATAGGACGCTGCGTTTTCTTCATGGAACTTTGTCAGGACCGCCGTGTCGGGCTCCGGGACATTGCTGACGGCGTCGTACTTAAAGGTGACTGTCTCGGCGATACGCTTTTCGTTCCTGTAAGCATAAAGCGATTGAGACAGTCGTTTGGGGGCCAGGGTCGTCGCATCGATCATGCTCAGGTACTGGCTCCGTGCTATGTCGCCGCGGGTCAGGTTCACATAAGCGCCTTCGCTTAGGCGATTCGATTGCAGTACCTGCTCGAAACGTGCGCGTACAAACTCACCATTGGCATTTTTGAAGGCGCTGTTGTTGCGAATGCTGGAACGGACCAAGTCGTCGGAAACCGTAACGCCAAGGTCCTTTGCCCCCAAGTCATAGAGCGTGCGCTCTACGACGCGCTGAACCACTGCCGGAGCAATGCCGAACATGCGGGCCTGTTCGGCGTCGATGCGGGTACCGAAGGCGTATGAAAGGCGCTCTATCTCGCGCTGGTACTCGTTGCGCACTTGTTGGGGCTGGACCTCGATGTCGCCGACAGTGGCGAGCGTTTGATCCGTGCCACTGGGGCTGAAGACGTCGGCAATGCCCCACATGGCGAAACTGAGGATCAGCAGGCCCAGCAGGCTTTTGACGACGATACCGGCGGAACGTTTTCGGATGGCTTCCAGCATGAGAGTGGTCTTCGATCTGATTGGTTTAAATTCGGCGGCATCATAAGAGGGCCGGGGGAGGTGGGCAACCAGTGAATTTCGCAGGGCCTCCTACACTTGTTTTTTCAGCCTAACCCACCCATTAGGGGATTTGTCTGGACACACCGTTATGTTAGGAATAGCGCCGAAATTTTAATTGATTAATTGATACGACAGGAAACCTTAAACATGAGCGCAGCCAGACGCATTCTTATCGCCGGCAACTGGAAAATGAACGGACTTGCCGAAGACGGCGCGGCACTGGCGTCAGCCGTCGCCAGTAAACTGAAAGACGCAGGCGATACCGGGTTCGAAATGCTGGTCTGCCCACCCTATACGCTGATCGGCACGGCTGCGAATGCGGCCTCGGGTTCGAACCTGAAAGTCGGCGCACAGGATTGCCATACGGCGGAAAAAGGCGCTCATACCGGTGACATCTCCCCAGCCATGTTGCAGGATGCCGGTTGTTCCTACGTCATCGTCGGCCATTCCGAACGCCGTACCGACCACGGAGAAACGGACGGCGATGTTTGCGCCAAGGCGGAAGCTGTAAACGGGGCAGGGCTGAAAGCCATTATTTGCATTGGCGAGACGGAAGCCGAGCGCGATGCGGGCGAAACCCTGAACGTGGTTAAAACCCAGATCGCCGGATCGGTTCCCGACGGTGCAACGGCCGAAAACACGGTCGTCGCTTATGAGCCCGTCTGGGCCATCGGCACAGGCCGCACCCCTACCAACGAAGAGGTACAGGAAGTACACGCCTTTATCCGCTCCGAACTGGCCGGCAAGCTTGGCCAGGAAACGGCAGACGGCATGCGTTTGCTTTATGGTGGTTCCATGAATCCCGGCAACGCCAAGGATTTGCTCGCCCTTGAAGACGTCGACGGCGGCCTTATCGGCGGCGCAAGTCTGAAGGCGGACGATTTCTGGGCTATTGGTCAAAGCTGTCCCTAGATCCGATCACATTTCAAACTAAAAGTGAACTGATCTAAGGCGGATAGTCGCTTATTTCGTAACTTTCCCCTAGCTTTCCTCGCCAATCGGGATTAAAAGCTGCGCCAGCGCTTTTTGTTTACCCTTACTCGAGTGTCCGGAAAACCTGATAATGATCACGGTCATACTATCGATTCATCTTATTCTCGCCATTGCCCTTGTCGGCACGGTGCTTTTGCAGCGTAGCGAAGGCGGCGGCCTTGGCATGGGCGGCAGTGGCGGTGGCGGCGGCATGGGCGGTTTCATGACCGGCCGCGACACCGCCAACCTTCTGACCCGCACCACCGCGGTATTGGCGGCAGGTTTCATGACTACATCAATGATCCTGGCGATCATGGCCGGTGGTCATTCCAAGCCGACCTCAATCATGGATCAGCCGGCCGCCACCGAGCAGCCAGCCCCGCCGGCGGAACCGGAAGGGCCGAAAGTCCCGCAGGCCCAATGAGGCAATTAGCGAATTTTGAAAAAGGCGGCGCCATAGCCGCCTTTTCTTTTGAATTTTTTTTGAAAAAGGGTGTTTCAGGTCTTTTCGATGCGTAACAGAATCCTGTACTGTGTTCGTCCATGACGCGGTTTATCTTCATCACCGGCGGCGTGGTTTCTTCCCTCGGAAAAGGTCTCGCTTCAGCAGCCCTCGGCGCGCTTCTTCAGGCGCGCGGATTCAAGGTCCGCCTGCGTAAACTGGACCCCTACCTGAACGTCGATCCGGGCACCATGAGCCCGTATCAGCACGGCGAGGTATTCGTCACCGACGACGGGGCCGAAACCGACCTGGACCTTGGCCATTACGAACGCTTTACCGGCGTTCACGCCCGCCAGAGCGATAACATCACGACGGGTCGTATCTATTCGGACGTCATTGCCAAGGAACGCCGCGGCGATTACCTGGGTGCGACAATCCAGGTCATTCCGCACGTCACCGACGCAATCAAGGATTTCGTCCTGTCGAACGTTGATGACGAGGATTTCATTCTATGTGAGATTGGCGGTACCGTTGGCGATATCGAAGGCCTGCCTTTCCTTGAAGCCATTCGCCAGCTAGGTAACGAGTTGGGCCGGGAGCGGGCCATGTACCTGCACCTGACGTTACTCCCCTATATTCCAACGGCGGGCGAGTTGAAAACCAAGCCGACCCAGCACTCGGTCAAAGAACTGCTGAATGTAGGAATTCAGGCCGATGTCCTGCTTTGCCGCGCCGACAGGGAAATCCCCGAGGCCGAAAAGAAGAAAATCGCCCTGTTTTGCAACGTGCATCCGGACGCCGTCGTTTCAGGGTTGGATGTCAGCAGCATCTATAAAGTGCCGATCAGCTACCACGAAGAAGGACTGGACGCGCAGGTTTTCCGTCACTTTGGATTGGAAGAAAACTCGCCCCCCAATCTCAGCCGTTGGGAAGATGTCCTGAAACCGGTTCTGGCGCCGGAAGGCGAAGTCACTATCGCCGTGGTCGGCAAGTACACCGGCCTTTTGGAAGCTTACAAGTCACTTCAGGAAGCCCTAACTCACGGCGGCATCGCCAACAACGTGAAGGTCAATCTGAACTGGATCGATTCTGAAGTCTTCGAAAGCGAGGACACATTAGAGCATCTGACCGGGGTACACGGCATACTGGTTCCCGGTGGTTTCGGCGAGCGCGGCGTCGAAGGCAAAATCGCCGCAGCCACGTTCGCGCGCGAGCACGACATTCCGTACTTCGGCATATGCTTAGGCATGCAGATGGCCGTTATCGAGGCGGCCCGGAACCTGGCTGGAATTAACGGCGCGGGCTCGACGGAATTCGGTATTTGCGACGAGCCCATAGTCGGTCTGCTGACCGAGTGGGAGCGCGACGGCATTATCGAAAAAAGAAGCGAAGATGGCGACATGGGCGGCACCATGCGTTTGGGCGGATATGACGCCGTGCTGCAAAAGAGCAGCCGCATACATGAAATCTACGGCGAGGAAAATATCAACGAGCGCCACCGCCATCGCTACGAGGTCAACCTGGCGTATGAAGCGCAGCTCAAGAAAGCAGGCATGGTGTTCTCGGCCAAGTCGCCGGACGGGGTATTGCCGGAAATTGTCGAAATTCCTAACCATCCGTGGTTTATTGGCGTCCAGTTCCATCCGGAACTGAAATCGAAGCCGTTCGACCCGCATCCGTTGTTCAAGTCGTTCATCGCTGCGGCCGTTGAACAATCGCGACTGGTATAGAGACAAAAGGCTCAAAAAATGACCGACCAACGCCAGGTAAAGGCCGGTTCCGTCACTTTCGGCAACGATCAGCCATTTTCGCTGATAGCTGGCCCCTGCGCCATGGAAAGCCGCGCTCACGCTATGGATGTGGCGGGGGCTCTGAAGGACATGTGCGCCAGGCTGGACATGGGTCTTGTGTTCAAAACATCCTTCGACAAGGCCAACCGCACAAGCGCCGACAGCCCGCGCGGGGTCGGCATCGACGAGGCCCTGATGGCTTTCGCCGAAATCCGTGAAAAACTTGATATCCCTGTCCTGACAGACGTGCATTCACCGGAACAATGCGGTGAAATCGAACGCTCGAACGTCGTCGACGTGTTGCAGATACCCGCCTTCCTTTGCCGTCAGACGGATCTTTTGCTGGCTGCGGGAAAAACCGGTTTAGCCATCAATGTTAAAAAAGGTCAGTTCCTTGCCCCCTGGGATATGGGCAATGTGATCGCCAAGATCGAAAGTACTGGAAATTCCAACGTTATGGTATGCGAACGCGGCACCAGCTTTGGCTACAACACTTTGGTGACCGACATGCGCGCTTTGCCGGTTTTGAACAATACCGGTTGCCCGGTGATCTTCGACGCCACACATTCGGTCCAGCAACCGGGAGGGCAGGGCGCATCTTCCGGCGGCCAGCGAGAATTTGCGCCAGTACTGGCGCGCGCTGCGGTAAGTGTAGGCGTTGCCGGCGTATTTTTTGAAACACACGAGAACCCGGACGAGGGCTTGAGCGACGGGCCAAACATGATTCCCCTTAAGGCTTTGCCGGAAATTCTTGAGACTTTGATTCAATTCGACCGGGTCGCTAAACAGCGGCCGGTCTCCATTTAGATTTAGAGAGACGAAACCTATGACCGCCATTACCGATATCTACGCCCGCGAAATCCTGGACAGCCGCGGCAACCCGACCGTCGAAGTCGACGTAACTCTCGAGACTGGCGCATTCGGTCGCGCCGCCGTTCCTTCGGGAGCCTCCACCGGCGCCCATGAAGCCGTCGAACTGCGCGACGCAGACAAGGGCCGGTACGGCGGAAAGGGCGTTCAGACGGCTTGCGAATCAGTCGATGGCGAAATTTTCGAAGCGCTGTCGGGGTTGGATGCAGAAGACCAGCTTTTAATCGACAAAACCATGATCGAGTTGGACGGCACCGAAAACAAGGGCCGACTGGGCGCGAACGCAATTCTGGGCGTGTCGCTGGCTGTTGCGAAGGCTGCTGCCGACGAAGCTGCACTTCCCCTGTACAACTACATTGGCGGGGCCAATGCCCACCTGCTGCCGGTGCCAATGATGAACATCATCAACGGCGGCGAACATGCGGACAATCCGATCGATATTCAGGAATTCATGATTATGCCTGACGGAGCGGCCAACATCGCCGATGCCGTGAGGATGGGGGCGGAAGTTTTTCATGCCCTTAAAAAATCCCTGCAGGACGCAGGACACAATACCAATGTGGGCGACGAAGGCGGTTTCGCGCCGGGCCTTTCCAGCGCCGACGAGGCTCTGGGCTTCATCATGAAATCCATCGAAAGCGCCGGTTACAAACCGGGTGAAGATGTCTCGCTGGCCCTGGATGCGGCGTCGAGCGAATTCTACAAGGATGGAAAATATGAGTTGGAAGGCGAGGGCAAAAGCCTGGACGCCGCCGGCATGTGCGACTACTACGCAGATCTTGTCAGCCGCTACCCCATCGTTTCCATTGAAGACGGCCTTGACGAAGACGATTGGGACGGCTGGAAATCCCTGACCGAAGCAATTGGCAGCAAGGTTCAACTGGTCGGCGACGATCTGTTCGTTACCAATCCGAAGCGTCTGAAGGATGGTATCGATAAAGGTATCGCCAATTCAATTCTGATCAAGGTTAACCAGATCGGCACCTTGTCGGAAACCATGGAAGCCGTCGAAATGGCTCACAAGGCGGGTTATTCGGCGGTCATTTCCCACCGTTCCGGCGAGACGGAAGATTCCACCATCGCCGACATTGCGGTGGCCACAAACGCAGGGCAGATCAAGACCGGTTCATTAAGCCGTTCAGACCGCCTGGCCAAGTACAACCAGCTAATTCGTATCGAGGAAATGCTGGGTCCGGTAGCGCGATATGGGCGTTCGTAGTAACGCCCCATTTTGTTAGTGCACCCTTCGGGTGATCAAGCCTCTGGAAGTCAAAATAAAATTGGCGACAGGAGATTTATCTTCCCGCTAACACCTTGTTAACGGTTTCAATTCAATAATAGCCACGGGTAAGGGACTGTGGGCGCAATGTTAATTATAATAATGGCGCCTTTGTCCAATGGGTCTATTTTCTGAGTTACGATTACGTGCACGGCATATTGTCGGTCCCGTATTGGGAATATGCGCGATCGGTTATTTCGCCTTTCATGCTATTCGTGGCGAGCGCGGCGTTCTGGCCTTGCGCCAATTGTCCCACCGCGTCGAAATGGCCCGTCTGGAGTACTCGAAAATCAAGTCACGCCGCCTGGAGATGGAAAACAAGGTCAAGCTGTTGCATCCTGACCACCTTGATCCGGATATGCTGGACGAACGTGCACGGGTGATGCTCAATTACGGTCTTGAAGACGAAATCATTATCGTTCCCGATGTGGACGTAATTCTGACCGATGAATTGAGAGAAAACGACGAATGACCGATCCCTGTATTTGTCCCGAACCACCCTATTTTGCAGTAATTTTCGCCAACCAGCGCAACGAAGACGATGAGGGCTATGGCGCCATGGCCGAGCGAATGGTCGAGTTAGCTCAACAACAGCCTGGGTTTCTGGGGGTGGATAGCGCCCGAGATGGGGGCGGTTTTGGCATCACGGTTTCATACTGGTCCGATCTGGACTCCATCAATAACTGGCGCGATAACGCCGAACATCGTGAGGCGCAAAGGCTGGGCAAGGAGCAGTGGTACGAGAAATATTCACTGCGGATCGCCAAGGTAGAGCGGGCAAGCGAAGGACCATCAAGAAGCGCCTGATTTCTCAGGAAAAATCGCCCAGGTATTTGGCGATTATTTTTCTTATGACACCTTGTTCGCGTAATCGCCTAACAGTCTCTTTTAATTTGGTTTTTACGGCCTCATTTGCAAAATCCGGGCGGCACATAAACCAAATCGGAACTTCGTTCAGGATCAATGGATCGCCTATTTCGTTCCGGCCCATTCCTATATTGCGCATGTTATACAGGTAACTGTCCCAAACCCCGATCATGGCGTCGATCCTTCCGGCCTGTAGCATCATTGTGCTCTGCAGGTATCCATTGGTCGGGTATTTTTCGAGGGTCGTATCCTCGTGAAATCGTTTGTCCAGGGTAACACCGTAGGGTACGGCGATTACCAGTCCTTTTAGATCATCGTAAGAAGAAAGCCTGGTTCCCGCCCTGGCGACGATCGCTGACTTAATATTCTTTCCGATGGGCTCGATCATGTCGTAGATGTTTTCGGTAAGAGTGACCCGCGCCAAAATCGTGCAATCAACTTCGCCGCTCGCCAAATAACCGTGCAGCCTTTTTAGGGGCAAAACCTCATCATGGCCGTCTAATCCGGTAACTTTTCTGATTTCCATAGTAATATCAACCATGTATCCGGTCGTTGTGCCGTCGTCCTGGGCCATCGCGTATGGCGCAAGGCCTATGATCCCCATATTGTATTGATTGTTGGGGCGTTCATTTGAATGGGCAGGGGGGGGCTCAATCAAGATTACGAGGGCGAATAAAAAGGCAAACCAAAATCTCATGCCGTCCAGAGCCTTTAAATATTATCAATCAGTCTAGTCAGAAAGGCTCGGAAAAATATATTAGCGAACCTAAATACTTGGATATTCAAATTTCCCCCTTTCAATAAGGAGTCAAGCCGCCTATTGGCAAGGCCTTACGAAGGAACTCACAAAAAAATGAAATTTTTGGGTCTCGCTTCCGAATGGGAGGAAAAGGGCAGGGTTTTATATTTCTTTCATTCAGCCCCTATGTCTTTGAAACAAAACTGCTATTGCAGTGCCGTTTGAGAACGGAAGTTTATTGGAGGTTAATTGAATTCAAGTTAAATTAGAATTTCCTTTTATTTACAATGGGTTTTGCGAAAATTCCCCCTTGCCTGAACTCTTGACAGGCACTACCTTGTCTTCTGGTTGCAGCCGTATCTCATTGTTGTCCAGGGGGGCCAAAAATGCCTAAAACCGCCAAACAGAAACCTTCCTCCAAGAAGTCCCCAGCCAAGAAAAAAGCGCGAATCAAGCCGGACAAAAAGGCTCCGGCTTCCTCTGAAGAGCTCATGGATTTCTACCGCCAGATGCTGATGATCCGACGGTTTGAGGAAAAGGCCGGTCAATTGTATGGCATGGGCCTGATTGGCGGCTTTTGTCATCTATATATTGGTCAGGAAGCCGTGGTTGTCGGCATGCAATCGGCGGCAAAAGACGTCGATACCGTCATTACCAGCTACCGCGACCATGGTCATATGTTGGCCTGTGGCATGGACCCGAAAGGCGTGATGGCTGAACTGACCGGGCGTGAAGGCGGTTATTCCAAAGGCAAGGGCGGCTCCATGCACATGTTTTCCGCCGAGAAAAATTTTTATGGCGGCCACGGCATCGTCGGCGGTCAGGTGCCTTTGGGAACAGGCTTAGCGTTCGCACATAAGTACAAAGGCGACGGTGGCGTCTGCATGGCCTATTTCGGCGACGGAGCCATTAACCAGGGGCAGGTCTACGAATCCTTCAACATGGCGCAATTGTGGTCTTTGCCGGTTATTTATGTGGTCGAAAATAACAAATACGGCATGGGCACTTCGATCGAGCGCGCCTCGGCTACAACAGAACTGTACCAACGCGGCGCAGCCCATGGCATTCCCGGTGCGCAGGTTGACGGAATGGACGTCGTCGCCGTACGTGAGGCGGCTGAAAAGGCTTTGAAACACTGCCGTACCGGCAAGGGTCCTTACATTCTGGAAATGAAGACATATCGCTATCGCGGGCATTCCATGTCCGATCCCGCCAAATACCGCTCCAAGGAGGAAGTATCGAAGGTACGCAAAGAAAGCGATCCGATCGACAATCTTCGCGAAGTGCTTTTAAAGCACAAGATCACGACCGAAGAAGGGCTTAAGGAAATTGACCGCAATGTAAAAGCGGTTGTGACCGAGGCCGCCACGTTCGCCCAGGAAAGTCCCGAACCGGACCCGGGCGAGCTATATACTGACGTTCTGGTGGAGGCATAAAACGATGGCCGTACAAATTCTCATGCCCGCCCTGTCCCCCACGATGACCGATGGTAAATTGGCCAAATGGCATAAAAGCGAAGGCGACGCCGTTGAAAGCGGTGACGTTCTGGCCGAAATCGAAACCGATAAGGCGACCATGGAAGTGGAAGCCCTCGACGAAGGAACGCTTGGCAAAATCCTTGTTCCCGAAGGCACTGAAGGCGTTTTGGTCAACGCCCCAATCGCCGTCATTCTGGAAGACGGCGAAGATGCGTCGGCCATTGATGCGGCCTCCGCAGTTCCAGCCCCCGCTCCTGCGGCGGAAGCAAGATCTTCTGAACCCCCAACTATTTTAGCACCGACCCAAGCCGCCCCAGTTGAGGAAGAATATACGGGCCCGATGGTCAAGCTGAGCGTTCGCGAAGCCTTGCGGGACGCGATGGCAGAGGAAATGCGCGCCGACGACAATGTATTTCTGATGGGTGAGGAAGTCGGCCAATATCAAGGCGCATACAAGGTATCGCAGGGCCTGCTTGACGAATTCGGCGACAGGCGGGTCATCGACACACCGATTACCGAAATCGGTTTTGCCGGTCTGGGCGTCGGTGCGGCTTACAGCGGCCTTAAACCGATCGTCGAATTCATGACATTCAACTTCGCTATGCAGGCCATCGATCACATTATCAATTCGGCAGCCAAGACCCTTTACATGTCAGGCGGTCAGATGGGTTGCCCGATCGTTTTTCGAGGCGCCAACGGGGCGGCATCCCGCGTCGGCGCACAGCATTCACAGTGTTACGGGTCGTGGTACGCGCATTGCCCGGGCCTGAAAGTGCTAGCCCCGTGGTCGGCTGCGGACGCCAAGGGCTTGTTGAAATCAGCCATTCGCGACCCCAACCCGGTGGTGTTCCTGGAAAATGAAATCATGTACGGGGCCAGTTTCGATGTTCCGGACGATCCTGATTTCACCGTTCCCATCGGCAAGGCCAAGATCGAGCGCGCCGGTTCCGATGTTACCATCGTTGCGTTCTCGATCATGGTCGGCAAGGCGCTGGAAGCCGCCGATCAATTGGCCGCAGAGGGTATAGAGACGGAAGTCATCAACCTTCGCACGCTGCGTCCGCTTGATACGGACACCATCGTGCAATCTGTAAAGAAAACCAACCGGCTGGTTTCTGTCGAGGAAGGATGGCCAGTCGCCGGCATGGGATCGGAAATGGCCGCCATTATGATGGAGCAAGCCTTTGACTACCTGGACGCACCGGTCGTCCGTGTCTGTGGCGAGGACATCCCGATGCCCTATGCAGCTAATCTGGAAGCCTTGTCACTGCCCAAACCCGACGGCATCGCCGCGGCCGCTAAACACGCTTGTTATCGATAGGGAAGGAAAAGTAAACAAATGTCAGTACAAGTATTAATGCCCGCCCTGTCACCGACGATGACCGATGGCAAGCTGGCGACCTGGATCAAAAACGAAGGGGACGCCGTCGAAAGCGGTGACATCCTGGCCGAAATCGAAACCGACAAGGCGACCATGGAAGTGGAAGCGGTTGACGAAGGGACGCTGGGTAAAATTCTCGTCGCCGCCGGCACCGAGGGCGTTCTCGTCAATACGCCCATCGCCGTCATTCTGGAAGAAGGCGAAAGCGCTTCCGATATTCCTGATGCCGCCGCCGCTCCTGAACCGGCTCCTGAGCCAGCTCCTGCAGCAGCGCCTGCCCCGGCACCTGCCGCCGCAGCTACTCCGGTTCCAACTCCTACACAAGCGATGTCCCCGGCCCCGGCCGCAAAAAACGGAAGGGTCTTCGCAAGTCCCCTGGCGCGCCGCATCGCCGAACAGGCGGGGCTGGATTTATCGAACCTCAGCGGCAGCGGCCCGAACGGCCGTATCGTAAAAAGGGATGTGGAAGCCGCCATTACCAGCGGTGTTCCGTCGGTCGCCCCTGCCGCTGGTCCTGCGCCGGTAGCCGTCGAAGGAATAGGCGGTTATACGGAAGTAGAAAATTCGACAATGCGCAAGGTAATCGCGACCCGTCTGCTGGAATCCAAGCAAACCGTGCCGCACTTCTACCTGACCATCGATTGTCAAATCGACGAGTTGCTGGCCATGCGAAAGAAGCTCAATTCTGCTGCGCCCGACGGCGACGGCGGATACAAGATTTCCGTTAACGATTTTGTCGTGCGAGCCGTTGGGCTGGCCCTGCGTCAGGTACCTGCAGCCAATGCCAGCTGGACCGACGAAGCCATTCGCCTTTACAACGATGTCGATGTCTCGGTGGCCGTGGCGACCCCCAATGGTTTGATTACCCCTGTTGTCCGCAACGCCAATGAGAAGGGGCTTGCGACCATTTCCAACGAAGTCAAAGACCTGGCGGAACGCGCCCGCGACGGTAAGCTGATGCCTGAGGAGTACCAGGGGGGTGGATTTACCATCTCGAACCTTGGCATGTACGGGGTCAAGGATTTCGCCGCCATCATCAACCCGCCGCAGTCCTGCATCCTGGCCGTCGGCGCAGGCGAACAACGCCCCGTCGTCAAGGATGGCGCGCTGGCCGTCGCTACAGTGATGACCTGCACGATGTCCGTCGATCACCGTTCCGTGGATGGCGCGGTGGGGGCGCAATTCCTTGCGGCCTTTAAACGAATGATCGAGGAACCGCTGACGATGATGCTTTAGAGACTGACCTGATGGATAAGGTCAATCTTGCGGAAAAACTGGCGCTTTTTGGCGAGCACTGGTCGCCCAAGATCATCGAAACCGTCGATGATTACGACGTCAAGGTGGTGAAAGTTAAAGGCGACTTTGTCTGGCATAAACACGATGACGCTGATGAGTTGTTCCTGATCATCAAGGGTGAACTGGATATGGATTATCGCGACGGGAGGGTAACCCTGGGGCCGGGAGAACTGGTTGTCGTTCCCAAGGGCGTCGAGCACAAACCTCACGCTGAAAACGAATGTGAAATTCTGCTTCTAGAACGAAAAGGTCTGGTCAATACGGGTGATGCCGAAACCTCCGACCTTACTGCCAAAGTAGAAAGGATTTAGGCCATGGCCGACACATCTTTTGATCTAATCGTTATTGGCGGAGGGCCCGGCGGCTATGTAGCCGCCATTCGCGCCGCCCAGCTAGGGCTCAAGGCCACGGTGGTTGAACGCGAACACCTGGGCGGTATCTGCTTGAACTGGGGCTGTATTCCGACCAAGGCGCTGTTGCGCTCGGCGGAAATCTACGAGGGCATGAAGCACGCGGCCGATTACGGTCTCAGCGTTAAGGGACAAGGATTCGACCTGGCAAAAATCGTCGAACGTTCCCGCAAGATTTCCGCGCAACTGAGCGGCGGCGTGGCGCACTTGCTGAAGAAAAACAAAGTCACCGTTTTCGATGGCTCGGCGAAGTTGAACGGTCCCGGTAAGGTCAAGGTGGAGAAGGATGGCAAAACCGTCGCCGATTTAACAGCCAAGAATATCATTTTGGCGACCGGTGCGCGGGCTCGCACCCTGCCGGGTTTGGAGCCCGACGGAAAACTGATCTGGACCTACAAGAATGCCCTGGTACCCGACACGGTTCCCAAACGCCTGCTGGTGGTCGGGTCCGGTGCTATCGGCATTGAATTCGCCAGCTTCTTCAATTCTATGGGCTCGGATGTCACGGTAGTCGAAGTCATGGATCGGGTGTTGCCGGTGGAAGATGCTGAAATTTCCGCCTTTGCCCACAAGGCTTTCGAGAAAGAAGGCATGAAAGTGATGACGTCAGCTACCGTCAAGTCCTTGAAAAAAGGCAAGAATACGGTGACAGCAACTGTCGAGGCTGGGGGTAAATCCACCGACATCACGGTCGATAGGGTCATCCTGGCCGTCGGCATCGTCGGCAACGTGGAAGACCTCGGGCTGGAAGGCACAAAGATTAAGATCGAAAACACGCATGTATTGACGAACGAGTGGTGCCAAACCGGCGAGCCGGGCGTTTACGCCATCGGCGACATTGCCGGCGCCCCCTGGCTTGCCCATAAGGCATCCCATGAAGGCATTATCTGTGTCGAGAAGATCGCCGGTGAAAAAGACGTCCATCCGCTGGACAAAACCCGCATTCCCGGCTGTACCTATTGCCGCCCACAGGTCGCCAGCGTCGGCATGACCGAGCAGGGCGCCAGGGACAAGGGCTACAAGGTCAAAGTCGGAAGGTTCCCGTTTATGGGTAACGGCAAGGCGATCGCGCTGGGCGAACCGGAAGGCTTGGTCAAGACTGTCTTCGACGCCAAGACTGGAGAATTGTTGGGCGCCCACATGATCGGGGCGGAAGTGACGGAGCTTATTCAGGGGTATTCCATCGCCAAAACGCTGGAAACGACTGAAGCCGAACTCATGCATACCGTCTTCCCACATCCGACGTTATCTGAAATGATGCACGAAAGTGTACTGGACGCTTTTGGAAAGGTGATTCATTTCTGATGGCCAAAGGCATTACCATACGCCCACCTAGAGACGAAGATTTCAAGACCTGGGAAAAGCTGTGGCAAGGGTATTGCGATTTTTATGAACAATCCTTGCCGCCCGTCGTTACCGAAAACACTTGGGCGAGGTTGCTGGATAAAAATGAGCCACTTTTCGGCTTCCTGGCGGAAGATGAATCTGGCCAAGTGATCGGCTTTACCAATTGCGTCGTTCACGCAGGGACCTGGTCGAAAAGGCCTAATTGCTATTTGGAAGACCTATTTGTTTCTCAAGATGTAAGGGGAAAAGGGGCCGGACGCGCCCTGATAGAAGCCGTCGTCGCTAAAAGCAAAGAACAAGGGTGGTCCAGAGTCTATTGGCAAACCAAAAAGGACAACGCCGTAGCCCGCACCCTGTATGAAAAGCTTACGTCGGCCTCCGACTGGGTGATATATGAGATTTACACCTGAGTAACGCCTTGACGTGAAAGCATATTCACGCCATTTCATAATTCCATGAGTACTGTTCACAAACTTCGCCATCCTGAAAAGGCCGGAAAGCCGGATAATCCCAGCCCGCGCAAGCCTGCGTGGATTAGGGTCAAGGCGCCGACATCCAAAGCCTACGGCGAAACCCGCCGCCTTATGAACGAACACAACCTGAATACGGTCTGCGAAGAAGCCGCATGCCCCAATATTGGCGAATGCTGGGGCAACAAGCATGCGACGATGATGATTTTGGGCGATATTTGCACCCGCGCCTGCGCTTTTTGCAATGTAGCAACCGGCAAGCCGGGAAAAGTCGACCCGCTGGAGCCTCAGAACGTCGGCATATCGGTAGCGAAACTTGGTTTGCGCCATGTTGTCGTGACATCCGTTGATCGGGATGACCTTGCAGACGGAGGAGCCAATCAGTTCGTCCAGACCATCAAGGCGATTCGAGAAGAGGCCCCGGATACAACCGTGGAAGTCTTGACGCCGGATTTCCGCGATAAGGAAGGGGCGCTGGAAGCCGTCGTCGCCGCCCGGCCGGATGTGTTCAATCATAACCTTGAAACCGTGCCGCGCCTTTATCCGTCTATCCGCCCCGGCGCGCGCTATTTCCATTCGCTGAAAATTCTCGATCAGGCAAAGCAAATTGAACCTGAAATCTTCACCAAATCCGGGATCATGGTAGGGTTGGGCGAAGAAAAGGAAGAAATCCTGCAGGTAATGGATGATTTACGCACGGCAGGCGTCGATTTCCTGACCATCGGCCAATACTTACAACCGACGCCCAAACACGCCGGCGTAGAGCGTTTCGTCACTCCGGACGAGTTTGAAGACCTAAAGAATATCGGCCTTTCGAAAGGGTTCCTTTTGGTAGCCTCGACGCCGCTGACACGTTCGTCCTACCACGCTGACGACGATTTCGCCGCCTTAAAAACCAGAAGGGCGGGGGCTTAATGCCGTCTCACGCCGAAAAGAAGATTCTGCCCTATACCCCAGAGCAGATGTTCGACATGGTCGCCGATGTGGGCGCTTACCCGGAATTTCTGCCTTGGTGCATCGCCACCCGCATCCGTTCAAGCAGCGAAACGGAACTGGTAGCCGACATGGTAATCGGCTTCAAAATGTTTCGCGAACAATTCACCTCGCGGGTGGCTCTGGAACGCCCGGGAAGGATTGATGTGGAGTATGAAAAAGGCCCGTTTAAGTATTTGAAAAACCATTGGCATTTTCATGTCGACAAAGAGGGGCACTGCTTGGTTGATTTCAGCGTCGAATTTGAATTCCGCTCACATATTTTGGAAATGGCTATCGGCAAGGTTTTTACCGAGGCGGTTCACCTTATGGTCAATGCTTTCGAAAAACGCGCCAAGACCCTTTACGGCTAACTAGCCGATTCCATCGATCAACAGTTCAAGCGCCGCCTCAACGGTTTGCTGACGCACATCGTCACGGTTTCCCTCGAGTATATGGCGCTGATGAAGGGTTTCGATTCCTTCCCGGGCCACGGAAATATGGACGAGCCCGACCGGTTTTTCTTTCGAGCCGCCACCGGGGCCCGCAATACCCGTCACAGAAACGGCGATATCGATGTCTTCGCCAGCAAGTGCGCCTTCGGCCATTGCGTTGGCTACCTCCTCGCTAACGGCGCCGTGCTGAGCCAACAACTCGTTTGAGACCCCCAAAAGCCTGGACTTGGCGGCATTCGAGTAGGTAACGAGTCCTTGTTGTAGAACGTCCGATGAACCCGATACGGCGGTCAGACACCCGGAAATCAGTCCTCCTGTACAGGATTCCGCAGTCGCCAGCTTCAGGTTCTTCTCTTTGCACGAGGTAATCACTTCACTGGCCAGATTGATTAGTTCATCGGAAAACATTAATCACCCCCCTCGAACGACAATATACAAGGCCAGCCCGACAGTGGAGAAAATTGCGGCGACAATATCATCGACCATAATTCCCAAGCCGCCCTTGATGTTTTTGTCGGCCCACGAAGCCGGCCAGGGCTTGAAGATATCGGCCAGACGAAATAGCACGAAGGCGATCACGTAAACCAGGAAATCCGGGTTATTCGGCATAAAATAGGCTGCAGGGATGAGGGTTAGCCACTGTCCGGCTACTTCGTCGACGACGACTGCGCCCGGATCATCACCGCCTAGGCGGCGAATGTAGCCATTCGATGCCCAAATGCCGATGAAAAAGACTACCACCGTAGCCAGAGCCAATCCTGGCCAACCTAACAATGCATGAATCGTCCAGGCGAAGGGTAGGGCGGCCAATGATCCCCAGGTGCCGGGAGCCTTTGGCAATAACCCTGAACCGAACCAAGTTGCGATGAGAATCGCAGGGCTATTTAGGATGTTTTGCCATCCATTTTCCGGTTTAGAGCTGTCCATTATTTGAAAATCAAAATTCGGGGGACCCGTAGCATTATCTGAAATGTTTGATTTACCAACCTTAAACTCCTTTTATTACAGGGAAAATAGCGAATAATGGGGCGGCGATAGCCCAAGATTGTCAACCGACTGGAATCAATCTAAAGCCTTGGATCAATTGAGCTTGCAAGTTTTCTTCCCAGCCGATATTTTCTTTCACGGGTTCAGCTTTGAAATAACGGGATGATCAACAAGCATTGATAAATCCTGGACCAAGCTGAAATGGGATCAGAAATAGGCAACTTTGACCCTGAAAGGGTCAAAAGGCGTGAAGCGGGATCGATGGCAGGGGCTAGTCAGGAAGATATGGTCAAAGGAAGAATTGCCGAAGCTTTGGAACGTTGGTTCCCAGAGCGTCAGCTTATGCTGCGAAGCGAAGGCAAGGTCTCCTTTGTGACCCTTTCAAAACGTTTTCAACTGACTGTCGTTTGTGGTGTGCTGGCGATTGTTGGCTGGTCTGCTTTTGCCTCAGTCAGTTACGTATTTTACGGGCAATTCCTTGAAAGCAAGGAGAGCCAGGTCGCCAATGCACGGCTGGCCTATCGCAGTCTGCTTTCCCAGGTAACGGCTTATCAACGCAAATTTTCCTCTATTACCGATGATCTGGAGTCCAACCACTCCATGATGCTGGAACTGGTCGAAAAGAACGCCTCTTTGCAGCAGAACCTGAAAACTGTTTCAACGAAGCTGAAGGATACTGAACAGGAACGTGAAAACGTCCTTGCCGTGCGCCAGGCCTTGCGCGAGAAATTGTCGATTAACGAAGACCAGTTGCGAAAATTGAACAGCCGCAATTTTGCCCTACAGGACAATCTGGAAACAGTTGAAGGGGATCTGCAGGCCGCTCTTAGCGAACGCAATGAAGCTCTGTTTAATGGCACGCGCATGCGGCGCCAAATTAAAGAACTGGAAGTCCGCCTTGTTGATCTGGAAAGCAGCGAACGGACTGTCGTTCAGCAATTAACGGAACGCACAATTAACCTCAATGATTCCATGCAGCGGGTCGTTGAAATGGCCGGTTTGGATGTCGAAAAACTGCTGCAGGCAAACGGATCCTTGCCCAAGGGTCAAGGCGGCCCCTTTATCGCAGCTACGCCGGACGGCAAAGCGGCTAGCAAGCTGAAAGCCAGTCTGACTGATCTCGATCAGCACTTGCGCCAGAGCGAAGGCTTGCAGGATATAATGCGCAGAATGCCAATGGCGCCGCCATTGACGTCCTATCGCATCACCAGTCCTTTCGGTAAACGTCGTGATCCTATCAATAAGAAATGGTCGGCCCACTACGGCCTCGATATGGGCTCACCCTTCAAATCCTCGGTTTATGTCGCGGCACCTGGCATCGTCAAGTTTGCCGGCTGGAAGGGTAAATTCGGTAAAATGATCGAGATCGATCACGGCGCCGGCCTGAAGACACGTTTCGGCCATTTGCATAAAATTCTTGTGAAGAAGGGACAACGGGTTGGTTTCCGTGATAAGGTGGGGTTGCTTGGCTCTACTGGGCGCAGTACTGGGGCTCATCTTCATTACGAGGTCATCTTCAAGGGCAGAAGCATGAATCCGTTGAAATTTTTTAAGGCTGGCCGATATGTTTTCCAGGAATAGTAAAAGTAAGGGACCACAGGGCGGAAATCCGAAACCGACACAACCCGCTAAGCCAGCCGTTCCTTCTATCATCAGCGCTGATTTGAAAATGACCGGAGACCTGAACAGCGACGGCGAAATCCAGGTCGACGGAACAATCGTAGGCGATATCCGCACCAAGTCGTTGCTAATCGGAAAAACGGCAGAGATAAAAGGCGAGATCATCGCAGACAACGTTAGGGTCCATGGAAACGTCAATGGCCAGATCAAGGCCCGTGCCGTGACTTTGGCGAAGACAGCCCACGTTATCGGCGACATCCTTCATGAAGACCTGTCCATCGAAACCGGTGCCTTCCTCGAGGGCCTGTGCAAACGCATGACGGACTCCGAGCTGAAAGACAACACTAAAATCAACGTAGTTGAAGGTGGGGCAGGGGCTTCCGCGACACCGGAAGGAGAACCCAAAAAGGCCGCAAGCGGCTCCTAAAATTTAAGCGCTTCGTTAAACACGTCTCTATCTACATTCCCGCCCGATAATACGATACCGATGGTTTTTCCATTGGTATCCAATTGCTCGTCCAGCACAGCCGCCAACGCCACGGCGCCACCCGGTTCAACAACGATTTTCAGGTACTCAAAGGCGACACGCATCGCCTTTCTGGCCATGTCGTCGGGTACGGATAAGCCGCCCTTCAATAAGCGCTTGTTGATCGCATACGTCAGTTCACCGGGCTCGGGGGCCAACAGAGCATCGCATATGGAATTCGAAGACGGTTCATTTTTCAGGCGTTCGCCTGCCTGAAGGGATCGGGCCGTGTCTTCGAAGCCATGGGGTTCGACGCTGTAAATATCCGTTTCGGGGCTTTCAGACCCAAGCGCCAAGGCGCAGCCACTAATCAGACCGCCACCGCCACATGGACTTAAAAAAGCATCCATATGAGCGTCCATCGTCCGAATCTGCTGGGCCATTTCCAGGCCAACGGTTCCCTGGCCGGCGATTATCAGAGGATCATCGTAAGGCCGGACAAGGGTAGCGCCGCGTTCGCGCATGAGGTTTTCACCGATTTCTTCGCGTTCTTCACTGAAACGATCATAAAAGACGATTTCAGCCCCATAGGATCTCGTGTTTGCTACCTTGATGTCCGGGGCATCTCTTGGCATCACGATTACAGCGGGAAGGTTCAATAACTGGGAGGCTGCGGCTACCCCCTGGGCGTGATTGCCCGATGAATAGGCGACGACCCCTTGTTTGCGTTGGTCTTCAGGAATGCGGGATATCCGGTTATAGGCGCCGCGAAACTTGAACGATCCGGTTCGTTGCAGCGGTTCGGCCTTGAAGAGCAACCGACACCCAAGTTGTTCGTTCAAAAGGGTTGATTCAAGTATCGGAGTTTTGACCGCCTCGCCTTCTATTTGCAGGGCGGCGCTGCGTACGTCGGTCGCCGTCGGCAGGTTTTCCATGAACGACTATAAACCCAAAAGTGGGGGCAGTTGGCTCAGATCCTTGATTTCATTCTCAGGCGTTCCAGGTAGCCTTTCAGTTTTTTGTCCGAAGCGATTGACCCAAACCACCCTGAAACCGAAATTGGCGGCCGCAGAAGCATCCCATGCGTTCGACGACATGAAGCAAATTCTCTCCTTGGACACATCTAGCCCATCGACCGCCATCTGATAAACCTTCGGGGTCGGCTTGTAGATGCCCAGTTGATCGACAGAGTAGCTATCGACAAGGTCACCAGCGATGCCGGCATTTTCGACGGCCGAAGCGAGCATTTTCGGCGATCCGTTGGAAAGGATGGCGCATTTCAAGCCACCGGCGTTAAGAGCCCTTAACATGGCTGGTACTTCCGGATATGCATCCAGCTTCATATACAGGCTCTGCAATTTTTCACGAAGGGCTACATCCCCATCCAGTTCCAAAGTCTCCAGAGCGTAATCCAATCCATCACTGGTAATCTGCCAGAAGTCCACATATTCACCCATCAGGCTGCGAAGCCACGTGTATTCCAACTGCTTCGTGCGCCAAAGCGCAGCTAACGCGTCGGCCTTGTCGCCAAGATCGCTCCTGCAATGGGCCGCAGCGGCCGCAACGTCAAACAAGGTGCCATAAGCATCAAATACGCAGGCATCGATATCTTGCATCATTTCTAATTCATCCATTCAAAAAATTAGCGGAGAAGGATCAACGGATTAAATCCTGTTCCAATGTTTCTGCGACTTCCGTATCGGCCAGTTTAAGGCGGTATATCTGCAGGTTTTCCAGAACCCGTTGGACGTAGTTGCGGGTTTCGTTGAACGGGATCAACTCAATCCAGTCTATGGTGTCTATGGTTCTTTCGCGCGGGTTGCCGTTCAGTTTGGCCCATTTGCGCGCCCGCGCTGGACCGGCGTTATACCCGGCCAGGGCCATAACGTAGGATCCATCAAATTCGTCGATGAGCCCCGCCAGGTAAGCTTGACCAAGTGTCATGTTGTAGTCGGGGTCTGAGGTCAGGCGCTGCTTTGAATAACGGATCTTGAGGCCTCTTGCGACCTTACGCGCCGTGCGCGGTAGTATCTGCATCAGTCCTCGGGCGTTGGCGTGGCTTTTTGCTTTTACGTAAAAGGCGCTTTCCTGCCGGATCATCGCCATCACCAGTGGAACTTCCAGCGGGAATTTAGGCGATCGGATTCTTAAGGGAGGCGTCTCCAGCGTGGGGTAACCCGCCTCTATCAGTTCCTCGCCCTGGCGGCTGGACCTTTTGGCGATGGTGATGCCGACATCGGGTCTGCCGTGACGGGCCGAAAGGCGAGCGGTCAGGGTGCGCCATCCGGGTGACTCGCTAAGATCATTCAGAGCCAGAACGAAATATTTAATGCGTTCGCGTTCGCCAATTTTGCTCAGAATTTCAACAGCGCGAACCAAATCCGTTTTTTCAAAAGCTTCTATTTCCTGGGCGTCGGGTTCCGGCTGTACAGGCAGGCGAAGTCCGTGGCCGGGTCCCAAATGGGCTGCCGCGAGTTGGCCGTAATAGGCCGTCGGCATCGTCGCCGCCATGCGGAACCACATTTCGGCGGCCTCTTCCTGATCCAAAGCCTCGGCGGCCCTAGCCGTCCAATAGGCGCCCCGCGACTTGCTGATCGGAAAATTGACATATTCATACATGGTTTGAAAATGTGTGAAGGCGGTCTTGGGATCGTCCAGGAAACGTAGGGCGATCCAGCCTGCCAACCATTCCGCATCGGCAAAACCAGCGCCTTCGGTCAATTTGTGATCTTTGACAAGGCGGTAGGCATCGGTCACGTGGCCTTTTTGCAGGGCCATTCGCGCTAGATAGGCCCGTTCCTTCCACCATAATTCCGGATATACAAGGTCGTCCGGCGGTGGCATCAGCAGTTCCAGGGACTGTTCATAGCGCCCCTTGCGACGGCGCCAGCGTAGCCTTTCATAGATCAAACCCGGATCGCTGATCTGGCTCTTAGGGACTTTCGAAATAGCGACATCGACATTGCCGAAACGATGGCGCAGCATCAACCTGGCTTCGGCTAGGGCGCGGTACTTGGAATTAACCTTCCAAAGCATGCGACGTACCGGCCAGTTCTTGCCCTCCCAAAGCAAGCGGTCCAGTCTTTCCATGTGGTCTTCACGAGTCAGGTAGCGGCGATATCGCTTGTAGAAGTACTGTTCCGGCCGTTTGGCGAAATTGCGCGTGATCCAGGTGTCGCGAATGACTTCATGCGCCTTTTCAGTCTCGCCTTTTTCCAGAAGGGCGCGGCCCAGTTGCACCCAGCCGGCCGTGCTGACCGGGTCTTCGCCATCGAACCAGGCTAGAATGTCGTCGGCCGGCAGGCTGTCCTTCATGGCTTCCTCGGCCCGTCTTTTTAGTCGTTTTATGGAGGGCCAGTGCGGGTTTTTCTTTATGAAGGCCGCCAATTCCCTGAATGATGCGGTTGTCCCTAAACGTTCCAGATCAAAATAGTGGACGATCTTTCTCGCCAACGGATCCTTGATGCGTTTGGCCGAGGACCGGGCGCGCGTCCATTGATTCTTGGACACGTGCTTGAAAGCGCTTTTCAGGTATTTCTGATCATTCTTGGAAAGGGTCTCGCTACTTGCTTGAGCAGGAGTAAAAGTCCCGACGCTGAAAACGGCGTAAGTCAGCACGACGATCAGGAAGCGGGCCAGCCGCATCGGTGAAACTCCGTATGGCGAAAACCTTAAAATCCTCAGCCTAACCAACCAAGGTTAAGGAAACTCTACGATGGGGCGCTTAGTTTAGGCAAGGCGAACCGAAACGCCTACCAATGCTTGCTCCCAAGTGGCAGTAGGGGTATTGTGCGCGCCTTAATTCTATAAGCCATTAGGAGATAACCATGTTTCAGGGATCTATGCCCGCGCTGATCACCCCATTTGCCAACGGCCAGGTGGATTCAGATGCGTTCAAGAAACTGGTCGAATGGCAGATTCAGGAGGGCTCAGACGGCCTGGTTCCCTGCGGCACAACGGGCGAATCACCGACTTTGAGCCACGAAGAACACATGCGCGTCACCGAAATGTGCATCGAGGTTACTGCTGGCCGTGTGCCGGTTATCGCTGGCGCCGGTTCGAACTCAACCGATGAAGCGATCTCCCTGGCTGTGCATGCCAAGAATGCCGGCGCCGACGCCGCACTGGTCGTCATGCCGTACTACAACAAGCCAACCCCCGAAGGACAGTACCAGCACTTCAAGGCCGTGCATGACGCCTGCGAGCTGCCGATTATCATATACAACATCCCGGGACGCAGCGTCGTAGACATGTCGGTTGAAACCATGGCCCGCCTGGCGGAACTTCCCAATATCGTCGGCGTCAAGGACGCTACCGGCGATCTGGTGCGTCCGATTGTAACCCGCAACGTTATCGGCGAAGAATTTTGTCAGCTTTCCGGCGAAGACGCCACGGCACTTGCCCATCTGGTTGGCGGCGGCGTGGGTTGCATTTCCGTCAGCGCCAATGTCGCGCCTCGTCTGGTTGCCGATATGCAGCGCGCCTGGCGGGAAGGGGACCACGAAAAGGCGATGGAGTTACAGTTCCGCCTGATGCCGCTGCACGACGCCATGTTCTGCGAATCAAGTCCGGGTCCGGTCAAATACGCGGCCGAATTGCTGGGACTTTGCTCGTCCGAAGCCCGGCTGCCGATCTGCGAAATTTCAGAGGCCCACAAACATCAGGTCAGGGACGCTCTGGTATCGGTTGGCCTGCTGAACTGATTCAGCAGGGCTAAAAGGCGTGACAAATGGCTAAGAAGAAAAAGAAGACGCCGGGGAACATTGCCGCGCAAAACCGCAAGGCCCGTCACGATTATTTCATCGAAGAGAACTTCGAAGCAGGAATCCAGTTAGCCGGTTCCGAGGTTAAATCCCTGCGCGCGGGCCGCGCGACCATTACCGAGGCCTACGCCAGCGATGAAGAAGGCGAGTTGTACCTGATCAACGCTTATATTCCTGAATATGAATCGGCCAAGCACTTCAATCATGATCCGAAGCGAAAACGCAAACTGCTTCTGCATAAGCGGGAAATCGCAAGACTGAGGAACGCTGTGAACCGCAAGGGCATGACCCTGGTTGCGCTCAGCATCTATTTTAACGAGCGCGGACTGGCCAAGGTCGATTTGGGGTTGGCCAAGGGCAAACAGCACCACGACAAGCGTCAGGACAAGAAAGAACAGGACTGGAAGCGCGACAAGGCGCGCCTGATGCGGGCAAGGGGATAAGGGGCTAACCTGCTTCCACTTCACTCTCGATCGCCACGATCTCCGTCACCGGCATGGCGGCGATATCGCGGAACTTCAGGTTCTGGGGGTTGTCCAGATCGACCAGATTGGAAATCCTGGAATAGGTTTGCGGCACCAGAATATCCGAGCCGTCTTCGCCGCGGCGGCGCACCCCGTAACTGATCCGTTCGCGTTCTCTTGAGGAAAGCTGCCCGAACATGGATTTGGAAATCCAGATCGTGCCTTCGCGGGCGAAATCGCTCAAGCGGGCCGCCATGTTGATGGTGTCGCCCAGAACGGTGACTTCGACGTGGGTCGGGGTCTGGTAGGTGCCGAACCATTCCTGGCCTTCGTGCAAGCCGATGTTCAGAACCAGGTCATTTGTCCAGTTCTTGCGCTTTTTCCAGGCCTTTGAAATGTCGCGCATGGCTTCCTTCATTTCTTCGGCGCACAGCAAGGCGTTCATTGCGTAATTGCTGTCAGGTTGCGGGAAGAAATAGTAAACCATGCCATCACCAACGTGTTTTCCGTGGGTGGCGTAGAATTTGCGCAACTTCGGTTCCATCGCGCCCCAAACGTCGTTGATTAGCTCAAAGTACTCCTCGGGTGGCAGTTCAGCGCAGATTTTAACTGAATCCTGAATATCGGCGACGACGACAGCGACCTGGGTCAGGTAAGGGCGTCGGCGCTTCATCAGGTCGCGAATAACGATGTCGCGACGCCCCAATAGCTGCATCAACGAGTCATCGGTCGCGTCGGCCGGGACGAAAACAATGAAAAATCCCTCCCTGAAGGTGGATGCGTAAATATCGAACCACTGTTGAGCATCGCCACGTGGCGCCAAATTAACTTGCGTATGCAGAACCTGCCCCAGTGGCGCCGGTTCAGCCTCGTCATACAGCCTGCCAAGTTCGTCGATATCGCCGTCTTCCATATCCGGATCCGCGGTCAGCAGGGCGGTGCGCGTAAAACGCAGCTTGGCTATGGACAGGTGAAATTTGATCAAATCGTCGCGGCTGTCGGCTCGCATCAATTCCTTGTCCTGGAAAAACAGGCCGAAAATGTTGCGCTCGGAGATATCCCTGGCCAAACCGCCAGGCAGGCTGGAAATATGGTCGATGGCTTCTTCGTTGGTCCATTCTAGCTCGAAGCGGGTATTGACCATGTAGGCAGGGGAGGTCACCTGATCCAGTGTAAGGCGCAGGCCGCCGCCCGGTACCTGTTCGATGTTTTTGGAGGAACCTGCGCGACGGTCTTTAACGCGACGTTCCTTGTCTGGCGCAGTTTCATTGGCCGGCTGGCGCGCGGCAGCGGTTGTGTCGGACGATTCCTGTTTCATGATGGACGCGATTTCAACCATTGAGAGGCCCCGTTTTTTCAAGTTGTTCACTTGTTCAATGGTGGCGAGCGCTTCGGGAGAGAATTGGCTGACCGGCCGTTTGTGTCCTTCGATTTTGACGAGGACAGGTTTGGCCAAAATTCCAAGGGCGATGTAATTGTAAAGGGTCGCCCTGGATATTCCGGTTCGAGAAAGAATTTGCCTGGAGGTCAGCACACAGAACTCCCCAAATAGTGTCTAAATTCCCGCCTTTCCATTTAGACACATTAGTTAACAAAATCATAACGGTCAAATTGTTTTTAGACAGTAAAATTGATCAAATGGACTCTAAATATGACAAATAGACTCTAGAATTACTCGAATCTAGACTCTATCTATTTGCAATTAGACTCATAAATAGACTCTTCGACTGGACTCTTCTCTTTCAAGAAATATCTAATTCCGGCTTGATCCTAAGCCGGTGAAAGGTATGTTACGCTCACCTTTGATCATGGATTAAGTCCTTCAGGAGTCCTCAAATCATGACCGATAAACCGCTTCTTCACCTCGTCTTCGGCGGACAAGTCGCCGACCCGCAGAAGATGGACTACACCAATTGTGACGATCTGGATATTGTCGGCATATTTCCCAGCTATCAAAAGGCTTTGGATGCCTGGCGTGGCGCTTCGCAGGCCCGGGTTGACGAGGCCGACATTAAATATGTGATCGTTCACCTGCACCGTCTGTTCGATCCCGATACGGGTGAATCGGTCGATGACGATGGACAGGGACCCGCGGACAGTTAAGGGCTACTTGATTTCCACGAGCAGAATTTCGCCTTTGGTATTGCCCACCAACAGGCGACTGGTTCCGGGCACCAGAACCACGAAAGGGCGCAGTTTATCGGTAAATTGTATGGTGGCGGTTTCCTTGCCGGTTTTGTGATCCATAATGTGCAGCACGTTCTTCATATCCAGCACGTAAATGGCTTTTTTGTCGGCGACAATTTCAGCCATGACCGGCGCCCAGGGGGTTCGTTTCTTGTCCTTTCGAGGGAAATAGTCCGATTTTGTACGCCAGTTCTTTTTGCCCGTCCTGGCGTTTAGCGAATAAACCCATCCTGTTGGCGACCACAGATAGGTGGCACCGTTATAGACCAGGTGAGAATTGATGAAATTGCCGGAATACCAATACCACCGGGCTTTACCCGTTGCTGCATCTAGGCCGAAAAGGTTGTCCTTATAGCCACCAGCGACCAAAGTTCCGTCCGAAATGTAAAGTTGTCTCAGGTACTGCCATTCCTTCGCACGATCGACCCTCCATTGAACTTCACCGGTCTCGGCTAGAAGCGAATATAGGAAGCCGTCGCCCAGCCCAGCCAGGATGTGGTCATTGCCAAAGGCGACCGGGGCGTACCAGATTCCCTTTGCTTGATCAGAAGACATCGACCACACGGTCTCTCCCGTAGCCGCATTTAACGAGGTCAGCAAATGGCCAACCCCTAGAATAATCCTGCCATTATGAAAATAGGGGGCGCCTAAGGGATTATTGGACTTTAAAGACCATCGGACCTCGCCAGTTTTGCGGTTCAGGGCGATCATGTAGGTCTTCGAACTGGCAAGAACCAGGTCGTCCGCCAAACGCGGCCTAAAATCGGCGCCGCTTTCCAGTACTCTCAACCACAGACGCTTGCCCGTTCTGGTGTCCCAGGTCTCAATGGTGGATTCACCGGCAAGATAAACGTAGTTGCCGTCGAAAGTGATGGGCCTAAGGGTCTCATTTCCGGTTACCCATCGGCCCAGTATTTCATATTGGTCGGTTTGAGCGCTGGCGGAAAAATGAAAAAGAAATGGCGCCGCCAGTATCAATGCCAAAGCAATGATTTGGCGGCACCGACAATTTTTTCCTCCGCCAGCCTTAAGCGGCTGGTAAAACATAAGACGACCTTAACTACAGGACGCACCCTGGTTTATCCATTGGAACATCACGTGCATATTGGGATGATCTCGGCCTTCGCTGGCGCCAATTCCACCCGGCATCCTGTTTTCAACCACCCTAAGGTACATCTTGCTTTTCATGGGCTTACCGGGAATGACAACCTTGACCGGAGGCAATCCTTCAGCGGCTTTGGCGACAGCGTCCGCGCCCAACATGACCCCTTTGTGCGACGTCAGGTCCAACTCGTGGAAACTGGGTGGTTCCTGATTGGACATATGGCATTCAGTGCAGGCCTGTTCTCCTCCAAAAGCGGTTTCGGATTTAAACGAGGGAAGGACTTTCTGTTTGAAAAAATCGTCGTTTTTGGCTCCTTCTTCGATCCACTTTTTTAGGTTATTGATAGCGGGAAGGTCTGTCGGAGTGTCAAACCGGACACCCAAGGGCATGCGGTTGTCGCGCATGCGGCGACGGAAGCTGCCGCCTTTATGTTTGCCCGGCGTTATCATAACGCCATTTTCCGAACCTTTTTTGATGCCATCACAGGTGCTTAAATCAAGACCGGCAGGGCTTTTCTTCGGATCATTTGACGTATGACATACGATGCAGGCCGCACCTTCCCCAAAGGCATTGGGCAAGCGCATAAGCATTGCAATGTAGTCATAGCCAATAGGAATGTCATAGTTTTCCAAAACTTCCATGACAGCGGCTTCAGTATCTTCAATATCATCTTCATCTTCATCTGCTAGCGTCGGCGCCGCGAAGGCGATCATGCCGCCAAGGACAGCTGCAAGTGAGAAACCCATTAGTTGCTTCATATTTTCTCCCCTAAACGTTTTTAGACTCCCAAGTTTCAAAAAAAATTGCTTCTTATTTTTTTAAGTTCGGCTTTTAGTAAATGACCCTTCTAAATCCATAAAAATTATAAAAGTAACAAAAAGATTAGAATGAGAAGAGTTCGTAAATGATTGTTTATTCATGCGTTTTTTAAGTTCGAAGCCGGAGTGCCTATCGGATTCGCGATAGACAATTAGAGGTAGGGACATTTATAAAAGAGCAATTACGCACTCACCCCACTTTGATGTGGGAAAACATAGCTCCCAAGCTCTAGAGTGCTAGGCCGGCCTCCAAAAGAGGCCGGCCTTTTTTCCCCAACCCCACTCCTTAAAATCCTGTCTGCCTGACAATCCTGTTGGGCTATCAAGCTCAAAGCTTTCCTCCTGAATGCCATACTGACGCGAATCATTCTAAAAGCTCAATAAACCAAGGTTTGAAATGGCAAAAATGGAACCAAACTCAAATCCGGCTTATGAATAAAATGGCAACCCGCGGCGCAAGAGAAAAAGTCAGTTTTTTCAGACTGTTAGGTGGTGTAAATCAAAGCTGTTCAGTATCAATTATTGCGTGTTAGGGTTGGTCATGATTTTTAGGGCATTGGGGGCCTTTGATGTCTAAGGCAAGCCTTCACGATTTCCGTAATTCCTGGAAGATAAGGATTCTTAGCGTTTCATTCGTCGTCCTGAGCGCATGTGAAGTGGTTTTGATTCTCGATGTCATGACCGAATTCCTGGATTTCGATTTTGAATTCTTCACCGAACACCACGGGACTATAGAAAGCTTTGCCGTAGCAGCCTTAGGCGTAACGCTTATCGTTATGGCTGTTGATTTCTGGCGATTGATCAAGGAAAACGCGCAATTTAGAGCGATACTCGGCGTAGCCTCCGGGGAATTCCTTTATATTCTGGGCGGTAAATTTACCGACTGGAAGCTATCGGCATCTGAGCGTGAAATCGCGTTGCTGTTAATAAAGGGGCTTTCGATTCAAGAAATTGCGGATATCAGAGTAACCAAACCGGGCACCATAAAGAGCCAATGCAGCGCCATCTACCGAAAGGCGGAAGTTAAGGGGCGTAACGAGTTAGTTGCTTATTTTGTAGAGGATCTTTTGGCTGGAGAATCTCTAACGATTGAACTCGATAACTCTCAACCGCCGAGTCCGCCGGCGCAACCTATTAATCAGTCCTCGCCATCGCCTGCAGTATCTAATTAGCGCTTATTTTTCTTTGTCGTCGCTATTTTCGGGCCGATAAATGCGCAATCCATCCAGTTTTCTATCTTCGGATTTCCGATCGGCCCTGTTTTTTGCTTTTTGACTCTTGTTCAACCCAAACCGGCGCTTGTTTTCCTCGGCCTTGGTTTTTTTGTCCGCCTTTGCCTTTTTTTTGCGCACTTTGTTCAAATTTACGATTTCAGCCATTTCGTTGCTTTTCAAAGATATCGATTAAGTCTTGAAAGCTATTACGTACAGGAAGATCCGGAAATTCAGCGATGACATTGTCGGGAGCCTTGAACAGGACCCCCAGTTCCGCTTCCTGCAACATGCTGGTGTCATTGTAGGAATCACCTGCTGCAAACACCCTGAAATTCAGATCTTTAAATGATTTGACGGCTTCGCGTTTATGATCCGCCATACGCAGTTTGTATCCTGATATTCGGCCATTATCTACAAGCAGGCGATGACAAAAGAGTGTCGGCCGGTTCAGTTGTTTCATGAGCGGTTCTGCGAACTCGTAGAAAGTATCTGAAAGGATTACCAATTGGTAATTTGCTTTAAGCTTATCGATAAATTCGAGCGCCCCGTCCATGGGCGCCATTGAAGCGATAACCTCTTGAATATCATCAATTCCCAGGCCATTTTCGTCCAGGATTGTCAGTCTTTGGCGCATCAATTCGTCGTAATCCGGGATATCGCGGGTAGTTGCCCGCAACGCTTCAATTCCGGTTTTCTCGGCAAAATTGATCCAGATTTCGGGAACAAGCACCCCTTCGAGGTCCAGACAAACGATTTCCACTCTTAAGTTCCCTTTGATACCCGCCAATTGGTTTCGCAGGGTATAGCAGGTTACAGATGCGAAACAACGTCTAGAAACACATCATTGAACATTTTTTCGGTCAATCGCCCGGTATTTGTGTTGTAACGCGAACAATGGTAGCTGTCGGTCAGGATCAGACCGCCAGCCAAAATGTGACGTGCGCCATGAGAAAAGGCATAAGCGCTTTTCTTTTCACCAAGTGAAGCAAGTATTGCACCGTGGGCGACGCCGCCTAGGGCAATGATAGCTTTCAAATTTTTCATCATGGCTATTTCGGCGCTCAAAAAAGGCCTGCAAGCAGCCGTTTCCGCGCCTGTAACCTTGTTTTGAGGCGGCACACACCGAACAGCATTTGTAATGCGGCAGTTTATAAGTTCCAAACCATCGTTGGCCGCAGCAGCGAAGATACCTTTGGCCAGTCCATGTTCAATCAAAGTCGGGTAAAGCAGATCACCTGCAACGTCGCCGGTAAAGGGCCGACCGGTTCGATTGGCGCCCTTCAGGCCGGGAGCCAGGCCGACGATCAGAAGCGCCGCACCGGCATCGCCGAAAGAAACAACCGGTCCATTATGCCAATCCGGAAAGCGCGCGCGGTTCTCCAGTCGGTAGTCGACCAGACGGGGGCATAGCGCACAAGTGGGCTCGGGCTGATGATTAGCAGTCATTACAGGGGATTAACGGGTAACTCAGGCCGATTCAAGGTCGTAGTGATGATCTTCAGGGTGTGGCGGATGGTCATCATGTTCTCGACCATTACCGGATCGCGCAATTTTGTCTTTCAAATCTTCGAGTTCGATAAAGACATCGGCCTGCCTGCGCAATTCATCAGCCGCCATTGGTGGATGAGAATGCACGGTGCTGACGACACTGACGCGGGTACCGCGACGCTGCAAAGCCTCAACCAGCCTGCGAAAATCCCCATCCCCTGAAAACAGAACGATATGGTCCAGTTGATCGCACATTTCCAATGCGTCGATGGCGATTTCAATGTCCATATTGCCTTTGATTTTACGGCGACCGGCAGAATCCGTAAATTCCTTGGTCGGCTTGGTAACCATTGTGTAGCCGTTGTAATCCAGCCAGTCGACAAGGGGACGTATGGGGGAATATTCCTGGTCTTCCAAAAGGGCGGTGTAATAAAGGGCGCGCACAAGTCGCCCCTCTTTCTGGAACATTTTCAGCAATTGTTTGTAATCGATATCAAATCCGAGCGCACGTGCCGCAGCATACAAGTTCGAGCCATCAATAAATAGACCTATGCGCTCATCTTTATAGAAAACCATACAATAATAACCTTTATTAACAATATGTTATTGTAAAAAATTAATCCAAAAAATTAAAATAATAGCTGTACGAAATATGAATGTACCAACTCTTAATCCATGGCTATAAAGGGATGGATTAGTCTATAGGTAGGCATCCTTGATGAGAGTAGCAAGCTGAAACTGTGGGCTTTGATTTCCTATGAACAGCGGTCCAAAATTGATCCTGATCGGTATCGGCGCAAATTTGCCGTCGCCCGAATTCGGTTCGCCGCGCGCAACCTGTGAAGCCGCTGTGGAGGAAATAGCAGGGGCTGGTTTAACGATCCTCCAATGCTCAAATTGGTATAAATCTGCCCCGGTCCCTGTTTCTTCCCAACCCTGGTTCATCAATGGCGTCCTTTCGGTTGAAACGTCTCTGAAGCCAACTGAGTTGATCGTATTGTTGCACGATGTTGAGGAGTGCTTCGGGCGGGTAAGAGGCGTAAAAAACGCCGCAAGGACCCTGGATCTTGATCTGATTGCCTACGCCGATACAGTTATTGGTTGGGAAAATGGGTCGCATGGGTCGTTGAAGATACCGCACCCACGCATGAATGAACGCGCATTCGTATTGTTACCATTGCAGGAAATAGCCCCCGATTGGCGACATCCGGCCCTTAATTTGTCCTTAAAAGAGATGATTGCCGGGCTTGATCCCGCTCAGCAAACTGTCTTGGACGGCAATGCGGGCGAAAATGCCTGAAATTGACTGGATTACCGGCCTATTTGTCTTGCTTTATAGTGCATTGCACCATATATAATCGGCGATTCCTTATTAGTTTTGTTCGTGGAGACTTAAATCAGATGGCGCGTGTCACAGTCGAAGATTGCGTATTGAAGATTCCCAACCGTTTTGAGTTGGTTATGCTTGCTGCGCAAAGGGCTCGTAATATATCGGCCGGTGCGGGGCTGACCGTCGAAAAAGACAACGACAAAAACCCGGTAATCGCCCTGCGTGAAATCGCCGAGGAAACCATCGAACTGGACGAGTTGGAGGAATCCTTGGTCAAAGGCTTGCAGCGTCACGTCGAAATGGACGAGCCCGAAGAAGAAGACATGGACATGCTTTCCATTCAGCAGGCCCAAAACGGGGAAGAAGGTGCAGAAGACGCACCACCGCCCATGGAAAAGCTGTCTTCGATGTATGAAGACGCCGATATTTCTTCTGATCGGGAAGAAGAGGCCTCTCCAGGGGAAGGCTGATCCATGAACAGAACCTCCGCTAATCCATATCGGGGGATCTGATGATCCGGCAATTTGAACTTGTCGACCTTGTAAAATCCTACGATCCAAACGCGGACGAAGAAGCACTTGACCGTGCTTATGTTTTTGCCATGAAGGCGCACGGCCAGCAGAAACGTGCCTCCGGCGACCCTTATTTCCTGCATCCTCTGGAAGTTGCCGGAATCCTGACGGATTATAAGCTTGATGGTTCGACAATCGTCACCGCGCTTTTACACGACACCATTGAGGACACCTTGGCTACCCAGGAGGAAATCGACAAACTGTTCGGACAGGAGGTCGGACGGCTTGTCGATGGCGTGACGAAATTAACCCGCATCGAATTGCAGTCGGACCACGCCAAACAGGCGGAAAATTTCCGCAAGCTTTTGTTGGCGATGTCGGACGACATTCGGGTGCTTCTGGTCAAACTGGCAGATCGCCTGCACAACATGCGGACTCTCTATCACATCAAGAAAGAAGAGAAACGTCGCCGCATCGCCTTGGAAACAATGGAAATTTATGCTCCGCTTGCCGAAAGGATCGGCATGCAGGAGATGAAAAACGAACTTGAGGATATGGCGTTTGCCGAAACCAATCCTGAAGCACGCAAGTCAATCATGGCCCGGCTGGAGTATCTTCGCGCCGAAGGCAGTGATTTGGTCGAGCGGATCAAGAAGGAATTGACTGAAACCCTGACCGAGGCTGGGTTGAAGGTGGACATCAGGGGCCGTGAAAAGCTGCCATACTCTATCTGGCGCAAGATGCAGCACAAGGACGTCGCTTTTGAGCAATTGTCCGATATCATGGCTTTCAGGGTGCTCGTCGATTCAATCGAGGAATGTTACCACGCTCTAGGCATTATCCACAGTACTTACCGGGTCGTCCCTGGACGATTCAAGGATTACATTTCGACGGCCAAGCCCAATGGATACCGCTCGCTGCATACCGGCGTTCTGGGTCCTGAACAGCACCGTATCGAAATCCAGATACGCACCAAGGACATGCATGAAATCGCCGAAAACGGCGTCGCCGCGCATTGGACCTATAAGCAAAAAGCCGGCAAGACCGAAGGCAGGCAGTATCGCTGGATAAGGGAACTGCTTGATATCCTTGAACACGCAGCCTCACCGAACGAGTTCCTCGAACATACCAAGCTGGAAATGTATCAGGATCAGGTCTTTTGCTTCACCCCGCGCGGCGATCTGATCAATATGCCGCAAGGCGCAACCCCGGTTGATTTCGCCTACGCCGTGCATTCGGAGGTCGGCGACAGATGCGTTGGCGCTAAAGTCAACGGGCGTATGATTCCCCTTCGCAAGGAACTGCGCAATGGGGACCAGGTTGAAATCCTTACATCCAAGGTACAGACGCCGTCGCCAACCTGGGAGCGTTTTGTCGTGACGGGGAAGGCGCGTGCGCGCATCCGGCGTTTCGTTCATTCCCAGGAAAAGGAACAATATCTGCAACTGGGCCGCGCCATTCTTCAACGCGCCTTCCGGGAAGAGGGGTACGAATTTACCGACAAGGCCCTAAGCGGTGTGCTCAAGGTCTTCAAGCAGGGATCAACGGCTGATTTGACGTCGCAAGTTGGGGCGGGGCACATCAATGCCCGTGATATCGTCGAGGCTGTGTTCCCCGGAACCAAGAAAAAGCGCGATCAAAATGTGATTCCGCTAAAAAAGCCAAAATCCAGGAAGGGAAAAGGCGGCGCAAAGGACAAGTCGGAAAACGCCATTCCGATCAAAGGATTAATCCCTGGAATGGCGATGCATTATGCCGGATGTTGCCATCCCTTGCCGGGCGACAGGATTGTTGGAATCATCACCACCGGCAAGGGTGTCACGATTCACACGATTGATTGCGATACCCTGGAAACCTATGCCGATACGCCGGAACGGTGGCTTGATGTGTCTTGGCATCAGCAGGCGGAAACGCCCGAAATTCATGTAGGCCGAGTCCATTTGACGGTTTCAAATGAGCCCGGTGTATTGGGCACGTTGTCTATGGTTATCGGCAAGAATGGCGGCAATATATCAAACCTGAAAATCACCAACAGATCGTTGGAGTTCTATGATTTGTTAATTGATATCGAGGTGCAGGATCTAAGACATTTAACGGAGATTATCGCAGCCCTTCGCGCAACGCCGGCGATCAACATGGTCGAGCGTGCTCGTGGATAAATTGTAACAATATTTCATCTAGATTGAGACAATATAAATCTCTGGAATCACTCGTTTTCTAGCGTATATTCGCGGCTATGTTTAAGCGCCGGGCAAAACCGAAATTACATCAAAGGGCAAGGGATTTTTTCTGGCCCAGCCTGGGCTGGAAGCGCTCGACCCAATACCTGTTTCATCGTATTGGCCGATTGCCAGGCACGTCCTATTCTATCGCCGCCGGTTTTGCCTGCGGGGCGGCCATATCCTTCACGCCGTTCGTCGGTTTGCATTTCGTTATTGGCGGCCTGTGCGCATGGCTTATCCGCGCCAATATTATGGCCGCGATTATCGGTACCGCCGTTGGCAATCCTTGGACCTTTCCCTTCATATGGACCTTGATTTACAATCTTGGTCTCTGGATGGGCGCCGGGGAGAATGGTTCTAGCGCCAGCGAGCTAGATTTCGCGACAATATTCTCATCTTCCATGGACGCCATGTTGACGTTCAAGATGTCGTATTTCTTTGAAACGGCGCTGCCCGTTTTGTGGCCCATGTTTATTGGCGGAATCCCGGCCTTTGTCGTTGTCTGGCTGTTGTTCTATTTCCCCCTTAGGCCTCTTGTCCGCAATTACCAGTCCAAAAGACGTAAACGCGTCATGAACAAGATCATCGAAAACAAGAATCAGGATTCAGAGCCATGAGTTCATACCTGCGCCTAGGCGTTAATATCGACCATGTAGCCACCATAAGAAACGCCAGAGGTGGCGTTCACCCAGACCCTGTTGATGCTGCGAAACTGGCCGTCAAGGCTGGCGCCGATGGCATCACGGCGCATTTACGCGAAGACCGCAGGCATATTTCGGATAACGACATCACCCGTCTGTGCAACGAGGTAGACAAGCCACTCAATTTTGAAATGGCGGCAACAGACGAGATGCTCGAGATCGCCCTGGGGCATATTCCCCATGCGGCTTGCATTGTTCCGGAAAAGCGTGAAGAGCGAACCACGGAAGGAGGGCTGGATGTCGTCAGCGGACATGATCGTTTAAAGCCTTATGTCGATACCCTAGGAAAAGCGGGTGTCCGGGTTTCCGTGTTTATCGAGCCCGACCCTGAGCAGCTGGATGGAGCCAAAGCACTCGGTGCGCCCGTCGTCGAATTGCATACAGGGGCATACTGCGAAGCCATGGGTGCTCAGCGCGAGACGGAATTGGAAAGGATCGTTACCGCCGCCGCCCACGCAGACAAAATCGGTCTGGAATGTCATGCCGGCCATGGACTGACATTCGATACGGTTACAGCGGTGGCTAGAATTCCGACAATCGCCGAATTGAACATTGGGCATTTCTTGATCGGGGAGGCTATTTTCATAGGTCTGGAGCAAAGTATTCACTCTATGCGCCAAAAAATGAATGAAGCCAGAGCCACCGATATTTGATCTGGAGCCGAGGCTTGACATATGCGTCTCGGGCTGGCTTGATCGCGGCGCATTTCCGGCCGGGATTTTGTGATTAGTCTGCGGCTTTTTTTGATTTTGAATGGACTTTTATGGACCCGACAGACGGCATTGATGTAAGCAAAGACGCCGATCACGGCGGCGGATTCAAGGATACGCTTATCACCGTCCTTTACGCGGGTCTTATTGCTCTGGGCATTCGCTCATTTGCGTATGAACCTTTCTCGATTCCTTCCGGATCGATGATACCTACCCTGCTTGTCGGCGATTATCTGTTCGTTTCGAAATTGTCTTATGGATACAGCCGCTTTTCATTGCCGCTCAGCCTGCCACTCATTCCCGACCGTATTCTGTTTAGCGAGCCTGAGCGGGGCGATGTCGCCGTTTTTAGGCTGCCGACAAATACCGACAAGGACTATATCAAGCGGCTGGTTGGCCTGCCGGGAGATAAAATCCAGGTCAAACAGGGTATTCTCCATATCAACGGAAAAGCCGTTAGACGCGAAAAGGTCGATGATTATCTGATCGATAACGGTTTTGGCAGTGTTCGCCGGGTTGCGCGTTATATAGAGACCCTGCCCAATGGCCGAAAGCACTATATCAACGAAGAACATGGCGACGACGGCCCCAGCGACAATACGCCAGTCTACACGGTGCCCGAAGGTCATTATTTCGCCATGGGCGATAACAGGGACAACTCTTCCGACAGCCGCTATCTGGACCGAGTCGGTTATATCCCGCGGCAGAACCTGATCGGGCGCGCCGAAGTAAAGTTCTTCTCCGTCGACGGGGATGGCTGGAAATTCTGGCAGTGGCCTTCGACCGCTCGCTTTGAGCGCTTTTTTGACGGCATAGAATGAAAGACCGAATAGCAGATCTTGAAAAGGCGCTGGATTATTCCTTTTCCAGTCCCGAATTGCTGTCTCTGGCCCTTACTCATTCAAGCATGGCCAAAAGCAGAGCCGAACGCGACCAAACTAATCAGCGCCTGGAATTCCTGGGAGACAGGGTCTTGGGACTGGTCGTCGCCGGTATGATTTACGAGGCCTTTCCCCTTGAAGAAGAAGGCGCCATGGCGCGTCGTCATACGGCTTTGGTTCGAAAAGAAACTTTGGCACGGGTTGCACGGAATTTGGGTCTGGGCGGATATATCCAAATGGCGCCTTCGGAGGAAGAGGGCGGTGGGCGTCAGAATGCGGCCCTTTTGGCCGACGCCTGTGAGGCGATCATCGCTGCATTGTTTCTTGATGGCGGGCTGGGTAGGGCCGAATCTTTTATTCGCTGTCACTGGACGGATTTAATGGCGCAGGACCTGAAACCGCCCAAAGACGCCAAAACGGCGTTGCAGGAATACGCACAATCCAAGGGAATGTCACTGCCGAAATACCAGGAGATTTCTAGAGAAGGCCCGCCCCACGATCCCATCTTCACGATCGAAGTATCGGTAGAAGGTGCAGAGGTTCTTATCGGAATAGGCGGCTCGAAGCGGCAGGCCGAACAAAAGGCGGCTTTGGCGATGCTGAACCACTTGGGCTTCGACGGTGGGGAGGAATTGTGAAATGTCCACCCGTTGCGGGTTCTACGCGCTGATCGGAGCCCCGAATGTGGGTAAATCAACTCTCGTCAATCGCATGGTTGGCGCAAAAGTCTCAATCGTGTCGCCCAAGGTTCAAACGACGCGCTCGCGGGTTCTGGGTATTACTATCCGAGATCAGTCGCAGATAATTTTCATTGATACGCCGGGGATATTTGCGCCCAAGCGCCGTCTGGACCGCGCCATGGTCGCCAGCGCCTGGGGCGGGGCGTCCGACGCCGATGGTGTCTTGTTGCTGGTCGATGCCAGGAAAGGCATAGATGATGACACCCAATCAATTCTGGATGGTCTAGGGAAACAAAACCGAAAGGTGATGCTGGGCATAAACAAAATTGATTTGGTAAAAAAGCCCGTACTTCTTGATCTGGCGGCAAAGCTTTCCGATACGGGGCTCTTTACCGAAGTCTTTATGATATCTGCCCAGACCGGTGACGGTGTAGAAGATTTGCTGGATACGCTGTCTTCAGGCCTTTCGGAAGGCCCCTGGATGTTCCCTGAAGATCAAATTTCAGATATGCCGGCCCGGTTGCTGGCGGCGGAAATTACCCGCGAACAGGTCTATCTGCAACTTCACCAGGAACTGCCCTATGCGGTGGCAGTGGAAACCGAGAAATGGGAGCAGGGCGAAGACGGATCGGCCAAAGTCAACCAGGTCGTGTACGTTCAAAAACCGGGACAAAAGGCCATCGTGCTGGGCAAGAAGGGCTCGAAGATCAAGCAGATCGGCGAGGCCGCGCGAAAGGAGTTAGAAGAATTGCTGGGCCACAGGGTTCACTTGTTCCTGTTCGTCAAAGTTCGCGAAAAATGGGGCGACGACCCGGAGCGTTACCGCGACTGGGGCCTTGATTTCAACGCCTGAAAAGTACGTTACAGGTCAGTGATTTTAAGGGCTTCCGGCTCTTTGGGAGCTTTTGCCTTTTCTTCTTTTTCGACCTCCTTGGCCTTTTCGCTAGCCATGTCGTCTATGCGTGCCGCACCGGATTTGCGCCGATCGACGCCACCGTTCTCAGCCAACCATTTCTGACTTCTGGCGATCGCCGCCGACCATTCCTCCGGGTCTTCTTCGGGATCGACGACATCTGTATCCCTGTATGGCCATGTCAATTTGTGGACGCTTCTTTTGGCTTCCTCGATTTCACCTTTTTCGTGTTTTTCCAGCGATAATTTTACGACCTGGTGGACGAATTCACCTGTAACTTCCCTTAAAGAGGACGGGTCGTGTATGAATGCCGGATCGTAGATAACCTTCTTAATCCGGTGATAGTTTCTGTCGATAAACTGGAGCAATAGGTTTATGAGTTCTTTTTGATCAAGATAAATCGGCAGGTCGGTAATCACGTCTTTCAGGACCGTGAAAACGATATTTGCGGTGTTTTCGATCCGCTTGTCTTCTTCGAGTTTGTTGACGATAGCCCCAAAATAGGTCGCCCGGTCAGCATCAAGCTGTCCCAAGGCTTTCTCGATTATCTTTTTATGCACGTTTACACTCAAATATGATTCGTGAATTTGTTTTTATACCATGTTAGGGCGTGTTTCGGCAGATGGAATGGTCAGATCAAGCAATTGTGTTGTCGGCCCGAAAGCACGGCGAGACTTCAGCTATCCTTACATTGATGACCCAGTCGCAAGGGGTTCACGCCGGGTTGGTGCGCGGCGGCGCCGGGAAGCGCAAACGCGGCGACCTGCAACCTGGCAACCGGGTTCAGGCGCACTGGCGCGGTCGTTTGGCGGAACACCTTGGATCCTATACTTGCGAACTGTTGCATGCCCATGCGGCAACCCTGCTAGACAGCCCCGACGCCTTGGCATGCCTCAGCGCTGCACTAGCCCTTACTGAAAGTGCGTTGCCGGAACGCGAACCGCATCCTTCAATCTATAATGGCTTGGAAATCCTGCTTAACTCGCTTGAAGGAGAGGACTGGCCCAGCGTCTACGTAAAGTGGGAACTGGGACTCTTGAGCGAACTTGGGTTTGGGCTCGATCTAAGCTGCTGTGCGGCCACGGGTGAAACTGAAAATCTGATATACGTTTCACCGAAATCGGGGCGCGCTGTTTCGGCTGAAGCGGGGGAGCCCTATAGAAAATCTATGCTTTCCCTGCCGCCGTTCCTTTTGATTCAGGGCGAGGCGGGGTCGCCCAACGAAATCGTCGATGGGCTTATCCTGACCGGATTTTTTCTTGAGCGTCACGTTTTTGGCCATCTGCATTCGAAAAACTTGCCGGCGGCCCGTCATCGTCTGCTTGAAAGGCTAAGATCCATATCACGTTGATTGAAAAAGTATTAGTGAAGTGTCGGACACATGGAGCCGCGAGGTGGATCATCAGGTAGCAGGTTGCCTATTGGAAGCCCAAGGTAATTGGCGATGCCGTACAATATACTCGCCTTGAACTGCTCGTTTCCTTCCTCATAGTTTTCAAGCTCATTGATGCTAATTCCCAGATTTTTTGCAAGATCGCGGCGCTGTACTCCCATCTTGATTCGCAAATCGCGAATATGATTACCCACAAAAACATCTATTTGATCCGTCATTTTCCCCCCACGTTTCCGTCTTGGCGTAACGCTCCCGAAATTAGCCAAAATCAGGGCTGCGAGGGGATGGCGAATAAAAAAAGCCCGCCAAATCTCCCCTTGCACCTTGTAAAGGCGAAGCCATGAAGCTTTGACCGGCTAAAAAATTCATTTCAATCGGTTGGGCCGAACGCAGAAAAAGTCTCCACACGGCCTAATTGAGAAGTATTAGCACAAACAATTAAGAATAACAACCTCAGGTAGGTTAAATGATATGGGAAAAACAACGTGTTTTTCCCGTATTTGGATATCTTACCGTAACTCCCTGATCATAAAAGACAGGGACAAAAGGAGGAAAAGTCATGAAAACAGAGGTTTCAATTGTCACAAACGCAAATGACTTCCAGGCCTGTATCGCCATTAGAGCCTCCGCGTTTCTTTCGCGTGGCGAGCCTTATGCGGAGGAGTATGATGGCAACGATTTTGTATGCGCGACCCATTTATTGGCTATGCAAAACAACCAACCAGTTGGAACTATGAGAATTCGTATGGTGTCCACTGGCGAGGGAGGTGTTGCCGTTTGGGAAAGACTGGCGGTAACGCCGGCAGCCCATAGGGGAACGGGGGTGTTAGTATCTCTTGCCAATGCGGCAAGAGATTACACGATGTTTAAGGGGTGTCACCGCGTGCTCGGTGGCGTATCCGATCCACGCCTAATAAGGTTTTGGGAAAAACGCGGGTTCAAAAAAAATAATCTTCCTCCTGTCAAATACAATGAAACAGAGTATATTCAGATTGAGATGGTGCTGTTGCCGGATAGCCCTATAGTTGATTTGCATATGGCGTCGCAGGGCGAAGCTAGTCGATTCAAGAATTATCAAGTGAAAGGGATCCAATCATCGACAATACCGATTCGTTCCTGCGCGTAAACAGCGCTGAAAAAGTTGGTGACCTAACGGCTTTATTCCGTGAAAACGGATTCGAGCACTATCTTTGGCAATTGCGTACCCCATGCGACCTCTTTACATGGGACCGGATGCCTTCGGGCTTTCTTGAGCACTACTATGGAACGAACCTGGATCAGCCTTGTGCTGTTGCCGAAGCGATCCGGCAACATTGGCAATGTTTCACATTTGCCGAAGCGCGTCACCGTTTCAATCACAGGCCGCAGGCCAAGAAGGCTGAAGATTTGTACCGCGCTTTCGGAATGAATGACGGTGCCGTATTTTATTCAGGCAAGGGAGAGGAAAACTCGACTTTAGTGCTGTGTACCTCGGGAAGTGCCGCAGAGATAATGGAAGGAATCGAACCACTACTGGCCGCCGCCGCGTGGAAGATCCATAACCTGCTGAACGGACATCCTGACCTTTTGCCGATTTCAAGAACACTGGTCGAGCTTTCCCCTAAACAGTTGGAAGTGTTGCGGGTTCAAATTGAAAACCCGAAGTTGTCCTTTGACCAGCAAGCGAAGTTAATGGGTGTATCCCGGCGCATGCTGGAAAAACGCCATAGACAGATCGCTGAGCGTTTCGGCGTTTCCAGTTTCGCAAGCGCCGTAACGATTGCCGTCAAACAATAAGGCCCTGAAACGGTAATAACGATAAAAGTTGAGTATGGTATATGACAAACCTATGATATTCTTACTTGAACTTGGGAGTGGGAATTGATGCGGTTTATTTTATCTGTCTTATTCGTTGCGTTGCTCGTCGGTCCGAACAACGCCCGGGCGGAATACCGCCAAGAAAGCATCGACAATGATTATCAGGGGGAAATTCAAGCCCTTGCCGACGAGGGCAAGCATCTGGTCTTGTTTTTCCATCAAGCCGGTTGCCCGTACTGCGACAAGATGCGCGCCCGTGTACATCCGTCACCGATCGTAATGCAATATTTCGATGACAATTTCGTCATGATGGAAAGCAATATCCGCGGCAACCTGGATATCGTGATGCCGGATGGAACGCCAGGCACCGAACGGGAATTCGCCAAAAAGGAGCGAGTGCGCGCCACACCGGTCTTCATCTTTTACGACAAGAACGGTTCGCCTGCGCTTAGAACAACCGGATTTTTAGACGCCAAGCGTTTTATGCTAGCGGGTAAATATGTCGTAGAAGGCGTTCACAAGACGAAAAAATCCTTCTTCCGTTACATTCAGGACCAGAACTGATCAATGCGACGCGCCTCGTATGGTCTCATCCTGGCGGCGTTGTTCCTGTTTGGGGGGAACGGCGCGCCTGCGGCACAGGAAGACATCCCGGAACTATCGACGGTTCAGGTTCTAGAGTTGATAGAAGCAAACGGTGGCTATGCATTTGAAGTCGCCGCGGCGGATATCGGTATCGCCACGGCGCGTCTCGAAGAAGCAAGATCCGCTCTTTATCCTAGACTTTCACTGGATGCGACCGCCCAGAGATACCAGCCGACCCAACTAGGACGGACAGACGATTCCGAAGCCTATGGAAGTCTTGAAGTGGTTCAACCGATTTATGATTTCGGTCAAACCGGGTCACAAATCGATGCGGCCGGATCGGAAGTCGATGCCGCCAGGCAGGCTTTGATCACCGCGCGTAATACAGTGTTGCTGGAGGGGCTGGCCATCTTTTTCCAGCTTCATGCCTCGGAATTGCAGTTGCGCGCCTACAATGAAATTCATGCCTCTGCCTATGTTCGATGGGATCGCGCCAAGGAACAGTTGGGCTTGGGCCGCGCCAGCCCGGTTGAAACCGCCGAGGCGCTGGCGCTGGTAGAAAGAACCCGGCTTGACTATTACCGCGAACGCAGCCGCAATTTTACCTACCGAATCCGTCTGGAGGAACTAATCGGCGAAACCCTGCCTGTGGAGCTGATTTCGCCCCCAGCGCCGCCGGAAGACGCGCCTTTGGAAGTTGATCGAGACGAATTCTCAAAAATCGTCATAAAGCGCAATCCTGAAATGATCGCTCTTATAAAGCAGGTGGCGGCGACACAGGCCCGACGCAATGGCGTTAACAGCCTTCCTAGTGTGGAAGCTTTTGGAAATGTTGGAAAGACGAGCCGAATTACCAGCAGCCGGAACGAATATGAAGTTGGCGCCCGGTTATCATGGCCGATTTTTGATGGCGGAATAAAAGGCGCCAAAAGAAATCGCCTTGCGGCGGAAGAAAAACGCCTGAATGCCCGTATGGAGATGAAGCGACGGCAACTTCATCTTAAAGCATATACGACGCTGATGGAGCGCGATGATTCTTATCAACGGGTGATCGCAGCCAAGGCTGGAATGGAATACGCAAGCAAGAATTTGCTGCGCCGCCAGCAGCTTTACTCGCAGGAAAGGGTCGCAGATCTAGGCCGGGCGATGATTGATAACTCAAGCGCCGAAGCCGAACTTATCAGGGCCACTGGTGCTTACTTGCTGGAGCGGGCGCGCATTGCAATTTTGCTGGGCGAGCACCCCGGTAAGGGGCTGGTTCCCGGATACTTGGCGACGGTGATGGGAATTACCGACCAGCCGAATGAAGATTACGTGCCGAAAGGCGGCAGCGGCTTTGGCCAGGAAGATCAAGACAAAGTAAACCGGAACATCGAATAATGGATACCCCCATGCACAAAACACCATTTAGCATTCTACGCTTTTTGATGGCCTTCACGACTTTCGGGTTTCTTCTGTCGATGGAAACCTCCGCTCAAGCAGCAGAAAGAAAATTATCCTTCGCCGTTTCAGGTGTTGTCGCGTCGGTAAAGGTCAAATCTGGCGAAACTGTCAACGTGGGATCGGTTCTGGCGAACTTGGATCAGACGACTTTCGTTGCGCGTAAAAATGCCGCCGATGCGGCCCTTGATACTGCCCGTTTGGTTTTGCAACTGGCCGAAGTGAAGGCCCAACAGGTTCGCGAACTGTTTGATGCTTTGTCGACATCTCAAGAAGAAGTGGATGAAGCAGAAACAGCCCTGGCTAATGCCCGTTCGGGCTTTGAGGCAGCCAAATCCCGCGTCGAAATAGCAGGATGGCGGTTGCGGCAAGCAACACTGACGGCGCCCTTTTCCGGCACGGTTTCTTCTGTTCCCGGCTATCCTGGTATGGTCGTGAATACATATGCCGGAACGCAAACTGTGATTGTCGTAAACACCAAATAAATTCTGTCTGTTTTGAGATTCAAACACCTGAACCACTTTTTGGTGTAATGCAGACAGGGGTTTGATTTGGCGAAAACTTCTTCTTTTGATGCAAATCAGACACAAGCCAAACTCCCCAGAACTTCCATCTAACGCATTAATCACAAAAGGATTGAGTTCATGCCGCTGCTTCATTCATCGTCCTCCCACGGCGAAGTCGCTTTCGGATTTTACAATATCGAGACCGACGCGCTTCTGCTGGACGGCCTGTTTTTCTTTTGCAGCGATTTTTGCAGGTCTATGGAAAAACTCGCTTTGGGGCCGGGCGAGACGGAGATTGACGGATACCGTTTTGACGATCCGGCGGCTATTGGCGATTTTCACGGAGCCATGCAGGGTAGAAATTTTACCGGCTATTTTGGAGAACTGTACCGGAAATGGCCGATGCCTGAAGCGCCTGACCGGTTTCGCCAGAAACTGGCGGGGGAGGAGAGCCGGGATCTAAGCGAGGCCATTCTCGCGCGTCATGCAAAGGCGGAAACAATTTTCTGCCGGAGAGAAACCGACGGAGTGGTTGAAATTGGCGAGTACATTTTTTCACTCGGTCAATTTTTGGACCTCATTCGCTATATTAGGCGTGGGGGCCTTCCGACCTGGGAAGGCTATGAAAACGGAAAAGCACCCGCAAGGGTTATAGACCTTGCTGTCGCCTGGGGGGTGAATATGTAGTCGAACCAACTAATTCCGCTGTTTGTCATTCCTGTGTTGTCTCCTGACAAGTAAATGGCTCTGGAATGTGGTTTCTTTATGGATACCGGAAAATTTCCGTTAAATGTCCGATATCAGGAGAAACGCAGGCGTCAATCTAAGGTGGTGTTCACTTCTACTATTGACCCTTAACGGAACTGGAGTTTATCCACACAAGACCGGTCGCCCTGTCTTACGCATTGCCCGACCATGGATCATTTCATCTATACCGGCCCAGTAGGCGGCAGCCTCGCACATTGGACATGGGCGTGAAGTTGAGTACATCACTGCGCCGTCAAGTGTCCCATTTACGGTATGCCGTGCGGCATTCCTGATGGCAGCCATTTCCGCGTGCGCGGTCGGATCCTTTTCGAGAACAACCCGGCTCCAGGATTGGCCGATTATTACTTTGTCCCGTACGATAACCGCACCATAAGGCTGGTCGCCAAGGTCGATAGCCCGTTTTCGCAATTCAAATGCTCGCTGAATGAACGCCATGTTGTCGGTTGTCCTAGGCTGAACAATTGGTTTCTTTTCTTTCATGGCCGTTTCCGCAGAAGCCTGGCCGATCAATCTATGTACGACAAAGGCAGCGGCAGAAGCAGCAAGGATGGCACGTCTGCCAAAAAATGGGGCGTGTTGACCTACTAAGGCATGAGAGGTGCATGCACAGGGTTTCTCTTGCAGCCGATCAGGTTTCATTAATTAGTTCCTCCATGTTTCGAAGTGAAAGAATCGGCCTGATTCCATTTATTTCAATAGATCAATCATCGCGGCATAGCCTCGGTTTACGGCATGTTCGTAAGGTGTAATCCCGTCCTTATCGGTTATGGTTTTGTCTGCTCCGGCGTCCAAAAGGTAGCGCGCGGTTCTAACGTGATCGGGACCACCATCTCCCAAGACGACAGCCTCCATCAAAGCAGTCCAATGGAGATTGTTGATGTGATCAAGCGGCGCTCCTGCATCAATCAATATCTTCACGACTTCATGGTGGCCGAGATGAGAGGCAGCAATCAACGCCGTACCGTCGTAGGGGCTGGTGATATTGCCGGGAAAAGCGCCCAGATCGAGTACTATTTTCAGGACACTAAGATCATTTGCAACTGCCGCAATGGTCACGATGTCGTAGGCCTGGTTATCAAGAGCATTTGCATCCGCCCCGGCGCCGATAAGGACCTGGATCAGCTTTTCATGGGAGGCATAAGTCGCCACATGTAAAGGCGTACGCCCGTTTCCATCACGACTCTCAAGATGCGCTCCGGCTTTCAGTAACCGCTTTAGTTCCTCCAGGTTCCCCGAGAATGCGGCCTTGAACAATCCGTCATAGGCAGCAATTTGTGACGGCGTAGGTGCCTTCTGCGCATCCGCTCCTGATGGCATCTGGAGAACTAGAAAACCGGCCAAGGCAATTCTCATTAAACTGTTCATTTGCATTCCCACGAGCATAATAACAATAGGCGATAAGAAGCCATATCAAGTTACCGGAAAAAGCCGGCGTGGTCATAACGATGGAAAAACCAACGCCACGTCCACTTCTGGCTAAAAGCAGACTCAGATCACTGCAACTGATCAAGTCCGATTTTTCCTGTAAAGCGAAAGAAATTTCGGCGCCGAAAGTCAACTTTCCGAATAATTGAATTAATCATTCCGGTTAGATTAGCACGATTTTTCGCCTTTTCCTTAACACGACAGTTTGACGAACATGTCCTTTCAGGTACTATATGTGGTAGATTTGACCGGTAATTAAGACCTTCTAAATAGGACAATCCATGAGCAAGAACGCCCCGGTTGGGGAAATTCGGGACACCCGGCTCGCCGACGCCCTTGGCGAGCGCTACCTATCTTACGCCCTGTCGACGATTATGGCGCGCTCGCTGCCCGATGTGCGCGACGGCCTGAAACCGGTCCATAGACGTTTGCTCTACGCCATGCGCCAACTGAAGCTCGATCCGTCGACCGGGTTCAAGAAATGCGCCCGTGTTGTCGGCGACGTAATGGGTAAATACCACCCCCACGGGGACCTCGCCATTTACGATACCCTGGTCCGCCTGGCTCAGGATTTCTCCGTTCGCTATCCGCTGGTGGATGGACAGGGAAATTTCGGCAATATCGATGGCGATAACGCCGCGGCCATGCGTTATACGGAATCCCGCATGACATCGGCGGCCATCGCCCTGCTTGAGGGTATTGACGAAGACGCCGTTGATTTTCGCGAGACCTACGACGGGGAGGACAGTGAACCCGTGGTTCTGCCGGCGCGCATTCCCAATTTGCTGGCCAATGGATCAGCCGGCATCGCCGTGGGCATGGCGACTTCGATCCCGCCGCACAACATTGGCGAATTGGCCGCCGCGCTCACCCACCTGATCAAGTTCCCCAAGGTCACTTTTGACAAACTGGCCGAACTGGTTCCGGGACCCGATTTTCCCACCGGCGGCGAACTGGTTGAATCCCGCGAGGCCATAGTCGAAGCCTATAGAACGGGCAGAGGAGGATTCCGCTTAAGGGCGCGCTGGAAAAAAGAAAATCTGAAGCATGGTCAATATCAGATCGTAGTTACGGAAATTCCTTACCAGGTTCAAAAATCCCGGCTGATTGAAAAAGTCGCTGAACTGATGAACTTGCGAAAACTGCCGATGCTGGCCGATATCCGCGATGAATCCTCGAGCGATTTGCGTATCGTCCTGGAGCCCAAGAATCGTTCTGTCGAACCGGACATGTTGATGGAACATCTGTTTAAGCAAACTGACATGGAAACCCGTTTCGGCCTGAACATGAATGTTTTGGACGCTAACAACGTGCCAAGGGTTATGAACCTGCGCGAGGTGCTGCAAGCATTTCTCGATCACCGCCACGAAGTCCTTGTCAGACGGACAAATTTCAGGCTGGGCAAGATCGAACACCGTTTGGAAATCCTTGGGGGTTTTCTGATTGCCTTCCTTAACCTGGATGAAGTTATCCGGATCATACGCGAGGAAGACGAGCCCAAGGCCGAGCTCATTAAGACTTTCGAATTGAGTGACGTTCAGGCGGAGGCAATCTTGAATATGCGCCTGCGGCAGTTGCGCAAGCTCGAGGAAATGGAAATCCAGAAGGAGAACAAAGCCCTTACAGCGGAAAAAAAGGACCTGAAGGCGCTTTTGAAGGACGAGAAGAAACGTTGGAAAGTCATCGCCGGAGAAATTGGCGAGATAAAAAAGGAATTCGGCGACAAATCGGATCTGGGCAAGCGGCGCACTAAAATAGGCGAACCGCCCACCGCCGTTATCGTACCCCTGGAAGCGATGATCGAGCGCGAGCCGGTAACCGTCGTATGTTCCGCCAAAGGCTGGATCAGGGCTATGAAGGGTCATGCGGAAGACACCTCGGACCTGAAATTCAAGGAAGGGGACAGCGGCAAGTTCGCCTTGCATGCGCAAACAACCGATAAACTGGTCATCTTCGCCACCAACGGGCGCTTTTACACCATCGGCTGCGATAAGCTGCCGGGTGGCCGCGGCCATGGCGAGCCGTTGCGTCTGATGATCGATCTGGGCAACGAGCACGATCTGGTCGATATGTTCGTCTACACGCCGGACAAGAAAATACTTGTCGCTTCCGACGCCGGGCGCGGGTTCATCGTCGGCGAAAACGACGTCATCGCCCAGACCAAGAACGGTAAGCAGGTCTTGAACCTGGGTGCGGGCGAGGAGGGGGTCGTTGCTTCGATCATTGAGGAAGGCGCTGACCACGTCGCTTCCGTCGGCCAGAATCGGAAACTACTTATCTTCCCCATCGAAGATCTGCCGGAAATGACCCGTGGCCGCGGCAACATCCTGCAACGCTTCGCCAAGGGTGGACTGGCGGATGCAAAGGCCTTCAAGCTGGACGAAGGCTTAAGCTGGAAAACCGGAGACAAAACCCGCACCGAGCCTGATATCAAGAACTGGGTCGGTAAACGCGCCCAGGCGGGCTTAAAAGTCCCGCGCGGATTCTCGACGACGGGTAAGTTTAGGTAGTTGGATTAAGCGTATCCTTCGTGCGGCATGAACTCTGAAAGCAAAGCAGTACCCCGAAGCAGGAATATTTCTTTTAGAAATCCAGTGAGATATCCCGGTGGATTGCCTTGCAACCGGCTACCTCACTGGCTTGCTCTGAGCTCAAGCGTTCCTGCTGGCGTAGACCAATGGTGTCGCTGATCGCGGTTTTGTACTCTTGCAAAGCGCCAACCAATTCCTTCTGGGCCCGGTTGCGCCACTTGACTTCGGCTTCATAGAGGGCGAGACCATCTTCCAGTTCCTTGGCGGCTTTTTCCGGATTGGGGTTCTTGCCCTTCAATGCTCGGCGAACCTTGGAGAATTTGGATCTAATCGGGCTGGCGCCTCTTACGTTGCCGAGAGCTGATTCTACGCCTTTAAGAACCTCAATGGCCTCTGCTTGGGGAAGGCTAACGACATTCCTCAGGCCCGTGATCTGATTGTTCAGGGCTTCCAGCGCCTGTGCCTCGGCTATGACTTCTATCATTTCGGCAATCGGGTCGTAAGCGTCATCTACATTGCGGCGGTAGGCCCTGCGGGCGTCCTTCTCGGCCTTCGCGACTTTAAGGTAACCGGCGCGCGCCGACTTCCATTCGGCCGGGATAGTTTGCTCAAGCTCTTTCTTTTCGGCGGATAGAACGGCGATTTCCTGCTCGATCGACTCAACACCGATGCCTTTAAGTCTTCTGAGTTCCTGATTCAGGTCTTTTATGTCGTCCCTGAGCCGGATGATCTTGCCTTGTATTTCACGCACATCGCGATGGAGAGGGCGGTAACCCGGGACGAAGTCGGCGACGGCGGTTTCCGCCTTTCTGACCCTTTCGACCAGGGCAAAAGTCTGTCCGGCGGATTTAAAGCTGTCTTCCATAGCCTCACGAGGTTTTTTCGGCAAATAGCTGATATCAAGCTTCTTGGCGTTTTCGATGGTCTGCCTCAGCGCTTCGCCCCTGAGGTCGTACTGGGCGAAGACCATTTCCTCGACGCAAAGCTGCAGCCGGGGATTGCGTGGCGGCGGGGCTGTTTCAGACGTCAGATTGACCCGATTGGGCAGATAGTTCACCAACGTCGGGAAGACGCCGACAATCGCCAAACCAACCAATTGCAGAATAATGAAGGGGATAACGCCCTTGTACATTTGAATGGTCCGTACAGTCTTGGGCGCAACGCCGCGCAAATAAAAGAGCGCGAACCCAAAGGGTGGTGTCAAAAACGATGTCTGCATGTTGACACCGATCATTACGCCCAGCCAGACGCCGGTCACGTTGGCCGAGGTATCGGCCAGCAGAATGGGTGCGATAATCGGCACGACGACGACAGCGATTTCGATAAAGTCCAGGAAAAATCCGAGCAGGAAAATAACGAACATAACGACAAGGAACTTGGTGATAAAACCACCGGGCAAGGCGGTCAGGAAGTCCTTAACCAGTTCTTCACCGCCGAAGGCGCGAAAAGCCGCCGTCAACATGGCTGCGCCTAGCAGGATGATAAACACTAACGATGTGGTCTTGGCGGTTTCGATCATCACCCCTCGCAGGGTGTCCTCGATCTTGTAGGTACGCCATCCAGTCCATGTGATTGACGCAAGGAAAACCATTACAGCGGCCAGCGCCAGGAAAATCACGACAACGTCTTCTGTCGATTTGGCGGCCTTGATATTTATATCGAAACTTCGCAGCAGCAGGGCGATCACCGCTATCGAAACAATGGCCATTATAGCAGGGGTAAAGGCGTGTTTTTCCCCTTCCATCAAACGGTATCCGGCCATAACCATTGCCCCGACCGCACCTATGGCGCCCGCCTGGTTCACAGTGGCGACGCCCATGACGATGGAACCCAAGACAACAAAAATCAGCGTAAGCGGCGGCACCAACGCCAGGAATACCCGGCGAAAAAACGCCTTGTCGTATTCACCCTCAAAAGGGACGGGCGGGGCGGACTTCGGCTTAATAAGTGCGTAAATCAGGATATAGACCATATAAAGGCCGACAAGCACGAGGCCGGGCAACAGGGCGCCCAGGAACATTTCTCCGGCGCTTGTCGAAGTCAGGTCGAACTCCGTCGGCATTGAAATGGAACCGGTTGCTTCCTTGAATTCGGCCTTTCTAAGCGTGCCGGCCCGATCAGTGGCGCTTGAAAGCTGATCGGCCAGGATAATCAAAACGATGGACGGCGGGATAATTTGTCCCAGCGTACCCGATGCGCTGATTGTGCCGGTCGCCAGCGGAACGTTGTAGTTGTTGCGCAACATGACGGGTAGGGAAATCAAGCCCATGGCGATAACCGTAGCGCCGACGATGCCTGTGGTTGCGGCCAGCAATGCGCCAACGAAAACCACGGCGATCCCCAAACCGCCAGGGACGGGTCCGAATAGCTGGGCCATGGCGACAAGCAGGTCTTCGGCTATTTTCGAGCGCTGCAACATGATACCCATGAATACGAACAGCGGAATCGCAATTAGGGTGTCGCGTTCGACCTCGAAATAGATGCCGCGGAAATTGGTGACGGCGGCGTTAAGCCATTGATTGGGGTCGCCGTGAGCGAAATAGGCGCTAACGTCGCCTGCAAATAGGAAACCCGTCAGGGCGGCGGCGCCGATGGTTATAATCGCCGATCCGGGCAAGGCAAAAGCAACAGGGAAGCCGGAAGCCAGTGCGGAAATAAGCAGCACGATCAAGAGCAGAAGAAAGAAGATTTCCATTACTGTAAAACCTTATACACTCTGATGATCGTGTTCGGACTGAATATCATGTTCAATCCGGTGAGATGGTTCACCCAAAAGAACCGCGGCATTGCTCAGGAAATATCCTATGAATTGAACCATCATCGAGACGGCGTAAATCATCAGGAACCCGGCCATTAGGTATTTTACAAACATTCCGTAGCCATTCTGAGTTACTTCGTAACTGAGCATTGGAGCGTTGATCAGGTTGGAATCGCTCCACATGCCATAAATCAGAATTGTCCAGCACACAGGAATTCCCAATAAAAGACACCCAAGGGAATTGGCCCACGCTTTTCCGCGTTCGCTAAAGCCCGTGTACAGAATATCTACACGGACATGTCCTTCTTCAATCAAGGTGTAGGCGCTGGCGAACAGAAACAATCCGGCATACCAGAAACGCACCAGATCGCCCATGAAAGCTTGCTCGTAGGAAAAAACAAAACGGGCAATGACGATTAACAACTCGGCCAGGACAATTAGTAGCGCCAGCCAGGTAAAACCCAACGAGCGCGTAAAAAAGCCGATGACGAACCCGATGAATACCAGGGGATAGTGGAAATACAGCCCCCGAAAGCTTGCCCGTCCCAGATCTTTTGCCATCTCCAGACCGAACAGAACTTCTAGGAAACCTTCAACTCTCATGAAGGATATCGTCATATCTACGATCCCGATCAGCAGAATTGCCCAGAAAGCCGAACGGATGATGTAGGCGGCAAGAAAGGAGATTATTTCAGAGTCGGCATAGAGTGATTGGGTTCGGGTTCTTAAAACATAAAGAATACTGGCGGCAATAGACCCGCCATATACCAGAGCCTGGACCCATCCAAGAGCCAGCTTCGTTCCTTCAAGGGGGCTGGAAAGGGGAGACAAGCCCAAAAATCCGTAGCGGGCTAACAAGACATCCATCCCAGGCCAGCCCAGCCAGAAAATCAGAAAATTATTGATGACAAAAATCAGGCAAATGGCCGTGGCGATAAATGCAAGGGCGCGCAACGTCAGGCCCATGCGGGTCACTTTTTCAACATCAAGTTTTTCGACCTGTGACGTCATTAATTAAAAGGTCTTTGTCTTCAAATTTAAAAATGAAAATAGAAAGCGAAGCCTTAGATCAGTTAACTTTTAATTTGAAACACAACGTGTTCAAACTAAAGGAGAGAAACTGGTCGACTCTTAATAGAGTGAGCCGATTCACACATCTAACCGGAATCAATAAGTGATTCCGATTAGATGTGATCGGATCTAGTGGCTCCGCTTTCAAATAATCACAGCATTCCGGTTCTACACGCCAAGAACGCGGTTGCGTTGGGCGACATAGGCCTGATCTGAAATCTTCGACCAGGCGCCCAGATCCTTACGAGCAGCAAGGAAGCTGTCATGGATTTCGCTGGCTAGCGGGCTGTGAGCGCGCACACCTTCAAAGACCTCATCAGCGGCCGTTCCAAAGCTGTCATAGACATCATCGTTGAATTCCCGCAGCTTGACGCCTTGATTTTCAACAAGATCATTTAGCGCCTCACCGCTCTTGGCGTTGAATTCGGCCATCATGATGTCATTTTCGGCAGAGGCAGCGGCTTCGATGATCGTTTGATCGGTTTTCGAAAGCTTACTCCACCAGGACGCGTTCATGCCGAGCGCGAGGGATGCGCCGGGTTCGTGCATTCCCGGGAAATAGTAATATTTGGCAGCTTCATAGAACTTCATGAAGCGGTCATTCCAGGGGCCAACCCATTCGGTAGCATCGATAGCGCCGGAAACAAGGTTTTCATAAATCTGACCACCGGGAATCGAAACAGGCGAAGCGCCAAGCTTAGCCAAAACGTCGCCGCCAAGACCCGGAATGCGCATCTTCAATCCCTTGAAATCGTCCGCAGAGTTGATTTCCTTGTTAAACCAACCGCCCATCTGAACGCCGGTATTGCCGGCCATGACATTTTTCAGGCCAAAATCACCAGCCAATTTGTCCCAAAGTTCCTGACCGCCGCCGAAGCGAATCCAGGCGTTGAATTCAGTGTAGGTAAGTCCGAAGGGCACAGCGGTAAAATAGGCCCAACCCAGATGCTTACCTTTCCAGTAATAGTCAGCGGCGTGGTAAGCTTGAGCGTTACCTGACGCTACTTCATCAAAGGAATCAAACGCGCCGACGCGTTCTTTGGCGGCGAAATACTGAACCTTGATACGTCCTTCCGTCATGGTGTTGATACGTTCCGCCAGACGTTGCGCACCGGTTCCCAGACCGGGGAAATCACGCGGCCACGTTGCAACCATCACCATGTCGGTAACTTTTTTGACGACAGCAGGAGCGGCGGGAGCCGCTTTTTTCGCTTCTTCCTTTTTCTTTTCTTCGCAACCTGAAAGCAAGGCAGCACCTACGCCTACTACAGCTGCGGCACCACCCAATTTGAGCGCCTCTCTACGTTTCATGGACATTACTCCTCCCTGAGAATGAATGTTTATTTGACGTTATTTTTTATTCAAACACTTCTACGGCAACCAGAAACGCGATTGCTGAAGCGTCACCGCAAATGCCGTAGAGCCACCCTAACTTCCTTTGCATGCAAAGAGCAACAATCTGATAATATTATGATTAATTTAGTATAGGCTCCATTTACCCGATGAATAATGTTCCAGAGGCCGAAAGCTCGTCTTATAAGCCATCTTTCGACAATTATTTATCCAGAACCCAAGATAGACATAACTCTGCTGTAACTCCTGTGCGTGTTGCACAAGCCACAAAATCATGTATGTCCCGAGACTTCTTCTGGGTTCAACATCCGTATCAAAAAAACTGTAAACAGCCGAAAAACCGTCGGATAGTTTGTCGATGATGATGCCGGCAACAAGTCTTTCCTCGCAACGAAACTCTATAAGCGCCGTATCGATCGTATTTTCTTCCAGAAGTGACTGGTAATCAGAAAAATCCATTGTTTCCATATCGCCCCCGGCATGGCGCGAAGCCTGGTAGGCGGCGAACAACGCGAATTGTTCCTCGTTGGCGATAGGCGCCACTTCAGTGGCCACTATGTCCTCGTTGCGTTTACGGATCCGACGTTGGGTTTTGGATGGTTTGAATTCCGGTACGCGAATCCTGACGGATACGCAGTCATTGCATCCCGGACAGGCGGGAGCATAAGCCACCCCGTGCGAGCGACGATAACCGGCTTGCGTCAAGGCTTCGTGGAGGGATTGAGAATCTTTGCCGGTAAGTTCGGTAAGAACGCGTCTTTCGACCCTGTCTGCGAAATAAGGACAGGGCAAAGGGGCAGTTGTAAAAAAATAGTGCGGCCCCTTCAGGGGAGAAAGAAGGCGAGAGTGTCTCATGGGCAAGAGTTCCAAAGCCTTCTTGATATTATTACAAAAACAATCCGGTATCCATTGGTTCTAATCGTCGTCGAACAACGGACTGCTTTCAGTTTCTTCTTCGTCGGTTTCCTCTGACGTATCCGGCGCCAGGATAGACGGCCTTTCTTCCTGTGTGGCTTCCTCTTCCGCTTCGCTTTCCTGCTCTTCCTCACCTTCGGCCGGTTGTTCGGGTAAAGGCTGTACGCCGGTTCCGCGCAACAGGACGATCGACAAACGGCGGTTTCTAGCGTTTTCAGGATCTTCCGGCATCAGCGGTTCGGTATCGGCCCGGCCGACAACGCGCGCAACCCTGTCTTCGGTAACCCCAAGGTCTTTTAAGACTCTGCGGGCGTTATTGGCCCGGTCCGCCGAAAGTTCCCAGTTACTGTAACCGTTGTCGGATACAAATTTGACAGCGTCGGTATGGCCGGAAATAGCTACATTTTGCGGCATTTCCTGGATGACCTGGGCAACCAGTTCCAGAACTTTACGGGTGTGAAGGTACATTTCCGACCCGCCGCTCGGGAACATGGCGAGGCCTTCTTGATCGACCAGTTGAATCCTCAGGCCTTCGGGCGTGTTGTCGATCATAAGGCTTTTTGCCAACTGTTTAAGCTGGGGAACTGCCTGAATCGCTTCGTTTAATGCTTCCTCTGCCTTTTCGAACTGCGCTTCTTCCTGTTGCTTTTGAAGTTCTTCCAGTTGCTCTGAAGAGGCTTCGCCTTCCTCGATATCCTGAATATCGGCGGCGCCGACTTTTGGCGGCGGCAAGTCCACAACGACGCTGGGGCGGGAAGCGTCAACCTGTGAGACACCTTCTTCGCCGATTGTCTTGCCCGCCAGAATATCGCCGCTGCCCGAGGCGCTTGTCGAGGCGGTCGACGGCGCAAAATAGGCGGAAATGCCTTCAAGCTGTTCCTGGGTAACGGAATTCAATAGCCACAAAAGCAGGAAAAACGCCATCATAGCCGTCACAAAGTCGGCGTAGGCGATCTTCCAGGCGCCGCCGCCGTGTCCGCCGCCGGACTTGTAGACCTTCTTGATTATGATCGGTTGTTGATCAGCCATACTATTAACTTGGTAACTCACCAATCATTTCTTCAACCTCTGCAAAGGACGGCCGGACACCACCGGGCAAACTCTTGCGGGCGAATTCGATGGAAACCTGCGGGGCGTATCCCTGCATATGGGCAATCAACCCGGCTTTTATACAAGTAAGGTATTTGGAGTCTGCTTCAAAACTGGCGCCAACCGACTGCGCGATGGGTGCCATAAACCCGTAAGCAATAAGAATTCCGCTAAAAGTACCGACCAGCGCAGCGCCGATCAAATTACCGAGTACTTCCGGCGGCTCGGTGATCGAACCCATGGTGACAATTACACCTAACACGGCGGCGACAATACCAAGGGCTGGGGTTGCGTCGGCCAGGCCCTGAATAGCGGCGGCGACGGCGTGATCTTCGTCATGATGCATTCCCAGCTCTATATCGATAATTTCGGCAACTTCATGGGCGTTGGAAGTGCCAAGGGTAAGCATGCGCAGATAATCACATAGGAATTCGACCGAATGATGATCATCAATGAAAGTGGGGAAATTTTGAAAAAGGGCACTTTCTTCAGGATTCTCGACATGCGCTTCAAGCGCCAGGTCACCTTTGCTTTTCGCCAGCTTGAATACGGAATAGAGAACCCCAAGCAGTTCCATATAATCTTCGGCCTTGTAACTGGGGCCTTTAAGAAAGGTGCCCATAGCCCCGATGGTTCTTTTCAGAAGGGACGGATTGCCGGCGATGAAAGCACCAAAGGCACCTCCAAAAATAATAATGAATTCAAGGGGCTGCCACAGAACGCCCAAGTCGCCATGCACAGCATAGGCGCCAAGAACACTGCCGGTTACAACGACATAACCAATAATTGCGAACATTTAGGCGAGACCCCCGGGTACCATGTAGTGTTTGATTATGGCGTTCGGATGTTCTCGCAATTGAGGTCCGAAGGCTATAGATTTCCCAAAAAAGTTATACATTCAAATCTCTATCGGGCGACAATAGAACAAGTTGGTACTGTGCTGGAATCATTTTCAACCGATTCTAGACTGTTTGTAAAAAAAAACATGTCACACGGCTACGGCAAAAACAGCAGGAAAAATTAAGTGAGCATCAATAATAAAACCTTTCGAAAAGTACTTGGTCGCTTTGCGACGGGAATCACCGTCGTTACAGGATTGGCGGACGACGGCAAACCGGTGGGTTTAACCGTCAACGCTTTTACGTCGCTGTCACTTGATCCACCCTTGGTTCTTTTCTGCCTGGACAAGGGAACCGGCAGTATCAATGCTTTTGTCGAAGGCAGGGGGTTTGCGCTGAACATGCTGGGTGAAGACCAACAGCATTTGTCGGTAAACTTTTCCACAAAAAAAGAAGATCGATTTGCCGATGTAGATCACGAATTTTGGGGCTCAGGTGTTCCTATTCTCAAGGGTTGTCTTGCCAATCTTGAATGCCTAATCGACGCCGTTCATGACGGCGGCGACCATTTGATTATTGTAGGACGGGTTGAAAAGCTGGACCACACGGATGTTGGAAAACCGCTTTTGTATTTTGACGGCAACTACGCCCGAATAGGCGAAATCGACTAATCACCGATGGAAGGTACCGCCAACGCGCGCAGCTTCCTGAAAATGCCGGTGGTTAAGCTGTTTGGTTCTCAGTTGTTGGCGGCCGCCTGCCTATCGCTGATAATCGTTCCCTTGGTCTCCGGCGTATCAGGAGAAACCCCACCGTTTATTTTGCTTTTGACTTTTCAAGGCTTTTTGGCCAGCGGGATAGGTTTGTTGCTGGGATTGTCCAAATGGTGGTTCGGCGTTCAGATCGCCTTGCCTTTCGCGGCCTTTTATTCCATGCATCTACAGGTGCCCGCCTGGTTGTGGTTGGTCCTGTTTGTCGTGGTATTCTTAGTTTACAGGAACAGCTTTCGATCCGGAGTCCCCTTATACCTGAGTAACGCTACAACCTGGGCGGCGTTAGCTGAACTTTTGCCGGATACAAAAGGTCTAAAGGTTATCGACCTGGGCGGCGGGCTTGGGGGGACGTCGCTTTACCTGGGGAGACTCAGGCCGGATGCCGAGATCCTATCCATTGAATCTGCCCCAATACCTGCCGCACTTTCCAGATTACGGCTGGCCCTATCGGGACTGGATAACGTTGAGATGAGATATGGCGACTTTTGGGAAATCAATCTGGCCGACTATCAGGTTGTCTATGCGTTTTTGTCACCGGTCCCAATGGAGCGGCTTTATACCAAAGTGCAGGCAGAAATGAAGCCGGGTACACTGTTTATCAGTAATTCTTTCGAAGTGCCGGGCGTAGAAGCTGATGAAGTGCTCGAATTAAGTGACGGGCGAAAAACAAAAATCCATATTTGGCGAATCTGATCAAGCTCCGGCCACGGACGTACCCCCCAGTAGACGAGATTGAAATCCGGCTTCGTTCAGTTTTTCGATTATGCGCTCAACGTGTGAGCTATCCAGGGTTTCCACGACAACATCGATTTCGGTCAGTTTCACTGGAACGTCGTAGAACAGGCGTTGGTGGTAGACTTCGACAATATTACCGCCATTGTCACCGATCATGCCGCTGACAGCCGCAAGTGAGCCCGGTCGATCGGAAATGGAAATACGCAAACGCGCCAATCTCCCCTGGCGAACCAATCCGCGCATCAATATGGATGAAAGCAAGCGAGAGTCCATATTGCCGCCAGAGACGATCAGGCCGACATTTCTTCCCTGAAATTGTTTTGGGTTATCAAGCAAGGCGGCAAGCGAAGCAGCACCCGCGCCTTCGACGACCAGGCGCTGGGCTTCCAGATAAACCTGGACTGCGTGTTCGAGAGACGCTTCACTGACAAGTACAATATCCGAAACCAGTTCCTCGATGATCGGGCGTGTCAAAATTCCGGGCGTTTTTACGGCAATCCCTTCAGCTACTGTTTGCCCGCCCGATGTATCAATGTCGCCATGTATAGCCTGTTTCATGGAAGGGTAGAGCTCGGCCTCGACGCCAACGATTTCAACTTTCGGCTTCAATTTCTTTGCAGCAATGGCGCTGCCCGCGATCAGTCCGCCACCACCAATAGGAATTATAAGTGTGTCAAGTTCCGGAAAATCCTGCATCAGTTCCAGCCCGACGGATCCCTGTCCTGCAATAACTTTTTCATCATCAAACGGATGAATAAATTGCTTGTTGTTTTGGTCGGCAAAAACCTGGGCGCGTTCTCGCGTTTCAGATAGCGTCTCGCCCTCCACAACCACTTCAGCACCATGGCTTTCCGTACGTTGAACCTTGGTGAAAGCGGTTCCTTCCGGCATATAAATTGTCGCCGGGATGCCAAGCTGACGGGCGAAAAAAGCAACCCCTTGCGCATGATTACCGGCGGACGTCGCCACGACTCCAGCCTTTCTTTCAGCGTCATTCAGGCTCAACAACTTGACCAGGGCTCCGCGAGCCTTGAAAGATGATGTGTGTTGAAGGCTTTCCAGCTTTAGAACGACATTGGCGCCGCTCATTTTCGACAAAGCCTCGGACGGCACCGCAGGGGTGTGCAATACCCGACTCTTGATCAGCTCGGCGGCGCTAAGAATATCTGCATAGGTAACGGCCATTGTCTTCCCCTGGTTAATCTTGGGGAACACATTGAAACATGATTGGTTTCCAGTTGGTCTTATTGCGGCGTTTGGTCGCGCGTTCCCATTACTTATTATTGGCAGAGTTTGAGAGTTCGCCAATGATTTTGTCCCGATCGGCATCCAGATCCGGCGCGGGCGCCCGGGTCGCTGGGTCGTCGAAGGCAGACATTTTGATTGGATTGCCAGCCATATTTAGAGGCCCTGCGCCCTGGTCATCGGCGGTAACGACCATGTTGCGAGCCAGTACCTGTCGGTCGGCGAGCACCTGGTCGACCTTGTTGATAGGACCGGACGGGACACCGGCTTCGTCCAGAATTTCCATCCACTGAGCAACAGTTTTATCCGCCAAGGCCTTCTCAAGTTCGTCCTTCAGCGCTGCATTGTGCTCGGTCCTTTGCGGGTTGGTATCGAAAAGGGGATTCTCAGCAAGTTCGGGTTGGCCGATAGCTTTACACAGGTTGGCGAAAAGGCCGTCGTTACCGGCGGCGATTATCAGATAGCCATCGGCGGCTTTAAAAGCATCAAACGGCGTAATAGAAGGGTGGCGGGCGCCAATCGGTCCCGGAGATTCGCCTGTTGCCGCATAGCGGGCAATAGCGTTTTCCAGGATGGCGACCTGACAATCCAGCATCGCGACGTCGATCTTCTGGCCTAGGCCGGTTTGCTCGCGGTGATAAAGGGCCGCGTTGACGCCGATGGTTGTGAACAGACCTGCGGTTATATCCCCGACCGATGTGCCGACGCGGGTGGGTTCACCACCCGGGTGTCCGGTAAGGCTCATCACCCCGCCCATACCCTGAACGACAAGATCATACGCCGGGCGTTTGGAGTAGGGACCACTGTGACCAAATCCGGAAGCGGCCGCATAAATCAGTCGCGGATATTTTTCGTGCAGGGATTCCCAGCCATATCCAAGCTTTTCCATTGTCCCGGGGCGGAAATTCTCCACCAGGATATCGGCCTCCATAAGCAACTGCTCAAAAATCTGCTTATCGCCTTCTTCTTTCAGGTTGAGAGCTATGCTCTCCTTGCCCCGGTTCAGTGACATAAAATAGGCCGATTTGCCGCCATCCGGTGTTTCAACAAAGGGCCCGAAATGGCGCGCATCATCTCCACCCGCCGGTGTTTCCACTTTGACGACCCGTGCGCCCAAATCGGCCAATACCATGGTGCAGTAGGGTCCGGCCAAAACACGAGTTAAATCGATGACGGTAATACCCGAAAGGGGGCCAGCGGAGGCAGAAACGTTAGACATAAAAACTCCATTTAATTTTCTTGAGGAGGGGGCTCTCAACCAGCCAATTGCTCTTGGCCGATTGATGATTTTGGTAAGGAGGAAATAAAATCTGTGAAGACATTTCCCTGAATATTGATATGGCGGGTTAATGCCTGGGCTGCAGCGTCATCATCCATTTTCAGAATGGCTTCAACGACTTCGTCATGTTCAGCGAAAGATTGAACCAGCCGGCCGGAGTGATTTAATTGATGGCGTCGGTAGGGTGAGAGGCGGTTACGAATAGCGCAAGTTGACTCTTCAAGAAACTGATTATGGCTTCCCGCGTAAATGGCCTCGTGAAACGTCTTATTGCAGGCGTAATAAGCCTCGATTTCGCCGTTATCCGAATGGCGTTGGCATTCCTCGTGGATTTCCACAAGTTTGGATCGCTCTTCATCGGTCATTCTACGGGCTGCCAGGCGGGCGCACAGGCCTTCAAGTTCGGCCATCACCTCGAACATCTCAATCATCCGCACCAACGTTATCGTAGCCACAACGGCGCCTTGATGGGGACGCATTTCGACCAGGCCGCTCGAGGTTAATTGCCGCAGGGCTTCGCGAACGGGGGTGCGGGAAACCTTGAAACGTTGCGCCAGCGCCTGCTCGTCAAGACGGGTTCCTGGCTCAAGTGTTCCCGAAAATATTTCCTGTTCCAGTTGTCTGCGCAATTTAACGCCGCGCGTCGGCTTTTTCTGCGTCAATTTCCCCTTGGAAACATCCTTTTTTGGTCTTGGTTTTAATGAACGAAGAGCATTGTCCAAAATTAGTCTTTTCAGCTTTGTACTCTATTTTAAAAAAATTGTATACAATATATGGTGCTCGCCAGGGCAATGCAAATGCCGGTATTTCGATTGTCGGAGGTATATTGCCAACATACTGGTAAAAATTGTCGAGTGTTTTAAAAGACTTGGCTGAATAGGGCGATAATGGGGCTGCGTTTTTGCGGGGTTGATCCAGATCATGTCCAAACCCAAACATACGGTTATATTGTCGGCTTCCTATTGTGGCCTTGCTAAGCATAGCGGATTGTTCTTTACTTCCGTTGTAGGGGAGAAGGCCGCACCTTTTCCAACACTCATCAGGGAGTAATCTAAATGTACAAGACCCTAGCTGCTGTAACCGTAGGTGCAGCATTGCTTGTTTCCGCCAGCCCGGCTTTCGCCAATTGTGATTCCGGCGAAATCAAAATCAAATTCAGCCACGTGACGAATACCGACAAACACCCCAAAGGCATTGCCGCCACCCTTCTTGAAAAACGCGTCAATGAAGAGATGAATGGCAAGGCGTGCATGGAAGTGTTTCCGAATTCCAGCCTGTACGACGACAACAAGGTTTTGGAAGCTATGTTGAATGGCGATGTTCAGATGGCTGCGCCTTCGCTTTCGAAATTCGAAAAATTCACAAAGAAGTACCGGATATTTGATCTGCCCTTCATGTTCAAAGATATCAACGCCGTCGATCAGTTCCAGAATTCAGCTACCGGAGAAAAGCTGAAAAAGGCCATGAGGAGGAAAGGTCTTCTGGGGCTGGCATTCTGGCACAACGGCATGAAACAGATGTCGGCAAACAAGCCCTTGCTGATGCCTGCGGACGCCAGCGGCCTGAAGTTTCGCGTACAGGCTTCAGACGTTTTGGTCGCCCAGTTCAAGCAGCTTGGCGCAAACCCGCAGAAAATGTCCTTCAAGGAAGTTTACGGCGGATTGCAGACCAAGGTTATCGACGGTCAGGAAAACACCTGGTCAAATATCTATGGCAAGAAGTTCTTTGAAGTTCAGGACGGGGTTACCGAAACCAACCACGGCATCATCGACTATCTGGTGGTGACATCGACTGAATGGTGGGAAGGCTTGCCCTCGGACGTTCAGGGCCAACTGGGAACCATTCTGAAAGAAGTAACCACGGCCCGGAACAAGGAGTCCTACAAGGTCAACCAGGACAACAAGAATAAGATCATCGAAGCCGGGGGTACTGTGCGTACCCTTACCGATGCTCAGCGTCAGGCCTGGGTTGACGCCCTTAAACCGGTATGGGCCAAGTTCGAAGGTGATGTTGGCGCCGATATCATCAACGCCGCGCAAGGTAACTAATACTGCCGGTTATTAACGACTAATGTTCAGGACCCTTGGGCAGTCGAAGTCCAAGGGTCCCCATTAGCGACGATAATTTTCAAGGGGAGGGGCGCTACCATGACCAACGCCCATGAATCATCAGGAAGCCTTATCGATCAGATCGAGGAAACCCTTATTGCTGTTATACTAGGGCTCATGACATTGGTCACATTCGCCAATGTCGTTACCCGTTACGTATTCAATGACAACCTTCTCTGGGCCCTTGAAGTTACCGTCTTTCTTTTCGCATGGCTGGTCCTGCTTGGGGCATCATACTGCGTTAAAAAGAACCTCCATCTTGGTATAGATGTCGTAGCCAACATGTTGCCCGGCAACCTGCGCCGGGTTCTTGCTTTTGTTGCCGTGACCGCCTGTATCGTTTTTAGCGCGTTGCTGCTGATCGGAAGCTGGGACTATTGGTATCCGTTTGCAACCAAACGGGCTTTTCTTGAAACCGACGATGTTCCAATGCCGGAATTCCTGCAGTTTCTTGCCGACTCCCTAAATGAGGGCGAACGCTACGAGAAAATGCCCCGGTTCATTCCTTACTTCGCCTTGCCGCTGGGCATGGCGTTATTGACTCTCAGGTTTATCCAGGTCGGGTGGCGCGTCGTCACCGGTGAAATTGATCTGATTATCGCCAGCCATGAAGCTGAAGATTTGGAAGAAACCATGGAAACTCACCCCATAGGCGAGGACTAAACCATGGAAGTAGCCATTCTTTTTGCCCTGGTAATTCTCCTGATGTTGGTCGGTGTGCCGATCGCTGTGGCGCTCGGCCTGTCCAGCATCATCTTCTTATTATCTTTTTCCGACGGCTCCCTAGCCTCGGTCGCCCAGACGTTGTTTTCTGCATTTCATGGCCATTACACTTTGCTGGCCATTCCATTTTTTATCCTCGCTTCAACCTTTATGTCGACCGGCGGCGTGGCTCGCCGGATTATCCGCTTCGCCATCGCAATCGTCGGGCATATGCGGGGCGGTTTGGCCATTGCGTCCGTCCTGGCCTGTATGATGTTTGCGGCGTTGTCCGGTTCATCGCCGGCAACGGTCATCGCTATTGGTACCATCGTTATCGCCGGAATGCGTGAAGTAGGCTACCCCAAGGAATTTGCCGCTGGCGTCATCTGTAACGCGGGCACGTTGGGAATACTGATCCCACCGTCCATCGTCATGGTCGTTTACGCCGCGGCGACGGACGTTTCGGTCGGCCGCATGTTCCTGGCCGGCGTCATCCCGGGCTTGATCGCCGGGTTGATGCTGATGGCGGGTATCTACGTTGCAGCCCGTTGGAAAGGGCTTCCGGCGCAACCGTGGGCCGGTTGGCGCGAGGTTTTTGAATCGGCGCGCGACGCCGTTTGGGGCCTGATGCTGATCATAATCATCCTGGGCGGAATCTACGGTGGCATCTTCACGCCGACGGAAGCCGCAGCCGTGGCCGCCGTCTACGCCTTTTGCATCGCCAATTTCGTTTATCGCGACATGGGTCCGTTCAGCGAAGAAGGCAGGCGAGAAGGGGTGCTTGTGATGCGCATCCTTTCTGTATTTTGGCATCCCGATACCAAGAAATCCCTGTTCGAAGCAGGCAAGTTGACCATCATGTTGATGTTCATCATCGCCAACGCTTTGATCCTGAAACACGTCCTGACCGAAGAACGGATTCCGCAAATGATCACCGAAGCCATGTTGAGCGCCGGTTTCGGCCCCATCATGTTCCTGATCATCGTCAACATCATCCTTCTGATCGGCGGTCAGTTCATGGAGCCTTCCGGATTGCTGGTGATCGTGGCGCCCCTGGTTTTCCCGATCGCAATCGAATTGGGAATCGACCCCATTCACTTGGGCATCATCATGGTGGTGAACATGGAAATCGGCATGATAACGCCGCCTGTCGGGCTGAACCTGTTCGTGACGGCGGGCGTGGCGCACATGTCGGTAATGCGGGTGGTGAAAGCCGCGATGCCGTTTGTCGGCATCATGTTCGCCTTCCTGATCATGGTGACGTACATCCCATGGATTTCAACCTGGTTGCCAACCTTGTTTATGGGGCCGGAAATCATAACCAAGTAGGCGCTGCCTTAAAGAACCTGATCCAGCGCCTTTATCAGCTGATCGATCTCGTCTTCGGTCGTGTAGTGCACGAACGACAGGCGCAACACGCCCGGGTCGATAGGCACGTTCAGGCCTTCCAGCACCCGTACGGCGTAAAAGTGTCCGGCGCCCGCCATGATTTTGTGGTCGGCCAGTTCGGTTGCGATATCAAGGGCGGAGCGGTTTGGCAGTAGAGCGATGGTCGCGGCGCGCTTTTCGGCTTTTGAAGGCCCAAGGATGCGAAGATCGTTGCGAGTGCGAAGGTAGTCCAGCAGTTTATCGGCGAGACTGTTTTCATGAGCCTGAAACAGGGCGTTCATGAAGCCCGCCTTTTCATTGAGCGCGCCGTCGCCCTGCGAGTGATTGGCGAACAGGGCTTCGTAGTAATCGACGATACCATTCACGGCGGCGACTTGCGCGTGATCGGGCCCGGCCGGCGTCAGTTTCTTATCGGAATATCCGGCATTGAAGTAATGAGCCTGATTTTCAAGCTGATTCAGCACGTCTGAGCGCACGTACATAGCGCCCTGGTGGGGGCCGAAGGTCTTGTACATCGAGAACAAGTATATATCGGCGCCCAGATTACCCAAATCCGGCAGGCCGTGAGGGGCGAAGGACACTCCGTCCACAAGCAGCAGTGCGTCCACCCCATGTACCTTTTCGGCCACCGCCGGAATATCATTGTGAATAGCCAGGATATTGGAACAATGGGGCATGGTTACCAAACGCGTGCGAGGCGAAAGCAAACTATCAAGATCAGCCGGATTTAACTCTCCGCTTTCAGGGTCTATGCGCCACTCCTTAACGACCATTCCATGATCGCTCAGGCGTCGCCAGACGCCGGTGTTGGCTTCGTGGTCCTGGTTGGTGACGATGATCTCGTCGCCCTCCTCAAGGCCGTTGCGGAAAGCGCCAGCCAGAACGTAGGTGTTTTGCGTCGTAGAGGGACCAAAGCTCAACTCATTCACGTCGATATTCAACAGACCCGCCAAGCGGGCGCGAGCGCTGTCCATCTCATCGCCAGCGCGTGCGGAGGCAGGGTAGGGGCCATAGGGTTGCACCTTGGTTTCCCTATAGTAGCGCTCCAACCGTTCAATCACCGCACCGCAGGCATAGGACCCGCCGGCGTTTTCGAAAAACCCCCAGCCCCTCAGGCTCTCCTGCTCGAATGCTGGAAATTGCGAGCGAACAAAATCAGTATCCAGTTTGGTCACTGGGCGGCACTCCTTAAAAAATTGTCAGATTTCCTACGAGACCGGCTTGATCTCGACGAAACTCTTGACGTTCTTGACCCCCTCGGTATCGCGGATAATAGCCATGACCGTATCCAGTTCTTTGTGTGAGCGGGCGCGTCCGATGAGATAAATTGTATTCAATACCGAACGCCAACGATAGTTGACGGACCGCACTTCCTTGGCGGTGAGCAGTTGCCCCTTGATCTTTGTTTCCAGCCAGTAATCGTTGACGGTCTGCTGAACCGCGGCGGTAGTTGAGTCATCGCTGCTTTTTGATTGCGCTCGGCGTTGATCGCGCTGTTCGGTGGAAACGACGCGAATTTCGTTGTAAAGCGTCTTCACACGATTGTCGGCGCTGGCGACTTCAATGACTTTATTTAGCGTTTCGTTGTTATCGACGCCGCCGGTGAGAAGCATGCGTTGTTCCCAAACATCAATGCCTACATCCAACGCCAGATTATTATCGATCTCGATCAGCTGTTTAAGCAGGAAGCTGGCGATTTTAAGATCGGTAATCTGATCTTCAGTGATCCTGTCTTCAAAGGCGGCCTGCGCTGCATCGGACATAAGAGTCGGCGTGCAAGCGCTAAGTGCAAGGCTTGTCATAAGAATAACAGCGATGAATATGGATTTTAGTTTGTTCATTTCATACCCCCACGGCTGCTTGGAAGAATTGACTAAAAAATATAGAATCAATGGTGATGATGAGGGTTGTCCATGCGATGATCAAGTCTTGGTCATCTAACCCCGAAAACATTTCAAAACTGGTGCACCCCAAAGGAAAAAAATGTCCCACAAGGAATCCGGCTTTCTGAGCCTTGGCCCCCATGGTTTTCACCGTATCGCATTTACCCAGTGGGGAGACGGTCATTCGAAGCGCGTCGCCGTATGTGTCCATGGATTAACCCGAAATGGCAGGGATTTCGACGATTTGGCCACCGATCTTTCCCAAGAATCAACGAACGGTTTTAAGGTTGCTTGCCCTGATTTGCCGGGGCGCGGTCACAGTCATTGGCTAAGCGATCCTGCCGATTATACATTGCCTGTATATATGTCCGATATGACGGCGTTGATAGCGCGTTTGGGCGCGGAACAAGTCGATTGGATTGGAACCTCCCTGGGCGGATTGATCGGCATGACCTTAGCGGCCCAACCCAACTCTCCGATCCGCTCCCTGGTTCTTAACGACATCGGTCCTTTCGTACCATCGAAAGCATTAAAGAGGATTGGCGAGTACGTCGGCCATGAAGATAAATTCAACGACTACGACTCCCTGAAGAACTATTTGATGAATGTCCACGCCGGATTTGGCGACTTACCTGACGAAAACTGGGAACACCTTTGTCGCCATAGTGGCCGGCGGAACGAGGACGGTTCCTGGCGACTTCATTACGATCCATCCATCGCCATTTCTTTTCGCAATGCTTCGGCCGCTGATATCGATCTTTGGTCAATGTGGGAACAGATTACCTGCCCGGTGCTGATCCTGCGCGGCGAGGATTCAGACGTCCTTACCCGCGATACGGCGCATCAGATGCTGGAACGGGGACCGGCTGCCGAATTGATAGAGTTTCCCGCCATCGGTCATGCACCCGCGTTGATGGAAGAAGCGCAAATCGATGCAGTGAGAAGCTGGCTCAGAGCCAGAAGTTGAAAAAACTATTTTTTTTTTGAGCGAAACCCAAAAAATTGACTATATTGAGTAACATAGAAATTTTGTCTGACCCAAATAGACGAAAAAATATCTTTAAAATCGATGGAGAATAAAGATGAGCCAAGCCCTCGCGACTACGAGTAGTCAAGATCTTGATGCGATGGGGGGGGATGACCTTGAGAATTACGTCACATTCACCATTAAAGACCAAATGTTCGGAATTCCGGTTTTACAGGTTCAGGATATTCTGACGCCTACAACGATTGCTTCGGTGCCGCTGGCGCCGCCGGAAGTAAAAGGCTCGATCAACCTTCGTGGAAGAATCGTGACCGTTATCGACGTTAGGGTCCGCTTAGGCCTGGAGAAGCGCGAGGACGCGACCGAAAGCATGGGCGTGACCATCGAACACAACCACGAGCTTTACACGCTTTTGGTCGATAAAGTCGGCGACGTCATCGGGCTTTCGAACGAACTTTATGAAAACAACCCCGGCACCCTGGACTCGTTATGGCGTGAATTTGCCAGCGGCGTGTTCCGCCTGGAAGGCAGGCTGATGGTCGTTCTAGACGTTGAGCGATTACTTGGCGCCATGAGGGAAGACTAATTCAAAAAAGGCCCCGAATTCGGGGCCTTTTCTTTATCAGCCTTTAAGAAGCCGAGCGGCTTCCGGCGCCAGATACGTCAAAACGCCATCCGCTCCGGCCCGCTTGAAAGCCATCAGGCTTTCAAGAACGACCATGTCATTATCCAGCCAGTTGTTGCCGATGGCCGCCTTCAGCATCGCGTATTCACCGCTGACCTGATAGGCGAATGTGGGCACGCCGAACGTTTGTTTGACCCGGGCAAGGATATCCAGATACGGCATGCCAGGCTTGACCATCACCATGTCCGCCCCTTCGGCGATATCCAATGCTGTTTCACGTAGTGCTTCATCTGAATTCGCCGGATCCATTTGATAGGTTTTTTTATCGCCTTTCAGAGCGCCGCCTGAGCCAACGGCATCTCGAAATGGTCCGTAAAACGCTGAAGCGTATTTCGCCGCATAGGACATGATCCTTACCGACTGAAAACCCTTATCGTCCAGGGCCTTACGTATAATTCCTATCCGACCGTCCATCATGTCCGACGGCGCGATGATGTCGCAGCCGGCCTGTGCCTGGACAATGGATTGCGCACACAGGACCTCGACCGTTTCATCATTCAGGATGATGCCATCCCTGACCAGTCCGTCATGGCCATCGCTGTTGTACGGATCAAGCGCGACATCGCAAATGATACCAATCTGCGGGTGGGCTTCCTTTACCGCTCTAACGGCCCGGCAAACAAGATTTTCCGGATTAGCCGCTTCCTTTGCATCGGGCGTTTTCAAGGCGGAATCGGTATTAGGAAACAAGGCGACGGCGGGGATACCCAATTCGGCTGCTTCGCCGACCGCTTCGACCAGAAGATCGATTGAAAGCCTATCAACGCCCGGCATGGAAGAAACCGATTCTCGTTTACCTTCACCGTCCAGAACAAATACCGGCCATATAAGATCATTGGCGGTGAGGACGTTTTCCGCCATTAACCGGCGGGAAAAATTGTCCCCACGGTTTCGCCTCATGCGCGTTGCCGGGAATTCGCCCAGTCCGATGGATCCTTTTCTAGTCACCGCTAATTATGCCTTGTCCAGTGCCTGTTCCAAGTCTGCGACAATATCATCAATATGCTCTATGCCTACAGAAAGACGAACATAGCCATCTGAAACACCAGTCGCCAGTCTGTCGTCCGGAGACAACTGTGAATGAGTTGTCGAAGCCGGATGAATAGCCAGTGATCGCGCGTCACCGATGTTGGCAACGTGATAGAACATTTCAAGCGAGTCAATAAAACGCCGTCCGGCGTCCTTACCGTCTTTCAGTTCAAATCCTACTAGTCCGCCCATGCCGCCTTTCAGGTAAGCATCCGCCCGTCGGCGGGTTTCGCCATCCTGGAGGCTCGGATAGATGACGTTGGAGACTTTGTCGTGATTTTTCAGGAAATCAACGACTCCTTGCGCGTTTTCACAATGGGCGCGCATGCGAAGGGGCAAAGTTTCCAGTCCCTGGACGAATTGAAAAGCGTTGAACGGGCTCATTGCCGCGCCGATATCGCGTAAAAGTATGACGCGGGCGCGAATGATGAATGCGATTGGCCCTAAAGGCTTGACTGCTTCAGTCCAAACGGCGCCGTGGTAACTGGGATCCGGTTCATTCAGGGTAGGGAAACGCGGCCCGCCGGCTTCCCAGTCGAAATTGCCGCCATCGACGATCACCCCGCCGATGGACGTGCCATGGCCGCCAATGTACTTGGTGGTTGAATACATGACGATAGCCGCGCCATGATCCAGCGGTTTGCACATTACCGGGGCGGCGGTGTTGTCCATGATCAAGGGAACGCCAATTTCGCGGCCGATATCGGCGACTTCCTTGATCGGAAAAACATTCAATTTCGGGTTGGGAAGGGTTTCGGCGTAATAGCAACGGGTTTTTTCGTCAGTGGCGCGGCGAAAATTTTCCGGATCAGATGGGTCAACGAAACGGGCCTCCACTCCCATATCCTTCAGCGTATTTGCGAAAAGGTTCCAGGTGCCGCCGTAAAGATCGGTAGAGGTGACGAAATTGTCGCCGGCGCGGCAAAGATTCATGATTGTAAAGGTAGTCGCCGCTTGTCCGGAGGCTACGGCGAGCGCCGCGACGCCGCCTTCCAGGGCCGCCAGGCGCTGTTCCAGCGCATCGCAGGTAGGATTCATGATCCGAGAGTAGATATTGCCCAGTTCCTTCAAGGCGAACAGATTTTCGGCGTGTTCGGTATCATTGAATTGAAACGAGGTCGTTTGGTGTATTGGCACGGCGACGGAGCCCGCCTGTTCGTCATGACGGTGACCGGAATGCAAGACGATTGTTTCCGGGTTTTTCGATATTTCAGACAAGGTAATTCCCTACTATTTTATGGTTCCGTTCCCAAGCGGGTCCAAAGACCATAGGTGCCGGTCCCATGTCAACGGCGGGAAATCCGAATCACGAGGGCATTAGGGGCGGGGCGTCGATATTGACGAACGTCTCTGCAATAAAACCGTTGAAATTGGTTGTCATGGCGTTGGAATAGGCGCCCGCCTGGCCAATTTCTATCCAATCACCTTCGCGAATGCACGTGGGTAATTCGATTTCACCTGGAATGCGGTCGGTGGAATCACACGTTGGGCCAAATATGGCGAAGGGCTTCATTTCAGTTGAAACTTCTTTTCCCGGCCTGATGACCCGCATGGGCAATTTGACACCGACGGTCAGCGTCTCTGAAAGACTGTGGTAGACACCATCGTTTATGTAGATGGAGTCTTCTTTGCGCAGCATTACCTGAACAACGAGACTGGAGCCACTGGCGACCATGCCCCTTCCCGGTTCGCACATCAAAACGCAGTCACCACGCAGGTCGATCTCCTGAATCGTATCGGTAATGGCGTCGAAATAATTCTCCAGGGGCTGCGTGGAGTCATCGACGTAATCGACAGGAAAACCGCCGCCGACATCAAGGTAATGGATATGGACGTCCGACTTTTCGACGACCTGCCCCATAATGCGGATAGCCTCGGCAAACGCCTCCGGTGAGCGGCATTGCGAACCTACATGAAAAGCAAGACCGGGCTGGAAGCCTTCGTCGGCGACGGCATTGAGCAGGGCAGGGGCTTCTTCGACCGTTGCGCCGAATTTTTGGGACAGGTTGTAGGCGGCGTTTGCGGCGGGTGTGATGACGCGCACCAAGCATACCTTCCCGTCACCCCCACCTATGGCGTCGACCATTTTATCCAGCTCCTGCTGGTGGTCGATGACATAGTGATCGACGGAATAGACGTCTTTTGCGGTCGTAATTGAACTGCGGGATTTCACGGGATGCATGAAGTAACAGTCGGCTTGAGGAAAATTCTCTCTGATCAAGGCGATTTCACTGAGGGACGCCGTGTCAAAATGCCTGATTCCCGCCTCGTAAAGGGCTGTAAGGACACTCAAGTCCGGATTGCACTTAACAGCATAAAGCACGCGTCCGGGAAAGGTATCGAGAAACTGCTTGGCATTGCGCTCAAGTTCCCTCGGCCTCAGACAGTGCACCGGGTAAGCGGGCGCCAGTTCTTCGATCATTTTTTCTACTGTGGGAAAGTGTTTCAGGCTCATAGGTCACCTATTTTCAACATGTTGAAAAATATGGCTTTCTCGCTCTTCAAATATGAGGTTTGAAAGCCGCGGCGTCATTTCAAGATTGCTTGAGCCCGGACACCACACCGGACATCAATTAGGTGACACTTTTCCCCAATTCCCGCAAGAGGGATTTTCTTTTTGGGAAGTTGGGAGATCTTCCCTTTACCGGAAGAGGCTTTTGTTTTAGGTTGACGTTTACGTTAACGTAAACTTGATAATTCCTTCTCATTTCCCATTTTCAGGATGGTTGGTGGGAAAAATTTGGATAATTCTTCGGGGAGTAAGCCCTTGCCGGACGACGCCGTAAAAGCCCAAAAATCTGACGCCACCTCAAACCTGAACGCGCCGCCGAGATTCATAACCGCTGCGAGTCTTTTTGACGGCCATGATGCCGCGATCAATATCATGCGCCGAATACTTCAGTCCGAAGGGGCAGAAGTAATACACTTGGGCCATAACCGGTCGGTTGATGAAGTGGTGACGGCGGCTGTAGAGGAAGACGCCGATGCAATCGCCGTCAGTTCCTATCAGGGCGGCCATGTCGAATATTTCAAGTACATGGTTGATCTGCTGAAGGAGCACGGTCGCCCAGATATCCAGGTATTCGGCGGTGGCGGAGGCGTCATCACCCCTGAAGAAATGGATGAATTGCACGAATACGGCGTCAATCGGCTGTATTCCCCCGAAGACGGACGCAAAATGGGCCTGCAGGGCATGATCGCCAACATGGTCGAGCGCGCCATCAGGGACAGGGGAACGAACCATAACATCGACCTTAAGGCGTTGAAAAACGGCAATCACGCTGCCTTGGCCGAAGTCATTACGGCCCTTGAAAACGATGCGCTGGAAGGTGGGGATGCCGAAAATCTGGAAAAGCTGGCAAATGAACGTAAAAGTGTTCCTGTGTTGGGAATAACAGGAACAGGCGGAGCTGGAAAATCCTCCTTGACGGACGAGGTCATTCGCCGGTTTCGGCTCTATTCCGGCGAACCCCGTATCGCCATCATTGCCATTGACCCATCCCGCCGCAAGACAGGTGGCGCTTTGTTGGGCGACCGCATTCGGATGAACGCCATATCGGGCGAGAATGTCTATATGCGTTCCCTGGCCACTCGCGACAGTGGAAGCGAGGTTCCCGAAAGCCTTCCGTCTATCGTCCGTAGCTGTAAAGCAGCCGGTTTCGACCTGATTATCGTTGAAACCCCGGGCATCGGGCAGGGCGATTCCGGTATTGTCGAGATGACCGACCTGTCGCTCTACGTCATGACACCTGAATTTGGCGCCGCCAGCCAGCTAGAGAAGATCGACATGCTCGATTTCGCCGATGTGGTAGCAGTCAACAAACTGGACAGAAAGGGTGGCTTGGACGCTATTCGCGATGTACGCAAGCAAGTTCAGCGTAACCGTCAGGAATTCGACGCCAATGCCGAAGACATGCCGGTCTACGGCACCATTGCTTCGCGCTTTAGCGACTTGGGTGTAACTGCATTATATCAAGAGCTTATCGGTCAATTTTCAAGTAAAGGATTCACCGGATTCACCTGTTCAATCGATCCTGTCGGATGCAAAGTTTCTGAACCCGGTGATTCTATCGTTCCGCCTGAACGCCAGCGTTATCTCGCCGATATTGCTGAAACGGTTCGCGGCTATCATGCAAATGTCGCTAAACAAGTGAAGATCGCCCGCGAACGCCAACAGTTGATGGCCACGAAGGACATGCTGGCCGAGCACAGCGGCGAAAGTGACGACCTGGACCGACTGATTGCCTATCGTAATGAATCGCTCGATCCCCGGGCAAATAAATTGATCGCCGAATGGCCTGATTTGAAGGAAAGCTACCGCGGTGAGGAACTCGTTACGAAGGTCCGAGACAAGGAAATTCACACCAAACTTGTCCGCGAAACCCTTTCTGGAAGCCAGATTTCCCGCGTCTCCCTACCAGAATTCGAAGACGAAGGCGAAATTCTTAAATGGCGAATGAAGGAAAACCTTCCCGGCCATTTCCCTTTTACTGCGGGTGTTTTCCCCTTCAAGAGAGCCGGCGAAGACCCAACGCGCATGTTTGCAGGAGAAGGCGACGCAAAGCGAACCAACAAACGCTTCAAGTATCTGTCCGCCCACTCGGAAGCTAAGAGACTTTCCACAGCCTTTGATTCCGTCACATTGTATGGATACAACCCCGATGAACGGCCCGATATCTATGGAAAAGTTGGTAATTCAGGTGTTTCCATCGCCACCCTTCAAGACATGAAGGAATTATATGACGGGTTCGACCTTTGCCATCCCGTGACGTCGGTTTCTATGACAATTAACGGTCCCGCTCCGACGATGCTGGCGTTTTTCCTGAATACGGCCATGGATCAGCAATTGACGCGCTTCGAAGCCGACAACGGCCGGGGGCCCAATGAACAGGAATCCACGGAAATCCGCGCCTGGGTCCATGAAAATGTCCGCGGAACCATTCAGGCCGATATCCTTAAGGAAGACCAGGGCCAGAACACCTGCATTTTTTCGACCGAATTCGCCCTGAAAATGATGGCGGATATTCAGGAATACTTCGTTGAAAACAAAGTCAGGAATTTCTATTCGGTCTCGATTTCCGGCTATCACATTGCCGAGGCAGGCGCCAACCCGATCTCGCAGTTGGCCTTTACCCTGTCGAACGGTTTCACCTATGTGGAAACCTATCTGGCGCGGGGCATGGATATCGATGACTTTGCACCCAACCTGTCCTACTTCTTCTCCAACGGAATGGATCCTGAATATTCGGTGATGGGAAGGGTAGCGCGCCGCATCTGGGCGACGGCGATGCGCGATCGTTATGGCGCAAACGAGCGCTCACAGAAGCTTAAATACCACGTTCAGACATCGGGGCGCTCCCTGCACGCCCAGGAAATGGATTTCAATGACATCCGCACGACGCTGCAGGCGTTGATCGGGATTTATGACAACTGTAACTCACTGCATACCAATGCCCACGACGAAGCCTTTACCACCCCGACGGAAGACAGCGTCCGCCGCGCCCTGGCCATTCAGATGATCATCAATCAAGAATGGGGCCTTGCGATGAATGAAAACCCGAACCAGGGATCGTTCATTATCGATGAGTTGACCGATTTGGTTGAAGAAGCCGTCTTGCAGGAGTTTGAACGCATTTCCGAACGCGGCGGCGTTCTGGGAGCCATGGAGACCGGCTACCAGCGTGGTAAAATCCAGGATGAATCCCTGTACTACGAAACCAAGAAACACGATGGATCCTATCCCATTATCGGCGTTAACACTTTCGTCAACCCCAATGAAGATGACGCAGTTATCACACCCGATCTGGCGCGCTCCACGGAAGACGAAAAAGTCAGCCAAATCAAACGGCTGCGGAGTTTCCAGAAAACCCACGAAGAGTCGTCCGGCGAAATGCTGAAGCGTCTGAAAATGGCCGCCACCAGCGGCGAAAACGTCTTCGCCGTTCTGGTTGAGGCGGCCCGCTGTTGTTCCCTTGGCGATATCACTGATGCCTTGTTCGAAGCCGGAGGCCAATACCGCCGGACCATGTAGGGGCCGGAAAAATTGTCATTGTTTACCGATGTAGAGTCGCTACATTAAATTGATGCCGATCAAGGCATGAGCTGGTTAGGCCTGTATTCCTCTTGATCCTTAAGGCTGGGGACACAGGAGTTACTGTGAGCGGATCTACTCCCAAAGAAGAGCAACAGAAGGCTCAGGCTGTCGCCGAAGAGGTGAATTTTCAGGCTATAGCTGAATATACCTATGATTGGGAATCCTGGTTTGGCACGGATGGCGTTCCGCGCTGGATTAACCCTGCAGTCGAACGCATCACCGGCTATCAGGTGCACGAATGCCTGAAGATGCATGAATACCCGTTGCCGATGGTGCATGAGGAAGACAAGGAACTTGTCGCCGGGCACATGCGAAGCGCCATGGATGAAGAACTGGATTTCGACATCGAATTTCGCCTGGAATGCAAAAACGGGGCTGTTCGGTGGGCCTCACTGTCATACCAGCCTGTATACGATGATTCAGAATCGCTGATTGGCGCAAGATGGAGCGTGCGCGATATCAACGCGCAAAAGAAGAACGAGCAAAAGGTCAAGCTGGCGATGACCCAGGCGGAACTGGCCAACAGGGCCAAGACAGAGCTCGTCACCAATATGAGCCACGAATTGCGCACGCCGCTGAACGCCATCATCGGTTTTTCCGAATCCATCAGGCAGGAAACCTTCGGCCCGCTGAACAACGATAAATACCTCGAATACATCAACTGTATCCATGCCTCGGGGGAACACCTGCTGGAATTGATTAACGATATTCTGGACGTGGCCGCCATTGAGGCCGGCAAGCTGGAATTGAATCTGGAAGAAGTTAACATCAGTTTTCTGATTGAGGCTTGCTTGAGGTTGATGCGTCCGCGCGCCGAAACCGCCGGTATCCTTATCAGCAATGAAATTGATCCCGGAATGCCCGCAATTAATGTTGATGAAAGGCGAATCAAACAAGTCTTCCTCAACATTCTGTCTAACGCCGTCAAATTCACCGAAAATGGTGGAGAAGTTCATATTGGCGCATGGCTGGACGAAGCCGACGATATGGTAATCAATGTCGCAGACACGGGAATTGGTATGGACGAAGAGGGGATTACAAAGTCCTTAATGTACTTCGGTCAAGCCGATTCACAACTGGCCCGTAAATATGAAGGGACTGGGCTTGGGTTGCCTTTGTCCAAGAACCTGGTTGAAATGCATGGCGGTCAACTAGAGCTAAAAAGCCAAAAAGGGAAAGGAACCTCTGTGACTGTGCGTATTCCGGCCTCAAGGGTTCAACCGGCTAAATAATTTTCTCAGATTGGGTGACTTGCCCATTTCATTGCGGTTATATGCTCCAATGAAACAACGAAAAAGCCATGGACGGGAAGTTCTATTGGAATTTCACTATACCGCCGGTCGGTCCGTCAGGGTCGTCGCTATTGATCCGGTTACGGGAACGGAAGTGACTATGGTGGGAGACGTAAAGCAAGGTGAGGCGACTTTGAAACGCCTGGCCGCTAAAAAGCTGCAATACGTGCTTAACAAGAAAAAGAAAGAATCTGGCAAAAAGGACAATCTTTTCTAATTTTCTCAATATGTATTTACCTGCGCGATAGCTTGTGGTTTGTTGGCTTTTGCAGTCGATATATGGTATCTACTGCCCGACTGGGACTAGCCTGTTAAAAACCAAACAATCAAGAGACCCTTCATGACCTCTGAAACAATAGCCATCGCCAGCGATCATGCCGGATTCGACTTAAAAAGCGTTATTAAACAAGAGCTTTCCGACCTCGGCTTCGCAGTTCTTGATCTTGGAGCCGATGGAACGGAGTCGGTGGATTACCCTGATTTCGGCTATGCCATGGCCTCGGCCATATCAGAAAACAAGGCAAGCAGGGGCGTTCTTGTTTGCGGAAGCGGCATAGGCATCTCGATTGCCGCCAACCGGCATCCTGCTATTCGAGCCGCTCTGGTTCATGATTCTCTGGGTGCAAAAATGTCCAGGCTTCACAATGACGCAAACGTCATCGTCTTTGGCGGGCGAATGATCGGCGCTGATGTGGCCCTGGATTGCCTGCAGGCGTTCCTGGAGACCGATTTCGAAGGCGGCCGCCACGCCAGGCGTGTCGACAAACTATCCAATCCTGATTAATTTCTATCCAAAAGGGGGCCGCCAAATGTCTGGCGCAGACAATTCCTATCCTTCCGACTACCACAAGAATTTTTTTAATCGGTCGCTCATGGACTCTGATCCAGAGTTACTCGTTTCCATTAACGACGAACTGGGTCGCCAACAGGATCAGATTGAACTGATTGCATCCGAAAACATCGTTTCACACGCGGTTTTGGAAGCCCAGGGCTCTGTGCTAACCAATAAATACGCCGAAGGATATCCCGGCCGGCGCTATTATGGCGGTTGCGAGTACGTCGATGTCGCAGAATCTCTGGCGATTGAAAGGGCAAAAAAGCTTTTCGGCTGTGAATTCGTCAATGTACAACCCCATTCCGGCGCTCAGGCAAACGGAGCCGTTATGATGGCCTTGCTGCAACCGGGTGACACGCTACTGGGAATGTCCCTTGCCGCCGGTGGACACCTGACACACGGCGCCCCGCCAGCCCAGTCCGGCAAATGGTTTAACGCCGTTCAATATGGCGTGCGTCGAGATGACGCCATGGTTGATTTTGACCACGTCGAAGAACTGGCAAAAGAGCACAAACCGAAATTGATAATCGCCGGCGGCTCTGCTTATCCCAGAACCCTTGATTTCGCCAAATTCAGAGCCATCGCCGACGAAGTCGGGGCACTTCTAATGGTCGATATGGCGCACTTTGCCGGGCTTGTCGCGACGGGTCAGCATCCTTCGCCAATCGGCATTGCCGATGTGGTTACGACAACCACTCATAAAACCCTGCGTGGCCCAAGGGGTGGTATGATCTTAACCAACGACGAAGGCATGGCGAAGAAAATCAACTCAGCTGTCTTTCCAGGGCTGCAGGGCGGTCCATTGATGCACGTCATTGCGGCAAAGGCCGTCGCTTTCGGTGAGGCGCTGCAACCGGAATTCACCGAATATGCGAAATCCGTTGTTGAAAATGCCAAAGTATTGGCAGAAACGCTGGTTGAGAGGGGTCTGGATATCGTTTCGGGCGGTACCGACACGCACCTGATGCTGGTTGATCTGAGGCCAAAAGGGCTGACCGGACGTGATACAGAACATAGCCTGGATCGCGCCCGGATAACCTGCAACAAAAACGGCATCCCGTTTGATCCCGAAAAACCAATGGTGACCTCTGGGGTGCGTCTAGGAACACCCGCAGCCACCACAAGAGGTTTCGGTAAGGAAGAGTTCCGCCTGGTCGGCAATCTGATCGGCGATGTGCTGGATGGGCTTGCCTCGAATTCCAACGATAATTCTTCTGTCGAAGCGGAGGCTGCTCAAAAGGTCGTCGAACTTTGCAGGAAATTCCCGATCTACCCGAGCTCATTGGGCGTATAGGAAGGAGACACTCCCATGCGATGTCCATTTTGCGGAAGTGATGATACCCAGGTAAAGGATTCCCGTCCGACCGAAGATAACGCCACAATCCGGCGGCGGCGTTATTGCCCATCCTGCGGGTCCCGGTTCACGACCTTCGAACGGGTCCAATTGCGTGAACTGACGGTTGTTAAGAAAGACGGTGAAAAGGCGCCGTTTGATCGCGATAAAGTAATGCGATCGCTAAAGATCGCCTTGCGTAAACGCCCCGTCGATGATGATAAAATAGAACGTATTGTAAATGGCATTCAGCGTCGTCTGGAGACATTGGGCGAAAGTGAAATTCCGACAAAAGTTGTTGGTGAGATGATCATGGACAACCTGCATGATCTGGACCCGGTCGCATATGTTCGTTTCGCTTCAGTCTATCGTAATTTCCGCGAAGCCAAGGATTTTGAAGATTTTATAGGGGAACTGGGAGACGACGGTTAACCCTCCCGCGGCAACTTGAATTCCAAAATATGAAGATTAGTTGCTCTTTCTATTTAGTCTAGTGGTTCGGGCAGGAGCCTCAAATGAGCGCCGCCAGAAATATTAAAAGCGCCGATAAGGCTTTCATGAGAATCGGCCTCACCCTGGCGGCAAGGGGACTCGGACTCGTCGCACCAAATCCCGCCGTTGGTTGCGTGATTATCAATCGCGATGGAAATGTCGTTGGGCGTGGCTGGACGCAGCCCGGCGGACGGCCGCACGCGGAAACCGAGGCGATCAGGCGAGCCGGAGAAAACACCGTAGATGCGACCGCCTATGTTACTTTGGAGCCTTGCGACCATCAGGGCCAGACGCCGCCTTGTTCTCAAGCTCTAATTGATGCAGGGATAACGCGGGTCGTTATCGCCTGCAGGGATCCGGATTCAAGGGTCGCCGGGAAAGGGATCGAACGACTAAAGGCTGCCGGTATCGATGTCGAAGAAGGCGTTATGGAAACCGAGGCACTGTCCTTGAACGCCGGTTTCATGACGAAATTAACCGAGGGTAGACCTATATTTACCCTGAAAGCGGCAACCAGTCTTGATGGGAGAATTGCTACAAGGACTGGTCAAAGCCAATGGATAACGGGACCGGAAGCGCGCGCGCACGGACACATGCTAAGGGCCCGTCATGATGCAATTATGATTGGCATTGGCACGGCACTGTCCGATGACCCACAATTGACTTGCCGCCTGCCAGGAATGGAAAAGTACTCTCCAAGCCGAATAATTGCTGACAGCACATTGGCTTTGCCGCTGTCGAGCCCGATGGTCGAAACGGCGAAGAACCTCCAGACAATCTTGTTGACTGTTCCTGGAGCGGAAAAAAACAAAGTCAAAAAACTGAAAAGGAAGGGGGTAGAGGTTATCGAAGTATTGCCTTCCATTTCAGGTCATCCGGACCCGGCGTCAATAGCAAAATCCTTAGGAGAACTGGGCCTGACACGGGTATTGATAGAAGGCGGCGGCAAGCTGGCCGGCGCTTTTATGAGTGCCGGGCTGATTGATCGACTGGCTTGGTTTCATGCGCCTAAATTAATTGGCGGAGATGGTGTTCCCTCAGTTGCCGCATATGGTGTAGAAAGCCTTTCCGATTCCGCTTCCTTTCACCGCACCGGGATAACGCGTTGCGGTGAAGATGTACTTGAAACCTATGAACGCAAACTAGAGTGATACCTACAGACCATGTTTACAGGAATTATTACTGACGTTGGGACGGTGCGTTCCATCGTAAAAACGGGAGATACCCGAATTGAAATTACGACCCGTTTTGATACCGTTACAATCGATATCGGCGCGTCGATCTGCTGTTCCGGGGCCTGTATGACAGTGGTTGAAAGAAAAGATGACTGGTTCGCCGTCGAGGCATCCGGTGAAACCCTTTCGAAAACCATTCTTGGAACCTGGAAAGAGGGAACCCGGGTTAATCTAGAGCGGGCGCTGAAAGCCGGCGATGAGATGGGCGGGCACGTGGTTTCCGGTCACGTTGACGGGACTGCGGAAATTACCAGCCTAGAAACCGAGGGAGATTCCCTTCGCGTTGGATTCAAAATAGATGACAATTTAAAGCGTTTTATCGCCCCGAAAGGTTCAGTCACTATTGATGGCGTATCTTTGACCGTCAACGAAGTGGAAGACGATACCTTTGGCATCAACCTAATTGCCCATACTCAGGCGGAAACCACCCTAGGAAATCTTTCGATTGGCGACATCGTCAATGTGGAAATTGATATGCTGGCGCGCTATGTTGCGCGCCTTCTGGAAATCGAGCGGACCTCGTAGGTGCTGCGAACTAAAGGAATAGGCGAAGACTGTGTCCCACTCAGAAAATTTATCGACCGCTGAAGAAATAATCGAAGACGCCCGCAACGGCAGGATGTTCATCCTGGTCGATGATGAAGAGCGTGAAAACGAAGGCGACCTGGTCATTCCGGCCCAAATGGCGACCCCGGAAGCCATTAATTTCATGGCTAAATATGGACGCGGTCTGATTTGCCTGACGCTGACATCCGAACGGATCGCCGAACTGAAACTCCCCTTAATGCCGAGACATAATGATTCCCGTCACCAGACGGCTTTTACCGTATCGATTGAAGCGCGAGAGGGTGTGACGACCGGAATATCCGCCTCGGATCGCGCCCGTACGGTCGCGGTCGCCGTCGATCCGACCAAGGGAGTAAACGATATCGCCAGTCCCGGCCATGTTTTTCCCTTGGAGGCCAGGGACGGCGGTGTTCTCGTTCGCGCAGGCCACACCGAAGCCGCCGTCGATGTTTCCAGGCTGGCCGGTTTGAATCCGTCCGGGGTGATCTGCGAGATCATGAACGAGGATGGCACAATGGCCCGGATGCCTGATTTGGTGAAGTTTGCCAAGCATCACGAATTGAAAATCGGCACGATCGCCGACCTGATCGCCTACCGCCTGAAAAATGACCGTCTCATTGAACGCACCCTCGAGACGACATTTACAAGCACTTCTGGCGGCGAATTCAATATGGCCGTCTATATCAATAGAATTGCCTATGCTGAACATATCGCCCTGACCATGGGGGACGTGGCGAGTGGCGAACCGGTACCGGTGCGCATGCATGCTCTGAACGTTCTTGATGATGTATTGGGTGATGCCACGTCCGGCAGAGCGCACGCCCTGCACAGTGCCATGGAGATGGTTGCCAAGGAAGGGCGCGGCGTCATTGTTCTCATCAGAGAACCCGACCCCGCCAGCCTATCGGATCGCGTTCGTCATAAGATGGGCGAAGAGATTGAAAAGGGAGGCGAACTACGCGATTACGGCGTTGGGGCGCAAATCCTCCTTGATCTGGGCATTAAGGAAATGATTTTGTTGTCCAATACCAAGCGTAATATCGTTGGTCTTGAAGGTTACGGCCTGAGCGTCGTCGGTCAACGCGCTATTCCGGTTTAACGGCCAACGAGAGGAATCATACAATGTCGGAAGCCCCAAAAATACTGATCGTCGAAGGTCAGTTCTATGAGGATATAGCAGAAGCGCTATTCCAGGGTGCAGCGGCTGTTCTGGATGAAGCCGGCATGGAATATGAACGCATGCCGGTTCCCGGAGCTTTTGAAGTCCCACAGGCAATCCGCTTTGCTATTCGTTCGATGGAAATTGGGTCGGCGATGAATCGTTATGCCGGGTTCCTTGGCTTTGGCTGTGTTATTCGTGGCGAAACATCCCATTACGATTACGTTTGTCAGGAATCAGCGCGCGCCTTGATGGACCTGGCAATGAATTACAGTGTCGCACTTGGTTACGGTATCTTGACTGTCGAAAACCGCGAGCAAGCGTGGGCTCGGGCCGACATGACAAAGAAAAACAAGGGTGGGGATGTAGCCAGGGCCTGCCTTAGGATGATGGAAGTCAAAAAACACCTCCGTCTCGTTCCGCGATGAGCCAATCTGAAAAAGAAGATAGAACTCCGGTGGGGGTCGATCGATCTTCGGCCCGGCTCGCCGCCGTACAGGCGCTGTATGAAATGGATATGACGGGAATCGCCCCTGATCCGGTTATACAGGAGTTTCTAAGGCAACGCTGGAAACCTCTTCCAGGGATGAAGACAGAGGAGGAGGATGCCCTTCCTGATCTGGCGGCTCCCGACGGCGCACTATTGGCTGAATTAATTCGCGGCGTATCTTCAAAACGCGAACAAATCGACGGTATGATCGGGCCGGCGCTTTCTGACGATTGGACGGTCGAGCGGCTGGAAGTGATTTTACGTGCGATCCTGCGGGCGGGGGCTTTTGAACTTCTTTCGATGAGCGAAGTGCCGGCAAGGGTTGTCATCAATGAATACGTCAATGTTGCAAAGGCTTTTTTTGACGACAACAAACCCGGAATGGTCAACGGGGTGCTTGATAAACTGGCGCGGGTGCTGCGTACGGCAGAAATGGAAAAATAGGTCATGGCCGATCAAACCAGGCCGGGCGAGTTTGATCTGATAGGGCAGTTCTTCAAGCCGCTGGTGAAGGATGAAAAAGGTGCTTTATCCTTAGCGGACGATGCAGCTGTCCTGGCCACGAGAGATGGCCACAATCTGGTTGTGACAATGGATACTTTGGTATCGGGCGTTCACTTTCTGGAATTCACACCGCCTCATTTTATTGCTGGAAAGACTTTGAGGGTCAATTTATCGGATCTGGCTGCTATGGGGGCAGAACCGGCCTATTACACTTTGTCGTTGTCTCTACCCAATTTCGGCGAGGTTAGTTATGACGAGGATTGGCTGGACCGGTTTTCTCAGGCATTGCAGGTTGAGCAGAAGATTTATGGCGTTACCTTGGTTGGCGGCGACACTGTTTCGACTCCTGGCCCGTTATCCTTGACCATCAGCGCATTTGGCTGGATCAAAGCAGGCCAGGAAATTCGTCGGTCCGGCGCCAGCATTGGGGATATCGTCTATGTTAGCGGTACAATCGGGGATGCAGCCCTGGGATTAGCTGCGGTTCAGGGAGCGTTTTCCGATCTTGCTCCATCGGCCCTTGAAATCATTACGGAACGTCACCATCGCCCCCAACCAAGGCTCGCCCTTGGCGCCAGGCTCTTTGGTCTGGCCAGCGCAGCCATCGATATTTCCGATGGATTGGTTCAGGATTTGGGTCATATCTGCAAGAATTCCAACGTTGGGGCTACCATTCGCGCTGATGATATACCTCTGTCCCAACCGGCCCGTACACTGATGGAAGAAGATCCAAATCTAATAAAGACCATTCTTTCCGGTGGCGACGACTATGAATTGCTCTTCACTATTCCACCGGAATGGCAGCAATCAGTTGAATCCCTGTCCGCCGACCTTGAGTTGCCTTTGACGCCCATAGGAATTGTTGAGCCCAAGGATGAAGACGGTGGCGTCGCCGTTAAAGATTCCAATGGAAAAAAGATGATTATCCCGGTTGGCGGGTTTAGGCATTTTTGAAATACCAACTCGCCCTTCCACAAAGGCTTGTGAAGCGGTAGAATCTCTCAAACGGCGAAATGTCCCTTGGGAATTGAATAACTATGGACGTAAAAAAGATCGTCATTGCATTTTCCGTGCTGCTGATGCTGTCCGGCGCAACGGTAAGCGTCATGAAGTGGCTGCAGGTTGGCCCTTTTGCCGAAGTAACCGAGGAAGACGTAGCGGCAGCTGAAGCAGAAGCCGCTATTCCGGATGAACCGCCAGTCGCAATAGATATGGAAGCAATTAATATTCCTATCTTCGCTGAAGACAGGGTAGCGGCTACGGTGATGATTAAGCTTAGGGTCGAAGTGCGGGGATCTGAAAACGAGGAAAAAGTAACCAAGCTTTTACCGCGTTTGAACGACGCCTTTTTTAAGGATCTTTATGCTTTCATCCCCCGCGTAATCCGGCGTCAAAACAAGCTCACACCGACTATTCTCGTTGAACGAATGAAAATGACAGGTGATCAGATCATGGGGCCTAATGTCATTCACAACGTCCTCATTGACGAAGTTAACGAGCGCTGATTCTTACATTTCTTCTATTTTTTCAAGCTGAGTTACCGCACTTGCGAACAAATTATACAGGTAGCGAAAAAAGCTTTTTAAATTAGAAAACACTAATAACCGCGTTGTTTCAGGCGGTTATTCACAAGCCTAAAACAGTAATAGGTAGTTTTTTTATTTCGCGCTTGCAAAATCAAGTGGCCGGTTGCTTTGCAAAGACGATTCTGTCATTTTCCCCCTGCTTTTTTTCGTTTTGTGTTCTTCCAATCACTTAAAGAGAAGGACGACCCAAAGGGTAGACAGCCTTAAAATATCTGGGGCCGAACACCCTTAGTGGGCTTTATTAACTACAAGGGATATGTGAAGCATGTCGAATGTTTACGTCTTAACACTTGCCGGAGGCGCTATTGCGCTTCTTTACGGCATCTACGCCATTCGTTCGGTTTTGGCAGCGCCTGCGGGCAACGAACGGATGCAGGAAATTGCCGGCGCTATTCAGGAAGGCGCACGTGCATACCTGAACCGCCAATACACAGCCATCGCTGTCGTTGGCGTCGTCATTGGTATTCTGCTTGGCCTGAAACTGGGAATGCTGGTCGCCATCGGTTACTTTATCGGCGCCATTCTTTCCGGCGTTGCCGGTTACATCGGTATGAACGTTTCGGTTCGCGCCAACGTCCGCACCACCGAAGCCGCCCAATCAGTTGGTCTGGCCGGTGGACTGGACGTCGCCTTCAAAGCTGGCGCCGTTACCGGTATGCTGGTTGTTGGTCTGGCGCTTCTTGGCGTCGCCGGTTATTACGTCGTCCTGCGCGGCATGATCGACACCTCCACGGCCGAAGGCATGCGTCACATTCTCGAAGCCCTTGTTGCACTGGGATTTGGTGCTTCGTTGATCTCCATCTTTGCTCGTCTTGGCGGTGGCATCTTCACCAAAGGCGCCGATGTCGGATCCGACCTCGTTGGTAAAATTGAGGCAGGTATCCCAGAAGATGATCCACGCAACGCCGGTGTTATTGCCGATAACGTTGGCGACAACGTTGGTGACTGCGCCGGAATGGCAGCCGACTTGTTCGAAACCTATGCGGTGACAATCGTCGCAACCATGATTTTGGGCGCTATCTTCTTTACCGGAGCCGTTCAAGAAGAAATGATGCTGTTGCCGTTGCTTATCGGTGCGGTTTGCATTCTTGGTTCGGTTCTCGCCACATTCTTCGTCAAATTGGGATCCAACAATTCCATCATGGGTGCCCTGTACAAAGGCTTTATTGCCAGTGCCGTGATTTCCGCCGTTCTTATCGGTGGAATTTTCTCGTACACCATCGGTTGGGGTACGGAATTCGCCATGGGTGATGACATGATCACCGGTCGTAATCTGTACTACTGTGCGTTGACCGGCCTTGTCGTCACGGGCCTGATTATCTGGATTACGGAATACTACACCGGCACGGACTATCGTCCGGTGAAGAGCGTTGCCAAGGCCTGCGAAACCGGTCACGCAACCAACGTTATTCAGGGTATCGCTGTTTCAATGGAAGCAACCGCCTTGCCTGTCATCGTGATCAGCGGCGGCATCCTGGTTTCCTACATCAATGCCGGCTTGTTCGGCATTGCCATGGCTGCGACCACCATGTTGGCTTTGGCCGGTATGGTTGTTGCCCTTGATGCCTTTGGCCCTGTTACCGATAACGCCGGCGGTATTGCCGAAATGGCTGAACTGCCTGAAGACGTTCGTAAAACCACGGACGCCCTGGACGCCGTTGGCAACACCACAAAGGCCGTTACCAAGGGTTATGCTATTGGTTCTGCCGGTTTGGCTGCCCTGGTGCTGTTTGGAGCCTATACGGAAGACCTGAGCCACTATTTCCCGGGGGTTGAAGTGGCTTTTAACCTGCAGGATCCCTATGTTGTGGTTGGCCTGTTTATTGGCGGCATGTTCCCGTTCCTTTTCGGAGCCATGTGCATGATGGCCGTTGGTCGTGCCGGTGGCGCGATCGTTGTCGAAGTACGCCGCCAGTTCAAGGAAATCCCGGGCATCATGGAAGGCACCGGCAAGCCGGAATACGGCAAGTGTGTCGACCTTTTGACCAAAGCGGCCATTAAGGAAATGATCGTTCCTTCGTTGCTGCCGTTGTTGGCGCCTTGGGTAGTCTATTTCGTGGTGAACGCCATAGCCGATCAGACGGCCGCGTTTGCCGCTGTAGGCGCCATGCTTATGGGCACTATCGTTACCGGCCTGTTTGTGGCCTTGTCCATGACCGCCGGTGGCGGCGCCTGGGACAACGCCAAAAAATACATCGAAGACGGCAACCATGGCGGCAAGGGCTCAGACGCCCACCACGCCGCGGTTACCGGTGACACCGTCGGTGATCCTTACAAGGATACCGCTGGTCCTGCCGTTAACCCGATGATCAAGATCATCAACATCATGGCTATTTTGATGCTGGCCATTCTCGCCTAATCAAGGCGTTAAATAATACGAAAAAGCCCCGGTTGGTTATCCTTCCGGGGCTTTTTTTGTCTCTGAAATGGGCTAGTTGAAGCGGCCGATGTTGCCGAATAACTGTTCAATCAGGCCAAATTCATTTCCAGCCGTTGGAGTTGTGCGGTCAACCGGCTGAATTTTTTTACCGTCTTCCGCCGTCAGGGTCTCAATTTTGCTGACGAGCCCTTCTTCATCGAACTTTACGATGACGACGCTGCGTTCCTTCACCTCCGGTTCAAAGAACGCCAGAGTCTCCGTGCGCTGGGAAACGTATAGCCAGGTTTCCTGGTCAAAAACGGCAACGCTGGAAGGAGTGCCTAGAATCTCTTGAACTTCCAAGCGGGTTACTTCGCCGGGGACAATTTCGCTCAGGCGTTCCGGGTCAGGTAAATTGCCGCGTACGTCAATCTTCGGCGTACAGGCAAATAGCAGTCCCGCAACGGCGGCTGAAAATAAAAGCTTTGAAGGATTTGAAAACGACATTATTACTTGCGCCCAGTTGGTAACAGGGTGCGTTTATACTGCTTTTGGATAGAGCGCACCAGCACCACGTTGATCGTCCTCAACAGAAATACTAGTCGCAACTCATGATGCCTTTTGTCATCAGGCAAATAAAATGAAACTTTTGAAAAAGATATTCTCTTTCTCCAAGGAGAAGGAAACGGCCCATAAACTGTATCATATTATTGTCCGACAGGCCCGCCAGGAGTCCTTCTACAAGGACTTTTGCGTAGCAGATACATTTGAAGGGCGTTTTGACATGATCACTCTGCACATGGTGCTGGTGATGCGCCGCTTAAAGCAAGATGTTGATGTGACAAAGAAGCTTTCACAGGCATTGTTTGATTTCATGTTTGATGATGTTGATTTGAATTTACGTGAGCTTGGTATCGGCGATATGGGAGTGCTTTCGCGCGTAAAGAAATTGGCCAAAGCTTTTTACGGCAGGCTCGAATCCTATGATTTAGGTCTGAACCAGGAAGACGACGCTGAACTCGGCGCGGCGCTTCAACGCAATTTATACCAAGAGAAAGAAGCGTCGGAAGAGAATCTAGCCGCGATTATTGCTTATATGCGTCGCGAATCGGCTCATCTGGAAAGCATGGATATTTCTTGTTTTATGAACGCAGAACTTGAATTTGGGCCGGCTCCGCAAATTGTCGAGGACCGTTAAAATGGCTACTCAACCGGAATTCAGTTATTTCGTTAATTGCGAGTCCCTGAAGGACGCCGACAAAATATTCGATATCGAGGCCGATGAAGTTGAACGTGACGCTCTGGCTCGACGCTTCGATCTTCTAAGCCTGGAAACGTTGAAAGCCCGCGCCATTGTTTCCAGGGGAGCGGGGGACTTGATCAATCTGACCTGTGAGATGAGCGCCGACATTACTCAGGAATGCACGGTATCAAGTAAGACTTTGAAAAATAACATTAATTGTCGATTTGAACGATCTTTCAGCCCAACTGCCGAGGTCCATTTTGGCAGTGAAAAAGAACCTGAAGGGGAAGGGGAGTACACGTCTCCTGGTACGGAAGAGGAGATTCCCGAACCTCCTGATCCGTTGGTCAATGGCGGTTTTGATCTTGGCGAAACAGTGGCAGAACAGCTATCATTGGAGATCGATCCGTTTCCTCGTTCGCCTGAAGCCAATTTCGATGGTTTTTCCACTCCCGAAAGGGAAGGAGATGATGAAGGAAAATCAAATCCCTTTGCCGTACTAGAACAACTTAAAAAGAAATCATAAATATCCGTTTAGCCGCTTGCCCCTGCGGCGATTATTGTTTAAGTAACACCGCTTCGCTCTGTGAAGAGTAACCGAGAGATTTGAAAATGGCCGTTCCAAAGAAAAAAATATCAAAATCACGCCGCAATATGCGTCGTTCCCATGATGCGCTTAAGGGTTCTTCCTATGAAGAATGCTCTGAGTGTGGAGAGCTGAAACGCCCTCATCACGTTTGTCCGTCCTGCGGTCAGTACAAAGGCCGTGAGGTCATGGAAGCCGGTGACGCCGCTTAGATCCTTTTTTTAGGATGAGGCCCTCGCACAAGGACTTTTCCATTTGACGCGCTTAACGCTATCTTTAGATGCCATGGGCGGTGACAATGCCCCAGGCATTGTCGTCGATGGAATCCGTCTTGCCCTGGATCGCCTTCCACAGGTTGACTTCCTTTTATTTGGCGACGAGAAGCAATTAGTGCCGCTTCTGGACAAGTACAAGCGTGTCAAGAATGTCTGTCAGATCAGGCACACTGAAGACGTCGTCTCCAATGACGAAAAGGCAGGTATCGCCCTTCGTTCGGGCCGTAACTCCAGCATGCGCCTGGCTATCAACGCCGTCGCCGAAGGAGAAGCCGCAGGTATAGTTTCTGCAGGCAATACCGGAGCGTTGATGGCAATGGCGAAGTTCGTCCTGAAAACACTCCCCGGAATTGATCGCCCGGCAATCGCCAAGAACGTGCCGACCTTGCAGGGCGAAACCATTGTTTTGGATCTGGGAGCCAATGTCGTTTGCGATCTAAACAATCTGGTGCAATTTGCCGTTATGGGAGAAGCCTACGCCCGCAAGGTCTTCGAAAAGGACCAGCCGTCAATCGGCATACTTAATATCGGGTCCGAAGATGTTAAAGGCCATGAAGCGTTGCAGCAGGCGGCGACCATGCTGCAGGAAATTGACCTGCCCATCCGTTTCCACGGTTTCGTAGAAGGCGACGATATCGCCAAAGGCACTGTAGACGTGGTTGTTACCGATGGGTTTACCGGAAACATTGCCCTGAAAACCGCAGAAGGGACTGCCAAAATGTTCGGCACGTTCCTAAAAGACGCTTTGCTTAGTTCTCCAAGGTCCAAGATTGGCGCTTATGTGGCCAAGCCCGCCTTAAACCAGTTTCGCATGCGGGTTGATCCCAGGTTGTATAATGGCGCCATGTTCCTTGGCCTGAATGGAATTTGCGTTAAAAGCCATGGCGGTACCGATGCGCTGGGCTTCGCCAACGCATTGGATGTCGCCGTAGAACTGATCTCCGACAACCTGAACGACGTCATTAAAGAAGACCTTCAGCACCTTGAAGAGATGCCCCCCGTGGCAACGACAGGAACATGACCATTCGCTCGCGGATTATCGGTACCGGTTCTTACCTGCCAGAAAGAATAATGACCAACGCCGAATTGGCCGAGATGGTCGATACAAGCGACGACTGGATTGTCGAACGCAGCGGCATTCGCGAACGTCATATCGTCGCCGATGGCGAAACGACTGCGGACCTGGCCCGTATATCGGCGGAACGCGCCCTCGAGGCAGCCGATCTTTCTATTGCTGAAATCGACCTGATCGTGCTGGCCACGGCGACGCCGGACAATACATTTCCGTCAACCGCGACTAAAGTTCAAGCAATGCTGGGAATGGAACACGGCGCCGCATTCGATGTGCAGGCGGTATGCTCCGGCTTCATTTACGCCCTTGCCGTTGCCGATAACTTCGTAAAAGCCGGTCAGGCTGAACGGGCTTTGGTTATAGGTGCGGAGACTTTTTCCCGTATTCTCGACTGGGAGGATCGCTCGACCTGCGTCCTGTTCGGCGACGGGGGAGGGGCCGTGGTAGTAGAGAAATCGGAAAGTGGTAATGGCGTCCTCTCCACGCATCTGCATTCCGATGGACGTCATGGCAACCTGCTGTACGTCGATGGCGGTCCTTCGACTACTCAAACCGTTGGTCATGTTCGCATGTCAGGCCGCGAGGTTTTTCGTCACGCCGTCGTCAATTTGGCTAACGTGGTTGATGAATCTCTTGCCGCCAATAATTATCAACGCTCGGACATCGACTGGCTGGTTCCCCACCAGGCTAATTTGCGGATCCTCAATGGCACCGCACGTAAACTGGGGCTAAGCGAAGACCAAGTCGTCGTTACCGTTGACAGGCACGCCAACACCTCCGCTGCCTCCATTCCCCTGGCGCTGGACGAGGCTGTGCGCGATGGCCGCATCCGGCAAGACCAGCTGGTGTTGCTGGAAGCAATGGGTGGAGGCTTTACCTGGGGCGCCGCGTTGGTTCGCTGGTAGGCGCAAATATATCGCTTGCTGCTTGAACAATTTTATATGTTTCCGACAAACCTTTGATATTGACGGATTTCTTTGGGAGAGATACCCTCAGAAGAACGATTTCATACAGGGTTGAGCAGAATGTCGGGAAGAACCATCACACGTGCACAACTAGGCGAGTCGGTCTATCAGGAAGTCGGCTTGTCGAGAAGCGAGTCAGCTGATCTACTGGAATCCGTTTTAAATCATGTCTCCGACGCACTTTCTCGCGGCGAGACAGTGAAAATTTCCTCGTTTGGAAGTTTTTCTGTACGCCAAAAAGGACAGCGCATAGGCCGTAACCCGAAAACGGGTGAAGAGGTTCCTATCCTGCCGCGCAAAGTGCTGGTCTTTCGTCCTTCACAAGTTTTGAAGAACCGGATCAACGGAAACGACTCGGGTACTTCCGAATAAAGCGACGCTTTCATGGCCAAATCCAGTTCCGCGTTTAAGACAATCAGCGAAGTCGCTGAGGAACTGGATTTACCGCAACACGTCCTTCGTTTCTGGGAATCAAAATTCATATCCATAAAACCGATGAAGCGTGGCGGCGGCCGCCGGTACTACCGCCCGGAAGATATCGAGATTCTGCGTCATATTAAAGGCCTGCTCTATGATGACGGCTATACCATAAAAGGGGTGCAGAAACTTTTCAGGGAAGGTGGCAAACCGTCCAAAAAACCCGAGTCTTCAAGTACCGGAGAATCCCCGCAATTAAACGACAATGTCCGCCAGGAACTAAAATCCATCCTGGGCGAGTTGGAGGATTTGCGCGCGCTAGTGAGATGATACAAAAATACGTCGCAATAAATGTGACGGAATTTTGAATCTAAATCTCACGATATTCGTTAAGTTATTGGCCTACTTATCCCAGAAATTGATTATGGTAATTTCTGGGACAGGACAATTGTGGGCAGCCGATAATCGATACTTTTGCCCCGTTGCACTCGATCAAACTGCAATAAATCGGAACTGCCTTAATGCAGTTAATTTGATCATATTTAAAGTGTCGAACAACATATCTGCGTTTCACTAAACGCATGTTGCTCTAAAACACCGACACCACTATAGTGCGGCCTCCGCGAAGGAGGCGGAATCATTTTTATCGGAGCGTGGCGCAGTCTGGTAGCGCACTACACTGGGGGTGTAGGGGTCGTAGGTTCAAATCCTATCGCTCCGACCAAAATCAAAGGCTTGGCCATTATTGGCTAAGCCTTTTTTTGTGTTTTGTAAAAGTGAGAGGTTTCTTTGATGTCGGAGAAGGGGATTTACCCGGCAAAAAGTTATTTCCCACTATTTATTCTGGATACCCGAGTTCGGACTTTCGAAACAGATATGAACTCAAACGGAGGAGCAATTTTATTGAGTCTGGGCAAAGGCTTATATCTCTAAATTATCCGAATATTTGATTCAGAGTAATTCGTTGATTAGTAGCCTGAATTTTTTTTCTAACTTATCCACATTGAGTACCCCGTTCCAATTTAGGGGCATGTTTGGTAATATTGTGACGAACTTAGCTGGCAGCAAACAACATTATTGCCGTCAAGATTGGTTGAAGGTGGATGTCTTTCTAGGAGAATACCATGTTCAAGCACCTGTTTCCGATATCAGCAATTGTATGTTTATCAGTTCCTAGTTTGGCATTCGCCGACGTAGGAAGCTGGGAAGGCGATACTGCAAAGCCCTCGGTCCCTGCGGCGTCAGATCTGCCTGAAGGTATCAGCATTACCTCCAATAATTCTTATACTGGCTTTGCCAAAATTTCAGAGCTGGAGTCAGTTTACATTGGCACCGCGTATCGCACATTCGATTCACAGTTGAACACTGAAATCGATTTTTCGGGCTCTACCAGACTCGACAATGGAATAACTTTCACCCTCGAGGTCAGAGTGGATGAGGATAGTCCCTCGAGTGCCGGAGCCAAGGATGCGGGTGCGTCGGAGGAGAGCCTCGACTTTCTGGAACCAGACGACCTGAGCCTGAATTCCGCGTACACCCTAGAGCCGGGAGTTAGATTAAGAGGCGGTGTGTTTTACTCGGATTATGAAGATGAAGCTGCCGCCAGGAATCATGCCATTACGGACTTGGAGGGGCATTTTGTCGTCGTTGGAATGAAATTAAGTTTCTAGTAAATATGCAGCAAATTACCCGGTAAAGGCCGGAACCTCAGGGAGGTTATGAACGCCATGTATCTATGGAGAATGATCGGTTGCCTGATGTTGGTAACGTTCACGCTTACCGGTTGCCAGACAGGCGCGCCGAAGACACTTTCACTCACAATTCCTACCACTAAGACAGTATCGGCCGACTCGGTACCCTGGCACGCCAGGTTGGCGGTTGACGCGCTGGTGGCGCGTCTGAGCGGCGCCTCCGATCCGGAGGCGGAGCCTAAGAAAGTGGCTCAAGGTAATGACGTGGCCGAACCCGCCCCTGGTTTCAGTTTCGACGGTTTCACCGTTCAACAAATCACCTTTAGCCGGGTCGTCGAACTTGACGGGCAAACGCCGGGACGCCTTGTAGCGGGTTTCCTGCACTTCCGGGATGACGCAGGAAGACGGGCCTCGGTTTCTTTCAAGGCTAACTACCTGGTGGCGAAGGCCGCCATCACCATGGAACGCGCCTCATGGTCGCCGGCATTTTCTGCATTTCCGAAGGTGGTTATGCATGTGTTGCCTAGCACGTCCATAAAGGACATCGTCACGGCGGCAGGCGATAGCTATCGCAACTTCTATTCCGCCGTCCAAAAGGCGGCGGTGCGGCTCAATGACCCCAAAGCCGTGCCTAAGGAGCCACGGGATTACGTAATTGTCGTCACCCTCAAGGATCGCATTGCGCCTGACGCAAAGTTCGACGTCCAGATCAGCAACAGCAAGCAAGGGGCAAAGGGCTATAAGGAGGCAACCCGCTACCGTCGATACGATGATGGTTGGGTGGTGGCGTTGGTGTCCGGCCGGTTCGCCCTAACCTCGGATACAGCCTTCTGGACCAAGGCCGTTTTTACTCCGGGTACTGACGTGCCAAAGGCAAAACGCAGCGAGAGGGTCATTGGCCTGTTCTCGACCGGTCCCGGCAAAATCCAGGCGGCGGGCTCATAAAGGGGGGCGGCAGCGCAAGAATTCTCCCCTTACGAGGACTAGGCCGTGGAGCCTGTTGGTCCGCTTTGGTTCAAAAGGAGAAGTCAAAACTTGAACAACAGTGTCAGTTTATGGCCGCATAAAAGACCAAAATTAAAGGGGTTGGCTTGTTGGGCCGACCCCTTTCGTTTTCGATAAGTTTCGGATTTAGTCATTCAGCCAGGAAATCGATCAGACATTCGAAACTGCTGTTCCATCCCTGTTCATGCAGGTTGCGGTATTCTTCTTCCTGGAACATTTCCTGATGAAATTTCATTACCGTTTTGCCGCCCTGTTCCTCAAAGGTTACGCTGACGGTCGTTTCGTGACCGGGACCGTCTTCGTACTGCCACGCCCAAGTGAAAACGAGTCTGTCAGGTTGGGATATTTCCAGGTACTCGCCCTGAACCCGATTTTCCTCATTGTTTTCATGACGCATTGTCGTCGACCATTTCCCGCCCTTTTTTACATCCAGGTCGCATTGCGGAATCGTACATCCCCGCGGCCCCCACCAACGCACCAGATGCTCAGGCTTAGTCCAAGCCGCAAAAACCAGTTCCCGGGGCGCATCGAAGGTACGCGTTAATGTCAGGGCGTATTTTTCGGTGTTCATATGTTCGGCTGTAGCGGCAGTCATTTCCGATTCCTCCTAATTCTGGTTTTCGGATACGGGTGCCTGCAAATCACTCAGGTACTCGTCCAGGGCGTCAAAACCATCGCTCCAGAATTTTCGGTACTGGGCTATCCAATGGCATGCGCCTCGCAGGTTTTCAGATTCCAGATGACAACGGCGGGACTGAGCCTCCGGATGTTTGGATATGAGACCGGCATTTTCCAGAACCTTCAGATGACGCGATATGGCAGGCAGGGACATATTGAATGGTTCGGCAAGGTCTTTCACATTTGCATCGCCTTGGCTCAATTTGACAAGAATGTTCCGCCTTGTCGGATCCGCAAGTGCTGCAAAAGTAGTTGTCAGTTGATCCATATTCAGCAACCTTATTTAACGCATTAGTTAATTAACAATATTGTTAAATACGTGACCATGTCAAATGTATTCTTGAGGCGGGAGGTGTGGGCCGACTGAAAACTTCTGGATTCTCTATTAGGTATTGGTGGCGGGTGTTTGGGTTACAACCCCCGTCGCCTTGAATCAGCAATATTTAGCCTCATATAAAAGATCGGAATTTTGCATTCGCGAGCCTGGAAAAATGAGGCCTTGCTTGAACGAATACCGAAAATTCGACAAATGCCATTCGTTGTTCCAAGCAGAAATTTATTTACTGCGCATGTTTAACAGCTATCATCCTTTCTAGATTATAATTGGCACCAATTCTAATTAGGCTGAAATCCATGGATCCCACCGAAGACCAATTGAGTCAGTTGCTGCAGGTAGCTGAAAGCAAGTTTGAGAAAGTGGAACAGGAAAAGGAAGCCCTGCAGCAGGAAATCGAGGCGCTGCAGTTGGAAAACCAAAATCTGTCGCAATCCTTTTTCGAATTGATGGATGCCCAAAAGGCGGAATCCGAGCAAATGGTTCAGTTGACCGAGCAGATATGGGCTTTGGAAGAGGCCCTGGCGATATCGCGCGAAAAGGCTTTGGAACAAATGGCCGCAATGAAAGAAAAGTTCAACGCCATGAACGATTACATGAAAGATACACTGGATGCGGCGACTAAAAATGCGTCCAGCATGGAACTAGCCGCCAGAGTTTATGAAATGAGCCAGGTGGCTGAAATAGACGATCTCGACAAGCAATTGTCGGATTTCAATGAACAACTTCAACCGGGAAAGCTTAAAACACCTTAAGGAAAATGTTTCTTTGAGGAGGGAGGATAAACCTTATGTCATGGCAAGGTAGAGTTTTGCGCGTCAATCTGACGGCTGGAACCTGTATTGGCGAAGACCTGAATATGGACTGGGCCGAAAATTATCTCGGCCAACGGGGGCTTGCTACCAAATATATGATGGCGGAAAGCGATCCAACCGCGGATCCCTTGTCCCCGGAAAACAATCTTATTTTCGCGACTGGTCCCCTGACAGGCACGCCGGCATCCACAGGAGGACGTTATTCGGTCATCACAAAGGGCGCATTGACCGGCGCCATAGCATGTTCAAATTCCGGGGGTCATTTTGGCGCCGAATTGAAACATGCTGGTTGGGACATGGTGATTTTCGAGGGACGATCGAAAAAGCCTGTTTATCTGTTTATTGATGACGATGACGCACAGTTGCTGGATGCTTCCGACTTGTGGGGCAAATCCATTTGGGAAACGGAACCCGCAATAAAAACCAAACATCAGGACAACGAAATCAAGATTGCCTCCATTGGCGTGGCTGGCGAAAAAATGAACCGTTACGCCTGTGTCGTAAACGATCTCGACCGGGCTGCGGGGCGCTCCGGCGTCGGCGCCGTTATGGGTTCCAAACAAGTCAAGGCCATCGCCGTGCGCGGTAACAAGGGGGTAAAAGTCAAGGACATGGCCGGTTTTCTTGGAGCCGCCGCCATTTCCAATAAACGCATTTCCGAAAGTCGTGGTGCCAAAGGATTGGGTAAAGGCGGCACCATGCCGATGATGGATGTCACCAATTCCTGGGGCTCTATCCCGACAAGAAACAACAGGGACGTGCAGTTCGAAGGAGTGGATTCCATCAACGCCAAGGCGATGAAAACGCCCAGACAAAGCGACGGCAAGGCCAACCTGAAGACCAACAAGGCCTGTTTCGCCTGCACCATCGGCTGCGGCCGGGTCGCGCAGATGGATCCACAACATTTCTCGATAAAAGGGCGCGAGAAAGATTTCCCAACCGTATCGGGTGGTCTGGAATATGAATCTGGCTATTCGTTGGGGCCCATGGTTGGCGTAGACGATATTGAAGCGGCGACGTACGCCAACTACGTCTGCAACGAACAGGGAATGGATCCTATTTCCTTCGGAGCGACGCTTTCGGCCGCCATGGAGCTGTTTGAAACCGGCGCTATTAGTGAAAAGGAAACCGGCGGTATTAAGCTCAACTTCGGCTCGGCGGAAGCTTTGGTGAAGATGGTTGAATTGGCCGGAAGGGGCGAAGGCTTTGGTGAAGAACTTGGCCTCGGCTCAAAATTGCTGTGTGAAAAGTATGGTCATCCAGAATTCTCGATGACGATCAAGGGTCAGGAAATACCCGGCTACGATAGCCGGGCCATGCAGGGAATGGGACTTGCTTATGCTACTTCCAACCGGGGCGCGTGCCACCTGCGGGCAAGCCCTTATGGAGACGACTTTGAGCACGTGCGCACGGAAGGAAAAGCCCAGATCGTAAAGGACACTCAGGACGATACGGGCGCCGTGGATTCCGCTGGTATTTGCCAGTTCCCCGAATATGAACTGGACGAAATAGCGGCATTGCTATCAAAAGCCTGTGGCGGAGACTGGTCAAGTGAAGGACTGACGCTTGTGGGCGAAAGAATTTGGAACCTTGAACGCCAGTTCAATCTGGCGGCTGGCATAACATCTGACGATGACACGTTGCCCGATCGTATGTTGAAGGAACCCGCGCCCAGCGGCGCCGGTAAGGACCGGGTCTGCGAATTGGACAAAATGCTGCCGGAATATTATTCGCTTCGAGGGTGGAATAAGAAGGGCGTACCCACTGCTAAAACACTGAAGCGGCTTTCGCTCAACTGATATGGTCCGAAATGAAAATTCGGCTCAACTTTGTCGCTCTGGAGGTCGATGACTTTCCCGGTAAGGACAAGAATCAACTTGATCTGAAAGAAGGCGCGACAGTTGGCGACGCCTTGCTCGCGTTGGGGCTGACGGAAGACTCTCATTTTTCGACTCTTCTCAACGACACTTCCGTCCCTAAAACTCAACGTCGCGAAACGGTGCTGGCAAACGAGGACACCCTGACTTTGTTTTATCCGATCAAGGGAGGGTAACGGGTGTCGTCACGTGCGGGAGAAAGCTCGGTTTTGACCGGCATCCTATTGATGCTGGTATCGATGTCGGTCGTTCCCGTCATGGACGGCTTCGCCAAGGAATTAAGTGCGCGTTATTCGGTTATTGAAATCGTCTGGGCGCGCTACTTTTTTCACTTGCTGTACCTACTGCCTGTTGTTCTCGTGCGATATGGCGTATCGGCTCTTTTACCTCGTCACCCAGGTCTGCAAATTGTCCGAGGGGGCTTGTTGCTTACATCGACCATTTTGTTTTTTGCCGCTATAGCGATCATGCCGATCGCCGATGCGCTGGCGCTGGTTTTTATCTCTCCGCTTATTGTTACCGCATTATCGCCGGTGTTTTTGGATGAAAAGGTTGGAATTCGGCGTTGGCTGGCCGTTTCAATCGGCTTCATCGGAGCCTTGATTATTATCCGGCCCGGCATAACCGCCATCGACACTGGTTCAATGCTGGCGCTTGGCGCTGGGGCCGTATATGCCATCTACATGATAGCCACCCGCAAGTTGTCCGGTAGTGCGCCGCCACTGGTAACCCTCACATTTACCGCCCTTTTAGGCGGAGTCGTCATGAGCGTCGCTGTGCCGTTTCAATGGAAAACGCCAACTGCTGTTGATTTTTCGATGATGGCGGCGATGGGTGGATGCGCGGCCCTTGGACATTACCTGCTGATAAAAGCTTTCGATCATGCACCGGCAAGCGTCCTGGCGCCGTTCGGTTATTCGGAAATCGTTATGGCCACGATTATCGGATTTTTTTTCTTTGGGGATTTCCCGGATTCAATCACATGGATCGGCGTCGCAGTCATCATTACAAGCGGCATTTACATTTCCCTGCGCGAAGGACGCATTAATAAGCCAACCCCTGCCGTTCAGGCTCAAGGACCATTCCCGGAAGCGCCTGGTGAACTAATCCCAGAAAAAATTACTGACAATGTTAATCGCTGATATTGCCGCTCTAAGCGCAGCATTGATCTGGGCGTTTACGTCGACAATTTCAGTTGGGCCAGCCCGGGAAGTAGGGCCGGTGGCGTTTAATCGGATCAGGATGGTTATCGTTTTTGTTATGATGGCCGCAGTCGCCGCATCCTACGGCGGTTGGCAGACGATCCGGATTGAAGATCTGGGTATTCTTGCCCTTTCCGGATTTATTGGAATTTTTGTCGGCGATACGGCCCTTTTTACCGGACTCAGTCGCCTGGGCCCCAGGCGAAATTCGATCCTGTTCGCCACCAACGCTCCGATATCGGCAGTACTGGGGTACTTTTTCCTTTCTGAAATATTGAATGCCGGTTCCATCGTCGGCTGCACGTTGGTCATGGCCGGTGTCGTACTGTCGATTATATTCGGCAAACGCCGGGGCCAGGTCCATCACTGGGAGGATGTACACGGCTCTCTGATTATCGGCGTCGGGTTTGGCCTGCTTGCCGGTTTAAGTCAGGCTGTCGGTGCCATTATAGCCAAACCTGCGCTTGCAGCCGGGGCCGACCCAATCGCCGTTTCCGCCATACGCGTCGGCGTCGCCGCCTTGTGCCTGTTGTTGACCCTGATGACGCCAGGCAAAAGGGGAAGGGCAAAGGTAAAAATTACGCTGCGTCTGTTTGGCCGCATCGCCCTGAGCGGTTTTCTTGGAATGGGCGTGGGAATGAGCCTTTTGTTGTTCGCACTGGCTCGCGAAAGTACAGGCATCGTCATGACCCTGTCGTCCATGATGCCGGTAATGATTCTGCCAATACTTTGGATATCGACTCGCGAAAGGCCTGCGCTGGGGGCCGCTGTCGGGGCGGGGCTGGCTGCAGTGGGGACCGGTTTGATTTTTCTCGCCTAGGAATTATCGTTACCTTCGGAGGTAGGTAATTCAGGAATGAATTCTCCCGCGACCCACAAATCCGCCGTCAAAGCCTTTCGTTTGCGTTTGACGACCCCTTGTCAGGAACCGATAAATAGGTAATGGTTTATAACCAATGGGATTAAAATAAGACCAAAAAGGGTTGGCTCATGTCAGATTCCGGCGATTACAAGGACTTAATGAAACAAAAACATTTCCTTGGCGAAATCGAACAAGCCATCCGTTTCGCCAATACCGAGCTTATCCATAAGCAAATTCCTATACTGAATAAGGATACGATCCTAGCTTTTGCCATTCAGATTGGAAAATTGAGGGCCAATTACCTTGAAGCGGCTTTTAAGGTCGGCCTCCATGAAAGCCCCGAACCGCCAGCCCCTGAAATTATCGACGATATTCAGCGTAAACGAGAGTTATTTGAAGAAGCGCGGCTCGCTTTTGAAGCTCTTAGAGATGCAATCGAGAAGGGCTACATTGATATCGAAGCCTTGGAAGACTGAATAGCGACCGTTGATTAACGACTCAACGCACCTTCAACGCTTTCTTCAATATCAAATACCGTTTCCAGGCGGGCCAGGTTAAAGACGCGCATTACGGGGGAATTAACCGACGCAATTATGAAATCTTTGCCCTTCTTCCTGGCATCTTGAAATGCCTCTAGAAGGCTGGCAATGCCTGAACTGTCGATTAAATCCACTCCTGACAGATCGACAATTATTGAGCGCCCCTTCGGCATGTTCTCCATCAAGATGGAACGCAGGTCTCCCGAAAATTCCAGGTCCACGTCTCCGCTAATGGAGATAATAACATTGTCGTTTTCCGTCCTGACTTCGTGCTTCATCTTTTTTCTTTCATTTTTTCTTCAGCCCCAATTTTGAAAAAACGATGCGCCATCGAAATCAAATACTGCAATGGCAGTTTTTTATTGTTGAGCAATTTCCCTTCCTGAGTCAGTTAGCTTGCATACCAACCAGTCAGGTTTTAGTGGATTGGCAAACCAAGGCTCGGCCCATCCGTGCTCGATGCAGCTTTTCACGGTGCGTTCGCTGACTTTTCGTCCCTTTTCGTCGAACAGGGGAAGCTTGCCGCCTGCTTCGCCCAATCCTCGCTGCAGCCAACGCAATTGCTGTTCTGTTATCTTAATGTCGTTGTCTTTCGCCATTATTAACGCCCCGATTATCGACATAGAATATCATGCTACGGCACTTATGCTGGCTCAGGCAAGGATAGGAGGATTACTCAGTCATTCAGTGAAGCGACAATCTCGCGCGCCGTTGCCGCAGCACCTGTCTCAAATCCGCCCTGAATGGCTGAAGACAAGGGTTTCAGAAGCTTAATATCTCGCATCGAAGGGTCGTCACCGGCGGTATGAATATCCTTGGCGACTTTGATCAAGGTTTGACAAAGGTCCGAAATATGGTCGTATTTTGTGCCTTTCATACGGCGGGAGGTGTCTCCGGCGACATAGTTCAAGCGAACTATATAGTCCCGGGTTTTCTCGTCGATTTGCCCCATTAATAACGCCGGAACAATGCGATCAGCCAAATAAACGATCTGCACCCCATAACGTTCGAGCTTTTGTAAATTAACTTGCGCGATGGCTGCATCAATTGCTTCTTGCAGTTCCAAATCCGGTTTTTTCCCTGTCGCTTTCTCGCGTAGGGTATTGGGAACTTCCAGCAAGGGAATGGTGCTTTTCCGGTCATTTCCTTTACGTCGGGTTGGACCAATATAGTCACTGGTGACGACAAAGGGCTTTCGCGCCTCGACAAGACCGTATATTCGCTCAGAAAGCTGAGTTGCTGATAACGGTTTCGTTAGTAAATCATCGGAACCTGAGTCGATAACCTGTTTTACAAGATCACCCGTTGGATCGGCGGTCAGGGCCAGAACCGGCATAAACGGATTTCCCCCGATGTTGTTATGGCGCAACCCGTCAACAAAGTTGCAAAAATTTCCATCCGGCAATTTTGCATCACTTATCAGAAGGTCAGGTTTGGAAACTAGAAAGGCTTTCTTGATTTCCAGCATCGAAGCGCCCTGACGAATATTTCTGATGTTCATGCCTCGCAACATGCTGAACAAGGCCTGACGGTAGATAGAGTCAGGGTCGATCAGTAACACTTCAACCTTGTCAAAATTAACCTTGTTCATGGCGTTTTAACGGTCGCAATAGCCTGCGCGGCAATACCTTCCTTACGTCCCGTAAATCCTAAACGTTCCGTCGTCGTCGCCTTGACGGAAACACGGTTCTCATTTATGTCCAATAGGTTTGCGACATTTTCCCTCATGGCGTCGCGAAAAGGACCGATTTTGGGCTCTTCACATATGATGGTGACATCCACGTTGACAATTACACCACCCAGTTCTTCAATCAGTTTCCGCGCTTTTACAAGAAACACCTCCGACGAGGCGCCTTTCCACTGACTTTCGCTAGGCGGGAAATGGCTGCCGATATCTTCTTGAGCTACGGCGCCCATAAGTGCATCAGTCAAGGCATGCATGGCGACATCTGCGTCCGAGTGCCCTTCCAGAGAGAAAGAATAGGGAATTTTAACGCCACACAATGTAAGGCTATCACCTTCACAAAAGCGGTGTACATCGAAGCCTTGGCCCGTCCGATGATCGTACCCACCTTGGTAGCGTTCAGCCTGCATCAAATCGTCCGTCGTGGTTATTTTGATATTTTCCTCGCTGCCGGTGACCAATTCAACAGGTAACCCGGCTTCCTGTGCAACGGCGGCATCGTCGGTCAACTCGGATCCATTATTGTTTTCCTGGCATCTTCTGTGTGCCTGGAGAATATCCGCAAAACGAAAACCTTGTGGTGTTTGTGCACGCCAAAGTTCCGATCGATCGACGGTGTCATTTATATAGCCATCTTGAGAGCTTTTCAGAGTGTCATGAACGGGAAGGGCGGCTATGACGCCTGCTGAGTTGTCCAAAGCCTTGATAACGCGGTTGATTATTTCATTTGAGACGAAAGGTCTCGCCGCATCGTGAATAAGAACCGAGTTAGGCTTTAGGTCGACAAGACTTTCCAGGCCCAAAAGTACCGATTCCTGACGAGATTTTCCGCCACCGACGGGCTCCAGCAGCTTATTAGCAGGAAAAGAAGACGCTGCATCATCGTATAGGTCTCTGTCATCCGGATGAATTACGGTGCGGACTGCTGCTATGGACGGATGGTTAACGAAGACTTGCAAAGTCCTGCTAATCACGGGAATGCCAGAAATCTTGCAATATTGTTTTGGCAGGTCGCTACCAAAACGGCGTCCTCTTCCCGCGCCGACAACCAGGGCGATGCATCCACTCATATCATTCCCGCAACATTTCGTAAAAAAATCTGTCCAAACCGGTATTACACAAGCTAATTTGCTCACGCTAGCCAAGAAACTCTACAGGCCTCGAATAATAAAGGTAAAATCCCAATCATGTTGGAAGATATTCTTTTTAGCCTGTCCGCCCTCGCTGCCCTTTTGCCTTCTGCTTTTGTCGCCCTGAAGCGCCGTGATGTAGGGCGGGGCGAAGAAGGGCGCGACGTAACTTTTTGGCTAACCCTTGGCGTTGCCGTCGCTGGCCCGCTGGTCTGGGTCTTCATAAAAATGTCTGGATCCTGGCAAACGGGGCTATCGACTACCCTGTGGGTGACGATTTCGGCATCAATGATCATCTTTGCCGCTATCACCGTTCTGAACGACAAAGCGTGGCGTTTAACCCCACTGATGATCCCATACATGGCTATTTTGGCTGTTTTCGCCATCTTTTGGCAGCAGGCTCCCGAAACACGACCACTGACGGAAACCCCGGATGGCTGGATTCAGGCTCATATTTTGATTTCCGTCGCAACCTACGCCCTGGTTACCATTGCAGCTATCGCCGCTTTAGCCGCATTCCTACAGGAGCGCGCACTGAAAGCCAAACGTCCGACGACACTGACGCGGCAACTGCCGTCAGTCGCTGAAAGCGAAAGCCTTTTGGTCAGGCTGCTTATTATCGGCGAAATCGTGCTCGGTATGGGAATGGCCACGGGTATGGCCACGCAATTTCAGGAAACCGGCTCCATAATCGAATGGGATCATAAAGCCATCCTGTCATTAACGACTTTTGCGGTTATCGGTGCTTTGCTGATCACCCATTTCTCCACCGGCACCAGAGGACGGCGCATTACTCGCCTCGTCCTTCTCGCCTATTTGCTGCTAACCTTGGGATATCCGGGCGTCAAATTCGTCACAGACGTAATGATTGGTTGACGTGTTCATTTTTCAGTCATTGACTGAGACAAAAATGTCAATCTAGGCCTGAATTTCGTTGCTTTTGCGCCACAATTGCACAATAAATAGGCACCTCGTCAGAGGATGGGGCTAATATCCGTTGTGCAACTCAATAAAGTCAGTCCAATGAGTCTTTCGATCGGTAACGTCATTATCGATGATCCAGTCATTCTGGCACCCATGTCGGGTGTCAGCGATCTGCCGTTTCGCCGTTTGGTCAAGCGTTGCGGCGCTGGGCTTGTCGTCTCGGAAATGATCGCCAGTAAAGCCATGGTTCGCGCGGCGAAAAAAACCCTGAAGATGTCGACCGGGTGCGCCGAAGAACACCCGTTATCGGTTCAATTGGCGGGGTGCGACCCCGAAATCATCGCCGAAGCGGCTAAATTGAATGAAGACCGGGGGGCTGCGATAATTGATATCAACATGGGATGTCCGGTAAAAAAAGTCGTCAATGACGATGCCGGGTCTTCGCTGATGCGCAATGAGCCACTTGCTGGGCGCATTCTCGAAGCGGTTGTCAAGGCCGTCGACGTACCTGTTACCCTGAAGATGCGCACCGGATGGGACATGGATAGTCGTAATGCCCCGAAATTGGCAAAAATTGCTGAAAATTCTGGCATCAAGGCGGTCACTGTGCACGGGCGCACCCGCAACCAATTTTATAAGGGCAAGGCCGATTGGCCATTCATTGCTAAAGTCAAGGAGGCTGTGTCTATACCGGTCATCGGCAATGGCGACGTCACCACGCTGGAAGACGCAAAAACCATGCTAGATCAATCAGGTGCCGATGGCGTCATGATCGGACGCGGGTGTTACGGCAAACCCTGGTTTCCGGGTCAGGTTATTCATTTCCTTAAAACCGGAGAAGAGCTTCCCGCTCCACCGCTCAGTGAACAGCTTTCAATCCTGCTTGAACATTACTCAAGCATTCTCAGCCACTATGGAACCCATGCGGGGATTCGCATCGCACGCAAACATATTGGCTGGTATTCCAAGGGGTTAGCAGGATCCGCAGAATTCCGCGCTGAGGTCATGGCGGCGACCGATGAAAACACGGTTATTGAAATGATCAAAAGGTTCTACCAACCGCTTATCGAGCTGAAAGCGGCTTAGGCATGTCCGACACGGTTTCTCTGGTAAAGGCTTCCAATGAGCCGGCCGGGCCGGATTTTGAAACCGTCCTGAATGCTCTTTCCTCCAGTGTCGCCGTTATCGATCCCGATAGTTGCATCAGCTACGTAAATAGTTCGGGCGAACAATTCTTTCAGGGCAGTGCGTCATATCTAATTGGCCAGCCAATCAGCGGCCTTATCCCGGAGGATAGCCCAATGCTGGCGCTTCTGGATCAGGTCCGCAACACCGGTACGGCAGTATCTGAATACGGTTTGCCGCTAGAAACGCCAAAAATAGGGGAACATTTGGTCAATGTTCACGCCAGCCCTCTACCTGATGATCCGGGATATGTTGTTCTCGCCATACAGGAGCGCTCCATTGCCGACACCATTGACCGCCAATTAACCCACCGCGGCGCGGCTCGCTCTGTTTCCGCCATGGCGGCGATGCTTGCTCACGAGGTGAAAAACCCACTTTCCGGAATCCGCGGGGCCGCTCAGTTGTTGGAAGAATGCGCTGCCGACGAGGATAAGGAACTAACCCGACTAATTCGCGATGAGTCTGACCGCATTGTCGCCTTGGTAGACCGAATGGATATCTTTACCGATGGCGTACCTCTAGATCAGCAGGGCGTAAACATACACCAGGTGCTGGACCGGGTTCGTCGGCTGGGTGAAAGCGGTTTTGCAAAACACGTTCGTTTTATCGAGAACTATGATCCTTCCATTCCACCGGTATTGGGAAACAAGGACCAGCTGGTGCAGGTTTTCCTGAATTTGGTTAAGAATGCTGCTGAGGCAATTACCGGACCCGGTGGAGAGATTGTAATGACGACGGCCTACAGACATGGCGTCCGATTTGCGGTCCCGGGCAGTAACTCCAGGGTTCACCTGCCGCTGATGATTAGCATTCAGGATAATGGCGAAGGCATACCAGAGGATAGCCAGAGCTATTTGTTTGACCCTTTCATTACTACGAAACCCAAGGGATCCGGCTTGGGGCTCGCCCTGGTAGCCAAGATTGTTGACGACCATGGTGGGATTATTGAGCTGGAAAGCCATACGTCCAAAACGGTTTTTAAGGTTATGTTGCCAATGGACACAACCCAAGCAGAGGAAAACTAGAATATGGCTGGCAGAACCATCCTGATAGCCGATGATGATGCAGCTATTCGCACTGTACTGATACAGGCTATAGGCCGGGCCGGATACGAAGTAAGGGCCGCTGGTAACGCCGCAACGTTATGGCGGTGGGTAAGCGATGGAGAAGGCGATTTGGTTATCACCGATGTGGTGATGCCCGATGAGAACGGCCTGGATCTCATTCCCCGCATCCGAAAGATTCGCCCGGACTTAAGAATAATCGTAATGAGCGCCCAAAGCACCCTGATGACGGCTGTCAAAGCTACAGAAAGAGGGGCATTTGAATACCTTCCAAAACCTTTTGATTTGAAAGAGTTGCTTTCAATTATTAAGAGAGCGCTTGAAGTTTCCAACAGAACTTCGGATATCCACGCCGATGGAGAAGGGGAAGCGGGCGATGGCGCTGGAGAAAATTTGCCCCTGATTGGGCGCTCACCGGCCATGCAGGATATCTACAGGACCTTGGCGCGTCTGATGGGAACAGACCTTTCAGTTCTAATTACCGGTGAATCCGGTACCGGTAAGGAACTGGTTGCGCGGGCGCTGCACGATTATGGAAAACGGCGCCACAGTTCATTCGTCGCTATCAACATGGCGGCTATCCCGCGAGATCTTATCGAAAGTGAGCTGTTCGGGCATGAGAAAGGAGCATTTACGGGCGCCACTCAACGTGGAACCGGGAGATTTGAGCAAGCCGAAGGGGGAACGCTGTTCCTTGATGAGATCGGCGATATGCCGCCGGAGGCGCAAACCCGATTGTTGAGGGTACTGCAGGAAGGGGAGTACACCACCGTCGGCGGTCGCACCCCTATTCGATCAAACGTGCGCATCATTGCGGCCACACATCACGACCTCAAGCAGTTGATAAGACAGGGACTATTTCGCGAAGATTTATACTTTCGCCTGAATGTCGTACCGATCAGGCTTCCCGCCCTGCGCGCCCGGGCTGAAGATATTCCGGAGTTGGTCCGCCATTTCCTTAACCAGACTTCAGCCGATGGATTGCCACGCAAAACAATTGATGCACAAGCTATGGAACGGCTTAAGGCCTACCGATGGCCCGGCAACGTTCGCGAACTGGAAAATTTGGTGCGACGTTTGGGGGCGCTCTACTCTCAAGAAAACATTGGTATTGATGTCATCGAAGCAGAATTGACCGATACGGCATCCCCTGTAAGCGATCAAGGGGAAACTGCCGAAGGGCTGTCCGGCACCGTTGAACAACAATTGTCGACTTATTTTTCGGCCCACGGAGGCAATCTTCCCGCTGCCGGCCTTTATGACAGGGTTCTTAGGGAAGTGGAACGCCCCCTTATTACGCTCACACTGCAAGCGACCCGAGGAAACCAATTGAAGGCGGCGGATGTCCTTGGATTAAACCGAAATACTTTACGAAAAAAAATACGTGAACTGGATATCCCGGTTGTTCGGGGGGCCAAATGAACACTGCCTCTAAGCGCAAGGAAAATCCAGTCGTCAAATTTCGACTGTTGTGGCGAAGGCTGCGCATGCGGCGCAAACTGGCCTTTACCCTTGCGGCTTTGGCTGTGGTTTCAGGTTTTGCGACAATCGCTACCATGACCGGTTGGGAAGGGACACCCGACCCAGATCCGGATACGGTTATAGCGCTTCTTTATCTAGACGCCATACTGTTGTTGTTGTTGGGAGTAGTCGTAGCCCGGCGGCTGGTTTCCATCTGGATAGAGCACAAACAAGGACAGGCCGGCTCGGGTTTGCATACTCGATTGGTTCTTATGTTTGGTTTGGTCGCCGCAACCCCGGCTATTCTTGTCGCCGTCTTCTCCACACTATTCCTTAATTTTGGAATTCAAACTTGGTTTAGCGATAAAGTCAGCACTGCGCTCGAGGCTTCAAATGCCGTTGCGAGTTCGTACCTTTATGAGCATCAACAGAATATTCGCGCCGACGTGCTGGCGACGGCCAATGATCTGAATAATGAAGCGGCGGCGTTAATGCGCAACCCGCGCGTATTTAACAGCTACCTGTCCAGACAGGCGGGTATAAGGGGGTTTCAGGAAGCTTTGGTCATAGACGGCAATGCCCGCGTTTTGGCGCGATCGGCATTCAGCCAGTCACTCGAATTTGATTTGATGCCCGATAAGGCAATGAATGAAGCGGCTAAAGGGCGCATCGTCGTTCTAAATATCGAAGAAGACCGCGTTCGCGCCATTGTCAGGCTGGATCGGTTCGTGGACGCGTATTTGCTCGCCGGACGTTTCGTTGATCCTCGGGTTCTGTCGCATATTGAAAAAACTGCTGGCGCCGTAGCCAAATACAAGAGTCTGGAGGAAAAACAGGAAGGTATTCAAATAACCTTTGTAATGATCTTTGGCGTCGTTGCATTGTTGCTCTTGATGGCGGCTGTTTGGGTCGGGTTGACTTTGGCTGGACAGCTTTCGCGGCCCATTTCAGGACTGATTTCGGCTTCGGAGCGGGTTTCAAAGGGAGAATTGGGCGCGCGTGTTGAAGAAACAGCAGGCACCGATGAAATTAGCGCCTTGGGTCGCGCTTTCAACCGAATGACCTCTCAGTTGCAAGGCCAGCAACAAGGACTATTGGAGGCCAACCGTCAACTCGACGAAAGAATGCGCTTTACCGAAACCGTTCTTACCGGCGTTTCGGCCGGCGTCATTGGACTGGATGACGAAGGCCGTATTCATTTGCCGAACCGGTCTGCTTCGGAATTGCTGGGCTACGATCTTGAAAGTTCAATTGGAGACCCAATTGTCTCGATCGTTCCTGAAATCAAGGATCTTTTAAATAAAAGCAAAAAACGCCCGGACAAACTGTTTTCAGACGAAATCAGGATTGATCGGGACGGCCATACTGTCACATTACTTGTTAACGTAGCCGGGGAAAAACTTGGGGGAGAAACGCTGGGCTATGTTGTTACTTTTGACGATGTGACGGAACTCCTCTCTGCACAACGCAAGGCTGCATGGGCGGACGTCGCCCGGCGAATTGCCCATGAAATAAAGAACCCGCTGACACCTATTCAGCTCTCTGCAGAAAGACTGAAACGCAAGTATCTGAAACAAATTGAAAATGATCCAGATACGTTTTCCACCTGTACCGACACCATAATCCGTCAAGTTGAAGAAATCGGCAGAATGGTCGATGAATTCTCTTCCTTCGCCCGAATGCCGCAGGCAACTTTGAAAAATGAAAATCTCTCCGATATTTGCAGGCAGGTGGTATTCCTGGAGAGAAACCGTCACCCCGAAATCGAATACAAACTCGAACTTCCAGATGACGTCGTCAATCTTCGTTGCGACAGTCGCCAAATAGGGCAAGCACTGACGAATTTGCTTAAGAACGCTTCAGAATCCGTTGACGCCCACCTGAAGACTTCGAACGACGAACAGTTAAAAGGCGAAATCAGTTGCACCCTTTCTGAGAAAAACAATGGCCTCCAGGGAACATTCGTCTCTATCACGATTGAAGACAATGGCCTGGGATTGCCGAAAGTCGAACGCGAGAAACTGACGGAGCCCTACGTAACTAGCCGCGAAGGTGGCACCGGTCTTGGGCTCGCCATCGTCAAAAAGATCATGGAAGACCACGGCGGTGAAATTAATTTGTCGGATAACATTAAGGGTGGGGCGACGATCAGTTTGGTGTTCCATCCTACCGAAGAATCCGAAAATGAAGACGATGATAATTCTGTCAATTCAGCAAACGGGCTTCTGAACCATGTCTCTTGAAATTCTTATCGTTGATGACGAGGCGGATATCCGGGAACTTACGGCGGGGCTGCTTGAAGACGAAGGCTATCAAACCCGCAAGGCAGCAAACAGTGACGAAGCTATGAGCGCCATAGTTTCACGTAGACCCAGCCTTGTTCTTCTCGATATCTGGTTGCAAGGCAGCGAGCTAGACGGGATCGAAATTCTGGAAGCCATTAAATCCGATTATCCAGGCATTCCCGTGGTAATGATGAGCGGCCACGGCAATATAGAAACTGCCGTGACGGCAATAAATCTGGGCGCCTACGACTTTATCGAAAAGCCTTTCAACTCTGACCGCCTGTTGGTTATAGCTGCACGGGCTCTTGAAGCATCGCGCCTGCGCCGGGAAAACGAAGAATTACGCCAGCGAGCTGGAACGGAAAACGAATTAATCGGGAAATCCGCCGCGATAAATCAAGTCCGGCTTTCAATCGAAAAAGTTGCTCCTGCTAATTCCAGGGTTTTGATCTCCGGTCCTGCTGGCTCTGGGAAGGAAGTTGCAGCCAGGCTTCTTCATAAGCTGTCGCAAAGGGCGGCTGGGCCATTTGTCGTTCTAAATTGCGCATCTATGGAACCGGAAAAGGTGGAAATGGAGTTGTTCGGCGTCGAGGCGCCGGACCAAGAGGCAACCGCGCGCAAAGTTGGGACCTTCGAAGCCGCCCACAATGGAACCCTGTTACTGGATGAAGTTGGCGATATGCCCCTGGAGACCCAGGGCAAAATCGTACGCGTCTTGCAGGAGCAGATTTTTGAGAGGGTAGGGGGAGCAACGAAGGTAGAAGTGGATGTTCGCGTCGTCGCCTCGAGCAGCTGCGATTTGGGCGAAGAAATCGCCAACGGCAACTTCCGAGAAGATCTTTTTTACCGATTGAGCGTTGTTCCCATAGAATTGCCTCCTTTGACAGCTCGAATTGATGACATCTCGCCCTTGGCCGAACACTTTATTCATCGCGCAGCGGAGAGTTCAGGTAGACCGGTGAGAACACTTGCCAGGGAAGCGATAGCCGCATTGCAGTCATACGCTTGGCCCGGCAACGTCAGAGAACTCCGGAATGTTATAGAACGGCTTTTGATCATGGCGCCCGGCGAGGCCAATGATCCGTTGGGAACAGACATGCTGCCCCATGAAATTAGCGGTGTCGGAACGCAGGCTAATTCAGGTGGACTGGAAAACATAAATGGAATCATGGGGTTGCCCTTAAGAAAAGCCAGAGAGACCTTTGAGAGGGAATATCTCCATTCACAGGTCATACGATTTGGTGGCAATATCTCGCGCACTGCAAGTTTCGTCGGGATGGAGCGATCAGCCTTGCACCGCAAATTAAAAACACTAGGTATCCAAACCGGCGGAAAAAATGACGGAAATGATACCCCGGCCTCGTAAGGAGCCGGCTGGCAGGGTAGAGAACAAAAAGGGGATTTTCGGAGCATGAAAGTCATTGTCTGCGGCGCTGGTCAGGTTGGCTCCAGCATCGCCCGTCAATTATCAACGGAAAATAACGATGTTACCGTCGTTGACCAGTCCTCGAAATTGGTGTCGCAAATAACGGATACCATAGATGTACAGGGGATCGTCGGTCATGCATCGCGCCCGGACATTCTTGAAAGCGCCGGTGCGGAAGATGCGGATATGATCATTGCCGTTACCTATGCCGATGAAGTCAACATGATCGCTTGCCAAGTCGCTCATTCGCTTTTTGATGTACCCACGAAAATCGCCCGTGTGCGACATCAAAGTTATCTGCAACCGATGTGGTCTAACCTTTTCTCACGTGATCACATGCCCATTGACGTGATTATTTCACCGGAAATAGAGGTCGCGCACGCCGTCACGCGCCGTTTGCAGGTTCCGGGCGCTTTCGAGATGATCCCAATGGTGGACGACAAGGTCCGTTTGCTAGGCGTTCGTTGCGGCGAAGATTGCCCACTGGTTCATACTCCGCTTCGGCAACTAACCCAACTGTTTCCGGATCTGAATATTGTTATCGTCGGCCTTATGCGTGATAGCCAGCCTATAGTACCTACTGGTGATGATCAGATGTTGCCGGGAGACGAGGTGTATTTCGTCGTTGATACAGAGCATCTTCCTCGCGCCATGACTGCTTTTGGCCATGAAGAATCTGAAGCGAGGCGACTTTTGATATTTGGCGGGGGAAATATAGGACTTTTCCTAGCTCAGCAATTGGAGAAAGAATTTCCCTGGGTAAACGCCAAAGTCCTCGAGTTTGATCAAAACAGAGCTAAGGAAATCCATGGGAAACTGGAAAATACAGTTGTCCTGAATGGCGATGTGCTTGATCACGAAATTCTTGACGAAGCCAACGTAGCCTTAGCGGAAACCGTCGTTTCGGTTACCAATGACGATGAAACCAATATACTGGCTTCCTTGCTGGCAAAAAGACAGGGCGCGAAACGTGCGATCGCCTTGATAAACAAGAATACTTATGAACCTTTAGTGGCGCCCTTGGGAATTGACGTGGTCGTAAGCCCGCGCAACATAACGGTATCAACAATCCTACAACACGTCCGAAGAGGGCGAATTCACTCTGTCCATACCTTACGTGAAGGATTTGGCGAATTAATTGAGGCCGAAGCACTTGAAACTTCGCCTCTGGTCAATACACCTTTGAAAGAGGTCAACCTGCCTGCCGGTGTCCTTCTTGGCGCAATCGTTCGCGACAACGAAATCATCACGCCTCGAGGTAATACGGTGGTTCAGGTAGGCGACCGGATCGTTCTTTTCGCTGCCACCGATGAAGTGAGTAAGGTCGAAAAAATGTTCTCAGTTCAACTCGAATACTTTTAGGAAAATCCATGTCTCGAATCGCCTATGTAAATGGACAGTACGTCCCGCATATTGCCGCCTCTGTCCATATAGAGGACAGAGGGTATCAGTTTTCCGATGGCGTCTATGAAGTGATCGCCATCCACAAGGGAAAGCTGATCGATATGGATGGTCATTTGATCCGGCTGACAAGATCGTTGAACGAACTGGAAATGGCCTGGCCGGTTGCGCCGACGGCGTTAAACGTCATCATCGGTGAAGTCATTCGCCGAAACAGGATCAGGGACGGAATTGTTTATATGCAAATAACCCGTGGCGTCGCGCCCCGCAATCATGCCTTTCCGGATCATCAGAACAGTGCACTCGTCGTTACCGCGAAACGCTTTCCACCATTTGATTTTGATGCGACAAACAAAGGGGTAAATGTTCTTACGACACCGGAAATCAGATGGCAGCGCCGGGATATCAAAACAGTTTCATTGCTGGGAAATTGCCTTGCCAAGGAAAAGGCGGTGCGTGCCGGTTGTTATGAGGCCTGGTTCGTCGAAGAAAATGGAATGATTACCGAAGGCACGGCCTCCAATGCCTGGATCGTGACGGCGGATGGCGAACTTGTTACGCGAGATGTAAGCAACGCTATCCTGAATGGCATCACCCGCCTTTCGATCCTGAAGGTCGCGAATGAAAATGGTATTTCGTTCACCGAACGAGCCTTTAGCGTCGAAGAAGCAAAAGCAGCCAGGGAAGCCTTTGTCAGTTCGACGACGTCGTTTGTAAAGCCGGTTACGAAAATTGACGGTGATCCAGTCGCCGACGGTAAGGTTGGGCCGCTGTCTACGAAGTTGTTGGCGTATTTCGGCGAACATATGAAGGCGCAATCAGCGTGAGCCTGCAAAAACCGAAGGCGATTCTTTTCGATTGGGACAATACCCTGGTTGATAGCTGGGCAATCATTTTTGATGCGTTGAATTTCACGCTGGAAAAATTCGATAAAACACCGTGGACCATGGACGAAACGAAGCAACGGGTTCGTAAATCCCTGCGTGAGAGTTTTCCTATTTTGTTTGGTGATGACTGGAAAAATGCGGCCGATGTATTTTACGGACGTTTCGATGACATCCATATCAACCAATTAAGCCCGCTTGAAGGCGCCGGCGAAATGCTTGCCGAACTTTCCAGGCAAGGCCTTTATCTGGGCGTCGTAAGCACCAAACGTGGGGATTACTTGCGTAAGGAGGCCCAGCATCTGGGATGGGATAGCTATTTTTTCCGAATGGTCGGGGCCCTGGATGCTGAAAATGACAAACCGGCAATTGATCCTGTGGAAATGGCTCTCGACGGTTACCCCAATAATCGTGGACAGGATATCTGGTTTGTCGGGGACGCCGATATAGATATGGAGTGCGCGGTTAACGCCAATCTTGCGCCCATTTTATTACGGGCCCAAGCGCCAAAACCCAATGAATTCACTGATCATCCACCAATTTACCATATTGAGGACTGTCTGACGCTTTCCAAGTTGGTCGGGAATATGTAGTATTAACATTGCGTCCGGCTTAGGGAGGCTCTAGGCGCTACGATAAACAGGGAAAAATAAAACATTCCGCCACGATAAGGTGGATAATAAAGAAAAGGGGTTACGTAAAATGTCACCCGAAAGAAATCAGAACGTTCAGGACGTGTTTCTGAATTACATCAGAAAACACAAAACACCCGTCACAGTCTTTCTTGTTAATGGGGTCAAGTTGCAGGGAATTGTCACTTGGTTTGACAACTTCTCGGTTCTTTTACGCCGTGACGGACATACGCAACTGGTCTACAAACACGCTATCTCGACGGTTATGCCATCAGAACCGGTTCAACTGTTCGAGCCCGACAAAGAAAACGCTGAGTAAAAGACGCATTTGACCGACAAGACAGAGGATCCGAAGACCCTTAAAGGTAATGGAAAAGACAAGCAGGAGCGCTGTCTGGTCATCCATCCTTATATCAAGAGTCACGGGGCGAGTGGTCGCGACCCAAATGCGCGCCTGGACGAAATTGTCGGGTTGGCCCAAGCAATAGGCGTTCAGGTTGTCCACGCTGGTATTTACACCCTAAGTCGAATCAAGCCATCGACTCTGTTCGGTAAAGGGACAGTGGAAAGCATTGGCAGTATTATCACTGGTGAATCCCCCGCAAATTGTGATTCTGACGGAACCAGCGGTGAGATAGACGTCTGCGTCGTTGATGCTTCCTTGTCGCCCATTCAACAGCGAAACCTGGAGCGGGCTTGGAATTGCAAAGTCATCGACCGGACAGGATTGATCCTTGAGATATTTGGCGAAAGGGCGAGAACCCGCGAAGGCCGCCTGCAGGTGGAACTAGCAGCCCAAACCTATCAACGCTCGCGCCTGGTGAGAAGTTGGACTCACCTGGAAAGACAACGAGGTGGTGCGGGATTCATGGGTGGACCCGGCGAAACGCAGATTGAGACGGACCGGCGACTGATTGATCAAAGGATTACCAAACTTCGTCGAGAATTAAAGGAAGTAAAACGGACACGGGAACTGCATCGGAAAGCACGACGCAAGGTTCCGTATCCAATTGTAGCCTTGGTTGGTTACACCAATGCCGGAAAGTCGACATTATTTAATCGCCTGACGAATTCAAATGTTGAAGCCCAGGACCAGTTGTTTGCTACCTTGGACCCAACCATGCGAGGGCTCGATCTACCTTCGGGGCGCTCAATAATTCTTTCCGACACTGTCGGGTTTATCTCCGATTTACCGCATGAACTGGTCACCGCTTTTCACGCAACGTTGGAAGAGGTGACGGAAGCCAATATCGTCGTCCATGTTCGTGATGCTGCACACCCCGACTCTCAAGCCCAGAAAAGAGACGTTCTAAAGGTCATGGCGGAACTGGGCCTGAACGACAACGAATATGAAGACAGTGAAGGCGAAGATATCGTCGGTGAGGGGCAGGCTTTTATCGAAGTCCTGAATAAAACTGACGCTATTGACCCGGACGAACTGATTATACTTAAAAACAAAGCTCATAGAGCCAATACCCGTGTCGTTGCTTTGTCGGCGCTTACCGGAGAAGGCTGCCCGATCTTGCTAAACAACATTGACGATTTGCTTGCGCTATCGACTTCGTTGCACGAGATCGACCTGGAGTCGGCTGACGGAGCATCTCTTTCCTGGCTCTATGAAAATGGTGAAATCGTGGACCGCCAGGACGACGAAACAGGAATTCACCTAAAAGTCCGTCTCGCTCCGGAAAACTGGGCGCGTTTTGAAAGACGCTAAATCTTTTTAATGATCTTTTTGTATTCGTCCTCGTGAAAGGCTGTCAGTGTTTTTGTGCGGATCGCCCCGGTAGATCCAACGGTAAGCAGAAACTGCGCCAGCTTTTCATCGCTTGGCATTTCGGTCACCACGACGATGTCGTGATCGCCCACCGTAAGATAGAAGTCCTTGATTTCACCGCCCATTTTTTTCGCCAATTTTTTGACAATGTTCAGTCTTTTTGGCGATTCCTTTATCTTCTTGATACCGGTATCTGTGTAATTAACCAGGCTGATATATGTGGGCATACTCGTCCTCCTTGCTGATAATGCGCCCAAACGCAATAAAGGTTCGATGCGCCTCGTTTAAGTGAGTTCAAGAGCAACCTGCATTTGATTGGAAACTGGTTGCCCAATTTTCTACGAGTCGATCAAATGACCCGCCCTGAAGCGTATTCACAATAGAGCTGTTTGATCTGGTCCCGTCCCCGGCGTCGCTAGCTCGACTACAAGCTTTGGATGAATAGTGTAGATATCGACCAAATTATACATCCATAGCAAGGGATGTTGACAGGCCTTTCCTCATTCCCATTTCTAGGCGAGGATAGCCCATGATTCCAAATTCTGACAAAGTCACACAGATAATCCGCGAAACAGCCTCGACGCTGATCACGCCGCGCTTTCGCATGCTGAATGACGAGCAGGTCCGCGAGAAGGCCCCTGGCGACCTCGTCACCATCGCCGATGTCGAAGCAGAAAAACACCTGGAAGCAAAACTTACGGCCTTGATTCCGGGATCACTGGTCGTTGGCGAGGAAGAGGCGGAAGATTTTCCAAGCGTTCTGGACCGCCTGAAAAGGGATGCGCCTGTTTGGGTGCTCGATCCTCTGGATGGCACCCGCAACTTCGCTAAAGGTCGCGTACCCTTCGCAGTAATTGTCGCATATTGCCAGGGCGGCGAGACCCTGATGGGGTGGATACATGATCCGCTTGCCGATGAAACGGTGTGGGCTGCGAAAGGGAAGGGGTGCTGGTTCGGCGACACCAGGCTTGTTTTGGGGAAAGCGCCACCGATCAATCAAATGAAAGGGTCGCTTAGCGGACGTGTCGCCAAACGACTTGAAACGGTAGCCGGTGCGCCCAAAGATATTAACCGGGTCGGGTGCGTAGGCCGGGATTACATGGACCTGGCGCTGGGGCATCTTCATTTTGCGCGATATGCTTTTCTTCTGAAGCCCTGGGATCATGCAGCGGGTGTATTGATGCATAAGGAAGCCGGTGGGGCCAGCCGCCTGATCAAGGCCGGCAGGGATTACCACCCTGACTTAACACCAAAGGAAGCCGAGAAAGCCGATGAAATTTTGATGCTGGCGCCCGATATTGAGTCCCTTGAGGCGCTTTCAAAAATGCTGAAAAATTGATGAATCTACTAACAGGCGAATTGCGTCGCGAAATATTTGATTACCAACCAACCGTAGCCTTAACAGAAAAACAGCCGTTCCTTGGGAGGAGTGATTAAATGGAAACGAAAAAGCTGGCCTTTATAGGCCTTGGTGTAATGGGATATCCGATGGCGGGCCATTTGGCCAAGGCAGGGCACGATGTAACCGTTTACAACCGTACCACTGCAAAAGCAGAGACTTGGGCGAATGAATATGGTGGCTCCTTCGAGGATACGCCAGCCAAGGCAGCGGAGGGCTGCGATATGGTTTTCGCCTGTGTCGGTAACGATAACGATCTACGCAGCGTTGTTTTCGGCGAAGACGGCATTCTGGCCGGAATGGACGAGGGCGCTATTTTCGTCGATCACACGACGGCCTCCGCGGATGTCGCTAGGGAAATCTACGAGGCGGCCAAAAAAATCGACAAGCGCTTTTTGGACGGTCCCGTTTCAGGCGGACAGGCGGGGGCTGAAAACGGCGCCTTAACCATAATGCTTGGTGGCGACGCGGATGCTTTCGAGACCTGCAAATCCATAATGGAATGCTATGGCAAAGCGGTTACCTTGATGGGTGAGGCCGGTGCGGGTCAGTTGACAAAAATGGTTAATCAAATTTGCATTGCCGGCCTTGTTCAGGGGTTGTCCGAAGGACTGAATTTCGCTCAAAAGGCAGGATTGGACGCCAAATTGGTGGTAGACGTCATATCCAAGGGCGCCGCCCAGTCGTGGCAGATGGAAAATCGCGGTTACACCATGATCGACGATGAATTCGACTTCGGCTTCGCCGTCGATTGGATGCGAAAGGATATGGGAATTTGCCTGGCTGAATCGAAAAACAACGGCGCTAGTTTGCCGGTTACCGAAATAGTCGCCGGTTATTACGACAAGATCGCCGAACGGGGTGGAAATAGATGGGATACATCCAGTTTGATCCGGCTGTTGAGGGATTGAATTTGACCTTATCGCAACGACTGAATGGCCGTTTCCAGCGCCTGAAGGAAGCGTGAGCGATCCTGTCTTGAAAAGGGTGCCGGCCCGCCGGTAATCTCTCCCGTTTCGCGTAAATCGGCCATGAGGTTTCGCGTAGCCAGCGCCATACCTATTGAATCTTCACTAAAAGCCTTGCCATTGGGACGAATGGCGAGCGCACCTTTTTTTATACAACGGTCGGCAAGGGGGATGTCATTGGTGATTGTTATATCGTGCGGTTGAATATGTTCGGCAATCCAGTCATCGGCGGCGTCCGCGCCTTGAGAAACGACGACGATCGAAACCAGAGGGCTCGGATGGGGGCGAATACCGCCGTCACTGACGAAATGGGTTTTCAATTGATGACGCAAAGCCACTTTCACGACTTCATCCTTGACCGGACAAGCATCGGCGTCGACATAGATTTCAGGCATAGGTAATTAGATTTCGCTACAGATAATATCGGGCCCAAACATACACGTGCGCTATGATAACGCTAAGGAACATCAAGGGCAGGCCGATTTTCAGGAAGGTGGCGAATCCAATCGGATATCCGGCGCGTGCGCCGAGACCGGAAACCATGACGTTCGCGGCGGCCCCGATTAGGGAACCATTTCCACCCAGGCATGCGCCCAGCGCCAGCGACCACCAGATCGGCTCCATGGCGTCTCTGCCGCCCATGGCGGCTTCCATGGATTCAACCAAGGGAATCATGGTTGCGACAAAGGGGATGTTGTCGACCGCCGCTGAAACGACAGCCGATAGCCAAAGGGTGGCATAAGCTGTGGTTGCCGGATCGCCGCCAGTAAACTCTATCAAGGCCGTACCCAAAATATTAAGCAGGCCTGCATGTTCGACGCCGGCAACAATGACGAACAAACCTATAAAGAAGAACAAGGCGGGCCACTCCACTTCCATCATGGCTTCGTGGAGACGTTCGGCCTGATTGTGCTCATTATCGCCCCAACTGGCCACCAGCAGCAGCACGGCGGCGCCCAGCATGGCCGTAGTGCCCGGACGGATGTGGTAGTGCTCGCCAATGATGAAGCCGGCGATGATCAACGCCAAAACGACCAGAGATTTTTTCAGCAGCACCATATCCTTGATGCTGTCCGCCTCCTTGAACCCCATGACTCTTTTTCGGTGTTTTTCATCGGCCACCAATCCCTTACCCCACAATATTTTGAAGATTGGCACCATTATGATGAGGACAACCACTGAAACTGGCCCCATGTTGTTGATGAACTGCATGAAACTCAAGCCCGTAGCTGATCCTATAAGGATGTTGGGCGGGTCCCCGATCAGCGTCGCGGTGCCGCCGACGTTCGCTGCCAGAATTTGGCTAAACAGGAAGGGGTAGGGGGATACATCGAGCTTTTCGACAATCAACAGGGCTACCGGAACCACCAGCAACACTGTCGTCAGGTTATCCAGAAAAGCGGAAAACACAGCCGTGACAATGCTGAGGGCAATGAGAATGCCCATTGGGTCGGCTTTCACCTTCTTGGTCGACCAGATGGCGACAAATTCAAAAACACCGGACGCCCTGGTTACCGAAACGACGATCATCATGCCGGTAAGCAAGCCAATGGTATTGAAATCTATGCCGGCGATCGCCTGTTCCTGATTGATTACGCCGGTAACGATCGCCAACCCGGCGCCGAGCAGAACAACGACCGTGCGGTTGATTTTTTCGGACAGCAGAATGACGTAGGTGACAACAAGAATAATGCTGCTTAGCCAAAGCGGATCCATCCCAAAGATCACAACGTGCTCAGCGTTCACTCGTCTGCCTCCCCTTGAGTCGCTCTCTTTTCCTTCTCTCGTTCTTCACGTTCCTTTTCTTTAGCGCGCTGGACCTCGTCCCGGTCGTATTCCTCGCGTAAGCCATACAAAACCGAGAAAAAGGAGATCGCGCCCAGGAGCTTTTTGTTTTCATCCACGACTGGAACAACGTATTGCCGGTCGGTAATCATCATCAAAGCGTCGATCAGGGGGGTATCGGGGTTGACCGTCTTGGCTTCCCCGTCAACCAGGTCGCCGATGGTTTTGTCGCGCAAAGCCTCCAGGCGTTCCTGCATTTCTTCGGCGGACTCTTGCAGATAGCTGGCGTGTTTCATGCCGTGTTTGACACGACTCATGGCCGAGACCGCCCTAGGCAGCAGGAAATGCATTAAACTGTCGCCGCTGATAAGACCTGCAAAGACGCCATCGCGGTGGGTAACCGGCACCAGCCCCATATGCTTTTCAACCATGAAATCGATGGCCGTACCCGCCGGTTCGTCAGAGAAAAGGCTGGTCTTGATCGGGGCCATCATCGTCTTGCAGTCCACGGCGGCTCTCCCGGAATTACTTTTATCTTTCTAGAGCTTAGACTTTTGCGTGAATGTCTTCAAAACCTAAATACATTAACGGCTGACGAAAACGAGGCCGAAAATCTAGCGCAGATTAAATGACAGTTTCGGAGAGGGATCGAAGGGGCTTTTGATCCGCCATAAATAGATTTTCTTGCGGCCTTCGCCTTTTTTTACTTTTTGGGCGTTGTGAGAAATTACCCGGGCATCCGTTGTAACCTTAAGCGACCCCTGCACGCCGAGGCCGGCATCGACTATACGTTGGGCATTTATCTGGGAAATAGGAGTTCCTTGGATGGTTACCAGCGCTTTGCTTTTGACGTAATTGATTGAAAGAATGTTTTCATTGCGGCGCAGGAAGGTAACTGACTTGGTTTTCAGGATATCGCCTTGTTTTTCCCATTTGATCCTGAAATGCCCTTTTTTGAAGTATTCGAACAGCTTCGTGGCTCTGTCGCGCGTTAAGTCCGTCTTCAAACGCTCGACCCGTTCGGCTTCTTCCTTTGCGCTGATTTTGTCCCGGACAACTTTATTGAACAGGTTGGTTTCGGCCATATAGCCTTCGAAAGTCATTTTATAGAAACCTGTTCTGCCGATCTCTATTTCCGCGTCGAAACTGCCCGGCACATAGCAGCCGCTCAGAACCACAGTCAGCAGGACGGGAAACATCAGAAGTCTGAATTTTTTCAATATCATAAGAGACATTCTAAATGCGGGGCAGGGGGTGGGGCCAGCGCTATCTCAACTTTCTTCCTTGGCGCGCCGCCAAAATGATTCCAGGCCATCGGTATCCATTGTTTCAGTGGATTTTCCGTCTTTCGAAAGCAGAGTCTCCATAGTCTTGAAGCGATGTTCAAATTTTGCGTTTCCGTGCCTGAGCGCAGTTTCAGGATCAATATCGAGCTTTCGCGCCAGGTTCACACAGGTAAACAGTAAATCCCCCATTTCGTCCTGCAGACGCGCCTTATCGGCTCCCGCACTCATTTCGTCAGCCATTTCGCGGGATTCCTCGTCAAATTTCTCCAATACATCAGCTGCTTCGTGCCAGTCGAATCCGACACGGGCGGCGCGCTTTTGAAGTTTTAAGGCGCGGGTGAGGGCGGGCAGGCCGGTCGTTACACCGTCCAATGCGCTATGGGGCGCACCAGAAGCTCTTTTTTTCATTCGTTCCTGGGCTTTTTGGCTTTCCCAGGACCTGGTTTGCGCCGCAGCTGTTTCAATTTCCACGTCGCCAAACACGTGGGGATGCCGACGAATTAGCTTGTCGCATATAGCCTGTGCGACATCGTCAAAAGCGAAGTGAGACTCTTCCTCAGCCATTCGGGCATGAAAGACGACCTGCAAGAGCAAATCGCCTAATTCATCTACCAGGGCGGTCATATCGTTCTGTTCGATTGCTTCGGCCACTTCGTAGGCTTCTTCGATGGTGTGGGGCGCGATGGTTTCGAAAGTTTGTTCGACATCCCAGGGGCAACCCTTATCCGGGTCGCGCAAAAGCGCCATGATTTCAATTAACCGGTTTATTGCCGGTTCCGTCGGTGAGTTCATTTTGTGGTCCCAAAAAATTTCCAGACTCGCGACGAATAGATTAACCGTGCCAAATCGACTCGCAAAGTGATCAATCCGAAGAGGGGAAAGTGCTAGATATCGCCGACGTTAGTCATCTATTTTAAAATAGAAAAATCGCATAATATATA